>CANNDD010000004.1 GCA_947503285.1 uncultured Croceitalea sp.
TAAACCATAAACCATAAACCATAAACCATAAACCATAAACCATAAACCATAAACCATAAACCATAAACCATAAACCAGTATGCCAGGATTTGAATTATTTGGAAGTCAAGAAAAAGCGCAAGTGCAAGATGTGTTGGATAATGGGGTATTAATGCGCTATGGTTTTGACGGTATGCGCAACGGACATTGGAAAGCCAAAGAACTAGAAAAGGCTTTGGCCGCTCGTATGCAGACCAAATATGCGCAATTGGTCAGCAGCGGAACCTCGGCATTGACCGTAGCATTGGTCAGTGCCGGAGTAGGGGCAGGAGATGAGGTCATCATGCCTACCTTCACTTTTGTAGCTACTTTTGAGTCTATTTTAGCGGTTGGTGCGATTCCTATTCTCGTCGATATTGATGACACCCTAACCTTGGATCCCGATGCGGTCAAAAAAGCAATTACTTCAAAGACCAAGGTCGTTATGCCGGTCCATATGTGTGGTTCTATGGCAAACATGGGGGCTTTAAAGACAATTTGTGAAGAAAATCAATTGCTATTGTTAGAAGATGCCTGTCAGGCAATAGGGGGCAGCTACAACGGAAAGCCTTTGGGTAGTATCGGGGACATGGGGTGTTTTTCTTTCGATTATGTAAAAACCATTACCTGTGGTGAGGGTGGCGCAATTATAACCAATACCGAAACCTATTATAAGAATGCAGACCATTATTCAGATCATGGTCATGACCATGTTGGAAATGATAGGGGTGCGGAGACCCATCCCTTTTTGGGGTACAATTTTCGCATTTCAGAGTTGAATGCGGCCGTAGGTTGTGCTCAAATAAATCGATTGGATGAGTTCATTGCCCTGCAAGAGAAACATTATACCATTTTACGTAAGGCACTTTCCGATATTCCTGAAATTACCTTTAGGCGCGTACCCGATGGAGGCGTTGAGAATTATTCTTTTTTAAACTTCTTTCTTCCTACCGAAGAGCTCACTCAAAAAGTCCACAAGGCTTTAGGGGAATCGCAAATTGATGCTTGTTTTTATTGGTTTGATAACAACTGGCACTATTACCGAAAATGGGGGCACCTCTTTCAACAAAAATCCCTTGGTCGGTTACCGAAAGATGTTTTGGAAGGAATTCCTGATTATACCCAGGAAGATTTTTCTAAGTCTGACCATTGGATGGGTCGAAGCATTTCATGCTTGGTGAAACTTGGTTGGACGGAAAAGGAAGTTCATGAGAGGGCAGCAAAAATGGCGGGGATTATCCGTCAAATAGTAAATCCATAGTTCCCCAAAAAAACCAAAGATTTTTGTCATAATTTATAACTGTCGGTAACTAAATAAGTAAAGACGGTAATCTTTATGGACAAAGATTTAAAAAGTACTTTTTTGGATGCTCTGGAAACTTCACAAGATAAGCTACTTCGTATCTGTTCTTCTTATGCGAAAGATCCTGATGATGCCAAAGACCTTTTTCAAGAGGTTTTGGTAAATGTTTGGAGGGCTTTGCCCAATTTCAAGGCAAATTCAAGCCTAGCGACGTGGATGTATCGAATCACCCTTAATGTGTGTCTGAGACATCGTGCCAACTTACAACGCGAAAGAAAGCGGTTTTCACGATTGAAAAGTGTTGAGATTGAACAAATTGATACTGAAAACCCGAATAGACCAGACGAAGTAAGATTGCTGTTGCTACGAAACTGCGTACGGAACCTGAATAATGCCGATAAGGCTGTAATTACCCTATATCTCGAAAGCTTACCCTACCGGGAAATTGCCAACATAACGGGACTAAAAGAAAATACCATTGCAGTGAAGGTGAAAAGGATAAAAACGAAGTTGTTGAATTGTATAAATGCTAAGCTATGATTGAAAATGAATTGATTCAAATTTGGCAATCCTCACCGAGGCATGAGCAAATAAAATTTGAGAAATCCAAGTTGCTGTTAGAGGTACAGTCTAGTCTGGGTAGGTTTGACAAGATTTCGAGAAATTGGGATTTTGGAACAATAGGTACAGCGATAGGTATGCTTTTTATTTTGCTCTATGTTGCTTTCAGGCTACCTAGTGTCTTGGCTAAAGTAGGCGTGATTTTGCTTATGGTTTGGTGCGTGTTTTTGATTTACATCGTTATTAGGCTTAAAAGGACAAAACCTAATGAAGCGAGCTCATATCTTGACTATCTGAAACAACATAAGCAATACCTCAAAAATCATATACGCTTGTCCAACAGATTTATGGTATTGACCATTTTTCCTTGCTTTAGCGCAGTGACCCTGGTTATGATTGGCAAGCTGAACCTATGGAACAAATCTTGGTCTGAAATAGCAAGTACTAAGATGGTTTGGGTTCAGTTTTCCATTTTTATCCTCGTCGGAATAGTTGCTTATGTAATGAACAAATGGGTCACAAAAAGGGAATTTCTGCCCAGATTACAAAAAGTAAACAAACTATTGGCATGGCTTAAAGAAGACCAGTGATGGAAACAATTTAGTTGGGCTAGGAGCCTTGAAAAATATACTTATAAAGCGTTTAATAGGTCACGTACTCCACGATTTCCAATCCATAGCCAACAATACCGACGCGCTTGGTTTGTTCTGAATTTGTCAGCAGACGAATTTTAGAAATATTGAGGTCATGTAAAATTTGGGCACCTACACCAAAATCCTTCGCATCCATATCTATTTTCGGCGCTTTTAGAATACCGTCACGTTGAAGGCCTTTGAGCTCTTTTAGCCTTCCCAAAAGGTTCATGGTCTCTGGTTCTTGATTGATAAATACGAAAGCTCCTTTATCGGCGGCATTGATAGCCTTGAACATTTCGTTCAATTTACTGTCAGGATTATTGGTTAGCGTACCGAGAATATCATTGTTTACCAAGGTGGAGTTAATTCGGGTAAGTACGAGCTCATCTTTTTTCCAATCCCCCTTGGTCAGGGCGATGTGCACCTGGTCGTTAGTGGTTTGCTTATAGGCACGCAATCGAAACTCGCCAAACCGGGTTTGAATCGTAAAATCCTCCTTTTTCTCAATCAGGCTGTCATGCTCCATACGATACGCAATAAGATCTTCGATGGAAACAATCTTTAGGTCAAACTTTTTAGCGACTTCCACTAATTGTGGTAATCGCGCCATGCTACCATCTTCATTCATGATCTCGACGATTACCCCAGCCGGTTTAAGTCCGGCCAACCGCGCAAAATCAATGGCAGCTTCTGTATGCCCTGTTCTTCTAAGCACACCACCTTCTTTTGCGATCAAAGGAAAAATGTGTCCGGGTCTGGCCAATTCGTGGGGTTTAGTAGCATCATCGGTAAGCGCCACAACCGTTTTTGCCCTATCGGAGGCCGATATGCCCGTGGTCACCCCATTGCCCCTCAAATCGACCGAAACGGTAAAGGCGGTTTCTAAAGGGTCCGTATTATGTGATACCATTTTATGCAACCCTAGCCCTTCACAACGTCCCTCAGTGAGTGGTGCGCAAATTAATCCGCGACCGTGGGTAGCCATAAAATTGATGGTTTCAGGTGTAACTAATTCAGCTGCGGCCAAAAAATCACCTTCATTCTCCCGATTCTCATCATCTACGACAATAATAACCTTTCCGTTACGAATATCAGCTATAGCTTCTGCAATGGTGTTAAGCTTAAATTCAAGCGTGGTGTTCTCAGCCATTGGATGTTTTTTCTTTTTTCTTTTTGAATACCTTGGTAATCTTATCAAAAACGTTGGCGAAACTCATTAATCCCCTATCCGCCGTAGCTCTTTTTGTCAATGAGACGCCCAAGGGTAGCATGATCAGCGTAGATAGCCAAGCTCCAAAAATTGGATGAATGGCGCCTTTTTTTGCTGAGTTATCCGCAAAGACGCCAATAAAATAATAGGTCAAAAATAAAACAATGGCGATAACCATTGGTAGCCCTAAACCACCTTTTCGAATGATGGCACCCAATGGGGCACCCACGAAAAACAAAATAATACAAGAGAAGGCCAATGCGAACTTTTTATGTAAAGAAAGAATATGCCGATTGTAGACCTCGTAGCGTTTGTTCAGTTCAAGCTTTTTACCAGTAACGGTATTTAAGATATTGCTTACATTGTTTTTTGCATTTTCAAAGAGTTGCGCCCTTTGCCATTTTGGAAGCAACGTTACGATGTCACTTTTATCGAATGTAGAGTCTATCTTGGCCGTTGTCGTCTGTTTTAACTTTTGAATTTGTGCAGCTTTGGTAGTATCTTTAAAAGGGAACGCGCCCATACGCGCTGAAATGTTTTTTGAGAATGCCCGAACCTGTTTTAGGTTATTCAATTTCAAGGAGTCGATATCATTATTCAATCGAACGACATTCTTCATTTTATCGGTGGTAATATCCGATTCTTTTTCAATGTCTTGGTCGTTTAAGGATGAGATATCGATATTTTTAATGTACACCTCAAACTGTGCTTTACTGAACGGATGCTTTTTTTTATCCGTGGCAGATTTTGGTTGCATTTCTTGATAGTAATTGCCATCGTTCAATACAAGTTGAATAATATCTGACGATTCTTCACTTACAAGCTCCCCCTTCTTGGCCTTGATTACCGTGGTGTTCGTTTTTGTCCTTGATTTTTGATGAATGATGACATCATCAAGAAAACGATCTTTTTCCCCTGATTTTTTCGACACCTTAATATTCATATCGGTACCTTCGATGTCACTGAAAACCCCTTCGACAATTACTGCAGCTGGTTTCACCTTAGCAATATTTCTGCGCATGTTGAAGATTTTCTGCTCAGAACGTGGAATGACATTATTGGCAAAAAAGAAGGTTACCCCACCCAATAGTATGACAAAAATGATTAAACTACGCATCGCCCTTTGTAAGGAAACCCCAGAAGCCTTCATAGCCGCGAACTCATAGTTTTCAGCAAATGAGCCAAAGGTCAAGATAGACGAGAGCAATACGGTCAGCGGGAGTACCTTTTCGGTAAGATTGGGCATGAGGTAAAATAAAAACTTACCGATGATAATAATATCAAGGTCGCGACCGGCCAAATCATCGATAAACAGCCAAACCGTTTGAAAAATAAAGATAACCATCAATATTACAAACGAACTGAAAAAATTATAAAGAAAACGCGTTAAAATATAGCGGTCAAGTAATTTCAAGACATTAATTTCTTATGATATAGTAGCCGTCATTTTTATATTTGGCCTCATCAAAAGTAAACAAGCTTTTTGATAGGGGCTGATTGGTTTTGAAAGAATTAACGGTAATCGTCGTCTTGGTGCCGTTCATACCTGTCTCAATCAATCGCTGTATATGTTTGGTTTCGGCATCAATACCTAATAAAATCTCCTTGATTTCAGAATTGGTATCGATGGGTGTCAATTTGACAAACTGTATTTTTCTGCCCTGAACATTTTGAAGAATATCCCAAGCATAGATATGGCCTTCTCGATAAAATGTCAACATTTTTGAAGGCGTGACCGTATTTTCACCTTCGGTGGGTTCTTCAATAGTTACTTCTTCGTTATCAGGAACGATGGTATAGACCTTAGAACCATCAAACAACTGTTTCGCCCCGAACAAATCAACTAAATACTTATCACCGGACAGGTTGGCTTTGCCTTGTGTTTCACTTTTGGTGTTGGCCTCGGTATTTTCAAGTGTATATCGAAATTCGATTTGGATATTGTCATAACCAACAACCTTATTGTATACCTCATCAAGTAAGGCCTTCGCTTTTTGCGAATTTTGAGCGGTAACGGTGAAACCAAAAGCAATTAGTGCAATTAAGAATAGTGTTTTTTTAAACATGATTTCGTTTTTATTTTGTCTCGTTTTGTAATAATTGTTCTAGGGCAAATATATCAGGAACCAGTACCTGTCTTGCTTTGCTTCCTTCAAAGGGACCGACAATACCGGCAGCTTCCAATTGATCTATGATGCGTCCGGCCCTATTGTACCCCAATTTTAGCTTTCGCTGAATCAGCGATGCGGAACCCTGCTGTGCAATAACAATGACTTCTGCAGCTTCCCTAAACATTTTATCCCTATCGGCGATATCATAATCAAGACTCGTGCCAGAATCTTCCCCTACGTACTCGGGTAGTTCATGGGCACTGGGGTAGGCCCTTTGAGAACCAATATACTCAGTGATCTTGGCTACTTCAGGAGTATCGACAAAGGCACACTGTATACGTGTCACATCGTTGCCCTGGGTGTACAACATATCACCCCTACCGATAAGTTGATCCGCACCTTGGGCATCTAAAATGGTACGGGAATCGATTTTTGAGGTAACCCTAAAGGCGATACGTGCAGGAAAGTTTGCCTTGATAATACCGGTAATTACATTTACCGACGGTCTTTGCGTTGCAATGATCAAATGAATGCCAATGGCCCTTGCCAACTGGGCCAATCGAGCAATGGGAGCTTCCACCTCTTTGCCAGCGGTCATGATCAAATCGGCAAATTCGTCAACCACCAAAATGATGTAAGGCAAAAACTTATGCCCATCATTGGGGTTCAATTTGCGGGCCTTGAATTTGGTGTTGTATTCTTTGATATTTCGCACCAATGCCAATTTCAACAGTTCATAACGATTATCCATTTCGATACATAGGGAATTCAGCGTGTTGATAACCTTGGTGTTGTCTGTAATGATAGCTTCTTCAGAATCAGGAAGTTTGGCCAAATAATGACGCTCAATTTTATTGAAAAGTGTCAATTCCACCTTTTTTGGGTCAACCAATACAAATTTAATCTCCGCAGGATGTTTTTTGTAGAGTAGTGAAGTAATGACGGCATTGAGGCCAACGGATTTTCCCTGCCCTGTGGCACCTGCCATTAAAAGGTGTGGCATTTTGGCGAGGTCAACGACAAAAGTCTCATTGCTAATGGTCTTGCCAAAGGCTATAGGCAGTTGCATTTCGGCATTTTGAAACTTTTTCGAGGCAATGACCGAACGCATTGATACGATGGTCGCATTTTTGTTCGGCACTTCAATACCAATGGTTCCCTTGCCCGGTATGGGGGCAATGATTCGAATACCCAATGCCGCTAGAGAGAGCGCAATGTCGTCTTCTAAGTTCTTGATTTTTGAGATTCGTATTCCCGCTTCCGGAACTATTTCATATAAGGTCACGGTGGGTCCAATAGTCGCCTTTATCTGGGCAATACCTATTTTATAGTTCTTTAGGGTATTTACGATCCTATTCTTGTTTTCCTCAAGTTCCTCTTGGTTAATGGTGATTCCGCCGGTGACACCATGTTGGTCTAATAAATCCAAGGTTGGAAAGCGATAATTCCCCAGTTCTAATTTAGGGTCGAATTCCCCAAAATCCTTTACCAGTTCTTCAGCTTTGATATCTTTTTCCTCTTTTTCTTCTGTAACCTTACTAACTTCTAAATCAATTGCCGGCTCTTCTTCAGGGAGGTTCACATCAAGTCCGGCCTCATTTTGTAAGGGGGGGATATCCTTTTTGTGGGTATAGGTGTCAATTTTAACTTCAGGTTCCGGTTGTAGGATCACTTCGGTATCCATATCCGGTTCAATCTCTTTGTTTGAGGTAGCAGCCGGCTGAAATTCTTTAGAGAGGGCACCCTTTTTTTCCCTAAAATAGTTTCCTATGGCTTCAGGTGAAAAATTGAAAAGGCGGACTAAAATGACGATTAGCGCAAATAGTAATATCAAAAATATTCCGATAGCCCCAACATAGTCACGTAAAAAATCATTCACCTCGTAGCCAATCAAACCTCCCAACAATGGTTGTTCTATAGCAAGGAAGCCCAAAGTGGTAGAGATCCAAATAATAGCCACCATACCCCAGATCCATTTGCCCCATAGCTGTTTTCCATCCAAGCCGAGAAAAAGGTAAAGTCCGGTAATCGCCAATAGCACGGGAAACACAAAAGAGGCCAAACCAAATCCCTGGTACATGAAAAAATGACTTACTGCGGCCCCAAACTTGTTCAATAAATTGGACGCTTCCGCATTTCTATCCCTGAATTCAGTTAGAAGGCTTTGATCTTCCTGCCAAGTGAAATAGTATGAAATGAACGAAAAGAAAAGGGCAATACTAATAACGATCAATAAGCTACCGAGAATCACCTGGTTTTTCTTCGATAACTGAAAAGACTTAAGCTTTTTAGTGGTTGTAGGTTTTGACTTTCTTCGTTTCTTCGCCATGTAACGATGGGATAAGGGGCTAATTTACAAATTTACAATGCTAATGTACGGTTGTGCCTTGCTAAATGATTTTGGGAATATAGATCAAGAGCCCTGCGATAGTTGCCATGATGGATACGATCATTACGGCACCGGCGGAAATGTCTTTTATGAAGCCTATTTTTTCATCAAATTCAGGATGCACGAAATCAGCGGTCTTTTCAACCGCGGTATTGAGACCTTCAATACCCATGACCAGGCCAATCGCCAAACATTGCAAGATCCACTCCGTGGTCGATAAGCCAAAGTAACACCCTAAGGCGGTCATCACTACTGCAATCACAAATTGGATTTTAATACTGGCCTCTGTACGAATAAGAAGAAAAAGACCCTTAAAAGCAAAGCCTATACTTTTGATCCTGTTTACGAGAAAAGATTCCTTAGGCATTCATCAACGCTTCAAGTGCGGCCTTGTAATTGGGTTCATCAGCAGTTTCCTTAACCTGTTCCGTATAACATACCTTACCTTCGCCATCTAAGACCACAATGCATCGAGAGTGAAGACCGGCAAAACCCCCGCTAGCGAATTCAAGACCATAGGCCTTACCAAATTCCCCGGTTTTGAAGTCAGACAACATTTCAACGTTCTCAATGCCCTCGGCACCACAAAAGCGTTGTTGTGCAAAAGGTAAATCCCTAGAAATGCAAAGTACTTTTGCATCTTCTAACTTAGCCGCTTCTTCATTGAACTGGCGTACTGATTTCGCGCAAGTGCCCGTATCAACACTCGGAAAAATATTCATGACCACTTTATGTCCGCTATAATCTGACAGACCGACCTCGGAAAGGTCTACTTTGGTCAATTTGAAATTTGGTGCTTTTGTTGCTATTTCCGGTAATTCCCCTACAGTTGTAACAGGGGTTCCACCCAAGGTTATTGATGCCATGTCCGTTGTTTTTTAATTTGCCGTGAAGTTATGAAACCCAACTTCGAAAACCAATAGGTTATCTTAAAATTTCAAGCTTTTACAGTTGTTGCCAATCGCTTGATCTTGATTTTAAAAGCAGCGAACAGCATCGTCATTATTGGACTTAACCAGCTGAAAATGGCATAGATGAAGTATTCGCCTACGGCAACCCCAAGTACACTACTGTGATAGGCCCCACAGGTGTTCCATGGTACAAGTACGGAAGTGACCGTACCGGTATCTTCCAATGTCCTACTCAGGTTTTCTGGCGCCAAACCCCGTTCTTCATAAGCTTTTGAAAACATTTTTCCGGGTACTACTAAAGCGAGATATTGGTCTGAGGCGGTTCCATTCAACACAATACAGCTCAATCCGGTACTTGCAAAAAGGCCAGTGTCGGAAGTGACCATATTTAGCAGTGATTTTGTAATACGGGCCAAAGCACCGATACCATCCATGATACCACCAAAGACCATGGCACAGACAATTAGCCAGATAGTGCCCAACATTCCTTTCATCCCTCCAGATGAAAATAAATCGTTCAGGGCAGGGTTACTGGTTTCAATGGCCGTATCCACAGTAATCGCATTGAGTATGCCTTTATAGCTCGACTCAAAATCCAGCGTGTTTCCCCCTCCTAGATTGGTGACGATATCCGGTTGAAAAATCAATGCAAATAGGCTACCTAACAACGTACCGATCAATAAAGCAAGTAATGGTGGGGCCTTTTTCACAATCATAAAAATTACCGCTGCCGGCACCAAAAAGAGCCATCCATTGATGTTAAAAGTAGCGTCTATCGTACTCAAGATCGCGTCAGTATCCGCAACCCCCGAGGTATCAATCGTAAAACCAAGAATGATAAAGACTACCAAGGTTATACTTATAGTGGGCACCGTGGTCAACGTCATGTATTTGATATGGGAGAAAAGCTCACCACCGGCCATTGCGGGAGCTAAATTGGTGGTATCGCTCAGTGGCGAAAGTTTATCACCAAAATACGCTCCAGAAAGAACCGCGCCCGCAGTCATTCCCAAAGAAATACCCAAAGCCTCACCAATTCCAACAAGTGCAATGCCAACTGTGGCCGCCGTAGTCCAACTACTGCCGGTAGCTATGGATATGATGGCACAGATGATGACACAGGCCGCTAAAAATATGGTGGGATTTAAAATTTGCAGCCCATAGTAAATCATTGCAGGAATGATACCACTGACCAGCCAACTACCCGATAATGCCCCGACCATAAGTAAAATCAATAAAGCGCCGGTTGTTGAGCGTACATTCTCACTGACCTCGGCAATCATTTGTTTGTACGAAACCTTATTGAAGAAACCTACAATGGCCGCAACGGCACCCCCCATCAAAAGAATGAACTGATTGGACCCGCTTAAGGCGTCGTCACCAAAAACGTAGACATTGTAAGCCAGCATGGCTACTAAAACGAACACGGGAATCAGGGCTTCCCAAATATTCAATTCTTTGTTGTCTATAATTTGCTCGTTTTCGCGGTATTTTGCTTTATTTGGTTTGTCAGACATCCATCTTGGGTTTGGTTCAGGTAATATTACGATTTTGACCTTTGTTCTCCAAACCTGATGTTTTGACTACGATACGAAAACAGCATCATTTTTGAGGATACCCAGTTTTTCCATACATCTTTTCATGGTCAAATAGGTCTTATGGATGTCATTGTCCAAACCTATTGAAAAGCGTATCAACCCATCGGAAAGCCCCATTTCTTTTTGTTCCCCTTCCGGAATTTCAGAAGAAGTCGAAGTGCCAGGGGCACTAAATAGGGTTTTGTAAAAGCCAAGGCTTACTGCCAGATACCCAAGATTTTCTTTTTGCATCATTTCCATAAGGGCATTTGCTTTGTCCAAACTGCCAACATCCAAGGTCATGAGGCCCCCAAAGCCATATTCTGAGGTCATCTGCTTTTTAAAGCACTCGTGTCCGGAATGTGATTTAAGACCCGGATAGACGGTCTTCAAACCATTTTTTTCAAATTGGGTGGCAAGATACAGGGTGTTTTCACTATGTTTTTTTATTCTAATATGAAGTGTCCTCAGGTTTTTTAAAATGGAGGCGGCCCGAAGGCTATCCAAAGTACTGCCAAAAAGCATTGCAGCACCATCATTGACATCTTTTAGGGATAGGCAAAAGTCAGAAGAAGCACATACTGCGCCCGCCACACAATCACTGGTACCGTTAATAAACTTGGTAAGGCTATGGATGACAATATCAGCTCCTAATTTGGCGGCACTGATGCTTAATGGGGAAAACGTATTATCGACCACTAACGGAATGTTGTGTTTTTTGGCAATTTTTGAGAGCGATGGTAGATCGGCAACTTCTAGTAAAGGATTGCTAACGGCCTCGCAATAAATCATTTTGGTTTTTGGGGTAATACTTTTCTCAATCAATTCAAGATTCGTAATATCTAAAAACGACGTTTTGATGTTGAATTTCTTTATAAAGTTTTTCATAAAAGCATAAGTGCCGCCATATATTGTTCGACTGCTAATGATATGATCGCCCGTATCACAAAGTTGCATGACCACAGAACTTATAGCCCCCATACCACTAGCATAGACATTGGCACTCTCAGTACCTTCTAGGGCGGCCATGGCCTCACCTAAATACAGGTTCGAAGGTGACGAATGCCGGCTATAAAGATAACAGCCCTCGGTATTGCCTTCAAAAGTGTCAAACATGGTTTTGGCCGATAAGAAGGTGTAGGTAGAAGAATCGGAAATAGAGGGATTGACCCCCCCAAATTCACCAAAATATTGCAGGTCTTGAATTTTATCAGCGGATTTATGCTCCATCAGTTTGAAATTTATGGTAAAAATAGCATGGTATAGAGCTAAAATCAATACAAATCGATAGATATAGTATTTAAAACCATAAATAGTTTAAATAGATGAATTTAATTCTAATATCTTCTTATTTTTACAGAAATCCTGAATTTGTTTCGCCATGGTACTTGATAAAATCGATAAGGCCTTACTTTCCCTTTTACAAGCGGATTGTAAAAAAACTACAAAGGAGTACGCCACTTCGTTAAACCTTTCAACCACGGCTATTTACGAACGAATCAAACGATTGGAAAGAGAGGGAGTCATTACGAAATATGTAGCCTTGGTCGATAAAAAGAAAATAGATCGTGATTTCACCGTTCTATGCCAAGTAAAGTTGTTACAGCACACCAAAGAGAACATCTTGCGCTTTGAACGCCAAATATTACAATTGGAAGAGATTTCGGAATGTCATCATATCAGCGGTGATTACGACTATATACTCACCTTGAATGTGTCCGATATGGAAGCCTATCGTGAATTCATGGTGAACAAATTGACCGCAATAGATCAAATAGGCAGTACCCAAAGTTCATTTATAATCAATTCCGTTAAGAAATCCACAGCCGTTTTTATTTAAATTTTAACCTAACGTCAAGTTAAACGACATGAGGTTATCGTGAAATGTCTTTACATTCATGGTAATCAAAAAACGTTTCTAAAATCATGACCTCACACAATCGATTGCTGCTGACCAGCGCGGCCACGATAATAGGTGGTTTTTCATTATTTATTTTCACGACGATCACGAAAGACATTTTGTTCAAAGGTTCAAGCATATGTTCTTCTACTATAATGGAACATCTGTTACTTACATTGACTTTATTTACTTCAGCACTTGTAGCGGGATTTATGGCTTCCATCATTGTGCTACGAAGGCACCATATGCCCCATTTGATATTATCGATTTTTGTTTTAGGTAAGATTTCATTTGTGATGACCTGTGGTTATGGCTACCAAGAAATGGTCATGGATTCCGCAATGAATGCGGCGCTCATTTTAGGGTTATGGGCGGGGAATTATACCGCTTCAAAATTTCCCTTGGCACCATTTTGAGCAAAACCATTTTATGGAAAACATTCGTACTTTTGTAGTCATTTTTATAGCCTTGCGACAAACGCAAGTACAATCACTTTTTAAACCACGAATATGAGTCAATATGATGTAGCTGTTATCGGGTCTGGACCTGGTGGATATGTTGCTGCGATACGATGTGCACAATTGGGAATGAAAACGGCAATAATTGAAAAATACGATACCCTTGGAGGTACTTGTTTGAATGTCGGCTGCATTCCCTCAAAAGCATTGTTGGATTCCTCACACCATTATGAGGATGCCGTTAAACATTTTGAAGAGCATGGTATTGAGATTCCCGGAGAGGTGAAGGTCAATCTTGAAAAAATGATTGGACGCAAGCAGGCCGTTGTCGATCAAACCACCAAGGGGATTGATTTTTTAATGAATAAGAACGACATAGACGTCTTTCATGGCTTAGGTAGCTTTAAAGATGCCACACATATCAATATCGCGAAGGAAGACGGGAAAACGGAGACCATAGAAGCTAAGCATACCATTATAGCTACAGGCTCAAAACCTTCTTCTTTACCCTTTATCACCTTAGATAAAGAACGGGTGATAACCTCTACAGAGGCACTCGAACTCAAAGAAATCCCCAAACATATGATTATCATCGGTGGAGGGGTTATCGGATTGGAACTGGGGCAGGTCTACAAACGTTTAGGGGCAGACGTCACGGTTGTGGAGTATATGGACCGTATAATTCCCGGTATGGATGGAGCACTTTCAAAAGAGCTGATGAAGGTGTTGAAAAAACAAAAAGTGAAGTTTCAGCTTTCCCACAAGGTAAAATCAGTCGAACGAAAGGATGACCAAGTCATTGTAAAAGCGGATAACAAAAAAGGCGAAGAAGTTGAGTTTGTAGGGGACTATTGTTTAGTTTCTGTAGGTCGAAGGCCATATACTGACGGTCTAAACGTCGAAGCAGCAGGGGTAAAAATGGATGAACGCGGCAGGATAGCCGTCAATGATCATCTTCAAACCAATGTTTCTAATATTTATGCCATAGGCGACGTGGTCAAAGGTGCCATGTTGGCCCATAAAGCGGAAGAGGAGGGAACAATGGTTGCCGAAATCTTGGCGGGCCAAAAACCGCATATCGACTACAATCTCATCCCTGGCGTGGTGTATACTTGGCCCGAAGTAGCGGCCGTCGGTAAAACGGAAGAAGAACTGAAAGAAGCAGGTGTTGAATATAAAGTTGGACAATTTCCAATGCGGGCTTTGGGTAGGGCCCGTGCCAGTATGGATATTGATGGATTCGTAAAAATATTGGCTGATAAAAATACCGATGAGGTTTTGGGGGTACATATGATCGGTGCACGTTGTGCCGACTTGATAACAGAAGCGGTGACGGCTATGGAATTTAGGGCCTCAGCTGAGGATATGGCGCGTATGAGCCATGCACATCCGACATATGCCGAAGCGGTCAAAGAGGCGGCGTTGGCGGCTACTGGAGATAGGGCACTGCATATTTAACTAAGTAATATCATGTTCAGAAAGGTCGTTTTTTTTGTTTTGGTTGTTTTCCTCTCTTGTTCAACGGGTTCAAATTCCCCTGAAGAACCTGAAGGTATCAGCGAAACTGAATTGACGCCCTTACAGCTTGAATTTTTAGATGAGTTTGAACATGTTGCCTTTAGACTAGCGGTGAATAGCGTCGGTATCACATTTAGTAGAAAGTGGAAAAGTGAAGTCAAGATCTTTTTAGATGGTAGTATCGATCAAGCCTATCGTAGTCTGGTAGAGCGGTCAATTGATGAATTCAATTTGCTCATAACCGACGGAACCTCAATTCAGGTGGTACCTGAACTTGAAAGTGCCAACGTACATTTGTTCTTGGGCAGTAGTGAAGCGGTCAAGACGATATGGCCAGATATCAATACCGAGGGTAAAAGCGGGTTGGCTTTTCATTTCGCAGAAGAAGATGGTGAAATTACCTCAGGACGTATCTGGGTAGAAAATGATGGTGGTGGTTTATTCAAACATGAATTGGGGCACGTACTTGGCTTTCACCATGCTACGGACAATACCTGTGGTATCAACGATGGAATGATACGTAGCTTTATGTGTTCTGGTTCTCCCAATAATATACTCTCCGATTTTGATCGGGCCATTGTACAAACTTGGTACCATCCTAAAATCAATTCAGGACAAACCTTTTTCTCGATGAGACCTATTGTCGAGCAATTATTACTTGATGGTGAGATTTCTGTGGAAGGGCAATAAGCAATCCATCTTTAAAGTCAAAGAACCCCTTTATTTTATTAGCGTAACATCTGGAAATGCGGCCTGATAACCGAACCAGAATGCATTGAAGGTTTCAAGACGTTCAAACACCTCACCGGTAGTGGAGACCATTTTAGATTCTTCGATCGTCCAAGTGACACCATTGTCATCAACTGTCGTACTTTGGCCATCATAGGTTTTAAAGGCATTTTCTTTTGTTTTAAAAACGCGATGTGCCCCAGAGTCATCCGTAAAAACGGTAAAGTGGATGTCTCCGAGTTGGTTTTTATAAACAGGGTTCTTTCGTAAAAAATCACTGCTTATGGCTAAGTTCTTTTCAGGGAATTTGGGTGATCTAATGGCAAGCACCTCATCTTTATTGTTCAGTCTTTTGTCAATAATGGGTACGGTAAACATGAGGTCGTCGGTCGCAAAATATTCTTGGTAGGCTACCCCTTCACGATAGTCCCTTCGGTGCCCTGTTTGCATCGATAGTACTTTTGTATCAGGGTGTCTTTTTTTCCATTCCCCCCAGGTTGTGGTGACTACGCTTAAATACTCCAATTTTATGCCCTTTCCGACCAGCGGCCCTATAACGGGTTCTCCCTCGAGAGTGCTCCAAAGTGATTGTGTTGCTCGATCGTACATGAGTTTGTTTGAGCGGTATAAAAAACCACTCGTACCCAATTGGTGCTTTACGCCCTTGAAATCCGATTTGTATAAAATTACGGTTCCGCATAAAGTGCAGTATACCCCGGCTACGTTTTCACCTCCAACGGTATCCGTGAAGAGCTCATGCCACGCCAATATTTGTTTCGGATAGGCTCGGGCCTCTCCATTCACTTCGATACCGAATACCGTAGCACCATCCCTCAAATAATTCGCTTTATCAGAAGATAACATTCTCGGGTTGCGCAAGGGAGGTATACCATCTTGTAGCACGCCGCCCCACCGTACCTCGTCCAATCTGATTTTCGATTGTTCTGAGCGATTCAAGAAATATTTCTCAAACCGCGAATCAATCCGTTTGTGCAATTTTGCCTTAAAATTATAGTAGTCCTCATCATAATCAAAGGATTTGTTCCAATACCATTGAAACCACTTGTCAAAATCAAGACCAAAGTTTTGATCGGTCTTCTTTTCCAACAGGTCGACCAACTTAAGCGCATTTTTGGAATTTTGTGAAAAATAGGCCGTCTCGATCAGCAAAATTTGATAAGTGTCCTTCCAGTTTTGGTCAATATAGCTGTAGGCCTTGTCTGCTTTATTCGAATCTGGTTGCTCAAAGAGGGTCAGAAAATAGTCTGTAGGGGAAACCATGTCATAGTTAAGTTCCTCGCCCTCGCTGTCCGTCGTTTTTCCGCTAAAATAGTACGATGTTGCTACGGCCACATAGGCCAATAAAAACATGAAACTTTTGGTCTTAAAATGAAATAACATAACCCGATTTTAAGCCTTGGTCGTAAAATTTGTACGTCACTAATCGCTTTAACTAACATTTAAGATAGCGGCTGATATCGTCGTTCGAAAATCATATCTGTTTAACCATCTTGATTCTGATTGATGGCAGGATTGCTTTCAAAAAAGCGTAAGGGAAGACTACATTTTTGGGGAAGGACCTGTCAATGGTATTTTGGCATATACACGCCCGAAAATGGTGTTCAATAATAAATTACTTGCTTAGGGCAAATAATCGGACGAGTATCATTTTAATACGAAAGCCTAGGGCTTTTAAAACTGGATTTAGTGTCTTCAGTATGAGATGTCCCCTGATTCTAAGATAACGAAAGCCGAATCGAATAGCACCTTTAATCGATTCTTCCTTCTTATCGTATTGCAAGGCAAGAAAAGTGCACAGTATCATAAAGGCCAAGGCACCGAATACCACGGTCATGGGATTCAATTGGTGGTGAAGAAACCCATAAAGCCCTAAACCCGTAAAACTTCCATAAAGCACTATAAAATGGATAACATAAATAGACAAGGTATTTGAGCCTATTTTCAATATGATGTTATTGGTAAGGAACTTTCTAAATACCATGAACATCGAGAAGACCAAGAGCACGTCCCCCAAACGAATAAAAAGGTAATTGTTTTGTTCAATCATGCGGAACATTTCGATGCCCGTGGCCTCATAAGTTGCAATAAAAAAATCCGATGAAAAGAAAACCAAGCAGATACCGCCCAGTAAAGAAATGCCAATGGCATACTTGTACAAATTCTTATGTGCCTGATATTTCGTGAACAGCAGTGAAAAGAATGCTCCTATGGTCGCATAGCCTAACCATGGTATTATGGTGAATACAGAACCATTCGCTTTTGTAAAATAGTTGGCCAGACTGGTCGGTAGAAAATCAAAAGACCATTGTTTGTACAAAGGTTCGAACAAGAACAGCAATAACGTAATACTTAAAAATATTACGGGTAATAATGAACTTTTATATTTTGAGGCCAATACATAAATCGAGATAATGGTCAATATCGAAAGTCCGATACAGTGCAACACATCGACCAAATAAAAGCTATCGTATATTTCACCTGAGAACAGACCAAATAGGTTCAGACGAAGTAAATAGCCTATCAGTAGCAACTGCAATCCCCGTTGTATGCCTTTTTTGACCCTAGGGTTGTCAAAACCTTTTTCTTTCGATCGTACCAGTAGATAAGTGAAAATGAAACCGGAGACCGTAAAAAATACAGGTGCTGTTATTCCCCTAAAATAACGCCACACCAGAAAAACTGAATTTTCAACGTCCCTAAAAATCGGAT
Organism: uncultured Croceitalea sp.; assembly: GCA_947503285.1. Taxonomy (GTDB): domain Bacteria; phylum Bacteroidota; class Bacteroidia; order Flavobacteriales; family Flavobacteriaceae; genus Croceitalea. The sequence continues at coordinate 18,051 of CANNDD010000004.1, forward strand.
CAAGCAGGCCGTCGATAAAATGGCCTTGCAACATCATCAATATTGCCCACGCACGCATGGTATCAATAAAAAATAGTCTGGTCGAACCTGGTTTCATGCTCAAATTTATTTAAGCTATATACTTGTATACAAGTACTTTCAGATGTTTTGCTGGGCAAAATTAGACAAAATTCAGGCTGATTTTTACTTTTTACGGTATTTTAGTGGAATAATTAAAGATTTTAGTCCATGGCTAAGATATTGGCATTTGCCGATGGTAATCCTTTCATATCCATTAACCATGAATCGTTGTATCCAACGGTTTTGTTAGCGGTAAGATACGATGTTCAACCCGGTGGAACCGATTATGACCTATCCAATCCATATCAAAATTCCAAAAAAAAATTCTAACCCAACCGTAAACTGCCCTACTTGCGAGTAAAGACCACTTTTGCCATTGAGGATTTTGTCCTTTTTAAAGATGCGTTGTTGTATTGGGCACAGCGGTTTGACACCGTTCTTTTTTTGGATAGTAATGGTCATAAAGACAAACATTCGTCATTTGAAGTGCTTTTGGCATTAGGTGCAGCGCAGCATCTTAGTATAGCTGCAGCCGATGGGTTTCAAAAACTTTCAGATTTCAATCAAAAACTTAACGATTGGCTTTTTGGTTATTTGTCTTACGATTTGAAAAATGAACTGGAGGCATTATCCTCAAACAATTTTGACGGAATCGGTTTTGGGCAGCTTCATTTTTTTCAACCTAAAAAGTTGATCCGGCTTACCAACGAAACTGTGGAATTCCTCTATCTAGAAAAATATGCGGACGAAGTGGCTGGCGATTTTAAGGAAATAAGCGCTTGCAGGGAAGGGAAGACCGCTTCTGTTGGTAATAAGCCTAAAATAAAGCTTCGAATCCATAAAGAGGCATACTTGGACAAAGTAAGGGCGGTTCTTGAAGAAATCAAAAAGGGTACTATTTATGAAGTCAATATCTGTCAAGAGTTTTATGCAGAGCATTCGTATATAGATGTTGTCAAGAGTTTTTTACACTTGAACCGGATTTCAAAAGCGCCTTTTGCTGCTTTCTTGCGGCTCGATAATCATTATTTACTTTGTGCCTCTCCCGAGCGATACTTAAAAAAAAATGGAGATACCGTAATTTCACAGCCTATCAAGGGCACCGCTGGCCGTTCAACAAACGCATTTAAAGATGAACAATTTAAAATACGACTTGAAAATGATACCAAAGAGCGCACCGAGAATATCATGATCGTAGATTTGGTCAGGAATGATTTGTCGAAAAGCGCGGTTAAGGGTTCCGTCACCGTCGAGGAACTTTGCAAGGTTTATACCTTTGAACAAGTACATCAGATGATATCAACGGTTTCCTCTAAAATCAAAGAAGACCTGGATGCGGTTCAATTGCTGAAAGACACCTTTCCTATGGGTAGCATGACCGGTACCCCGAAAGTCTCGGCCATGAAGGTGATTGAAAGGGTCGAAGAAACTAAAAGGGGGCTCTATAGCGGGGCGGTCGGGTATTTTGACCCTAATAAGAACTTTGACTTTAATGTCGTCATTCGAAGTATTCTATATAATGCTGAAAAACGGTATTTGTCCTTTTCCGTTGGAAGCGCCATTACCGCCAAATCAGAACCTTTAAAAGAATATGAAGAATGCCTCTTAAAAGCCAAAGCAATGCGCGATGTGCTAGAAAGCAATTGATATCGTTAATTTTACAAGATGCGAGCGAAGTTTGAAAACCAGCTTAAAGAACAATTTCCGTTTCTATGGGATGCTACTTTATTGGTAGCTTGCAGCGGGGGTGTTGATAGCATGGTATTGGCACATCTTTGTGCGGGGTACAAACTCAATATGGCATTGGCACATTGTAATTTCAACCTTCGGGGCAGTGACAGTGACGAAGATTCAGCGTTTGTCGCCAAAAAAGCGAAACATTATGGGGTGCCATTTTATGGAATATCCTTCGATACCAAATCTATGGTTGAGAAAACCGGTGATTCCGTACAAATGGTTGCCCGTGATCTGAGGTATAGCTGGTTTAATGAACTGGCCAACAAAGAGGGGTTTGATTTCGTACTCACTGCACATCACGCAGATGACGACCTAGAAACTTTTATCATCAATCTTGCGAGGGGTACGGGTATTGAGGGATTAAAAGGTATACCTGCCATAAACGATAAGGTCGTGCGACCCTTACTTGCCTTTTCAAGGGATGAGATCGTGACCTATGCAAAGAAAAGGAAACTCTCATGGCGAGAAGATAGCAGTAATCAAGAAACCAAATACTTGCGGAATAAAATTCGTCATAAGGTCATTCCAGAATTAAAAAACTTGAATGCCAATTTTTTGACCAATTTTCTAAAGACCCAAAATCATTTAAGGGCTACCTCCTTACTGCTGGAAAGTACGCGATTGCAATTACAGACTTCTTTATTTGAAACGAGTGATGATACCATTAAAATGTCTGTAGACAAGCTTTTACGTTTAGTTCCGTTAAAACCCTATATGCATTTGTTGTTCCACGAATTTGGATTTACGGAATGGGATAATGTTGCTGATTTGTTGACCGCAATGAGCGGAAAGGAAGTGCGTTCCGCGACCCATAGGTTGCTAAAGGATCGGCAGCATTTAATACTATCCCCACTAAGACCAAAAGAACAGGCGATCTTTTATATTCAAGAAGGACAAAAGGCCATAACACATCCTATTACGCTTAGAATACAGAACGTTCATGAACTTGGCAAAAGCACAACGAATGCACTCTATGTGGATAAAGAAAAGTTAAAGTATCCGTTGCTGTTAAGAAAATGGAAAAATGGCGACTATTTTTACCCTTTTGGAATGGGGGGCAAGAAAAAAGTTTCCAAATTTTTCAAAGATGAAAAAATGGATGTTTTCACTAAAGAATCGCAGTGGCTACTATGTTCTGGGGATGCGATAGTTTGGATCGTTGGAAAAAGGGCGGATAATCGGTTTAAGGTAACGGATAAGACCAAGCACATACAAAAAATTGAATGGAAAGAATGAATAAAATACTGGTAAGTATAGGTCTAATACTAAGCTTCTTTTTGACGTATGGTCAATCTGACCACGAACCTGCGGTTTGGAGCAATGAAGTCGTTAAAATCAGCGACACGGAATTTGAACTTGTTTTTGAGGCGGCTATTTTCAAAGAATGGTATATCTATTCCCTATATACCGCGGAAGGGGGAAGCATGCCGAGTGACTTTGAGTTCAAAGGGGCAGGTACCGATTACGAACTGATAGGAAAAACGGTAGAGGGCAAAACCTACAAGAAATATACTGAGGTATTTGATCTTGAAGAGACCTTCTTTAAAGGGCAGGCCCTTTTCAAACAAAAAATAAAGTTGTTGAAACCAGATGTGCGACAAATCTCGGTGATTTTAAATTATCAAATCTGTAAAGAGGTTTGTGTTTTAGAACAGAAGGCTTTTGACATCTCTTTAGATGGAACCAGCTTCATCGCAACTGAGAAAACGTTGGACGAACGAAGTTTGGCCATGACGGAAGCCCTCAAGTTGAATTTGAAAAATGAAGCACTTTTGAATCAAGACAAACTCGAAAGCTCTGGCAAATCACAGTTGTGGATGGTTTTTGGCCTTGGCTTTATTGGTGGCTTGATTGCCTTGTTCACCCCTTGTGTTTTTCCAATGATTCCTTTGACCGTTTCCTTTTTCACCAAACAATCGACGAATAAGACCAAGGGTATTGCGAATGCCGTACTGTATGGTTTTTTTATTGTTCTTATCTATTTTTTATTGAGTCTTCCGTTTCATGTGTTCGATTCCGTAGATCCCCAAATTCTGAACACCGTTGCCACCAATATTTGGCTAAACCTATTATTTTTTGCCATTTTCGTCTTCTTTGCATTTTCGTTCTTCGGATATTATGAATTGACCCTGCCTAGTTCTTGGGGAAACAAAATGGATAGTGCGTCAACAAAGGTGGGCGGCGGCCTGGGTATCTTTTTTATGGCATTGACCCTTGCCATAGTCTCATTCTCTTGCACTGGGCCTATTCTGGGGGTGTTATTGGGTAGTACCACCTTGGCCGAAGGTGAGGTAGCGCTTAACCTGTCAGCAGGTATGATCGGTTTCGGTTTGGCCTTGGCCTTACCATTTATGTTGTTTGCCTTGTTTCCTGCGTGGTTGGGCTCGTTGCCCAAGTCAGGTGGTTGGATGACCACCTTAAAAGTGGTTTTGGGTTTTTTGGAGCTGGCCCTTGCATTCAAGTTTCTTTCCAATGCAGACCTGGTCGGCAATTGGGGAATTTTTAAAAGGGAACTCTTTTTAGGGATTTGGGCGGTACTTTTCGTCGTGTTGGCCCTGTACCTTTTTGGGCTCTTCAAGTTTCCGCATGATGCCCCTAGCCAACGTCTTGCCAAGGGTAGAAAACTTACGGGTATTGTGAGTTCGGCAATTGCGCTTTATTTGGTTTTAGGCCTTTTCAATATCGTTAATTTGAAAGCTCTAAGTGGTTTTCCCCCACCTGATTTTTATAGCTACCAAAAGAGCGGGACCGACTGTCCTTTAGGCTTGAACTGTTTTAAGGACTTTGACGAAGGGGTGGCCTTTGCAAAAAAAGCGAACAAACCCATATTATTGGACTTCACCGGTTGGGCCTGTGTCAATTGTCGAAGAATGGAAGAAAACGTTTGGAGCGATTCAAAAATATATCCGATGTTACGCGATGATTACGTCTTGATATCACTCTATGTAGATGACAGAAAGGAATTGCCCTCAGACCTTCAATTTGATTTTGAATATGATTCCGGCCGAATCAAGACCATAGAGACCATAGGTCAAAAATGGGGTACTTTTCAAACCATAAATTTCGGATCGGCATCGCAACCCTATTATGTGCTACTCTCACCAGATTTGGAAATCTTGAATTCAGCAGTTCAATATGTTGATATCGAAACGTATCGGGCCTGGTTGCAATCTGGTTTAAAACAATATGCGATTTTGATGGATTGACCGGTCTTTTTGCGTTCCAATAAATAAGGCTAACTTTAGTTTTCCAACACATTACTACCGACATGAAAAAAGTAAAAAGGTTCTTACTGTGGTTTGTTGTAATTCTAGCCTTATTGGTATTTGCCGTCTTTATTTTCATTAATACGTTAACACCGACCTATAGTGGGGAAAAAGAACTTGATATCTTACGGGATGAAGTAACGGTTTATTTTGATGCTTATGGTATTCCGCATATCTATTCCTCTAATAAAATCGATGCTTTTAAAACCCTTGGTTATGTACATGCCCAAGATAGGTTATGGCAAATGGAACTTTTAAGGCGGGTTGCCAAAGGTAGGTTGTCAGAGGTGTTCGGAAAGGATTTGGTTGAAACGGATAAGTTCTTTCTTGCCTTAGGTATTGATGAACATACCAAGAAAACAGTGGCAGGCCTTGATCGAAATAGTGAAATGGTCAAGCTTTCGGAAGCCTATTTGGCAGGCATCAATAAATTTATCGAGAAAGGTCCGACCCCGGTAGAGTTTTACTTGACTGGACTCGATAAAGAGCCATTTATCTTAGCGGATATCTATGATGCCGTGGGCTATATGGCCTTTAGTTTCGCAATGGCCCATAAGACCGATCCATTATTGTCTACCATTAAAAATAAATTGGGCGAGTCGTATTTGGCAGACTTGGCCATAGTTTCGGATACCACTTCGACATGGATCAAAAATTATGGATGGCAAACCACCGACTCCATAGCGACATCAGTTCAAGTGAACTGGAACAAGGCCCTAAGTAAATTACCTATTCCTCAATTTGTCGGTAGTAATAGTTGGGTGCTTTCCCCTGAAAAGACCAAGAATGGTAAAGTGATATTGGCAAACGACCCCCATATCGGCTTTGCCCAACCTTCGGTTTGGTACGAAGCGCATATCAGTACCCCCACCTATGAAAAGTATGGGTATCATTTGGCCGGGGTGCCATTTCCACTGCTTGGTCATGATAAGAATTTGGCCTATGGGCTGACGATGTTCGAAAATGATGACATCGATTTTTATTACGAAAAAACAAATCCTGATGACAACGATACTTATATGACCGAGAACGGTTGGCAACCCTATGAGACCGTTTCAAAGACCATTAAGGTAAAGGATGCCTCCCCGATTAGTTTCGATTACAAAAAAACAAGGCACGGACCCGTACTGAATGATTTTGCGAACCAAATACAAGAAGAGGCTCCCGTAACCATGTCTTGGATCTATACCAAGCTTGAAAATGAGGTGTTGGATGCTTTATATGGGATATCTCATGCAACCAATATTGATGAATTTCAAAAAGCCTTGCCTAAAATACACGCCCCTGGCCTCAACGTGATGTATGGTGATAAAGATGGAAATGTAGCTTGGTGGGCGTCTGCTAAGCTGTATCAAATGCCCGATAGCGTATCAACAAAATTTATTCTTGACGGTACGTTGGGCAAGGCTGAACCCATCCGCTATTTGGATTTTGAGGAAAACCCCAAGCCATTAACCCACCCTGGAAGTATGTGTATTCCGCCAATAATCAACCTGATTCCATTGCTGGCATGCTATATCCTGGTTACTATCTGCCTGAGAATAGGGGAAAACGAATCGTTCAACTATTGGAAGAAAAGAATGATTGGGACAAGGAGTCGGTGGCCAAAATGATCTTAGACGATACGTCCTCCGTAAACCCGGACCTTGTTACCGAGATGATCAAGTTAATCGATATTACGTACTTGAATGAAGAGCAACTGGTACAATTGGATGCCTTAAAAAATTGGAAGGGTGATTATCCTTTAGAAAGTATCAGTGCCACACTGTATCATAGATGCGTGTATTATGTTTTAAAGAACACTTTTGAAGACGAATTGGGGAAAGACCTTTTTAAACAATTTTTAGGCACACATTTGTCAAAACGTCAGATAGTACACGGTACGAAAAGGGAAGTAGGTGTATGGTGGGACAATGTTTTGACACCTGAAAAAAAAGAAACCCGTGCCGATATTGCCATGAAGTCTTTTGCCGATGCTTGGGCCTCTTTAATCAGTGATTTCGGTGAGGACACGTCACTGTGGCAATGGGGCAACTTGCATACCTTAGAACATGGTCATCCCATCGGGCAAGTACCTTCGCTTCGAAAATATTTCAATGTGGGCCCTTTTTCGGTTAATGGAAGTAGGGAGGTTATCAATAACATGTCGTTTCCATATGATAGTACCGGTCTTTACAAGGTAAGTTCAGGTCCCTCTACACGGCGTATTGTTGATTTTTCAGATATTGAGAATAGTATGAGTATATTGCCCACAGGGCAATCAGGCAATCCGTTGAGTCCCTATTACAAAGATCAAGCTGAACTTTATATCAATGGGGAATTTCGCAAAATGATGATGAACAAAGAAGAAATCATCAAAAAATCGGCATCTATTTTAAATTTTGTGCCAAAAGGATAAATGGGACCGGTTTTTTTAGTTTTTAAATACTATGTTTAGTATTTTACAAAAGCTAATTCGACCAACATGCATGCTTTGAACAAAAACGTCTCAAATCTTCGCGACGTACTCCTCTTATTTTTATGCTTTTTAACCACTGCCATATTGGTTTCCCAAGAAGGCCAAACGACGGTAAACACCGATGACAATACCTTGAGGTCAACATTGCTGCGATTGGAAGGGGATACTGGATATCGATTCTTCTTTTTAGAGGATTGGATAACGGATATTGAGGGAAAGACTTTTGATGGCAATGAAAATTTGAATGATATCCTTACGGAATTGCTTGAAGGTACGGACTTGAATTTTTATATTTTAGAATCTGAGAAAAGGGTATTCCTACTTAAAAACGCGGTTGTTTATGACCAACTGCCAAATAGGTTTTTTGGCAATACCCAAGATAGTGTAAGCACGGCAAATGAAAATACTTCGGTCACCAATTTACCTCCCCCGATATTTTTAACCGAAGAACAGCAAAATAAAGAAAGAAAAAGACCCATTGTTAGGGTAGGCAAGAGCGGTTCACAACAAAAATCAAGATATACCTTACAAGGTAGGGCAATCAACTTAAGCTCTGGTGAGGTGGTCCCGGATCTGGCCATTCGGGTCAAAGAAGCAAACGTATTTACGGCAACCGACGCCCAGGGCCGTTACTCCATAGAACTTCCCGCTGGCTATAATGTCTTGTCGGTTTCGGCCATGGGTATACAGAATATGGAACAAGAAGTCATTATGTATAGCGATGGCTCATTTGACCTTTTTCTTGATGAAAGCTTAGAACGTCTTGACGAGGTGGTAGTTGAGGCCGATGCTGCGAAAAACGTAGAAGAAGCCATTACCGGTAGTGAGCAAATCGATTCTGAAGAGTCGAAAAATATACCTTTAGTATTAGGTGAACGCAATATATTAGAAATAGCGAAGGCCCTACCTGGTATTTCGTCTGCAGGTGAAGGGGCCACCGGTCTAAACGTACGTGGTGGTAAAACGGATCAAAACCTAGTATTGTTGGATGATGCCGTAATTTACAATCCGCAACATTTTTTCGGAATCTTTCAGGCCCTAAACCCTTTTACAACTGCAGGTGTTGACATTTATAAAGGAGCTCCACCGGTCGAATTTGGTGGGAGACTTTCCTCTGTGTTGGATATTCATACGAAAAACGGCAATGTCGAAAAATTGGCTGGTGAAGGTTCTATCGGCCCTGTTACGGGTAACCTAGCATTGGAAATTCCGATAAAGAAAGACACGTCATCCCTTGTCATAGGTGCCCGTGGTGCCTATGCCGATTGGATCCTTCGTTCTTTGGATGAGGAATCCTTGAACAACAGTGAGGCATCATTTTTTGACGGAATCTTAAAGTACCACCATCGGTTCAGTGAAAATAGTGAGATCAAGGGTACGGCATATTACAGTAGGGATGCCTTTAGTATTACATCAGATTCGCTTTATAACTATAGTAACAGGTTATTTTCGGCAAGATGGGACCACAAACTCACCGAAACCACCAATGGGGCACTTTTACTTGCAAATAGTGATTACCGCTTTGGGATAGACTTTGATGGTGAGGCGAACAACGATTTTGATTTGAATTATAATGTTAATGAAACAGAACTTAAATATAAACTTAGAACCAGGTTAAATGACAAGCATGCCCTTGATTATGGTATATCGGGTAAATATTACTCGGTAAACCCAGGGAGTATTGAGCCCTTAAATAACGAGTCGGATGTTCAAAGCACTTTTATTGATGAGGAGCAGGCTTTTGAGGGGGCACTGTTTATAGGGGATGAATACAAGATTTCAGACCGTTTGCTGGTGAATTTAGGTGTGCGCTATGCCTTTTTTGCGGCCCTTGGGCCAGGAACACAACGGACTTATGCCGAAGGACAGCCGCGAAACGAATCTACGGTAGTGGATACCTTGTCGTTCAGTAGTGGTGAAATCATTGAAACATATGGCGGACCTGAAGCACGGGTATCGGCCCGTTATCTATTCACCCCAGATTTTTCCATCAAAGCCAGTTTTAACAACGCCTATCAGTTTATCCATACCTTATCGAATAATACTACCGTTTCCCCAATTGATACTTGGAAATTGTCTGATGCCAATATTAGACCCCAAACCGGTTACCAAGCTAGTCTCGGGTTATACAAAAATTTCAAGGATAATGAATATGAACTAAGCCTTGAAGGATATTACAAAAGCCTTGACGATGTCCTTGACTTTAGAACAGGGGCCAATCTTTTTCTAAATGAGAACGTGGAGACCGAGGTACTTCAAGGGGATGGCAAGGCATATGGCATAGAGTTTTTGGCAAAAAAGAACAAAGGCGATTTTAATGGTTGGCTATCTTACACGTATTCAAGGTCTTTATATCGTTTTGATAGTGAATTTAGTGAAGAGCGCATTAACAACGGGGATTTTTTCCCCTCGAACTTCGATCGCCCTCACGACGTCAGCTTAATTGCCAATTATAGACTTACCAAACGATACAGTTTTTCGGCAAATTTCGTATACCAAACAGGGCGCCCCGTTACATTTCCAATAGGGACCTTTCGATTTAATAATGCTGATTTCGTTGCCTTCAGTAACCGCAATGAGTTTAGGATTCCTGATTTTTATCGTTTGGATTTGGGTGTCAATATCGAGGGAAATCATAAAAAACAGAAACTCGCCCATAGTTTTGTCACGATTTCTGTGTATAATGTTTTAGGTAGAAACAATCCATACTCCGTTTTTTTTGTAACGGAAGATGGCGAAGTGAGGGCATTGCAAAGTTCGATTTTTGCCATACCGATACCTTCGATCACCTATAATTTTAAATTTTGAAAATTGCTAAAATAATAGATATGAAAAGGAAGATGATATGGCTCGGCCTACTTTGCTTAATGCATGGTCTTATCGGATGCGTTGAGGAATTCGATGCGCAAATCAATAATTTGGAAACGGCACTGGTGGTAGATGCACGTTTAACCAACGAATTGAGACCACAATCGATTCTTTTGTCCAACACGTTTGATTTCGATGCTATCGACCCAAACCCAGAAACCGGTGCTGAAGTGGTTTTAGTGGACGATTTGAATAATACTATTGATTTTATAGAGGATTCCCCCGGGGTCTATACTTCCGCAAATGCAATGCAATTGACACAAGGTCGAACGTATACCTTGGAAATTACGCGGACCGATGGTAGTAGGTTTTTGTCAACACCTCAAGAATTGCCAAGCGAAACCGCTATCGCAGCCATCACGCCTACACGAGTTATAAACAATTCAGGTTTGGAAGGGGTCGCCATTGTTTTGGATGTTGAAGGCAACAGTGCCGATACAGGACCTGATTATTATAGATATGAATACCTAGAGACCACAAAAATCGTAGCGCCGGATTTCAATCCCTTTGCATGGGATGAAGTCGACTATGATTTTTTCTGTGAAGACGATGATCCCTGGGATGTCACCATTGCGGTAAGACAAGATCCCGCAAAGGTCTGTTTTGCTTCCGCTAATTCAAATGATCTGATTCTGGCGTCTACCGAAGAACTTGTCACGAATAGTTTGGAAGGTTTTGAAGTACGTTTTTTATCAAAAGAAAATTATTATATCGCACATCGCTATAGCATTTTGGTGAAACAATACCATTTGGATGCCGAGGCGGCTTCTTTTTATCAGACCCTGAGTGATTTTTCGAACAATGAAAGTGTGTTCAGTAATGTACAAACGGGCTTAATCGAAGGAAACATTAATGCCGAAAATACGGATGATTTGGTTTTAGGGTATTTCGAATTAAGCTCATACAGCGAAAAACGAATGTTTTTTAATTATACTGACCTTTTTCCTGATGAGGAATTACCGCCTTATGTAATCAACTGTGAGTTTGCAAGTGAGCCCCCGTTATACCCCGAAGGCTTTCACGCCACTGAGATTGACGGTAAGATTGTAATTGATGGCACCTCGAATTCCCCGCTCATCGATGGAATACTGGCAGGGCTAATCGGTTATCACGACACGAATGAAAATTATCAGGTCTTGGATGCCGATGGGGAACCTGATAGGGCACCTTTTGTAGTAAAACCATTGGGTTGTGTAGACTGTAGGGAGTTCGGCAGTAATGTGGCCCCTGAATTCTGGATCGAAGAGTGAAAAAATGGATATACATAGTAGCACTTTCTTCTCTTGCTGTTGGTTGCCTTGATGAATTGGATATCGGGATAGGTTCTGCAAATAGAACCCAAGGTATCTTGATTGTTGAAGGTGGCATAACCAATGAGCTTAAGAACCACAGTGTTGTATTGAGCCGAATAGACACTTTGGTCGATTTGGGTATTGATTCCATTTTCAACCCTTTCACACCGGTTCGTGATATCAATAGGGATTTGGTACCCTATGAGGAAAATGCAACGGTTACCGTAACCGACGCCAATGGAACGGTTTTTGAATTTGAAGAAGGGAGCCCGGGTATTTATGAATCACGAACACCATTTGCTGCCGAAATGGATAATTCCTATCAATTAAATATCGTTACCGATGATGGTCGCGGGTTTTCTTCAGAACCCATGTCGGTTGAAGGTGTTTCTGAAATTGCTGATATTTATGCTGAAAAAACAATAAGGGGCACAGGCGCCGAAGGGGTCGGGATCTTCATTGATAATAATTCGATATCGGGTAATGTACAAAATTTGAGGTTTACCTATGACGAGACTTTTAAGATCATTGCCCCTTTTTGGGCTGAAAAAGACTTTCTACTTACCAATTATGATCCCTGTGCATTACCGGTGCCAACATATGATCTGGAAATCGTTGTTAGGGAGCAAGAAGAACAGGTCTGCTATGGTAATGAATCTTCGAACACCATCATACAGGCAGAGCAGAACAACCCAGAAAGTGCGGGTATAGAACAATTTATGGTACGATTTATAGGCCGGGAAAATTATATCCTCTCCCACAGATACAGTATAGAAGTCACCCAAATGGTATCGGGCGCGGCTTCCTATGGTTTCTATGACCAACTGAACAGTTTTAGTGAGACGGGTAATGTGTTCTCTCAGGTGCAACCAGGTTTTTTAGAAGGTAACTTATCCGCAGATAGTGGGGAGCAGGGTATCGTAATCGGTTTTTTTGATGTGGTATCGGTATCTAAAAGACGTCTATTTTTTAATTACACCGATTTCTACCCAAATGAACCATTGCCACCCTATGTTTTTAATTGCAATGAAATTTCTTCACCTGAGACACACAGATCTTTTTGTGCCACTGGGGAAGGAGTAAATAACTGTCCACAATCGGTGATTGAACGGGTGAACTTGGACTTAATATCATACGTAAGGCCAAACGATGGCAATATTGGGGTTTGCCCGGGGCCACATGTGTTTGTTTTTAGGCCTTGTGGTGACTGTACTACCTTGGGAAGTAATGAAATACCTGAATTTTGGATTGAGGAATGAGAAGAATTGTTTTATATATCGTGGTTGGTATACTTTTTTACAATTGTATTGACGAAGTGGACCTCGCCATTACAACTTCGGGCAATGACCCAGAGGATATTTTGATTGTTGAGGGTACATTGACAAATGAGCTCAAAAGGCATACGATAACACTTAGCACGATTGATACCATATTAGACCTACAAATTGATTCTGTATATACCCCTTTTACACCACCAAGGGATATCGAAAGGGACTTGGTCAACTATGAGGAAAATGCCCAAGTAGTCGTCGTTGATGGTAATGGGGTGGAGTACGGTTTTGATGAAGTGAGTCCGGGTATTTATGAATCGTCTATCGCATTCGCGGCACAGCTAGCGACGACATACCAATTATTGATAACGACATCCAATGGCGGAAGCTTTTCTTCAAAACCAATGCAAATTCAGGGAGTCTCTGAAATCAATGGTATTCATGCCGCGAAAACAACCAGTGATACCGGTGCGGAGGGCATAGGTATTTTTATAACCAACAATTCGATAGATGGTAATAGTCAAAATTTAAGGTTCACCTACAGTGAAACGTATAAGATTATTGCTCCTTTGTGGCGACCACGGGAGTTTAGATTGACCAACTACGACCCGTGTGCCTTACCAGTACCGACCTATGACCTCGAAATCGTGGATCGTACTGAAGAACAGCGCGTATGCTATGCCACAGAAGAATCAAATACAATCGTGCAAGCACAACTGTCAAGCTTGAGTGGTAGTGGACTTGAAGATTTTATGGTACGGTTTTTAGGGCGTTCCAATTTTGCTATATCGCACCGGTATAGTATTGAGGTAGCCCAATTGGTCTCGAGTCCTGAGGCATTCGGTTTTTATGAACAACTCGATAATTTCAGTCAATCAGACAATGTTTTTTCCCAAGTCCAACCTGGTTTTTTAGAAGGCAATATAACCGCGGATAATGGTAGGGAAGGGGCGGCAATCGGTTTTTTTGATGTGGCCTCCGTTTCTAAGACAAGGTTGTTTTTTAATTACCGTGATTTTTACCCAGATGAACCATTACCCCCGTTTCCATTCGATTGTGGGGTACATTCATCCCCTGAGTCACATGTCAGCTATTGTTTTATGGGTGAGTTTGTAAATGATTGTCCGCAGTCCATCATTGAAAGGATTGATTTAGGGGTAATTAGTTATGTTGACGTTAATAGTTTAAACCTTGGTACCTGTCCTGGGCCTTATCTTTACGTAGCAAGCGCATGTGGTGATTGCACACGAATAGGAACAAACGTGGTACCTGAATTTTGGATAGAAGAATGAGAAATTGTGTTTATATACTACTTGTACTATCCTTTTTTATTACGGGATGTGTTGAAGAAATCGCTATTGCTACTGATTTACAGGCAGATATAGACATAACGGAAGTTTTGATAGTCGAGGCAACACTAACGGATGAATTGAAAAATCAAAAGGTTACCTTAAGTAGGGGGCAACAGTTTGGCAACGATAGTACCGCGGTTTTTGAGGTTGGGGCCACTGTTCAGATTGATGATGATTTAGGAAACACCTTTAATTTTATAAGTGATGCGGTGGGCAACTATTTTTCTGAAGTGCCTTTTGCCGCTCAAACCGGAAGGTTATATCAATTGCGGATTTCTACGCCGGATGGTACCAATTATCAATCTGAATTGGTTTCCAGTGCTGGGGTCTCGATAATCGATAATATCTATGCAGAAAGGGTAATTAGCGATAGTGGGGTTGATGGAATGGCGATTTTCGTAGACAGTTCAAACCCCGATAATGATTTCAATAATTATAGGTACGTCTATGAGGAAACCTATAAAATAATTGCACCGAATTGGACATCGACCGAATTTGAGATAATCAGGGAAGAAGTGGAATTTACCTTTGATGAGGTCAATCAAGAGTTTACCGAAATTCTATACCCCGATGTGAGATTGGTGCCTAGGCAACAAGAAGAACGGGTATGTTTTAATACAGTTGCGTCAAATGATATCATATTGTCAGATGGCCTTGTTTTGAACGAGGGTCGAACGGATGGGAATTTGGTGCGTTTTATCAATAGGAATGATCCCATTTTGTCGCATCGATACAGTATTTTGGTAAATCAGTTCGTACAATCCCCAGATGCCGCTAAATTTTACAATACCTTGCTCCAATTTTCCGAAAGCGAGAGTGTTTTCAGTGCTATTCAACCTGGTTTTATTGAAGGGAACATCGCAGCTGTGAACAATCCTGAAGCTTTGGTCATTGGTTATTTTGAAGTGGCCAGTATTGCAAGTAGAAGGCTGTTCTTTAATTATGAGGATTTTTTCCCAAATGAGGATTTACCGCCTTATTTTGATGGTTTGAACTGCGAAAGGGTATTTGCCCCTCCGTTGGGTAATCCTGAACGAGATGGGGTATTCACTATGGACGACTGTGGTGTTCCAAGGCCTTTGATCGATTATATAAAGGCCGAGGAGATAGAATTTTTCTTGTCTTCAGGGCAAGGGCTCTGTGAAGGACCTTTTTTTGTAACACAAAGGCCTTGCGGTGATTGTACCGCATTAGGCAGTAATCGTATACCGGAATTTTGGACGGAATAAAATAACACATATGAAAAAAATAGCAGCAGTACTGTTTCTCTTATCGGCCCTTTATGGAAATTCACAATATGTAATTTCAGATGGTTCAGAACTCTTGGCATTACAACGTACCCCTTTAGAACGCATTTTTATGCACCATACGGGAGCGGTATTGTTTCCGGGGGAATATTTAAATTATTCCGTACATGTGATGAACGCGCAAAGTGGAAGAACCAGTACGATTAGTAAGATCGCGTATGTGTTATTGGTGGATAAAGATGGCGACATCATGTTTGAACATAAGTTAAAACTTGAAAAGGGCATGGCTGAAGGTGACTTTTTTATTCCTTCAGAACTGAGATCTGGTAATTATAAATTGATTGCCTATACGAATTGGATACGTAATGCCGGGATCGATCAATTTTTTCAAGATGATGTGGTCATCATTAATCCGTATCTGGCGAACCAATCCGAATTTTTGGGCCAAAATGGGGAACCCTCCAATATGGATGCCGATTTACGAACAATCGTATCAGATTCCGCAACTTTAGAACTACAGACCGATAAAGTGAATTATGGTACAAGGGCATTGGTCAAATTAAGTTTAAAAAATTACAAATCGTATTTAGGGAATGGTACGTACCACATATCGGTAGCCCAGAAAAACAACTTTACCAAGAAAGGGGCAAAACGTGCTGTTGTAGATGCGAGAAATGCACCAAAATTAAAGAAGGCGATTGACCAAAAAGTGGGCGATAGCATCTTCTTACCTGAGCAACGTGGCGAATTAATATTTGGTAGGGTGTTTGACAAGGAAAATGGAAAACCCGTACCTAATATTACGACGGTCATAACCATGCCAGGTCAGGAGTTCTTATTGAAATTTGCAAATACCAATGAATCCGGTACGTTTTATAGCTATTTACGCAAAGATTATAAGGTTCCAACGCCGATCGTGCAACCATTGAACGATAGCTTATCCGTCAATCTGGTAATGGGTGCCAAAAACCCTCCTGAGCTAGGGGCATTGACGTTCAGGGCCTATAATTTTTCATCTGATTATAAAGATTTGATTTTAGAACGCAGTATTCAAAATCAAGTCGAGAATCAGTTTTTCAAGGCGAAACCAGACTCTATCCTTCTTAAAGACCCTATAGATTCTTTTGATGGTGGAATACCTGAAATAGTGCTTTTGGATGAGTATACACGTTTTCCGACTCTAGAGGAAACCTTGGTTGAAATTGTTGAAAACGTCGGTTTTAGAAGAAATTCCAAATATGGTCATTTTATAAGGGTAGCCCAAGACTTTGAGCGCTATGACGAAGATTTCAATTCTTTTCCATCCATAGTTTTGATTGACGGGGTATTTATTCCGAATCCAAAAACCATCAGGGATTTTGATGCCACTTTGATTGAGCGTATTCGTGTCGTTCGCGATCAGTTTCAAATGGGCGGAGGAATGTATCAAGGTATTGTTTCGATTGAAACTTTTGATAATGATTTTTATGAGACCTATGAAGGAAAGAATATGTCAAGGTCAGATCTTAAACCTTTATTTCCCGTTAAGAATTATTTTAAGCAAAAGTATGACGAGCCAAATAATGTGGAGCTAGATCGAATTCCAGATTATCGAAGGGTCTTATTCTGGCAGCCTAATATTGTGGTTGATGGTAACAATTATGAATATGAGTTCTTTACTTCCGACCTATCAGGTGATTTTGAGATTGTTTTAGAAGGGTATACGACGTATGGTAAGCCAATTTCCTTGAAAAAGACAATTTCAGTCGGGTTGGAACCCTGATTTAACCTTATAGATAATGGTTTAGAATACAATCACGAACTATGCTCATTAAAGTCTTTGGTAGTGCCGTTTTCGGGGTGGAGGCGACTACTGTTACCGTTGAGGTCAATATTGATAAGGGAATTGGATACCATTTGGTAGGCCTGCCCGATAACGCCATTAAAGAAAGTAATTATCGTATTGCCGCAGCACTTCAGAATAATGGTTATAAAATTCCCGGGAAGAAGATAACGATCAATATGGCACCGGCCGATCTTCGTAAAGAAGGTTCCGCCTATGATTTGACTTTAGCTTTGGGCATTTTGGCGGCCTCCAATCAAATCAAATCCGAAGACATTGAGAAGTACTTGATTATGGGGGAGCTTTCATTGGATGGCACGGTACAACCCATTAAAGGGGCCTTACCCATCGCCATAAAGGCCAAAGAAGAAGGTTTTAAAGGGTTCATCTTACCAAAAGAAAATGCCAAAGAGGCCGCCATAGTCAATGATCTACAAGTCTATGGTGTTGATACCATAAAAGAGGTTATTGAGTTTTTTGATAAAGAAAAACCTTTAGAGCAAACCATCATTGATACCAGGGCCGAGTTTTACAAGAGTTTGGATTTCCCAGAATTTGATTTTTCTGATGTAAAGGGCCAAGAAAGTATCAAACGCTGTATGGAAATAGCCGCCGCCGGGGGACACAACATTATTCTGATAGGCCCTCCTGGCGCGGGTAAGACGATGTTGGCAAAACGGTTGCCATCAATTTTGCCGCCAATGACCTTGCATGAGGCTTTAGAGACCACCAAGATTCATAGTGTGGTTGGTAAAGTAAAAAATATGGGCTTAATGAGCCAACGCCCTTTTCGTTCTCCCCATCACACCATTTCAGATGTTGCCCTGGTCGGGGGTGGTGCCTATCCACAACCAGGTGAGATATCGCTTTCGCATAATGGGGTGTTGTTTTTAGATGAACTACCAGAATTTAAACGAGGGGTATTAGAAGTGATGCGACAGCCTTTAGAGGATCGGGAAGTGACCATCTCAAGAGCTCGATTTACAGTGACCTACCCTAGTAGTTTTATGTTGGTGGCCAGTATGAACCCAAGCCCTGGAGGGTATTTTAACGATCCAGACGCCCCTGTTACTTCCTCGCCAGCCGAAATGCAACGATATTTGAGTAAAATATCAGGGCCGTTATTAGATCGTATAGATATTCATATCGAGGTAACCCCAGTACCTTTTGAAAAGCTTTCTGATGATAGAAAAGGCGAGGGGAGTGTTGAAATTCGTAAAAGGGTCACAGCTGCACGGGAAATACAAACTGATCGATTTGCAGCTTTTGAAAATGTACACTACAATGCCCAAATGAGCACCAAACAGATAAGGACGTTCTGTGTTTTGGATGTGGACTCCAAAGAATTACTGAAGAACGCAATGGAACGTTTAAATCTCTCTGCACGTGCTTACGATAGAATTTTAAAGGTAGCCAGAACAATTTGTGATTTAGCAGGAGAAAAAGAATTAAATGGGAATCATATTTCCGAAGCTATACAATATCGTAGTTTGGATAGGGAAGGATGGTTGGGGTAATATTCATGATGCAGCCACCTGCTACAAACGAGATGCCATATTTGGAAACCAGAAGATTTAGGATACCCTATTGCGCAAAGGAAAAGTAAAAAGAAAGAAAGTTAGCATTACTTAGTTATTTTGTATTCATCGAATTGAATTTCACCAATATTATGATTACCGGTCAAAGTTTAAAAAAATATTTATCTGTCAGTTATGAAGACCTAAATGAAGTTGAGTATGGATTTTTGGTTGAAAATTATTTTAAAACTCATAGCAAAGAATGGCATGAAGAAAATGAAGATGAGCCGCTTTTAAATCCTAATCAAAAAGAAAGGATTTTCTGGGAGCTGATAAGACGTCATACTATGCCTCATGGTAAAGCCAAAGAGTATTATGATTTCAGTGGCTTTATATTCCCAGATTTCACACCTTTAAGCATATTACATAGAGAAATTAGAGTTTTAAATTTTGATTTTGACTTTTGGTATACAGGTGAAAAGATGGAGTTTTTACACGACATCAGTTTTTCATCCGCAAAATTTTTGGGAATAAGTAAATTTAAAGGCGTTAAATTCTATGGAAACGTAGATTTTTATGCAACAGAATTTTTAAGAGATGTTCATTTTACAGACGCCTACTTTTTTAAAGAAGCCAGATTTATAGGTACAGAATTTGATGCGAAAGCATTATTTATACAGACCCATTTTTCAAGAGAACAGCGTACTATATTTCATCGTTGTTTAAAAAATAAAAATAAAGAAGAAAAATTCGAATATTCACCTCCAAACTATCAAATAGAATTTAATTTTAGTGATGTCGAATTTAATAGTTTGATTAGTTTTAAAGGGATTCATTTCCACAAAACTGATTTTACTAGAGCAAATATTGTCAAAGATCTTCGATTTGAAGAATGCAAATGGAATGGCAGTCGTAGATTAGTAATCTTTAAAGAAAATAAAACTTTTAGGATTCGAAATAGGAGTAATTATGATTTTGAAAACTACCTTGAGCGCTATCGACAAATAAAATTGAACTATGCTTCTTTTCAAGAATGGGAACTTTCTGGAAAGGCATACAGAAGTGAAATGTACATACGACAATGGTTGGCATTCTTTGAGATATTTAATTATAAAAAGCCACTCATGATACCTATTCGGGTTATTGAGTTTCTAATGTCTTCATTTTATGGAATCTTTTCAGGGTATACCCAAAGCATTACTAAGCCTTTTATATGGGTAACAGTATCTACACTTTTCATATTTCCAATTTTCTATAATGAATGTTCATTTATTGAATTATTTAGTTGTAATTATTCAAAGACATTAGAAATAAGTGCAAAGAATACTTTTCCATTCTATAAGCTCGGGAATACGTACTTCTGGATAGCACTTGTCCAAAAAATATTCAGCAGCACACTTCTTACCTTTTTTATTCTTGCGCTGAGAAAAAGATATAAGCAGTAGCGTTTAAAAAGGAGTACAAGAACTCGATTTTGAAGGGATTAAGATATTGATGTTTTTATGAGCTATTCAAATATAAATATGAAATATAAGTTGAACTTAATTACTTTCATTGACTATATCTATTAAGTTTATAGACTGAATGTAGTGAGAACGAATCGACTTATAATTAAATTTTATGATTAAAGTAGCCCGTACCATGGCCGATTTGGAAGGTGCCGTGTCAATTACGGGGAATCATATCAGTGAGGCCATTCAATATCGCTCTTTGGATCGAGAGGGTTGGTTGGGGTAGAAGCACTTCCATATAAATCTTGACTTGACCTATAGTTTATTCTTTATACTGGCAGTACTCGTTAAAATTCCATACCAAGTCCTCTATCTCGTAGTCCTTTATGTTTTCACTTGAAATAATATCCATAAGTTCTTTACAGTCTATAAAACACTTCCCTAACTTCTTCTTCCATGCTTTTTTATTTTTTACGACTGGACAAGGAAAATCCATGTCTTTTCTTTTGACATAATAGACAGTTGTTAAAACTTTTTGACTTCCACCCATCTGCCCAAGAGTTGACTGATTTACACTCCAATAACTATCGTCATAGGCATACAATGTCATAAAACCTGATTCTATTACGCGATATAGTCGAGCACTATATTTATCCATTTTTACATATTCATAAGCTACTATTTCAAAACCATTATCAAACTCTAATCTTTTAACCTGGTCACTTTTCCAAACATCTGGCTTATCTTCCAGATCCATTCTAAAAAGTATTTTTTTGTTTTTTGTAAACCTATTCATTTTGATTTCTCCAAACCCTTTAAACTCAGTTCCATCTTTGAGGATTAGTGTAGCTTCTTTAGTTTGTCCATTGACAATTTTAAATGCTAACAAAGCAAAACTTACAATAATTGTTTTCAAGTAATACTTCATTTGTTTTTCTTTAAAACTAGCCAATTCGATTACCATTCGTTTGTACATTGCGAACTCTAGATCAGGTTGGTATGTGAACATATTTTTCAGGATAAGCCGTATAAACTGTTATAAGTCAAAATTTTAGTTACCCTTAATTCGCTCCCATAAAGCGAAAATCAACTTTTTGCCATCCTCACGAAATTTGGGTACTTCATTTACTTCAAGTCCGTTTTCGGTCTCTTTAAGTTCGTACGAAAAGGCATATTGTTCCTCATTGGGGTCAAAACTTAATAGCCCAAACCGTAAATCGTTAAAAAAGATATTATAGTCTTTTTTAGTTATAGCGTACCAGCCTTCGGTAATCGTGATAAGTCGCTGTACCTTATCCTCATATTTGAGAACTCCCAATACATCATGGTTCTTTGGAATTTGTTGATATGATATCGGTTTCGAATCAAAAAAAGAATACGTTCCTATTAAATAAGACTCTTCCAGTTCAACATTTGCCATCCAAAGCATGGTATTGAAAGGGGAGGGCCTGGTATCGATTTCACGATAGGCAATACCTTGTTCCTCTAGGGCGGTTACGAATTCTTGATAGGCAAGGCCTTTTAAAAGTAGTCCTAGAACCAGATATGCGGTACTGAGTAATAGTCCCCATCTATTGAACCATTTTCTTTTTTTACTGCCCTTGGCGTGCCGCATGGCCAATATCAAAAACACTAAAAAGGGTAAGGTGTACAATGGGTCTATTACAAAAATGGATTGAAAGGCCAATCGTATTTTAAGTGGCCAAAACAATTGCGTGCCCCAAGTAGTAAAGGCATCTAAAAGGGGATGTGTGAAGAGTCCCCAAAAGAATAGCCATGACCAATCTTTCCAAGTGGCTTTTTGTTTTTTATAAAGTAGCCAAACCAGCCAACCAAAGATGGGTGCACCTAGTATCGCAAAGAAGATGGAATGGCTAAATCCACGGTGAATCTCAATAGCCGATACGGTATCAGTGAAAAAATTGGCCATGACGTCCAAATCAGGAATGGTACCCGCTACGGCACCCCAAAACATGGCTTTGTTCCCTACTTTTTTACCTAAAACGGCCTCACCAGCGGCAGCACCTAGTACTATTTGGGTCAACGAGTCCAATCCTTCTAATCGGCGGTTTTGTTATAAACGATCTTACCATCGTAGATGGTCATCATCACTTCGGTTTCTAAAAACTTATCTTCAGAAACGGTCATTAAATCTTGATTATAAATCGTGAAATCCGCTAATTTTCCGGGTGTAATGGAACCCTTTATGTTTTCTTCGAATGCCCCATATGCCGCATATAGGGTGTAAGACCTCAAAGCCTGTTCCCGTGTCATCCGCTCTTCGGGTTCATAACCTTCATCAGGCAGGCCCTTCAATGTTTTTCTGGTAAAACTGGCATATAAACTAGCGATCGGATTCAAGGGTTCAACGGGCACGTCAGTACCATTTACAATGGGAACACCACTTTTTAGTAAGGTTTGCCACATGTAGGCGCCTTCTTTTATTCGTTTTTCACCCAAGCGGTCTATAGCCCATGGTCTGTCTGAGGACAAATGGACCGCTTGCATCGCTGGTATGACCCCTAAAGCGGCAAATCTGGGGATATCGTCGGGGTGCAAATGTTGTGCATGTTCTATTCGAAAACGATGGTCGTCAACCATATCGGGCAATTCATTGAATGCATACTCGTAGCGGTCCAATATTTCTTTATTGGCACGATCACCAATTGCATGGGCACAAACTTGAAACCCATTTCGTAGACCGTTTAAAGCGGTTTCTTTGACAAAGGGCATGGGTAGGGTCTCATGACCAAAGTGACCAGGTCGATCTGAATATTCATCTAATAACCAAGCCCCCCTTGAACCTAAGGCTCCATCACAGTTTAGTTTCACTGAACGTATGGTAAATGTATTGTCGGAATCTACCATAGGGCCTCTCTTGTACCATTCGGTCAGTAAATCCTTATCCCATCCGGTCAGCATGCAGTACAAACGTAAGTTCATTTTATTGGATGTTTTCATTTGTTCATAGAGCGCAATGGTCTCTCTACCAATACCGGCATCATGAAAACCTGTTATACCGTTTCTATGGCATGCCGCTACTGCCAATTCGAATGCTTGATTGTTTCTTTCTGCGGTCGTTTCAGGAATGTGTTTGGTAATCAGTGTTTGGGCACGTTCATTAAAAATCCCTGTGGGCCTACCCAACCCGTCACGCATTACCTCACCACCTTCAATGGTGAATTTATCGATGCCCTCTTTTGAAAGTACTTGAAGCCCGGCAATTTCCATGGCTTTGGCATTTGCAAATCCGGCATGGCCGCTTGCATGGCCCAAATAGACGGGATTATCAGGAGATACTTCACTTAACCTGTCATGGGTTTGAAAACCATTGACCAAATTTTCTGGCATTTCGACCCATTTACTTTGGTGCCAACCCCTGCCTAATATCCATTCCCCCGGTTTTACGGTCTTTACTTTTTCAGCAACGGCATCAATGATTTCTTGATAGCTTGTAGTATTGATCAAATCAAGGTTCAGTTCATTGTACCCCAAACCCATAAAATGACCATGACCCTCAATTAATCCTGGAGTCATGGTTTTTCCTTTTAAATCGAGCACTTCGGTATCTTCTACTTGATAAGCTTCGGCTTCCTCCATGCTTCCTGCGAATAGTATGATATTGTCCTTTATCGCAACGGCTTCGACCTTAGACTTTGTAGTATCAACCGTATAAATCGGTCCGCCATGAATGAGTAGTGTGGCCGCTTCTTTTTTGTTTTCTGAACATGAGAAAAATACAATTAAGATGAATGCAAGTAGGCATCGCGTTAGACTTCTAAATTTCATGAATGTTGGTTTTAATCGGTTTAATTTACAATTAAATAATCATCAAAATAGAAGGATTTATATAATTTGATAGCGATTGGTAGATAAATCATATTACGACAAAACCGTATATCATTATTGACCAGTGTTTTAAAAATAATTTCGTGTCCGTTCGAGCGCATTCGAAAACTTTCTAATAATATCGAAGCAGTCTTGACTGCGCTTGACTAGACGTTTACAGCGTAATCATATATGGGAATTAGGGGACTATTTACTGACGGCGGTAGTTTAAAGATAGCAGTGTGAATCAATAGGGACATCAAGACTTACTCTTTGATAAACTTGATATAGTGGTTATAACGTTCAAAAATGTCATTGACATAATTAAACGGTTCCAATCCATTTACATAACCATATTTGATTTCTTTTCGAACATAGTTTTTGGGATAGGTAAGGGCCAAAATCATTTCAGCAACATGGTTGTCCCAAACCTGTGGGTTCAATCCATTTAATTCTGCCAATTTCTGCGCATCTTTTACATGAAAATAACCACAATTATAAGCAGCAAGTGTAAACTTGATACGTTCGATGCTGTCATTGATATCAGCGTGACCGTCATGCAACTGTTTGAGGTAGGTCACACCACCACGGATATTTTCATTCGGATTTAAGCGATCGGTAACCCTTAGGTCTTCAGCCGTACCTGGCATCATTTGCATTAATCCCTCAGCACCTGACCATGCGCTGGCCTCATTTTCAAAACGGGACTCTTGATAGATAAGGGCAGCGATCAACCGCCAATCCCAACCGATGGTTTCTGAATTCTTTTTGATGATATCGTCATACGGACTGATTTCGTTGGTATTTATGCTGTAAAACTCGCTTTTCACCCGTTTTTTGAACCGACGTTTATTTTTAAAGTATTTGTTGTATAGCACATTGTATTCCGCTTTTCTCTTGAAGTCCCTTATCCAAGAATTTGTTGCATCCAATAATTCGGTAGCATTTGGTCGTACGGCCCAAGCAATGCGTTGTGAAAAACTGACGGGAACTCCGGTATCCAATATGGGAAAATATGAGGCATTGATTGTTGCCAGGTTTTTATCTGCAATGGTATATTTGATTTTACCATCGACGACCATTTTAATAATCTCGGCGGTTGAAAGATTGCCTTGTAAAGTGTCTATAATGATTTCACCTCCCATTTCGGTCGAGAGATTCCTTAACCTCTTGTAATAAGAAGTATTTTTTCTTACCGATACGGTATCCCCAATCAGCTCCAAGGGATTTTGAACGATACTTTTTTTGATATCGTCAAGAGTCATTTTACGCCAGTTTACCGGCTTTTTTTGTACCAAAACCTGTTCTGTCACATAGAGGTAATCGGTAAAGGCGGCCAATTTTTTTCTATCATTGGTAATGGCCAGTCCGTAGGCCACAAGATCCGCATCACCAGCTTTCAAACTGGTCAGTAATTCGTCTAGATCATTGGAAATGATGATTTCCAATTCCAAATCCAAATGCTCGGCAAGGTGCTCTAGTAGTTCGTATTCATACCCCATGGGGCGCCCCCGATATAGAAAATAACTTGTTCCACTGTAAGCAATCAAAACCTTTAATTTGCCATCTTTCTTTATTTCAGAAAGGTCTCTCGTAATAGGTGTTTCAGTAGTTTGCTTTACTGAGGTCTTATCTTTTTTACAACTTAGAAAAGCAACAAGACAAATCCCGAAAAAAAAATAGCGTAATTTCATTTTGCTATTTATCAAGGGTATTAAAAACTGATACACAAAGACTATAATTTGAAATTGAATTTACGGTTTCAGGGGTTAAAACTCCAGATTGTACCGTTGTAGGGTAATTCAACCCCTTCAATATCCCTGATTTGTTGCTAAGCCCTATAGTGTTTGACCATTTTCGCCAATTAATGCCCTTCATAAGTATCCTTTTTGGCTTTGTAGTACTCTTGAAGTGTATAGAAGGCTTGTTTGTATTTACCTTCTTGGCTGACCAGGCCTTTTCGATTCCATCCATCTTGAATATTAGGTAGCTGCCTTCGGGGGCTTCTGAAATCGGCCAATATCCAGGGGGAAAAACCGACCAAATTTGGAATCCTATCCAAAAACCCCAAGGTTTCTTGGTATAGATAGTTCTGATAATCTTCAGACCACCTCGTTAAGTTATCTGCCCGAAACCCATATTTGGCGCCAGCTCCAAACTCACTAACGATTACAGGTTTTTCTTGAGAAAATCTAAAAGAGGCTTTAGCGAGTATTTCCGGGGTACCCTCGTACCAACCCAAGTATTGGTTAAAACTGACGATATCGGAGTATTGTGCAAAAGGATCTGAGATGGTGTAGACGCCATCTCCTAAATTTTGCTTGAAAAGCGCTGCTGAAAGTAGCCTTGTACTATCCAAAGATTTCGTTTTTACCGCTAATTTTTTTAAAAAAACCAATCTTTCGTCCGTATTGGGCGTTTCGTTTGCCAATGACCAAACAATTACGCTAGAGCGATTTCGATCTCGTGCTATCATATCGGTCAGCTGTTTTTCCGCATTTTGATACGTAGTCTCATTGGCCCAATCTATGGTCCAATACACCGGAATCTCTTCCCACAATAATATGCCCAATGAGTCTGCAATTCTGGGCATGTATTCATTATGAGGGTAGTGCGCCAAACGCATATAATTGGCATTCAAGTCTTTCGCCCATTTGAACAATTGCAAGGCATCTCCCTTTGAGGTATTTCGGCCACCCCTGATAGGGTTTTCTTCATGGGCACATATTCCCCTCAAAAAAAGGGGTTTACCATTGAGCAACAATTGATTGCCTTTGGTTGTGATTGTTCGAAGCCCGATTTTATCAGATACCTTATCTTCAGAAACACTTAGCTCAAAATCATATAGCTTTGGCTGCTGTGGACTCCATCGGATAAAACTTCTCGTTAGTTTTTTATTGAAAAAGACTTTCTTTTGATTCTTAAAGTCGAGTGTTATCGTGACCTTTAAATCTTTCGAACGTATATAAACGGGACCTGAGTAAGATTCCGATAACTCCACATATCCATATAGTTCATCTGATTTTTCAGGGTTAAGCTGAACATGGTAGTCTTGTATGAATACTTTAGGGAATTCAAGTAATGAAACATCCCTTGTGATTCCACCATAATTCCACCAATCGGTAACATCGGTTGGCACGGCTTCTTTGGCTCTTTTGTTATCAACTCTGACCACTAACGAATTTTCACCTGCTTTCACCAATGTTGAAATGTCAAATGCAAACGGGGTAAAACCACCAACATGTACACCGGCCTTTTCACCATTCACATAAACATCGGCACGATAATTAGCGGCACCAAAATGCAATAGCAACTTTTGGTTTTGCGGTATTTCCTTTAAATCAAAACCTTTTCTATACCATATGGAGCCTTCGTAATAGAGCAATTCTTTTGCCTGACTGTTCCAATCACCGGGAACCTTGATTTTTTTACTCCCTTCAAAGCTATATTCATAGCGTTCCGTCTTGTTCTTCGCTTTACCATCAAGGGCTGCAAAATCCCTTTTGCCTAATGCAGAAGAATCGAAAGGTACCCGTACGAAGTCGTAATAAAACGCTTCATAGCGGTCTACGAAATAATTCCAATCGCCATTTAGCGAAGTTTTTTTTCGGTTGAATACATTTTGTGGAACGGCAACCTCATACTGGGCAGCGGTCGGTAAATAGGCCATGGCCATCACAACGAACGTTATACTGAGATTACGTTTGTATACCTTGCATAAGTGTGCCGGAAAATGCCTGTAGATGCTATATAATTTCATTTAGTCAGTATGATTGGTCTTGGTCAAGTTACCAAAATCTCACTAAATGTAGGTCCTCAGAATTAAATAACCTTGATATTCGCCCGTAACCCCTGTATGATGCCCAAAACGTTGTTTACGGTATCTTTAAGATAGTATTTGATGACTACGTGTGGAATACGAATCGTGGTAAACCCATTCTTAAAAGAATGCATGGCCTCTTCAAGATCGTTGATGGCCTGTTCATGGGTAATCATCTGATAATCGGTGTCGATTTCAATGTTGAGCTTTACCCTTGAGATTGCAATATCTATGGATTTCTGGCCATCCCACCATTCTAACATAGGGTTGGCCCCGGCCTCTTTTAATGCGTAAAAGAGTTGAATGGCTTCAACGGGGGTATTGTTTTCCGCGATTACTTTTTCAATAAGTCGGGTATGACGCTCACATAATTCAACCCCTAAGGTTTCGGTTGAATTTTTAAACGTATCATAGCCAATATTTTTGTTACAATCTATACATGCCATGTAAGTAGGTCAGTTTGGTCAATTTGTCAATTTGGGACTATTATAACTTTGACATTTTTTAATTCGTATATCGGTTCGATGTATGACACCCACTTTTTAGATGAAATGCATTTTTTTAGATAAAATGCAAGGTAGCCTGTTGGGAAACTGCTATTTTGTGTGGTGAAAATTTTCAGCGATGTTTAAAAAAATAGGGCCTGGGGTTTTGGTGGCGGCTGCATTTATCGGTCCGGGTACGATCACCGCCTGTACTTTGGCAGGGGTGGGTTTCGGATATGCGCTATTATGGGCCATGTTACTTTCCATTGTGGCTACCATGGTGCTGCAGGAAATGTCGTCTCGGTTGGGAATCATTACCCAAAAAGGACTTGCAACGAGCATTAAGGAACAATTGACGGTAAGATGGGTCAGGATTTTGGTCATCGCAATTGTACTCGGGGCTATTTTGGTGGGCAATGCCGCTTACGAAGGGGGTAATATCGGTGGGGCCGTTTTAGGATTGGAAGCACTTTTCGGTACGGACCATAATACCCTGTATCCTTTTATCATAGGGTTTTGTGCTTTTATACCCCTATGGATGGGGAATTATAAATTGATTGAAAAGGTCTTTTTAGGATTGATTTTTTTGATGAGCCTGTCGTTTATCATAACGGCTATCTTGACCAAGCCCCAACTGGGTTTGTTGCTCAAGGGATTGTTCGTGCCAAGTTTACCTAATGAAAGTCTGCTGACCGTGATTGCCTTGATAGGCACAACGGTCGTGCCTTATAACCTTTTTCTACATGCTTCATTGGTCAATGAGAAGTGGAAATCGAAAAACGACCTAAAAACCGCAAGATGGGATACCGTATTGTCAATTGGACTTGGCGGGCTCGTTTCCTCTTGTATTATCATCGCAGCGGCGGCCATGGAGACCAAAGAGGTTGCCGGCGTCATGGATTTGGCCAAGGGATTGGAGCCTTTATATGGTGAAGCCGCACAATATTGTATGGGTTTAGGACTATTTGCTGCGGGGATTACTTCTTCCATTACGGCACCATTGGCCGCAGCTTACGTTACCAATAACTGTTTTGGTTGGAACGCGGAATTGAAAGATTGGCGTTTTAGAATCGTTTGGTCGCTGATTTTGGTGATAGGGGTGTTGTTCCTTTCTTTTGACATCAAACCAATTGAAATTATCAAGTTCGCACAAATCGCCAATGGAATCTTATTACCGGTAATCGCCATACTATTGATTTGGATGGTCAATAACACCAAGGTCATGGGGCCTTATAAAAATACACTGTTTCAAAACATCATGGGATTTGCGATCGTTGGCGTTGCATTTTTTTTGGGCCTGAAAAGCGTGTTGAAGGTATTTGGATTATTTTAAATGGAAAGGATAGCTATAGATATCAACTGTGATGTAGGTGAGGGAATAGGTAACGAGGCAAAATTACTTCCCTTGATCAGCTCTTGTAATATTGCTTGTGGCGGGCATGCAGGTGATGAAGCGACCATAAAGGAAGTGATACAGTTGGCGAAAATGCATCAGGTTAAAA
The DNA here is from genome assembly GCA_947503285.1 of uncultured Croceitalea sp. GTDB lineage: Bacteria > Bacteroidota > Bacteroidia > Flavobacteriales > Flavobacteriaceae > Croceitalea. The sequence continues at coordinate 48,027 of CANNDD010000004.1, forward strand.
TTGGGGCGCACCCAAGTTATCCTGATAAAGAAAACTTTGGAAGGGTAGTATTAAATATCTCTTCAGAACGTCTAATTGAGAGTATTCAACAACAGTTGACCGTATTTACGAAGGTGCTGGATAAAGAAGATGCCCATTTGCACCATATCAAATCCCATGGGGCATTATACAATAAGATAGCTCAAGACGAAGCGTTGGCCCATGTTTTTTTAGATGCCATTGAACCTTATAAAACAATTCCCCTATATCTTCCGTACCTATCTAAAATACATGGCGTTGCTATCAAAAGGGGCTTTTCTTTTTTTCTTGAGGCCTTTGCCGATAGAAATTACAATGACGATTTGAATTTACTCCCCAGAAGCTCAGCGAAGGCACTCATTACAAAGCCAGAAGCGGTTTTAAAACACATCTTACGCATGGTTAAAGAAAGTAGTATACAGACACCTTCTGGTAAACGAATGGAAATTAAGGCAGATACCTTCTGTATACATGGTGATACCAGTTCGGCTTTCGAAATATTGATGTATCTTTCAACTGAATTACCCAAACACCAAGTCAATATCAGCAAGTGAAAAGTTACCCCATTACCATACGGCCATTTGGCGAAAGCGCCATATTAATGGAGTGGCCCGCTGCAGTAAACGAAAAGATTCTAGAAGACATCTTGCAGTTCAACCGACTTTTGCAAATGGAGTTTGATGCTTCTTGGGAGGTGGTACCTGCCTACAACTCGTTGACTTTGATAAATAATGTAGATAGCATTGAATTTCAAAAGGTCGAAAATACATTGGCCCGATTATATGCTGAATTGGATTATGGGGCCAAAGCGGATCGCTTTCTTTGGACATTACCCGTTTGTTATGATTTGGAGTTTGGCATTGATGCCGAAGACGTAGCGGCGAAACTCAATATTAGTCTTAATGAACTGGTCGAGAGACATTCCTCATATGAATACACGGTCTTTGGCATAGGGTTTTTACCTGGTTTTATGTATTTGGGAGGTTTGCCTAAAAATCTTGAAATCAATAGAAAGGCGACCCCACGACTAAAAGTCGGTAAAGGTGCTGTGGGTTTGGCAGGAAAACAAACAGGTATTTATCCGCAAGATTCTCCCGGAGGGTGGAATATTATCGGAAACTGTCCAATTCCAATGTTCAATGTGAAAGCCAAAAAACCTTGTTTTGTCAGTGTTGGTGATAAAATAAAATTCAAACCTATCTCAAAAGCGGAACATCAACTTTATAAGATTGAGGGTGAAGTGGGTATTTATGAACCTGAGAAAATCCCCTTGAATGGTTAAAGTGTTGAAATCCGGTTTTTTTACGTCCATTCAAGACAACGGTCGTTTTGGCTACCGCAATAAGGGCGTTCCGATCTCTGGTGCAATGGATAAAAAGGCCCTTGACAAAGCCAATCTATTATTGGAAAATCCACATAATGCCGCTGTTTTAGAGATTACGATGACAGGGCCTACATTACTTTTTGAGAATAGGACTTTTATCTGCTTGACCGGTGCCGAACTATCGGCTACTCTAAACAATGAACCGATTACCAATTATATGGTGCATGAGGTTAAAAAAGGTGATATTCTTTCATACGGGAGATTGGAATCCGGATTTCGTGGGTACTTGGCCGTAAAAGGCGGCTTTAAAACCGAGGTGGTATTGGGCAGTTCTTCACAGTACCTGCCGCTTACCCCCGCTAAATGTATAGCAGAATTTGAAGAGCTCGTATTTGAAGAAGCGGCTAATTTCAAACCTAAGATCACTGCCTTGAAAATAGACTCTTATTTTCATGAGCGGGAACTAAAAGTGAGAAAAGGACCAGAATATGGGATGTTAAGTGACGAACAGTTAAAACTACTTTTCTCAAAAGAATTTACCGTCGCCAAAGAAAATAATCGAATGGCCTATCAGCTTAATGAATTCCTTCCGAAACATACCCATAATATACTGACTTCGGCAACCTTGGCGGGTACGGTACAAGTAACCCCGGCAGGTAAGTTGATTATTTTGATGAAAGATGGTCAAACAACGGGGGGCTATCCTAGAGTATTACAATTGAACGAAGAGGCTATTTGTGTTTTGGCACAAAAACGTGAGGGAGATGGCGTTAGCTTTAAATTGATTTAAATCTTATGATAGACCGTTTCGAACGGAACACGGAATCGGTCGCCATAGATACCATTTTCAGACCTAATACCACAGCTAATGACCATGTTTATCTCTGCTCCAAACGGTAGTCCCAGCAATTTTTTGATCCGTAGGGTATCACTTCCTTCCATAGGGCAGGTATCATAACCAATGGCTGCCATACTGATCATGAAGTTCTGTGCTGCCAATCCAGCACTTTTATGGGCTACAACGCGCATGTCAGCTTTACGTACTTGCCTGTAAATAGGTTTGAATAAACCGATGACTTGAAAAAAGGAATACTTTATCCATCCCATTATCCCAAGAACATCAAAATATACGGTCGGAATCAACTTTTGGTAATAGGCAAGGGCAAACTTTTCACGCCCACTATAGGCTGAAGGGCTTTTATCACCAATATTGGATTTTATGAAATCTATATTGGCCTTCGCGCGTTCTCGCCACAGATCTTTTCGTGTGACCACCACTACCATTTGCTTAGCGTATTTTGCGGCATTCTGCCCGAGACATGCTTTGGTCATTTTATGTAATAGTTCCCCATCCAAGATATGATAGAATTCCCAGAGCTGAAGATTACTGCTCGTGGCAGCTAAGGTGGCATTCTTAATACATGCTTTAACCTTGTCCGCGCTTATTTCCCTTTCTTGATCATAGACCCTAACGGAACGTCTATATGCGATTGCTTCGGTCACTGTTTTTTCCATGGCATCAAAAATAGTAAATGTTGAAGTCTAGATTAGGGCGTACAAAATAGTAATGGTTTTATTGAAAAAGAACGGTTACGGTAGGCATATCAATAAAAACAATGCTTTGGCCCAAGGAGTGGATATGGTATTTTAAATAAGGTTATTATATTGATATACTGATAGATACATAAATAAAAATTTAAATGAGTTTAGCAACTGCATATTTGTTAAAAAAAAACGCTTATCGAAACAATTATTTTTGATTATCCTAGAAGATTTATGGATTTCACGATTTTGAAAGCAACTATTGAATGGAACTGAATAAATACAGTAAAAACGTTACCCAAGACCCGACGCAACCAGCCGCCCAGGCCATGTTATATGCCATAGGACTGACTGAAGACGATTTAAAGAAACCTTTTATAGGTATTGGTAGTACGGGTTATGAGGGCAATCCATGTAACATGCACCTAAATGAACTTTCAACCTATGTAAAGCAGGGTGTTCAAGAAGCTGACTTGGTAGGCTTGATTTTCAATACGATTGGGGTTAGCGACGGCATATCAATGGGTACCTATGGAATGCGTTATTCGTTGCCATCACGTGATGTCATCGCTGATTCTATGGAAACCGTGGTGCAAGCTATGAACTACGATGGATTGGTTACGGTCGTGGGATGCGATAAAAACATGCCTGGAGCCTTGATGGCCATGATTCGTTTGAATAGACCTTCCGTATTGGTATATGGGGGTACCATTGCCTCAGGATGCCTAAAAGATAAAAAGTTGGATGTAGTATCCGCTTTCGAAGCTTGGGGAGAAAAAGTGGCGGGCACCCTAAATGAAGAAGATTACAAAGCCGTGATACAGAATGCATGTCCGGGTGCCGGTGCATGTGGCGGTATGTATACCGCAAACACAATGGCTTCGGCGATAGAGGCCTTGGGCATGGCGATGCCCTATAACTCCTCAAACCCTGCGACGGGAAAAGAAAAGAAGTCTGATTGTATCGCTTCAGGGCGCGCCTTACGTCACTTAATCGAACACGATATCAAACCTTTGGATATCATTACCAAAAAATCTTTGGAAAACGCGGTGCGGTTGATTACCGTGCTTGGCGGGTCTACGAATGCCGTACTCCATTTTTTAGCTATTGCCAAAGCCGCTGAAATTGAATTCGGATTGGATGATTTTCAACGTATCAGTGATACCACACCCTTTTTAGCCGATTTAAAGCCCAGTGGCAAATACCTTATGGAAGATGTACACCGTGTAGGTGGAATTCCGGCTGTGCTAAAGTTTATGTTGGAAAAAGGAATGTTGCATGGGGATTGTTTGACCGTGACCGGAAAAACCATTGCTGAAAACTTGGCTGATGTGCCCAGTCTGAATAATGGACAACAGGTGGTAAAAGATGTAAATAATCCTATCAAAGAAACAGGACATATCAGGATATTGTTCGGAAACATCGCCACCGAGGGTTCCGTAGCCAAAATCACTGGTAAGGAAGGGTTACATTTCTCTGGTCCTGCAAAGGTTTTTGAGGGAGAATTCGCTGCGAACGATGGCATTCGAGAAGGTAAGGTTAAAAAGGGGGAAGTAGTGGTCATTCGATATGAAGGGCCGAAAGGAGGACCTGGAATGCCTGAAATGTTGAAACCAACAGCGGCTATTATGGGCGCAGGCTTGGGCAAAGATGTTGCCTTGATTACCGACGGGCGTTTTTCTGGTGGAACCCACGGGTTTGTGGTCGGTCATATAGCCCCAGAAGCACAAGAAGGGGGTAACATCGCATTGATTGAAGACGGTGACATCATTACCATTGATGCCGAGAAAAATACCATATCGGTAAATCTATCTGAAGAAGAGCTTAGCAATCGAAAAGCAAATTGGAAACAACCTGGACTAAAGGTTAGCAAAGGAAGCTTATACAAGTATGCAAAAATGGTCTCATCTGCCTCAAAAGGCTGTGTAACCGATATGTTTTAGCAACGATATTGAGCAGGTTTTAAACTTAATAGTTGAGTTTTAATTATGGAAACTTTAAATGCACAAAAGCCAACAAAAAATAATAATATCGCTATGAAAATTACTGGTGCTGAAGCGATCATACACTGTCTTTTGGCAGAAGGGGTTGATTTGATATACGGTTACCCAGGTGGGGCCATAATGCCGGTATATGATGAATTGTATAAATTTCAAGATAAGCTTACCCACATCTTAACGCGTCACGAGCAGGGCGCTACCCATGCCGCCCAAGGCTATGCCCGTGTTAGTGGAAGGGTAGGGGTGGCTATGGCCACCTCAGGTCCTGGGGCCACGAATTTGGTTACTGGTTTGGCCGACGCGCAAATAGACTCTACGCCAATGGTATGCATAACAGGTCAAGTTCCGAGACATTTGTTAGGTTCTGACGCTTTTCAAGAGACCGATATTGTTGGAATTTCAACACCGGTAACAAAATGGAATTATCAAATCACCAAAGCCTCTGAAATACCGGAAATCATGGCAAAGGCCTTTTATATTGCTAAATCGGGTAGACCCGGACCGGTATTGGTGGATATTACCAAGAATGCCCAATTTGATGAATTGGATTTTACTTACGAAAAATGTACTAAGGTCCGCAGTTACAATCCCGTTCCAAAACCGGATTTGGAATCTATAAAAGCTGCAGCAGAATTAATAAACAATGCCAAAAAGCCTTACATCGTTTGGGGGCAAGGAGTGATTTTAGGAAAAGCCGAAGAAGAATTGAAAGCCCTGATAGAAAAGGCGGGCATACCAGCCGCTTGGACGATTATGGGAGAATCGGCAATCCCCACGAGTCATCCCCTAAATGTGGGTATGGTGGGGATGCATGGTAATTATGGCCCTAATGTATTGACCAATGAATGTGATTTGTTACTCGCTATAGGCATGCGTTTTGATGACCGTGTTACGGGCAGCTTAGACACCTATGCCAAACAGGCCAATGTGGTACATTTTGAAATAGACCCAGCCGAAATCAATAAAAATGTCAAGGCTGATGTAGCGGTTTTGGGCAATGCCAAAGACACTTTAGCTGCTTTGTTACCTTTTGTCAAAGAAAATAGTCATGATGCTTGGCATAAAGAATTTGATAAGAAATATGAGGAAGAGTTTAAAACGGTCATAGAAAACGATATCCACCCTACCAAACCAGGGCTTACCATGGGTGAAGTCATTGAAGAAATAAATATTGCAGCCAAAAACAAAGCGGTTATCGTAACCGACGTGGGGCAACACCAGATGATTGCCTGTCGCTATGCGAAATTCGAACAGTCAAAAAGCAATATTACCTCTGGCGGATTGGGTACTATGGGTTTTGCCTTACCTGCTGCAATTGGTGCCAAGCAAGGTGCACCAGAACGGGAAGTAGTGGCAATCATTGGCGATGGTGGCTATCAAATGACGATCCAAGAGTTAGGCGTAATTTTCCAACATCAGATTCCAGTCAAAATCGTAGTGCTCAACAACGATCATTTAGGTATGGTACGTCAATGGCAAGAATTGTTTTTTGATAAAAGATACGCTTCCACCGTAATGGTGAATCCTGATTTTGTGAAGATAGCAGAAGGCTATCACATTGAGGCCAAGAGTGTCAGTAAAAGGGAAGACCTGAAAAGTGCCGTTGAAGAAATGATTTCTTCCGATAAGCCCTATTTCTTAGAGGTAAAAGTCGAAAAAGAAGACAATGTGTTTCCGATGATTCCCTCTGGAGCGTCTGTTTCTGATATTCGATTGAAATAAAACGCCATGAATCAAACCAATATATTGGATGTGCCAAGGGTTTATCCCAATTTACTTCAAAAATGTAAGGATATAGGCTTTTCAATGCCCTCCGATGTTTATATCGGTACGCTTTTGAAGACCTTAATAGCATCAAAACCCGGCGGTGATTTTTTAGAGCTGGGCACGGGCATTGGTTTGTCATTGTCTTGGATGGTAGATGGTATGGACGAAACGTCTACATTGATTACCATAGACAATGACGCCGAACTCATCGAAATTGTAAAAAAAAATTTTAAAGATAATGAACGGGTAGTGGCGCGATGTGAAGATGGCAGCCAATGGATCACGAATTATTATGGAGCCCCTTTTGATTTGATTTTCGCAGATGCCTGGCCCGGAAAATATAGTGAGATAGATGAAACATTGAACTTGGTAAAGCCAGGTGGTTTCTACGTCATAGATGATATGACGGCCCAGCCCAACTGGCCTGATGGCCACCAAGAAAATGTAGATAGGCTGGTCGATTATTTAGAGAAACGGAAAGATTTTACATTGACGAAAATGGATTGGTCTACCGGAGTATTGATTGCCGTTAAAAAGTAGTAATTAAATAGATAGTGCACCTCAAGGTTTTACGAATTGGTGCTAAGAGAATAAATTATGGAAAATCAATGGTTTACGATTTCGGTATATTCCGAGAACAATGTTGGTTTGTTAAATAGAATATCTGGGATATTCTTGAAGCGTCACATCAATATTGAAAGCTTAAATGTCTCAAAATCAGAAATTGAACAAGTTTCGAAATTTACAATCGTAGTATTTACGACTGAAGATTGGACACGGAAAATAGTGGGTCAGATTGAAAAGCAGATAGAAGTGATCAAAGCTTTTTATCATACCGACGATGAAACCATCTATCAAGAATCCGCATTGTTTAAAATTGCATCAGCATTGCTATTTGATGAGCGGCAAATCCAGAACATCATCAAAGAAAGCAACTCGCAAATAGTTACTGTAAGCCGAGACTTTTTTGTATTGGCAAAAACAGGTAGGCGCCATGAAATTGATGAAATGCATGATGCTTTAGAGCCTTTCGGAATTTTGCAATTTGTACGGTCTGGTAGAATCACCGTTACCAAAGAAGCAATGCCGATAACCCAATTGTTGGAAGAATCAATCAAATAACTTACATATTCAAATAGAACCTTTAGAAAATGACAAATTATTTTAATACCCTATCATTAAGAGAAAAACTGGACCAATTAGGTAAATGCCGTTTTATGGAACCTTTTGAATTTTCTGATGGGGTCAGTGCCCTTAAAGGGAAAAAAATCGTTATCGTTGGTTGTGGTGCACAGGGATTGAACCAGGGGCTTAACATGCGTGATTCTGGTTTGGATATTTCATATGCGCTAAGAGAGGCAGCGATCAAAGAACAACGACAGTCTTATAAAAATGCAACCGAGAACAATTTCAATGTGGGTACCTATGAAGCGTTGATTCCGTCTGCGGATGTTGTAATCAATTTGACACCTGATAAACAGCATACCAATGTTGTTGGTGCAGTGATGCCTTTGATGAAAGAAGGAGCAACACTATCATATTCCCATGGTTTCAATATCGTGGAGGAAGGGATGCAGATCCGCAAAGATCTTACGGTAATCATGGTAGCCCCTAAAAGCCCTGGTTCGGAAGTTCGCGAAGAATACAAAAGAGGTTTTGGTGTACCCACTTTAATTGCGGTTCATCCAGAAAATGACCCAGAAGGTAAAGGTTTGGCCCAAGCAAAAGCATATGCTGCCGGTACCGGAGGGCATAAAGCTGGCGTTCTGGAATCTTCGTTCGTGGCTGAAGTAAAATCAGATTTGATGGGTGAGCAGACCATACTTTGTGGTTTATTGCAAACAGGATCCATCCTATGTTTTGATAAAATGATTGAAAAAGGAATTGATGCCGGATACGCTTCCAAATTGATACAGTACGGATGGGAAACCATTACGGAGGGCATGAAATATGGCGGAATCACCAATATGATGGACCGTTTATCAAATCCAGCTAAAATAAAGGCCTTTGAATTGTCAGAAGAACTGAAAGACATCATGCGGCCCCTGTTCAGAAAGCATATGGACGATATCATGACCGGTCATTTTTCAAAGACCATGATGGAAGATTGGGCAAATGATGATAAGAACTTATTGACATGGCGGGCAGAAACTGGCGAGACCGCTTTTGAAAAAACACCAGCTGGTGCCATGGAAATTAACGAACAAGAGTTTTATGACAATGGCGTTTTGATGATTGCCTTAGTTAGAGCTGGCGTTGAGTTGGCCTTCGAATCGATGACGGAATCGGGAATTATTGCCGAATCGGCATATTACGAGTCGCTTCATGAGACTCCCCTCATTGCCAATACCATTGCGAGGAAAAAGCTTTTTGAAATGAACAGGGTCATTTCTGATACCGCCGAGTACGGATGCTATCTTTTTGACCATGCTTGCAAGCCCTTATTGACTGATTTCATGAAGAAAATCGATACGGATGTTATCGGCAAAGCCTTTGGTACAGATGATAATGGGGTTGACAATGCAAAATTGATTCATGTGAATAAGGAACTAAGGGAGCATCCGGTAGAAATCGTTGGTACACGTTTAAGGGAGTCGATGACCGCAATGAAACCGATTGTTTGATAGTTGGGCTAAAAATAAATAAAATGTCATATCAAGCGCCTGCCGGATGAGAAGGCTCGATATGCGATAAAAATCGAGAAGTAGCTATTCTCAACAGCACTTGAAATGACATGGCTATCGCCTTTCCAGTCCTATAAAACCAACACTATGAAAAACAATATTCCAGAAAAATTTCAAATAACGGAAACTATAGATCAGACCGAATATCTGGTCAATGGAGACTTGAAATCTTGGGGAGGAAAGACTTCAAAAGTGTATTCCACGATTTCTTCAACATCGGATTATAAGCCAACGTTACTTGGTAGCATTCCAGATATGGGAGAAGCAGAGGCCCTTGATGCATTGGATGCTGCTTTAAAGGCGTATGACCAAGGTCAAGGGGTATGGCCAACAATGAAGGTCAAAGACCGTATCGAATGCATGGAAAACTTCGTCAAGAAGATGGAAGTGCAACGTGAGGCGGTGGTTAAATTGCTGATGTGGGAAATCGGCAAATCAAAACCTGATTCGTATAAAGAATTCGACCGTACCGTAGAGTACATTTACGATACCATTGAAGAATATAAGCAATTAGACCGCAATAGTGCCAAGTTTCATAAACACCAAGGTGTCTATGCCCATATTCGTCGCGGACCATTGGGTGTCGTGTTATATTTGGGGCCATACAATTATCCGCTGAACGAGACTTTTGCATTGTTGATTCCTGCAATAATTATGGGGAATACGACCGTATTCAAACCTGCAAAGCATGGGGTATTATTGATTACCCCGTTGTTGGAAGCTTTTCAAACCAGTTTTCCGAAAGGGGTGGTCAATATATTGTTTGGTAGGGGTAGGGCAGTGGCCGCACCGATAATGAAAACTGGAAAAGTAGATGTCTTGGCCTTGATTGGAAATAGCAAATCCGCTAACGCATTGCAAGAACAACACCCCAAAAGTAACCGACTTCGTTTGGTATTGGGCTTAGAGGCCAAGAATCCTGCAATTGTCTTACCCGATGCAGATTTAGATTTGACGATTGATGAAGTCATTGCTGGTACCACCTCATTTAATGGCCAGCGCTGTACGGCGTTGAAGGTAGTCTATGTACATGAAGCTATTAAACCAGAATTTTTAAAGCGTTTTTCGAAACGCATCGATGCCTTGAAATTTGGCAATCCTTGGGAAGATGGGGTACAACTGACCCCCTTGCCAGAACCTGGAAAACCAGCTTATATTCAAGAATTATTGGATGATGCCGTTGCCAAAGGGGCTGATATACAAAATGAAAAAGGAGGGCAACATTCGGACAATTATATCTGGCCTGCAGTATTATATCCAGTCTCAAAAGATATGAGGGTCTATCAAGAAGAACAATTCGGACCTATTATTCCGGTACTGTCTTTTCAAGATATTTCATAACCCTTGGATGATATGGCGGAATCCAACTATGGACAACAGGTTAGTCTGTTCGGAAAAGATGTGTACAGCCTGTCGCCACTCATCGATACCTTGGCAAACTTGGTTTGTAGGGTCAATTTGAATAGCTCATGCCAACGCGGACCGGATGTATATCCGTTTACGGGTCGAAAAGACTCGGCCCAAGCGACCTTAAGCGTACACGATGCGCTGCGTTCCTTTTCGATTCGAACGTTTGTGGCGTTTAAGGACAATGAGTTGAACAACGAGACCATTGAACAGCTTTTAGGGGCAAAGGTGAGTAACTTTCTAAGTACGGATTATATTTTGTAATGGTCTATTATAGCGGTGTATCTCGGTTACGCATCTCAGGTAAGCTTTGGTGCTTATTCCCAGGTATAAGTATAAATAAATTCGATATCCCTTTATTTAATTCACTTTCCGACACTAACCAATATTTTTCTGTAACCTCACCCGTTTTGTAGCCTTCGGTTCTGGGTTAAGTTGCTATTTTTCAGTTATACATTTTTTGCTATAGATTATTTATTTAGGAGATTTTTGCCAGTTCCACTGAGGTTAATATATCTTGACAAGTTGATTGACTCTTCTTGTCCTTTTACTTTTACTTCCGCACCTATATTAGATTCTCCCCAAGCGAGTTCTTTTAACTCAAAATTATTAGCTCTATTTGTTTTAGTTTGTAAATTATTAGGATATGAAGGATGTAGATGATATTTAACATACTCGATTCTATCTAAGACATCAGAATTTGCTTGAATTATTACCTGAATAACATACATTGGTTCTCCAAATTCTTTGTCTTTTTTTGGATACCTCCAACTACTATGCAGTATAGCTAAGTGATTATGTGTAACTTTTTCAGTCTTCGTCGGTGATGGCAGTGAGACAGGTATTTCACCTACTTTAATTGAACTTATCTGGATTTCAGCACCACTTTCAATTCGCGAAACTAGGGCTGTGAAGATTTTTTTAAAACTTTTTCGATTTAGCCAATAGAATATAATTAAAAACAGCGGCCAAATTATTTTTTCCGTCAAGGATATATATTGTTCTGGTGTCATATTTTCTATTTGCCGCTAACACCTAAATATACGTACATTTTTTAAGCTCAAGCCAGCCCAAGAAATTCCTTCTAAAGCCTAGTAAATATTAAGTTTTCATATTATTTGAAATAATCCGCTGTCATTTTTTTATCAATCGCATAAAATTTTTCTTATTTAGTCTCGCTCCAATACCAAAAAGCTTACTGCTGGGGATGGCAAATCCACTTCAATAGCATAGGAACCATTTTCCGTTTTAAAGGATGTCAATTCACGTATTTTTTCTGGCTCACCTTTTTTTAGAAGGGCCTCGTACTGCGCTTCAGATGGATATTCCAGACTCCCCATAGCAACCCATGTTTCGTATGGGTTCGTATTTTCTTGATCAATCTGATATTGGGTCAAAGAGAATTCTTTAAACGGAATATTTCTTAGTTCTAATTTTAAGTTTACTGCCTGCCTTTTCATCAATTCCTTTTGTGCTGTGGTGGGCTCAGGCATGTCCACTTCCGGGTCATGCGTATTCGGATCAAAATCCGTTTTGTTGTACACCATTAGCACAAGGGAATCTTTTCCCTTTAATGTGGCCATCACACCAAAATAGCGTTGCATATCTTTAGGAATGTCCACATCGATGTAGGTATCCCCTAATTCAGCAATCTTATCCATTACCGTCAATACCGGTTTAGGTACCAACCGATACTGTGTGCTGTCCTTAGGGTTATAGAATAAAGCGTGCGTTGTACGCGCGTGCCATCCTCCCATAAAGGCATGGTCGTTACTTTGAAAAGTATAGTTAACTTTCGCCGAATCAATCAACTTTTTTTGGTGTACATCGATATTTTGGGCAACAAAAGCCGCATACCAAGCACCGCGGCGCCACCAAAAATCTCTTGACCAGCCTGCCATGGGATCCGCTTCATCATTGATAAAAGGAAGTTTGGCAAACTTAGGATGGTTTTTTTTAATATAATCCACGGTAGTCAATTCCCGTTTCATCATATCATACGGATCATCTTTCATATGCACCGAAATGAAATCTAATCGAACCCCTTGTTTCCCGGTAAAAAAATTGATGCCTGAATCACAATGTGCCAATAATTCTTTGAAGACGGGTTGTAAATCGTTGGCAGTACCAGGTCCACCAAAGCGTAAATTCGCATCGGCTTCCCGCAATCCCTCAGAACACGCATCATAATAATTCAAAAATGTGTCGACATCATATTTCCAGAAAAAATCGAGATCGGGCTCATTAGTGGTTTCAAAATACCACGAGCGTATGGTTTCCTTTCCATAACGACTTTCTAAGTGTATGGCCAAATCGGTTACAAATTTTTTCCAAAGGTGAATTTGCTCAGGATTTTCAAGGTTATCAAAATCGGTACTGTAATCATTAATGTCTGCAGTATTTGAAGGTGTTCCCATAAGCTCAAAAATCATTTTGAGTTTATTGTTCACGATTTCATCCAATACGGTATCCAATCTTGACCAGTCATACCGAGGTGTTTCAGAAGCTAACTGCTGCACGGTAATAAGATTCAAAAGATAGTGCGGTCGAATATAACCCAGACCTTTATCGGGTAACGCACCAATATCCCTTAAAACATCCTTCATTTCATTTTGCCCTACCATTTGGGCAGGAGAAAAACCCGTAGCTGTCCAAAAAGGAACCAGTTGCTTTTGGGGTTGGGAAAAATCAATGGTTATGGCCCTTTGAGTTGATTTTTCTGAAGGTGCGCATGAAAGTATGAGCAAACTGAAAATCAGATAGAAACTATTCTTCATTCTTTATACTGGATTTTTAGTAGCCTTAAGATAGCTTTAATTTTAAAACCAAATCCTATAAAAAAGCAGAAGTTGGAATACAACTTCTGCTTTAACCCATAAACCAACTTTTTTCTGATGCACTACGAAACCCTTAGGGAACCGTAGTAATACCTAAATATTCTCAGCGAGCCAATTACCTACCTCACTGGTTTTATACGCTTTTCCTCCTTCTGCCAAGTCTTCAGTAACAATGCCGTCCGCCAGCGACTTGTTTACCACCTCACGAATGGCCTGGGCTTCATCGCTTAAGCCGAAAGCGGTTTCAAACATCATGGCCGCTGAAAGCACAGTTGCAAGTGGGTTTGCAATGTCTTTGCCCGCTGCTTGTGGATATGATCCATGAATGGGTTCAAACAGGGCGGTTTTCTCACCTAAAGATGCTGAAGGCATCAAGCCCATAGAACCTGATATTACAGAAGCTTCATCGGTTAAAATGTCTCCAAACAAATTTTCGGTAATCAAGACATCATAATCGCTTGGCCATTGTACCAATCGCATTGCCACGGCATCTACGAACTCATACGAAACCTCAACCTCTGGATATTCTTTCTCCATGGCCTGAACAGTTTCGCGCCATAAACGGGAAGATTCCAAAACATTGGCTTTATCGACACAACATAGTTTTTTGCCTCGGGCCATGGCTGCTTCAAATCCTTTTTTGGCCAATCGCTGTATTTCAAAGCGTTGATAACTCATGGTATCGAAAGCCGTATTTCCATCATCTTTTCTTCCGCGCTCCCCAAAATACACACCACTGGTCAGTTCACGGAAAAAAACCAAATCAGTTCCTTCTATACGCTCTCTTTTTAAGGGCGACTTATCAATTAATGATGGAAAAGTAAATGTCGGGCGTACGTTGGCAAAAAGCCCCAATTTTTGCCTCATTTTTAACAATCCCTGTTCTGGACGCACTTTGGCTGAAGGGTCATTGTCAAAACGAGGATGCCCAATGGCACCGAACAAAACAGCATCCGCAGCTTCACAGACGGCATGGGTCTCATCAGGATAGGGCTCACCCACGGCATCAATGGCCGCAGCCCCAGTGAGTGCTGGTGTCCATGTGATTTCATGTCCGAATTTGTTGGCAACGGCGTCTGTAACTTTTACGGCTTGGTCTATCACTTCAGGTCCAATTCCGTCTCCTGCCAATAAGGCGATATTCATTTTCATATTTTACTTGCTTTACGCTTAAAACGCCTTACGCAATGCGCTTTTCGTCTTTTGCTTTTTGTTAAATCTTGTTTATTAAATTATTTATACTTCGTCTTACTTTATTGACCTTATCTAAAATAGTTTTAAACGAGTCGTTGTCAACATACCCTAGAATCCTTTGTTAAAATCGTAAAATACTCTAATTCGCTAGCAGAACCTTGAGAAATAATTAGAAAACGTCGGAACTCCGCATCAGATTCTCGACCACATCCTTCAACAATATTAGAAGGAATAGAATAAGCTGCTCTTCTCATCTGCGAAGTCATTCCATATAACTCTTCTTTTGGAAAATCTTTGGTAATGCGATAGATTTCTAAAGTAATTTTATGTCCTAATTCCCAAACCTTATATTTTTTAAAATCTCTCATTTAAACTAAGACAAAACGCGAATAGCGTTAAGCCGATTTGCGAATGGCGAATTATATTATGTTGAGCATCTTTTCAGTAGCTTTTATGGCAGACACCGTTTGGTCTGAATCTAAACCTGTTGTCATAAAATCTTGTTTTTTACCCTTCCATGTTATCATAGTTTCACAGAGGGCGTCAGAATTACTTCCTGGGGGAATACGAACTGCATAATCGATTAAGGTTGGAAGTTTAATTTCAATCCTATTGTATACTTTGTGCAAGGCATTCATAAAAGCATCAAACTGGCCATCGCCTTGGGCGTTTTCTTCAAAGATCTTTCCGTCAACTTCTATCGAAAGCGTAGTTGAGGGTTGTAGGCCTTTTGCATGGGTCAATACATAAGATTTGATAAAAACTTTTTGTTGAAAAGCCGAACTGTCAAGTACGTCAGAAATAATATAAGGCAAGTCTTCTTTGGTAACCTTTTCTTTTTTATCACCAAGTTCTATGATTCGCGCCGTAACTGTTTTAAGCTCATCATCATTTAAGGTTAGGCCCAACTCTTGTAAATTCTTTTGAATATTTGCTTTACCGGACATTTTACCCAAGGCATATTTACGTTTTCTACCGAAACGTTCCGGCATTAAGTCACTAAAGTAAAGATTGTTCTTACTGTCTCCATCTGCATGAATGCCAGCAGTTTGTGTGAAAACATTATCACCTACAATTGGTTTGTTCGCAGGAATTCCAAAGCCTGTAAATGCCGATACCAACTTGCTGACCTTATACAGTGAAGATTCATTTACCGCCGTTTTTGCTTGAGGTAAAAAATCATTTATGACGGCAATGGTGCTTGCCAATGGCGCATTGCCAGCGCGTTCTCCCATTCCATTAACGGTTAAGTGCAAACCATGGCAACCCGCTTTAACCGCTTCCATGACATTGGCCACACCTAAATCATAGTCATTATGACCATGAAAATCAAAATGACTATTTGGATACTGTTTTATAATCTTTTCTAAATACTCAAAAGTTTCGGTATGGGTTAAAATTCCAAGAGTATCGGGCAACAATATTCTCTTGATAGGCTGTGTTACCAGAAAATCTAAAAATCTAAAAACGTAATCTTGTGAGTTTCGCATACCATTACTCCAATCTTCTAGGTATACGTTGGTTTCAATGCCAGATTCTTTTGCTAAATGGATTACCTTTTCTATTTCGGAAAAGTGTTGTTCAGGTGTCTTTTTTAACTGATGGGTCAAATGATTCAAAGAACCTTTGGTCAATAGGTTTTGAACTTTTGCACCGGCCTTTTTCATCCATTCAATGGAAGTGCCTCCATCTACGAAGGTCAACACTTCAACTTTGTCGGCACAGTGATTTTCCGCTGCCCATGCCGTAATATTCCTTACCGCATTAAACTCTCCTTCAGAAACCCGGGCAGAAGCAACTTCTATACGGTCAACTTTAAGCTCGCCAAGTAACAATTTAGCAAGGGTAAGTTTTTCTGAAGCGGTAAAAGATACTCCTGAGGTTTGTTCACCATCCCTAAGGGTAGTGTCCATGATTTCAATGGTTCTCGCCATTATTCGTGTTAAAAAGGTCTTGTTTCGGCAAAGGTTTGAATGTCTTCTTTAAGATTCAATAGGTAATCAATATCATCAAATCCGTTAGATAGGTTACCTTTTTTATATTCATTGATACCAAAAGTCTCCAGTTCTCCAGTTGCTAAAATGGTAATGGTCTGTTCTGATAAATTCACTTCAAATTCCGTTTTTGAATCTGCTTCGATAGCTTTAAAAATCTTATCCAGAAATTCAGGGCTAATTTGAACAGGAAGTACACCAATGTTCAAACAATTATTACGGAAAATATCAGCAAAAAAGCTAGAAACCACACAGCGAAACCCATAGTCATAAACTGCCCATGCAGCATGTTCCCTAGAGGAACCCGAACCAAAGTTTTTTCCTCCTACTAAAATTTTGCCACTGTAAATGGGGTTGTTCAATACAAAATGCTCTTTGGGTGTATTATCTGGATTGTACCTCCAATCCCTAAAAAGGTTATCGCCAAAACCTTTACGCTCCGTAGCCTTTAAGAAACGTGCGGGAATAATTTGGTCGGTATCCACATTTTCTATAGGAAGTGGAACTGCGGTGCTTTTTAATATGTTGAATTTATCGTATGCCATTTTTTTGCGTTGTTTGTTACTAGTTGTTTGTTGTCGGTTTATGGTGGATAATATGGTTTTTAAAACTGTCAACCATTAACCAACAACCATTTCCTCCATTAATTCTCTTGGGTCGGTCACCTTACCAGTAACTGCGGCAGCCGCAGCAACCAATGGACTGGCCAATAACGTTCTTGCCCCAGGCCCTTGGCGACCTTCAAAGTTTCTATTCGATGTGCTTACAGCATATTTGCCAGCAGGAATTTTATCATCGTTCATGGCCAAACAGGCAGAGCAACCTGGTTCACGAAGTTGGAAACCAGCCTCATGCAAAATATCCAAGATCCCTTCTTCTTTAATAGCATCTTCTACTTTATGGGAACCTGGGACCAGCCAAGCCGTGACATTATCCGCTTTTTTCCTCCCTTTTACAATAGACGCAAATGCCCTAAAATCTTCAATACGTCCATTGGTACAACTTCCCAAAAAGACAAAATCAATGGGTTTTCCCTTGATGTCGTCACCTTCATTAAAATCCATATACGCCAATGACTTTCTATACGTGGCAACACCTCCTTCCATAGTTTCCGCCGTCGGAATTCCATTGCTGATTCCCGTACCCATGCCTGGATTGGTACCATAGGTAATCATCGGTTCAATATCGGCAGCATCAAAAGTCAATTCTTTGTCGAACTCTGCATTGTCTTCTGAATAAAGGGTTTGCCAGTAGTCCATGGCCTTGTTCCAAGCTTCACCCTTTGGGGTGAATTCCCTTCCTTTGATATATTCAAAGGTTTTCTCGTCAGGCGCAATCATACCGCCACGTGCGCCCATTTCAATACTTAGGTTGCAGACGGTCATACGACCTTCCATACTCATGTTTCTGAAAACTTCACCCGCATATTCCACAAAATAACCTGTGGCTCCAGAAGTAGTCAACTTTGAAATGATATAAAGCGCAACATCTTTTGGGGTAACCCCAAAACTAAGTTCCCCATTAATGTTGATACGCATACTTTTGGGTTTTGGTTGCATGATGCACTGTGTTGCCAATACCATCTCAACTTCAGAAGTACCAATACCAAAGGCTATAGCACCAAAAGCACCATGGGTGGAGGTATGCGAATCACCACATACTATGGTTGCACCAGGTAACGTAATGCCATTTTCTGGACCGATTACATGAACGATACCGTTTTTTTCATGGCCTAGGCCCCAATAGGGAATACCATGTTCAGTCGCATTTTTTTCAAGGGCTTCAAGCTGATTTGCCGATAGCGGATCGGCTACTGGTAAATGTTGGTTAATAGTGGGGGTGTTATGATCTGCAGTTGCGAAAGTCCGTTCTGGATATAAAACAGGAATACTTCTATTCTTTAAACCCAAAAATGCAACCGGACTGGTTACCTCATGAACCAAATGACGGTCAATAAAGAACACATCCGGACCATTATTTATTTTTTTTACTACGTGGGCATCCCAGACCTTATCAAAGAGTGTATTGCTCATGTTATCAACGTTTCAATTTTGACTTGCTAATGTAAAAATTGTGGTTGTAATGACAGGTGTTCGTACCAAAGTAAATTACGACGTTCAAGGACATTCCGAACCCAATAACGCCATTGTTTTCTATGGGAATGTATGGACTTTACATACTTTAAATGGCGATTTCATTGGTTGATCACAATCATTTTAACAGTTTTAAACCCCATTTAACAAAATCGTAGGTTATTGCGGTCGGTACTATGGTTATTTTTAGGGACAACCATAAATTCAGTTTTCAATAAAAAACAAACCCATGAAAAAATTTTACCCAAAACTCGCATCATTATTTTTAATAATGGTCTTAGGTTTTACTACAAACGGTATTAGTCAGTTAGATCTACCTCGGGGTAGTCAAATGGCGACCGTGTCACAGCGAATAGGTATCACTGATGTAGAAATCGTATACTCTAGACCTAGTGTCAACGACAGGGAAATATGGGGTGCCCTGGTACCGTATGGAATGAATAACTTTGGATTTGGTACAGCGAAGGAATCGCCATGGAGGGCAGGGGCCAATGAAAATACCATTTTCAGAACGACCCATGATATTGAAATAGGAGGTGAGAAATTGCCGGCTGGGACCTATGGACTTCATATGGTGGTCAACGAAAACAATACGGCTAAAGTCATTTTTTCAAAGAACCATGGGGCGTGGGGAAGCTATTTCTATGAACCATCGGAAGATGTACTTTCAGTAGACATTTCAACTACTGAAATTCCACATGTTGAGCAGTTAAGATATGAATTCAACGAAGTAGGCGCTAGTTCCGCAATGGCATCATTGAATTGGGAAAAAAAACAGTTTCCCTTTAAAATAGAGGTTCCGGTGACTGATATTGTTCTGACGGATATCCGTTCCAAAATGCAAAATCAAGAAGGATTCAACCGTCAAACTTGGGAACAAGCTGCCAATTATGCTTTGAACAATGGAGGGGATTTAGATGAAGCTATGGGCTGGATTGATGCCGCTATTTCGGGTCAATTCTTTAGCCAAAAGACCTTTAACAACATGGCTTTAAAAGCACAGATTTTAATGAAGCAGGGCAAAATGGATGAAGCGACCACCGTTATGGATGAAGCAATGCCCCTGGGTACGGTTTTTGACGTACATGGCTATGGTAGGCAGCTAATTAACGCCGGACAAAAAGAGAAGGCTTTGGAAGTATTTCAATGGAATGCCAAAACCCATAAAAACCAATGGCCGGTAGATTATGGTTTGGCTAGGGGATATGCTGCGGTTGGCAACTATAAAGCAGCTATAAAACATATCAAAAAAGCTCAAAATAGAGCACCAGATGCTCAGAACCAAAATGCTATTGCCGCTAATTTAGCGAAATTAGAAGAAGGCACTGATATCAACTGATCAGGGTTGTAGCAAGACTAAAAATGCCCAGTGATTGTGCCGGGCATTTTAACTAATATACCCCCAAATAGCTTTATCCTTGACCAGATTGGCATATGCTTTTCGAATACTCAAATGTTCGGATTTTTCCATTTTAGGGTCCACTTTCAACAATTGTATGGCATAATACCGTGCGGATTTTAGAATCTGGTTATCCTTTACAATATCTGCAATCTTAAGGTTCAATAGGCCGCTTTGTTGGGTACCCATTAAATCGCCAGGTCCGCGAAGTTTTAAATCTACTTCGGCGATTTCAAAACCATCATTGGTGCGAACCATGGTTTCCAATCGGGTTTTACTGTCGTTTGACAATTTGTACCCTGTCATCAATATACAGAAACTTTGTTCTGCCCCACGACCTACGCGGCCCCGTAATTGATGCAGTTGTGATAGTCCGAAACGTTCTGCACTTTCTATAATCATCACAGAGGCGTTAGGTACGTTAACACCAACTTCTATGACCGTAGTGGCCACCATGATTTGGGTTTCCCCACGAACAAAACGCTCCATTTCATAGTCCTTATCCTGTGGTTTCATTTGGCCGTGTACGATGGAGATTTGATAATCGGGTAGGGGAAATTCACGGGCAATACTTTCATAACCGTCCATTAGGTCTTTGTAGTCCAAAGCTTCAGACTCTTGAATTAATGGATATACCACATAAACTTGACGTCCTTTTTTAATCTCATCCTTAATAAACCGAAATACCTTCAACCGATTGGCATCATACCGATGTACTGTTTTAATGGGTTTTCTCCCTGGAGGAAGTTCATCAATCACCGAAATATCTAAATCGCCGTATAAACTCATAGCCAACGTTCGTGGAATCGGGGTTGCCGTCATTACCAGTATGTGTGGGGGAATAGGAGCCCCTCCAACCTCCCCCAAGGGGAGGCTTTTTAATTCGTGCTCTATTTTTTTCAGGACTGAATCGATGGTCCCAATAACCTCTTCATTTTTAAATCGAATAATTTTATATCCAAATTCATTTAACATGAGGGTGCGCAAGGCATCAGCTTCTTTTTGACTGGAACTTTCATGATAGCCACCATCAATTTCAACGATTAGTTTTTTCGAAAGACAAGCGAAGTCAACAATAAACATATCGATGATGTGCTGTCTTCTAAACTTTACTCCGAGCTGTTTGGTTTTTAATTGTTCCCAAAGGGTTTGTTCTGCTTGGGTAGTCTTATTTTTACGTTCTTGTTGTAATTCTTTTAAGAGTTTATAAGTTGATGGTCTTGCCGTTTGATATTTATGATGAATTTCATTCACCCTCCCTTTGGGAGGGGAAAGGGGTGGGCTGCCTTTTCTCCATAACTTGGAGCGCTGTGCCACTCCAAAGCGATGCTGCTCATCGATTACTGCCAAGCCTAGGTTCTTGAACTGTACCTTATCCTCCAAAACGGCATGGGTACCCACTAAAATATGGAGTGTTCCGTTTTCTAGTTGTTCATGGATTGGTTTACGGGCAGATTTTTTCACGGAACCCGTAAGTAATTCAATCGAAATATCCATGTCTTTCAAAAGTTCCTTTAAGCTGGTATAGTGCTGATTGGCCAAGATTTCGGTTGGTGCCATCAAACATGCTTGAAAACCATTATCTATGGCCAATAGCATACACATTAATGCCACAATGGTCTTGCCAGAACCTACATCACCTTGCAGTAATCGATTCATCTGGGCACTGCTCCCTAAATCGTTTCGAATTTCTTTCATTACCCGTTTTTGGGCCCTTGTCAGTTCAAAGGGGAGGTGATTTTGAAAAAAAGCATTGAATTTTTCACCTACTTGATCAAAAGGCAGCCCTTTGATTTTATGCTTACGGATGGCTTTTTTGTTCAAAAGTTGCAATTGCACAAAAAAGAGTTCTTCAAACTTCAGCCGAAACTGTGCTTTGGCCAATAGTTCTTGACTTTTTGGAAAATGGATATTTAGAAGCGCATCAGCCTTTGATACCAGTTTAAGATTTGAGATAAGGTTTTCTGAAAGCGTTTCATCAAAATTTGCCTTGGTTTCCATAAAGAGCTGTTGGATCAATTTTGATACGACCCTATTGGTAATGCCCGAGTTGCTCAATTTTTCTGTGGAGGGGTAAATGGGCTGCATGCTCACTTTCAATCCGGCCTGATGTTGTTGTAGCAACTCCATTTCGGGATGTGGCATCGAAAAAGTGCTGCCATAGCGGTTGATGCGTCCAAAAATGACATAAGGTTCGTTTAATTTCAAGTTTTCACGAATCCATTTCTGACTTCTGAACCAAACGAGCTCTAGTTGCCCCGTATCATCAATAAAAGTGGCGACCAAGCGTTTGCCACGCTTTTGTTCAACCGTTTTCAAGTGAATGATCTTGCCCAGTATTTGAACATCGGCACCACTATCTTTCAATTGATCGATCTTGTAATATTGGGTTTTATCCAAATACCGATTGGGGTATAGCTGTAATAAATCACCATAGGTTTCTATTCCAAGTTCAGTTTTAAGGATTTCAGCACGGTTCGGACCTACTCCTTTAAGATAGACTATAGGTGTCTGTAGAAAATTGGGATTCATCAGACTAAAATATGTAATTTGGATTGACTTTTACTACTTTGCTTCTATGAGGTTGATTCAGTTTGTATTTCTTGTTTTTTCTACTTTTCCATTTTTTGCTCAACAGCAACGTACCTTAGACTTTACCAATATTGATGTCGAGGTCTTTCCCATGCCTACTACAAAGCAAATTATAGGGAGAGGAGTATATTCTTTTAATTTAAATCAGAATACCGATTCGGTTTTTATTGATGCCATAGCAATGAATTTCATTGATATAACCCTAGATGATAAAAGAATAGAACATACGAATGATGGAAAAAGATTAGGGTTTAAAGCACCTGATGAATTAGGCGAACATAAGCTTTATCTGTCTTATAGTTGTTCGCCTAAGCAAACTGTCTATTTCACGGGTTGGGATGATAAGATTAAAGGAAATGAACAAATTTGGACCCAAGGTCAAGGCAAATACACAAGTCATTGGTTGCCCAGTTTTGATGATATGACCGAGAAAATCGAGTTTGATTTAAGTATTATGGCCGATGTCGGACATACCGTGATTGCCAACGGTCAATTAGTATCTGCTGATAGTAGTTCATCCCAACTTAAGAAATGGAAGTTTGATATGCAAAAGCCCATGAGCAGTTATTTAGCGGCTTTTATTGTCGGAAATTTTGATAAGAAAGTAATTAAATCCTCCTCTGGGGTTCCTATTGAACTGTATTATGAACCCAAAGACAGTTTGAAAGTAGAACCTACGTACCGCTATACCAAAGAAATCTTTGATTTTTTGGAAGGGGAAATCGGTTTTTCCTATCCATGGCAAAATTACAAACAAGTACCCGTACAGGATTTTTTGTATGCGGGAATGGAAAACACGGCTTGTACTATCTTTTCCAATCAATATATAATTGATTCAACTGCTTTTGTAGATAAGAATTATGTCAACGTCAACGCCCATGAACTTGCCCATCAATGGTTTGGTAATTTGGTTACCGAGGCAAGTGGCGACCATCATTGGCTGCATGAGGGTTTTGCGACATATTATGCCTATCTCGCAGAAAAGGAGCTATTCGGTAGTGAACATTTTTATTGGAAGTTATTTGACCTTGCCAGAACTTTACGGGATAGGTCAGAGCGGGGAGAAGGCGAGGCTTTAGTTGACCCAAAGTCCGATAGCCTTACTTTTTATGAAAAAGGGGCTTGGGCATTGGTCATGCTTAGAGAAATGATCGGAGACCCACATTTTAGACTGGCAATACGTACTTATTTGACGAAATATCAATTTTCAAATGCCACCGTTGATGATATTATAGTTGAGATGGAATCCGCTTCGGGCATACAACTAGATCAATACCGAAAAACATGGTTGGAATCCGAGACATTTCCGTGGGAACAGACGATAACTTATTTGGGCTCTAAATCGAAATCCCTCAAACTATTCAATGACATGCAGGTCCAAAATACGGACACTACCACATTTAATGAAAAAAAACTAATGTCGCTATGGAGCGATGAAATGCCCAAAGCATTCAAGCGTAATTTTTTATTTGAGTATGGACTTCGAATTTCAGATTCCAACTTGGTTACGATTATTGAAGATGAAAGCCTCGCGATTCGGCAAGCAATCGCCCTTACGATTCCTGAAGTGGGCATTGGTTTAAAAACAGCTTTCGAGCAAATGCTTATGGATGCCAGTTATGTGACCCAAGAAAGCGTTCTTTTCAAACTCTGGAGCGCATTTCCTGCCGATAGAAAGACCTATTTAGACAAACTTAATGGGGTTATAGGCCTACCCAATAAGAACGTTCGCTTATTGTGGTTGACTTTAGCCTTTTTAACACCAGACTATAACCCAGGGGAAAAACGAAGTTATTATGATGAGTTGAATGGGTATACCGATCTCAGCGAACATTTTGAGGTGCGGCAATTGGCTTTTCAATATCTTTATCGTATTAATGCCTTCAATGATGCTTCACTGTTAAGCCTTGTAAGGGCTTCGACGCATGATGTCTGGCAATTTAAAAAGTCTTCTAGAAATTTAATTCGACAAATGGGCGAAAGTAGCGACTATAAAACACGACTGTTAGATATATCCGATTCTATAACCATGAAGCAAAAAGATGCTTTGCTAAAACTATTGACACCATGAGGGCGCTTGTGATTTCTGGAGGGGGCAGTAAAGGGGCTTTTGCTGGGGGTGTCGCCCAATTCCTTATTGAACAAGCTGGTCATAAGTACGATATTTTTATAGGCACCTCTACCGGAAGCCTGTTGATATCGCATTTGGCATTGAATAAGATTGATAAGATTCGGGATATTTATTCTTCGGTAAACCAAAGTAGTATTTTCAATAGTTGTCCATTTATGGTCAAGAAAAAACATGGTGTCGACATTATTTCAATGAACCATTGGAAGATCATTAGAAATTTCATTAGGGGCAAACGAACATTCGGTGAAAGTGAGAACCTTCGTGATCTGATTTACGAAAGTATCACCCGTGACGAGTTTGAAACGCTGAAAAACGGCCCGATTGATATTGTAGTAACGGTGTCGAACCTTTCCCTTAATCATGTGGAATACAAATCCATCAATGAGTGTACTTATGAAGAGTTCTGTGATTGGATATGGATCTCATCGAACTATACCCCATTTATGAGCTTGGCCAAAAAGAATGGTTGCGAATATGCCGATGGGGGATTAGGAAGTCTGGTGCCCATAGAAGAGGCCATACATCGGGGCGCAACGGAAGTGGATGTTGTGGTTTTGCGTACCGAGGTCACCTATTACAACCGAATGCCATCACGAAATCCTTTTGAATTGCTGACCAATATGTTCAGTTTTGTTTTAGACCGCATTGAAAATCAAAACATCAGAATCGGTAAATTGGCCGCCACGCAGCACGATGCCATAATCAACTTATATTATACGCCAGTGGTATTGACGACCAATTCATTGATATTCGATAAAGAAAAAATGACATTATGGTGGAAAAAGGGGTATTTGTACGCTAAAAACAAAAACGTGGAAAGCATGCCTATTGAACCGGAACTTCAGGAGTAGTAAATGCAAACTCAAGCTCAAGAGTCAAATTCAAGCTCAAGCTCAAGAGTCAAATACAAACTCAAACCCAAGAGTAAAGTTATAATTAAAAAACATCCGGTTTTTATACGTAAGAACGTTGGAAGTAGGAGTAGGGGTTTGTTACCATAAATCCCCAATCTCTTTTTTGACAAAAGATAGTGCTGTATTTGATGGCGATTGTTTGTCTATGGTTTGATTTAAGATATCTTCCCTTAGTTTATCAGCGGAATCGGTTTCACTCATCGCTGCAGATCGAATAATCTGTATGGTAGCACTTTTGGCTGCTTTTATGATATTCCAACATTCATCCGTCATATATATCTGTTGCGATAGGTTATGATCGAATTCATTCTCTACTTGTTTGATAAGCAGGTTCTCATATTTTGATTTATCCTGACCTTGCGGCGCAACACGAACGACCAAATTATTAATTGAAATACGTTCTAAAAATAAAGCCATTCGTTCATAGGCCTGCAACCTGATTGGCAAGGTTTCTTTTTGGGAATCCTTATGTAACAAAAAGCGTCTTCGACCTTCTTCGTTTCTGGTATGTAACCTAAAAAAGTAGAAAGCGATAGCACCGGTAACTATAGAAGGTAATAAATAGGCAAACAATTGAAAAATTTGATCTCCGCTCATCGTGTGTTTTGGTTTGGTGAATTTAGAACGTAGTTTTTTTTCGAAAAGTATGTTATCGATTATTTGAATTCCTTTTTCACCATTTCGTAAAATTCTCCATGGTCGGGTCCGATCTTTATATTGATTCCCTCTTTGAAATTACCATCCTTAACCACTGTATTTATTTTTTCAGGTTGTAGGCCATCCGTTTTAATAAGTTCATTGACGATAGCCGATGTTTGATTCAAAGTAATTTCAAACTCTCCAGTAATATTAAGGCCTTCTACGGTTATGGCCCTATTGGGGTATGTTTTGATGACTTCTGCTATTTTGGCGGTCCACGCAATCCCCGTTTCTGAAAGTTTTGATTCAGAATCGGAACCGAAAAGTTCTGCCAAGCTGTTTGAGATGACAACAACACCATTGCTAACACCCATTTTGGCCTCAGCACCCAAACTTTGTCTAATTTGGGTAAAAGTGGCTATCGCCAGGGAATCGTTTTTTGAGAACGTGTCGGTAATGACTTTTAATTGGTCTTCTTTCTTTTTTAAGCTGGTCAATGCGCTATTGACCGACGCGGTATTTTGTTTTGAAATCTTTGAGAAACTGGTCAGGTTTTGCAAGAGCGTCGCATTGGCATCCTTAAGGTCAAGATTCTCTTTGGCCAAAACTTCCGCTCTGGAATTTGAAGCGTTGATTTGACGATTGGCCACTGATACCGAATCGTTCAATGCCGAAATAGTAGTTTCCAATTCGCTGATTTTGGCAATTAACTCGCTCTTTTTTTGTGCATGTAGCGAAAAAGCCATAAAAACCAATACAATAAGAAAAGTAGAAATTTTTGTCATAGTTCATTAATTGGGTTTACCACCTAAATAGATACAGTCGTGTAGTTCTTTCATCGATTCAAAAGCAACTGGCGTCTTTTCATAGCCGTAAACGGTCTTTAAATCGCTGCTAAGGTAATCATCATCTACGTTAACTTGAATATCATTCATGGTAAATTGACAGGGATGTTGATAACCTGCGGCGTGGGTTACCTCAAGAAACTCTTTTTGAAAGGTTTTGAAATATTGCGCCAAACGATTTGATTTTAAGGAAACATCAATACCGGCCTGTAGCCATTTACTTTGTGTAGCCACGCCCGCCGGACATCGATTCGTATGGCAAACCTGTGCTTGAATACAACCGATGCTCATCATCGCCTCACGGGCTACATTAATGCAATCTACCCCCATTGCGAAAGCCATCGCGGCTTTTGCCGGAAAACCGAGTTTACCACTGCCAATAAAAACAACCCTACCGCAAAGACCTTTATCTTGAAATAACTTGTAGATAGTTGCAAAGCCATAGACCCATGGTAGGGACACATGATCGGCAAAACTTGGGGGAGCGGCACCTGTACCACCCTCACCACCATCAATGGTGATGAAATCAGGGCCCTTACCCGTTTTCTTCATTAAATCGGTCAATTCATCCCATTGGTCCAATTTGCCGATTGCAGCTTTTATACCAACTGGAAGTCCTGTTTCGTTCGCAATACGTTCAATCAGTTGCAACAACTCAGGTATGGAATCAAACGCTTTATGTGTAGCAGGTGAAAGCACGTCTTTTCCAATCTCGACGCCTCTGATTTCCGCAATTTCCCTTGATATCTTCGATCCTGGTAAAACACCGCCCTTACCAGGTTTGGCGCCTTGCGAAAGCTTTATTTCAATAGCCTTTATACATGGATTTTCATCGACCAATATTTTCATCTTTTCAATTGAAAAGTTCCCATCTTTAGATCTTACCCCAAAATAACCCGTACCAAAGTGAAAGACCACATCGCCCCCTTTTTTGTGATAAGGTGAAAGTCCGCCTTCTCCGGTATTATGATATGCCCCAGCCTTTGCAACCCCTTTGTTCATTGCTTCTACTGCCGCGGCTGACAGTGAACCAAAGCTCATCGCAGAAACATTGATTACGGAAGCAGGTCGAAAAGGTTTCTTTCGTTTATTATAGGCTCCAATAACCTTTGCGCAAGCCAGAAAATAGGGATCTTCGAAGTTTGGATGCCCCTCTGATACCTGATATCCTATCATGGCATTTTTTACGAAAATATGCTGATGGGCATAAATATCACGGTCCGTACCAAAGCCTTCGTAATTATTTTCCTTCTTTGCCGATGCATATATCCAACCCCGTTCTATACGGTTGAAAGGGAGTTCTTCGCGATTGTTCGCAACAAAATATTGCCGCATTTCCGGACCAATACTTTCCAACCAGTAACGAAGGTGACCCACCACGGGGAAGTTATGGTTTATCGTATGTGACCGTTGCAAAAAAACATCCCTAATCGCTATGAGAAGTATGAAGGTTACGATCCATAGCCACCAAGGTACATTGCCTAGAAAATCAGTGAAATTTTCCATGTAGGTAATTCAATCTCAGCTATTGTCCATTACTTAGGTAATCCAATGTCAATTCGGTCATTGCTTTAACCCCCAACTGCATTCCGGCATCATCAATAAGAAAATCAGGGGTATGATGTGGAAATGACTCGGTATTACCAGGTGTCATACCACCCAGAAAGAAAAAGAAACCGGGCACATCGCGTTGAAAATAAGAAAAGTCCTCAGCACCGGTAATGGCCTTTGCCGTAACAACATTAGTTTCGCCAGCTACCCTTTGCAAAGTGGGTAGCATCCGTGTGACTAAAGCAGGGTCATTATAAGTGATATCGGTGGCATCCTTTATTTCACAGGTTGCCGAACCTCCATAAGCCTTTGCAATGGTCTCGACCATTTCAACCATTCTTCTGTTGAGCTTATCTTTCATATCATAGTCCAAGGTGCGTATGGTACCTATCATTTCAGCACTTTCGGGTATAATGTTGAATCGCACGCCGCTCTTTATCTTACCAACTGTAATCACCGCAGCTTCGTTGGTTAATTCCGTTTCACGACTGATAATGGTCTGTAAGCCATCAATAATTTTCGCACTGATCAAAATTGGGTCAACTCCCGACCAAGGTTGTGAGCCATGACTTTGTTTCCCCTTTACCTTGATGGTAAAACTCTGTGCCGCGGCCATGGTGCCCCCTGACTTGTAGCGAATCATCCCTACTGGGGTTTGTGAATTGATATGCAACCCGAAAATGGCATCAACATCGGGGCTCTTCAATACCCCTTCTTTGACCATCAATAACGCACCACCCTCTTCACCTGGTGGCGGACCTTCCTCAGCAGGTTGAAAAATGAACTTCACCGTACCATTGATCTTATCTTTATTCTTAGAGAGTACTTCGGCAACCCCCATAAGAATAGCGGTATGGGTATCATGTCCGCATGCGTGCATGACGCCAACCTTTTCCCCTAAAAACTCAGAGGTCACCGTTGACTTGAACGGTAAATCGTTTCTTTCAGTTACCGGTAATGCATCGATATCGGCGCGAAGGGCGACTACTTTGCCAGCTTTGTCCCCCTTTAAGACTCCAACGACACCTGTATGGGCAACACCCGTCTGTACTTCAATGCCTAGGGATTTGAGATGCTTTGCAATTTTCTCGGCGGTCTTGAATTCACGATTACCCAATTCAGGATTCTGATGGATATCATGCCGCCATTCAATGACCTTATCCTCTATTGCTGCATAATCTTTCTCAAGGTTCGGACCTTGGGCAAATAGCCCTGTGGTAAACAGACCTAGCGCTAATACTACTACATATTTCATAAGCTTTGGATTTAAAATTTTATAAGACGATAACCGTCATTTTGAAGTTGGATCAAGGCTGTCATTGCAGATAGGGATAGTTGCACCCCTGGTATGGTTTCTTCAATAGGAAAATTTCTGGAAATTGAAGATTGTCCACAGAAAATGAATTCGACCCCGGCATCCATTAATTGGACTATCATTTCGGAATTCGGATTTGCGACCCCGTACCTGTTTTTATAGGCTTCATTTGTACTAATATCTTTTGATGCTTTGTTATGTACCACTAAAGCCACTTTCATATTTTCTTTTGCGACCCCGTTCTGTGCGTGCATATTTAAAAAACGTGCGGCGGTCTCAATGCTCGCATTACGCTGGCCCAACTCTTCAGGGGTGTTCATAATATCAAAGACCACTTTGAATTCGGTATCTTCCTGTATTTGGTAATCAGTATTTTCAATTGTCCAAACCTTTCCAAAATCCTTGATAATAGGTCCGGTTTTTTTTTCTTGACCAAAGAGCATGGTGGAAATACCGGCGACTAAAATGAATGGTAGAAATCTTAACATAAGGGATAAATATATTCAAAATCCGAAGAAATACAATTCACTGTTTAAAAGTATTTGCCGCTTCGTTTTATCCATAGCATTAGATTAGCTACTTTCACATTTAGAGGAGTTCTAAAGTAAGTTTCGATGTCGTACATAGATGAGCTTAATGAGGCCCAAAGGGCCCCTGTTTTGCATAAAGATGGCCCCCTGATGGTCATTGCGGGAGCCGGTTCGGGTAAAACAAGGGTACTTACCTATCGTATTGCCCACTTAATGGACCAAGGTGTTGATTCCTTTAATATTTTGGCATTGACCTTTACCAATAAAGCGGCACGTGAAATGAAAAAGCGAATTGCCGATATCGTTGGTAATTCAGAGGCTAAAAACCTTTGGATGGGTACCTTTCATTCTGTTTTTGCCAAATTACTGCGCTTTGATGGGGATAAGTTAGGGTACCCGAGCAACTTTACAATTTACGATACGCAAGATTCACAACGTCTTATCGCTTCCATTATCAAAGAAATGGGATTGGACAAGGATATCTATAAATACAAACAAATCCAAAATCGAATATCTTCATATAAGAATAGTCTTATAACGGTGAAGGCCTACTTTCAGAACCCAGAGTTGATGGAGGCTGATGCTATGGCTAAGCGTCCGAGGTTAGGGGAAATCTATCAGAATTACGTAGATCGCTGTTTTAAGGCTGGTGCTATGGATTTTGATGATTTATTATTGCGTACCAATGAATTATTGACCCGTTTCCCTGAGGTTTTGATGAAGTATCAGAATCGTTTTCGGTACATTTTGGTCGATGAGTACCAAGATACCAACCACTCCCAATATCTCATCGTAAAGGCTTTGGCAGACCGCTATCAAAATATTTGCGTGGTAGGTGATGATGCCCAAAGTATTTACTCTTTTCGTGGTGCCAATATTAGTAACATCCTCAATTTTCAACGTGACTATGATGATGTGGCGATGTATCGATTAGAACAGAATTATCGTTCTACCAAGAATATCGTTAATGCCGCTAACTCTATCATTGCCAATAATAAGAATCAACTGGAGAAAGAGGTTTGGACAGCCAATGATGATGGTGATTTGATAAAGATACACCGCAGCGAAACCGATGCGGAAGAGGGAAGGTATGTAGCTTCCTCCATATTTGAAAATCGAATGCAGCATCAAATGTCGAACGGTGCATTTGCGGTACTGTATCGAACCAACTCACAATCCCGTGCCATTGAGGATGCGTTACGTAAACGTGATATTCCCTATCGCATCTATGGCGGGTTATCATTTTATCAACGAAAAGAGATAAAAGATGTTTTGGCCTATTTACGATTGGTCATCAACCCCAAAGATGAGGAAGCCCTGAAAAGGGTCATCAATTTTCCGACAAGGGGAATTGGCCAGACCTCGGTTGATAAATTGACCGTTGCCGCTAATCATTACGGTCGCTCCATTTTTGAGGTAATGGATAACCTATCAAAAATCGACTTGAAGATTAATGCTGGAACAAAGCGAAAACTTGAGGATTTTGTTACTATGATCAAGAGTTTTCAAATCATGAATGAAGGCTCAGATGCCTTCACCCTAGCCGAACATGTTGCCAAAAAAACCGGACTGTTACTGGAATTCAAAAAGGATGGGACTCCTGAGGGTATCGGTAAGATGGAAAATATCGAGGAATTGCTCAATGGGATAAAAGACTTTGTTGAAGGGCAGAAAGAATTGGCGGATGCCACCGGTAGTTTAACCGAGTTTTTAGAAGATGTAGCCTTGGCTACCGATTTGGATAAGGATACCGGTGATGATGATAGGGTCGCGCTGATGACCATACATTTGGCGAAGGGATTGGAGTTTCCGTATGTCTATATTGTCGGCATGGAAGAAGACCTTTTTCCCTCGGCAATGAGTATGAACACCAGAAGTGAATTAGAGGAGGAGCGAAGGTTGTTCTATGTGGCCTTGACCAGGGCAGAAAAGCAGGCCTATCTAACGTATACCCAAAACCGCTATCGTTGGGGAAAATTGATTGATGCCGAACCTAGTCGTTTTCTTGAGGAAATAGCAGAACAGTATGTTGAAAACCTGACACCGGTGAACGACGGATACCGATATAAATCAATGCTTGATGCCAATATTTTCGGTGATGTCGATAAATCAAAACTACGGCAAATAAAACCTAAAAATGGAACGCCACCAGCAGTTGGCACCCCTAATGAAACCCAGTTGCGAAAGCTCCGAAAATTAAAACCCACATTGTCCAATCCTTCAAAAAACACCAATACTGTTGATTCAAATTTAACCGAAGGCGTTTTGGTCAACCATACCCGATTCGGAAAAGGAACGGTTTTGAAGATCGAGGGTGCCGGTAATGATAAGAAAGCTGAAATTCGTTTTGAGCGCGGTGACGTAAAGAAATTGTTATTGCGTTTCGCCAAACTAGAGGTACTAACATAAAATAGCAAAGCATTTGCTTGGCACAATTTAGATATGGCCGAATTCATCAGAATATATGAGGATAATCCGAATCAAGCACAAATTGACAAGGTCGTCAAAGTGCTTCGTAATGGAGGACTGATCATTTATCCTACGGATACGGTTTATGGTTTGGGTTGTGATATTACCAATTCAAAGGCCTTGGAAAAAATAGCCCGTATAAAAGGAATCAAGTTAGCCAAGGCCAACTGGTCATTCATTTGTTATGATTTGAGCAATTTATCAGACTATGTCCGCCAAATCGATACGAGTACTTTTAAAATTTTAAAGCGTTCACTTCCTGGGCCTTATACCTTTATTTTGCCTGGTAACACGAATTTACCGAAAGACTTTAAAAAAAGGAAGACCGTTGGTATTCGCGTTCCAGATAATACCATTGCCAGAATGTTGGTCAAAACATTGGGAAATCCTATCGTATCTACCTCAATTCGTGATGATGATGATGTTTTGGAGTATACCACCGATCCTGAATTGATTTTTGAAAAATGGCAGAATTTGGTCGATGTGGTCGTTGATGGGGGTTATGGGGATAATGTTGCCTCAACGATAATTGATCTATCTAATTTCGAGCCAGAAATCATTCGTGAAGGAAAGGGAACTACGGACATTCTATGGTAGTGGTAAAGATGGCCATAGTAAACTACCTCGGGGGAAGCCTGCTAGGCATTTATAGGAAACAAACGTTTAATTTTGAGGCAAGCCTCGGAGTATTATGCCCTTTGGCGGTGCCAATGAAAAAAGCGGCTCGAAGGCCGCTTTTTCCAATTGATTTAACAATAGACTTATTTGTTGATCGCTGGATCCTTCATTCCTTCTTCGATCATGCTATAGAATTGATCGATTTTTGGTAGCACAACGATACGGGTCCTTCTGTTTTTAGACTTATCGGTTGCAGACACCGGTATGAATTCCGCCCTACCGGCAGCTGTCATCCTTTTTGGATCTACACCATAATCGTTCTGTAATATCCTAACGATTGAAGTTGCCCTTTTCGCGCTAAGGTCCCAGTTATCCAATAAGACACCTTTTCGGTAAGGAACATCATCGGTATGGCCTTCAACCATAAATTCGAAATCAGGCTTGTTGTTGACCACCTTGGCTACTTTACCCAAAACTTCTTTGGCAGCAGCGGTAACATTGTAACTTCCACTTCTAAACAATAACTTATCAGAGATGGAGACAAATACCACACCTTTCTCTACACTGACCTCGATATCATCATCGTCAAGGTTGCCTAGAACACCCTTTAAACTTTGAACCAATGAAAGGTTTACAGAGTCCCTTCGGGTAACGGCATCTTGCAGTCTTCGAATCGTCAAATCCTTCTCTTGAATACTTTCCAAAGATTTTTCAAGGTTTTCAGCACCCTTGGCACTTAATTCAGTCAAGTTGCCCATATTATCAATAAGCACTTGGTTATTCGCTTTTAAAAACTTCACCTGATCCCTAAGTGATTGGGCTTCTGAGGTCGCCGTGGATTTTTCTTCTAAACACTCGTTCAATTTAACTGTGGCCGAGTTCAATAAATCTTGTGCTTCTTTATGCTTTGCCTCAAGTTCGGCATATTTCTTTTGAGATACACATGAGGTTAACAATACTGCAACACCTAAGGTTCCTAAAATTAATTTCTTCATAAGTGGTTTTATTTTATTATTTAATTTCGTTGTTTTTAACATTTGTCAAAATTAGGATAATTGGAAATCAGCAGGATTCTAACTTCGTTAATCTTTTACTAAAATGTTAAAATTCTTCACTTCATTTACGAAGTGAGACCACACAATGGATTTCGTGATATAGTATTTTGGCATAAATTTATTTTTTTCACGCTTTTCAAGTAGTTCAAAAAAGTGGATGTAAAAACTCAAATGTGCCCTTAAAATGGCAAAACTGTGCTTGACCCTCAATTGTGTCACAAAGCGTACTGCCGCCACTCCGTCAAGTAGTAGACGAATAAAGACAAGGGGTAACGATTGGCGCAATGGTAGGTTCTTGGTAATGGAATACAAAGAATTCCTAAAATTCAAGAAGGTCTTGTTCGGATTGGAATTTTTCAAGGTAAAACCACCCAAATGGTACACTTTACTGTGGCCAATATAAAATACTTTTAATCCTTTGTTTTGTGCACGCCAACATAAATCAATTTCCTCTTGATGGGCAAAATAATCGGCATCGAACCCATTTAATTTAGAAAAAACGGACTTTCTTACGAACATACATGCACCAGTTGCCCAGAAAACCTCAGTAATATCATCGTACTGACCCGTATCTTTCTCAATTGCTTGAAATATTCTTCCCCTGCAAAAGGGATAGCCAAACTTATCAATAAAACCACCACCAGCACCGGCATACTCAAAATGGTCACGCTTTTTTAAATCCAATATCTTAGGTTGGGCAATGGCAACGTCTGCATTGTCTTTGAAGACCCTTAAAATGGGTTTTGTCCAATCGGGGGTAACTTCAACATCGGAATTGAGCAGGCAAAAAATATCAGCATCGATGGTCTTTAGACCTTCATTGTATCCACCTGCGAAACCAAGATTCTGTTTGTTTTGAACAATGACCACCTCTGGAAAGCGATCTTGAAGTATTTGTACCGAATCGTCAGTTGAGGCATTGTCAATAACGTAGACTTTTGCATCATCGGAGTTTCTCAATACTAAAGGAACATAATCTTTCAGTAATTGTGCCCCGTTCCAGTTCAATATGACAATCGCTAGTCTCAAAACGGATGCAAATTAACGGTTAAAATCAGGAATTTCCTTGAGAAAATGATACTTTTCCGCTTTGGCGTCCATATGGCAATAATAGTGTGACATACCATTGGTTACCATTAGAAAACTTGATTTCACATCTCGATTGTAGATTGCTATTTGGTCAAAAACATGTTGATGTATCGTAATATCAGGAGCCTTACATTCTACAAGGATCCGAACGCTTCCATCTGAATTAAAAACAATGATGTCATACCTTTTTCTCAATCCATTGATCCATAATTGTTTTTCAACATTGATGAGGCTTAACGGATAACCCTTGGTTTCATTTAAGAAACGAACAACGTGCTGTCGCACCCATTCTTCTGGTTGTAAGATGACGAACTTTTTACGTACAATATCAAAAATAGAGCTACTATTTTCGGTATTTTTAAACCGAAAACGATAGTGCGGAAAGTTGAGCTTCTGCATAGCGCAAATTTGATGATTTTTTTTTAATGGAGGAAGCCAAAAAAATTGTTACGGCTATTAATGGCGGGGCGTTGAAACCGATATACTTTTTGATGGGTGACGAACCCTATTACATCGACAAAATAGCGGATTATATTGCTGAAAATGTTTTAACGGAAGCAGAGCGGGGGTTTAATCAGATGACTATTTATGGTCGGGATACTTCTATCGATGAAGTAGTCTCGAATGCAAAAAGGTACCCCATGATGGCAGAATACCAAGTAGTTATCGTGAAAGAGGCGCAACACCTTTCAAGAACAATAGAACAACTTGTGGGATATGCTGAAAACCCGCAGAAAACAACGGTCTTAGTGGTTTGTTATAAGTACAAAAAGCTCGACAAGCGAAAGAAGCTTTACAAAGCCATTATGAAACATGGCCTATTGTTCGAGAGCAAAAAACTTTATGAAAATCAAGTAGCGGACTGGATACGAAGGGTACTTTCAGGTAAGGGATATAAAATCACCCCTAAAGCGGCGGCCTTGCTTGTAGAGTTTTTAGGTACGGATTTAAGTAAAATAAACAACGAACTTGAAAAGCTGTTCTTGGTTATTGACCGCCAAACTGAAATTACCCCGATACATATTGAAAAACATATCGGAATCAGTAAGGATTTCAATAATTTCGAACTGAAAAAAGCAGTGGGGGAACACAATGTTGAAAAGGCGACCCGTATCATTACCTATTTTGGTCAAAACCCAAAAGACAACCCATTCGTCTTGACGATTAGTTTACTCTATAATTTCTTCACCCAATTATTGCGATACCATGGCCTTACCGATCGCTCATCGGGGCAGGTCGCCAAGGCGCTCGGGGTGAATCCATATTTTGTGAATGAATATCAGATTGCCTCAAAGAATTACCCAATGAAAAGGGTAAGCCAAATCATAACCAAACTCAGAAACCTTGATTTAAAGGGTAAGGGCGTCGGGTCTCAAAATATGTCACAGCACGACCTTTTGAAAGAACTACTTGCCGCGATCTTCTAATTATTTTTTGTCTATACTGTACTTACCTGGCCCGACTAGAAAGATCACTGCAAAGAATACCGCAAAAAGTACTGCCAATTCCTTTTTGGCGAAAGGGTCTGCGCCATGGGTAATAAAAGCAGCCACTAACATCGTTATTAATGCCGGTACTGCGGCGATACGTGTTTTGAAACCAATAATGATTAGGATCGGTGCTACAAATTCTCCAATCACCGTCAAAAACAAAGAAGGGGCGGCTCCAATACCGATAGGGTTTGGAAACTCAAAGTTGCCGTTCAATAAATTTTGGAGCTTTGGCAGACCATGTACGAAAGCCATTATGGCAGATGGTACTATTCGTAACAAGGCGAGACCTAAATGTTGGATACCTGCTGTTTTCATTCGGGGAATTTTATATCGCAAATGTATTCTTTTTCAGCAGAAATTGAAAAACTGTTGGTTTTTAGCAAAAAATCAAGTGATGAACGCAGTGATTGATTTGATGGTACAAACACATACAAGTCATGTTTCGAACTGAAATCAGGGCAACCTTTCGACTTGGGTTCCGTTCTTATCGATACCGCATGTTTCGGGCACAATATTAATAATCATGCAATTGATTTCATTGTATGTCTTTTTGTTTTCCGTTGGTATTGTCGAACATCCCTTCATAAATAATGACTTCTGGTCGATATTTAAACCGTATCAATCGATTGGGCAGATCTTGAAGCTCAAATTCATCATTGTTTTTAACAAACTTAAAGGCCACACTATTTTGGGCGGTCATTTCATTTAAGGTAACCCCAAAAATTCCATCACCGTTTTCATCTGACATTGGTATGGTCACTTCCCAAGAAGGGTTTGTGAATTGACCTCTTAATCCTACATTTTGCACGTTTTGTTCTTGTCCCATATCCACTTTGAAAGTGACGGTTTTTTCATGTTCTTTCTGAACACAGCTTACTAAAAATAGAAACGTCACGATAGTTACTCCAATAATTGATTTTATTTTCATGGTTGATGTTTTTTAAATGAGGATTTATTTCTTAAGAATATTCTAGAACTGCCAAGTACCTGCACTTCTTTGGCTATCATCAGTGTCTCGCTGGCAATTGTATAGGTTTTGATCAAAAAGGCCTTTACACCGTTATCCTTTCCTATGGTCTTAGTGCGTATGGTAAGATTGCCATTGGATTGTTTATCGACTGAACTTATTTTTTCCTTTCCAAAGTAGGCTCCATTTTTACGGAGTTTTATGGCCTGTCGTGTGTTGGCTTTTGGTTCATTGGGATAGGTGTTCTCCATAATAAGTTTATTGCCTTGAATCGTAATTTTCAATTCTTTTGAAATATCAACTTCTTTTCCATCGCTATAATTGACATACATTAAGGTGCCTTTCCAACGGGTATTGTCCAAAAAGATTAAATCTTCAATGTTCAAGGTTGTTTGCTGCGCATTTACAAGGTTGATTGTTAATAAGGCAATAATCAAAATACCATACCTCATGATTTTAGAAATTTATTCGTTATGATATGATCTAAACCAAATCGACCGGAACCCAGATAAAGATTATAAATAGAGAGCCATAAAAAACCCATGGCAGGAAGCATGCCCCAAGTACTTTGACCCCATTTCTGCATGAATATCGCCACAAGCATGGTGCACATAATCAAGAAAGAGGCAATTCTGGTCTTTAGGCCAAACGCAAGAAAGAGGCCACCGACCGCTTCGCTGAAAGCACCCATCCAGGCAAAGAAAACAGGCATTAAGGCGAATATTCCCCCATATTCGGCAACATCTTTAGGAAACCAAGCCGATACTTCAAATAAATTGAGGTTTTGTCCATCAGGGGTCCATGGCATACCGAACTTATCAGCTCCAAAACTCAAAGCCAATAACATACCTGCAATAAAGCGCATTATCGCAAAAATGAGATCCGCAAACCAATACTTTTGCAAAATGGGTGTAACCAAAATTTTCAAAATGTTCTTCATGATACTGTTTTTGTGATTGTTGAAACAAATGTCATGAAAGCCCATGCGTTGTGCGACCCAAATTGATATTCAAAGGGCTCAAATACGATTTGAGACGTCTTAGATTATCGGATTGACTACGAAATTCCGGTCTTTAAATATTCTGTAGGGGAAGTGTTGGTCAATTTTTTGAAGACACGATTGAAAGTTGCCTTACTGTTAAATCCACATTCGAAAGCTATGCCCAGTAGTGATAGTTTTTGATGGACCTTATCATCAAGCTTTCGTTTGAATTCTTCAACGCGATATTTGTTGACAAAATCATTGAAGTTCATATCAAATCCCGAATTAATGGTTTCTGAAAGTTGTGCCCGGTTCATACGCGCCATTTGGGCCAAATCGGCTAAATTCAAATCAGGGTTTAAATACGGTTTTTGATTTGACATAAGTGCCTTTAGGGAGGCAATATCGTCAGGCGATATGGACTTTTCAACATCATCTAAGTTCGGAATACTGGATCGGTTGGGCGTAAAGCTGAAATTCAGTTTTTGAAGTTTCGTAGTGTCCGTGAAAAAACCCATCACCCCTACATAGATGATAATAAGGCCTGTATATAAGGTCATCCACCATTGTTGCATGTAATTCAACTCAATTACCAAGTTGCTCACGGTAGTTTGTGCGAAATCGTATACAAACAACAGCGCATACAGCACTAAAAAGCTAAGGATCCAATTCAACTCCATTTTATAGGTATTGGAAAAAAATCCCTTGATTTTCTTTCTATAGAAATAGAACAATTGAAACGTAAAGGCGAGGTACAAGAGGTTTTGAAAATAACCGAATATGGCATAAATCGGCAGTACAAAAGGTTCGTCCAGATTTATTTTCAAATATCCGTTTTGGGTTGTGTTGAATCCATCCAAAGAGGCGTCGTAAGTATATATTACGACCCGGTAAGCTATAATTAAAAACGCAGGTACAAAATGCAGCCAATCCTTCTTTTTAAATTTGAAGGATGTCATGGTAATGGACTTTACATAGAGGTATATCAAAGGTAAAAGGGCTACGGACATTGGAATCAACCAATAGTTCACCTTTGTATTTCTAAAAGTATCGTACCAGCCCATAAAACCAATGGTGTAACAGGTTTGCGAATAGCAGGTAATCAGTAATATCAAAAAAAGGAATAAATCGGATATATTTCTTTTTTTCAAATACCTGTAGCACAACAATAGTGCAAAAATCAATCCTTGAATGGAAAGAAAGAGTAGGGGGGTGCTATGGATATTAAAATCTGGAAACAATAGAAGCATGGTATTCTAAAGATTGTGTTGAAAATACAAACAATTTCAGAATTTCAAAGCTAGTTACCGTAGTTGGGGGTAATCATTTGGTGCAACTTCGTGCATTATTTCATAGACTTTTTCAAAAATATCCTCTTCGTTGGGTTTTGAGAAGTAGTCCCCGTCAGTTGCATAGGCAGGCCTGTGCGATTTTGCGGTAAGTGTTTGCGGCTCGCTGTCGAGATACTTGTAAGCCCCTTGTTTATCGATAAGTTCGTGCAGAAGATACGCTGAACATCCGCCCGGTACATCTTCATCGATAATCAATAACCGATTGGTTTTCTGAATACTTTTGACGACATCGTGATTGATGTCAAACGGAAGTAAGGTCTGTGCATCTATGACTTCTGCATCAATACCGACTTCTTGTAGCTCCTTAGCTACTTTTTGAACAATACGCAGTGTCGATCCGTAAGATAACAAGGTAATATCGTTACCGGTCTTTACAGTTTCCACAACACCGATTGGAGTACAAAACTCCCCTAGATTAGCTGGTTTTGCTTCTTTGAGACGGTATCCATTCAGGCTTTCGATGATCAAGGCCGGCTCGTTACTTTTCATTAATGTATTGTAAAAACCAGCAGCTTGCGTCATGTTTCTGGGCGCCAGTATA
Source organism: uncultured Croceitalea sp. (assembly GCA_947503285.1). Classification (GTDB taxonomy): domain Bacteria; phylum Bacteroidota; class Bacteroidia; order Flavobacteriales; family Flavobacteriaceae; genus Croceitalea. Next base: position 89,369 of record CANNDD010000004.1, read on the forward strand.
TAAAGACCCCTTAAAAAATGTATCAAACCGCCCATTTGAGAACCGGAATGCCAGATACCCTCTAAACGATGTCCACGAGTACGAATGATCATCGGTGCTATTTGTTTACCCACCGAACGATAACGTAGGGTAGCCAAATCATCACTCAATGTTTGTAGGCCATACATGATGTAATCCAAGTACTGAATTTCAGCTATGGGTCGTAAACCACGCAGTGCAAGCCCTATGCCTTGTCCAACTATCGTTGCTTCTCGAATACCTGTGTCGGCAATACGGTGAACCCCGTATTTTTCTTGAAGACCTTCCAAACCTTGGTTCACGTCACCAATATTACCGGTATCTTCACCAAAAATCATCGCCTCAGGATACGTATCAAAAAGCCTGTCAAAATTGTCCCTCAAAATAATCCTACCGTCCACCAATTCGGGGTCTTCTGCGTAAACGGGAGCAATGGCCCCAATATTCGTGGCCTTGTTTTCCAATTCGCTGTACAATTGCGAGCTATATATGGGTTGGGTCTCTTTTATAAAATTGTTCACCCAGTTTTGTAGATTCGTTTTTTCTTGACCCTGCTCACCGATAAGATACCGTAATGCCTGCCTACCGTGGGCGGCCAAATCACGTTTTATGGGCTCTTCGATGGCAATCAAATCATTGAGCACCTTGGTGATAAAAGCCCTATTTGGGCTTGAAGCCGCAGCTTTGGTCAAGATTTCGACAAGTTCTTTTTTAGCGGTTCGATGCGGTTCCAAAAACTCGGCCCAAGCCTGCTTTTTTGCATTCCGCACTTCTTGCTTACAAGACTTTTCCAGTTCTTTTAAGGATGCTTCGGTAGCAATATTATTTTCCAAGATCCACTCCCTGAAACGTTTGTTGCAATCATTCTCACGCTCCCATTCTAAACGCTCCGCACTTTTGTAACGTTCATGTGAGCCAGAGGTAGAGTGCCCTTGTGGTTGGGTTAGCTCCGTTACGTGTATGAGTACGGGAACATGCTCTTCGCGTGCAATGTCGGAAGCATTTTCATAAGCGTGGATCAATGCAGTATAGTCCCATCCTTTTACCTTTAAGATTTCATACCCGTCATTTTCGGCGTCACGCTTAAAGCCCTTCAGAATCTCTGAAATGTCGCTTTTAGTGGTGTGAAATTCGGCCGGAACGGAAATACCGTAATCATCGTCCCATACACTGATTACCATTGGCACCTGTAGTACCCCAGCCGCATTAAGTGTTTCAAAAAAATGTCCTTCACTGGTACTTGCATTGCCAATAGTGCCCCAGGCGACCTCATTTCCATTGTTTGAGAAATTGGTTTGGTCGATACCTTTTACATTCCGATATACCTTTGATGCCTGTGCAAGACCCAGTAATCTGGGCATCTGACCGGCCGTACAAGAAATATCGGCACTACTGTTCTTTTGCTCGGTAAGATTTTTCCAAGTACCATCATCATTCATGCTGTGCGTCACAAAATGCCCGCCCATCTGCCTACCGGCGCTCATGGGTTCTTTTGTGATATCGGTAGTAGCATATAGACCGTGAAAAAATGCTATGGGGTCAAGATGGCCCGAAGCCATCATAAAAGTTTGATCTCTGTAATAGCCACTTCTAAAATCCCCATTTTGAAAGGCCCTGGCCATTGCCAATTGGGGTAGTTCCTTGCCATCACCAAAAATCCCAAATTTTGCCTTACCGGTCAAAACTTCACGACGCCCTAACAAACTGCACTCCCTACTGATAACGGCAACCCTATAATCATCTAAGATCTGGGACTGAAAATCGTCAAAGGAAATTTCACTGCTTGTTTTGGGATCTGACTTCATATGCTGACAAGTTTTTGCAAAAGTACTAAAAAGCGTCGATTACTACTAACGGCAAACCCTGCTTTTTATTCATGAAATCACAAAAAAAAGTTATATTAATGCATATTCTAAAAAATAAAGTGGAATTAAGGCCTGTATTTTATCGATTTCGTAATTAGAACCATTTTCTGGTGAATAGCCCAATCAGGGTTTTCGGGCTTAAAGTGACCACAAATCGAATACGTTCACCGTAATCATTAAAAGAGGGTTCAAAACCGTTGGTGGAATACATTGGAAAATAAAGCTCAAAGAAATCGGTGACCAAATTCAATCGCACCCCAGAGTCATAAAAAAACCTTGCTTGTTCCCCTCTGTTTCGTATACCACCGATATCCCCATAAACCTCGATCCATTGCCAGATATTGATACTGGCATTTGCCGTCACGATCCAATCATTACCAAATCGTTCGTCAAATATTGATTTGAAACCTCCTTCTGCAAGAATGAACTGTTGACTTGTAATACCTGAAGCGGTTTGCGAACGGTTTAGGTAATTCAGATCAAATAAATAATCCGTTGGGCGGTCTAAGGCGAAACTAAAAAAATCGGATCCCGTATCATTGAACAAGAACTTACCTGCATAGAACCTCAAATTCAGCTGACGATTGTTGTCAAACAGCCTTCTATTTTCCCATTCAAAAGATAGCTTTGAAAAATCCCTTGCCAATTGGGCATCCACCACCCACGATTTGAAATGGATGATGTTGTTGTCGATATCACCAAAACGCGCATTGAATACTGAAAAATCGGGCTCCGTATCTATTTGGTCCTTTATGCTTTCATCGATGGTTCGAAATACATTACGTAACCTGAACAATAAAAATTGTCGCCTATTGGCCATAAAATCCTCTGGGCGCCAGGTAAAGGAAACCGAAGGCGTTATGGTCGTGAACCTTGAATTGATATCAAAAAAAGAGGTTCCACCACCAAGCGCATAGCTTACCGAATTCAATTTACCTTCATTAAAAAAATAGCGAAATCTAAGTCCGGCACTACCCACAACCGCTTCTTCACGTGAAGAGTATTGCGGTTTTATATTAAAGAGAAAAGGGCGGTCTATAAAAGTCTTATTGTTGATTGAAATACCGGCAGTAAGCCCATTATTTACATTGAATCGAAATTCAGGAACGTAGAAAATCTGATTGAAATAAGGATTCTCGATATCCTTAAAAAATCGAAGCTGCAATTTTTTATTGCTTGATAGAAATCCGTTAAGGCTCTTCCAATTATCCCTTTGGTTGACTTCAGGAACTTTCTTGTCGTAGTTTAAAACCAACCTATTCTCTCCTTTATCCGGAATGGTGAACGTACTTGAACTATCAATGCCCCTAAACCAATATTTGGAAATAACGGAATCTTTTTGAAGTCCGAAAAGAGAAATAGGGACTTTGGAACCAGTTTTATTTTTGATGGTAAACGTTATGGAACCGTCTGCCTTGGAAACTTCCTTGATTTTAAAATCGATGTTATTCCTTAAACCCACGTATTCTTTAAAGAACCAATCGATGTCCTTATCCGTTTTGCCCTTTATCAACTCTTCCAAGTCGGCTGCTTTGACGTTGGGCACTAGTTTAAAGGTTTCATAAAAGCTTCTTATACCCTCGTTGATCTTCTCTGAACCAATGTATTCGCCTAAATATGACATGCCAAGACCGGCTTTATAACGATTGGCGATTTTTTGGTTCCATTTGGTCAAGGAATCATTAGGGGTCGAAAGGGCCTGATGATCATTTCTTCGCACTGAAACCATCTGTAGCAGGTAGTACTGCTCATTAAAATCCATTTGTGCCAAGTTATAGGCTCGAAAACCCCATAAACGGGATAATTTCCCTGCCCATTTTTGATTTGGATATTTTTCTGCTACATAAGATATGAGCAAATAGTTGACGATGGCATCATTTACCCAACGTTCTTTCCGTTCATCAAGAAACAATGTTTCTTGTACAAAATGATTCAAGGCCGTTTTCAACAACTTCATTTCAAATTGAAATTGCTCGCTATAAGGCCTGATAAAATTAGGAAGCTGGTTGATACCAAAGAGTGGATTTCGATTGTAGTCGTATTCAGAGACCAATAGATTTTCATGGGGATATGCCCCAAGTCTATCCTTAATGAAATCGAGCACCCTGTTTATGGAGAGTCCTTGTGAAATACCGTCATATTTGGAAGCCTCTAAATCAGTGGTAACGGTCATGGCCTCGGTACGATGAGTCGTAAATCTCTTTTTTGGGGTTAAGATGACCTGCGCACTCTTCCTTTTACGGCCAGAAAGGCTGGCATGATTTCCTAAAGAAAAATCGGTTACGGAGATAGTTGTATAATTGGTAGCTAAATGAAGGTCTTTAGGAAATCGTAGTGAAATCTCGGTATCCGTGACATCGGTGTTTAAGTCATTGAGGTTTTTATTGGAATATAACTTCCATGTCTTATCAAAAACAGCCGGAGTCAAATACCAATCCTTTAAATTATACCCTCCCTTATAACCATGTCCATAGTCTGTGTAACGACTATTGGGTAGTTTAAGGGTATAGGTTAGATGTAATGTAACGGAATTACCCGGGGCAAGGGTTTTGGGCAAAAGGACCTCGATGATATCCGCTGCCCTAGATCGATTCCATTCCAAACCATTGTATTCGTTATCAACGATACTTACAATCTCGGTTCTTCCGCGATTTTTCTCTTTGGCCAGATGCAGGCTCTTATTGAATTCTTCACCGAATCTTTTTGCCAAAGCGGTCTTATTGCTTGAATAAGCATGGTTCCAGTCATTGAAGTAGATGGTATTAAGCCCTACTATACCATTATTCACATACACAAATTCCTGCTTTATTTCAACCGTGTTATTGGTTCCATTCAGCGTTGCTGAAATGGTGTTTTGATGCTGTCCGAACGTCTCATCAGGGGCAATAAACACTAATGCGCAAAGCATTAAAAAAATAAGCGGGTATTTATTTCTCAAGCGTATCGTCAATTAAAAATTTGGGCTCATGACATGACCTTTGTAGAAACTGTCAATAATTTCAACTACTTCATCTGCATTGTCAACTAGTTTGATCAGGTCAAGGTCTTTCGGACTGATATTTCCTGCTTCAAGCATGGTATTTTTAATCCAATCAAAAAGGCCTCCCCAAAAATCACTGCCTACCAAGATAATCGGGAAAGTACCGATTTTATTGGTTTGGATTAGGGTAATTGCCTCAAATAATTCATCTAACGTACCGAAACCACCGGGCATGACCACAAAGCCTTGTGAATACTTCACGAACATGACCTTGCGAACAAAAAAATAATCGAAATCAAGACTTTTATCTGGGTCAATAAACGGATTGTCATGTTGCTCGAAAGGCAAATCGATATTCAGACCGACCGAAGTTCCCCCGGCTTTGTTGGCACCTTTATTACCTGCTTCCATAATACCGGGTCCTCCACCGGTGATGACCCCATAACCTGCCTTTGCGATCGCTTCGGCAACTGCTACCGCGGTCTCGTAATAAGGTGCACCGGGTTTGGTTCTGGCAGAACCGAAAATGGAGACACATGGCCCTATTTCACTCATTCGTTCAAAACCGTTCACAAATTCACCCATGATCTTAAAAATGGCCCAGGAATCATTGGTTTTAATTTCGTTCCAACCTTTTGGGTGTTGTTCTTTCCTCATACAACTATGTTTAAACTACTTTGGTCATTTCTTTTTGACCTGCTTTCAGTTCTTTTTTCAAAAATTTCGCGGTATAACTTTTAGTGTCTTTGATAACCTGTTCCGGGGTTCCTTTCGCAACAATCATGCCACCGCCCCGGCCACCTTCATAACCGATATCGATGATATGGTCGACCATTTTGATTACATCCATATTGTGTTCTATGACCAATACCGTATTGCCCTTGTCGACCAATTGGTTCAATACGTCCATTAGAACGCGAATATCCTCAAAATGGAGCCCAGTGGTGGGTTCATCCAAAATATAAAAGGTATTACCAGTATCGCGCTTTGAAAGCTCAGTTGCCAACTTAACCCGTTGTGCCTCACCACCCGACAGTGTTGTTGATTGTTGCCCAAGCGAAATGTACCCGAGGCCTACATCTACTATCGTTTTCAGTTTACGATGGATTTTGGGAATGTTCTCAAAAAAATCTACGGCTTCATTCATGGTCATTTCCAAAACGTCTGCAATCGATTTTCCCTTGTACCGTATTTCTAGGGTCTCCCTGTTAAAGCGTTTGCCATTGCAGGTTTCACATTCTACATATACATCAGGCAGAAAATTCATTTCTATAACCTTTAATCCGCCACCTTGGCAAGTCTCACAGCGCCCCCCCTGAACATTAAAACTGAACCTACCTGGCTTATAGCCCCTAATGGTTGCTTCAGTGGTTTTTGCGAACAGGGAGCGTATCTCACTAAAGACACCGGTATAAGTCGCCGGATTTGACCTTGGAGTCCTACCAATTGGGGATTGGTTGATGTCGATTACCTTATCAATATGCTCGAGGCCCTTAATTTTTTTATATGGCATTGGTTTTTTGACCCCATTGAAATAATGGGTATTCATAATCGGATAAAGGGTCTCGTTTATCAAAGTTGATTTACCACTACCCGATACCCCGGTCACCCCAATCATCTTACCAAGCGGAAATTCGGCGGTAACATTTTTCAGGTTGTTTCCCGTACAACCCGAGAGCACCAGTTTTTTACCTGTACCTTTTCTTCGGTTCTCAGGTACCTTTATTTGTTTTTCACCACTAATGTAATCTGCGGTCAGGGTGCTATGGTCTTGCAATTCTGACGGCGGACCTTCTGAAATGATCCTGCCACCGTGCTTGCCCGCCTTGGGGCCTATATCGATTACATGATCCGCTGCTTCGATCATATCGCGATCATGTTCGACAACGATAACCGAATTGCCAATATCCCGAAGGGAGGCCAACGAGTGTATCAATCTTTCATTGTCACGTTGATGCAAACCGATACTTGGTTCATCGAGTATGTAAAGCACTCCCACAAGTTGTGAACCAATCTGAGTAGCCAATCGAATTCTTTGGGCTTCCCCTCCTGACAGTGATTTAGAACTTCTATTTAGGGAAAGGTAGTCCAATCCAACATCCAAGAGAAAACGGATCCTGGTTCGAATCTCTTTAACAATTTCCTCCGCTATTTTCTTTTGGTTGCCTTTTAATTTGGCATTAAGGTTATCAAAAAAATCAGCGAGTTCAGAAATGTCCATATGTGCCAAGTCGGCAATATTCTTTTCGCCTACTTTAAAGTATAGCGATTCTTTGCGCAAACGGGAACCTTGACAGGTAGGGCAAGTAATTTTATCCATGTACTCTTTGGCCCAACGCTTTATGGAAGTCGAATTCGCTTCTTCGAACTGGTTTTTGATGAAGTTGGAGATACCTTCATAGTCAATGCGGTATTCCCGTTTAACACCTAAGGTCTTTGAATCTACCGTAAAACTTTCTTTACCACCATTGAGTATCACTTCAAGGCCTTCAGCAGGTATTTTATCAATGGTCGTTTCCAAATCGAACTTATAACGCTGTGCAATGGTCTCCAATTGTTTAAAGGCCCATGACTTTTTATATTCCCCCAGAGGTGCTATGCCGCCCGTTTTTATTGATAATTTCCTATTGGGAAAGATTTTATCCTCATTGACCTCATATACATGTCCGAGTCCATTGCAATGTGGGCACATTCCTTTTGGTGAGTTGAATGAAAATGTATTGGGCTCGGGGGTAGGATAGGAGATGCCCGTACTCGGGCACATCAAATCGCGACTGAAATAGCGGGGTACTTTTTCCCCTTCCTCCAAGACCATGAGTACATTGTTGCCACTGTACATTGCCGTATTGATGGTCTCTGACAATCTTTTATCAAAATCTTCACCAATGGTCACCTTTAAACGATCAATGACAATCTCTATGTCATGTGTTTTATAGCGATCGACCTTCATTCCCTTGGTGATATCCACGACATGGCCATCGACGCGTACTTTCACAAAGCCTTGCTTGCCTATTTGTTCGAACAACTCTCGATAATGCCCCTTACGCGATTTGATAATGGGTGCAAGAATATTGATTTTTTTATCTTGATAGGCCTCGATGATCAAATCCCTGATTTGGTCATCACTATAGCTGACCATCTTTTCACCCGTATTGTAACTGTATGCATCACCGGCCCTGGCGAAAAGCAATCTCAAAAAATCATAGACCTCGGTTATAGTGCCCACTGTAGATCTCGGGGATTTAGACGTGGTTTTTTGCTCTATGGCAATAACCGGCGAAAGACCATCTATCTTATCCACATCTGGGCGTTCTAAACCGCCTAGAAACTGCCTGGCGTACGCCGAAAACGTTTCGATATAACGCCTTTGGCCTTCTGCATAGATAGTGTCAAAAGCAAGTGAAGATTTTCCGCTTCCAGATAGCCCCGTTATGACTACCAGCTTTTCACGTGGTATGGTTACATCAATGTCCTTAAGGTTGTGCACGCGTGCCCCGCGTACTTCAATGTTTTCTTCGTAGTTAATCATAGCCCAAGCTTCAAAAGTAATCATTTGGCACTTAAAAAAGAAGCCGGGCTTACTATGATTTTGTTAAGTAAACGCTTTCAATTATCTTGTCAAAAAACCACTACAACATGCAAAGAACGAGACCCTTTGGAATAAGGTTAATTGCACTTTTCAAGATTATTATACTATTTTTTGGTGTGCAGGCAATTTCACAACGCAATGTCATTGTAGACGCCGACACCGGAAATGAGGTCGATGATTTTTATGCCTTGGCACGGATTTTATTGGAACCCTCCGTAAAGGTTACTGCGTTAAATGCAGCACATTGGCAGACCAGTCACTGGGCCATAGCAGAAACCATGGAAAACAGCCATAGATTGAACCAACAGCTATTGGGTGAAATGAATATACAGCTGAAAACCAATCGTGGTGGGCTGGCAAGAATGTATGATTGGGGCGACCGCGCAAGACATTCAGCGGCAGCATATGAAATTATTGAACAAGCCCAAGGATCTGGGCGTGTGACTATTTTAGTGCTAGGAGCACTGACCAATGTAGCTTCGGCCGTGTTTATTGAACCGAGCATTGCAGAAAAATTGGATGTTTATTGGTTAGGTACCGAAATGGAATTTGAGACCGGAATGCTCAAACGAAATGATTTTAACCCAATGATGGATCAGTTTGCCCTTGACTACCTATTGAATTCCAAAGTCAATATGCATATTATGCCGGTTAGTGTGGCCCTCGCTATGCAAGTTGATTTTGATAAAATGAATACGAAAATCGGCAATCATTTTTTGGGGGGATTTTTGATGAAACGTTGGGAAGACCATTTGGATGGTTCAAGGCGAAATCGAATACTTTGGGACCTCGCGTTGATTACGGCCTTTATAAAACCAAGCCTAGCAACCACAAAAGTAGTACATACCTCAAAAGACAGCGGTAATCGATCTATAACCTTTTATGATACGATTGATGCGGATGCGATATACGCCGATTTTTATGCTACGCTTTTGGCTTTTGAAAAGGAGTAGGGTATTTTTGGTATTAAACTAGTTCAGTATAAAACACATCTTATGAAATTATTGGGCATTGGCTCTCGAATCGACCACCCAGAATACGGAAAAGGGGTAGTCACGAATGTATCATCAAAGCACTATTGGGTTACTTTTTTAGAAAACGGGTTGGAGACCATTGATTTGGATAGCGAATTTGAAATTATCGAAGGGGTCGAAGATGAAGTGGATTCGGTGAGCTTTTTTGATATCGAAAGTTCTTTGGTCAAGATTTTGGAAAAATGGAGTGATACCCACGAAAAAGTAGCAATAGCAGATAAATGGCGAGGTGGTAAATTGGTTATGGAGCCCGGCGATACCACTGCAAACAAAGAAATGCCCATTACTACCTTTTTTCATAAAATTGTCATGGTTCGCGACAGAATACGCGTCATGGAGCAAAAAATCAATAGCAGTAAAAATTTAGATGATCAAGAAAAGGTCGACCTTCAACAATACATTACCCGTATTTATGGTTCATTGACGAGTTTTAATGTCTTCTTTAAAAATAAAAGCGACCAATTTGTGGGGGAGAGAAGTAAATAAAGCCACTACCAAAGCGAGGATACTCGCTGCCTATGAAAAAATAGCCGAACGTTATCACGACTTAATCGATCATAAGCCACATAACGCTTATTACGATAGACCCAATACATTAAAATTGCTCGGCGAGGTTGAGGGAAAATCAATTCTCGATGCAGCATGCGGTCCTGGTAAGTATGCCGAAGCGCTTACGAACAAAGGGGCTGAAGTAATAGGCTTTGATTTAAGCCCCAAAATGGTGGCGTTTGCCCAAGAACGCAATCAAAATGCCGATGGTTTTTTTGTTCATGATTTGACCAATCCACTCGATATGTTGGAAGCTGAACGATTTGACCGGGTACTCTGTGCCTTGGCCTTGCATTATATTGAAGATTGGAATCCGGTGGTTACTGAATTTCATAGGGTTTTAAAAAAAGAGGGGGAGGTGGTGATATCCATAGAACATCCTTTTTTTGAATACAATTATTTTAAGTCAAAAAAGTATTTCGAAATTGAGGAAGTAAGCGCAATTTGGAGGGGATTCGGGGGACGTGTAACCGTGCCAAGTTACAGACGCCCGTTACTCGAATGTTTAATGCCCTTTACTAAAAATGGTTTCTACATTGAAGAGTTGGTAGAACCCTTGCCAGTTAAGGAATTTGAGAAATATGACCCAAGACATTATAAAGAATTGAACGAATTTCCAGCTTTTATGTGCTTAAAAGCTAGAAAAAAGTGAGGGATATAGCTTGTTGCCAGAAGGCTTTTTTTACAAAAATGACAAATTACCGCTTTGGGAACTAAACAGCCTCCTTTTTCTCACTAAGATACTTCCAATACCGTTTTGGCACGTGTTGCGTATGTAATTTTCTATTGATCCGTGATTTAATATTGGTGCTTTTAAAATAGTTGTTCCAAAGTTCTTGATAGTCGTATTCCCCTTCGGTAAACGTTTGGCTTTTTCGCGAACGGTTAAAGTGGATTTCAGATAAATTCAATGAGATCAGCTCAACACGTTCCAAATTATAAAAAATCCCATATTTCCGTTTTACATCGTAGATCAACCACTGCTGGTCTGTATAACGATTACGAAAATGCTTTGAAATTAAGGGCAACACGTCAAAATCAGGTTCTATATTGGCAAAATAGATGTCGTCTTTGGTCAATTGAAAGCGTACGAAAGCCTCCATACGATGTTTTTCGCGACCTACTTTTCGAGCCATTTGTGAAATATACAGCATGGTTTCATCAGAGAAATCAGATTGCTTCCCCTTATGGGCCATCAATTTTTTGATATATTCAAACAACATCATTTCAATACCTTCGGCTTCACTTAAAAAGGCAAAATAAATATTGGTAATGGCATTGTAACTTTTATTTCGAACCCCATTCCAGACCCTTTTCGCCTTTTCAACATGGGTAAAGATGGTCTCATTTTCAGAGAATAGCCCATTCTGGGTTTGCCCGTTCTTTTGGATGTCCATCACTTTTAGCTTTTCTTCAAAGGCTATGAATACTGCTGTGAGAAAGCCATTAAAGCTGCCATCGTAAATTAATGTTGTTGCATTTTTCATACTGCTTAATTTTAATATGCTGTCATTTTTCTATGTAAAAGAAAACCAGGCTATTATCTTAGTCGAGAACTCCTTCAAAATGACACACATTATTTTTGATCATACTTTTTAATTGTACCAAAGACTTCTTAGTTCTACTTCTAAAACGGACGCAATCATACCCAAAATCTAAAATGGTCTTACGTTTACGCTCTAGATAACTTTGTTCTTGTGACGCTCTTTCCATAATTAGTTAAATAATGATAATTGTTGATGGTATTGATTTTTATACTTGCTTGTCGATGATTGTAAAATCATGCCTTTAATTTTATTTGCATCCAAATCACGACTTTCCCAATTTCGCGAATCACATACCATGAAATATTTTGCACGGTTAAGGGCAACCCCGATTTTCTTTAGGTGCTCCCAATTCAATTTTCGAAACTTACGTGCCTTTAAGATCCTTGTCACCGATTGTATTCCCAAACCAGGCACCCTTGCCAACATTCGCTTATCCGCCTTATTGATATCTATTGGAAAATAGTGCATGTTTCGCAAGGCCCATGAAAGTTTTGGGTCTACATCGATATCCAGATTCGGATGGTCATCATTGACAATTTCATTCACGGCAAATCCATAAAAGCGCAATAACCAATCGGTTTGGTACAAGCGATTTTCCCTGAGCATGGGCACTTGCGAACCAATGGAGGGCAAACGGCTATCTTCGGTTACAGGCACATAGCCTGAATAATACACCCGTTTCATTTGATACTTTTTGTAATAGTACGTAGCCGAATACATGATGTCTTTATCACTTTCGCCCGTTGCCCCGATGATCATTTGGGTACTTTGCCCAGCTGGGGCATATTTGGGTGTACTTTTTATGAGTTTACGTTCATTTTTATAGCGTATCAACTCATTTTTTACTTTCAACATCGGCTTGGTAAAGTCTTCATGCTTTTTGTCTGGGGCCAATAATTGAAGACCGGATATGGTGGGGACTTCTATGTTGATCGACAAACGATCGGCATACAATCCGGCCTCATACATTAATTCATCACTACAGCCCGGAATGGATTTTAAGTGGATATATCCGTTGAACCGTTCTTCTTCACGTAGTTTTTTAGCTACCGCAATCAGGCGTTCCATAGTATAATCAGGGCTTTTAAAGATTCCCGAACTCAAAAAAAGACCTTCAATATAATTGCGACGATAGAAATTAATGGTCAAGTCAACCACTTCCTGGATCTTAAAAGCCGCCCGTTTTACATCATTACTCTTACGTGTAACACAATAGGCGCAGTCAAAAATGCAATGATTGGTCATCAAGACCTTTAATAACGAGACGCAACGGCCATCTTCAGTATAGCTATGGCAAATACCCATTCGAGAGGCGTTACCCAAACCCTTATTTTGGTTTTTACGGTCACTGCCACTACTGGCGCAGGAAACATCATACTTGGCAGCGTCAGCGAGAATATTGAGTTTTTCTTTTACACGTTCGAAATCCATATTTTGGAAATAATCCAATCAAAAATATGGAAATAATCCAAATAATGGAATTATTCCATAAATTATTTTGGAAATAATCCAAATTACCTATATTTGAAACAGTTTACTTTATATGTCTAGTAATTTTTTTATAGGGATGTGGCTTAGTATTCTAATCTTTATTCTAGTCTCACTTTCTATCTGGGGTGTTTTCTACATTGAGAGTATAGATTCGAAAATTGCCATATTTGGTATTGTAGCAGTAATTGTTGCTGCTTTTACTTCCGTTATGACTGTAAATATTAATAATAAGAAGGTCCGTGAAAGGGAATATGAACTTCATATATTAAAGGAAAAACAAAAGGTTTGTGAGCATTTTTATAATTCATTTTTCGAGATTTTCAAGAATATTAAGAACAACAGGAATGGGCTTTCCAAGACAGCTATTGATGAAATGGCACTTTTTAAAAAGGGTTTAATGAATTGGGGAAGTGAAGAATTAATTAAAAAGTTTATCGATTATGAGAACTATAATGCTATCCATGAAAAAAACTCCAAAGTATTTCTGAATAATGCTAATGTATTTCTCAAGGAAATGAGAAAAGAACTTGGTTTTAAAGATTCTAGAGATTTAAGTCTAATGACTGTTTTATTGACTGCTGATGCAAGAATAGAACTTGGTCAGTAAAAATAACTGGATTCCCGCCTTCGCGGGAATGACAAAAAGATTTTGATATATGGAAAATGAATTGACCTTAAAGCGTTTTATAGAAATTCGAAGGGATTTGGGTTACACCCAAGTAGAGTTTGCCAAACTTCTTGGTATTTCGAATACCACTGCCGATATTGAACGAGGTCGCACGAAACTTTCGGGTAAGGTCGTTGCGGAGTTACTTCGTCAGTTTAAGATCAATCCAATCTGGTTGTTTGGTGAGAACGCTTCTAAATATCTCGAAACATCCCATACGAGCGTAATTCCGAAAGTGGTTACGGTCGACAGTTCAGACCAAGACAATATGGTATTGGTCAATGCTAAGGCCGCCGCTGGATACCCACAAAATATAGCAGACACCAGTTGGTATCAACAATTGCCGGCATTTGATATGCCCATACCAGAATTTAGAAATGCCACCTATCGTGGTTTTCAAGTAGAAGGTGATAGTATGTTACCCAATCTCCACCCGGGTGAATGGGTACTCGCAAGGGCCATAGAGCACATTGACCATGTAAGTGCAAATAAAATGTATGTTGTCGTCTTACAAGATTCCATAATGGTCAAGAAGATTGAAAAAAGACCCAATTCCAATAACATTACCCTGGTCTCGTTAAATGAGACCTATCCCCCGTACGATATCAAACCTTTTCAGATTCAAGAAATATGGGAAGTGAGCAGTAAATTGACCTTTAATGTCGATGCCACTTCGGATCGAGGGTTGTTACGACAACTGCAAGAGTCTATGGAAGAGCTAAAAAGACAAGTAGGGCAACGTTAGCATTTAGGGTTTTCGATTATCTTTAGGTCGTTAACCAACCATACTAATATGAAACGACGTTATTTCGTTTTACTGTTTTTCTTAATTTTTCATGTCTTATCCGCCCAAGAAACCAAAGACACCCTAATCGTAGGGTATACCCCGGCGGCACCTTTTATTATTCAAGAAAATGAATTTTTAGAGGGTATTAATGTATGGCTTTGGAAAAGGGTTGCCGAAGATTTGGACCTGGATTATAAAATGGTTCAAATGGATTTTGCGAATATGTTGGATTCTTTGAAACTTGGGGCAATCGATGTCTCTATCAATCCCCTGACCATTACAGGGGAACGCAGTAAAACAATGGAGTTCACGCATTCTTTTTATGCCTCACATTCAACAATAGCAATCGCTGAGAAATCGTCTTTTCAAAAAGTAAAACAGTTTTTGGGCTCTTTTTTCCACATTAATTTTTTGAGGGGCTTTTTACTTTTGTTGGTGTTGCTGTTATTTTTTGGCAGTCTTGCGTGGCTCACGGAAAGAAAGGGAAATCCTGAGGAATTCAGACCTGGATTAAAAGGGATTTGGGATGGTCTTTGGTGGTCGATAGTGACGCTAACGACTGTTGGCTATGGTGATAAGGCCCCTAAAACCCGTTCTGGTAAGGTGATAGCGTTCGGACTCATGCTCAGTGGGTTATTGTTCGTTTCGGGTTTAACGGCAAGTATTGCATCAAGTTTGACCGTGAACCAATTGGAGAGCAGCTCAGACGATGTGAATTCCTTCAAAAAAAAGCGGGTTGGTACGGTCAAAAGTTCGGAAGCCGACGCTTTTTTGAAAAGTCATTTCTTCAGGGATGTATCTTTGTATAAAGGACTTGTGCCTGGTCTTCGAGATTTAAGTAAGCATAAAATTGACGCTTTCATCTATGATGAACCCATTTTACAATACCGTATTCGAAAAGATCCTTCATTACGTCAAGTGGAGCTTTTGCCCATGAAGTTTGACGTGCAATTTTATGCCTTCGGAATTAAAAAAGATTCCATGCTCTTAGAACAGGTTATCTCACAACGTATTCTTGAAATTATGGAAACACAGGAATGGGGGATCGTACTGTCGGAATATGGTTTAACGGAATTATAGTTTTTTGCTGAACACCAAAAGAGGTTCTTTTTCTAAACTAGGCTGTACCATACTATGTTTTTTAAAGCCTAATTTGAGTAATAGCCCAATTGAGGCTACGTTCTGAACCGTAGTTATCGCCATGATAGTTTTGGCCTTCAATGAGGTATGTGCATGTGAAAAGAGTATTTCAGATGCTTCTTTCACATATCCTTTTCTTTCAAATTCGGGGAGTATGGCAAATCCCAAATCCATATGATCTAAATACTCCCTTTTAAGAAAACCACATATTCCGATTGGCTTATCGTTATGGACAGAAGCTATTTTATAAAGGCCGAAACCATGGGTTTCATAATGGGCTATAATAGAATTTTGAAGGTATACTTTGGCATCGGCAACTGAATTGATTCCGCGATCTCCAATGAATTTAATCCACTTAGGGGTGTTCATCAATCCATATATGAAAAGTGCATCAGCCTGGGATAGTGGTGTGATTCGAATTCGGTTGTTCTGTAATTGAAGTTTCAAAAGTTGAATTGACTAGTTTACGTGGGTTCGACTTAAGAATTTTCCTTAATAAGGATAAAGATTAATAAATTCAATAGCTGTCACCTCGAGTACTTCGACTTCGCTCAGTATAAGCTATAGTCGAAAGGCCCTTAAATCAGAATAGTATAGGGTCTCGACTGCGCTCGACCTGACAATAAAATGTAAACCATTGAAAATCAATATAAAAATTGAAATTTTATATCGAACTTACGTTAGTTATACCCCCGAACGTTTCCCATATCAAGCGAAATAGGGCCAAGGGAATGTGATTTTGGTAAAAAAGCCCCACTTTCACTAACCATCCAGTCATCCCAACTAGCTTCCAATCCCCCGATTGGAATTATTTGAACCCACATTTTATAGCTGTTGGGAAATCCATTCGGATTCAATCGCCACAGATAACTATCCCCCGGAGTGCTACCTCCACTTTCATAGGTGACCAAAAGACCGTTAGTGCCATCCTCCAATGCTACCAAGCTTCTTTTCGTTCCCTTGTCAAAAACTTTGTAAGGTGCCACTAACCAAAAGGAATCATTATTAAAATAATCGCGTGCCTTTTCAATCAACTTTGTTTTTTGCGAGCCCATAATTTCAACACCTTTTTGCTTAGCGGTGCCCTTGGAGTTATTGACTAAATCAAGATGCACGGTATAATCCTTCCAACTGACCTTAACGCTACCCAGTTTCTTATCCCAGACATACTCGTTGGCACCACCTTGAAACGACCATTCCAAATAACGGGTATCTTCGTAGGCCTTGTAATTCAATGCGGTAAGCATTTTTCGAGCCAATTCATCTGCTTCTTGACCTTGTCTACCCTTAGGTAAGGGTTCGTTTTTTATCCAGGCAAATACGACTAGAAATACGAGCACAAGACCCAAGAATACGCCAAGGTATTTTAAAAGCTTTTTCATCCAACTACGTTTTAGTGATTAATTGCAATTGACACTGTTCAACATTTCGAAATACCTGTTTCATCTGAAATACCTTTCTTTTAACCTTTTTGCGAAATATTTAGCGGCTTCAGTATTCAAGCGAAACCAAAGCTCTGGCTCGAACAGTTCAAGCTCTGCCAGGACAATTTCCCCTGAATTATCCTCAAAAATATCCACTCGGGCATATAATGGTAGTTCTGGACAGGCCTTTATAACCTCTTCAGCAAAGGAAATCCCCCTTTGGTTTACCTTATATTCATGAACGGCACCCCCGTAATCATCTTGAACCCTAAAATCACCTTTTTTGGCAGTTTTCAATACGGCATGGGTAAACCTGCCCTCAAAAAGCATCATGGAAACCTCACCTTTGGTTACGATATTCTTCTGAAATTCTTGGAGCATTAAGGCTTCTTTTGAAATCAAATCCTTAAAAGTTTGATTCAATTTTTCCCATTCAGAATAATGAAATTTATAGGTGTGTCTTGCTCCGGCCGAAATACAGGGCTTCAACACAAAGGTGTCCGTATTAAAACCATGGGAATCCTTGGCCTTTTGAATCGCTTGCAACAGATTAAGGTCCTCTTTAGGTTCAATGTAAAGCGTATTGGGTATAGCAATCCCCTTCTTTTCTAAATCCCGTAAATAATGTTTGTCAATATTCCAATCAATAAGGTCTTTAGAATTTATGAAAGTGGTCTGTTTGGCGGTCTTTACAAACCAATTGGAAAATGCATCTAAATGGTCAAAATAATCCCAAGTGGTTCTGAACAAGGCAAATTTTGTTGTATTCCAGTCAAAATAAACATCGTTCCATGCCACACGATTCACCTTGAGACCGAGTTCGGTAAGAGCATCTAAGACCAATTTGTCCTCTAACATGACATTGGTATTATAGGTGTCGATTTTGGCCGGTGCGATATATTTCTGCTCCGTCAACAAAGTAATATCAAACCTCATGCTCCATTTTTGAAATGCAATTCACAAAAAAGTCCTTTTTTACGTTGGATTGGTGTATTTCAATAGATGTTGATCAATTTTGAACTTGACATTTGAACTTATATTTTAAAACCCAACCGCCTTGTCATCCCCACGTTTATCGGCACCACCTTCCAAACGTCCATCAGCAAGTACCTTTATGGCATCTACTTTACCAATAATTGGGGTTCTTCCTTCCAAAATTTGGTAGCCCTTGGCTTTAAGCCCGT
Source organism: uncultured Croceitalea sp. (assembly GCA_947503285.1). Taxonomy (GTDB): domain Bacteria; phylum Bacteroidota; class Bacteroidia; order Flavobacteriales; family Flavobacteriaceae; genus Croceitalea. The sequence goes on from CANNDD010000004.1 coordinate 107,644, forward strand.
CTTTTAATTCTGGAGAAAAACCTTCTTCTTCAAACATAATGACATCGGGCAGCCATTGATGATGAAAGCGAGGGGCGTTTACCGCCTCTTGCATACTTAAATTAAACTCATAGGCGTTTAAAATGGTCTGCGCTACTGCCGTAATGATGGTAGATCCGCCTGGTGTACCTACCACCAACCATAATTCACCATCCTTTTCGACAATCGTGGGTGTCATCGAACTTAGCATTCTTTTTTCAGCGGCTATGCTATTTGCTTCTGCACCAATTAACCCAAACATATTGGGTACCCCAGGTTTTGCACTAAAATCATCCATTTCATTATTAAAGAAGATACCCAGTTCTTCAGAATAAAGCTTGGAACCGTAACCTCCATTTAGAGTAGTGGTGGCCGAAATGGCATTACCTTCGGCATCAACTATGGAGTAATGGGTGGTTTCCATGCTTTCGATTATTTCAACTTCACCATGGGAAACATCAGCGGACGATGTTGCTTCCTCAAATGAAAAGTTTTCCATGCGCTGGGTCAAATAGTCTTTTGAAAGAAGGATATCAAGCGGAATATCCACAAAATCCGGATCGCCTAGAAAGTAGTTTCTATCCGCATAGGCCCTCCTGGCCGATTCGGTGAACAATTGAATTGTCTTTTCTGAATTATGGCCGTAAGATGCCAAATCGTGGGGTTCCATCATCTTAAACATCTGATTCATGGTTACACCACCGCTACTTGGCGGACTCATAGAGATGATCTTTAAATCCTTATAGGTGAATATCACTGGATAACGCCATACGGCTTCATACTTACCCAAATCTTCCTTCGTAATGAATCCCCCATTTTCTTGGATAAAAGAAGCTATTTTTTCTGCAACGCTTCCTTTGTAAAAACCATCACGCCCTTCATTCATAATCTTGGTCAAGGTATTTGCCAGTTCTGGATATTTTATAGTATCGCCTTCGGCATATCCTTGGGCGAATTTGGTACTATCACCATTTACCGCAACGAAGCGTTCTTTATAACTATCCAATCTTTTCGCCTGTTTTTCGGTAACGACCACCCCCTTTTTGGCCAGGGCAATTACCGGTTCTAAAATTTCGACCAGTGATAAAGAACCATACTTTTTATGGACCTCAATGACACCTGCTACCGTGCCTGGTACACCAACTGCGGTGGCACCAACCGTGCTCATGTTGGGTATTACATTGCCCAATGAATCTAAATACATATCGGCATGGGCCGTCAAAGGTGCTTTTTCGCGATAATCCAATCCGCCTACGTCGCCATTTGCATTGCGATAGACCATAAAACCACCACCGCCTAAGTTACCGGCAAATGGATAGGCAACTGCCAGTGCCATCTCCGTAGCAACCATGGCATCAAAAGCGTTTCCTCCCTTCTGCATGATTTCAATCCCAATTCTTGAAGCTTCCTCGCGAGCGGAGACGACCATAGCCTTTTCAGCTATTTCACCGGTAGGTATTACCGGAGCCTTTCTACAATTGATTAATGGGATGACAATGAAAAGTAGTATTAGTTTTCGCATAGTGAGTTAAATTTATGTCGTGAAAAGGTAATCAATTCTTCAAAAAAAGCGGTAAACTCCTTTTCAAAATCTGAATAGTGTGCTTCTAAATCTTGTATGGCCAAATTCATTTTCGATTTATTCTTCGTTCTTCGGTTCATGCCTACCAATACTTGGGATATCCCCTTTAAATTCGAATAATTGTATAACCAATCATCGGCAAGCATAAAAGGCATCATATTTTGGGTTTTTGAAGGCAATAGTTCATAATTCCTTTCCAATAAGTGGTAAAACACTTGAACATATTCCTTTAGGGGTACGTTCGAATATTCCTTCCAATTTTTTGCTAAAAAATGATCATAAAAAATATCCACGATAACACGACTGTAATGGCCATAGTTCTTGTGAAGACGTTTGCTGCTTTTTTTAGGTATAGGATGGGTATCCGTGTAAGTATCTATTTCACGATGTAGTAAAATACCTTTTTGAATGGTAAGCGGTAAGTGTTTGTATTTATTGCCACGAATATGATCTGCAAAAAAATTGCCCAAGGTAATTTCAGGATGATCAAATGATAGATATATGTGTGCCAAGAAATTCACTGTTGGAATTTACGAATAAGGGACACGTAATAACAGTCATCAATCTATATTTGCAAAAACTTTATAAACACCATGACATTAATAAAATCCATTTCAGGAATTAGGGGAACTATCGGAGGAAGCACAGGGGATAACCTTACCCCAATCGATGCGGTTAAATTCGCCGCTGCTTATGGAACCTGGTTAAAGCAATATGCACAGAAAGAAGAGCTGAAAGTAGTTATCGGTCGAGATGCCCGATTGTCTGGTGAGATGATACAAAATTTGGTGGTGTCCACTTTGGTGGGCTTGGGTATTGATGTTATTGATTTAGGGCTATCGACAACACCAACCGTAGAAATTGCCGTGCCTATTGAGGGTGCTGATGGTGGAATCATATTGACGGCAAGTCATAATCCGAAAGAATGGAACGCCTTAAAACTGTTAAATGAGAAAGGGGAGTTTTTAGATGCCGAACAAGGGGCCCTAATTTTAGGGTTGGCAGAAAAGGAAGCTTTTGATTTCGCCGAAGTGGATGATTTAGGAAGTATCGTCAGAAACGACGCATATATTGATATACATATTGATGAGGTCTTAAAATTACCATTGGTAGATGCCAACACGATTCGAGCTAAAAAATTCAAAGTGGTCGTTGATGGTGTTAACAGTACGGGGGGTATTGCGATACCGAAGTTATTGAAAGAGCTGGGTGCGGAAGTAATTGAACTTTATTGTGATCCTACCGGGCACTTTCCCCACAACCCTGAACCCTTAAAAGAACATCTTGGTGACATTTGTGGCTTGGTGGTCAAAGAAGGTGCTGATTTTGGTATCGTCGTGGATCCCGATGTGGATCGTTTGGCCTTCATCAGTAATGATGGGGAAATGTTCGGAGAAGAGTATACCCTCGTAGCCTGTGCTGATTATGTGCTGGGTAAGACCAAAGGGAATACCGTTTCCAACCTTTCTTCTTCCAGGGCACTTCGCGATATCACACAGCAGCATGGAGGCACCTATGAAGCTGCTGCTGTCGGTGAAGTCAATGTAGTCGCAAAAATGAAAGCCACTGATGCCATCATTGGTGGTGAGGGCAATGGCGGTATTATTTACCCCGAAAGCCATTATGGCCGTGATTCTTTGGTAGGTACTGCCTTGTTTTTGATGTTACTGGCCGAAAAGGGAGGTACGGTTGCCGAATTGCGGGCAAGTTACCCAAGCTATTTCATGAGTAAAAATAAGATTCAATTGACCCCTGAATTAGATGTAGACGGAATTTTAAATGCTATAGCCGAAAAATATAAGGATGAAGATGTTTCGACCATTGATGGTGTGAAAATTGATTTTCCCCAGAACTGGGTGCATCTACGTAAATCAAATACGGAACCAATCATACGCATTTACACAGAGGCAAAGAGTCAAAAGGAAGCGGATGGACTAGCGGAACGTATTATAGGTCAAATAAAAGAAATCGCAAACTTGTAAAGCAACAAAGAAAGTGTCGCATACGCCACTTTCTTTGTGCATTCGGTTTATGAATAAAGATTATTTTCTGGCCACCAATTCATTTGCGGCCCAAACTCCTTTTTGGGTAACCATACCGTTAGGATCAAATACCTTTCCCTTTCCGTTTTTTTGATTTCCTTTCCATTTACCGCTCCATTTCATGCCGTCGGCATCAATTTGGGAACCTATACCGTGACGTTGATGGTTTTTAAAAGCACCTTCATAACGATGACCATTTGACCAAACATAAGTGCCTTTTCCTGAAAGTTTGGCTCCAGAAAGCCCTCCTGAGTACGAAGCGCCATCAGGCCAAGTCACGTTTCCTTTGACATACTTACCGGCCCGCAGTTCAACATCCAATTGTACTCCTTCCAATTCAAGTTGGTACCATCCATCAGCGAATGATTTCAGTTGGGTATTGTACGGTATCGTATTGAAATCTTGTGCGTTAAGACTAAAACCTACGGTTAAGAAAAATACGGTTGCGTAAAAAATCTTTTTCATAGCATTTTTTTTGGGTATGTCGCATCTACCGATAGAATGCTTACAAAAAAGTGTAAAAAGATTTAAAATTAGTATTCGATAAAGGAAAGAATGGAGTCTTTGACCAGTTTTTCCCTTTCCCAAACAATGAAATGCCTTTCATCTTGCAAGGTGATGGTTTTTAAGGTATCCACGTTGGTGAATTCATGTTCCATATAATCAACATTCTGATAAGGAACCAGATTGTCGACCGTGCCGTGTATGATCAGAACCCTTTCAGAAAGTTGGTGGAGTTCGGGTTGTAGTTCAAACAAGTCTTTTTTAAGTGCCCAAAGCTCATCATTAGAAGGCCTTAATGCCCCCGGAACCAAATATTTTAATGGAAAATAAAGCAAAGGCTTTCGCCATTTTTCCGGCTTCTCCGCTTCAGGGTCGAGCGCACCTGCCAGAATAACTAGGTTTTCATAGAATTTCGGGTTCTCCAACGCCATTTTTACAATTAATGGCCCTCCATAAGAATGCCCTATCAAGGTGATGGGTTTTCCATTATCAAGTTGGGTCAATAGTTCGTTCAAAATTTTCGCTTGTGGTTCAAGCGATAAACTTCGACGAAAATTACTTTTACCAAAGCCAGGTCTATCTGGGGCAATAAGCCTATAATCATCCATTAGAATGGAGTCTGATAGGTAAGCCTTCCAGCCATCCCAACTTCCTGGGGACCCATGTATGAAGACCAAGTTCGGAGCATCTTTTTTGCCGGTTTCGAGGTAGTGGAGTTTTCGCTTCCCAATCAAGACGGTTGAATCGATGTACGCAACACCTTTCTCTTGAAAATAACGGGCAGTCTCTTTTTTAGAGGATCTTAAAGTCAAACAAGAATGGTTGAATGAAACATAGGCAATCAAAAAAAGGAAAATGAAATATCTTTTTTTTAAAACTTTCTTCAAGACCTTTTGGTTGAGTTGAGATTGTGAAAAATCGGTTTTTTAGTCGAAAAACTTACTGAAAATTACAACTTTTAAAAGAGTCCTGTAATATTTCCTTCAGAATCAACATCGATTTTTTCTGAAGAAGGATGCGCAGGTAACCCGGGCATTCGCATGATGCTTCCTGTTATAGGGATTAAGAAGCCCGCTCCCGCCGCAATTTCGATTTCCCGAACGGTAATTATAAAATCTTTTGGTCGCCCCAATAATTTTGGATTATCAGAGAGTGATTTTTGTGTTTTGGCGATACATATCGCCAAGTGGTCCAATCCCAGATCTTCGATTTTCTTCAAGTCCCGCAGGGCTTGAGCAGCGTAATCAACATGACGTGCACCATAAATCTTCGTAGCGATGTGTGTTATCTTCTCTTTAACCGGGGTGTCCCATTGATACATTGGTGTGAATTGCGTGGTACATTTCTCGGCTATTGCAATTACCTTTTTAGCCAAGTCCAAAGTTCCCTTGCCTCCTTTTTCCCAACCTTCAGCGAGCGCAACTTCGACACCGAGCTTTGCTGCGACTTTTCGTAGCAATGCTATTTCTTCATCACTATCGGACACAAACTTATTGATGGCGATTATTGGTGTGACATTGAATTGTTTTATGTTTTCAATGTGTTTCTCTAAATTGGGCATCCCCTTCAAGAGTGCTTCCGTATCTTTTTCTTTTAGTCGGTCTAGGGCGGCACCCCCATGGTATTTTAAGGCTCGTATCGTAGTGGTAAGCACTACTGCTTTTGGCGATAACCCTGCACTTTGACACTTGATGTCAAAGAACTTTTCAGCACCCAGGTCAAATCCAAATCCGGCCTCGGTCACGACATAATCTGAAAAAGTCATGCCCATTCGGGTAGCAATGACTGAATTGGTTCCCTGGGCAATATTGGCAAAAGGTCCACCATGGATAATAGCTGGGTTTCCCTCTATGGTTTGAACTAAATTAGGTTGTAGGGCCTCTTTTAATAATGCCGTCATGGCCCCTTCAGCCTTTAAGTCACGAGCATAAATGGGCTTTTTGTCAAAAGTGTATCCAATAAAAATATTGCCCAATCTTTTCTTGAGATCCATTAGGTCCTCCGCCAAACATAAAATAGCCATAATCTCAGAGGCGGCGGTAATGTCAAAACCTGTTTCCCTGGGTATACCTGAGCCTGTACCCCCCAAACCAACAATCGTATGTCTAAGCGAACGATCGTTCATATCGATAACACGTTTCCAAGAAATCGTTCTTGGGTCAAGATTCAGTGAAGTTGTTTTGCTCTGAATATTGTTATCTATTAAAGCGGCCAAAAGGTTATGCGCTTTTTCAATAGCGGAAAAATCACCGGTAAAATGAAGATTGATATCTTCCATAGGCAATACTTGCGAATATCCACCACCGGTCGCTCCCCCTTTGATTCCGAAAACCGGACCTAATGAAGGTTCCCGTAGCACGACAGTCGTCTTTTTGCCAAGTTGATTCAACCCTTCCGTCAATCCGATGGACATGGTCGTTTTTCCCTCACCAGCGGGAGTAGGGGATATCGCGGATACCAAGATTAAATTTGATTCGGCGACTTTTTCCTTATTGATCAATGATAATGGTAATTTGGCCTTATACTTTCCATAAGGCTCTAAATCATCGTATTGAACACCAAATTTCCCAGCTATTTCCGCAATAGGTCTTAACGTTACTTTTCGAGCAATTTCAAGGTCGGTCATTTTCAATTAAATTGGCTAAGAAGATACAAAAAACCAATTCAAACCGCATTTTGCTGTTTACCTCGATGCTTCCAACGTTTGTGGGTCCAAAAATAATATTCGGGGGCTTCGTATATGGCTTTTTCAGTCTCGGCCAGAAAAGCATCCGTTATTTCATAATTCGGTGCTGCACTAGGTGTTTCGGTGAGGCATTTGAAGGTAGCTTCATAGTACCCCCTTTTTAATTTCCTAACCTTAAGATAGAGCGGAATCAAATTGTACTTTTTACAAAGTTCTTCCCCTCCCACATGCACGGGAACCGTTATGCCCATGAATTTTCGCCAATACTTGGTTCTGGAAACCATGGGCGATTGGTCGCTTAAAATACCTACTGTAAAGGTTTCTTTACCCTTCGACAGTCTTGAAATAATACGGGGGGCCTCATAAGTCCTGATAAGCGTGGTGCCGAACTTACCCCTGATATCACGAATTAGTTTATCGAAATATTTATTTTGGATTTTTTGATAAATGCCATAGCCATGGGAATCCATTTGTGTGTTTATGGACAAGGCCCATTCCCAACTGGCATAATGCGATATCATGGTCATACAGTTGTATCCATTTTGCTCCAATTCGTTTAAAACGGAAATGTTGGTTACCTGATAACGCCGTTGCATCTCTTCATTGGAAATACCAAGGGTTTTGACCATTTCTAAAAACATATCGCACATATGGCGATAGAATTTTTTCCGGATCTTGAGAATTTCATCTTTTGATTTATCCGGAAAGACCAATTCCAAATTATTCCGTACTACTTTTTTACGATATCCGATGACTGTATAAATAAGATGGAACAGTACATCTGAAATCGTATAAATAATTTTGAATGGAAGTCTTGAGATTACCCAGAGTATGGGGTAAACCAGATAGAAAACTAACAATTGCATGTAAAAAACGTATGCGCAAATATAGCTATATTTGACGCCAAACTTAAGCTGCCATGTATAATTTGCATTTAGCTACAATAGCGATTATAGCCGCCAATGTATTGGTTTCACTTCGTGGTTTCAACGATCAAAATTTCTTTGAACGATATAAGTTCAGTATCGGGGCCATTAAAGCCGGCCAACGGGAACGTATGTTTACGTCAGGTTTTTTACATGTTGACATATCGCATCTTTTTTTCAATATGTTCACGCTCTATTTTTTTGCGAATGTGGTCATTACTTGGTTCGGACCGACCAAATTTTTAATCATTTATTTTATCAGTCTTGTAGCGGGTAGTTTACTAGCTTTGTTTTTTCATAAAGATGAACCTTACTATAGTGCAGTTGGGGCTAGCGGGGCGGTAACGGGTATATTGTATGCAGCCATTCTTTTAAAACCCGATATGCAATTGGGTATTTTGTTCATTCCGATTCCGTTACCAGCTTATGTTCTCGGTATTGGATATCTGTTGTATTCCATTTACGGAATGAAGAGCCGCTTGGGCAATATTGGACATACCGCACATTTTGGCGGGGCCATTGGGGGCTATGTGATCACGTTACTCTTCAGACCGAGTCTTTTGGTTACGGATACGCTTATGGTGCTATTATTGGCACTTCCCATTGTTATTCTCTTCGTTTTAGCAAAAATGGGCAAAATTTAAAGTAAAGTAGCGGGCGAATACACTTAAAGTAATTTTTGATTCGTTCAGATGCAGTTGGTTGTCGTTCGTCGAAATCTGGTTTTCATGCGGTAATAAGTTTAGAACTTGCACGTTAGATAGTGAACTTACAAACCGAACCTACTAGTTATGTATAAGAAATTACCCCCGGTTCTTGTATTGGTGCTTTTTATTTTTTCATGTTCTGATACTACCACTGTTTTTGAGCAGGAAACCGATAACCTGCAACTAGAGACCAATAATGTCGTATTGGAAAACAGTCTTGTTTTTGATAAAAGTGGTGTTCTTGAAATCTATGGAGAAGACACTAATGGAGGGGAACAGGCAAGATTTGTCGATGAACAGGCCGGTGATTACCCGTTGACGTTGGTTGCCCAAGTGCAACCCCCTTCGTACAGCGGTGGTGGGGAAAATCTAACCGCATCCCATGTGCACATTGACGGTGACTATGCCTATGTTTCTTACAATACGGTAAATGAAATATATGCCGGTGGTATTGACATCATTTACGTAGGCGACCCCAATAGGCCTCGGGTCACTTCACGTCTGTATTATACCAATGCTGACATCAGCTCATTACAATACGACAATGGTAACGTCTATGCCGTAGGTGGGGTGGATTCTGAAAAATCGGCATTGGCGACGGCAAACTCATTTGTTGCCAAACTTCCCGTATTCAATGGCAGGTTTGATTTTAGTGGCGGAATCACTTATGGCTTTCAAGAGGGGTTTGTGGCCACGGATATCTCGGTTACGAATGAAAATGTGCTCATGACCAGTGGAAAAGACGGTTATGTGACTGCATTTGATAAAAATAGCTTAGAAATTATTACCGAGGCCCCTTATCAAGATTTACGATCGGTAGTCGCCAAAGAAGGGAGAACCATGGTATTGGATGCTAGTATTGGCGTATTGGTATTAGACGATAATCTAGAGGTGACCAACCAAATTGCCATCAACTCTGATTTTAGGGTAGCGGATAAGAGAACCCTTGATTTCTCTGGAAACCAAATTGTTGTGGCAGAAGGGGAAAGGGGTGCAGGTATATACAATGCGAATACTGGTGCGTTTCAAGAATACGTACCCATACTTATTAGGCCAGATGACGTTGCAGACACGAATATTGTTACCAATGCAACTGCATTGAACGATGGGGCATTGTTAATGGCCAACGGGGGAGCGGGACTATGCCTCTCTGAGGATAATGGTTCTGTAGATTTGGTTGGTATCATAGAATTGGACGGTTCCATCAACTATGTGGCATCAAAGGGAGATTATATTTTTGCTGCTTCAGGACGTGAAGGACTCCAAATCATAAAAATGAACAAGCCTTCTGAAGACTTAGAAGCAAGATGTGCAGATACCCCAGTTTATGAAGGAAGCGCCAACTTACGTGTTGGAGCATCACAGACCTTGGCCTATAGTGGATCAAAACGTTTTCGTCGGATTGAAGTGGAAGGTTCCTTACTATTATGTGGGACTTGGACGGTCAATAATAATGTCGATATTTTAGACAATGGTCTTTTTGAAATGCGCGGAACATTTATATGTGCCAGAAACAATAGAAGAAGAAATATCACTGTAGGTGAGAACGCTACTTTTAGGGTTGAGGGAGATTTGACCATATATGGCGACCTAATATTGGAAGAAGGGGCTACCATTGAGTTTATTGGCCCAGATTCTAGGGTCAATATTTTCGGAAGCGTCGACAAAGATACCAATGCCAACGTGCTTGGTGACTTTGAAGATATTCAAGGCAAATTCTGAGATAGGCAAATTACCAAATAAAAGCCGCTATCCAGGTCAGGTAGCGGCTTTTATTGTTCATTGATATGGATTCTTAATCAAGCAGTTCCGCAACCTTTTCTTCTAAGGCAGGGCCTCTTAGGTTTTTTGCGATGATAACCCCATTTTCATCCAATAAAAAAGCTGCGGGTATCGCATTGATATTATACATTTTGGCAATGGGATCCTGAAAATATTGAAGGTTGCTGATATGGTTCCATTCTAATCCATCCGCTGCTATGGCCTGGGTCCAATCCTCCGCTTTACGATCTAGAGAAACCCCCACAATATTCAATCCCTTATCCTTGTATTTATTATAAACTGACACGATATTCGGGTTTTCCCTTCTACAGGGTTTACACCAGGCTGCCCAAAAGTCTACAAGGATAACTTTTCCCTTAACTTCATTTAAAGCCAAAACATCTCCGGTTGGGGTTGGACCCGAAAATTCCGGGGCAGGCGAACCTATAGCTGTAACCGACAACTCTTTAAGTTTCTTTTCGACACGCTTTCCCGTTTCGGTAGCCTTTATTTCAGGAGTCAAAATATCAAAAAGTTCTTTCAGTTCTTTCACCGAGAGTGCTTTGGTAGTTACCGTTTTATCAAGAATCAAAACAGAAATCAACGCATCTGGATTTTTCTTAATAAAATCCAACTCATAATTCTTAGCCTGTTCTTGTAGATCGAAATATTCTTCACGTAATGATTCTATGGCAGCCGTATCCTGTTTCATCCTAGCGTCTCTAAGATCATCGCTAAATGATTTTGAAATCGATGCCATTTTTCGACCTTCATCCAAATATTCCATAAAGACGACATTTTGTGGGGTACCTTTGACCTTGGCAAAAGCCAAACTATCTTTTTGTGCCTCAAAAGAGATGTTTCCGTTCTCTACAATTAAAGGTGAATTACCTTCTTGTCCGTCTATCATTATATAATGCACACGGGGTTCATCAACCTTCCCTTGAAATTGAAAAGTACCATTCGTTATGGCAGCAGTATCCACTTCTATCAGATTTCTGGCTAGGGAATCAGCGGTCTTAAGAAAGACTTTGGTTCCATTTTCAATCTCCCCCGTAAATTGTCCGTTTATTTCGAAACTTTCCGGTTTCGTATTACACTTTGCAAAAAGCAAAAGGGCAAACAGACCTAGAGCAATTTTTTTGAACATAAAATATTTTTTTACAAAGTTACTTATATACAGGGCATAAAAAAAGTGCTCCATTGAAGCACTATGAATCTTTAAAAAGATGATGCCTTAAAATTGATATCGAAGTCCTAAAGCAATATCAAACAGAAAGTCGTTGTCAAATCCATCAAATCCTAACAAGCCAATCTCAGGTCTAATATCCAATGAGATCAACAGGGGAATATCAAAATCATATTCAATACCTAGGTTACCTGCTACGAATACAAAAATACCATCGTTGTCCTCACCACTGGGGATGGGCTCAAAATCGACACTACCGACACCGCCACCAACACCATAATACCAGTTAAAACCGCCATCTAAATTGTGTACCCATTGGTAGACTCCGGCCAACTTAAAAGCGTTGAATTCACGACTGTTCCGTATTCCGAGATTGAATTCGGCCCTGTTGTAACGACCGATGGATTTTTGGTATGATATTTCTGCTCCAAAACCATCGCTATCCCCCAAGCGGAGCCCAAGGGTGTGTTCTGAGATACTTTGGGCATTTACAAATACTGTTGTAAATACGAAAACACAGGTAAAAATTGTGGTAATCTTCATAAGTTGCTCTTTTAGTTGAAAATTAAGAATAGCTTTGTTTCAGCTATGTTGAAATTAAACTTATTTTTCGGTCCAAAAATTGTTCCAAATTGAAAAAAAAATTGTTTTCAAGCCTTTCACAAAGTTTAAATGGGGAATTGTTAAATGATGATTTGACAAAGGCCCTTTATGCCACCGATGCTTCTGTATACCGCAAGTTGCCTATGGCAGTTGCTTATCCTAAAAATATTGGGGATATCAAAACATTGATAGCATTCGCCACTGAAAATCAAATCGGTTTAATACCAAGAACTGCAGGAACTTCTTTGGCCGGACAATGCGTTGGGGACGGTATTGTGGTCGACACCTCAAGGCATTTTACTGAAATTCTACATCTCGATAAAGAAAAAATGGAAGTAACGGTGCAACCCGGGGTAGTGCGCGACGAGCTCAATCAGTTTTTAAGGCCGCATGGTTTGTTTTTTGGGCCGAATACCTCCACTTCGAACCGTTGCATGATCGGTGGCATGGTGGGTAACAACTCTTCGGGTACGACTTCGATTCAATATGGGGTGACCCGAGACAAGACAATGACCTTAAAAACAGTTTTATCTGACGGAAACGAAGCGACTTTCAAGGCCTTGTCTAAAAAAGAATTTGAAGAAAAAACAAAGGAAACGGGGTTAGAGGGAACGATTTATGCCACATTATGGAACGAACTATCAAACAAAGACACCCAACAAGAAATTGGGAAGGCGTTTCCGAAACCACAAATTCATAGGCGTAATACGGGTTACGCTGTCGATGAAGTGCTAAAGAGTTCAGTTTTTGGCGAAACCTATGAAGACTTCAATATGTGCAAGTTGCTCAGTGGCAGTGAGGGCACCTTGGCATTCACCACGGAGATTACCTTGGCATTAGACCCCTTACCTCCTAGATTTGCTGCTATGGTTGCTACACATTACCATACCCTTGAAGATTGTTTGAGTGATGTCGCCCCAGTAATGCAGCATAGCCTTCATCTCTGCGAGATGATGGATAAGGTCATTTTGGATTGTACCAAAAATAACCGGCAACAACTTTCCAATCGATTTTTTGTAGAAGGTGATCCAGCTGCTATCTTAATGTTGGAAGTAAAGGCGAATGACGAAGAAAAACTTAAAGATGAAGTCTCTAAACTACAACAGACAATTTCGAAATCAGGATTGAGCTATGCGAGCCCCGTGCTTTACGGTGACGACATTCAAAAAGCAATTGAGCTGAGAAAAGCGGGCTTGGGCCTTTTGGGCAATATGGTCGGGGATCGAAAGGCAGTGGCCTGTATCGAAGATACTGCTGTAGCCTTGGAGGATTTAAAGGATTTTATTGGAGAATTCACCCACATCATGAAAGGGTACAGGCAAAGTGCAGTGTATTATGCCCACGCTGGGGCAGGGGAACTGCATTTACGCCCGATACTGAACCTTAAAGAATCGAACGATGTGAAACTCTTTCGATCCATTACTACAGATGTTGCCAAATTGACAAAAAAGTATAAAGGTAGTTTTAGCGGGGAGCATGGTGATGGAATTGTAAGGGCAGAGTTCATCCCCTTAATGATAGGGGAGCGCAATTACGAGTTGCTCAAACGTATTAAAAAGGCGTTCGACCCCCAAAATATCTTTAACCCGGGCAAGATTGTGGATGCTTTTCCCATGGATGAATCACTGCGATATGAAATAGACCGTGAGGAGCCGAAGATTAGCACGTTATTGGATTTTTCAGATAGTGAGGGCATTTTAAAGGCAGCTGAAAAATGCAATGGAAGCGGGGATTGTCGTAAAACACATCAAATGCCTGGGGCTATGTGCCCCAGTTACCATGCGACCAAAAATGAAAAAGATACTACTCGGGCCAGGGCAAATGCGCTACGGGAGTTTTTGACCAATTCAGATAAGCCCAACCAATTTGATCATGAATCGCTAAAAACTGTTTTTGACCTGTGTTTGAGCTGTAAGGCCTGTGCCAGTGAATGTCCGAGTAATGTTGATATAGCAAGCTTAAAGGCTGAATTTCAGTACCAATACCAAGAAACGAATGGTTACTCTAATCGCAGTAAGTTGTTTGCGCATAATACCAAAATAAATAAGTTGGCGAGTAAGGTAGCTGGCTTGACGAATACGGTCTATAAGTCGCCTTTGGGGAGTTTGCTCAAAAAAGTATCGGGAGTTGCCGCAGCACGCAGTTTCCCAAAAGTATACGACTTTGATTTTGAATCCTATTTAAAGGCTTTGCAGAGTAAGTCAAACAGTAAGGGAAAAGTCATACTCTATATAGATGAGTTCACGAAGTATCTTGATGTCGGAGTTGGTAAAGATGCCATCTCCCTTTTAACCGGTTTGGGTTACGAGGTCGAACTATTCCATGCTGAAAGTGGACGTACCTATTTATCGAAAGGTTTTTTAAGGGAAGCGAAACAATTGGCCGTCGATAATAGTCAAATATTAGGTGGCTACGCAGATAAAAACTTACCGGTTATTGGGCTGGAACCTTCAGCCATATTATCTTTTAGGGACGAATACAAAAGATTGCATGGTGATGTCGTATTGGCCAATAAAATAGCGGACAATTGCTTTTTGATAGAGGAATTTCTTGCGCGCGAGATTGAAAAAGGCAAATTGGACAGTCGTTATTTCACCAAAGAGGTCAAACAAGTAAAAATTCATAACCACTGCCATCAAAAAGCCCTATCCAATCAAAAGGTGACTTTTGATATTTTGAATTTACCCGAAAACTATGAAGTGACCATAATTGCATCAGGATGCTGCGGTATGGCGGGTTCTTTTGGTTATGAAAAAGAACATTACGATGTGAGCATGCGAATTGGGGAACTAAAATTATTTCCAGCGGTTAGAAAAGCACCGGTAGATACGATAATTGCTGCAAATGGCACCAGTTGTCGTCATCAAATCATGGATGGCACCAAAAGAGCCGCACTGCACCCCGTCAGCATCTTAAAACAAGCATTAGTCCCCTAAATCCGCTTTCATTTTTTCAGACGACGGAATAGGCTCGTTTTCCCTCGCGGACTGTTCGGATATCGAAGCGACAAGCTCATCCATATCCATATGCTTAACATCATCATCCACATAAAAGGGTAGCAACTTGTCATGGTCGTAATGATAGATCTTCCAACGCTTAAAAGAGTATTCAAGTGCTGTAAGGTTTTCTACCCAATCCCCCGAATTCAAATATAGGGTCTTACCATGCCTGTTTTCATAAAGCTCTTTTTTGGGCTGGTGTATATGCCCACAAATAACGTAGTCGTAATGATTCTCGATAGCCAGGTCAGTGGCCGTCTTTTCAAAATTATTGATATACTTTACAGCGCCTTTGACACTGGCCTTGATTTTTTTGGATAGTGAATATTTACCCTTTCCCAGTTTTTGAAGTACCCAATTGACCACACGATTCAGTAAAATCAACAAATCATAACCCTTGCTACCAAGTTTGGCCAGCCATTTGGCATTCTGGATGGACACATCAAAAATATCACCGTGAAAAATCCATGCTTTTTTCCCGTCTAGGTTTAAAACTACTTTATTCGAGATTTGAATATTGTTCAAAGAAGTGCCGTCAAGCTTTCTGAGCATTTCGTCATGATTTCCGGTGATGTAATTCACCTTGGTGCCCTTGGCCGCCATTCCGATGATTTTCTTTACCACACGTAAATGTGAGGGCGGAAAATAACGCTTGTTGAATTGCCAGATATCAATGATATCCCCGTTGAGCACTAGGGTTTTAGGGTCAATACTGTTCAAATAAGCGAGCAATTCATCTGCATGACAACCATAGGTGCCCAAATGCACGTCTGAAATTACCGCTACCTCTACCTTACGCTTTTTCAATACCGATTAGTTTTTTGCAAAGAACGAACGTAATCATAAACCTACAATTAATTTGAGGTCAAGTATTTATAAGCATATCGTTAAGTTAATATTACCAAGAAATAGCAATGTTTAGAAATCCTTAAGTGCATATATCCTTTTCTAAAAAACAATTAACATTTACCTTTGAGGACTTTTAAAATAAGACTATGGCTGGCAACACGTTCGGAACACTTTTCAAACTGACCACATTTGGTGAATCACATGGCAGGGCACTTGGTGGCGTTCTAGATGGTTGCCCTGCAGGGATAGCATTGGATCTCAAAGCCATTCAAGATGAGCTCAACCGACGGAAACCAGGGCAGTCGGCTATTGTGACACAACGAAAGGAACCGGATACCGTGGAAATTTATTCCGGGGTTTTTGAAGGAAAAACCACAGGAACCCCTATCGGGTTTGCCATTCACAATACCAATCAAAAATCAAAGGACTATTCACATATTAAAGATTCGTACCGACCCTCACATGCCGATTATGTATATGACAAAAAGTACGGCTTTCGAGATTACCGGGGCGGCGGTCGCAGTTCAGCCCGTGAGACGGCTAGTAGGGTAGTGGCCGGGGCTATTGCCAAGCAATTTCTAAAAGGGGTACAAATCAATGCATTTGTCTCACAAGTGGGTAGCTTAAAATTGGAAACGCCTTACCAAGAATTGGATTTTAAGGCGATTGAATCCAATGCCGTTCGATGTCCTGATACCGTTACGGCAGCTAAAATGGAGGAATACATCAAATCCATCAAAAAACAAGGTGATACCATTGGGGGTGTTATCAGTTGTGTGGTTCAAAATGTACCGATTGGTCTTGGGGAGCCTGTTTTTGACAAACTGCATGCAGAACTTGGCAAGGCCATGCTTTCCATTAATGCCGTCAAAGGGTTTGAATACGGTAGCGGATTTGCCGGCGTTGAGATGAAGGGCAGCGAGCACAACGATCAGTACAACAGTGATGGCAGTACCCGTAGCAATTTAAGTGGAGGCATACAAGGCGGTATCAGCAATGGCATGGATATTTATTTTAAAGTGGCTTTTAAACCTGTAGCAACGGTTTTACAAGCCTATGATACCATTGATAAAGAGGGAAACAAAGTGACAACTCAAGGTAAGGGTAGGCACGATCCTTGTGTAGTACCTCGGGCAGTACCAATTGTGGAAGCAATGGCGGCCTTGGTTTTGGCCGATCATACCCTTTTGGCCAGAACAAATAAGGTTTGATACAATATTTAGGGCATACCTCCAATTTCTTATTTTCCTAATTATATAAAAATCCCATTTCGTGAATTTTATGGAACAAGTATAAATGCAATACTTGGTCCATAATCTTTGAAGTTGTATTTGTTTTCGATTTTTGTATTTGAGTTTAAACTTGAATTTGAACTTGAGCTCGTACTTGAGTTTGAACTTCTTACTTTAAATAGTATCTTACCTCGCAAATTTCTACTATGCGTAAACTTGAACTTCATTGGAAAATCCTGATTGGGATGGTCCTGGGTATTCTATTTGGATTTTTGATGACCGGGTTTGATTGGGGCGCTTCATTCGTTGGGGACTGGATACAGCCCTTAGGAACCATCTTCGTAAAGCTTTTGAAGCTCATCGCCATACCGCTCATCATAGCCTCCTTGGTAAAAGGAATATCTGATTTGAAGGACATTTCGAAGTTTCGAAACATCGGTCTAAGAACCATAGGCATTTACATCGTCACTACCGTAGTTGCGATTACCATCGGTTTGGTTTTGGTAAATATCGTACAACCTGGCAACGGTATTTCTGAAGAAACGGTCACTAAATTGACCGATACGTATGCCGGTTCTGAAGGTGTTACCAAAAAAATGGATGAGGCCATGAAGCAAAAGGGTAGCGGACCACTTCAATTTTTGGTCGATATGGTTCCCGACAATGCCCTAAAGGCGATGAGTGATAACGGTTTGATGTTGCAAGTCATTTTCTTTACCATTTTTCTAGGTATTTCGATGTTATTGATTGGGGAAAAAAGGGCAAAACCCCTAAAAGATTTTTTTGACTCCCTAAATGACGTCGTGCTTAAAATGGTCGATTTGATCATGCTTTCGGCACCTTATGCCGTTTTTGCACTTTTGGCAGGTGTAGTCGTTTCATCGAGTGATCCAGATTTATTGCTTGCCTTACTTAAATATTCCGCTACAGTCGTGGTCGGGTTACTATTGATGATCGTATTTTATGGCATCGTTGTGGGTACGGTGACCAAGAAAAATCCATTTTGGTTTTTAAAACAGATGAGTCCTGCGCAACTTCTGGCGTTTTCGACCAGTTCAAGTGCCGCCACCTTACCTGTGACCATGGAGCGTGTGGAAGAACACATAGGGGTTGATAAAGAAGTCTCCAGTTTTGTATTGCCCGTAGGGGCTACCATCAATATGGATGGCACAAGCCTGTACCAAGGTGTGGCCGCAGTATTTATTTCGCAAGCTCTGGGATTTGACTTAACTTTAGGTGATCAGTTGACCATTGTCTTGACCGCATTGTTGGCCTCTATAGGCTCCGCGGCGGTACCTGGGGCTGGTATGGTCATGTTGGTGATCGTTTTAGAGGCCATTGGTTTTCCTGCCGACAAACTGGCCATCGGGTTGGCCCTCATTTTCGCAGTGGATCGACCGTTGGATATGTGCCGGACGGTCGTCAATGTTACCGGGGATGCCACGGTTTCCATGGTAGTGGCCAAATCAGTGGGTAAATTGGGAAAACCAAAAATCAAAGAATGGGATGACCATTACGAGGAAGTAAAGTAAATTATCAAAAATAACAACCATGAACATCTGCTTTTTAATGTACCCATGGGAAGAGATCGACCCTGAAAACGACACTAGTCTAGCTTTAATACATGAATGTGTAAAACGGGGGCATGGTGTGGCACTGTGCAGTCCGGCTAATCTCACGATTCGCAATAGTGTTACCAACGCTTTTTGTACAGTGGTCGATAAAATGGAAAAAGTCTCCAGTAATTTAAAGACCTTTTACAAGCAGGCCAACTTACGGGAAGAGATGTTGCCTTTGGCCGGTTTTGACGTCATCTTCATGAGGGCCAATCCACCTTTGGATCCCTTAATGCTCAACTTTTTGGATTCCGTAAAGGATGATGTCTTTATCGTAAATTCCCTACAAGGGTTGAGAGAGGCCAATAACAAACTGTATACAGCCGCTTTTGGGGATAGTCATAGTAATATCATTCCGGTTACCCACGTATCCAAGAACAAGAATTATTTGGTGCGACAAATCAAGGAATCAGCTGCAGATAAGATGATTTTGAAGCCGCTTAACGGCTTTGGCGGTTCAGGGGTCATTCTGATTGAGAAGTCTGCAATGAGCAATATCAAATCATTATTGGATTTTTATGTAACCAATTCAGATGGAACCTCTAACTATGTCATACTTCAAGAATATATTGAAGGTGCTGACCAAGGGGATGTCCGTATTCTTTTATTGAATGGAGAACCCATTGGCGCCATGAAAAGGGTGCCTGGCAATGATGACCATCGTTCCAATGTTTCTGCTGGGGGTTCCGTAGCAAAACATAGTCTGAGTAAACAAGAAAAAGCATTGTGCAAACAAATAGGCCCCAAATTGGTCAAAGATGGCCTTTATTTCGTAGGCATCGATGTTATAGGGGGCAAGCTGGTCGAGGTCAATGTAATGTCACCGGGGGGAATTACCTACATGAATAAAGTCTATAAGACCAAAATACAATGTAAGGTCATCGACTTTATCGAAAGTAAGGTCCTAGATAAACTGGAAGCTTTTAATCGAAGGTCACGTCTACGTAACGAAGTGCAGAATGCTTAAGCTTTCCGTAGCTCAGATTATTTCAAAAATTGAGATGGAACAGCCCTTTGAGGCTGTTTCAGATGATTATTCCTTTACCTTAAAGGTTGCGGAGTATGTGCCCTTTGTCTGTGGCGCGGTTCACGACGGTCACCAATTCAGAAAATCACTTTGGGACAATTGTTTGCATACGGAATACGAACGTTGGTATGAGGAAGATCCTTGTACGAAACAAATGGTACGATCACAACCTATAGTTATTGCAGGCTGTGACAGCCGTTTTGAATACGATCTAAACCGCCCGCCTGAAACTGCCATTTTTGATACGGCATGGGGCAAAAAGCTATGGAAAAACCCACTTCCAATAAAAGAAAAGGAGCATAGCCTTAAAAAACATGAATGTTTCTACCAAGTGGTGCATGCGCTCATCACCAAACTGGAATCCCTGCACGATAATGTCATCGTTTATGATATGCACAGCTACAATTGGAAACGATGGGATAGGGAAGTACCCACTTGGAATTTGGGCACAAGTAATATTGATAACCAACGTTTTGGGGGAATCGTGGAGCAGTGGCGATCAAAATTGGGGAGTATCGAATTGCCCTACGATATTCCACAGACGGCCTTGGTCAATGATACCTTTCAGGGTAATGGCTATTTTTTAAAATACATCACCAAGAACTTTAAGGATACTTTGGTACTGGCCACAGAAATTTCCAAGGTCTATTGTGATGAGTCAACGGGTATTATTTATCCCGAAGTGGTAAAAACCGTTGAAGAACGACTAAAACAATTGATACCTTTACAGACTGAAGAATTTTTGGCCCAACTATGATTCCGGTAAAACAACAAAACGAGCTGCAACGGCAATATCCCGCACTTTTCGATATTGATTCCAACTTGAATCGATTGGTGAAGCGTATTGAATTGTTAAGCTATGTGAACCCATTGAATACCGAGAAAGAAAAGCATCGCTTTTTTGCTTCAAAATGCACTTGTGAGCCTGAATTCAAATATCCAAAACTCAAATTTGACCCGTACAAGTTGCAGCGGTTGTTTTTTTCGCAGCGCTTAGACCGTATCGAAGACGATACCATTCGAAAATTTTACCAAGAGGTGGTGTATTACTACGCCAATATGATCCAATGTATCGAAACTATAGGTAGGGGCAAAAAATTCTACTACAACTCCCTAAGGGTACATGGTACCCCAACGGAGAAAGATGTGGACAATGCCCGTTTCATCTTACATTACAAAGATGAACCAGCATCTTCCGATATGGATAAGGTATATTCCCCAGAAGAGGCCAAAACCTATTTTGAAGAATTTGCGCAGCAATACGATTTTCCGTTGAACATTCGGTTTTCAGTGCATATTGCAGCCGACGCTATGGTTAGCAATGCCACTAAGACCCTTTTCATAAAAAAGAACAGCAAATTCAGTAAAAATCAGCTGTTGACCCTGGCGAATCATGAAATTGGGGTTCATTTGGTCACCACCTACAATGGACTACAACAGCCCTTGGCCATTTTTTCAAACGGATTGCCAAAAAATGTGGAAACCCAAGAAGGTCTGGCCGTGCTTAGTGAATATATGGGCGGGGCATTGACCCTTAAGCGTTTAAAAGAGCTGGCATATCGTGTCATGGCAGCAGACAGCTTGATCAAGGGCTATTCCTTTGCCGATACCTATGATTTGATTCATGGGCAGTACAAGCTGAACCGCGACGAGGCCTTTGCAATAACACTCCGCGCACATCGCGGTGGGGGGTTTACCAAAGACCGCTTGTACCTAAGTGGACTTCGAAAAATCTACAGGCGCTATCAAAACGAAGAACCTTTGGATGTTCTATTAACTGGTAAAGTAGCATTAGATAACGAACAGTCTATCAATTACATGAAGTCATTAGGTTTGGTTAAACCAATTACACACAAAAGCCACTCTTTCAAACAAAAACTGAATACCAATGCTACATTGGATTTTATTCTGAATAATTTAAAGTAGCACAAATTCAACTTAAGGGTCATCGACTTCGTTCAGTGTAAACTATAGTCGAGAGGTTATATAATAAGGTCTCGACCGCAACTGTATGCCGGAAGGGCAAGCTAAGTTGACAATACGAAATGACGACACTTACATTCTTAAAGCGAAATATACCTGCCCCTAGGATATTTTACTTGAAACGAAAAGCTCTCCGTTTTGGTTTCTTGGGGTTGTAGTTCCATTTTCCAAGTAAGCAACCCTTTCTTTACATCGTAATCTGCAGTATTCGTTACAACATCGGTTACTTTTATTTCTTTTTGCTGTGATTTGGGAATACGATCCACCAATTTCAAGTCAATAGCTATTCCCTTATTGTTTTTGACCTCTAAATTGTAGGTACGATCCAAAATACGGTTACTTCCGGTAAAGGATTTACTCTTAAAGTTACGCTCTTGTTCTCGGGTAACGGTAATATTCGGGTCGATACCCAAAGAAAGTACCATTTCCTTTTTTGTGGTATAGGGGTCTAATACGGTCTTACCAGCATAAGTACCCTCAAAATAGATGTTGGCCTCTCCAGGTAAAAGTTGGTGTTGCTCCCAATTGCTAAAACTAGCCGTTAGAAATACATTTTCATTGATAATAGGGGTCGCAAAGTACTCGTATGTCGCTGGTAGTTTAAACGTATTGATTTCGATGGCGGTAATATCGTTATCGGAAGGGATGGAATATGATTTTTTGATGGCAAACTCCGTTTTGGTGGCCCCTTCGCTGGTACTGCTTTTTTTAGTGGTAATAACGACTACTCCAGAAACCCCACGACTTCCATATAGTGCCGAAGCATCAGCACCTTTCAAAATATCAATGGATTGAATTTCATTGGCATCCAAATCCCCCTCAGTGAAACCATCTATTGGCACTCCGTCAATAATGTAGAGGGGCTCATTGGATGAAATGGAATTTGTACCACGTACTCGTATCCCAGGCGCACGACCAGAAACAGCACCGGAAGCACCATATCCTATTACAACTACTTCTTCCAGAGACTCGACACTCTCTTCCATATTCAAATTAATTATAGAGGAATATAAGGGCACTTCTTGCGAATGCATCCCTAGGTAAGAAAAACTTAATTCTTGTCCAAAAGGCACTTCCAATTCATAGTTGCCATCAAAATCGGTTTGGGTACCCTTGTTGGTTCCTTTTATAATAACACTGACACCGGGTAGGGGTTGACCCGAAGCGTCGGTGACTGTACCGGCCACTTTTTTAACACTCGGATTAAAGGCATAGCCTTTTTTCTTTTGTGACGGACGATACCTTTTGGTATAAGCTGATGTGAAATTGAGGTAATGGGCCTCAAGTTTGGGCTTACTGATATTGTATTCCGGATTTCCAGTAGAAAGTATGACATTCACATTGTCCCAATCTTTTCCAGTGTTTTGATATACATTGGCTTTATAGGCAAGCTTTAAGGGTGCATTTAGTTTTGTGGATTTGATATTATAATTCGGTACCCAACCAGCATCATTGACCAAATATTTCAAAGTTACGGAAAGGGAGGTGGCAATAGGGGCATCAAATGTAATGGTGATTTCACCTTGTTCTTTTTCCGGGGCATTGTTAGTTTCGGCCAATTGCTTTTGTAACGCTTTTGTTTGTAAC
This sequence comes from uncultured Croceitalea sp., assembly GCA_947503285.1. GTDB lineage: Bacteria > Bacteroidota > Bacteroidia > Flavobacteriales > Flavobacteriaceae > Croceitalea. The sequence continues at coordinate 130,955 of CANNDD010000004.1, forward strand.
CTCAATTCATTGATCTTTAGATTGGTTTCAAAGATTTCGTTTTTGATGGCAGTAATGCGTTCCCGGTAGTATTGACTGATCTCTTTTACTTTTTCTAAGCTCAATGCCTGATTGTCGGTACTGACCATACGATTGGTGGTAATCACCTTCTCTTCTTCTTCCAAACCATGGATCTGATTTTTCAATAAAGCGATTTCATGTTCCAACTGTATAAATTGGTCTTCCCATTGCTTGAGTAGTGGGTCGCTTTCTGATTTTTCGAGATAATTGATATCGTAGGCAATGGACAGAATGGAAACGGCATTGAGTCCAGAGACTTGAATGCTACTTTCATCAATTTTATGGGAAAGCCCTGTGAACACTACTTCATTGGAACCTTCTTTCAAAAGGCAGGTAGCTGTTCGGGTGATTTCAGCACCGCTTAAATACACGGTGACCTTCTTGATTTCAGAAGGAATTTTTAGGTCATTGGCCAAAAGAAGGCCAGGAATAAGAACTACAAATGCGATTAGACTTTTCATGAGGGTCAGTTTAGAATTTAAACCAAACTTCCATTGAAAAACTTGTTTTGAAAATTAACAATGATCAATCGTGCCTATTGGGCTAGGGAAGGGGTGCTTTGAATGAGTCAGCCCAAAAATTTAGCTTGTAACTCGGGAGTGGGAATCATACAGGCGTCTTTTCGGCCAAACCACCGATAGCGGTAACGGGCCACGAAATCGTAAATGGCATTACGAATTGGTGTGGGAATCCATTTAAGTATAGAAAACAGTGTCCAAAGGCCACCAAATTCACTACTGATCTGTAATATAGCATCAGACTTGATGTAATACGCAACTCCGGGTTCCACCAAAATGATGGAATCGGTCTTTGAAGTATTGATACCCCGTTCCGCAATCATTTGTTCCCCAATGTCACTTTGTAAGGGTGCATACCGAAAGGTGTCTTTTTTATCCCGCTTGATGACAAATTGAATAGCGCCGTTGCACAGGTTACAGACCCCATCAAAAAGAATTATTTTTTTGCCTTCTTCCACGTTGTAAAGATACCACTGGGTATGCGGAAAGCCTATTTTTTAGGAAGGATTTAAGAATCTAAGGCCATGGGTTCTTTTAAAGGTTATTTGATAATGATACAAATAATTACAATTGCCTATTCAGAAACCCCGTAAAAAGCACCTCCATATTACTCAGGAGTACTTGATATTCTTCAGATTGGGTAAGTGTTTTTAAAGCCTCTTGATTGCCTCTCAAAACGACGAGGCTGTCCATCACACAAGGCACTTTTTGTTCCTCTTCCTTTTGAACCACTAAATTGGCCTGAATGGTTCCGCCATAGAAAAGTTCTACGGAATGGGAAACAGCCAAATCAGTTACGCTCTCCCAAAACGAAGCGGATCTGGGAGCCGAACCAAAGTATTGTAGTAGATAGTTGGTTTTACCATCAAGCGGCTTCTCCGTTAGTTGGTGCATCTTAGAAAAACCAAAGGAAAACTTTTGAAGGGCCTTATTCCGTAACAGACTGCTCAATTGAAAGACTTTGTTTTCGACCAAGTTCTTGAAATGATGCCCTGAAGGATAGCGCACAATAAGCAGGGTATCGCGTTCGCCGATCCCATTCTCAGTAAGTTGGCCTTTAAAAATAGCTTGGGCGCCATTGGCACGGGCAATTTTACCAGCTATCTTGGTATATAGGGCATAAAGCCATGGCCGCTTGCAATAGAACCAGTTGATGGCATATATGGGATTTTCCAAATCAGCGGTTTCGTCCACTCCGCGAATCAAAATCTTTGTGGTAGCTGAAATCCCACATTCGATGTTAGGTTGGTTTGTCATGTAGTCTGTTTTATAAGCGTAACGGGTTGCCCTGAAAAGGCCGCATTGCCGGTAACTGGGTCCATTCTTAAATTGTCGGTGATATCGTTTAAGCTAACTCCCGCATGTTTGGAAGCTACCTGTAATCGGGTCCCTTTGCGATGATGTCCAAATCCATGGGGGATACTGACCACCCCGGGCATGATATTAGGGGTGATTTCCGCGGCTATCTGCAACTGTCCCGTTCGGGATTGCACCAAAACGGTGTCATTTTTCAAAATGTTCAATCGCGTGGCATCATCGGGATGTAGCATAACGGTACATCGATTCTTTCCGGTCATTAAAGAGGGGCTGTTGTGCATCCAAGAGTTATTGCTACGCAGATGCCTTCTGCCTATCAGTAAAAATTCGTTTTCCTTTACCTTTTCCACCCTTTTTTCGGGCAGTGCTTCTAAAAGTTGGGTAAAAGGCTTTACAAAAACTTCATGGTCCAATTCAATCTTTCCGCTTTTGGTGAGTAAAACTTCCGGAATCTGAGATTGAAGGGGACCTAAGGCAATTCCGTGTGGATTTCGCTTTAATTTCCCAAGGGTAAGGCCGGTAAACCATCTTTTGGGATGTGACAAGCGACCGTAAGGGCCAAGTTGCAGGCCCAAATTGAGCAACCTTTCCGGAGAAAGTCGTTTCAATATCCAAGGAAGTTTTTTGGGCGATGCTTTTTCAAAGTGTAGGAGCAAGGCTTTGGCAATTTGCCAATCATAACGTTGTTCTTTGGAAATGGGATACAGTGGTTTGGAAAACTTCGCGGTATTATGCACTGCAAACAAGTTAAAGATCAGATCGTAATGTGGAACTTCCAAATGGGAAGCGGGCGGTAAGATGATATCGGCATGAGCACTGGTCTCATTGATAAAGATATCGATGGATACCATAAAGTCCAGTTCTTGCAAGCCTTTTTCCAATTCCTTGCCATTGGGGGTTGCCAATACGGGATTACCCGCATGCGTAATCAATGCCCGTATCTTACCCTTTCCAGGGGTTTGTAGTTCTTCGGCCATGACCGATACGGGGAACTCGCCTTGAAACTCGGGCTTTTGACTGATCCTACTATGCCAACGCCCATGTTTTTTCTTGAAATGCTTTTCCTTAATCAAGGGAACGGCCGGATTGGGGAACAGTGTAGTGCCCGGTCTATCAAAATGGCCACTTAAGATGTTGATGGATTGCATCAACCAGTGGCACAGCCCACCATGTTCTTGTGTAGACATGCCCATTCGTCCATACAACACCGCTTTGGGCGTATCTGCATACTCTAAGGCCAGGCGTTCCAGAACACTGGAGGGAATTCCAGTCAAGGATGCAATTTGAGTGGTATCGGCATTTTCAACTAAATTCAGAATGGTATCTTGCCCTTTAAGAAAGGGTTGAAGCCTACCGGGATTGATTTTTTCATGTGTAATAAGCACTTTTAGAAAACCGATAAGGAAATAAATGTCAGCTCCAGGTCGGATAAAGAGGTGTTCGCTGGCCAAACGCGAGGTTTCCGTTTTTCTAGGGTCCAAAGTAATTACTTTTCCACCTCTGTTTTTTATCGCTTTTAAGCGTTGGGTCACCCCAGCCGCACTCATGATACTGCCGTTCGAGGCTGCTGGATTAGCCCCTATCAAAATCATAAAATCCGTATGGTCAATATCAGGAATGGGAATACGAAGGGAATGTCCAAAAAGGTAATACGCCATGACATGATGGGGCAACTGATCCATTGAGGTAGGGGTGAAGACATTGTGTGTCCCCAGAATACGCTTGAGCTCATTGGTATAGAATAATATACCCATATTATGCACCGTGGGATTGCCAAAGTAAAGTCCAACAGCATTTTCACCATGCGCTTTCCTAATGTTGTTAATGCGCTGGCCCACTTCATCAAAAGCTTCTTCCCACGAGATTGGGTCCCAACCCCCTTCTTTGTTCTTCTTTACTGGGGTTTTTAATCGATCCGGACTTTCATGAAGCTCTTGAATGTGTGCGCCTTTGGGGCATATACTCCCTTTACTGAAGGGGTCTTTTTCATCGCCTTTGACACTGATGATCTTTTCACCCTCGTACGCTATTTCAAGACCGCACATGGCCTCGCAGAGGTTGCAAACGCGATAATGGTTTTTTATGGCCATACTTTAGACAATTATGGTTCTAAGCTAATCAAAACCAAAAGCCCGAACAAATGAATTTATGGTCAGCAATAGCTATAGCTATTTCAAGCGGCAAAACTTGGCACCTGTCTGAGTGACGAATTTCGGAAGGCAGGCGAGACCTTTTTCCGTTGAAAATTTTAAGGAGACCGCTATTGATTTTATTGGTACTTAAGCCAAACCTAAGAAGTATTTAAAATACCATCTGGAACATAGCAAAGTGGTCTTGATTTCTCTGGTGATCCTAATCAAAATAAACTATTTCGCGCTCTTGGATCTCGATGGCTTTCTTATCTTGATATTTGATTCTTTTAATCCAATTCCGTTCTGAATCGTACACATAATCGTACTTAAATTCTTCCGTATTTTGGCTGCTTAAGGTTCTTTTATAGCTAACGTCCCCATTTTCATTATATTGAAATTTAGTCTCGGTAAAAAGTGTCCAAGGCTTAAAGTTGAATTGGGATTCCCTCACTACACGACCGCTCCCATCATACATATAATCTATGGATAATAATTTGTCGCCTTGCGGATTGTATTTCTCTTTATGGATTTTATTCTCCTGCTGATCATAAATGATGAACTCTTTTGGGATGGTGTCATTGGTATGGCCAAACTCCGTCATTTCAATTTGATTTTCCTTTTTCCGATATGTCCGTTTGCCCAAAATATTTTTTCTGATATCGTAGATGACCTCAGAACGTCGTTGGCCATTTGAATCGACAACTATTTCTACCGATTGGTATATCTTGTCCCCATCCGTTAAATAAAACCTGTTCTTGAATCCTTTTTCATTATATTCAGAAATCGTTTGATAGTGGCCTCCATCATACAACACTTCGTTTCCATCCCCATTATAGGCATAAATAAAAGTGCTTTTCTTTTCCCCTTTTTCAATCCCTTCGCCATTAAAGATAGGTTCGTAGTAATGGGATATGGTCTTTTCTACTTTACCTTTTAAATTTTTCTTGGCGAGGTCATTGTGCTGAAATGCTACGGCGCCTTGCAGACAAAAAGTGAGCACACAACTAATGAGAACGGTTGATTTTTTGGTCATGGGTGTGTTGTATTGGTTTGTACCTGAATGAAGTTCCAATAATTATGCCGATTTCTTAAGATACTTATCTTAAAACGAACAATGCCATCTTGTCAAAGCCACCAAGCACTACAGCGAATTTAAAAAACCGTTTAAATCAGTTTCCTTATCAAGACCCAATTTCTTTTTGAGTCGGTATTTTGACTTTAAGATACTGTCCGGTAGTACATTTAAAGTGGCGGCAATTTCTTTGGTGGTCAAACTCATGCGTAAAAATGCCGCAAGGCGGATTTCCTTTTCAGAAATATCAGCAGAAAGGGTTTTCAATTTTTGGTCAAAGTCATTGTGTACCTCTGCGAAATAGGTTTTAAAAACTTCCCAATCCTTGTCAGAGGCATTCTCTTTTTTAAGTAGCATTACGATTCGCCGAAACTCCGTTTTAAATTTATCGGGTGAGTTTTTTACGTTCTCTAGATTTTCCATCAACTCTTGAATAAAGGTATTTTTCTGTACCAAATGCAGTGTTTGACTGGCTAGCTCTTTTTGTTTATGCTCAATTTCCTTTTTCAGGATTTCTTCTTGTTTTTCGCGGGCGATACGGTTCTTTTTGATACGTTGGCGGTATCCAAAGGCGGAAAGCCCAAATAAGGCTAGGGCAGAGGCCATGCCTCCAGCATATAACCCCTTGGTTAATTTATCTACTTTTGCCCTTTCATTTAGGGTTTTGATTTCCTCTTCTTGAAGGGCTATTGAAGCTTCTTTTTTTTCGGTTTCAAAGGCAATTTGCATTTGTTCAATTTGTTTAGTTTTCTCAATCGAAAAAAGACTATCGTTGATTATTTGAAATTGACGCTGATCTTTTAATGCCTCTGCATAATTCCCGTTAAGTTCATGAGCTTTAGATCGATAGCTTATAGCCATTTTAAGTTGGTCGGTAGCGTCTATGGAGTCTGCAAGTTTTACCGTTTGGTTTAAATAATAAATCGATTTTTTGAATTCTCCATTCAAAGCATATGCGTTTCCGATTTCACCCATCGCACTTATAATATTGAAATAAGAATTTTGTTTTCTATTTATTTCAACACTTTTCAATAGATTAGTAATTGCTAAGTCATACTTACCTTGTTTAGTATTTACCATTCCAATATTCGCCAGTGCGTTGGCCGTGTTATCAATAAATTCAAATTCTTCGCTGATGGTCTTACTTTTATTGTAATAAAATAGAGCCCCTTCATAGTCATCTAATTCTACATATATGTTTCCTATATCCACAAGGGTATATGATTGATAAAGGTTGTCAGCAGTACTTTTGTATATCTCCAATGCCTCTTCAAAATCATTTATTGACTTTTGGTAATTTCCTTGGAAATAATTGATTCTACCCAATTGTCTATATAAATCGGCTTTTCTGAAGGGCTCCTTATCGATTGTATCCAAGACTTTAAGTGCTTTCAGTGTACCTACCATTGCTTTTTCATAATCTCCTTTGTTGATATGGGTGTTGGCTGCATCACCTAAAGCTATGCCGTACCGGAAATAATTTTCACTTCGTAAGTAAATTTCGGAAACAGAATCCTTTAACTTCAAAGCAATATCATAGTTGCCTAAAGTATCTTCGATATTGGCCAGATTAAGAAGAGAACTAGTCAATAGTAATTTGTCAGATAGTTTTTTTGCATTATCAATGACCTTATTATAGTAGATGATTGCCGAATCATTGACAGCTGTAATAAAAAAATAGTTGCCCAGGCAATAATTTCCAATGGCAATCCCCTTTTCATAATTATAACGCTCTGATAGTTCCAAAATGTGTTCAGCATGACGTTTTGCAATGGAATGGTCGTTATATAGTTGTACATTGAACAATTCTCGTAACGTAGCTACTTTTTCTTCATGTGCAGTTTGCTCTTGGTAAACATTTGATAAGCTGTCTATTCTGGCTTTACCTTGAAGTTGGGAAAAAATATAAATCGGAAAAAAGAATAGGAAAGTTACAAAAGTGAATTGCGTTTTCATAGAAGGTTGATTATAAAACCAAGATACCTATAATATCGTTTCTACAAAATCGGGATTCTATGTCCAAACAAACCCTTGTCCATAAAAAATCCTTAAAAAATCAATGAATGGATATAGTCACAAAACGTTTTAAATCATTGATTTACTAATATTTAGAGTATTTTTCATTTGTTTTCTAAAAATAAACTGTCCATAGCGGTTTTAAGCCCAATCCATAAACCTTGTCCATACTTTGTCCATGGACAAAATTAGGTATGAGGTCGGTCTGCTTCTAGTTTTGGGGTGTTGAATCTTAAAAACCAAGAAATTATGAAAACAAATCAATCACAGTTAAAAAACGCTTTAAGGACCTTGTCCTTTATGCTCGTCGTAATCATCATTGGCTGTAGTAGCGATGATTCTATGGAACCTGTTGGAGGTTCGGATGATGATGGACCCGTTGGGGAAGAATCCATCAGTGAGGTCATTGCCAATCTTTCTTATGACCCAGACCAACTTTTAGGAGTAGTTGGTTCTGGAAGCACTACCAGTCAAAAAGTACCAGTAAACACCGTGGATGCCCCTCCTGAATTTGAAAACAATGTCACTACAAATTGTACGACGACGACTTATAGTTTAGAAACGAATTTTGAGGATATTGCCATTTTGAAACCGAATGCAGGTATCATTTGGCCAGGGGCATTGGTGAAAATTGATAATGACCTTCGTGGTGGACTTCCCACTCCAGTAACATTGGGCAGGGCACCTGTTGATTTGAGGGTAGATTTACCAGGTATTGGAGAAAATGGTAATGTAGCTGTAGATAACCCTACTTTTAATTCTGTAGATGCTGGTATTGATACGGCGCTGGAATGGTGGAATGCCAATGCCTACGATGAAGGTTACGTAAATGAAGGAAGTTCATTTACAAGCGAGAAGACGGCTTATAGTTCAAAGCAAGTAAGTTTGGAATTGGGAATTAATATTGAATGGGCCTCAACTGACTTTAGCTCACAACTCAATTTTCAAAGCACTAAAGAAAGAAGGGTCGCCAATATGGTATTTAAACAAGTGTTCTATACAGTATCCATGGTTCCACCAGCCTCACCCACTGCAGTGTTCAATGAAAATTTGAGCTCGCAAGATGTAGCTTCGACCTTTAGTTCGAGTGCACCTCCGGGATACATACAATCAGTTAGCTATGGAAGAATCATCATGTTCCGATTGGAAACCAATTATGAATCAACTGATGTTCAGCTAGAAGCTGCCTTAGGATATGCCGCAGGAAAAAACAATAGCATTGAAGTGGAGAGCGAAGCAACATTGAAGAGTATTTTGGCCAACTCCAGTATTACAACGGTGGTCATAGGTGGTAATGCCGAAGTGGCAACAGAGGCGGTTACAGCCCGTGACTTTGGAGATTTGGCGCCAATCATACAAGGGTCCAATGCGGTGTACAGCAGAGATAATCCTGGATCTCCCATTTCGTATACGGTACGTTTCTTAAAAGACAATACCATTGCCAAGATGGGGTATACGGATAATTACCAGGCTGAAATTTGCAGTAGTGAAGGTGTTCAGCATAGAACGGTTGATTTTATCAATGATACCGGTCGTGATTTTAGGTTCGCATTGAGTTATGAGAATGAGCTGCAGGGTTCAGGTGGCTCCATTACCAAAGATGATTTGGATAAAACGGAAAATGCCGGTCTTTGGGTGGATAGCACTACCAGTGGCTCCATTAAAACCATACAACCACCTAATGGGGCATATAACATCAGAATATGGGTGCAAGATGATGATGAAGCTGATATTTATCAATACGATATAGGGGATACTACTAGCAGCAGTAATAGTTGTCACCGAGCTACTACTGGATTTTTAGGATGTTGCCTAGAAATACAGCGGGTTACCTGTCAGTAAAAAGAAATCATATTGGTAGCAGTCGGCCGCTCAGGTTGTAGATTCAACAACCTGATGCCGGCTGTTTATTTTTTATCTCACTTTTACTGTATGCTATCGATAGCCATATTTAGAAGACTCAATGTAGCGGCAATTCCATCTTCCTCCGAAAGAACATCACCTTCGTATTCAATACCGATATGCCCTTTGAACCCCGAATCTTTTACAATCTTCAACATTTTGTAAAAATCGGTATGGATTTCATTTCCGCTATCATCAAATTGGTGTGATTTTGCACTTACCCCCTTGGCATAGGGCATTAACTGAGCCATGCCTTTATAGCGATCATATTCATCGAGGCAACCATCCGGTCCACGTTCGATACAAAAATTACCAAAATCGGGAAGGGTGCCTACATTATCCATATTTACTTGGGTCATAACCCCTGCCAACCACGTTCCATTTGAGGAATACCCTCCATGATTTTCAACGATAATATTAATTCCTTGGGTAGCGCCATACTTGCCCAATTGCGTGAGCCCATCAACGGCATTTGCAGCTACTTCTTCCGCAGTTCCTTCTCCCGCCGCATTGACACGAATGGAATGAGCCCCTAAAAACTTAGCGATATCCACCCATTTAAAGTGATTTTCTACTGCCTGTTTTCTAGTTTCTGCATCCGCATCCCCAAGGTTACCCAATGCATCGCACATGATTAAACCAACGGAAACACCGGCTTCTTCACATCGCTTTTTAAAATCGTCCCAAAAGGCCTGATCATCAACTTTTCCGTAGTAAAAAGTGTTTACCAATTCAATGGAGTTGACGCCGAATTCGCCGGCCATCTTTGGAAAATCCCTTGGGTCGGCATCCCCCAATAAGATGTCATCGGGTGATTCTTGCAACGTTTTCACAAACCATTCCCAATATCCCTCTTTCTTTGGCCCCAAAAATGCCCTGTGAAATGACCACTGGGCAAGTGAAATTTGAAAGTCAGTTGTTTTCGATGCTGCTTCTTGGGTCGTTTCGGTCATTTCATTCGATTCGGGATCAGGTGCCGACTTCGTACGGCAAGAGATGATGAAAATGATACTTAATAGGGTAATGATCGTGCTTTGTTTCATGAAGAAATGATTTAAGGGTTGGTCACCGATTATGAAATACGGTTTTCCGTATTTCTGTTAAAAATAATAAGTTCCCAACAGAATTTGGCTATGATTTAAGAGGTAATTGTCCTAAAAGAAGGAATGTTCATTTTTTGGCTTCGACCAAATCCAATTGCTCCACGCTTACATTCGTGGTAAATAGGCCATAGTTGACTACGGCTTTATTTTTTTCCAACTTATAAATGGTACCTACAGCTTTTCCGTCAAAGAGGCGCACCCGGTCACCGACTTTGAAAACAGGTCTTGGTTTCGCCTTTTCAGCTTGAGCAGCTTTTTTCTTGTTGATGACCTTTTCTTTACGGACCTTGACTATTTTTTGTTCCAGCTCATTGGCAACCTGCTTCTTTTGTGCCTTTTTGGCCTTTGCCTGCTTCGCAGTGGTCTTTTTGCGTTTGCTATTTTCAGTTTCCACAATACGCAACAACTCAGATATCAACGGCCGCTTTTTATTGTCCAAAAAGTACTTTTCGGCAGCATCGTTCAATTTATTGCCCAAATAGATCATGCGCTGGTTGTGGTCATACTGCTCTTGGTAGTTCTCCAACTTCGATTTGACCTTGGCGTTAAGCGCTTCCAATTTTTTGGCCTCTTCCCGGGCCTTGGTTTCCTCATCTTGCAAACGGGAACCTGTTTTAGCCATTTTACTACGTTCTTGTTGTAGTTTTGAAATGGTCGCATCAAAACGGACCTTGCCGCGGTCAATCTTTTTTTTGGCCTTATTGATCAATGAATAGGGGATTCCATTTTTCTGGGCTACCTCAAAGGTAAATGAGCTGCCTGCTTCGCCCAAAATCAACTGAAAAGTAGGCTGTAGGGTCTTATTGTCAAAACGCATGTTCGCATTTGCGGCATGTGGCAGTTCATTGGCCAAAAGCTTTAAATTGGCGTAATGCGTCGTAATGACACCATAAGCGCCCCTTTCGTAAAAGACCTCTAAAAAACTCTCGGCCAGGGCACCTCCTAATTCCGGGTCTGAACCCGTGCCAAATTCGTCTATCAAAAAAAGTGTTTTGTCGTTGCACTTTTTCAAGAACTGATTCATGTTCTTTAGACGGTAACTATACGTGCTCAAATGGTTTTCAATGGATTGGTTGTCGCCAATATCAGTTAGGATCTTCTCAAAAAAACACACCTTACTCCGTTCATGTACCGGAATCAACAAACCGCTTTGTAACATGACTTGTAACAGGCCGATAGTCTTCAACGTAATGCTTTTGCCCCCCGCATTCGGCCCTGAAATGACAATGATTCGATTTTTAGGATGTAACTCAATGGTCTGGGGCCATGTCTTTTCCTTTTTTGACTTATTGCTTAAATATAAGAGTGGATGGTAGGCATCACGCAATACTAAATGACGTTCTTCAGATAGTTCAGGAAGGATGGCATTGAGTTCTTCAGCATACTTTGCCTTAGCAGAAGTGATGTCAATATGGGTAAAATAGTGCTGGTAATTGGATAACAATTCTTGATAGGGCCTGATCTCGTTGGTCAGCGCGTTTAGGATCCTTTGGATCTCCTCTTTTTCCTCAAACTCAAGGTTACTGAGTTCTTGACTGAATTGCAAGGTGGTCTCAGGAACGATATAAACGATGCTTCCTGTTTTTGAGGCACCCATTACGGTACCCCGTACTTTCTTACGATACATGGCCTTTACCGCTAAAACCCTTCTATTATCCACAACCGATTCACGAATCTCATCTAAAAAATCAGCCGTCTGATAGCGGGTCATGGCTGCATTAAAGCTTTGGTTGATCTTACCACGTACTTGGTTGATCTGGTGACGGATATGTTTCAAATCCAAAGAAGCGTCATCGCGGATCTCACCAAACTTATCAATGATATTGTCAATACTATTGGGGATGATAAGGTTCTCTTCAAACAATTCGGCATACGCGAAGAGTAGGGGATAATAGTCTTTAAACTTTTTGAAGAATTTTTTATGCACCGTCACCTGACTACACAACGCCCCTATCCTTCTAAAACCGGAAAGCTCTAAAGTCGTGTTTTCGATGTTCAATAACTTCAATTCTTTGGTAATCGCATCAAAACCGTGATTGGGGATCCTGTTATCATTCGCAAAAGATGCCAGGTATTCCGACGTTTGTCCTAAAACGGTTAGCAAAGACCTTTGGTCAACTAAGGGCATTAAATGAAGTACTTCCTCTTTACCCAACGCTGTATTACATCGGGCCTTTAGTTGCTCCAATACGGTAGGGAACTCTAAGTCTTGAAGTGTTTTTGTGTTTATCTGCTGCATTTTCTTTTTCTAGCGCTGGCAAAGATACGTATTCTGACAGCTTACCATTTATACGGTATGCATGCGTTTTTAGCCGGTATATTCAGATAACAGCTTATCTAAGGCCTCCACGACCTGTTCGGCATCCGTTTTCGTAAAACACAAGGGAGGTTTGGTTTTTAGCACACTGTCATCCGGTCCATCGGTACTAATGAGGATATGTCTTTGACGGAGGCCATTTTTTAGATATTGTGCAAGTTTATGGTGGGTATTGATCGTACCGGCATGAACAATATCGATTCCTAAAAAAAGCCCTGAACCCCTTACATCACCAATGGTCTTGTGTGTTTTTTGTAGCGCTGTAAGCATATCTTTGTAGTAATCGCCAACAGCTTTGGCATTTTGTTGCAGACCTTCTTCTGCTATGACCTCTAAAACCGATAGACCAACGGCACATGATACGGGATTCCCTCCAAAAGAACTAAAGAACTCCACGCCTTTTTCAAAAGAGGCCGCTATTTCATCCGTGGTCACTACAGCGCCGATAGGGTGGCCATTGCCCATAGGTTTGCCTAAAATCACCATATCAGGGATGACACCATGCATTTCAAAACCCCAAAAATGATTACCCAATCTTCCAAATCCCGTTTGTACTTCATCACTGATACAGATCCCACCTTGCTTCCTAATCATCGGGTAGACTTTTTTTAAATAACCAGGCGCCAAAGGTACTTGACCCCCACAGCCAACGATAGGTTCGGCAATAAAGGCGGCAATTTGTTCGGTGTTTTCGGCAATCAAGCTTTTGAGATCATCCGCATAATGCGCTCCTGCTCCAGAACCGGTGTAGGCACCCCTAAAAGTATCCGGAAGCTTGGTTTTTATAACATAATCTTTCTGTCCTTGCCCTTTGGCGCTATTGAATTTGTAATCGCTGATATCAATGGAAATTTGGGTGTTGCCATGATAACCATGTTCGACAACACAGATCTTTTCCTTTTTGGTATGGGCTTTTGCCATTCGAATGGCAAGGTCACTGGCCGCACTTCCAGAATTGACAAAGAAGACCTTATTCAATGATTTGGGGAACTTGGAAAGCAATTTTTGGGCATACTCCGGTAATAAGTCATAGAGATAGCGGGTATTGGTATTCAATACTGACATTTGTTTTAGGGCAGCCGCCACGACTTTCGGATGACAATGGCCTACATGCGGAATATTATTGTAAGCGTCCAAAAATGTATTCCCCTCTTGATCATACATGTATTGAAACGCGGAACCAGACATAGGGATAGGTTTCATATAACTGACGGATAAAATAGAGCTCAGGTGCTTTTGCCTGCGTTTCAAAAGGTCATCCGTAGTACCCTTTTTTTGGTTTTTAAATCCAACAGCACTTCTGAATTCTTGATTCACCATTACTGGATTCAACTTAATCCATCGGTATAGCATAGCCCACGCATTTTCTTCACTAACAGCTACATAACTATTTTCTGGATGCATCCGTTTGGCATAGGCAGCATTACAAACACTGGTACAAAGCCGTGCGGCAATCAAATAATACAATAGGGCTATTTCATCCTCTTTAAGGGGTACACTATCATGATATCCTTGAAGAACCGAACAAGCCCATACCAAAGGGTTATCTTTATCATAAGCGATATAGGTCATGGCAATGGCAACCTCATTGACCAATGGGGCGTAAGTCAGATCTCCGAAGTCAATGATTCCGGAAACACGTGCTCCTTTTAAGAGTAGATTCCATTCGTTCGCATCATTGTGAATGACTTGTTTGCGAAGCACCGGTAAAAAGGGGGCTACATGAATCTCATATTGTTGGAAAAAATAATGGACTAGGCTTCGATTTCGTCGATTTTCAATGAACGGTAAAAACTTTTTGTTCAAATGAAAGTGCTGTAGATCCCACTCCCAGGTGCGTGCCTTTAACACATAATCATCAAACTTTTCGAGTTGTATATCCATTTTTCCCAAGAACGTTCCAATCGATTTGGCGATTGTTTTAGCGATGGTCACATCACCCACGAAAGTACCTTCTAGAAAAGACAACAGCCTTATAATATTCTTTTTGCCATCAATGACGACCACCTTGAGGTAATTTGAATCCAATAGTGGAATAGGAACTGGGTAATCGCCGGTATTCGTTTTGGCCAAGTGCAAAAGAACGGTATTCTCAGCAGTAAGTATATCCCATAAAAGCTTTGTGTACTGGTATGTTTTAAAAATAAAACGATTGGTATTATTTACCACCAAGTAGTTGGTATTAGCATAGCCCACCAATTTTTTGATTTCCGGTACCTGAAAACCATATTCCCCTTGTAGCACTTCCTTTAAACCCAAAGCAGTCAATTTTCAAATATCGCATTGACCAAAACTTCCGTTCCGTTACGCACCACGTCAGTGGTGGGTAATCCGGTAAGTTTTGAGATTTCGTCAATTTTGCCGCGGGCTTCCGCATCCTTTAATCCTACGGTATTCAAGGCAACCCCTATGGTTTTTGTCGGGGTATGTGCACCACAAACGCTTGCTACGGCCTCATTTAAACGAATAAATTCATCTAAAGGTGGAATTTTAATATGCGATACGGGATAGCGTAAATGGGTATGGGCCGCTTTATGGCAAAGTATCAGGTGTGTGGGCTGTGAACCTCGAATCAAAGGTAAGGTCGCCGTACTACCCGGATGTGCTAAAGAACCCTGACCTTCAATAATAATGATTTCTTTGTCCGCTTGCTCTAAAACGGCCTGTTCCACGGCTCCAGCGGCCTGATCTACCTTGATGGCATCTAAAGGTATGCCATTGCCCATAAGGGTAATCCCTATTTGTCCGGTCGGTACGAAACCGACTTTGTTGCCCCTTTTCTTTAAAGCCGCATACAGTTCAAGACCTGAGGTCATCTTACCTGCCGCCATATCGGTACCGATCATTAAAATACGTTTGTTGTCAAGCTTAGCAGCTTTAGCCGTGGCAATAGGATAGGAGGGTGCCGGTTTTCGAACATCCCATATGCCCTGTCCCTTTTGGGTCAAAAGATGACCAAAACGGGTATTCAAATCATCGTGCAAGCCATTTATCAATGAAAGTCCATTTTTTAGGGCATATGAAATGGGTTCATCCCATGCTGAGGGAAACCGCCCACCAGAGGGGGCGATACCAAGCACAATGATTTCACTACCAAGGGCAACAGCTTTTTCAACGGAGCCCAAAACCGGAATTTGATAGGGTAAGCCGACCGCTTCTTGCACGGTCATGCCCGCATAGTTGGAATCTATAATGCAGGTTATGGGGTGTTTAGAGAACCGCATAAGGCCATAGCCCATTTTTCCTGAATCGTTATCCAAGGCACCTTCCATATAGATGCATAGCTTTTTGGTGGAATCGAACATAAAAAACGTTTTATAAATTATGCTTAAAAGCACCTCCGTGACCAGCAATATCCAAGGGCATGGTAATTTCATTGACCAAGGGTGCCCCTTCACAAGGGTCAGGATCCAAATTTAGATGGGAATCTAGATCAATATGGTCCAGTATTCCTGAGACGGCGGCTGCAGCGGCAATTGAAATCGAAGACTCACCCATACAACCGATCATGGTCTTTAATTTAAAGGCATGGGCCGTAGCAATTATTCGTAAAGCACCCGTGATACCACCACATTTCATCAATTTCATATTGACACCGTCAACGGCATGGGCCCATTTGGGAATATCAGTAGCGAAACGACACGATTCATCAACAAAAATGGGTAGTGGCCTATTTTTATAAAGTTGGGAAAGATCGTATTCTTGGCCTTCTTTTAAGGGCTGTTCCACATAGCCGCACTCGCGTGCCGCCAGCCACTGCATCATATGTTTGGCATCATCTAAAGACCAGCCCCCATTGGCATCGACCCGAATCGAAATCGGATACTTTTTATGATAGTCCAATACTTCATTGTATAGGGCCTTATCAGCTTCAATTCCGTCAGTACTCCCCAATTTGACCTTTAAAGTCCGTAATCCCATATTCTCCAAGATCAACGGCAGTCGTTCTTTAGCTTCATTCGGCCCCATGATACCAATGGTAATGGAGGTAGCTTGTTTTGGTTTTGAAAAACCCAATAGCTGATAGAGGGGTAGGCCTGCTTTTTTTGCCAGAAGGTCCCAAAGCGCGATATCCAAGGCGGCCAAAGCACACGGGGCTATATTAGAGCTCAAGCCGGCATCATAGGTTTCAAAAGGGGAGGTAAGATCGGGCTTTGTCGCTAAAAATCGTTCCAAGGCTTCTTGTGCGGCCTCAGGGGTAGCAGCACCCTCGGATTCCCCTGGTGAGGTTTCTCCCCAACCTGTGTAGTTGCCATCGGTCACGGAAACGTATAAATTCGATTGCCCATCACGCACCCCCCTGCTGATACGTAATGGAAACAATTTTTTTAGATATAAGGTTTTATAGGCTATTTGCATCCGCTTGATTTGTTTTTTCGGTATTGTTCCCTAAAGTATTGGATTTTGACTTTTAATTCAAGAATAAGTTCGATCAAAGTTTAAATTTGTATTCAAAATTAGTCGGTCATGGATGTGAACATAGATGCAACTTGGAAAACCCATTTGCAGCCCGAATTTGAAAAACCCTATTTTAAGCAATTGGCCGCATTCGTAAAAAAGGAATACCAACATCATACGTGTTACCCCAAGGGAAAGGACATTTTCGCGGCATTTGACCATTGTCCGTTTCAAGAGACCAAGGTCGTCATCATTGGCCAAGATCCCTATCATGGGCCGAACCAAGCAAATGGACTATGCTTTTCAGTAAAGGACGGTATTCCGCATCCTCCTTCGCTGGTCAATATCTTTAAGGAAATCAAGGTCGATCTGGGTATTGCATACCCTAAAAGTGGCAATTTAGAGCGCTGGGCGGCACAAGGCGTCCTATTATTGAATGCTACCTTGACCGTTAGGGCCCATCAGGCTGGTAGTCATCAGAACAAGGGTTGGGAACAATTTACCGATGCCGTTATTCGGTTGGTGTCCCAAAGGCATGAAAATTTGGTTTTTTTATTATGGGGAGGCTTCGCCAAAAAGAAAAAACAGCTCATCGATACCTCAAAACACCATGTGTTGGAGTCAGGACATCCTTCACCATTAAGCGCAAATAGGGGCCTATGGTTCGGCAACGGTCATTTTAGTAAAACCAATGACATCTTAAAGCAAACGGAAAGACCGTTGATAAGTTGGTGACTAAAAATTAAGAAGGACTGTTAAAACAATAAGAAAATTATTACGTTTGTTGTATAGGTACGTATAAAAATCCATGGGGTGGGTAGAATAAAATCGATTTTATTGATTGATGACGATGAGACGACCAATTTTCTTAATAAACTATTTGTCAAACAATTAGATTCAAATTTAGAAGTAAATGTCGTGCTCAACGGAAAAGAGGCTATTGACTTTCTGGTTCTAAACGGAAAAGAGATAACCCCTTGCCTAATAGTGTTGGACACCAACATGCCCGTCATGAATGGCTGGGAATTTCTTGCGAATTATGACGAAAAGTTCGATGCCGACTTCAAAGAAAGAAACACTGTCGTAATGTTGACCGCCGTCGATACGGAAAAGGTGGTCGCCAAGGCGATGGCTGACCCGAATGTGGATGATACGGCGCAAAAGCCTTTATCGGACCTGACTTTTCGCGTGCTGATCAACAAACACTTTTCTTGATTCAAGGGTACAGGAATCTATCGTCCTTCCTGATTTGAGAAAGCAATTCTAAGGATACTAAGCGTTCTTGAACGTCTTTCAAACTTTGACTTGACAGCTGTTGCTGTCCCCAAGTGGTCAATGACAACCATTGTCGTACATCGGTTACATCATGGCCATATCGATTGGCTATGGTACGGTCGATACTTGGAATTTTCTTGAATTCCATCGAATAGGTATTGATGACTTCCAATATATGGCCTAAAAGCGAACTGTTGTTTGAAATAAAATCATCTGTGGCGGCAATAACAAAACAGGGCCAAGGGGTTGGACAATCATCCAAACGCCTAAAAACCTTGGCATCCACCAAGGGTTTCGTGGTGAAGCGCTCCCACATAAAATAATCGGCCTGACCTTGACTTAATGCCGCAACCGCCCCATCTAGATTATGAATGATCTCGAACTGCAGGTTTTCGGTATTCCACCCTTGATTATGAGCATTTACAAAGGCCATCAAATGGCTTCCACTTCCTTTTCTACTTATGGCGGCCTTAGTACCTTTAAGATCGGCCAGTGCATGATAAGGGCTTTTGTAGGCCACATGGATACCCCATAATAGGGGTGAGGCGATATATTCTTGTACGATTTTTGTGGAATTACCTTCAGAAATACTTTTAACGATTCCTTCAGTTAAAATGATGGCCAAATCGGTTTCCCCGTCGGCTAGCATTTGCGACATCCTACCCGTGCCTTCAGGAATATCGGTCCAACTTAAATCAATACCTCTATCTTCGAAGGCACCATCAGCAATGGCCATGTGCCACGGAAGGTTAAAATGCTCAGGCACCCCGACAATCTTAACTTTTTTCATCTTACTTTACGTTTCAAATAGTCATATATCGTATACTGCGAACGAATTTCAGGCTCTTTTGGTAAGGGAAGAACCCTTTCATTCGAACTCTTGGCATCCAAGAAGCGTGCTTTTACATTATCGGATAATTGAATTTGAAGGATAGCCCTTAATTCACCGAAGATGTCCGAATCCAATATGGGGGTGAGCACTTCAATCCGTCTATCCAAATTTCGAGTCATCCAATCCGCCGAACCCATATACATCAGTTCGTCACCTCCGTTTTCGAAAAGGTATATCCTTCCGTGCTCTAAATAACGGTCTATGATGCTGGTAATGACTATTGGTTTTTCATTTGGTAACATATCCTCTTCCTTTTTTGGAACAAGACAACAAAAACCCCGAACGATCAGCCTTACTTCAACACCAGCCTCACTTGCTTCATATAGGGCATTGATCATTTTGGTGTCTTCCAGACTATTCATTTTTAAGGTAATCTTACCCGCTTTGCCTGTTTTAACGAAATTCATCTCATTCTGAACCAGCTCCATGAACTTGTTTCGGGTCGTAAAGGGAGAGACCAATAGGTGTTTTAATTTGGGTATAATGAGCTTTCGTTCTAAAACATCAAATACCTGTGAAAGATCTTGCGTAATTCTATCATGTGCGGTGAACAAGCCATGGTCGCAATAGAGTTTTGCGGTTTTTGAATTGAAATTCCCCGTAGCGATGTATGCATATCGCTTTAATCGGCCTTCTTCCTCCCTTTCTACCAAGGCAACCTTAGAGTGTACCTTTATATTCGGCACGCTAAACAATACTTTTGCCCCTTTTTCCTCAAATGTGCGGCCCCAGGTAATGTTGTTCTTTTCATCAAAACGGGCCTGGGCCTCAACAAATAACAATACCTTCTTTCCATTTTTAAGGGCCAATAAAATGGAATCGGTCAATTTCGAGGATTTCGCGATGCGATAAAGGGACATTTTTATCGTAGTAACGCCCTGGTCTATTGCAGCCGCATGAATAAAACGCTCGACTACGGAAAAACTTTGGTATGGGAAATGAACCAATTGGTCTTTTTCAGAGATATCGTCAAAGATAGCCTCACTTAAAGATAATTTCGGATGTTCCAGTGGGGGTAGGGGTCGATATTGTAAGGCTTCGGTATGTTCAGGAATCGGAAAATCAAAAAAATCGGACATATTGTGATAGCGGCCACCTGATATCATGTCCACAGTGCCAAGTCCTAAGCTGTTTTTCAAGATGTTCCGTAAGTTTTCAGGTAAATCGGCATCGTATAACAATCGGGTCGGTTGTCCGGATTTTCGTTGCCCTAAGGACTGATATATCTTTTCGACCAAATGCGTATCTTCGTAATCATCTTCGAGATAGAGTTCGGCATCCCTTGAAATCTTTATGCTGTAAGAACCAATGACCTCCTCCCCTTTAAAAAAATCATTTAGGTTAAGCCTCAAAACGTCATCTAGAAAAATAAAATTCGATCCTTCACCTGGCAAGGCAATAAATCGCTCGCACTCTTTTGAAGGTATGGTCAACACATCGAACTTACCTTGACCAAAATCAATCAACAGATACAATTGGCCATCAGCAGGTTCAAAAGTGGTATCAGTGTCCAGCAGCTTACAAAATGGTTTAATATTGGCATTGAAATAGGCGGTAAGAAATGCTTTCTGCCCTTCATCCAATTCCGCAATGTCTCGAATATAGATTTGGTGTTTTCTAAGCTCGTTTAGCGTATCATCCACTACACGACCAAAGACCTCTTGTTGCTCGTTTACCGTTTTTAAAATGAACTTCAATTTTTTATTCGCCTTTAGCACCAACTTTTTGCGGAGTTGTTTATCCACTTTCTTAAGTTGTCGCAATTGTGATATGCGTACTTTGAAAAACTCATCAAGGTTGGATGAAAAGATGGCTAAAAACTTTAAACGCTCCAAAAGTGGAGTGTCTTTATTCGCTGCTTCAAGCAACACACGTTCATTAAAGTAAAGCCAATTAATGTCGCGATGCTTGAATTTTCTGTGGTTCATATTGCTATTTTCTGAATGTTGGTAATGAATCATATAGTATGGTCACCTTTAACGCAGTCTAAAGGTCGTTTGACGTGACGCTCCAGATGAGGTCTCGACTGCGCTCGACCTGACATGGATAATGATGTTCGTGACTCATTACGGATATTGATTCCGATTTCATCAAAAATAGGTATTCGAGCCACAATATAGTTAAAGGCAACGTTAAGTCAATTTCTCTAGGCAATATTGAATCAAGGTATCCACCGTTCTCTTTGGGTTCTTTGAGAAATCACCGTTTGCCCGATTGGCAAGAATGGCGTTCATGGATACGGCCCTGTGTCCCAAGAGTTTGGATAACCCATAAATTGCGGCGGTCTCCATTTCTAAATTGGTGATATGCCTGCCTTGAAATTGGAATTCACGTAGTTTTTGATGAAAGTCAAGAAGTTTAGGCTGCAAACGCAGTGCCCTTCCCTGTGGGGCATAAAACCCGGCATTGGTTACCGTAATCCCCAATCGCATGTCATTTGAGCGTAGTGTTCTGGCCAGACTTTCATCCGCTTCAAAAACATAAGGGGCGATATGGTGTGGTTGCCAGTCAATATGGTTATCGAGCGCCGTTTTTAATGCGGTATATTGTTGTTCTTCGGCATTATAAAAATGGAGTAGGCCGTCAAGACCGATACCGAATTCAGATAGTAGAAACGAATCAACGGGGATATCTTCTTGTATTGCTCCTGAAGTGCCGATACGAATGATATTCAATGATTGGGTCCGTTCTTTTACCCTACGTGCCTTTAGGTCAATATTGGCAAGGGCATCCAATTCATTTAAAACGATATCGATATTATCCGTACCGATTCCCGTAGAAACCACTGAAATTCTTTTACCATTGCAGGTCCCCGTGTGGATGTTGAACTCACGCTTGCACTTTTTGAGCGTTATGGTGTCGAAATATTTGGTCACCTCGGGTACACGATCCGGATTACCCACTAAGATAATGGTACCCGCAATGTCTTCGGGTAGAAGGTTCAAGTGATATACACTGCCATCGTCATTAAGGATCAGCTCAGATGCGGCAATGGCCATTTTAGAGCTTTAAGATTCGTTCAGCGCGCTCATTATATAAAAAATTGTACTTCAGGGCACCACCCAAATAGGCATCATTATCACGAAGAAGCGCGTAATAGTTGGCTTTACCATCCATAACCTCTTTTCCTTTCTTTGATATGCGAACAGGATTGAAAGAAGAAAACAAGGGCTTTAGTGATGTGATGATACGTTCATATTGGCTATCGCCATATCCATAGGGATCTTGTCGTGCTAAAATCGTACCTAACAGCGCATGCCTTGATTTGGGCTTTTCTGTAGCCGCGACCTTCAAAATGGTATTCTCCACCTTATTAAGCCCATTTTTGATGGTCGGAAAACGTTTCAGATGCGCTTGTACCGCAGCTGATAAATAATCAAAACTATAGTTTTCAAAATCGGTCAAATTTTCTAATCGTATCGGGTTGTCACTACAATACAACTGCCATACATAATCCGCGTACTCGATGTCGTCTTGAGATAACACCGTTCTATTTTCGTAACGGTCCAACAACTGCGCATCGGTCAGCTCATTCAATGCGAACATGTGCTCGCTATCGTCTTCCTTACCACTGCAGATAAGGGATATTTCAGCATGCCGACGATGGGTCTTTAGCCAACTAAGTACGGCCAACATATTAATTTGGCAAAAAAGATCGTATTCAAACCAAAGCACGATCTGGTCTTGTTGCTTGTGGTTGCAAAGTGAGCGGTATTCCTTCAGGGTCTTTTCTACGAACCACGATTTGGAAACCTTGTAATTCTTATTCAAAAACTCAAAACGGGTCTTCCAGAATGACTCGCTACCAACGGTACTCAACGTTTTTCCCTCACACAACATTTCACGCCATGTGATAATATCCCCTTTGAGGTTCAAGGTATTCAACCTATCGGTGAAGCTGTCCCCATTAGTGATATGCAACAATGATTTCATTTTTAGGGTGGGTTTGTTTAGGTTAGACCACTAAAGTAAAGCTTAAACAAAAAAAACAAAAATATTTTTGCCAAAAGGAGTACGTGTTATCGAAGAATTTAACAGTTGAACGATTAAAATTGACATATTTCTTGCCGAAAATGCCTTATCCTCCAACTCGTTTGACCACGAACCCTTTATCTTTCAAAAATTGCATAATCTTATCGCGATAGTCGCCTTGTATGATGATGGTATCATTCTTGTAACTGCCGCCGACACTTAGAAAGGATTTGATATCCTTTGCCAATTTCTTAAAATCCGCATCCGCCCCGGTATAGCCCTCCAATATGGTAATGGGCTTGCCTTTTCGTTTTTCGTATTTGCAACGAATGGGGGCGTCTTGCATCCAATAATCAGGTTGCCCACCGTCTTCCGTTTCCTTTTCCTCAGGAACATGGTCTGGGAAAAGATTCTTTAACTGCTCACTTAAGTCCATAGTTATTCCTTGACTAATCCGAGTTCAATCAATCGCTCGTGCAGGTATTCGCCCGCGGTAATATCCTCAAATTGCTTTGGATGTTGCTCATTTACACAATTAGTGAGGCAATTCAAGGGCATTTCACTGATGGGATGCATGAAAAAAGGTATCGAATACCTCGAAGTGCCCCATAGTTCTTTCGGCGGATTCACCACTTGATGGATGGTCGATTTTAATTTGGTATTGGTCAATCGGGATAACATGTCACCCACGTTGATCATAAGCTGATCTGGTGCCGCAATGGCATCTACCCATTCCCCATTGTGGTTTTTCACCTGCAGTCCTTTACCATGGGCCCCCATGAGTAAGGTAATAAGGTTGATATCGCCATGCGCCGCGGCACGAACCGCATTTTTAGGCTCTTCGGTAATGGGCGGGTAGTGGATGGGGCGTAAAATCGAATTCCCGTTTTTTATCCATTCATCGAAATAGGTCTCTTCCAAATCCAAGTGCAAGGCCAGGGCACGGAGCACATATTTTGCGGTTTTTTCAAGCATCTTGAAAGTCTCCTTACCAACACTATTGAAATTTGGTAATTCACTTACAATGACATTGTCAGGATACTCCGCTTCGAGTTTGGGGTCATTCTGAACATACTGGCCGAAATGCCAAAATTCCTTCAGATCCCCTTCCTTTCTTCCCTTTGCATGTTCCTTGCCGAAAGAAGTATACCCGCGTTGCCCGCCGATACCATCAATTTCATACGAATCCTTTACATGCTGCGGCAAGGCGAAAAACGCCTTGATTTCGCTGTAAAGCTCCCGCACCAACCCATCTGACAAAAAGTGACCGCTCAAGGCCACGAAACCGATATCTTCAAAAGCACTTCCGATTTCTTTGATAAACTTGGCTTTTCGCGAAGGGTCACCTGCTGTAAAGTCTCTTAGGTCAACACTGGGAATGGCGTTCATGGCACTACGATTTAATGAAGGTCAAAGTTAATCAATCTTTAAGAACCTTTTGTTTTCAACATCTTTTGATGGTACACTTTTTTACTACTTTTATCCGAAAGAAACCAAACCTTATGCGCTACCATATCGGCAATCTTGAAAATGAAGTCTTGGTCGACTTATATGAAAAGATGCTCAAACCCCGAATGATCGAAGAAAAGATGCTCATCTTGCTTCGACAGGGAAAAATCTCAAAATGGTTCAGTGGTATTGGCCAAGAAGCAATTTCAGTAGGGGTAACCGCTGCTTTGAAGGCCGAAGAGTACATTTTGCCTATGCATCGCAACCTTGGCGTTTTTACTACACGCGAGGTGCCCTTAAACCGTCTTTTTTCGCAATGGCAGGGCAAATCATCAGGATTCACGAAAGGTCGGGACAGAAGTTTTCATTTTGGCTCCCAAGAACATAAGATAGTGGGTATGATTTCGCATTTGGGGCCCCAACTTGGGGTGGCCGATGGAATCGCCCTTGCTGAAAAATTGAGAAAAACAAAACGGGTCACTGCCGTGTTTACCGGTGAGGGCGCGACCAGCGAGGGGGATTTTCACGAAGCGTTGAACGTCGCCTCGGTATGGAACCTGCCCGTGCTTTTTTGCATTGAGAACAATGGTTATGGCTTATCGACCCCGACCAACGAACAATACAATTGTGAACACTTGGCCGATAGGGCAAAGGGTTATGGTATGGAATGCCGCATCATAGATGGCAATAATATACTCGAGGTCCATTCAAAGGTCGCGGAGCTTTGTAAGGCAATTAGAAAGCGCCCAAGACCAATTTTGTTGGAATTCAAGACGTTTCGAATGCGTGGGCATGAAGAGGCCAGCGGCACGAAGTACGTTCCCCAAAAACTCATGAAAAAATGGGCGCAAAAAGACCCCATAACCAACTATGAGGACTTCTTGCTGAAAAAAGGGGTGTTGACCGAGGCCAACATTGCAGCGTCGAAAACACATATTACCGAAGAAATCAATGCAAACTTAGCCTTGGCTTTTGAGGAACCGATGATGGAATCATCTGAAACAAAAGAGTTAAATGATGTATACCATAATTTTGATTTTGAGCATTTAAAACCCTCTGAAAACACTAAGGATATTCGTTTGGTGGATGCCATTTCGGATGCTTTACGACAGTCCATGGAACGCCATAACGAATTGGTGATCATGGGGCAGGATATTGCCGAGTATGGCGGCGTTTTTAAAATTACGGAAGGGTTCACCAAAATGTTCGGAAAGAATAGGGTACGAAACACCCCGATTTGTGAGTCCGCTATTGTTTCTGCGGCCATGGGGCTTTCCATCAACGGTATGAAGGCCATCGTAGAAATGCAGTTTGCCGATTTTGTAAGCTCTGGTTTCAATCCGATCGTAAATTATTTGGCAAAAACCAACTACCGTTGGGCCGAAAAGGCAGATGTGGTCATTCGAATGCCTTGTGGTGGCGGGGTGGGGGCAGGACCCTTCCATTCACAGACCAATGAGGCCTGGTTTACAAAAACACCCGGATTGAAGGTGGCCTACCCAGCTTTTCCGAAAGATGCGAAAGGACTATTGAATACAGCCATAAACGATCCAAACCCCGTTCTTTTTTTCGAACATAAAGGGTTATACCGCAGCATCTATGGGGCGGTACCCGAGAATTACTATACCTTGCCATTTGGCAAGGCCGCCCGTGTTCGGGAAGGAAATGCAGTTACCATTGCCTCTTATGGTGCCGGGGTGCATTGGGCATTGGAGGTGCTTGAAGAGAATACGGAAATTGACGCCGACCTTCTTGATCTAAGGACCCTAAAACCTCTTGATATTGAAAGTGTCTACACTTCGGTCAAAAAAACAAATCGATTGATCATTCTACAAGAAGATTCCTTATTTGGGGGGATTGCAAGTGATATTGCTGCCATGGTCATGGAAAATTGTTTTGAGTATTTGGATGCTCCCGTAAAAAGAGTAGGCAGCCTGGAGACCCCTATACCCTTCGCGACCAACCTAGAGGCAAATTACCTGCCGAAAAAACGATTCGAAAAGGAACTGAAGGCCTTACTCGCTTATTGATAGTTACGAAAAGCGTTAACATTTAACGCACTTGAAGTAAGCTTCCTTCGGTCATTATCCCAAATTTGCAGTGAAGGAAAGGGAATAAGCTTTAACAAAATTTAACACAAGGTGGACGTCTAATTTCCTTGGAACACGTATTTATTTAAAATCCAACATATATGAAAACAATAAAACTTTTAGGGATAGCGGTCATCGGACTGTTAGTCGTCGCCTGTACAGGTACAAAGGCTGCTCGTCAACAAGGAAATCTATTGAGCGGCACCTGGATATTGAACGATGTAGGCTACGAGAACAATACCGGCAGTTTCAAAGCGGTTATTTTCGGTGATGCCGAAGACATTTGTTTTGAGGGCAGCCAATGGTTTTTCAGGGATAACAACAACACCGGCAGGTATACAATCCAACCCAGTTCACTTTGCCAATCTGGCGATCGTTTCATAAAATGGTCCATTTACGAGCCTGCCAATCGATTGAGTCAATTACAGTTCAAGTTCATAGACGAAAAAAGAAACGATATTTCAGGTGGTGTGGGATACCGTTTGGATATCGTCAATCTCAACGAGCAGACCATGACGTTAAAGTCGAATGTTTCGGTTGACGGAGAGCCCGTAACCCTAGTTTATCAATTTACTAAACAATAAGAACAATGAGAAAATACGGATTTAAAAGCACCTTGGTGCTAGCAGCCCTTGCACTACTAATTGGTTGCAATGCGGTTCAAAACGCGAATAATAAGCAAAAAGGAGCTGTAATCGGGGCATCGGGCGGTGCCGTACTTGGAGGTGTCATAGGCAATAACGTAGGAAAGGGGAATACCGCTTTAGGAGCCATTATCGGGGCCGTGGTGGGCGGTGCTGCCGGTGGATATATTGGTAATCGTATGGACAAACAGGCAGAACGCATAGAAGAGGAGATTCCCGGTGCGGAAGTGAAACGGGTAGGTGAGGGTATCAATGTGACCTTTACCCAAGATGCAGGGGTGTTCTTCGACACCAACAAATCTGATGTGAAAGGGGAGTCTGCGAATACACTGAATAAACTTGCGGGCATTTTTAAAGAATATCCGAACTCCAATATTTTGGTAGAGGGCCATACCGATAGCGCTGGAAGTGATGAGTACAATTGGACCTTATCACAACAAAGGGCCGAATCGGTCTCCGATTATTTAATGGCCCAAGGTATTTCCGCCAATCGTTTTACCACGAAATGGTATGGGGAAACACAACCCAAAGAGAGCAACGAGACCGCTGCGGGCAAAGCGGCGAACAGAAGGGTCGAGCTGGCCATTATCGCCAGCGATGCACTTAAGCAAGAAGCCTTCGATAACACAAAGGATTAATAGCAAAACCTGCACAGAATACAAATCCCGGTCAAATTACCGGGATTTTTTGTTTTTAAGAAGTACCTTAAGGCCGTGAATCATGAAGTGGTCATTATTGGGGGCGGATTAGCAGGTTTGACAGCGGCAATACATCTGGCCAAATGCGATAAAAAAGTACTGGTCATTGAAAAAAACCACTATCCGAACCATAAGGTGTGTGGGGAGTACGTTTCCAATGAGGTCAAACCCTATTTGAACTATCTGGGTGTAGCTATCGAACAACATACCACCGTTGCCATTGACACCCTTGAGATCAGTACGCGAAAAGGAAAATCCATCAAAACGAAATTACCCCTTGGTGGATTTGGAATAAGCCGCTATGCTTTAGACGGGCTACTTTACAAAAAGGCACTTGAACATAAAGTATCGTTTTTATTTGATACCGTAACCAATGTTGACTTTCATACCGATAGGTTTGAAATAGAAACAGCGCAAAACGGTAAGTTTGAAAGCGGGTATGTGCTTGGGGCCTATGGCAAACGGTCCCTATTGGACAAAAAACTAAAGCGCAGGTTCATTGCGCATAAATCGCCATGGTTAGGGGTCAAATGCCATTACGATGTTAAGGACTTTCCTGATAATCTTGTCGCCTTGCATAATTTTGACGGGGGATATGGGGGGCTTTCCAAAACGGAAACAGGGGCAATCAATTTTTGTTATCTGACCACTTTTGAAAGCTTCAGGAAGTTCCCCGATATTTCAGGATTCAACAAAATGGTAGTGCGGGAAAATCCACGACTGGCCGAATTTTTGGAAAATGCCGAACCCATATTCAAAAAGCCCTTGAGCATTGCGCAAATCTCTTTTGAGCCGAAAGAACCTGTTGAAAAGCATGTGTTGATGTGTGGTGATAGCGCAGGACTGATCCATCCCCTTTGCGGTAATGGCATGGCAATGGCCATTCATTCAGGAAAAATCGCTGCAGAACAAATATTGCAACATGAAAGTACGGTCAAAAGTACTAGGGCAGACTTAGAAAAATCGTATACGATTCAATGGAAACGGCAATTTGACCACCGTTTGTGGATGGGGCGGCAATTACAACGCCTTTTGATGAATTCAACAAGTGCCAATATCGCCATGAACACGGTGGCACGTTCTGAAAAAATATTACGATCTATGATTCGTCGTACCCATGGAAAACCTATATTAGTATAATGGATTTCACCCTTCGAAGCACCGAGCTCGAGTTAATGGACAACCCCAACATGGACGCCGAAAAATATCGGGAAGCCTATCTCGACATCAACAGGTGCAACAAACTACTCGGTGGATATGGAATTACTATTAACGCTGTTAAAAAGCTGATTGAATCAAGTGATAAAAAATCGTATACGATTTTAGATATGGGTTGCGGTGATGGTGAGATGCTTCGCAGGTTGGCAAAAACCCTAAACGATAAAGCCATTACCTTTAAATTCATAGGTGTCGACCTAAGGGACGACGTGCTTCAAAATGCAAAGAGGAAGTCAAAGGCCTATCCTTCGATATCCTATCTCAAGCAGAATATTTTGGAACTCGGTACTGATTTTGATTGTGACATCTTACTCTGCACCTTGACCATGCATCATTTTACGGAAGAACAGATTCAGGTCTTCTTGGATAAATTTTCAAAACTGGCAAAGTTAGGTGTGGTCATTAACGACCTACAGCGCAGTAAACTTGCATACGCACTTTTTAAACTGTTCAGTATATTTTTTATTAAGACCTATGTGGCCAAGTATGACGGATTGGTATCCATAAGCAAAGGATTTTTGAAAAATGAATTAGAGGACCTTGCTAGGGGATTGCCAACTATGAACCATGAAATCAAATGGAAATGGGCCTTTAGATATGTATGGGTCATGAAAACAAAACGACACAATACCTTATGACCCCAGTAAGAATAACCGCCGTTTCAAAGGCTTTACCCCAATATAGTCGCACCACGGAGGATATTATTCCGTTCGTTGATTTATGGCTATCCAATCAAGAAGAACGCTTTCGTAGAAAAGTGGTCAAAATATTCGAAGGGGCGGGGGTGGATAAGCGTTATGGCATTATGGACATCGATGAGGTGTTCCATGCCACTTCTTTTGAGGAAAAGAATGCCATTTACGTTCGAGAGGTCAAAAAACTGGGCTCTAAAGTCTTACGGAATGCCCTGCAAAAGGCAGACTGGCAAGCCGATTCCCTTGACTACATTATTACGGTAAGTTGTACTGGTATCATGATTCCTTCTTTGGATGCCTATTTGATCAATGAATTGCACCTTAAACAAGATGTGGTACGATTGCCTGTTACCGAAATGGGTTGCGCTGCCGGGGTATCGGGTTTGATCTATGCAGCGAATTTTTTAAAGAACAATCCCGGTAAACGGGCGGCCATCGTTGCCGTCGAGAGTCCGACCGCGACTTTTCAGCTTAACGATTACAGCATGGCCAATATGGTTAGTGCCGCTATTTTTGGTGATGGCGCTGCTTGCGTGTTACTTTCGTCAGAGCAAGGGGGGCAAGGCCCTAAGATTATCGGCGAAGAAATGTACCACTTTCAAGATGCTACCCATTTAATGGGATTTGATTTGACGAATGCTGGCTTAAAAATGATATTGGATCCCGCGGTACCCGAGGTAATCGCATCCCACTTTCCTGAAATTGTCCATCCTTTTTTAGAAAAACACGGTTCGAATATCGAGAAGGTGGATCATCTGGTCTTTCATCCTGGAGGACGTAAAATAGTTCAGACCGTTGAGGACCTTTTTGGTAAATTGGGAAAAAATATTGACGAGACCCGTGCGGTACTCCAAGAATATGGAAATATGAGCAGTTGTACCGTGCTGTATGTTTTAGAACGTTTTATGGATCAGGCCATTGAAACAGGTGAACAGGGGCTTATTCTGAGTTTTGGTCCCGGTTTTTCAGCACAACGGGTATTAATTGAATGGTAAATGGCAGTAACCGAAACGAATAAATGGGCATTGGTATTGGGTGGAAGTTCTGGCCTAGGGCTTGCCGTGGTAAAGAAATTGGCGGCACATGACTTCAATATACTGGTTGTACACCGTGATAGACGAAGTGATTTGCCTGAAATTGAAAAACAATTTGATAGTGTACGTTCAACAAGAATGACACTAGTGGCTTTTAACGTTGATGCCACTAGTATCGAAAGACAGAACGAACTTATCCCCAAAATAAAGGCACAACTCAAAGATGAAAAAATCGCTGTTTTAGTCCATAGTATTGCAAAGGGCAACCTAAAACCAATGCAATCCATGACCGAATCGACCTTGCAGCACCAAGATTTTAGTTTGACCATAGGCGCTATGGCGACCTCGTTTTATGATTGGGTGAAGTTACTTGTTAATCAAGAGCTATTTAACGAAGATTTACGAACCATAGCTTTTACAAGTGAGGGAAATACAAAGGCATGGTCAAATTACGCTGCGGTCTCTGCAGCAAAAGCGGCCCTCGAGGCCATGATGCGGAATATTGCGCTAGAGTTTGCGCCTATGGGCATCAAATCGAATTGCATTCAGGCCGGGGTTACGGAAACAAAGTCTTTTACAATGATACCCGGTAGTGCGACTTTAAAGGCTGCTGCATTGGAGCGAAATCCGAATAAAAGGCTTACCACCCCTGAAGACGTGGCCAATGTGGTCTATCTTATGACTACCCCGGAAGCAAAATGGATAACGGGAACCGTACTAAAAGTGGATGGAGGGGAAAGTTTGCGATGAAAACGGATTACGAATACATCTTACGGCAATTACCCTACAGTGAACCCTTTTTGTTTGTAGACACTCTTGAGAATGTCAATGACGAAGGGGTAGTGGGGCACTATACCTTTGCTGGGGATGCGGACTTTTACAGAGGTCATTTCAAGGATCTTCCCGTTACACCCGGTGTTCTTTTAACGGAGTGCTGCGCACAGATAGGCGTCGTATGCCTCGGAATACATCTTTTAAAGGAAAAGCTGTCGAAAGCACTTAAAATCGGACTATCGAGTGCTGAAATGCAATATCTCAAGCCCGTCTACCCAGGTGAACAGGTTCGTGTTGAGTCTGAAAAAGTGTATTTTAGGTTTCAGAAGTTAAAGTGTAAGGTGAAGCTATTCGATACGAAGGGGGATTTGATCTGTAGCGGAACGATTTCGGGAATGTTCAAAGTTGACGGTGATGAAAAATAGGGTAGTGGTGACCGGCCTTGGGGTTTGCGCCCCGAACGGAGTTGGCCTAGAGGCATTTGAACAGACCTTGCAATCCAATACCAGCGGAATCACATTTCATAGCGAATTAAAAAATCTAAATTTTTCATGTCAAGTCGGTGGAAAACCGAATATTGAAGATATAAACCTAAATAAGTACTTCACTAATGTTCAGTTAAAGGGATTGAATGCCAGCGGGCTCTTTTATGGGGTTATGGCAGGTTTGGATGCCTGGAAAGACGCCAATTTAAAGTGTGATGGAGCTGATGCACCCAATTGGGACACTGGAATCGTTTTCGGAACTGGAATACTTGGCGTGGATAAATTCAGGGAGGCAATTTATAAAGTGGATGAAGGTCAAGTACGACGTTTGGGTAGTACGGCGGTCATTCAAACGATGGCAAGCGGCATCAGCGCCTACTTAGGGGGGCTTATTGGGGCCGGCAATCAAGTGACAACGAATTCCTCTGCATGCACAACGGGAACAGAAGCCATTTTAATGGGTTTTGAGCGCATTCAGTCAAGAAAGGCAACACGTATGCTTGTAGGAAGCTGCAGCGACAGCGGCCCCTATGTATGGGGCGGATTTGACGCCATGCGCATTCTACCTAGAAAATTCAATGAAAATCCTTCGGCAGCAAGCCGTCCTATGAGTGCGACGGCATCCGGCTTCGTTCCGGGTAGTGGGGCAGGGGCGCTGGTCTTGGAATCGTTGGAAAGTGCCCTAGAACGTGGTGCCACCATATATGCGGAAATACTGGGAGGACATCTGAATAGTGGTGGACAACGGTTAGGAGGTAGCATGACCGCCCCGAACAATACCGCGGTAAAACGTTGTATTCAAGAAGCGTTACAAAATGCAGGTATTGACACCCATGCCGTTCAAGCGATAAACGGGCACCTTACCGCGACTGCGAAAGACCCGGTTGAAATCAAGAACTGGAGCGAGGCCTTGCAACGTACCGGAAAGGACTTTCCAAAAATAAACTCCTTTAAAAGCCATTTCGGACATTGTTTGGCCGCAGCTGGCAGTATCGAATGTGTCGGGACGGTCTTACAACTGAAAAACCAAAAACTATATGGCAGCCTGAATTGCCTTGATGTGCACCCCGAAATCTTGAAAACCATAGATGAAACTTGTATTCCAATGCAGTCTATGGATTTCGAATCAAAAATTATCGCAAAAGCCAGTTTTGGCTTTGGAGATGTAAATGCCTGTATTATTTTTAGCAGGTATAGCGCTTAAACTATGGATGAAAAAGAAAAGTACGAGAAATTAAAGCATATTGTAAAGATATATCTTCCTGATGATGTATCAATTGGGGATGTTAACCTAAACAGTAACTTTACAACTGAGCTGAACATCAATTCCGCCAATCTGGTCGATATTGTGTTGGATGTGGAGGATGAATTTGACATTCGTCTGGAAAATGAGGATATGGACGGCATGCAAACCGTTAAAGATGCCTTGGCCATCATCGACAAAAAACAAAATGAAAAGGCATAGCATTTAGGCTTAGGACACAGCGATGCCGATAGTTCAAAAAATCAAACACAAAAATCAATGAGCACAGTTTGGGAATCGATTCAAACGAAATTGAATGTCGACAAAAAACTATTGTTGACCTATTGTCTAGTCTACTTTATTTGGGGCATGATTATGGACTGGTTTGGGGCACAGGTTGAAATTGCGCGGTTTACCTATTGGTGGCAGGTCATTACCTGTTATATTCTATACATGGTGCCGATTTCCCTATTATTAAGGGGCTTGCCATTTCATGCACAATACGCCTATGGCTTAATCGCCATGGGACTATTGGAATTTGGGGGATATGCTTTTGAGACCTCTTATGCCTATCCGAACAATATTCTAGATCGATTCTTTAACGTACGTAACTTTAGCCTGGGAATGGCCTTGTTCTTTGCGCTTTACTTTCCCTTGGGAAATTGGGGAGTGGGAAAGATTCATAATTTTCTGTTCAACACCAAGCAACGTGAATCGGTTGGGTAATTGCGTCAAACTTTTGACGGAAACGACACCTGTTTAAAGGGTACATTCCATATTTTTTGGATAAAGTTTAGAAATTATGCGAAATACAAAATTAGTGTGGATCATACTCCTGGTTTTTATGGGAAGGATTTCGGCCCAGGACCCCTATTTACAGGGTGATCCTAGTCCAAAAGTGGAGGCTGAGGCAAAAGAACTCCTACAACAATACCAACCCAATTTGGTCATGGACAGTAACCAAGTACTACTTTTTGAAAAAACACTTATAGAGTATTTAATGCGTCGGGAAAAAATCTACGTATTGGATGCCCCCGAAAAGGAGAAGAGATATCTGTTAAAGAAACTAGATAGGTACGAGAATGGTGAAATGTCGAATATTCTCACCAGGCCCCAATTACGTTACTATTTCAAAATCAAGCGTCAATTACAGCCAGCCGGAGCTTTGCTTTAATCCAATTCAAAATCAAAATAGACCTTGACCAGGTTGTCTTCACGCTTCTTTTTGATACGGATATCGAAGTCAGAGGTATACAATTGACCTTCACCCTTGAGCGAATCGGATGATTTTTTAAAAAGAATCGACCATGCCTTTGTAATTCCCTTTATCGTCAAATTCCCCTTAATCATATAATCGTTTTCCATTTTAGTGATGGACGTACTTTCAAAGTAAAGCCTAGGATGGTCATCTTCATCAAAATATTTCCCATTTTTAAGCGACCAATTACGCAAACCGTTGTTGGTATCCAATGTTTTAACGGCTACGGAGCCTTTGAGCACACTATTCTCGAGGTTTTGAAAGTCTATGCTTGATTCCGATTGAAAACCTGCAATTTGCCCCTTTACTTTTTTGGCAACGAATTCAAAGGTAATCGCCGCATTGCTGATTTGATTTTGTTGTGCAAATATCAAATAGGAAACACTGAAAAGAAGCAGACTAAGTAATGGTTTTTTGATCATGGACAGGCCTTTAACGTACCAAATTTAAGTCGAAAAATCCATACAAAGCTTACGAGGACGGACCGATATCCCTTTTACTTTCTAATGTTACAAATCTTTGTTGGCGCCAGGGGAGTGGTGCTTTCCTGTTTTAGGCCAGACATTGCGATAAAGGATGGGAATATTTTATTTTGTTTAACGTTCTGTTCATTTTTAACTTCCGATTAAGACGTTATTCCACGCTGTCACCTATAAAATTAAGGGGATAAGAGGTGAATTCCAGAAAGGAGTCATACATTTTAAAAATTGAATTTAAATTACTAATTATCAATATCTTATTGATTACTTAACATAATGGTAACCACTGTTAAAATCCGAAAATAAGATATTCGTCATACTATAATTTATGGGATTTTCCGTAACTTAAACAAAGAAACCACGACCAAAAGCACACTAAGGCTAAAACAGCATTCGATGACGGTAACATCAGACATAAAGGATTTAGATCAATTGGTCGTTCGTCTAGAACGTAACCACAAATGTGTTTTAAGATTGTCGAAAAAAATGAATTCCTATATCTATGAACCTAGAAATTATGAATGCTTTATTCGACTGAGGGATCTCAGGGTAAGTCTGAAGGAGTTGGCCAAGGACCATATGCAACTATTTAACGAGTTGCAGCATGAGGATTATGATTTTAAGGAGGCTGTTAAAAATGTTGAGGGTCTTTTAAAACGTTTTAAGAAATTTGACCGTGATTTAGCCCAGTACGTATTGGATACAAGGGGGGATTGTCAATAATTGCGGGTTTATGTAGTGGGTAGTATCGAGGTTCATGACATATCTTGATATTTTCTATTTTACATAATATAAATTATGATACAGATTGGTTGATATGTTTTTCTGATTCAACTTCTTAGCTGTAAGTCATAATTCTATTATATAAAATATCCCTCGCGTTTGTAGCTTTTATTCGAATTACCAACAGGGTCATCAACCTGTTTAATTTACGCTACGAGAAAATTTTTCACACAAGAGAAAATTTATTCTGAACTTCGAAATTCGTCAATCCTGACGACAAACCTTTCGTCTGTACTCATAATTTGCCGTTATGTAAAATAGCCGCTTGGCCAACAGCATATTGCTTTCATAAAATCAAAATGCTCTGGCATTTTATTTTATACGCAATTCTCAGCCGCTTGGCCAGCGCCATTTAAAAGCTAACCTTTTAGATATATTCAAAACTCTCGTATTCGAGGAAATGTGTGCAAGATTTTTTTCTACAGCATTCTCGTCAGTTTGCCGCAACAGCTAAAATTTTCTCTGCGAGTAAAATTCTTAGCCCTTGCTAACCTCTCGTCTTGATTGAATCTTTTCTTTAGGTGTCTCTAATATTATGTAAAATAGGATTTCAACATCGTAACCAGGAAGTGTTTCTTTTATCTTTTTTTCTTGATAAAAAAAGAAACAAAAAAATCAAGGCTTACAGATAATTTTAGAAACAATGTACGGCTCAGTCACTATATTCTAGAAAGCGTTTTAACTCTTAAGACTTCTTTAAACTATTTGAAACATTAAGTTGGTTAACAAGCCTAATTACCAACCCTCTAGAATATGGACGTTCCCCTCGCCTATTGTTTGGCTAAAATTCTCTTAGGCCATAACTACCTTGGTAATTCGACTTTTACTCTATAATTATTTAAAATCGAATTAAATTTATCATTATCATAAACCTTCTTATAAATTTTATCTTCGTTTAAAAACCTTTGAAAATCCTTACTCCTTAAACCAAAAGAAAAGGCCAATTGTAAATTTTTAAAAAATTCGTTTAAATTATTCTTTTGTAAATAAATTTCCGCCAAAGTCGATGTCGCAATTGGGTTCTGAGGTTTTAACTCTAGAGCTTTATAGACATACTCGAATGCCTTATCTAAATCACCCTTTAACCTATATGCATTAGAAATTGAATTATACCCAGCCTCATGGCCCGGTAATACTTGTAAAAATTTTTGATAATATTCTATGGCATTTTCGAAATCTTTTTGATTAAGGTAAATATTTCCCAGTAGATGAAGAGACGCATAATGTCTAGGGTTTTTCCGAACTATATCTAAACAGATTTTTTCTGCCGCCTTTATTCTTTTAAGGTAATAACAAGCTAAAGCTTTTTCAAACTTATAATCTAAGTTTTCCGGTTTAAGGGCTATGGCAGTTTCAGCATAATTCAAAGCCTCTTTGAAAGAATCTATTTCTTTATAAGCTTGAGAAAGAAGAAATAATGCCTCAGGAGATTCATTATTCAAAGTTAAGGCTTCTTTCAACTTCTTAATTTTTATTGCATTGTCTCGACTAGCCTTAGATTCTTCTATCAGAGATTCAACTTCTTTTAAGACTTTGAATTGCTTAATTTCCCGTTTTGTCAACTCATTTTTTGTTAATTCTCCAAATAGTTGCAAATAATCTTCTTCAATAGGAACAACACTTTTTTGGTTTCTTTTGGTAGAGTAATTTATTTTAAATTTTTCTTCTTCTTCTAACTCTGGGTCTGAGTGGATTACAAAAACTTTTTCAATTAGCTCTTGTTCTTTATTTATTATTGTCTTAGCCTTGTTTATAAACCTTAATTCTTTGTATCTGTCTTCTGGTCTAGCATAATATGGTATTCTTGTCAAAACAAAATATATCTCTGGTAATTTATCTGTTAATTTATTTGTGTCACTTTTCAAACTACTAATAACCCTGGCAATTCCAGAAATATTTTCTTCATTGTTAGCCGCTAAGGTTACCACAGTATCTGCCAATAAGGTCATTGCTATTCCCGAAATATCGGTTATTCCAGTTCTTGAATCAATTAAAAGAAAATCTGGGTTTAACTCATTTTTTATTAACTCCTTAAGATGGAGCAATAATTGAACACCGTGGCTTGAATCTGAATAAAACAAATTTTTCCAATCAACAGAAGCTAACTTTTTCCAATAATCGTTTGAATTAATATTACCAGCAGGCATTATATTAATTGAACCGTTTAACTTACTATTATATTTAATATCAACGATGTGATTTTCTATTTTCTGAGGTATAAAATCATCTTCTTGAAAATCAACTAAGTATTCAACCATACCCTTGTCAACTTGATTTAAATCAAGATAATCTCCAAATTTTAAGTGTAATCCAGGCGCCTCTAAATCAAAATCAATGAGGCAAACTTTCTTGCCAAAATCAGCAAGTCGCATTGCAATATTTGACAAAGTCAATGACCTTCCAACACCACCTTTATAAGAATAGAATGTTATTGTTTTCATATCAAGCACACATTTCAAAAATTGAACCTCTTTGTCTTACTCTTCTTTGTATCTCAAAAGGGTTAACACCTCTGGAACTTAAAAATTTAAAAGGTTTTGGCTGCTTTGCTTCTACTGAAACGGCAGTCTCATCCTTCATCAACTTATATTCAGTATTAAGTATTTCTTGGTCTATTTTAAGTAGCTGTGAAAACTCACGAATCATGTTTTTAGACAAGCCTCGTTTTTTATTAAGAACCATAGAAACAACACCTTTAGAACCAATCAAAGGCGTTAAATCCTTTTGAGTGATTTCTAAATATTTCATCTTTAATTTAATAATTTCAATAGGGTCACCTTTTGCAATTGGATAGTTTTCTTGCTCATATAAATCCACAAGTTTTTCTAAAAGCTCAAACTCGTCGATTAGCTCTTGTTTTTTTTCAAAATCAGGATTATCCCCTAATTTTTCCATTAAGGCTATCGCGTTCTTGTACTCTTCTTCCGTTTTTATTACTTTAATCTTCATCTGGTTGCGATTTTTCAATTAAACATATCCACATCATACTGCTCATTCTTTTTGCAAAGTGCTGTGTATTCTTTATGCGTACCTATCCATTTTAAATAAAGTCTAGATTTTTTTAAACTTGGATGAAACTGATATTTAAAAATTAGTCTTAAATGGTTTCCTTTCAAATCAAAAACGACTCGATTACTTGATTCTGATTTTTTGTCTTTTTTTCCCAGTAAATCGACCGCTTTAGCCCCAAACTCAATAACCATGTCCTGTGGTTTCTCCCATGTACAAAATCTAACTAGAGTGACCCACGTTTCTATAGCCACTTGATACTGAGGATTCTTCTCCCCAAAATCTTTTAAGTGTTTTATAGTTATGATGTGAATCATTTCTGTTCTAATTTACATCAAAAGTAATTAAAAGTTCTCATTTTGAGAACCTTTATTATATATTTAACTTAGCCTTTTTGTTTTTATTGCTTTTTTGAAAACTTTATAACAAGAGACATTTCACACACATTACACTCCCCTCCTACCGTCGGCTCGTATAATAAGTGTTCCATTACCTTTTGAGAAGAAAATTTTTAGAAAGAAAAAAATCAATGAAGAGGGTAACAACTTTCGCTTTTAACCAAAGCTCAAGTTACATAACGCGGAACATTATGATACAGATTCGTCTAATGTGTAAAACGGCGCATGCTTGCATTTTACATAATTGCAGATATGACCTTCGCGTCAGCGAATCATATCGTCAGCCATTATGTAAAAGCCGTTTTACTGGAATGGTACTTGACGGCTGTAGGTCATAATTCTATTATATAAAATATCCCTCGCGTTTGTAGCTTTTATTCGAATTACCAACAGGGTCATCAACCTGTTTAATTTACGCTACGAGAAAATTTTTCACACAAGAGAAAATTTATTCTGAACTTCGAAATTCGTCAATCCTGACGACAAACCTTTCGTCTGTACTCATAATTAGTCGTTATGTAAAATTGCCGCTCGGCCAACAGCTTATTGCTTTCATAAAATAAAAATGCTTAGGCATTTTATTTTATACGCAATTCCCAGCCGCTTGGCCAGCGCCAAAAAAAGCAAAACCTTTTAGATTCTTTTGTAATATGCGATTTATGAGAAATTCTCCGCCAGTAAATTTTTCATAGAATTCTCGTCAACTTGCCGCAACAGCTAAAAATTACTCTGCGAGATAATTTCTTAGCCCTTGCTACCTTCCTCGTCCATAGAAAACTTTTTTAAATTTCTATTTGACATAATGTTGAGATATGCCAGTCATTTGAAATTCTCTATTTGATTGTAGATTATATATTCGCCTAACTTCTCCATACCTTTTGAAAAGACCTTTATTTCATAATTTGATAGATAGGTATGCATACCAACGTTATTCTCGAAAAAGACGAAATCATCTGGTTTTGCTAGGGTTTTCGAAGGTATCAGGAATATTAGAGGCTCTTTCTCAGGGATAAAGCCCAATAATGCTACCCAAAGGTTTTCTTTAGGCTCGCCCAACTTTTCTTTGGGA
The DNA here is from genome assembly GCA_947503285.1 of uncultured Croceitalea sp. Classification (GTDB taxonomy): domain Bacteria; phylum Bacteroidota; class Bacteroidia; order Flavobacteriales; family Flavobacteriaceae; genus Croceitalea. The sequence continues at coordinate 171,255 of CANNDD010000004.1, forward strand.
ACTTTTGAGCTTTGTTGGGTAATCAAATCCATTGGTTGTAAAAAGATTTCTGATTGCTTTCCGTTTTCACTTTTTATAATAAAATCAACGCTTTCCCTGCCATTTTCTTTTCGTACGATTTTAAGGCCTGCATTGGTCATTTCCAACTTTAAAAAACTTTCTGCTTGGCTTTGAAATTCTTCCATTCAATAAAGTTACTCTTTCTTTTTCCTTGATGAAAAAGAAACAAAAAATCAAGGCTTACAGATAATTTTGGAAACAATGTACGGCTCAGTCGCTATATTTTAGGATCCATTGTAACTCTTAAGACTGTTCTAAGACCAAAGAAACATTTGAATTATCAAGAAAAATGGTAACCAGCCCCCTAAAATATGGCCGCTCCCCTCGCCTATTGTTTTGCCAAAATTCTCTTAGGCCAGATTCATTATTCAGCGGTTAACTTTTTTATCAACTCTAAGGTATCACCTTCGTTCGAATTACTTTTCATGTACTCTTCATATTGGTTGTAGCTATCTTTTATTAGTTCTTGATAAGTAACCAATCTCGTATTTGCAGTCGCCATCATTTGAATTTGACTTTCCTTTGTTCTTGGGTCTTCCCAACCTTTCAAAACTTTACCAACTATACAGACACATTCAATAACAGGGTTATTCTCACCAGCTTCTTCTAATAATTTTCTCAGACCAGATTTATATTTATCAACTTGTTTTTGTAAAGCATATACATCGGTACTGACACTTGCTCTTTTGAGTTCAATGATAATATGTTTTCCAGAAGCTTTTTTATATTTAATATCTACGCGTCCTTTTTCTTCTTCTGGCGTTAGACTTGCATCAATATTATCAAATTCTGAACTTATTTGCTTCTCCATGTAAGGATGTTCAGTCGCTCTATCCCATGAAGGATCAAGAAGCCATAGATGATTGAACAAAAACTCTTGAAGAATTTTTTCTAAAGCATCATTATCATGTACGTGTTCTTGAAATTTTTCTAAAACCTCTATTCTCTGCTTAGTTATTTGGTAGTATAAAGAAGCTTCAATATCATCAAAATTTTTAAAAACTGTTACGAAATCAGCTATATTATCAATGGATACATTCTCAAGAGTGTCTAATGCATCCTTATAACGCAAACTCTCAAATGCGATAACAGCATGCGAAAACAGGGTACTTCTATGATTGTCATCAACGGTAATTTGATTTATTTTTGAAAATAAAGCTTTAGCCTTTTTTTTAGAATCAGAGCCAAGTTTTTTGTACCAATTTTCTATATGTTCGTTTTTTAAGGCTTCATTTTCAGCTTCATCACTTTTGAAGATAATTCTCTCTTTCTCAATATGTTTTAGTTCTGATTTTATAAATGATTTCAAATCGACATACCTGCTATCATCCTCTATTAATCCTTGCCTACTTGAAGTTGCTATATCTGGCAGCTTATTATCATCAAGGAAATCTGCTCTAATTTCACCGAATATGTATTTAATATATAAACTCCCCTCCCGATATTCATCTAGTATATTTTCCTGTGAAACTTTTCCTCTCATTAAGATTGGAATTTTATTCAAATTATCGTACTCGTCTTGAAGTTGGTTTGATTCTTTAACCAACCCAATCCATCCTGATATTTTGGAGTCTTCATTTATTAGATTATCTCTTTTTTCCGATTTTTCTACATTTTTTGCTAGAGTCAAATATTCTTTTGATTCTTCGCCATAATACCATAAATATTGAATTTTGTGAAAGTAATCCCGGTCTTCAACTTTAATATCTTTTCCATCAATTTTTACTAAAAAGTTATTCTTAGCTCCAATTATGCTAAAACGTCTTGAAAGTCTCTTTTTTAAATGCCTAGACGTTTGACTAATATTTTTTTTAAGCTCATTTAGAACTATTTTAGTCCCATTTGATACGTGAAATCCCTCGCAAGACAAATCTTCTGGAAAATATGGACTCTTACTTTTAGAATCAATTTGGGTTTTTATTTTAGATGAATCCAATAGTAGACCGTTACGATCGCCTTCTGTTGTCGCGCTGTAAACGGATATTTTATTTGCTATTGAAAATAGAGATAGTTTCCCTATTCCTTTGCGTCCCATAACAGGTCTACTATGTTTTGGAGTTATAACCTCATTATTTTCTCTTTTTCGATATCCAACTGTTAAAAATTTCTTGTTGATATCAGATAATGACATCCCATGTCCATCATCAGTTATAATAATCTCATCATTTTCAACATCTATTTCGATATTTACTTTTTCGGCATCGGCATCCCATGCATTTGCGACAACTTCTGAAATTACGGAGGGAATATTGCTATATAAATTAATACCCAAATGATTTAAAACATTCAGGTCAATAGTCATTTCATATTTAGCGCTACTTCTGTCGCCCATAAAATTATCTTCTAAGTAATTTTTGAAATTGAATCACACACTTGACGGAGTCAAATGATTTTTAATTATTGCCTGACCAATTCTTTTCGCGTATTCTGGTGGTACCGCGTTTCCAATTAATCTTGCCATACTTTCCATACTGTTCCCAACAAACTTATAGGATTTAGGGAATGATTGTAATGTAGCACCTTCTCGTATTGATAATGCTCTATTTTCCACTGGATGAACAAAGCGTCCATTTGAAACACTGAAAAACTTTGTAGTAATTGTTGGAGACGGTTTATCCCACCATAGCCTTCCAAAAGTATCTTTGAAAGATGAATCTCTTCCAACAAAACAATTTAATTGAAGCTCAGGGTCATTTGCAAAACTGAGGCGATTACCTCCATTTTTCTTGACTTTTTTTAGACGGCGTAAAGTTAACTCACTAATATTAGACACTGAGTGATTAAAATTTGTTCTGTCTTTGTGACCCGCGCTTATCTTAGGAAAACCATTTACTTCACCAATAACATCTCGCACATTTAGCTTCTTACCCCCTTTAACTGGTTCTAATTCTTTATTCGTAACTCTATTAGCTATTAGGGTAAATCTTTTTCTATTTTGAGGAACTCCGTATTCGGAGGTATTATGTACTTTAAAGTGAACGGTATATTTATTTTTTTCTAACCAATTTATGAACGCTTCTAATCCGCTTTCTCCTTTTTTACGAAGCACTCCCGGAACATTTTCAACAACAACATAGCCTGGGTTAAAATACCTTACGAATCTTTCAAATTCAACTAATAAATTTTTTGATTCTTTGGACTTTTTCTTATCAGTATTTATTATACTCCAAAACTGGCAAGGACTGCATCCGATTAGAAGTAAATTGTCATCATTTCGCTTAAGGCTAAGCCGTGATTGAAGGTCTTTCTCTTTTAAATCAAAAACATTTGCTTTTATAAATTCAGCTCCTTTTATGTTTGTTTTATAGGTTTCTCGACAGTTTTCCTCGTAATCAATACCTGCTAAAACTTTAATTCCAGCCTTTTGCATTCCATAACTCATTCCTCCGCCGCCACAAAAGAAATCAACAGCTTCTATTTTTTCAGTCATAAAAAAGCACACTTTTAACAAAATTACGAAAATTAATTTTTGATTTTAGTTTTATTTTGTAAGTGAATTTCTACGTTTAAAAACATGGAAATTTGAGCTAAGAGAAGCCATTCCACACACATTAAACTCCCCTCCTATCGTCGGGTCGCATAATAAGTATTCCATTACCTTTTAGAAGAAAGTTTTTAGAAAGAAAAAAATAAAAGAAGATTTGTAAATACTTTCGCTTTTAACCAAAGCTCAAGTTACATAACGCGGAACATTATAGAACAAAAATGTTCCATAATCCGACGTTATAAAAAATTGTGATAAGTTATATACCTAATAGCTGTCTATTCCCAACCTTTATGGAGGTTCCAATCATAGTCCATGCGGTGACTTAAAACCCTAAGAATAAAAATTCCGCTCGAAGTTTGCAGATAGAATATCGTGTGCACTTTATAAGAGAATCTTTTTAAATCTTCAATAAATTCTGAGGCATCTCGGCCTAAATTCCCATTTTCAGCAAGTATTTCAAATGCTTCATGCATATCATAAAAATACTTTTGTGCTTGAGTAAGTCCGAATTTGTATATGCCAAACTCGTACATTTCGGCCAAATCAATCTCAGCTTTAATGGATAACTTATAAACGCCCATCTTCCCGCATGCGTACTTCAACTTCTTTCATGATATCGGGTAAAGATTTAGAACTAACACCACTTTCAAGCCCTTCAACTAGTTTCGTTTTAAGAGAAAGAAATTTAGATTTTTTGGCTTGATCCTGACGTACAAGATTTCGCAAATACTCACTGTCGTTAGTATATTCGCCTGCTTCGATTTGAGCTTTTATCCATTTATCTTGCTGTTCAGTAAAGGTTACCGTTTTACGAACTGTTGCCATATTAAAATGTTTAAATTGTCATACTATTGGTGTAATATAATGAAAGGATTTTGATATTTCAACAATATATGATAAGGATTTCCTTACTTTTTTCTGGATTTCAATTCTTCTTTTGCAAAAGATTCGGTAACCAACTCAAATTTGGTCTTTCCTAAAAACACCAATTCAGTTCTTAGGTAATAATTTTTCTTTGCTTCTAAATTTATTTTGATCTTCTTTCTTTTTATTTCAAACTCCGTTAATCCTGACTCAACCATAAAAACTTCATATTCCCCATTTGAAATAGTTCCAATTTTTTTGCCATTGGCCTTCAAAGTAAAATAGTTTAATGCCCCTGCAACTTTACCACGTCTATATACATGAACATAGGCTCTGGTTTCTGTAACCTTTTCAAAATCAATCTTATGTAATTTATTTTGATTGGATACGTTTGATAGTCCATCTATTGTATTTGTATCAATTGGTTTTGGGTTTGATTTGTCTTTAGTACCAACTGTATCGTTTATTCCAATTCTTTGATTGTTTTCGGCAGGTAACCCAACTATTACGGATCTCTTTTTAAGTGTATTTTTTTTAGGGGTTACCCCCTTGGTCTTTTTTATAGGATCCTCCTCTTTGTTAACGATGGTGTCAGTTACTACTTTATTTATTTTGGCAGGAACTCCTAGTTCTTTTTCCTCTAGCGACTCATTTGGCGCGAAAAAGAAGAAATAGATCATTCCTGTAAGCATTAGTACAGATGCGGAAACAAAAAGATATAATCCGCCGTTAGTGCCCTTCGGAATTTTCGTGCTTACGTTTTTCCACAGAACATCTTCTTCAAATTCAATACCTATAAGACTATCCAAACTATCAACTTTGGTTTTGATGAAGTTATCAAATTCGTTTTCTTTCATGGCGTACTGTTTTTAACTACCAGCTTTTTTAGTATTGCCCTAGCCTTAGTCAATTGTGACCTCGAAGTGCTTGTAGCAATATTTAATTTTTCGGAAATTTCAGCATGTGAATAGCCTTCTATCGCATATAGATTAAAAACCGTGCGATAACCTATGGGTAGGGAAAGGATCATTTTATAAATATATTGGGCATCAACATCCAAATTAATGGTGTAACTATTTTCAATTAGTTCGTTTTCCTCTAAATCATAAAACAACATTTTCTTTTTTCTTAAAAAAGAGAGGCATTCATTGACCATAATTTGCCTTACCCACCCCTCAAAACTCTTGGCATCCCTATACTCAACTTTAGTTAGATTATTGAAGACCTTTATAAAGCCTTCGGCTAAAATATCCTCAACATCTTCCTTATTTGAAACGTATCGATAGCAATGGACAAACATTTTTTGGGCATACGTTTTGTAAAGCTTTTTTTGGGCTCTTCTATTTCCATGAATGCATTTTATAACTATTTGATTACTAATCAAAAGACTTATATTTTAAAGGTTGAAATTCAATAAAGTACTAGTAGCTACTGTTTACATACTATATTACTTTATGCTTTTTAATTCCGTTTTTGCAAACTCTTCAGTAACAACTACGAAATCAGTCTTTCCAAGAAACATATTACGCACCAAAACGGAACGGAGGTAATAGGTTTTTCCTGCTTGTAGTTCAAGTGCTATGGTTTTACCCCTTACTTCAAAATTGGTTTTCCCTACCGGTAACTTTAAAATTATTTTTTTTCCATTTTTGATTTTACCTGTTTTTTCTCCATTGATTTTAAGGTTAAATACAGCACCGAAACCTACAAAATTGTTAGGCCGATAAACACAAACAATAGCGTTTGCCCCTGATTCTTTGGGAGGATCGCTTTTTTGATTTGGAAATGTAGCAAGAGAAGAAAACAAGAATGCCAATACTAAAAGTGTTTTTTTCATTTTCGATTATTTAAAGATTGATACTATGAACTCATTTAGGCTTTTTGGATTGAAGCGAAAATCAGTCATTTTTTGTTCGATTGAAGTCTTTTTTAAGGTGCGTAGCTGGGCTACGGAATGAGAAAAAGACAAAAAGCGAGTGAAAAAGAGCTCCCGAACCGTCGGGATTTAGCCAATTGAAAAAGCCAAAATGAGTTCTATATATAGAATGCATTAAACCACAAAAACGCTGTCTAAGGATCAAAATTTATAATAAAAGCCCGTTCCACACACTTTTTCGCAGGTAGGCTACCCCCCTCCCACCATCGGCTCGCATAATAAGCCCGGCCGAACGTGCCTTTTTCGGTATGGGTGGTGTCTATTCATTGCTTATGCATTATTTTTAAGGAATTCATGAACCTAGAATTCAATTTGGCCAAAGCCTAATCGTATTCGTTCATTTCATTATCTTTTGGAAAGAAAGTTTAAAAAAGTCAAAGGACTCTTACCGACTTGAAACAACAGCCAATGGCATTATTTTGGAAGGTCTTGTAGACCTTTGAAAATATGAGTGAGATGCAGCTCAGAAAGTGGGCAAATTCTTAACCATTGCCAACCGCTCATCTACAAAAGCTTTTTTTTGGATTCCCTCGGTAGTATATCAAAAAGGGGTTATTCTTTTACAAATGCAGGGACCACCGTTTCAAAAATAGGTTTCATGATTTTGTCATCATCCCGGTCGTGCCCAGAGATAACAATGGTCAAGTCCAGTTCTTCCACAACCATGACACGCTGTCCCCCTCCACCCCAAGCTAAGCACATCGCATAGGTTTTGTTACCCACTTTTACCGGGCTATAATACCAAAAGTATCCGTACAAATAATTCTTCGGCATCCAATCTATGGCAGGTCTTACGATACCGCTGGTTGCTTTTTTAAGATAGGCTGCGGAAATGAATTGTTTTCCATCCAATTTACCCTTGTTTTGCACCAAATGGCCTAATTTAAGCATGTCCCGAGATGTCATACTGACCTTCCATCCGGCTTGTGGTAATCCGCTGGCGTGTTTTGACCACTCATAGTCGGTAATACCCAATTTATCAAGTAGCTCCGTTTTGATAAAATCCGCTGCGGTGCCCGGTACCACGGCATCGATGACCGTCATCACCATCATCGGATTAAAATTTCCGTATAAATAGGTTTGAGACGCTGAGGTAATAGGTGCGGTAGCTTCCAATAAGGCCTGAACCAACCCCTGCCCTTTCAAACGAACCGAATCGTTTTCAATTTCTTTCCACGCTTCTCGGTCAATCGTCAATCCACCCTGCATGGTCAATGCCTTATGAAGTGTTATTTTCTCCACCCCTGGCGCAAACTTTTTAGGATCCAAATCTTTTAAGAAATGGATCAACGGTTTGTCGAGGTCGTCCATACTTAAATATCCCATTTCAATGGCCCTACCCAGCACCAAACTGGTATACCCTTTTACGGCAGAGGCCTGTCCGTGCGGCACATTGATACGGCCCTTTTTGTAATAGGATTCATAAACCAATTTATTCTGATGTGAAATTAGTAGCGCATCATAATTGCCATAATTGCCATCGAAAATATCTTGCGAAAGTTGTAGTATAGCCTCTCGGTCTTTGCCAGTTACCGATAAGGTATCCACTGCAATTCCATCTTTTCTGTCAGCTGGTGTTGTACTTACATATGGATTATTTAGGTGCGGAATATCCCAAAACGGGACATCATAGCCTTCGCTTGAAATAGGACTCAACAAAGAGGACAACCAGGCGACACTTTCTATAGCAATCCTTGGGAACGCAGTTTGATGATCACCTTCCATTGTTTTATTTCTTACAGATAAACTTAAATCCTTTCTATTCTCCAACAATTTTAAATATTCGTCGATAGGTTCGGTCTTATCTTTTTCTAAGGTGCCATATGCAATAAATACATTGGCATGCGATGTCTTGCTGTTAATGGACGCCTTAGGCACAAGTGTAGAATTAATCTCAGAAAGATAGGGCACTAAGCCCTTACTTAATGGACTACCAAGAATGTAATTATTAAAAGTATCGGGTTGGGTCAATAAGATATACGCACCAAATGCACCGCTTAGCGAGTAACCGAAATAGGAACGACTGTTGGGATCCGTGCGATAGTTGTTATCCACATATTTAATCACATTGTTGCGAATAAATTCTAAATGATTTTTGGCTTCACCAAATTTTAATTTGGGATGATTAGGATTTGTCTTTTTCCAGAATGAATAATCGGTAAACCGGCTTGCGTGCGCCCCATATTGTTCCATTAAATCTTCTGAAACGTCTTTCTGCCATGAAATTCCAACTAGAATTATATCTTCAAGAATGAATTCTTGGGAGGCAGCTAATATTTCGAGATGCCACATCGCATCCGTATAATAAAGTACAGGATAGGTTTTATCAGTATTCTCAGAATAATCTTCTGGCAGCTCTACGTACAATTCATAGTTTCTTTCCGTATTCGAATCTTTTATGGGAACTACCTGAATCTGTGGCGATACCAAGGGGGATCCCTTTGTAATCGACGCCAATTCTTTTGCATCATTTTGCTGCGCAATGGCAGCCGTTGTACACATGGTGATGGAGAGTACTATGAATTTAATTACGTTCATTTTTAGCTTCTTTTATATAGTTATAGTTTTGGTATAATAGAGACCCCTACGGTATGGATTATTTTAGTCTAGATCAAACAGACCGGATGTGGCAAGCTGCCGAGAAATAACATGAAGTCGGCTGCTTTCGCGATTCGTATTGGCCGTTCCAAAAAATGCAATGACGAGATCTTTTTCAGGTGATATGTAAAGGCCTTGCCCACCGTGTGCCAATTTGTAAAAATCGCCATCTTCGTATACTGCACTCCACAGGTAACTGCTGTATTTCTTTTCTTTTGGATCTCGCGATATATCAAGGTTTTTATTGACATCTCGAATTTTAAGTAGGTGCGCATCGGAAATTATCGGGTTTTCGCCAGTTCTACCACTGGGCGTAAAGGCAAGGCCAAACCTGGCAAGATCTCGAAGTGTGGATGACATGCCATTTAAAAATGCGGCAGACGTACCGTTCGCATTGATCCCCAAGAGTGCATTATCTTCCGATCCTATTTTTCCCCATATTTCCTGTTCCACAAAATCCTGAAAGCTTAGGCCGCTGATTTTTTCGACCAACAGGGTTAACACAAGAACATCCGCAATCGAATATTGGTGTTTTGTTCCCGATGGTGCAACGGATTTCGCTGTTGCCAAATCCTTGATAGGGTCAAAACGTTCTTCGTAAGTCTCGAAAGGACTATCGGTTCCAGAACTCATGGAAAGGATATCGATTACCGGAACACCATCCCAACCTGAATTTTTAAGGATGTCAAAGTAGTAATCAATGGGCTTGCTCGTATCAATCAAGCCCCTATCTTCTAAAATCGCAATGGAAGTACTTACAAAGACATGGGTTGTTATGAGATGGGTGTGTAAATCGGTCGGAAACATCCTAGGATAACCTTCAAAAACGATTATACCCTTGTGGACAACAATCAATCCATTAACTTCTGCTTGTTGTATATAATCGTTTAAAGACAATCCACCTCCTTTTTTTAAATCCGTTGTGGTGCTAAAGTTTTTTATAGTATCCCTGGGTGCTTCCTCTAGAATTTTAGGGGTATCCGACCTAAGAATTTGTGAATAATTCATTATCTCTGGGAAATTCAAATATGCATACCGCTCTATCTTGCCACCTACCGTCCATTCGCCACCTTCTAAAATGTGTTTATGGAATGCGTATTGTTCTTCTTTTGTGAATCCCGAATAATTATAGGTTTCATATTTTGGTTGTGTTTCGCTTTCAGTATAGGATATCTTATTTGGCTCGTTTTTGCATCCTAGAAAAAGAACGATTAAAAGAAGTAATCCGGTTTTGCTTTTCATGGTCTTTGGTGTCATAATAAGTTGGAAACAACATGTCGATTCAGGCATGAAAATATGGAATGTGCCGTATCAAATAGTGTAAATAGGACGAGCATCACAATTAAATGACAAAACCCGCTCGTCATTGATATAAGCCTTTCATCAGAAATTACGGAAGCTTGTAGTTATATATGGTATTTTTATCCACTTTGTAATGTCAGCGTGTATGTTTAAAAGGTCGGTAAAGAACACAATACTCCTCAATATAGGCGCCTTCGTATTGGTAGCCCTACTTGAAATATTGGGCGGATGGTTGTTCAAGGATAAATATGATACCACCTATTCTTTTTATGTCTGGCAACTAAGCTATGCAGTGGCCATTATGGGTGTTATATGGGTAAACCATTTTATCCTCATTCCGTTCATTTATGATAAGAAAAGGTATATAATCTATGGTTTGCTGCTTATTGCGACCATATTTATGGGTGCTTTTTTAAAGGCCTATCCAAACTGGATAGGTGTTTATAAAATGTCTTCTTTTCTAATTTATACTACAGGAACCGGAATGGCTGCATTCTTTGTAAGAAGGAATATCATCTTCAGAAGGGCGAACGATGAAAAAGAGAAATTACAAAAAGAGCTGGAATTGAACTATCTAAAAGAACAGGTAAATCCACATTTTTTATTCAACTCATTAAACAGTATTTATTCCCTGTCAAGACAGCAATCATCAGAAACCCCCGATGTGGTCATGCAACTTTCAGAATTGATGCGGTATCAATTAGAGAGTGCTAAAAAAGATGCGGTCTTATTAAAAGAAGAACTTGAATTTATAGAAAACTATTTATTGCTAGAGGAAAAAAGATTGAGTAAACGTTGCACTATTGAATTTTCTATTGATGGGCCGGTATCTCATAATACCATAGCACCGATGTTGCTTATCCCATTCGTAGAGAATGCCATTAAACATGGTGCCCAAAGTACCAATCAACAGAGTACGATTGATATTTCTACCTCCATTAAAGATAACACACTCCATTTTCGCACTGTAAATTCAAAGCCTACCGTAGTCCCTAAATCAAAGCGGGAGGGCATGGGGCTTGAGAATGTGGAAAGACGTCTAAACCTGCTCTATCCCGAATCGCACGTGTTGAAAATCAGTGATACGGAAAAAGTATACCGCGTTGATTTAACCATTGATCTAAAAGCCCCGAATAAATGATGAAAATTGGCATCATAGATGATGAGATCCTAGCGCGTAAAGTGTTGGAAGACTATTGTTCGAAAATCAACACCTTTGAATTGGTACTAAGTACCGGAAATCCGCTTGAATTTGTCAATTTCTCCCAATACAACGAACTTGACCTTGTTTTTTTGGATATTGAAATGCCCGAGCTCAACGGAATGGGTATTTTACGCTCCATGATAAACCCACCAAAAGTTATCTTGACGACTGCTTATTCTGAATACGCGTTGGAGAGTTATGAGCATGGGGTTGTTGATTATTTACTGAAGCCCATAAAAATTGAACGGTTTTTGAAAGCAATAAACAAGGTTTCGTCTTCAAATCTAAAACAAGCAAAAAAAAATAGTGGGAACGAAGAACTTCAAATAAGGCACGATGGGGTTCCGGTCAATATTCCCTTTACATCCATTTTGTATATTCAGAGTTTTGGGAATTATTTGAAGATATTTACCGATTCAAGAATGTACCTGATTTCAGAAACACTGATCCATATCGCGACCTTACTATCCGAAAACTTCCAACGTACCCATAAATCGTACATTGCCAATTTAGAAAGGGTGACCAAAGTAACTAAGACACATTTGTCGATTGAAAACAAGATCGTGCCCGTTAGTGCGATGTATAAGGTCATCGTATCAAAAAAAATAGCGGGTTTACCAAAATCATAGCCAAGGTGATTCCCCTTTGCCTTCGCATCTAACCTGGAATCAGCGAATCTCTTAGTAACGGACTTTTCAGATGCCAAAATAGGCATCGATTTAAATCGACTTGAATAAGGAAAAGGGTAAAGGTGCGTTACTCTTTTGGCTATTCCTTAAGTATTAATTACACAATCTTTAACGAAAATTGATTCTTGTAAAGATATTTTTGTTTTCAACCAATCAAATATGAGACATAAATCGCAGGTGCCTGTATTTTTGCTATTCTTGTGCACCACCCTTAATTACGGGCAAAACACATCAAAAGATCAAACTTCGGAAACCCGGCTCCCTGAACACTTTTGGGATAGAACCGAATTCAAAGTGGGGTTCGTAGGCACTGTATTTTGGAGTAATGGCCTGTCAGTTGGAACCGAATATCTTTGGAAGGAAAGCGGGAAAACGAAAATTCGTAAAGGCAACGAGCGTACGAATACCCATCAGTTCTTATTTAATGGGAATTTGGGATTCGTAACGAACTTCTCATCAAAAACGGATACTGGGGTGTACACTAATTTTGGTCTTACATGGCGACGCACCAATAAAAAGGGCAAACAATTCGGTATCGAACTAAACCCCCTTGGGTACTATCGTTCTTTTTTGCCTGAGACCTATGAGGTTGATGGCGATTCGGTAGATCGGGTATTCTTACCAGGCCGTGGATTTTATTCACCCTCCTTATCAGTAGGAATAGGTAAACAGCGTAAAGGGAAAGTACGTTCTGGAAGCTATTTCAATATCAATTATAGCCCGCGATTTAACTATAATGCAGGAATACTCCCAACTTTTTTCTTGCAATATGGTTTTCGGTTCAACTTTAAAAATAAAAAACAATGAAACAGTTTGTTACCCATAACTTCAAAATAATGGTTCTGGCAATGGCGACATTGTTTGTGAATTCCTGCTCAAATGAGCATACATTGAATAATCTTGACGCTACGGTCTTTGTACGTCATAAAGGTGCCGATATGCCGGCCTATATCAAGGGAAATGCCAATGAAAAGATATTTCTTATCACCTTACACGGCGGTCCGGGTGGTGCCGGTTTAGGTTTTCAAGGAAATGCGTTTGATCGGATTGAGGATAACTATGGGGTGGTCTATTTTGACCAACGTGGTTCCGGTATGTCACAGGGGAGCTATTCAGAAGATGAGGTCACTATTGATTTGATGGCTGAGGATGTGCTTGCCTTGGTGAAAGTCATACAGCGTATTTATGGCAATGACTCCAGGTTCTTTTTATTAGGCCATAGCTGGGGAGGTGCCCTGGGCCCCGCAACTTTATTAAAAGATCAAAGTGCATTTTTAGGATGGATCAATGTCGATGGTAGTCACAATCCGAGAGATCTCTACTTTGAATATATTAAGAACTTTGAGCGGGTTGCCGCAGTCCAAATTGAACTTGAAAACAGTGTGTCCTTTTGGGAATCTGTTTATGAAGAACTGGATAAAATCGATAGAAATACGGTCAGTCTTGACGATTTTGCCATTTTGAATAGCCTTGCGTTCAATGCCGAGGATTCTTTAAAAAATGATAATCTTATCAACGGACCGGAAAATGGGGGAATTCGGGTTTCTGATTATAATCTACTCACTTTTGTATGGAACTTATTAAAAATCCAATCCATCTTAGATGAGGATATTATAGGGGAATTGTCATACACAGAACAACTTTCAGCGATTCGCATCCCTTCATTGGTACTTTGGGGGAGGTATGACATGGTCGTTCCTGAATTCTATGCCCAAGAAGCTTTTGACAATTTAGGTTCCAACGAAAAAAAACTTGTGTTTTTTGAAAGATCGGGACACTCACCCATGTCCACGGAACCAGATCGGTTTGCTGAGGAGGTGATACAATTTATAAATCAGAATAAATAATACCGTGTTCATTCCAGATACATTACAATTTTGGCTCTCACAAAAAACCTATACATTGCTTTTAGGGAAGTTTTAAACCGGTCATGAAACCTTTTAAACGTTATTTCGCCTTGTCAATACTAATTTTAAGGCAATCAACCCATGATTTGTACTCTTTAAAATGGTAGCTTAAAAAGTAGTACCATTTTACTGGAAAATGGGAATATTATTGTAGTTTTTAAAGCTTAAAATAAAAGCGGAATGGTTCGAAACATCTTTCTTGGCGCAGTTATAATCGTATTTCTAATGGTGTCTTGCGGAACGGACGGAAAATCCAAAAAACAAACTTGGAGGACTAAAAAATGGGTAGCTGAAAACCAAGTGCACAACCAATTATCAGACAGTGAAAAGGAACAAGGTTGGGTCTTGCTTTTCGATGGAGAAACTTTAGATGGGTGGCACCTCTACAATAAACCGGATTCTACCCAGTTTTCTGCATGGGAAGTGCGCAATGGCACCCTTTTTTGTAACGCGACCAATGAGAATAGGGTTTTTGGCGATTTGACTACCGACAGGGAATATGAAGATTATGAGCTGGTTTTTGATTGGAAAATGGCCGTACGTGGAAACGGAGGTGTTTTTATCAATGTACAGGAATCGCCCCAATATAAGGCTACCTATCAAACCGGACCGGAATACCAATTGTTGGAGCCAACCCATTCAGATACGAAAACCCCCTTGAAACGCGCGGGCTGCCTTTGGGGAATATCGCCCCAGCACAATCCGGTTGAGGTGCACAATACCGAACAATGGAACACCTCTAAAATTACACAGCGAAACGGAAAAGTTGAGTTCTACCTCAATGGAAAACTAACCGCTAAAGAAGATTTTACATCGACGGCTTGGCGTGATAAAATCGCTGCTTCACGTTTTAAGGACACCAAAGGTTTCGGAGCGGCTACCCAAGGAAAGATCGCCCTTCAAAACTGGTATTTCAATGCTTGGTTCCGCAATATGAAGATCCGGGAACTTTAGAAAGACCCCCTTTGCAATTTTACCGGCAGTTTTTCAAATTCATTGCCCTTACGATAGCTCTTCCATTGCAACGACTTTACTAGCGAATACTTCCATTTGGTGTTCAGAACGTTTCAAGGCTGCCTTGGTATGCTTTACTTTACTTCCAACATCGGATGATAGCCCTTGGGTAATGGCAAGATCACCTCGTAGTTAGTATTTAATCTTAATCCGTGATATATTCTTTTAGCGCTAACATTCTTTTTTCTTGAATTTCCTTATAGTCTTTCCCTTTGTATTTCTCAAAGGTCCTTTTTGAAATTCCGGTGTACCAAACCGTTTCGGTAAGGATATTGTTACTTGGGTCTATGGTCCTTTTGACATATACGTTACCAGAAGACAATTTATACCGTAACGTGTAGCCCTCGTTTTCGACAAAATCAGTAATCGCTATCTCAAAGAGTTCACCTGTGGCTAAGATGGCCTGACAAACACCCTTTTTTTTGAGCGCTCCGGCACATCGTACATCGACCACCGAATCGTCCCATTTGTCAAAGTTGGGAAAATCGATAAGGGTGTTCCACAGTTTTTCTTGCGGGGTATCAAGTTGCAGGGCATACGTATATACCTTTTCAGCCTTGTTTGATTGCGCTAGTAACATTAAAGGGCCAATAATAAATAAGATTCGCATTAGCTTTTTCATGGTTTCTCGATTTTTTGGTGTTATGTATGGATATCAATACCTAAAAATCACGAATACGACATAAAAAAACTGTGTCATATGACACACTAACAAAAAATTAAGAAATCAAGCTGCGGAAAGTCGCCTACGAATTCGATGAAGGGTTTCCCTAGAGGTTCCTATTAGGGAAGCCAAGATACTTACGGGAACCTCTCGCACAATCTTGGGGTTTGTATTTAAGATATCGAGATAACGCTCTTCCGCTGACATGCTTAGCTGTTTTCTGACTTCTAATGCTTTGGCCGATAAAATCTGTTCGGTAATGTTTTGGATAAAATTACTAAGTATTACATTCTTGGCCTTGATCTTTAAAAAATCCGATTTTTTAAGTTCATGGAAACGCACATCGCTAAGGGCCTGACATTCATCTAAGGTCGGTCTTTGATGGAAGAAACTATCCATGATCGTCCAACAAAAATTTGGTGCGATAATCTTTAAGGTTACTTGATTTCCAAAATCATTATGCGTGTAATAATGTAGAAACCCTTCTGTTACAAAGTAAATTGAACCAACGGTCTGGTTGGCTTGGATAAGCTTTTGCTTTTTTGATAGACTCCCCTCGTGAATATGGCCTAATAAGAAATCCATATTTGCTTCGGAGAGTGCTCCAAAACCGTTAAAATACGCACGCAGCATTTCCATATATTAAAGATACACTTTTAAGTCAAATCGAGAAATGTCGTTATATGAAGGGCAGCGTGTGGCTTACAGTCTTTTTCGTGATTTGATTGTTGTTCGTCAATCCGTTTGTCTTTTATATTTTATTCCCTTGTGCTGCTGAATAGTGTTGTCAATACTCAATTTTGTGCTTTTAAAACACTTTTCAAAGGAATCAGAAGCAATCCAACGTACTAAAGACCAAACCCATTAATAGGTATCTTTGATAGCAGAACAAATTTTATTTTCATGCCATGCCACTTAAACCAACCGCTACGACCACCATCCTCTTAATAACCCTCAACCTTATCTTGATTTGCGCTTGCAAGCAAAAGAAATCAGCCGAGGAAATAACTTCAGAAAACCCAGCAGATACCATTTTAAAAGAGGCGCTTACCTTTTATGCCTCATTCGATGATTCCATAGATGCGGATTTTGCCTTAGGGGATGCCCATTTATATACCGTACCCAATAGAAGGGAGAGGGATTCGGCCAGACAAGGCTTGCATAAAACCGATATTCGAAGGGAAGCGGGAAAAGGAAGGTATGGGTCTGGTCTGGTATTTACGGCACGTAGTCGCGGCACGATCTACTATGCCAGTGAAAAGAACGTGGCCTATAATACGGAAAACTGGAGCGGTGCCATTTCTTTCTGGCTAAGCCTAGATCCTGAAACGGACTTGGAACCGGGGTATTGCGATCCCATTCAAATTACCGATTCGGGTTATAATGACGGCGCTATTTGGGTAGACTTTACCAAAGAAAACCCGCGTGATTTTAGATTGGGCGTTATAGGGGATCGAGAGGTCTGGAATCCAAACCCCGAAGGACCTGATAATGAAAATCCAATATTCATAAATCGCCTTACCGGGGTCAAAAATCCACCCTTCGATAGTGACGCATGGACCCACATTTTGATTAATTTTTCCAATCTGAACACCGAAAATGGTCAAGCCACACTTTACATCAATGGAGAACACAGGGGTAGCCGTAATGCCATCGGAACCCCTTTTACATGGAATCCAGAACAATCCAATATATATTTAGGGCTTGGTTATATTGGGCTTATGGATGAGCTGTCCATTTTCAACCGAAAGCTCACCGACACCGAAATCAATACGCTTTATCATTTAAAGAACGGGGTACACGACTTATTGGAACCGTAGCAACCGGAACAATATGGACCTTCGTGAAAATTGATGGTATGCCAAACGTATATACCAGTCATAATCCAGGTAACATACCTGTTTTCCTTATTCGCTACGAATCGCCGTTTTATGTTCTTGACGTTCTTTTTTTCGAATCACATAAGCATCATAGAGCTTGATCAGATAATAGATGACTATGGTGAAATTGATGATCACAAAGGGGATGATGACCGTAAACTTCGCCCTTACGACCCAGAAAAATATATCAAAGACCAGTGTTTTATCAGGATTTGAAAGCAAGTGGCAGGTAAGCAGGTTTTCTAAAAGGTCTAAAATACCCGGAATGACAAATACCATTTTGAACCTTTTTGTAAAGGATGCTTTTGAAGAGAGTTCAAAGACCTTAAAGGCGAAATAAAAAAATAAGGTGTATACCGCAATAAAGACCACATCGTACAACAGATTATTATAAATGGCATCGGATAATTTCAAGGCCAGGGCATTGAATTCTTCCAGTTTCCGTGAAAACTGTAATTTTCCCAATTTAGGAACCTTGATGACGTCACTATGGTAAAATGGTAGAAATGCTACGATGGTACCTATGAAAAGTATGGCCCATTTATTACTTGCGTTATTCAATTTGTCTTTATAACTCATTTGGTGACTGTTTTTTGCCGAATTCTTCTATACGTTTCCCAATCAAATTTTACAAGTTGCTTGATAGCCGCTTCCGCACCTCGTTTAAACAACAACTTTTTGTCGTCATTTGACATACCAAAATCCAACCAATTGATATGGGTGTTTTTACTGCCCTCTTGTAGTGTATTCACTGTTTCTATCAACATGTTTATCTCTTCTTGATTTAGAAGGTAGTCGTTGTCATAAAAATTCCTGAAGGTTGAGATAAAACTGGAAATAAATCGGGCAAGGGTATTTTTCTTCCCTTGCATATGCTTCTGTGATGCAATCTTAGGACGTTCTGAAAGTAATATCCCAAAAGTTGGAAAACTAGGCGATTTACCATCACTTCTATGAAAATCACGTATGGGAAAATTGGATAACATGCCGCCATCGACCATGCGAACCTCAAATTTCACCTTATTGGCCGGTTCTTTATTACTGAAATGCGTGTCATTATTCGGGACAAAGGTCTCAAATATAAATGGTAACGACATGGACGCCCTCACATAGGCAGCCGGATGTACCTTCATATGATTCTCCCAATAATCGCCAGCACGTGCCGGAAACCTCACAATACGATGGTGGGTTAAATTAGCCGTGATGAATACTAATTCTGGGTGTTTTGATCTGACCTGAGGGGTTTTCTTGGTTGTATTCCCCTTTTCGGTCATCGCGTTCTGAACGGTGTAGATCATCGCGCCTTCTTTATCGGGGGTATTCTTTTCGCGTATTAGATTAGTCTTACCCAAATTGGCATAAAGGTCTTCCGTCGTTTGTATCCCTAGTATTTCAAGGTTCCCTTTGACCCAATCCAAAAACTTATCACCAGTGTTCAACCCGAACCGTTCCCCTAATTTTTTTGTAATCAAAATGTAAATCAATAAGACTAAGGCGATGGTATTGAAGGTTCCGATTACAAAGGAAAAGTAGCTCACATCCTGAATAGTGGTCATACCATATTCGACCAATGTTACACTCAGTATGAAATATACCAAACTAAGAATGAGTACCAATGAGAGACCGATGAGTAGCTGTAACCGTCCAGATCGTACACTTTTGAACAATTTTAACTGAAACCACTGTGCAATACCCTTACTATCGATAAAGGCCGAAAAATCCATTTTAGAGACCATTAGCGTTAGTAATTCCGATTTAAGCGAACTATTGGCCGTTTCCTTTCGAACGTATGGGGGTAGCTTATAAATACCGGCCGGAATGGAAGATAAAAACAAGGCATTGATGGCCCCGGCACTGGTACCCCCATGACTAAAAAAACGAATACCCACTTTTTCCAAGATATAACAGTACCCCAACAGAGCGATACCCCACATACCACCGCCTTGTTGTACCAAGTCAATAACAGGCCGCTTTTTTGGTACTTCATCGCCATTGCTATCCAAGGTAATCTCAGAAACCATGGCATCCGATATATAATTGATGCCAATCTGCCCCTCTTCATCCAATTTTTTATCAAGCCCGGATTCTGGGTCTGCTATTGAAGCTTGCAGCAGGGCATCGGCCTCATCAAAAAAACTTTTCGCTAGGGAAATATCTTCCTTGCTAAAATTAAAATCCTTGAACATACGGTTACACTTTTGAATGGATGACATTTTATAAGCAGTGATTTTGAACTATCTTGATTTGGTATAAAAATTAAGTAGGGGAATGTCTACTGCGATAAAGAATTGTAGGGTAAAGGAAATCCCGTTGTCGAGATTCGAATTATCCGTCAAGGTGATTTCACGCAACTGAGGCCCAAACTGCCCACCTAGGCCTAAAGAAACCGGCGCTTTTGGAAAGCCATAAACATAATAAACACCAGGGGCGAAAATATTTTCCAATTTAATTTCGGGAAGTTCCTCGGTCTGGTCATCACCAAATCTAAAACTGGTTACCGCCCCGATATCAATAAGCGGAAAATAGAGGCTGCTTGAACCGCTCCTTTTGGTAGTATTGTGCCCCCAACTTAAGGCTACCCCAACAGGGGCATTGACACCTAGACTAAAATCAAAGTCCCCAGTCTGTCCGTTACGTTCATATCCCCCTGAAAGACCAACATAGGAGTTTAAGGCTACATTAAATTTAGATCCTTTTTTTATGGAAGCGCTGCCAACAGGTAGTGCTATGGCCTCAATGGCTGCCTGTACTTCATCACTATCTTCAGCTTTGGCCACATTGGCGACGAAGGTGCCATATCGCACCAACTCGTTTTTCCATGCAAAATTCCGTTCTCCAAAAATTTTGGTCAAAAGGTTGGATAAATCCACTATTAGCGCATTGTACTTACCTTCATTGATATCTAAATAAATACTATTGACCAGATCAAAAATATGGATAACTCCATTCTTTTCGATAAGTTCTATTCCAAAATTAAGTTTTGAAACTTCTTCAAGATTTTTTAATAATCCAACCGAAGATTGAAATAATTCTTTATACGAATCCAGTTTTTCGCCAGCATTCTTCTTCTGTTTAATGTCGGTTATGGCCAGTGCCACTTTTTCTGACTGCTCAATGAACTTCTTAATGTAATTCTTGTAATTTTCTATAAAGGCATCATCTTCGGCAACCCTTTTTAAATACTCCCCAAAGGATTGTTGAAAGATGGGTACAGCTCCATATTGTTGGTATAATAACCCCAAATAAATATTGAAGGTCACAGGGTTCGTGAGTACCCTTGATTCTTCAGTATTTATCCAATACCGATTAGTATTGGTGGACCTTAAGGAGTTCGAAAAAATTGTAAAAACCTTTGCGGCTTCCTTTACATCAATCAGTATTTTATTGTTAGGATTAAAGGATACATCCTTCAATCTGCCAATGGCCTCTGCAGGATGACTGCCCTGACGTATGTTGTTCACTAGCAACAAGGCCGCCTGAAAATATTCGATTTTTTGTGCAATTTCATCATTGCCATCAGTGGCATATCGGTTTTTTCGGTTTGTATCCAAATAGGCCTCCAAATTTGTCAGGATATTTTGAAGGTCTTTCTCAAAGGTCTCCCGTAGGGTGTTGATGTAATTTGCGAATTGATATACTTCTTGATCTACGATTTTTAAAACCCCATAGGTATCTGGAAAGAGTAGCTGTAGATCTTTGGTTTTGTCGTCCTCCAAAACATCAATAAATCGTTGAAAAAAGTTGATATTTAATTCTTGTTTCGTTCGTTTTACCAAAAACTTAGCGAGGCCATCAGCTATGGTTGTGACATTGAGGCCTCCTAGGCCACCGAAACCCTGCTCTAAATTTTTGCTAAATTCAGCTGTACCCAAAAGACTTGCACTTGTCCCTTGTGCGAAATAGTTTTTTAAGAATGGGTTGGTAAACACTTTAGGCAAATCCAATCTATCTGGATAATAATATTTTAAGACTTCCCAAGTTTCTGCATTAAGTACGGGTATTCCATCAGGTTTGTTGCTTTCATATAATTTGGACAGGGCAATAGCATCATAATAGGCTATTCTGTCTTGGTCTTGTGCATGTAATCCACTAAAAAACAAAGTCAATGCCAACACCACCGGCCAATACATTTTAGTAAGTTGTAACTGTTTCATACGGCTAGTATTAATTGTTCAAAAATCATTTTAGGTTGTATCAATTTGTAATCATTGTTGTTTGTTAAGGGAATCGCGGTACGTTGCAGTAACTTCTTTAATTCGGTATTGGATATCGTTTCACCCCGCTTTTTTAAATAAGAAACGACCAGTGCACAGATACCCGATACCATGGCCGTGGCCTGGCTTGTTCCCGTAAGCGGTAAAGGGTAATTCTCCTTTGTGTATGACTTAATATCGGTACCATAGCAAAAAATATCCACTGCTGATGGATAACACGTATAGTTGGATAAACTATGATCTCGCTCACAGGCTCCAACAGCAATAGTGCTTTTGTAAAATCCAGGATATTGCTCAATATTCAGGTTTTCCTGAAAGCTATCATTTCCGATAGCAGTGATGACAATCCTACCTTTGGCCAAATGTTCGTTAATCAGTCTCTCCAAGTCTACATCGGACAATAGCAAAGATTGGCTAATGGATATAATATCTATTAGCCCATCGTATTTGGGTTTGAGATACTCTTCTAAGGCGTCATTCATGGTACTGGCATCTTTGAGTGACCCACGTTCATTGATTTTGGCAACCATTAATTTTGAATATGGTGCGATACCAATTCTGTACTTCAAAGGTCTAGATGCAATTATGCCCGCGCAATGAGTACCATGATTTTGGGAATCTACACTCTTTGTAGTTGTGGAACTCGGCACAAAATTTTTAGGAGTTTCGTAAAGGGCTCCTGAGAAAGTGTCAAGCTCATCATTGATTCCAGTGTCTAAAATGAGTACTGTACTTTGATCTCCTTGTTCAGCATAAGTCTCCCAAATATCATTTATGCGAAGTTTTTTGAACCAAAAATCGGAATCCGTAATTAGTGAAAGGAGCTCAGGATTGGGATGAATCCCCCCACTCCAATAATAATTTCCGGCTTTATCCTTATACCACAGGGTATTGCCATGAAAAGGTTCCCCTTCATACAGCTTACCATCCACTTCGATAACGCAACCTGGTACCAAATACTGGTAATTGGGCGCGTTTATGCTAGGTTCACCGACCCTAACGTTCAGATATTTCGTGACGGTCACTTTCATTAGCCTACCCTTTCATTTACGGGAACTGCCCCCTGTTGCCTATTTTCCGCTATACTGGCAGTTGTTGATTTTGCTTGTACGGAACTTCTGATCTTAATCAGCTTACTGAGTATATCGAACCAGAAAGGTGCCCCTAGTGAAATCGCGAAGGCAGTGATGAGATAACCCCAAAAGTTGGCCCATATATAGGGTATGTCTTGAAAAGCGGCATAGGTATCGGTTTTAGTACCAACCGTTCTTTTCTCAATACGATAGTAATCCTTCGTTCTGTTCGCCAAAAAGGCACTTGGGAACGTGACGATATACGCTTCGCCACAGCTTTCGATAATATGGTGTCTAGAAGTACGTTCGCCCTTATAACTGCTTAACGGTTCCGCAGGCAAATCCTCGATTGGTCTAAAACCCATAATATTGTTCACCTCTTCACGATCTTTTTCCAAATCCGTTCTTACTTTTAACAGGCTGTCAAGCTTACTATCGAAATCCATCCTGTTAAGGGTGAGTTCATCCACTGGTGTTTCAACAACTTCTTCGTTAATTGAATCTTTCTCCGTTTCAGGGGTATCCAAGGTTTTTTGCCCTTTCCTGTACAGCGCTAAGATCTCTTCATTTTCGTTCATGTAGTTGGAAGCTAGTTGCACCATACCATCCCTGGCCGCTTCATCTTTAGCCAAGATCGATACGATTTCCACCGTATTCACATTAAAGCATACCGCCACCCCGAAACCGATTAATACTAAAATAGCCTGAATGGTACGCTTGTACCACCCGCTTGCACGATTCATGGTATGGTCAAACCACTCTTCTAGGTTGAACTTAAACCTTATCAAATCGTTTTGGGCATCTTCTAATAGTGAAAGCAGATAGGTTCTGGTCTCTTCCCCCATATCCTGATCGGCATTTGACAAGCCCTCCCTCACCCTATCTATTACCGAGGAATTTGGGTCACCCTTTGCTTTAAGGATTTCCATTAGGGCCTTTGAAAAATCTGACGGATTGATATAAGAGGGTTTTGAAAAGAAGCGCCCTGAGGCGAGGTATTTTATAACTGGTTGCTCATAAAAGGCTTTCACCAAATTATGTGTTTCCTTTTCTGGAATAAGATTGCGCTTTAGGCGTTCTTTAGTATCCCAGACTGCTCTCGTAACAATGTTACTACTCTTTTTTTTCGGTTCGTCCTTGAGCATCCTACTTATGCCATGCCTTAAATTTCTGGCGCGTAAGCCCAGAAAATTTGCAATCATCTCTTGAACGATGGACGCCAACAGACTGTATATGGAATATATAAAAACAAGTCCGATAACAACGTCTAGAGCTACACTTCCTGTCATCTTGTGCTATTTTGAATTTTTAAGATCGATTTTGGTTTTGGATTGGTTCGGCTATTCTTTTTGAGGTTTTATTTGGTGACCCTATCTAGCTTAAATTTGCCTTCGGCACGAAGTTCATTTGCCGTATCGGGTAGATACTCCCAATGCCAATGTTCCTTGTTTACGGTACGGATAAACCCAAAACGCAGGGCGTTATCCTTTAACCAATCATAAAGCACGGTGCCCTCAAAGCCTATGGTGTTCAAATCAAAGGCTATTCCATTTTGATGATTCGAGCGTCCGGGTTTGGCCGCTCGATTAAAACCGGCCTCTCCATTTTTCCAACCGTTATAAAGTCGTTCTTGTTTCGCAAATGTTCTAAACCCACTGGTAATGCTAATAGTAAGATTGTTCTTTTTGGCCGCTTCCATTAAGCTCAGATACGGTTCAAAAGTTTCCATGGCAATTTTCTGCAATTGGCCTCCGGTCCCTATGATTGCAATAAGTATTTTAGCCCCGATGAAATTACCACTTCGCCATGCAGCATTGTCCCCTTTACTATGCGCCCATTGTTCCGTTTTGAATACCTGCGAATTTCCCGCGACTAAATTGCTGGAATGGGTCCATCCTATAGGCTCACCCGAGGTCAAAATACCATTTTTGATTACCACATGGCGTATTCGAACATATTTTCCAATAGGATTGGTCTGCCTCGAACGTGCCGTAATTTCCACATAGCTGCCATAAGGCACAACCTCGCCGATACTATCGAAATTGGAAGGACCTTGACGGATAAGTGCATTTTTGTCTATAATGGTGAAATTATCGCCCATGGGCTCCAAATCCCATTCTGCTGGAACGTAACTTACGATCTCATTGAGAAGCCCTCCAGCTATATTCGTTGAACGCGTCCAACCTGAGGGGATAAAGTTAGGGGCATCAATTGGTATGGCATACACATAAACATTCTTCGCACTATCCGTTTTTACCGCTTCAGCCCTGACCCTTGTGCGTAAAGGGATTTGTTTCCTTTGCCCTATTTGGGAATCGGGAGGAATGGTATCACCGCTTTTATACCTAGAAAATTGTTTTAGGTTATTGGGGTTGCGAATAAGGGCCAGGTTGTCATTGATGACAAATTCTTTGTCTAAATACGACGGAATATTCACGTTCATTTTCAATTGGTTTTGGTTGTCCACTTTGCACTAAGCGTAATGGTTTTATTGGTTTAGTTGGTGTTCTTAAATTTTATTGCATTTGCTAAAGTTTGACTATTTTCAAGAATTCGTCAATACCCGATCTTGGGTAATTTCCATGGGGGAATTCAATTGTAGGAAGTCTATTGGTTGGAGTGTTTAAATATAAAAATTAGCTTTTAAATCCAATTATAGGAAAACCTTATAAATTCTAAGGTTTTTATGCTATTTTATAAATATTTACTTACTTATTCTTGTTGACACCTGAAAATATATTCTTTTTTCTTACAAAATGACCTTATGGGAGAGTTATAAAATGATATAGTCTTTAAGGAATTGAGACTATCAAAAACTAAAGGAGGGGTAAGCCCTATAGGCTTTTATCGGAGTCAAACTTCATAACACTTCCAATTCTGATACAGATTTGGTCATCTACATAGATACAAAAACATAACCCCTAGCAATAATCGAAATAAAAAAGGGCTTGAAACTAATCAAGCCCTTATAATCAGTTACAAAAAATAAATCATTTCTTCTTTGAAGAAGCTACGAAACCTATAGGTTGTAACAAGGTTTCCATTGATGCAATGTTTAATCCTTCACTAGTACCATCTTCTTCCAAAGTACTTAAGTCAACACCGGGGGTACCTCTTGGTAGATCATACTGTTCGCCAACACTTGCTGAACGATACCCTAAATCTCTCATGGATCCTGCCGTAATCCGGCTCAATGGATTTTCACCAAGGTTTAGGAAACCAGTCATCAATTCATTGTTAAGAGTAGCTTCATCCCAATGTCCAAAAGCTGTTCCAGGGCCGCCATCAGCCTCGATTGGCAATTCTCCTGTTCCTCCTTCAGCATTCCAGAATACATTGGCTTTTCTACCAGAAAAATAGGGATTATCGACCGGACCCTCCAATAAAGTTCTATCAAAACCAAAAGGTGCCGTATTCCAAAGGGTACCTACTCCTAAAACGTGTCCCATCTCGTGAACAATTACATCTTCAAATAAATCAAGTGATTCAAGAAAATCCAAGTCATCAACATCGAAGAACATTACTCCTGACAATGTCAAAAAATCATCAGTTCTAACAAAACTTGGTCCTGCTTGTCCAAGAATTCCACCAGGACCATCAATTGGTGCCAATGCTACCTCAATAACAATATCATCTAGAGTTCCATCTACAGCTGGTGGAAAGCCCTCAAATGAAGAAGGTATTATCCCTGTAAACGACGGAACATCTCCAATAATAATTCGTTCCCATCGTCCGGCCGCATCATTAAATACCTCTTCTTGTCTTTCTGTAGGAGGTAACAAAAACTTCAACGATATGTTGAAGCGCCCTCTATCGTTACCAGCTGCATCACTGGCCCTAGACATCGTTGTTTGTGGTTCATCTGCCGTCAAATCATTAATGATTATTGGTTCATCTGTTCTTGGAACTAGCGTTAAAAGTGTTGTTTGGGTTTCTGAAAGCGTACTTGACTCACTTTCAATAAGTTCATCTGAACATGAAGTAAAAAGTGTAATCCCAAGAATTGCACTTAAAACAATTGGACGCCTTACAAGACGTGAATTCAAAATAGTTTTTTTCATAATTAGTGTTAATAAAAAGTGTTAACCATTATTTTATAGGTAATGCTGCTAAATATAAAAAAAATCCTTAAATTTTTGTTAAAGCAAAACCCTAGAAAATTTGAGGTTTCTATTCCGTTTCCATTCTTACAAAAAATCCATTTCTGGAGAAAAACCTTTCACTATTCAGCTTAAGGCCATTTTTTGAAGAAATCTAAAACGTGTTTTAGTGGCTATTTAAACACGCCCTCCTTATTTTATTTAGTACTGATGGCTACCAAAACGGTTTGTTAAAGTAGGTTGCTAAACCGAGGTTTAGGTAGTCGATAGTCAGAAGGCTTCTATGTTTTCTTTAAGGCAATACGGTAGTTTTACCTGCTTTCCAGTAAACCTGAAGGGCACTCAAACTAACTATCGTAACTACCAGCAAAATCTTATTATAGCAATGCTTAAAAATCAAGAAGTAATTCTGCTTTACGGCTTTAATTCGCCTGCCATTCTGAAATCCGGTCAAAAACTACTTCTTTAACAATGTCTCGAAGCAATTCTTCATCTGCTGCATCCAGCTCATCCCGGTGCCAAGTAACCTCGGTTGGGTCTGCCTTAAAAATCATGGTATAGAACGATAGTGCGATGACATAACTACCCAATATACTTGGGTGACGGCCATCAAAAGCATATAACTCCAACTCAGGATGACGATCCCTAATGACGCTCCAAAGTTCTGCACCAGGACTGACCTGCCCATTGGTTCTGTTCATTATGTTCAGGTAATTCTCTTTAATAATTCCGTTCATACCCTCAAATGTGCAGTAATCCGGTAATGGGCCGCAGAGCGTCTCGTCCCCATCTTTCTGTCCCCAAGTCATATAATAGAGTGGTATGGTAAAACTGTTATTGGCGCTGACCTTATCCACCACCGTTAAAACGTCTGGAAAGACATTGTTTTCAACGAAAGGCGTATCTTGGACAAAGGCAAAACTCTGTGCTTGGATGGATACAAAATTCCACTCCCGGGAGTTAATTTTAGCCTCCAGTTCGGTAGAACTGGCATGTTCTGCAATCGTGGTGCCACCTGGCGCATGTAGTGTGTATAAAAGGGAGCGGTTTGTGGTAAAAGCCATTTGGCGTACCATTTCAGCCATGCTATTATTATTGGTCAGACTATTGCCCACAAATAAAACGGCTTTTGCATCGACCGGCTCGTTAAGTAATGGTGGCGGCACTTCCTCAGTGGAAGAAGAACTGCTACATGAACTTAACAACAGTATCAAAAAAAAAGTGGGCAACAAAAGTAGTTCCCATTTAGTGGAAAGGTTCGTTCTCATCACAACTATTTTTTTAAATATAGCCAATTCTACTGTAGAAAATTGTTAAATCATAGTATTTATCTTGGTAAGATATTGAAGGAAAGTAAGTTATACACTTGCCGTTTTAAATTAATGTATCAATAACATCAAATCTTTTTAAAAGTTAAATAACTCGTAAATCAAGTAATCTTAATGGGCAAACAAACATTTATGTAGTAAATTGGTGTTATGACAAGGTGGATTTTCATGGTTTTTTTAGGTTGTTTTCAGTTTTGGTCGCAAGCGCAGGAAATCGAAAAACCAGCACTAAATATCGAGAGCTTCGGATATCCTGATTTTGGGGACAATTCACGATATACCGATTTTAACGTTACTTATGGATTGACCAATGGCCTTGATGTGGCATTAAGCGGATTTTACCATCGCGATTTGATTGCCGAACGTTTTAGGGTGCCTATCCTGTTAAAAAAATTCATTTCGCAGAAGACGTATCTTCTTGGTGGTGCCCAAGCGGAATGGGATTTTAGACTAGCTGGTGAACCGCCCAGAATGGATTTGCTTATGGGCATAGGGCACGAAGTGAAAGAAGGCTTTATGATGGAAGCTTCGTTTGAAAAACCTTCAAATGACAGTGATGTTACACCTTTAGGTATAGGAAGAAAAGGCGCTGGCTTTTTACGTTTAAAAAGTAAGTTTAAATTTTAAATCGATTATACGAATCACCGTTGGTCTATGTGTTTTCAACAAGAATAAATCCATTGATTCGCAATAGCACCTCCCTTCTGCCCTATTTTCAAAATCAGATACCACGACTGATATAGCCAAGATACCTACGACCCTATTTTACAATGACATCCCCTTTTTAAATCATATTCTTTTGGTGTCTTTGTTTAGTGATGACCTTATAGAACTGTTTCGAAAAGAGGGATGGAAAATTGTTCCACCAAAAAGGGCTTTTATGAATCCTATGTACAATTCAGTCCCAAAATTCCCCGTAAAGCGTCTTACTTTATGTGATAGCCAAGAAGCATTGAAAATATAAGGATAGGTGATATGAAAAGAAGTGATGGGTTGATTGGGTTTATAAATCCTATAGGAAAAAGGAAATCAGAATATTTTGCCTTATCCGGTTCTGCCGAGGCGAAATATTCAGATTAAAATGCTAAAGGCAACTATTCCGCTAAAAAATACGTCTATCTTAGTGCTGACCCGATTTTTCACCAACAAAAGTTTTTAGTTCCTTTTGAAGATAAAAGAATTTAAAATACCCTATCCCTACAATGATTATTTAAACAGCATTTACTATTTCGAATGTTATGATCCCGAGCATAGCTTTTTCTTGCCTGATGGTCATCCAGAGCTGATGGTCGCTAATCGTCCTATTTCTGTTAGTGCTCGTAATAAAGACGTAGTCTTACCAAATAAAATTTTATTTTGGGGGCAATTGCGTTTTTCTGGTCATCTAAATGCCTCAGGTCCTTACAAGGTCTGTGGTGTAAAATTTCAACCTTGGACCTTAGCCATTTTATCTCAAAATCATGCTATTAATTTAGTGGATTCAATAATTGATGGCAGAATTATTTTTTCCGATCTATTCATTGATACTACTAAGGTTTTAGCTAAAATTGATTGGAAATGTAACCAACAAAAGCTAATGGCTTCAAAAACCATTAGTCATTTGTTTTTAAAGGAATTCAGAAGCAATATTGTAATCAAACACAATTTTATACAAACCGTTATCTTTATTAAAAAGCATAATGGAATGCAAAGTATAGCCGATTTACTTCCTGAATATAAACAATCCATTAGAACGTTGGGAAATGATTTCATGAAATATATTGGTATCAGCCCAAAAGAATATCAAACTATTATTCGCTTAAGAAAATCTAGTATAATACTTAAAAAGGGACACAATATTTTACACACTGCCCTAGATTTAGGCTATTTCGACAACGCCCATTTTACAAAAGAGTTTAAGCGCTTTAGTGGTGTGTCACCAAAAGAATTTTCTACTCAAAAGAACTTAGTCGTAGCTACGGCTTAGTTGCAGATTTCTACAATTATATTAATTCTTTATAGGCTTAATTTGTACTTATAACTAAACTGGGGCAAGCAATACCCTACCATCTAAATAAAGTGAGTTCGACATAACAATCGGTCTAAAAGAGAACGAATGTCAACAAAAACAAACAGTTGTCACCCCGAACGTCTTCCTGCTGGACGGGCGCTCAACCTGACATAAGTCTATAAATCGCGAGAAACCAAATAAGTGACAGGTTCTTGATGTCGAACTCAAGTTAAATAATCAAAAATGAGAAAAGCAATGCACAGATTAACAGTTTTAAATACGATTGGTCTTACTTGTTTAACGTTCTTTATTATGCTTCCTAAGCTCACGAATGCATGCACAATCTTTTGTGGTAAAGACAAAAATGGTCATGTATGGGCTGCAAGTAATGAAGATGGTTCCTATAGTTTTGCCAACTATATCAACGTATTTCCTAAAACGGAAGACACCAAATTCGGCTATTTCACACTTTCCTATGAATCTGAAAAAAATGGCGAAAACGGCGGTATCGAGGGCGGTATGAATGAAGCAGGACTGTTTTATGATTTTAACTCAATTTCCACGACACTGATTAAAGACTTGCATGAAAAGAAAAGTTTTCCGCAGGGAGACTTTAAAATATTAAGCCATATTCTGGCCAATTTTGAGACCGTACAAGAAGTAATGGAATTTTTCGATGTTTACTGGTTTGACGTTGGCTTCAATAGTGCACAGATGCATCTCGCCGACAAATATGGAAACTATGGGATTATTGGCCCTTCGGGCAGTAGACTATTAAAAAACGAGAAGTATCAAATTTCGACTAATTTCGATATCTGCGGAAATGAGGATAGTTCTAATAAAGAGCGTTATTGGAGGTTTCCAATCGTAAAGGAGAATCTTGAAAAGCAAGAAGTCGGGCTAGCTTCCTTCACCGATATTTGTGAAATGACCTCCGTAAAAGGGAAAGGTTTTTACGGAGGCCATACCATCTATACCAATATACAGAATCTTAATACCGGGGATATTTGGTTTTATTTTACTTCAGATTACAAAAACCCATTTAAAACCTCAATTTCTGAATTAGTGTCAAAAGGCAGAAAATCTTATTTAATCCGTGATTTGTTCAAAACCCATCCTATATCCGTATTGTACGACAACTATCTAAAACACGGGGGAATGTCAACCTTTAAAATTTACCAAAAACTTGATTTGCCTGAGGAAAGAAAGAAGGAAATAGGAGCTGTTTTCGTCAATTTATTTAAAGAAAATTATAATGCGGAACTGCTACCATTTTTAGAGCAACATTTGAAATCGAATCCTACGGGACATTGGATGCGTTCTGCAAAAGCAATCGTATATTATCAAAATGGAAATGTTGAAATAGCAAAAACCATAATAAAGGACTACAAGAAGGAAGTACCCGACACCAGTATGGAAGTGGATAAAATCTTAAATCTTTTTGAGGGGAATTTTGAAGCAAACACCAATGTTACCATTGAGCTAAACGGGTTTCAAGATGCCAAACAAGTCTTTGTAAAAGGGTTACCCGTAGCTTTTGATTTTCTAATTAAGAAAGATGGCAAATGGATAGGTAAATACAAGATTGATGAGGGTGTCTATAATTATTTGTTCGTGGTTGATGGAAAGGAGGTTTTAGACAGTAGAACACCTGTAAAAACGACAGCTTCCATTTATGAAGATTTTTACAGTTCGCATCAGCTGTGTGTCGGTCTTTCCAATGAAGCCTACCAAGTAAAGATCAAGGTCAAGGTTCCGAATAAAGATGACATTGTTTATATAGCGGGAAATCAGAGAAACCTAACCAATTGGAACCCTATATTTCGCTTACGAAAGATCTCTGATTATGAAAGGGAAATTACCACAGAACTACATTTGCCCGCAAAATTCAAATTTTCAAGGGGCAATTGGAAAACCGAAGCCATTATGAAAAATAATACGAAAGATGATAGTGGTGAATGGCTGCCAATGCGTTATAGTCTTGACGCTGATGATACCACTTATGAAATTATGGGTTGGGAAGCTAAAAATTAAAGGATCTTGAAAGCTTTATTACGGTATTCCAATACAACTACTTCTTTTCTTTGGCTTCAATTTTCTGAAGCATCCTTCTGGCTTTCACATCGACGGCACTGCCATCATTGGATAGGTTCAGCACTTTTTCGAAAGAATTTTTAGCACCTTCAAAATTACCCGTTTCCCATTGTGCTTGGCCTAAATTAGCCCATGTATTTTGGGATTTTGGAAAAACCTCTGTTGCCAATTCAAAGAAAAAGAGCGCGCGCTCGTTATCGTTACCCAACAATATGAAGGCCTTATTACTGATTTCACGTTCAAAATCAATAAAGCTATAGGCATAGTCTTTGGCCATGCGCTGTGCTGCAGTAATCGCTTTTTTTGATTTGCCCTCTTCAAAAAGTTGATTAAGGTAAACCAATGGTTCCATAGTGAAATTTGTGGGGTAAAAGTCTAGAATGGTCTTCAAGACAGGGTCTTGATTGGTCACGTAGTCATTATAGGTCAATTCCACGGGATAGTGCGGTTTAATGAAATCAGCATTTTCCCATTGGGGTTTGTCTTGCCACCAAGCGAATGAAAGATACACCGGTAAGCCTGACTTCGGCAAGATTACTCGTTTATTGTCACCATAAAAGTTGATGTTCTCACTAGAAGGTTCCCCCACAAAAAGCACGTTGGTGTAATTGTCCAATTCATTGATCAGGCTTTGAGCGGCTGAGAAGGTGCGACGGCCTGTAATAACAAAGAACCGGCCCGGTTGGTTTATTTTTATATTGGCTATGATTCCAGTGATTATCGGTTTGTTCAAAAAATTGTTTCCACCACCATTCAAACGGACATCAATCACGAACTTTTCAACATCATTGACTTCAATAAATTTAAAAACCCGATTATAAAAGTCCTCAACTTTTTCATTTTTGTCGTTCCTAATCCTGCTATGCCTCACATAAACTGTTTTTTCTTTTGGTAGAAATTCGAAGTAATAGATTTTATCAAAGTTTTTTAAGTAATATGGCGTAAACGATCTATCGCGCCCATCAACCCAATCAGTCCCTGTAATGAGCTCTCCATATTTCATGGGTGCATCAGGTTTCGTTGTAGAAGGTATGCTATAGTCAAATTGTATTCCGTCTTTTTCTAGTGTAAGAGTGAACCTATCCAGTAAAGAATCCGTTACTCCTTGGGCATGTAAGACTTCTGGAAAAGTGAGATGGTTTAGCCCATACCCTTTATAAAATTGTTCGTTTTCAAGTGGAATCGTTGGCGCCACCAATTGAAGTGCTTTACTGATTTTCACCCCTTCAATTGCCACAATTTTTGCCCCGACAATAGTTCCATGGTCTTTATGTGCTGATTTAATGAATAATCCATCTTTGAAGTCATAAAAATCAATGGGGATATGATGAAAAGGAACCGGGCTCTCACTATAGCCCATTCTGGTATGGCCATATTTGAACGAGGCCATTATTCTCGAAAAGCCCACCACAACCTCATGCGCTTGCATATTTGGAATGGCTACATAGAATTCCTCAACTTTTTCATCAAAAGCCTTCGCAGTTATTTTTTTAAATAAGAACGGATACTTTTCATGAACCGTCTTTTGAAGAAATCTGAGGTCTTCTTGCCATTTTTCAGAGGTAAGCTGTTCTTGGGCGCCCATGGTAGCACTGAACAATACAATTAGAAGTACGTAAACGTTTTTCATCACTAGGGTTTTGTTGATTGATACACTATTTTTGTGCAAGCTCCACTATCTCCTATCAAGAAGCCAAACAACCTTACCGAAATGTCTTAAACGCGTTATGAAATGTCAATCTGGTGAAGTAATGAAATGGATAAATGCCCCATTTCATTTAGCGTCTGGCCTTTCTTTCTTTTTTGTCGGTTTCTACCAACTTATCGTTCTTCCAGACACCGCTTGTTAAAATGGCACCATCAGATCCGTAGAATTTGCCTTGACCATTACGTTTATCATCTTTCCAAAAACCGACGTATTTTTCTCCGTTAGGCCAATAATAGGTACCGAGACCGTTTCGTCTATCATTTTCATAAGCACCTATATAGTACTCTCCATCGGGCCAGTAGTAGGTACCTTTACCATGACGCTCATTATTAAGCCATTCCCCCTCGTAGCGGCTTCCAGAATCCAATAACGCGATACCTACACCATTTGCCTTATGGTTCTTGACCTGCCCTACGTAATGCATTTGGTTCCCTTTTTTACTATTAAAGGTCAAATATTCCCCGGCGGATTTCCGCTGCAGCTGATTTCGGAGCCGTTTAAGCTGTATTTTTGCCTTTTCATGGGCAAAACTCAAAGAATCGTAACGCCTAATTTCTAAAGGGGTCGCATTTTCTTGTACAATACTGGAATCCTCGAGCGTTTCAATAGCCAATAAATCATTTTTTTCAAATTGGTAACGCCTTAGTCTTTCGGTCAATAGAATTCGATATTGGATCGTTAGACTATCGGCGCCTTGTGCCTTTTGCAGGTCGTGATAGCCTTTGAGTGCCGAGCGATAATCATTCTGAACCACAAGGGAGTCCATGGCCGTTAAATTTTGATACACCCCTATTTTTTCACTTAGGGTCACTTGCTCGGTTTTCGATTGATCCAATTGATTTTTTAAACCATTAGTGGTAAAGAGGAACACCACTATGAGAACCAATGAAATGGCCAACAAAATGTATGGGATTAATAGTCTTTTCTTCATTTCATCAAATATTGTAGTACTTACGTACGATATCAATCATTTAGATGTATTGCCGGTAATTTGTTGCGCACCCTTCTAAAATCGGGTGAAAAATAGAGATGGAAACGCAGTGTTAAGTTTTGTTTGAAAACACCTGCATTTTCAAGGGTCTGTCCCTGAGAATACATCAACCCCCCAGCTACGGTCAAACGGGGCGTGAGAATGTAACCCAACGTTGTGGTCAAGCGTAAATCTTCCATAACACTACCTACCACGGCACGGCCACTTTGCATGATCAATTCAGCTTCTGGGGAAACGTAAAGGGTTTTAGGTTCTAGCTTATGATTGTTCAATGGAATTTTTGCCCTGAACATATAACGCCATCTATTGCGAAAGATATACTCACTGTTTTCTTCAAAACCTTGGGTCCATCTGTGCTCAATACGAATTCTATGATAGATCATTGCACTGTACACGGGCATGGCGAACTGGTACTGGTGCCATATTCTAAATTCCGGAACCACGTTTCGATCTGTCGAGCTTTCATCGGTATTGAAATTGATACGCATTACGCCCCCGAGTGCGGCATTGATCTTCTTATTGTAGATGTACCCAATGGCGTGACGGTTGTAGACTTGCCCAATCTGCCCGATAAATGGCGTTTCTTCTGTTTCCTCAAACCGAAAATGGGTTTGGGCTACCCAAAACAAACGT
Organism: uncultured Croceitalea sp.; assembly: GCA_947503285.1. GTDB lineage: Bacteria > Bacteroidota > Bacteroidia > Flavobacteriales > Flavobacteriaceae > Croceitalea. The sequence goes on from CANNDD010000004.1 coordinate 206,991, forward strand.
TTTGAAATTCGAATGTTTCCATAGGTATTGAACCAGGTTCGTGTTTTTGGATCTTTGAATTCAGAAAATGGCGGAAGCACTTCTTCATTCGTTTCTTGGGTGAATCCCTGTGTGCAATACATCAATAAAAACGCCACGAGTATAGCTGTATTCTTATAACGACCTTTCATCTACTCTTTTGTTTTTAGGGTTGATGTTAAGCCGAACAACTCCAATACCGTTTCGGGATCTGTTGTTCTACGAAGTTTTCGCTCTAGTTTTGCCGTGTTCTCAAGGCGAAGTTCCAACATGCGCTGATAGGTATCTTGCATTAAAGCATTTAACGGTTCAACTTCATCACACTCAAGCCCTAGGGAAATTTTTGCCAAGAAATAAGGAACCAATACCTTTCTATAGGCAGAGGTGATTCGTTTCTTGACCTCTTCGTCCATAAGTGTAGCCATAAACGGATTCCAAATTCTATCTTTATACTTCTCTTGTATTGTTTTCCAGTTAGCAGGTAATATGGCAACGGAACGGGCTAAATGCCCATATACCACAAAACAGTCCAAAAGGTCACGGGCATCTTTCAATTTGGGTTCTAAGCCTTCTAAAGAGGCATATTCGGTCAATTCGGCATCTGCCAACGATTTTAATTGATTTAAAGCTTTTCGCTCTGCATTGCTACTTACGTTGGCGGTGTCAACGAACATCTTTAACTGTTGTTGTTGTGCTATCAAACGTTCTTCTATGGCCACAAGTTCTTGCTGACGTTTTTCATTGGTCAGCCTTTTATTTAGAACCTGCTGAATGGAATCCATACAGATGGAAGCGTAGTCCATTAGTTCGCCTAAGGACGCAACATTATTTTTTGAAAATTGGAATCCTTTGGCATTCGAAGCTTCAAAGTTTTTTTCCTTGGTTATGGAATCCAATGTTATGGTAACCCTGATGTTCGTGGTCGGTTTGCCATCAGGCCAAAGGCTTTCTATTAATGCACCTAAAGGAAGGTGTCTCAAGACTTCTTGTTCCCGGTATTCCAATATGCGGGCAATAGGGTTTAAAAAATTTTTGGAGATACTATCCGTTACAGCATACAAATAGGCAGCTTCCTCATCTGAAAGTTTTAAGATATTCAATTGCGTATCGCTTAAAAATGAATCGCTGGCCCCTTTAGCCTTCTCAAATTGTTGCGTAATGGAATCAAGTGTGCGTTCCTCATTATCGGTTAACGGATAGTACGGTACCTTAACCTTGAATTCGGGTAGAAATGAGGATTTTCCAAGTTCTGAGAGAATGTCATCGATTTTCTTATAATACGTAGCATTCTCAGAAAGAAGGTACTGCATAGAACCACCAATCGATGTGCTGGAAGTTTGATCTAAAGATTGCCAAATAGTCAAAACCTTAATATAGCGGGTATCTAGGTTCACGATTTGCGTGCGATTCGGCCTATCTTGATAAATTGGTATCGTTGTTAAAGTACCATCCAATTCGTATTGGATTTTATGTAATAAACCATCATCAAAGAACCAACTCTCCGCAGCACCCAGCCCAGTGGATTCAAATAGGGACCATTCATCATGGGCCAGTCCATTTCTTAAAAAACGACCTGCAAGGGTCAGACTATCGTTTTCAATACGGAAACTTTGTTGCGGAACGCCTTTGTCAAATAAAATGCTACTTTTAAATAAGGTCTGCGAAACCTCGGAGTCTTCGATGCGATTAACGGTATATGTCCAGGTACCATCAGGCTTACCTTTGACCAAGTTACCCGATGCTTCTTCTTGTATTCCACTAACGGCAACACGATATTGGTAATCTATGACTTGGGATTCATTGTTTGATTTGAACTCGCCAAACTTAAAATCCCAAAACCCGGTCGGATAGTCATTTACATAACGGCCAGAGAAGTCGAAAGAATAATCTTGTTTTTGCAATAGAGCATCAAGATTTGCCCGTTTGAGTCGAAATGGACCATTTAAAATCGTATCGCCGTTTGAAACGACATAACCATACGTAGCGTCACCTGTATAATTACCGATGGTCAAAGGGCCCTCGTAACGGAGATTGTCTTGAGCTCGGGCCGAGATAAGGAAAAAACCAAAAAAGATAAGGTTCAAAATAATCCGTAAACAATGAGGTATACTGTATGTCACGTGCCTAAAATGAAAGTTAGTTCACTACTAATACGAATAGTATACAACTTTAGATGTCGATAAGGCACGATTATTTTAAGATGTCGGTAGCACGAGCCGATAAGCCCTAAGATTGAACCATGATAGTCGTACAATATGGCTTAAAAAAGGTAGGGGGCAATGACTTTAGTACAACAGGCCGATTAGACCCGGTTATGCGAAGTTCGATGGTCTTGCGCGACTATTTTAACTATATCAAAACAGCCAGTGTAATGGTATCTCCCAATTTCAAATCGGCCTTTTTTCTAATGTCCGCTTTTAATGGAAGTAGGTAGGTACCATGTTTCTTGTCGAACCAAATAGCGGTATCCCATTTCATTCCATTGACTACGGCGGTGGCTTTCATGCGTCCCCAACCTTCTTCTTGCCATCGTAGGTTTTCCCTAATTTCTTTGGTTACGCCTTTTGGTAAGGAAACAAAAAACCATCCTCCATTAGCATTGTGTTTCCATATTTTGCCTGAAAAATTATATTTGATTTTGGCTTGCAATTTTCTTTCAACTTTTTTAGTTATTGGGTTATTCCAATTGGGCTTAACATTGCCTTACCATATGGCAAATTAATCCCACCAAGTCGTGTTGTTATTAAGATCATCCAACAAAATAAATTCCCCAATTTGAGGGGTGACCATGGGTATTTCAAGTTCCCGTGCCTTTTTGGTTACACGCTCCACAGGATCCGTCCAACTGTGTAAGGCCAATTTGAAACTTCCCCAATGTATGGGCATCATTGTTTTGGCTCGCAGGTCCACCGCAGCTTGTGCCGTCTCTTCAGGAAACATATGGATATCGGGCCACATGTCATTGTATTGCCCACATTCGATCATTGCAAACTTAAAAGGGCCATAGCTATCACCTATCTTTTTAAAATGGGGTGCGTAACCACTATCACCACTAAAAAAGATATTTTCTTCTTTGGATTGGATGACCCACGAACCCCACAAAGTACTCTGGCCATTATCAAATTTACGACCCGAAAAATGCTGTGCGGGGGTACATACCAATTTAATCCCTTTAAAATCGATATCTTGCCACCAGTCCAATTCCGTAATCCGATCTTTGGCCACACCCCAAGCTTCCAAGTGTGTCCCCACCCCCAAGGGTGTGAAATAATGCCCAACTTTTGGTCTTAGTTCTTTAATGGAGCCATAATCTAAATGGTCGTAATGGTCATGGGAAATTACAACCGCATCAATCTTATTGAGTTCGGCAATATCGATAGGCATTTGCGAATTAAATCGATTTGTACCCAACCAATCGTGTGGGGCCGCCACATCACCAAACATAGGATCGATCAGGATGTTTTTACCTTCGATTTGCAGTAAAAGTGCTGAATGTCCGAACCAAATAAGCCTGGTAGGGCCCTGATAGTCGGCAATAGCAGCGGAATCAATTTTTTTTACCTTAATATTTGCATCCGGACGACCTTTGGGGACCTTAGTAAAGAAGAACTTCTTCGTCAAACCCAAGGTTTCCGAAAAACTTAGCTTTTTGGGTATGGAATGGTCCGTATTTACAAATTTGCCGTTCTTGAAATTTGGGGAAGAGGTATATTTCAATTGTAACTCTTTAGAAATGGTGCCCCCAAAACTTGGATAGAAATTGACAAAGGATAGGTAGCCAATCACAACAAAGAGTACAATACCCAAAACGATCCATAGCATAAACCTCAGTCTTTTCTTAAGCTTTTTCAACTTTCAAATGTACATCAGTCCATGGCTACTTCATCACCTACATAGCTAACGCGGTAGATAGCATCCCCGAAATCATCGGAAATCAGCATGGACCCGTCTTTCAAGAACAATAAATCAACTGGCCTACCAAAACGTTCTTGGCTTTCTTCATCTAACCAGCCATCTATAAAAGTCTCATAAGAAACGGCTTCGTTATCATCGAGTTTAACCATTGAGATTTTATAGCCCACTTTCGAAGATCGGTTCCATGAACCATGTTCGGCGATAAAGGCATGGTTCTTATACAGTTCAGGAAACATCTTCCCACTATGGAATTTCACACCGAGTGGAGCTACATGAGCTCCTAATTGCTGTACAGGCGGTATGAATTCGGAACAAGGTCGCCGTTTGCCAAATTCAGGGTCTTCAACATCGCCACCATGACAAAATGGGTATCCAAAATGCTGGCCCTGCTCTGCTATTCGATTTAATTCGCAAGGCGGAACGTCATCACCCATCATATCACGTCCATTATCGGTAAACCAAAGCTCCTTCGTTTCAGGATGCCATGTGAAACCAACCGTGTTTCGCACCCCATGGGCATAAATCTCACGGTTACTTCCATCTGGGTCCATTCTTGTGATACTCGCATACCGTTTATCCACTACGGTTGAGTCACAAATATTACAAGGTGCACCGACAGGTACATATAGCTTACCGTCGGGCCCGAAAGCGATATACTTCCAACCGTGATGGAATTCCGTCGGGTAGTCGTCATAAACTACTTCCGGACTAGGTAACTCATCCAGTTTCGATTCAATGTCATCATAGCGTAATAAACGACCCACTTCAGCAACATAAAGCGCACCGTCTTTATATGCAATACCATTGGGAACCTCCAATGAATCCAAAACCATGACCCTATCGGCCCGAAAATCGTTGTCCCTATCTTGTATAGCATACACTTTGTTCTCATTTCGGGTACCTACGAACAAGGTGCCATTTTCACCAATTGCCATAGAACGGGCCCCATCAATACTATCAGCATATACCTCAATCTTGAACCCTTGCCGTAGGTTCAAGCGGTCTATCGGCAATGTTGATGGTATCTCGTCGTATTGCACAAGTGGTGTTTCTTTTTGGGCATTCTGGTCTTTACAGGAAAATAATAAGCCCATTGAAATCATGACCGCTAGGCCAAAGTACTTATTTGTCATAATAGCCATTTCACAGGTTTTTTAAATGCTTTTTTTAAGGATTGATACTGTTTGATAACCTTAAGCCTTATCAACAGTAGTATCCATTTTTGCTCTGAACGTGTTTGATGGTGTAAGTTAAGGCAATTTTGTTATGAAGAAAAATGGCCTTACCCCAAGCAAGTGCCAAAGGGGCCTAGGGTCCATTTTTAAAAAGACCGGAATTGGAAACCACATGACATTAGCCTTAAAAAATAACTTTTTGAAGCTTATGGTCTTTAAAAATGGGACTTCCGTTACTTTGAATCATCAGATTCCGAAAACAACAAATTGCCTTGGTACTGAATGGTAAGTCGTTGTGAACTATTGATATATAGAGCAACTTTGTTGTTCGGAAACAAGGTAGCGTTTACATCAAAGACCTCTGTTTTGTTCTTAATACTAAACTGCATTTCATAAGCTTGCCGTTTGGTATTGAAATCGAGTTTGAAATCGTTCGGTAATCCATTGAATTTAATACCTACATCGGCATTATTATACGCACCTGCGATTTGTCGCTCACCATAATAAGGCAGATTGGCGGATACACTATCACCCTCGATCTCCAAGGTGCTTTGGGTGCCTATCAAGTCAATTCGGTTTGTTGTACTGCCAGGAGCCAATAGACCTGCGTTTGCTATTGCGTTTATACTTCTGGTGGATAAGGGATTTGCCCATCTGGCATCAATAATAAACCTACGGTTTTCAATCTGATCCTTGAATTCCGTCAATTGCGCTTCAGTGTAGTCGTTGGTTTTAGCGGTTCTACAAGCCGTAAATGCGAGTAGGATACAGAGGATGGAGTAGCATTCAATTTTTTTCATAGTAGTTGATTTTTAAGCAATCTAGTAGGTTGGTAACCATTACCCAACCATCAATTAGCCATAACCCCGTTTTAATGGGTAACACGCTCTTTTTAACGAGTGAAACCCTTCAGCAAAAACAGCTTTGGAAAACACAAAATATAAGCACAAAAATCAAACCAAGTTAAAAATACCGATCTCAGAATTTTTAGATAATCGCATTTTTAACATTGCAGCCAACGTAAAATAACAGGATTCCTACCGAAAAAAATCGAGAATATCATGACTGCCCTATCCTTGAAAATAGGCTTTTTACTACAAAATATGGGGTGTACTTACCACAAACCGCTTAGAATAAAACAGCCCTACACCCCCTCAAACCATTGTTTAAATGAAGAAACCTTTTCCCTACTGACCACAATCCCCGTATTAATATCCGGATCTAAGGTTAATTTTAGCCGACGGTTTGAGTAGACGATAACATCATCGATACTTTGAAGCGAAACTATAAAGCTTCTATTGACCCTAAAAAATAGTTTTGGATCCAACAAATCGTCCAAGGCCTCTAACTTGTATTCGATGATATACTCCTTACCCTTGTTCGTCCACAACGATACATCGCGACCCTCAGCTTGAAAGGCAATAATATCCTCAATACGTATTGACTTAATATGATTACCGGTTTTTACCAGGAAGCGGTCCTTAAAAGATTTCTTTGAAATATTTTGTAGAATAGCACTTACATTTTCAGCATTTGCAAATTGTTTTTGAATTGACTCGAGCTTTCGTAGGGAACGTGAAAGATCGGTAAAGGTTACTGGTTTTAACAGGTAATCTATACTATTGACCTTGAAAGCATCTATGGCGAATTCGTCAAAAGCAGTCGTGAAAATAACGGGTTTATTGATATTTAAACTGGAGAACAGCTCAAAACTCAACCCATCCGATAGTTGCACATCCATAAAAAACAAATCAACCTCGTCAATGTGCTCTGATATCCAAGGGACCGCCGTTGAAAGGGATGCCAGTTCTGCGATAATATTCATTGTACCCTTACACTTTTCAAGATACCTCCGCAGTTTTTCAGCAGCCAGAGGTTCATCTTCAATAATTACTATGTTCATCGTAGTTCAGTTTAGGTAATTGTATCACTCTTAACCCATCTTTTTTAAATAGTTGCACCTTTTCCAAAGCATAAAAGGAATAGCTATTGCAAACCGTTTTGATCGTTGTTTCATCCAAGGCGATTGCCAACTTATCTTGTGGCGCGTAGCTGAGTTGAAACCAATTTTGATGTTCTTGAAGATGTACGGTCAATTTTTCATCTTTAGAAGCGATGGTAGTCCTTATAATCGACTCCACTAATAGTAACAGACTTGTGGTTACCGTCCATTGATTCCCCTTGATGTCACTTATGAGTTCGATATGCCTATACGGAAGATGATTGAACAACTTTATTAGCTCATGCAATACCATAAGTTCTTCTTCAATCGGCACAAGTTCCCTCTTATTTTTTGCAAGGATATACCGGTACACCGTAGCAAAATGATCTGCTAATTGTTCAGCTGCTTCCGTGTCACGCTTCATCAGCACCAACATGGCCTCCAAACTTTCGTATAAGAGTTGTGGATTAATCCCCTTTTTAAATTGAATAAAATCTTCTTCTATGGAATGTTTCGCCTCTAGCTCGGTAGTGATTCTTTCAGTATTTATTTTATATAGAAAGTGGTGGCTTAAATATAATGTGATATAAATGATGGCTATAAAACCAAAAATAACGTTAAAGATGGACAACTCCCTCATGTTGGGCGTGTAGAATAGCACATACTTAAAATACAGATACATGAATAAAGTAACCAACAATAGCGTTATTGCCACCGAAATGGCTATTTGCAATGTTAGTTTCACTAAAAATGATTTTGGCCTTTGCCTTCGGTCAAAAAACAATAATGAAAACCGTGATGACTCTTGAATTAAATAGGCAAGTACGATACAGACATAAAGTTCCTCACTTAAGAATGCCCCTTGCAATTGATCGATGTTGTTATTGATGAGAAGTAATAACAGATAGACTAGAACACCACTGAATATAGGGCTTAACAAGCGAAATATCGGATGGTGTATAAAAAGTTTCCGCATTAGAGTAAAGGGATTTTTACCGTGAACTGCGTCTCATCAAAAACCTCTACGGCTTGGTTGGTCAAAAGTTCATACCGTGCCTTAATATTCTTTAGCCCAATTTTCGTAGAACTCACCTGAATTTTATTTTCAGTCTTATTATTTGAAATCATCAGTGTGGACGAGGTATTCGAAATTCGAATTTTGAGTGGCCTTTCGACATCAAAACTATTGTGCTTGACTGCATTCTCGACGAGCAATTGAAGGGTCAATGGCGGAATTTGTTTGTCAAATACCGTTTGATCTATAGCTATTGCAACGGTACAGGCATCACCAAAACGGGTCTTGACCAAAAATAAATAGGCTTCAACGAATGAAAGCTCTTCCCTTAAGGCGACGGTATTCGCGCCATACTTTTCTAGCGTGTATTGATATGATTTTGCCAGGGAACGAATAAAGACCCCAGCCCGCTCCACATCTTTACGAAACAAAGCCGTTAGGGAATTGATACTGTTGAATAAAAAATGGGGGCTCAATTGTGATTTTAAGGTCAGTAACCGCAGTTCATCTTGTTTTCTTTCAAGCTGCAATGCCATGAGCTGGCCCTTCGCATAGTCATTATAAGAATAAAGGGCGAAATAGATGATATTATACAAAAGAGCGGCACAAAAAAGGAGAATAGCGAGTTTGGTGAATACCTCATAGCGCAGCGTAGTATCCATCTGATGGCCACTTATCCCCAAATACAGTATGAAACCAATATACGCTAAGAAAAAACTAAAGAACGTACTCCATACGATTCCCACCAAAATGCGTAATCCTGGGAATTTTTTAAACGGTACCAACCGATTTAAAACACCATTTGTAAGCACGGTAAGGTAGAGTGTTAAAACACCCAAAAACCCACTCAGGTACATTTCCTTAGTGCTTTGCAATAGGTTGAAATTGACAAAGCCATATATTAAAATACCTAGGGCGGACCCAATAAAGAGTAGGCTTAGATGTTTTTTCACGATTGGTTGGTATACAATGTTCTTGAGAAGCCACTCCATACCACCAAAATAGTAATTATTAAAACTACAAAGGGTATGGTTTGCTAAAGGTCTTACTTATTGAATTGCCTTTAACGCCCTTCCGAAATGCGATTCAGAGTCAATATCCTTGCAAGCGCTGGTATACGCATCTTGCACCTCACGGTCAGCACTTCGAACCTTGCTTGCAAAACCCAATAAGCTTTCTGCCTTATGATGGTCTGAGCCTATGCCAGTGGTCGCTTTCAATATTTGGACCAATTCGGCGTCGGAAAAATCATTTCTTGAGAGTGTTTTGAATACGCTGGCTTTATGATGGTCAGAATCCATATTACGAAGCACGGAAAGGTATTCCGATAAGCTATTGCCACTTAACCGTTGTTCTTGCAGGACTTTTTTCAAGACGGTCGCCTGATGGTTGTCAGAGGACATATTGTCTTGCATGACACGTAATAACCGTGATAGTGATGCCCCGTCTATCTCATTTCGCAATAACTGGGTGAAGACACTTGCCAAATGATGGTCAGAGTCAATACTACTAACAGAGGTCAACAAAGTATTGTATACATCAGAACCAAGGTCTTCAGAGTTCAATGCCTTTTTTAGTACGGATGCTTTGTGATGGTCTGAATCAATATCCCTTGTGGTATTCACCAATAATTTGAGATTTGTTTGGTTTAAAGACCGACGTTCCAATACGGTTTGAAGAACACTTGCCTTGTGATGATCTGAATCTATATCTTGGGTAATTGCGAATAGTGCTTTCATCTGTGTATCTGAAATGCTACCATCATTAATTGATTTTTTCAACACTTCTGCTTTGTGATGATCTGAATCGATGGTTCCCGCCGCCTTTATATATGCAGCAGTCGTACCCTTATGCGCTAAAAAGACATTGGTATTGTTCTTTAAAATATCGGCCTGATGATGGTTGGAATCAATTTCTGCGACTTCATTCAATACGGCTATCAAGTCTGCCTCTTTCAGCTCTTTCTTCAATAATAACTTGATATACCTAGACTTCACATGGTTACTTGTAATCTTACCAACCTCTTTCAGCACTTTGTAAGAGCCCCCAGCTTTATATAGTCGGTTAACCCGTTTTTCAGCACCTAAAGTAGTTGTACGGACTACTTCTAAAAGGATTTCAGATAGCCATTTTTTACCCTCGGCATCAAAGCTCTTTTGTGAACTGCCAACGTAATACTTTTTGATTAGACCACCATTGTCATTGGGCTCAATTGATATACGCCGGCGGTTACCGAACGCTGATTTTTTAATTTCCATATACCCCCCGCGGGAAATGGATACCACATCGGTATCATCATCCGAAAGGGTTATCTCACCTTTATATTCAATGGAAAAATTATTACCAAGACCGTTCTTTATCGAAATGGTCGTTTTGCCATTATTATTGATGTTGACCGAGGTACTTCTTCTTTGGGCAGAAAGTCCGTTCGGCCCAAAAACCATTAGTAAAATGATGATTTTCACTAAAAGTGCTGCAATAAATTTTGATAACTGATTCATGATTGCTCGTTTTTTGATTGATGAATAATCGATTGATTGTTTTTGATTGATAAGGCAAATATGCGATCTCGTTGGCAATCCAAAAAATACAATGACATCAATTGTACTATCCATGTCGTGAATTGTACAAAACCTAGAATCCGATTCCTTGAATTTACATTTTATACATTCTTAGGTTCCTTATTACTAAACCCAATCAATCTAAATGTATAAGTTGAATGGCCTTGAACTCAACCTCTGATCCTTCTGCCTGTATGGCAATTTGACCTTTTGAAGTAGTCGCATTATATCCATAGTTCACCAAAACATCATTCACCCATACGGTAACTTCATTATTCTTACATTCCACTCGAAGTGAATTCCACTCGCCAAGGGGTTTTTCCGAATCATCCGTTAGGTTTTTAATACGCCTTAGTTTGCCTTCCGTAATTCCCCAGTCGGACTTTGAGCCGCGCCTGGCTTCCATATCATTGGTAGTAATATCTTCTACGATGCACCAAAAATCCCCAGCATTGGCATGCATTAATTGTACTTCGATAGATTTTGGAAACATCTTATAAAGCGCCCTAGGTGTGGAAGCATGGACCAGAATTCCACAATTACCAGGTTCACCTGCAAAACGATACTGCAAGGTCAAGCTATAGTCACTAAAAATTTCATCGGTAATCAGATGCCCTTGGGGCGTGCCTAAACTCACCAATTTTTTATCCCGAACGATGAAGGGATTGGTAGCATCAGGAACAGAATCCAATAAAGGCACATCTACATGCCAACCCGATAAATCCTCACCATTGAAGAGTTGAATTGTTTCACTTTCACAAGAAACCAAACACGAACCAAGGGTCACACCAAACACTAATAACAGCCTTTTATTGAAGCTAATTTTATCCATTTTAAGTTTATTACTTTTCACAATACATCTAAAATAAGACATTTCAACTTTGCTATTTTTGTCAAATGCCTATATATCATAAGCACTACGTCATATACAAACCATTTGGCATTCTTAGCCAGATGGGGTCAAATGATGCACGGCAAAACCGTAAAAAGCAATTCTTGACCGAGCTAGGAACGTTTCCAAAAGACGTAATGCCCATTGGTCGCCTCGATGAAAAATCTGAGGGCCTCTTACTATTGACCACGGATGGCAAACTTAGTGATACCATCAATCGCGGTGGTATTGAAAAAGAGTATCACGCCCAATTGGATGGGGTGATCGATCCAATTTCACTAGCTAGATTACAAGACGGGGTAACCATTGGCCTATTCGGCAAAAAATACCGGACCAAACCTTGTTTTGTGGAATTTGCTAAAAATATTCCATCATTACCAGAAGCCGATAGGCGTATTCGCATGAATACGACCCGGGGCACCTCGTGGATACGTATGGTATTAAAAGAGGGCAAATTCCGTCAGGTCAGAAAAATGACGGCTGCGGTAGGTTTTCCGACACTGCGCTTGATCAGAACTCGAATTGGGCCTATTCATTTAGATGGATTGCACGAAGGTGAAATCAGGGTGCTGCACAACGAAAAGCTTGATACTATCTTTTAAACCTCTTGAAAAGTATCAATTTTTTCTTGGTATTTATAAAATAGACCCCTGTCAATAATACAATTGCCGCAATACCGGATTGCATGGTAATTTCTTCCTCTAAAAAATACCAACCCAATACAAGTGCCACTATGGGGTTAACATAGGTGGAAGTTGCTACTTTTTCAGGGGAAACGGATTTCAAAAGGAAATTGAACGAGGTAAAAGCGATAATACTGCCAAAAAAGATAAGCAATAACATGACCAACTGTACCTCTGCACTCCATCTTATGGGATTGCTCCAGGCCTCACCGAACAATACGCTCATCATCCCTAGTAATACACCACCCATTAGCATTTGGTAGCCAGTGTTTACGAAGTAGTTTTTCGGCAAATCCGCTTTTGCGACAAAAAGGCTACCATATCCCCAGCTTAACATACAGCCAAAAATCATGATCATACCCAAAATTGCATTTTCTTGGCTCAAGAGCTCTTTCTGTCCCACCAATAAGTAGATACCGATCATTCCAAAAACTACACCAAGCATTGACATCGGCTGTATTTTCTTCCCTTGAAGCATCCACATTAATACTAAGATGACCAAGGGTTGTGCCGAAATCTCCAATGCCGCGAAACCTGAATCTACATATTTCAGGGCCCATACGGCCAAGCCATTACCCAGTGATAAAAAAAGAAAACCGACGAAGGTAGCATTGAGAAACTGCCTTTTGGTAATTGCCAATGACCTACCCAAAACCTTTGCAATTGCGAATATGATGAGGCTAGCGGTGAAAAAGCGTACCCCTGCCAGCATAAAAGGTGGTAATTCGCTAACGGCGATCTTGTTCAATAAGTAGGTGGAACCCCAAATCACATAAATCGCAAAAAATGCGGCAACAATCAAAAATGTGTTCTTGGGTCGATGTTCCATAGGCGACAATAATACGACAATTTGACCTCATTTAGACTTTTGGCAGTTTTGTTGCAATCGCGTTTAAAACTAATTTATGAAAGCAGCTACATGGGGCCACACCCTTTATGAGTTATTGGTTAAAAATGGCATACCAGAGGCATATGCAAGCTATATCAATGTATCCATACTATTGATTGCAGTCATTATATTGGTTGCCATTGTTGATTACGTTCTTTGGAAAATAATTCGACTTTTTTCATCGAAGCTCGCCAAAAGGACGAAAACAAATTTTGACAATTTTGCAGTCACCAATCGCCTGCCCCGATTTTTGGCCCATATCATTCCGTTACTACTGGCCTTTGAATTGATACCGATAGTATTTTATGACTTCGACTACGGCAAGGGTATTGCTTTAAAACTGCTACAAATACTTGGGGTCATCTTAGTCTTGCGCATCGTAAGAAGCCTATTTCAAACCATACGGGATTTTTTAAAGACCTTACCCCGCTTTAAGGATAAACCCATCAATAGTTATATTCAGGTATTTATGATCTTTGCATGGGCAGGTGGCATCATGACGATATTGGCCATTATTACCGGTACGGATGTTTGGAAGTTCTTAACGGGCCTTGGTGCTGCCTCTGCCATCTTACTTTTAATATTCAGGGATACCATTCTCGGTTTTGTGGCCAGTATTCAGGTTAGTATTAACGATATGGTGCGAATCGGTGACTGGATAACCTTTGAAAAATATGGTGCGGATGGCGATGTCGTTGAGATTAATCTGGCGACGGTGAAAGTCCAAAATTTTGATAAGACCATAACCACGATCCCCACATACGCACTCATTTCAGATAGCTTTAAGAACTGGAGGGGAATGCAATCTTCTGGAGGTCGTCGTATTAAAAGAGCCCTTATTATCAAGCAACAAAGCATAAAATTTCTTGCAAATGAAGAAATTAATGAGATGGGGAAGATACAATTGATAGCCCCATACCTCAAAGAGCGGCAAGGGAAAATTCAAGAAAGCAATCAAGAACAGAACATTGACAAGTCATTATTGATCAATGGAAGAAATATGACCAATCTTGGGGTATTTAGAAAATATATCGAGTCTTACCTCGAAAACCATAGCGCCATAAATGATGATATGACCCTAATGACAAGACAACTGGCCCCTACCCCACAAGGTATACCCTTAGAGGTTTATGCTTTCAGTAGTGATAAAAGATGGCAAAACTACGAGTACATCATGGCCGATATTTTTGACCATATACTGGCGGCCGTACCCTATTTTGATTTGGAGGTGTTTGAATTACCGACAAATTTGAACAGTTTATCCCAGATTGAAGAGTAGACAAGAATGCATGTGATACTTTGTAATATTATTTCCCTATATTCTATACGGAGCATAAAAAGTATCGTATGAGAACATTCTTACTATCTATTGCATTTCTGAATTCGGTCTTTAGTATAAGTCAATCGCAACCCATAAAAATCGTAGATGAAAAATCGAACAACCGCTTGGCTTTATATGCCGTAAATAACACTGAGACCGACTACGACGTACTACTCTCAGTAAAAGGGACTAATTTCAGGCAAAGCCAGTCAAAACCAAGATGGACTCGAATTCCAGCTACATCAAAAGTGCTAATGAAAACCTTGATACTTTTCAGAGGTAAAGAACCAAAATATACTCATCAGTTAAAAGTAAATGATAGTTTGTCAAGACGCGCCTTAAAAAAACCATTCACCTTGATTGAGGTTCCGCCGAAGATGATTGAACCAAAAAAACAAATCACTATCTATAGCCCCTCAAATTGTATAAAATGTGATAGTCTGATAGGCAAACTGAACACAAATCTCTACATTTTTAGAGAAATAAAATTAAATGACCAACCTGAGGTTAAAGAACAACTACAAAAGTCATTGGCCAAAACGATATCGCTTGATTCCCTTGAGACCCCCATTGTAAATTTAGGGGGTCATTTATTTACTTGGATTACCGATTACGAAACCTTGGTTGAGCAACTAAACAAGTAAATCGTACTATTAGTCTTCCCCTAAACCTTGGCCCTCGATCCAAGGAGCACCTGCAGCCTTTAGTTTTGACGCCAAGTTGGGTATGGTCGTTTTAACCAACACGCGTAAATCAGTTTTCAAGTCTTTCAATTGCCGTTCAGCCCTGGCAAAAGCCTTCTTCTGGTTTCCAGTAGGGCCATAGGTATTACCCAATGCCACATACCCTATAAACGAACCATCTTGGGGTGAAGGTGCATTACGCTCCCCTACTTCGTTCTTAGCAGGATTCCCATTTAAGATTCCATCAAGTTGTTGCACTGATCTTTGAGCGTCGCTTAACTCATTGAACAATGCCACAGACGGACGCTTCGCTTGTTTATAGGCTCGTTTCATGGCACCTAACCGCTTCTTGGCCTCTTGCAGCACCGTGGCAGTTGCCATCAAGTCTTGTTGAAATGACTGAAAGGTTTCCCTAAAAGCATCTATTTCATCAGCAGGTTTTGCAGACAATGCACCATCTTTCAATTTCTTGACCAAAAAAGTTTTTGGGCCTGCAAGTTCAGTCAATTCTCCATTCAGGTTTTGATATAGTGTCACCGAATACGTCCCTGGGGTAACCAAATATGGCGAACCTAAAAACTCTTCATCAGGATTTGGGCTTGGTGCCTTTAAAGGGATTCCCGATCGGTCCGCATAGGTCAAATTCCACGCTGCGCGATTAAATCCCTTTTCATTGGATCCCTTGACCGTATTCACTAAATTCCCCTGTTGGTCCTTAACCATTAAGACCACTTCTGGTGCCTCTTGATTTTTTTCAATTGCCAATGCCTCCCACCCCGGAAACGGAATGGACGCATTCTGCTTGGTCAACTCTTTTTCTTTTTTGGTTCGAGCTGCTTCTAATGATGTAATTTTATTTGGTAGATAATAGGTAAAGCTAGCACCGTAATCAGGGTTTTTGGCTGCGTACTGTGAATTTCCTTGGCCATAAACGGCATCTTTCTGAATATACCGATATGCGGGTTTGGTTTCGAAAAACTGAACCTCGTTTGATTTTGAGGTATCATAATCCCGTAAAGGGGCTATATTATCAAGCACAAAAAAGCCACGTCCGAAAGAGGCTCCAACCAAATCGTCTTCCCTTCTTTGAATGGTAACATCGCGGAATGATATTGTTGGTAAACCTCCTTTTAACTGGGTCCAATTGCTTCCGCTATTCCTTGTAAAATAAACCCCAAACTCGGTAGCTACAAAGAGTAGGTCCTTCTTTTTATGGTCTTGTACAATACGCCAGGTAATCAATTTTTTGGGCAGATTGCCATTGATAAAGCCCCATGTTCTGCCCTTGTCAGAGCTTTTGAGCAGATAGGGCTTGTAATCGCCCTCTTTGTGATTATCCAACACCAAATACACAGTGCCGGCATCGTACAAATCTGCACGAACATCGTTCACAAAAGCGCGGGAAGGAACCCCTTTGATATTCCCTAAAAGCACTTTGCGCCAATTGTTACCGCCATCTTCAGATATCTGTAAGATACCGTCATCAGTGCCTGCATAGAGTAACCCTTCTTGTACCGGCGATTCTGCCAAAGAGGTAATCGTATTGTATTCACTCATCGCCCCAACATCCCATGGGTTGTCCCAGCTTTGCTGTTTTCCAAGAATGGGAAGTTCGAAACGTTCTTCATTACGTGTCAAATCCCCAGAAATTGATGTCCAATCATCCCCTCGATTTTCTGATTTCCAAACACGATACGAAGCAAAATAAAGGCGTTTGGGGTTATGGGGGCTTACCAGAATAGGGGCGTCCCAATTAAATCGTTCGTGGGGATCGCCTGCTGACGGCTGCGGCTGTACAAAGACAGTCTCGCCAGTGGTTTGGTCGATACGCCATAACCAACCCTGTTGAAATTCACCATAGGTAATATCAGGATTACCAGGTTCCGTAGCCGATTGATGCCCATCAGCGCCAAGGGTGATCCACCAATCTTGGTTTAAGATACCATTTGCCCGTATAGTTCTCGAGGGCCCACCATGCGAACCATTATCTTGGGTACCCCCATAGATATTGTAAAATGGGCTGCTATCATCAACGGCAACCTTATAGTACTGTGTTACCGGCAAATTATCAAAGTACCGCCAGGTCTTTGTGCCGTCGTAAGATTCATACAATCCGCCATCAGTACCAAAGAGTATGTAATTAGGGTCATTCTTTTTAAAGGCCACGGCATGACTGTCTACATGCTTTTTATCCTCATTCAAAAAAGTAAATGTTTTACCATGGTCGTTTGATTCTTGGGTATAATTACTCATCAAATACAATTTACCCTCTTCATGTGGCGAAGCATATAGCTCTTGATAATAATGTGGGCCGGTACCACCAGAAACGGCATCTGATTGTTTTGTCCAAGAAGCCCCACCGTTTGTTGATATATAAACAGCGCCCTTTTTGCGATCAAGCTCAATGGCCGCATAAATGGTTTGTGCATCAAAGGGTGATATCGCCAAACCTATTTTACCCATATTTGAGGTAGGAAGCCCTGATTTTAATGCTGTCCAAGTCTTTCCCCCATCCGTTGATTTGTGTAGACCCGAACCAGGGCCACCTCCCATATAGGCCGCTACGGTACGATGTCTATCCCAAGTCGCGGCATACAATACCTCAGGATTTTCAAAGTCCATCACCATATCCGTAACACCTGTCCAAGCATCGTTACCAAGGGTTTTTTCCCAAGTTACCCCGCCGTCCTCGGAAAGATAAAAACCACGTTCCCCGCCTTTGCTCCACAACGGGCCTTGTGAGGCCACATAAATCTTATCTGAATTATCGGGATGTACTATAATCTTTGAAAGATGTTCCGAGTTTTTGAGGCCCATATTCTTCCAAGTCTTACCTTCATCATGACTGACATAGACCCCATCACCAAAACCGATATGTCGTCCACCAACATTCTCTCCCGTACCTACCCAAATCGTACTGGGATCACTCGGGTCAATAGTGACACAACCTATGGAATAACTGGATTGGGAATCAAAAACCGGTTCAAATGTAGTACCCGCATTCACCGTTTTCCATACCCCCCCAGAAGCTACCGCCACATACCAAACATTCCCATTATCGGGATGTATCGCAATATCAGCAATACGGCCGGAAGTAAGGGCAGGGCCCAAACTTCTAAATTTAAGACCGTTATAGATATCTTCCTTTGGCTTTTCTTGGGCTAAAAGCGAAAAGCCCAAACACAAGCTGAGAAGTACATAGATCAAAGGTTGACGGAATCGTTTCATTGTAGTTGTTGTTTTAGGTTAATCGGAAAGGCAAGTTACTTAAAATCCGTTACCCTAAAACAATTTATCAATAGATAAATAACCAAAAAAAGCCCCGTTCTCACGAGGCTTTGTAGTTTTCAGAACCGATACGACTTACAAGGTAATTTCTTCAGAAGTACCGTCGGGGTACGTAAGCGTTGCCATATTGTCACAAGTGCCATCACCAAAGTCCACAGCTACTTCCAGACCATTTTTATTTACCTGCATCACACCAGAACTCCAGTGCTCACAAACCAAGGTTTTTGAAACATCCCCAGAAATCGTATAGGTATCCCCATCGAGTTGTACGGTCCAACTTCCTGAGAGGTTCCAAAGGGTATCCTCTCCTTCGGCAAAAACAAAGGCAAAGGTTTTTGTACCATTTTCAGAAATGGTTTCCCCAGTTTCAAATTCTACCGTAATGTTACTATTGATGGTAAACGAGATAGCTTCTTCAGTACCTGTCGTATTCAGGGTAAAAGTTCTTGTTCCGTTTATCTTAATGTTTCCTATGAAAAAATCCTCGAAAGTAGCCGTGTAGCTTGCCGTATTTGAATCAGCGCCATATATCACGGTAAGGGTACCATTTGCATTTTCGGTACCATTCAATACGCAATTATTGAATGTCGCCGTAAAACCGGTTTCGGTGTATTCAGCAGTATAACAATCATTGGAGGTTTGGAAGGATTTATTGGAATTCGAATTGCCAGTATACAATTCTGCCAAGGCAGTGTCTAAGGCACTTGTCACTTCATCGGTGTCTAAGATTGTTTGTAATTCCGTTTGACTAAGCTCTTGGGTCAAAACGGTATCTTCATTCGCATCTTCACTACAGGACAAAGAGCAAAGTAAGATTCCCGCAGTAACTAAAAGATTTATTTTTCTTATCATCATCTTGGTTGTATTTGCCACGAAAAACGTTAAGCGCGTCTTTTTAGTGCAAGAAACCACCTAATATCGATGAAAAACCTAAAAATTTAACGGTCTTTTGTACGCTACAAAAATGAAACGCTACGTTCCAACCTTATTATTGCCCCAACTTACAACTACTTCAATAGGATTTCACTACTTATGGAATCCAGGTTCATGAAGTGGACAACCGTTGGCACTATATAGTCCTTTCTTTATGAAACACCGACGGAATCTACCTAAGAACAGCCGAGAATTGGTGGGTTCCCGTGTAAGTTCAATACCCCTTGGCATCCATATCCTCTAGTATCGTCTTAAAACCCAATGCCACCCCATTCGTCCAACCGAAACCGTCTTGGGTCTCATATTCACCGCCGCCAGAGAGCAAGGTCAGATCTTCAACATTGTATTTTTCCATCATTTTGCCCGTGTTTTTAAAGACCTTTTCATTTAAGGCCAACCAGCGTTCCATAATTTCTTTTGCCTCGGTGATGTAGCCATAATTCAAAAGTCCATTGACCGCTATCCATTGTAATGGTGCCCATCCATTAGGCGCATCCCATTGTTGCCCTGAATTCTTGAGTGTGGTCACCAATCCGCCGTCTTTTAAAAATTGTTCCATGATGACATTTTTGACCCGTTCGGCCTGTGTCTTGTTGGCAATACCATAAAACAACGGATATACTCCAGCCAAGGTCAATTCATCGGTCTGTTCAGCACGTTTGAAATCAAAATCCATGTAGAATCCCAACTCTTCATTCCACATGTATTCCCGTATTAACCCTCTGCGCACGGATGCTTTTCCACGAAAATAAGCGGCCCCATCCCGATCACCTTTCATTCTAACGGCCTTGGCCAAAAGGGTCTCTAAATTATAGAGCAAGCAATTTAAATCCACCGGTAGTATTGCCAAAGTCATCGTACTTGCAAAATCATCCTCGTTTTGGTACCATCTAGAGCTGAAATCCCAGCCTGATTCCGCACTGGAACGAAGGTTTTGATACAAATCGGCCTTGGCCCCAACACTTTCAAATTCAGAGGCCAAATGCAAATCTTCTTTGTAAGCTTCAGGTCTTGGCTTTCGACCGGAATCGTAATAACGATTCAACAATCCGCCCCCAATCATCTGCACGACATGCTTACTTGCCCCATAGGGTCGGTCAATGGAATCATGGGCCATGAAAAATTCATACTCCTTTAAGAGTTCAGGTAGGTAGTACAAAAGCATATTATCATCTTCACGGGCAAGGGCATTGACCATCATGCCATAGAACGGGGGTTGTGAACGCGTTCTGTAATAATCTCTTGTACCGTTTGGTATAAAACCTATGGAGTCTATTAAAAAGGTGAAATTATCTACCATATTTTTTGCTAAATCCCTTCTGTCGGCGGCCAGTAATCCCTCTAAAGTGAAATAACTGTCCCAGTAATAAATTTCTTGAAAGCGCCCCCCTGGCACGACATACTTGTGGGGCAGCGGAATTCTTGAGGAATTCGCAACGGCTTTATCAGGACCCCGAGTGAGCTTATCCCACATGATATTGATGTGTTCGTACATCGTTTTGGTGGTATCCGTTTTGAATTCAAGGGATTTCATGGACTTATCCTCAAAATTAGCCTCAACAAAAGCCCTTAAACTGAAGTCGGGGGCCTCTTTTTCACGCAAATACCGCTCTTCTAAAATCATATACGATTCTTTTGGAACCAAATCGACAAAGGTTTTGGAGTCTTTGAAGATTGCGGCCAACTGAATATCCTTAAAAAACTGGGTCTCGTATAAACTGGCAACCGCGGGTTGTGTGGTTTTTTGTTTACATGAAAAAAACATGAAAAAAACGATGAGAACAAGTGTAGGGTATTTGGTCATATTTTCAATTTTGGTTTGAAAATTTAAATATAAAACAATATTAAGGAAGTATTCTGGTTATAAATCGTATACGATTATTGCCAGACATGCAGCCTAAAGCAATCTTACGAAACCGGGTCAGGTCACATCTGCTCTCACAAATAACCAAGGGGACGATTACCATTGGAAAAACCTTGAACTTGGCACAAATCTCAAGGGACCTTGGTATTAGTGTCACGCCAATTCGAGAAGCCTTAAGTCAACTGGAACAAGCCCGAATTGTAAATGCAATACCCAATAGGGGTTTTGTAGTACCTGAGTTGTCTTTTTCTGAGGCAGGGGATCTTTATGAAACCATTGCTCAATTGGAAATGATGGCACTTGAGGGTTCTTCTTTCAAAACAAATACCTTGGCCCAGTTAAAAGCTACCCAAAAAAAGCTACAGCAAGCCCACTCCCCTTCTGCAAGATTACACACAAGAATGATTTTCCACCATATTTTAGTCGGTAATTGTGCGAACAAGACCTTATTGTCATTGCTACAAGATTTGGAAGCAAGGGTTCTTTTTTACGAGCAATTGTTGCTAACCGAAGCCTCTTTTTATGAGCAGGTTGACAATCAAAATGAATCCATTATTCAAGCTATCGAAGAAGACAATATTCCGACCGCCGCCTTGATATTGAAAATGAACTGGATGGCCATACTTGAGCATATACGGGGGCAGCTAGTACTTGCGAAAACAGTCGACTTTGAAACAATAGAAGGATAATCGCAACGTTCGTATAGTATGCGCTATCTGAACCCCCAAATTGCATCACTGGCCAAAAAGAAAAAAACCTCCTTGGTTAGAACGCAGGTCTCTTGCGGAATTTTTCAGGAAACGGATTTCTCAGTCACACGTATGGACAAAAGAAGACTTTCAGAAGAGGCTTTACTCCGTAAAAAGTGATTTATCCAACCCCGGAATTAGGTTTAACGCGTTTTTATAGTATACTTTCTTTAATACTTCGTCCGGTAAATCAAGCCCATACATAGCCCAAAAAGCATGATACTTTTTATAATAGGGAAAGTACTCATCGGCTGTTTCAAGCACCCTAAAATATGTTGGAAACTCCTCTGGTTTCCAGCTGTCTTTACCGAATAATATCCGATTTTGATATTTGATAAAGAAAGCCCTTGCTTGCCTGGGCTGTCTACCCAATTCGGCAATAACGGCCGCAATACCTACGTACATGTTCGGCAATTCATCCAACAACTGCCCTAACTTATTCAAATTATTCGCATACCACCCCATATGGGCGTTTATGAATTTGGTCTTTGTATGTTTTTTGAACATACGGTGCTGTTCATCAATAATTTGTTGCCAAGGCGCAGGATTGGTGGCCGAACGTTTTCGTCTTGGTTTCGTCTTAAGTTCTAGCCACCGCTCATTGGTACTGTCCATGGGGTCCCAAAATGATTTGGGATCAGCGGCATGAATCAATACCGGTATCCCTAATTCAGCACATTTAAGCCAAATGGGATCTAGCCTTGGATCATCAATCGCTATGCGATTGCCGTTAATATCTTTATGGCGTAGCCCAAGGCTCTTATAAATTTTAAGTCCTTTGGCTCCTGCCTTAACATCGGCCTCCAATTGTTCAGCTGCCTTTCTCCCCCATTCTTCAGTACCTACGCCCCCAAAGTCAACATTGGCAAAAATGACGAATCGATTTGGATAATTTTCATTCACGTTTGTAAGCATGGCCCGTAACCCCGCACCAGAGCCACCACTCAAATTGACCATAATCCCTTCGTTTAAGTTGTCCATATCAGCTATTAATTCAGATAAATCTTGTTGAGCCATCCTGAACTGGTGACTATGGATATCGATGAATTTGAACTTTGCACTTGAAATGGGATTTTGGGGCACGACCAAAGTAGATTTCGGATCGTACGTTTCAAAACTCATTTCTTGGGCCAGTATTAGACTTGAACTGAGAACGGCTATTAGAATACTTAATCTTTTCATTTTGGGCTGTTTTCTTTAATCAAATTATCATAATCCTCTTGGGTATCAATATCGGCAGCCTTGCTATTAGCGGAGACCCCTACTATTTCACTACCATAGCCCTTCATCAATTTTCTAGCACCGAAATCTTGATTCAATTTACGTAATTCCTCAAATAAGGATTGGTGGAATACTGCGGGAACCCCCTTACCATGAGCGTAATCGGTTGCAGCTATCTTTACGTTTCTTTCATAAAAGGACCCCACGATTTTCTTTAAGAAAAACGCATCTAATAACGGTTGGTCGGCAAGCATTATCAAAATACCGGTATAGGCCTTTTTATTCATGAGTTCAGAAATCCCTAAAGCAATGGAGGTGCCCATTCCATCTTGCCAAGCTTTATTTTGTACAATACCGACTGGTTTATTTTTGATTTGTTTCTTGATCTGTTCAAAATTGGCTCCTAGAACAACCACAACATCCTTAGTGAGTTGAAGGGCTTCATCTATGCTGTGCCCCAATAAAGTGGTATGTTTCCATTGCAGTAATTGTTTGGGGCGCCCCATTCGCCTAGAAGCACCTGCCGCCAATACGATAACCCCTATGGCATCTGTTTTCGTCTCCATCAACTGTGAATACTACCTTCTTTTGCCTTCAATAATATGGGCTCCTTTTTATTGACCACGGACAAAATTTCGGCCATTACGGATATTGCAATTTCTTGGGGGGTCTCTGCTCCAATATGGATTCCTGCCGGACCATGGATCAACTCTAAATAGGTTTCTGAAATCTCTGGATACCTTTCCAGAAGTTCATTAAATAACTTTTCCCTTCTTCGAGAGGGGCCCAATAAGCCCAAATAGGATAATCTTGTATCCCTTAGCGCAATTAAAAATTGTAAATCCTTGACATAACTATGCGTCATCAAGACCACAGCGGTATGTGCATCAAAATCAGGTTCAAAAACCTCGGCTTCCACACTTATAAAATCGGTGGCCCCAGGAAAATCATGGATTGATTTTTCTTCCCTAGGGTTGACCACCATCGTAACCTCCCACCCCGTCATGGCAGCAAAAGAACACAATTGCACCGCATCATGCTCTGAACCAATAATGACCAATTTAAAACAAGGTGGTAATGATTGTTCGAATGACAACGTACCCGACGTATCAAAAGGGGAATTTCGTACTTGAAATGGTGTATCGTTTAAATAAAAAATGGAGCCAAAAGCGGTATTTGTACCATGTTGTTTCTGATAATGACTTGTTATTTTCATGGCAGTCCGTTGTTCAATAGCTTTCCAAAAATTCTTTATAAAGTCGGTATCGGGCTCAAAAGGTTCCAATAGAATATACAGTATGCCCTCACACCCCAAACGATAACGGCCATCATAGGTCATTATCTTCGAAAGTTTTGAGCTAAATACCGAAAGGGCCTGTCGAAACACTTCTTTTTCTACGCATCCACCACTTACAGCACCAATCATTTTTCCATTATCCTGCAAAAGCATGCGAACCCCTGGTCTTCGATATGAAGAACCATCTAAAGCTACGACGGTTGCCAAGACACATGAAATACCTTCACTTTTTGCGATTTCATAAGCGCTTACTATTTTCTTTAATTCGTGGGTCATACCAAGATCTTTCGGGTAGCTCTAAAAAACACACTTTCCCCTTTCGTATAATTTTTTTGGGGTTGTAATCGTACAAAGCCATTGGCCTTGGTAAGACTGGTTAAATCACCTGAACCATTACCATGAACTAAATTTACTAGTAATCGCCCCTCTTTAATTTGAAGTTTGGCCCTTATAAACCGTGTCAAATCAGTACTATTATCAAAAGGTTCCCCTAAAGTTACGGTAATTTCGTTGCTTGATGCACCCAGACTTTTTTGTAACCATGGTAAAAAATAGTAGTGGTAATTTGCAAAGGTGGATCCAGGATTTCCTGGAAAAGCAAAAACAGTGGTCTTAGTTGCCTGATGACGACCAAACCAAAAAGGCTTTCCAGGACGTTGTTTTACCTTGTGAAATACTTTTTCAATACCCAATGTCTCAAAAACCTCGGGTAAATAATCATATTTTCCTTTGGACACTCCCCCACTCAACAAAATCGCATCATATTCTTTTAGGGCACTGGAAATGCCTTTTATGGTGGATTCTTTATCATCTGCAATATGCATTGCCGTTGAAATTAGACCTTGGTTCAGCAATGCTGCCCGTAAGGTATGTGAATTGGATTTTCGAATCTGATGGGGCTTTGGAACTTCGTCAACATCGACGAGTTCATCACCTGTGGAAACAATACAAATAGTTGGGTTCTTTTTAACCTTTACAAAAGCTTTTCCGACCGAGGCCAATACCCCGATTTCCGCGGCAGTAATGGAGGTACCCGCTTTCAGGATTTCGCTACCCATCGGTTCATCACTACCTTTGCCGTGAATATTCTGTCCACTTTTTACAGGTTTTTCGAGGGTCGCAACACCATCTTTGATGCCTATATGCTCGTACATTACTACAGTATCGCAATTTATAGGCAGCATAGCTCCCGTCATGACCTCAATACACGCATCTGAATCATCTAAGGTCATTTGCGGACTACCAGCGGCAGCGATACCCGTAATCTTAAACCTAGACTTGCCATTTTTAATCGCTTGATAGTTTAAGGCAATGCCATCTTTGGTCGCCCTATCAAAAGGTGGAAAATCCCTATCCGCATAAATGGTTTCCCCCAAAACCCTACCATCTGCTTTATCAAGTGGAACAGTGACGCTACCAAAATCTGCAGTATTTGCCAATACCAAGTCAAAAGCTTCTTGAAATGAAATCATCATAAAAAATTGATTTGTAGACCATTATCCAACAATACCCTTACCCCAACAAAGAGAACCAAGAGCGCCGTCAATAGACGGATTCCCTTTGCAGAAATCCTACTTAAGCTTAGCCGAACACCTAGTTGACCTCCGATCAAAACCGCAGCCAACAAACCTATAATTTCGGGCCAAAAAAGTTCAAAAGTACCTCCCGTCACCAAACCGCCAATCCCAGAAATCGAATTCACTAAAATAAAAAAGCTGGCCAAAGCAGCTATGGTTATTGGTTTGTCCCATTTCATCTGGTTTAAGATCGGTGCCAGAAATATTCCCCCACCAATGCCCACTAGACCCGACAAAAACCCAATTCCGGCACCTAAAATATAGGGCAGATATAGTGGATAGGTAACCGTGTTGTATTTTGATTTTAAATTCAGGGTTTGAATAATAAGTGCTAAAGCGGCTATTATCAGTGAGATACCAAGAATGATGAAAAAAACACGCTCTTTCAAACGAAAGGAAGCCCCTAGAAACGCCATGGGTACACTGGCCAATATAAAAGGAAGGAATTTTTTGATTTTTAAATGCCCCTTTCTATAAAATAAATAGCAACTACCTGAAACAACCATTAAATTGCAAAGCAGCGCCGTACTGCGAATAACGAAAAAACTGGTCAGTAAGAGTGTTAAAAGTGCCAAGTAGCTTGACCCCCCTCCAAAACCTACTGCGGCATATAATAGGGCCACAATAAAAAATAGGAGCATCACATAAACGAGCTCGCCTATTTCTAATGGCATAATGAAGCTATTTCGTTCATTCCGCCAGAAATGGAAATCAATACGGAATCTGGATGTCTTTCTTGCACTAATTTTACCGCAGCTTCACTACGCTTACCCGATTGGCATAAAAAATACACGGGATACCTAAAATCCAAACAGGAACTTTCTTGAACAAGTTCATCGATAGGAATATGGATCGCATTGTCCATATGGTTTTCCATATACTCTTTTTGGGTACGTACATCAATAAGTTGAACAGGTGTTTCAAGTGCCATAAACGCTTCTGCCGTAATTTCTGCAACCGTTTCACAACCTGAAAAACCGTAATCGTCTTGTAGCCGGTCTATTTCTTGGTTTTTGGCGTTAGCTTCAAATCGTATCTTTTGGGTAGTTTGTGACATACCATCGTATAACAATAATTTACCTGATAAGGCCTCTCCTATTCCGGTAATAACCTTAACGACTTCAAGCACCTGTAACGAACCTATAATACCTGGCAGCACCCCTAAAACCCCATTGACATCACAATTTGGGATCTCATTGATTTTTGGAACATCAGGAAACAAACAACGATAGGTAGGACCACCTTTATAATTGAATACACTTACCTGCCCTTCAAATGCATGTAATGCACCATAAATAAAGGGTTTTTTAGCGATAACACAGGCGTCATTCAATAAATACCTCGTGGCAAAATTATCGGTAGCATCTACAACTACATCAAAATCAGATATGATATCGATTGCATTTTCGACAGTCAAAAATGTGGGATACGGTTTCAATTCCGTATTCGAATTTTGGATTCTCAATTTTTCCAGGGCCACGGTTAACTTTGCCCTACCAACATCCGTTTCGGTATAAAGAACTTGCCGCTGAAGGTTATGCAGTTCGATACGGTCATTTTCTACCAAACCCAAAGTTCCGATGCCCATGGCGTTAAGGTATTGGGCCACTGGGATTCCCAAACCACCTAGACCAACAATCAAAACCCTACTGTTCAGCAACTTACTTTGATTATTCGAACCAAAGCTTTCAAGATTTTCTTGACGACGGTATCTTGAAAGGCTATTCATTTTTCAACCTTTGTTTTCGCAAACTCATATTCCTCCAAGGAATTCGCATTGTATAATTCCTCATCATTTTCAGGAAACACCAATTGCGTATCCGAATTTATCAAAAACTTTCTCGGACAAGAACTTTGGGCCGTTTTCATGTGCTCAACCGCATGTTGTAGCCCCAAGGGTTCCCAAATGGCAACTAAAGGTTCTGGAAGTCTGGTTTTGACAGTAGCGGAGGCAGTAGCGTATGCATCGAGATTCCGGTTCGTAACCAATTGGGCAATCGTGCTTTGATTTAAAAGGGGTAAATCGCATGCAAGCACCAACCAAGCAACTTTTGGATATTCCTTATGGGCACTTAAAATTCCATTTAAAGGTCCTTTGTACTCATTTTTGTCTATGATGTAATTATATTCAGACCCCAATTCCGTTTCTTGCTCTGAACGGATACTTAAAAAAGTCTTTTCACAGACCGTTTGCGCTAATTTATATAAATACTCCCGTTGTGGAACACCATGGTAGTCAATCAACCCCTTGTCACTGCCCATACGGGTGCTTTTTCCACCGGATAATATTAAACCGTATAATTTTGTATACATTTTAAGGTCAGCTTATAAATTCGATTCAACGTATCAACTATTCTTCCCCTATTATCCTCCAATCGAGGTCATCGAACTATCAAAAACCTTTGAATGCTCTTGTTGCGCCTCAAAGCCTGTTTTGGCCCGAGCACCCACTGCTTTTAAAATAGCTTGCTTTAAATCTTCTTCGGTATTCTGGCCGCGCACGATTTCCCTAAGATTTGCCATGGGTTTACCGTACAGACATGTAATCACATCGCCCGTAGCGGTCACCCGCAGGCGGTTGCAACTACCACAAAACGTTCTGCTGAAGGATGGAATCAGCCCAAAGGTACTTTTATGGCCTTCAATTTGGTAATTGATCGAAGTTGATGTTTTTGGGGATTCTAATTTTCGATAATCTGGAAAATGGTTCGCGATATGGGCCAAAATAGCCTTATAATCCCATTTGATGTGTTGAAAAGACTTACTACCACCATTGAATGGCATTTCTTCTAGAAAGCGAATGGAAACCGGATAATGTTTCATTACTTCTAAAATGGGAATGATATCCTGTTCGTTTTGACCATCTAGAACAATGAAATTCACACGAACATTAAAACCTTCCGTTATCAATCGAATCAAGTTCCCATGCACCGTATCGTACTGGTCACGTCGTGTAATGCGTTCAAAGGTTTCCCTATTGATAGCATCTAGACTAACATTGATGTTCTTAATACCCAGTGCTTTCAACTCATCAATATGTGGTCCGATCAGTGAGGCATTGGTCGTAACGGAAATATCTTTTAATCCTTCAAATTTGGTCAAATGACGGAGTAATGCCATAAGATCTTTACGCACAAAAGGCTCCCCTCCGGTAATGCGAATTTTATCAATACCTTGTTCAACCAGAATTTCAGAAATTTTTTCCAGTTCTTCAATGGTCAATAATTTATCATTTTTAACGAAGTTAATTCCTTCCGAAGGCATACAGTAATTGCAGCGTAGATTGCAACGGTCAGTTACTGCCAAACGCAGGTAATTAATCGTTCTATTGTGATTGTCTATCAACATCTTTGTAAATTCCTAATTCAAGTTACAAGTTCAAACACAACTAAAAACATCAAATCCATAGGTATTCTAAATGGGTTTATAGCCTTTATGCTTTTTATTTCGTCGCAATTCCAACTTTTCTATTTCTAACTTTTTAATTTCAATCACCCCCCACTAACTGGCGGAATCAATGCAATTTCGTCATAAGAATTGATTTCATTGTCATCATGTGCGTAATTGTTGTTGACGGCTATTGCCAATGACGATAATTTGTTGAGTTCTGGATAGGCATTTCCTAAAAACACCCGTAATTCTTTTACTGTTTTAGGGATGCTTTTACCCGTAATACTTGTTGTAGGTATAGAAAGTGAAGGGCTACCAACGATATCCTTGGTAACCCCAAACAATAAAATTGTCATATTGATTATCCGATTACTGGTTCTTCAGGGACTTTTAATAATTCTGGGTTCTTTACAAAAGGTTGTTGGTAGATGCGTTTACCGGTTGCCGCTTTCAAGGCATTGGCTACGGCACCCCCAGCTGGTGGAAGTGTTGGCTCACCCAAACCTGTTGGTGAATATTCGTTCTCCATAAGATGAACTTCAACTTTTGGGGCTTCTTTCATTCGTATCAATCGGTAGCGG
Source organism: uncultured Croceitalea sp. (assembly GCA_947503285.1). Lineage (GTDB taxonomy): Bacteria > Bacteroidota > Bacteroidia > Flavobacteriales > Flavobacteriaceae > Croceitalea. Next base: position 236,985 of record CANNDD010000004.1, read on the forward strand.
TCAAAATTCATTGCAGAGGGCAATCCAGCTTCAAAACCAAAATCGCCGTACATCGAATGCCCAATACCATCGATTACACCGCCCTCAATTTGGTTCAGGGCCCCTAATGGGTTCACAACAATACCACAATCGACCACACAAGTCACTTTTTTCACTACTGGCGTACCATTTTCAATTTCGACATCGGCAACTTCAGCCACATGGGTATTGTGGCAATAATAGTTGACAAAGCCCTGATATACCCCTTTGGGTTTTGCACCCCATCCTGATTTTTCCACTGCAGTCTCAATGACCTTTATCATTCGTTCAGGGGAATATTCTATGCTTTCATCAGCTGCCGCATCCACTTTTTTGAGTAAATCGATACGGAGCTGTACTTTGTCTACCTCCATTGCCTCTGCCAACTCATCAAAAAAGCTTTGTTCCGCGTAGGCCAGAAAATTAGTGTAGGGTGCCCGCCATGCCCCCGTGGTTATATTACTCTTATAACTTTTGGTATCAACTTGATAATTTTCAATTGCACCTGCGGGAAAGAAATTTGGGATCAAGCCATACATGTTATCATTGATCGCAGCTTCTTTTAGGTGGTACCCGGTCAATTGCCCATCTTTCACAGAGGCCTTGATACGATACTTGATCGCTGGTCGATATACACCGACCGCCATATCATCTTCACGACTGTAAACTACCTTTACCGGTTTTCTGATGGCGTCTGAAATTTCGGCAGCCTCCAAGACAAAATCGCCATACAAACGACGACCAAATCCACCGCCCATTCGGGTCATTTCTAAAAGAATCTCATCTTCACCACGGCCGAGCATTTTAGCAATTAGGCCTGCCTTCCAAGCCGGTGTTTGTATCGGACCCACCAAATGGACCTTTGCATCGGTTACATCCGCGAAAAAGTTCATGGGCTCCATACAGTTATGTGGCAGAAAAGGGGATTCATAAGTGCGCTCCAAGACCATATCGGCTTCTTTGAATGCTTTTTTCACATCGCCATCCTTCCTCCTTGTGTCAAACTGGGTTCCATCTAAAAAGCCCGTTAGCATTTGATCATGGTTTTCAGTGCTCTCCATGAGCACATCATCTTCCCATTCGGCAGTAATGGCCGCTTTGGCCTTCATGGCCTGCCACGTGGATTCGGCAATGACGACAACTTTATTACTACTCGAAATCTTACTTGCAAAACTCGGGTCTTCTTCAAAGAGTGCCTGTACTTTGGCCCCGATTTCAATGACATCCAAAACCCCAGGCATGCTTTCGGCCTCGCTAGCATCGTAAGAAACCAATTTTTGTCCAAAAGCAGGGGGTCGCAACACTGATGCATACACCATTCCTTCTTTCTTATAGTCTAGACCATACAATGGTTTCCCTGTCGTAATCTTATCGATATCAACATTTCGGGCATCGGTACCTACAATCTTATAGTTCTTTGGGTCTTTTAAGGTCACGTTTTCCGGCACTTCCAATTGCGCGGCTTCATTGACCACATCACCATAACCCAAGGTTTCACCTGCAGCATTGGTAATCACACCCTCATTGACCGTACATGTTGACGCATCTACGCCCCAACGTGCGGCAGCGGCATTGACCAGCATCTGTTTTGCGGTAGCGCCCGTTTGCCTGAGGGCATCCCATCCGTGACGTATGGACTGGCTTCCACCGGCGACTTGCCGTGTGTAATTTTTGGTATCTAGAATACCTTGTTCCACATAAACATCTTTCCACGCCACATCCAGTTCTTCCGCAATAATCATGGGCATCGAAGTTTTTACCCCTTGGCCGATTTCAGGATTGGGTGAAAATATGGTCACCGCACCATTATTGGCTATTTTAATAAAGGCATTGAAATCATTGTAATCCAATTGCGCTAAATCCACCGGCGGAGCGGCCTTAGGCTTACAGGCTTGAAATAGGTTAAAGCCTATCAATAAGCCCCCACCTGCCAAGGAAGAGGTCCGCATAAAAGCCCTTCTGCTAAATTTTATTGTTGAATTTGACATTTTTGTGTTTTTGATTAGTTCATGTTCTCGGCCGCTTTTTCCACCGCACGATAAATCCGATTATAAGAAGCACAACGACAAATGTTGCCGTGCATGGCATTTTTGATTTCTTCTTCCGATGGATTCGGATTTTGTTCTAAAAAGGCGGAAGCCGTCATGATTTGACCTGCTTGACAATACCCGCATTGTGGTACATCAACTTCTTTCCAAGCTTCTTGAACGGGGTGTTTGCCATCTTCGGATAATCCCTCAATGGTCGTTATGGACTTACCGTCCAATTGATCGAGGGTCATGGAACAACTTCGCATAGCGGTACCGTCAACATGAATGGTACAGGCACCACATTGCCCTATCCCACATCCATATTTCGTGCCCACTAAATCTAAATGGTCACGTAAAACCCATAAAACGGGGGTGTCTGCAGCTACTTCAACGGACTTGGATTCCCCGTTGACATTAATTTGAAACGTTGGCATAGTTTTTCTATTGATTCTTTGTTGGTATCAAGTTACCAAAATTTAAGGGTGTTTTCTTTTTTTTAACAAGTCAAGCCCCACTTTAACAAATATTTAATGTTGCACTTGTTTTCGAAGGATCTTGTCACGAATCTCCCGCCATGTAACCAATGTTATTTCATTGTTTCGCAGCAATTGCCCAACACTATCACTTGAGAAAAAATCCACATCCGCCTGCCGCCACGAAGCGCCCCAAAATTCCTTTTCGACGGTCACCGCCTGCATTTCTTCATCGTCATAGGCCAAATGGATTAAGATGATATTTAGACCGGCTTGTAATTCGTTTAAGGTTTTGGTATAGAAATCAGCCATACCCTCTTGAAAATGGGTTGGATATGCCGTGTATATTCCATCGACGATAATTTGGTTTCCATTTTTTACCAACTCCTTTATTTCGCCGTCTTGCATCGATGGGTTGGCTCCATCCAGTAACACAGGCAGCTTGAATTCGTTTCCAACGGAAATATAACTTTTCAAAAATTCCTTTGTTGCGCCCGCTGTACCCATATGGGCATCTAAATGCGTCACATCTATTCCGTTACGCAATGCCATTTCAACTTGGTTTTGCAACTCTATCTTAACTTCTTCGGGGTTCCCTTTTTCGACTACCTCAGGAATATTATCAAAAAAATAGCCATTGGCATCGACAAGGCTTCTAACGGAATCTTTCGAGCTTACCGGGCCCCATTTATAAAAATTCCATTCACTGTTCAAGGTAAGGTGCAGACCAAGGTCCAAGGTTTTGTTTTCCTGGGCATAGTCGGCTATTTCAAGAAACCAGGGGCATGGTACCATGATACTGGCTGAGTTTACAGGGGTTGATTCCAAGCCTTGAATACTCGCCCTGTTCTCAGAATGCGTCACCCCAAGGTCATCGGCATGGATTATCAAGAGTTTGGCATCTTTTTCATACCCCAACTGTTCTGCAATAGTTTGGCAGGTCGCAGTACTAAAATGCAACACCAAAACTAAGTTCAAAAAACGCTTTAGCAATGTTTTCATCACGGTTTGTTTGTTTTTTATGAAACTACAAATTTTTCTTAATGTACACTATTGGCGGAGTTTTTGCGTTGAACTGGAAGAACCGATAAATTTTGAAAATGAAAACCTTCAAAAAACTTTTAGCCCCCCTCTTTGCAATTTTACTTATTACCGCTTGCGGCAATTCAGACGATGATGTCAACTTTGACTTGAACCAAAGTGAATTGGGTAAAGGGGAAGAACCTGATTCTTGTCTAGGATTTGAAGATAATGATTTACTACTGTCCATACAGGAAGAGTTTACCACACTACCTGGTAAGGTTTCCGTGCTCTTTAAAGTAACCGATAATTTGGGGAATCCGGTTTCAGGACTCACCGCCAGCCAATTTACCATTTACGAACAGGGCAGGAATGACGATTGTTTCAATACCATTTCACCTTCTGAATCTTTTGCAAGAATCTCACCCAATTCACAGGTATTCAATAACAATACCCTGTTGGTGCTTGACTTAAGCAACTCCGTTTTGCAAAGTAGTTTAGAAGAACTAAAGGTGGCTTCTACAAGCTTCGTGAACAATGTTATGCCAACACCGGAGACCGATTCTTTTAAAATGGCCATCTATTGGTTTGATGGGGAAGATGTACTACACTTGTTAAATCCATTGACATCCTCTGCTGAAGAATTAACGGCTTCAATAGCAGCCATAGATGAAAATATCAGCAATGATCCTTCTACCGATTTGTATGGCGCGGTTATCAAATCGACCAATATTGCCGAAGAACTTATACAAGAGACCAATGAACAAAGTATTATTGGTGCGGCATCAGTCGTATTGTTCACTGATGGTACGGACCAAGCATCACGGTTTACCGAACAGAGTGCCTTGAATGCCGTAAACAATGCCAACCCAAATATTTCTTTTTTCACCATTGGGCTAGGTGCCGAAATTGACACCCAAGTACTTACTGAAATTGGCAAAACAGCAAGTGTCGTCGCTGCCAATGCCGCAGAACTGGAGGCTACCTTTAATCAGATTTCGGCAAGGGTCTCTGAGCAGGCCAATAGCTTTTACCTGTTCGAATATTGCACCCCGAAACGTGATGGTAGTGGCGAAAACAATTTGGTCATTCAACTCACCAATGGTGCATTGCAAGGGGCCGTACAGACCAAATTCAACGCTACTGGCTTTACGGGAGGCTGTGAATAAGGTTTAGGGCTTAAATCGAAGTATTATCCCTTAAATCATTGAATTCATTATCTTGTGTATGTTTTAAAAACCGACACGAAATGAAATCATTGATTTTTATATTAGGCATCTGTTTATTTGCTATACCCTTAAAGGCCCAGAATACCAAGGCTTTAGAAGGACGATGGGATATTGAAATGGAATTCGAGGGTAAAAAAGTTCCTTCATGGTTAGAAATCAAACATTCAGGTCATGCTACACTGATAGGTCGTTTTGTCTTTGCTTTCGGTAGTGCCAGACCAGTATCAGAGATTATTGAAAATGAAGGGGCTATTACTTTTTCCATTCCGAGACAGTGGGAACCTGAAGGCGGCCCAATGCAATTCAACGCTAAACTTGCTGGTGATGCCCTTATCGGTACGATGACGTATGTAGATGGCAAACTTTACAATTGGAAGGGCACCAAAGCACCATCTTTGGTACGGAATACCCCACCCAAACCTAAGGATTCAATTGATTTGTTCAATGGCAAGGATTTATCGGGATGGCACGCCAATGGCGAAAATCAATGGGATGTGCAAGATGGTATTTTAAAAAGCCCCAAATCAGGGGCAAATTTGATTAGCGACCAAGAATTTACCGATTTTAAGGCAAGTATTGAATTTCGCTATCCGGAAGGTAGCAATAGCGGAATCTATTTAAGAGGACGGTATGAGGTTCAAATAGCCGATAATATTGGCCTGCCGCCTTCCGATATTTATTTTGGGGGTGTCTATGGCTTTCTAGAGCCCAATGAAAATGCAGCGAAAAGTGCGGGAGAATGGCAAACTTATGACATCACGTTGATTGGACGTCGCGTCACTATAGTAGCCAATGGAAAAACGATCATCAATGACCAGACGATACCTGGTATTACTGGTGGGGCAATCGATAGCAAAGAGGGGGAACCTGGTCCCTTCTTAATCCAAGGGGATCATGGCCCGATTGAGTTTAAAAAATTTACGGTAGTTCCTTTAGATTAAGTCCCGTAAAGTCCAAACCTGTTTATCACCTGACAAAGTTCTCGATTGCGCCTGTCTACCGACAAGGCACGCTTGAATTTACGGATGATTTTTGTACCTATCACTATCCCTGATTGCATGGTTTTATTTTAACGTGTGTTCGACGTAACGGCACATCCAAAAGAGAACAAATGTCACAATAATAGACAGTTGTCACCCCGAACGTGTCACACTGAGCGCAGTCGAAGTGTAGTCGAGGGCTTGAAAGAATGTACATTTAAAGAGAGGTTTCGACGGATCCTGTCTTGAGCGAAGTCGAAAGGCTCAACCTGACATAATATATAAATCGCGAGAAACCTAATAAGTGCCAGTTTTCTTACGTCGAACTCACGTTATTTTGGTACATGTACCACCGCTAATCGCTATTCCATAGGTTTTAGCTTGATATTACGCCATCTTACTTTTATGCCTCCACCGTCATGTATTTGAAGGGCGATAGCTCCTTCACCATTTCCTATTTTCCCATCTTCCAATTGTACCATTTCAACCCCATTTAGATAAGTGGTGATTTTAGGGCCATTGGCCACAATCTTCATACTATTCCAAGCTCCCATTTTTAGGATATGGTCTTTATTGGGGTCAGGCTTGATCAACCAGCCCCTTCCATAAGATTCATAAATACCACCGGTATGTTTTGTTGGTGGGGCCACCTCTACTTGCCAACCGGTTACTTTAGTATCCTCAAAAGTAGACCTTAAGAAAACACCACTATTGCCATCCGCTTCTTGTTTGAACTCTAAGGTCAACTCAAAGTTTTTATAGTTTTCTACGGTCGAAAGATATCCATAAGCTTCATCAGGGCCACTTTCACATATCAGTTCGCCATTTTCAACATACCATTTTTCGGTTCCGTGATTGACCCATCCTTCTAAGTTTTTCCCGTTAAAAAGTGAAATTTGTTCTTGACCAATGACATGGCATAAGGTGCTGATGGACAGTGTTATTATTAGTGCTACATGCTTCATATCGCTATTTAAATGGACAGTAAGGTACTGAAATTCCAAAACATGGTCCTCAACCCAACAAATCTAACAAAAAGTAGGGTATTTGACCTACGAATTGTTTTAGTTATGAAAACGAACAACAACATCCTTAAGCTTAAATTATATGAATCTTAAATCAATATCATTATGGATGTTATCAGAGACATTTTAAAAAACGGCCCCATAGCCCCCTATTCCCTTTGGACCAAAAGTATTCTACTTTCCGTTTTCTCCAGTATTGTTTGCACCCTCATGATCATGTTGGTGATACTCTTGGTAAACGGTTATAACACGAACATTCAATTTGGGTATTAACGATAAATCAAGGCATTTTTAAACTTTTGACTTTTCAAGGGTTCGTTTAAGTCCAATAAAAATCCATTGATTACGGCATGGGTGAGTTCACCATCCTTTTCTAAGAAAAAAGTAGGATTCATTCCTGGCCTTAATCGAAAATCTTGAAGTTTATAGTTTGGGCTAACCACATGCAGCGGCACACCGGAATAATCAACTTCTTTAGGAATCACCTTGGTTCGTATATAAGCTTGCCCGAGGTTCAAGAATCGTTCGCTTTCCGTAACGTCGGCCATCTTTTTTTCAGCACTTACCGAGGCACTACCCATTTTTGGTGGAACAATGGTATAGCCCGTGGCATCAAAGGTTTCGTACCCATAATAGGTCGATAAATCCCCTTGATCTGCAATAAAACTGCTATAGTAAAAATTCGAGTGTGTTTCATCGTCTACCTCATTTCGGTTTATACCTAAGTCCAGTATATAGTCCTTTCCCAATAACCGATAGGTGGCATTAGTGATTTTTAAATCAAAGAGGTTACGGTTGTTTCGAGGGATCTTTTCATATTCATCGATAGGTATATCCACATAGCTTTTATTGGCGATGGTATATAAGGCAGAAAGGATGGACACATAGTTCAACTTTCGAATCCCCTGTTTTTCCACATCATTTTGAAAACCACCGGATTCAATCAATATCAGACTGGTACCCCATTTTGCGATATTATCACCAAAGGCCCTGGGTTCGAAATCATCACTATACCGGCCCACTTGACCAGGAGCATATTTTTGAATGATATCGTTCATAAAAACAATCACCTTCATGGCATTGGCGCGCACTTCATTAATATCCTTTTCGTAATTATAGGCCGTAGCCAAATACGAAATCGTCGCTGGCTTGGGGGTGCGTTCCGCATTGTAATAGGTACTTTGATCGTGTAAATTAAATCCGAAAGCGGCATTCAAACTGTCACGAACCCGTTTCAAGGTTTGCCCTTCTGGGGATTGTAAACGCAACGCATCACGATTGATATCAATACCGAGGGCATTACGCCTTTGAAAGACCTCGGCCCCATCAGGGTTCAACATTGGAAGAAAATGCAATTTCAAATTGGATAGGATCGTAGCTTTCTCGGTTTTAAATTCTTCAGCGTCCAAAAAATTCAAAATATCAAAAATTGCTTGGGTCGCGGTTGGTTCGTTACCATGCATTTGAGACCATAAGAATACATTGGTTGGTCCGTTACCAATGCTGATTAGGTTTAAATCCCTTCCCTCGATGGACTGTCCCACCTTATGCACTTCAAACTTTGGGTTCGTTTTGAGCTTTTCAATCAACGGAATCAATTGACGGTACTTGACCCTACGCTTGTCTAAAGTTGCCTCCCTATAGCTTTCATAGGTTTCATACAACTGTTCAGTAAGTTCTTGGGAAACAATGGATTGTATGCCGAAAAAAACAAGAACTAAAAGAAGTTTGTATCGCATAAAAGTTATTTTTTGGGAATTGGTTTAAAATTATACTTTTTGGTGGCATTTCGCACTTTTTTCATGAATTCGTCCCCTGGGTCCGTTTTCTCGGTTCGATAGCCTTCATCTACTTCCAACCAAAGTGGATGGCCTTCAAACCGTTGGTATTCATGATGACCGATTACGTATGCTATGTCATACTTGTCCGCTAAATAGCGTACCAAAAAGATATTGGCCCTCAACTGTTTTCTGGTCAAGGGCAAGGCCTCGGTTCCCCCTACATTTTCGATACCAATAGCGCAATGGTTTAGCCCAATAACATGACGTGCCATAATGGTTTCAGGCATTAAACGATAAATTTTACCATTTCTGTCTACCAAAAAATGGGCAGATACATTCAAACCACTGACGCTTTCAATATCTGGGCGCCAATCTGGTAAAGTAGCGTTCTTAAATGCCTCAAATGATTTTTCAAGAGTTGGGATTACGGTCCAATGCAATACGACCATTTTAGGCACTATTTCAGCTGATTCGCCTTTCAATCCATACCTATCCTGTAAATATGCTTTGGTCAATGCCACGCGTTGTGCATCAAAGACTATGGGCTTTTCAACAATGCGGTTCGGGGTAGCACATGATAACAGGCATGTTAGTATAAGAACGGTAAGGTAATATCGTGTCATATTCCTAATTTTTTGAGAGGCTGTCGCGCTTTACGGCATAGCATATTTGCAATTTTCGTTTACCCCAATCCCTTGCTTTTTGAACATCTTTGCCCATGTAAATGTCAATTCGGTTTTTCCATCTTCGATGCATTTTATCTTTTACATAAAAGGTATCTGAAAAGGTATCAAGGCGTACCATCATGTTATGATGAAAGCCTAAAGCTAATAAATCCCTAGATATGGCAATACACTTCATTCCTGGCATTAAGGTATCTCCCCAAGCTGTTATGGATGGGGTATTATCGGTTTGATAACTTAACGAATTGTAGGCCGAAGCAGTCACTTCAAGACCGTACCAATCATGTTTGTCGAATTGTTGTCGTTTAGGGTGACAGCCAAGACCCAACAAACACAAAACAATCAAATAGTTCACGTACCGGCTCAAAACAGCTTATTTTCTAGAATCAAAATATCCACATTTTCTTTCGCCCAACGTTTTGATAGGTTTTCGGGCACGGGGGTAAAAACATAGGTAAAAGAGCCCAACACAATGTCTTCATCGCCATCAGCATCAAAATCAGCGGTGTCCATCAAAAACCACCTACCCATGTTGGGATCCGGTAGTATTTTGGTGCCAAACTCGAAATCAGGGGCTTCTAGATTTTCCAAATAAACAAATGATTTTGAAGCTGCTTTTTCATAATCAGGAAAGGTACTGATCAACCCGAAATCCATATCGCCATCTTGATCAAAATCATTCGCAATAACCCGCGTGGCCCCATTTAATGGATAAAAATAGGCCTCATAAAAACTATTGTCCCCCTTGTTCAAATGGATACGCATACCATGATAGGGTTTATGCACATAAGACTTATCGGCATTATCCCCATTTACGGTAACAATATCGTAATGGCCGTCTTTATTGTAATCGATAACCTCAAACCAACTACTGCCATAAACGGGACTAAATTCAATTGGTCTTTCCGCGGAAAATTTTAGATCCCCGGTCTGATACAAAATGGTAATACTTTCATTACCCTGGGTAGTCATTACAATTAAATCAAGATTACCATCGTGATCCATATCCCTCGCTACGGTTCGCACACACCCTGGTTGCTTTAATAATACTGTTTTTTCATATTGTAGCGAATCGATTTGTTCAATAAGAACCAATTGTCCCGTGTCATTCCCAAATTCACTGACCACGAATTCTGGGTTACCGTTACCGTTCAAGTCTTCGTATAGGGTGTGTACGGGTCTGTGCATGGCATCCGCAACAGTAAATGCACTTGAACCTTGCCCGATGGAAAGCTCTCCCTTTTGCTGTTCTGAGGGGTCTAAAATACCGACCTCAGTAAATACTTCATGCTGTTCGTATTGATTGTACCATGTTAGTGCTGAAGATCCTTTATAAATAGATTTTTTCGCTTTGGTCCTCAAATTCAAGGCTTCTAATTTGCCATCGATGGCCCCGTATAGCAATGTGGTATCACTATCCCTAAATTGTAAATACGTTAATAATGCACCATTCTCTTTATCAATCGCCAATGGTCTCGATTCGAACAATTGTAAGGTTTCTTGTTCTTTCAAAGGGTTTTCCCTTAACTTCTCAGGAGCTAATTCAATAATGTAGTTCTGCAATGCAACCCAATCGCGAAGCTTGATCTTTGGTCTGAAACCCGGCACTACATCCTGTGGATCGTGGTATAGCTCTTCAATGTCCATTCTTGCGGCCATGTCTGGCAGTACGGCATTTTTCCAGATGTCCTTTGGCAATTCATCAATTCTTGGCGCTATATGGCAGCTGGCACAATAGGTCTCAAATAGGGCTTGTTCTTTTCTAGGCTTATTTTGCTTACACGAAAGGCAAATGAGAATAAACATAAAAAATACGGTACGTGTCATAAGGTCACTATCGTTGGATTTGAAAACAAAGCAAGGTCAGGTTTTATGATCCTGGTAAGGGAACGTAAGAGTCATCGTGTTCCATCATCGGAAATGTTTTATCCTTCCAATCGCGTTTTGCCTTTTCAATTTTTTCTTTGGATGCCGAGACGAAATTCCAATGTATAAAGCGCTCTTCAGAAAAAGCCTCCCCTCCGAAAAGTAGTATATGTGAATTCGCATCAAGTAGGATATCACAGGTATCCTCAACCTTTGAGACCAAGATATTTCCCTTTTCGATAGCCTGTCCGCAAGCAGTAATCCCGCCTTCTACGATACAAATGCCGATTTCACCCTTCAATTTACCAGAAATGTCCAAATTATATGCATTTGAGTTCTTAACTTCTACCATGAACAATGGGGAATATACGGGTACAGGTGAGGTTCTATCATATCCCTGGCCGGCGACCAAGGTGAATTTGGCACCGTTATCTTCCCATTTAGGCAATTGATCCGCAGCTATATGGTGAAAACTGGGTTCGATATCCTCAAAATCTTTGGGGAGGGCAACCCAAATCTGATATCCATGGGCAACAAACTCTTTCCCATTTCGAAGGGCCGTTGGCGTACGTTCCGTATGTGAAACGCCTTTTCCCGCGGTCATCCAGTTTACTGAACCGGGTTGGATCAGTTGTTTGGTGCCCAAACTGTCCTCATGCATAATCTCGCCCTCAAGCATGAATGTCAACGTAGAAAGGCCAATGTGTGGATGTTGATCTACATCCATATAATGGTTAGGGCCCAGCTTAGTAGGACCCATATGGTCGATAAAAATGAAGGGGCCTATCATCCTTTTTTTTCGAAAGGGAATCAACCTACCCACCAAAAAATCACCGATATCACGGCTTCTTTCCTCAATGATCAATCCGATATTCGACATACGGTAAATACTTATATTTAGACTCTGAAAGTTACGATAAAAACAATTGATTCATCCCTATGAAACGTTTCAAAATAGTACTTCTAATCGTATTGGTCATCGTTGCCGTGGTAGTTTTCCTGAACTATCCCAAACTTAACATTATCAGTGGCTATGCCTCAAAATATCTTGCCTCAAGTATTTTTATAGCGGGCCATCAACCTGAAATGATCCAAGAAACCGACCTGTCGATGCCCTTGATAGAGCTGGCTACCACTACGATAGATCAAGAAAATACAAGTGCCTCGGCCAATGTTTACGGACTCATGACACGTAAGGCAATTGACCGACAGGGTTTAGGCACGGTGTTGGTAAATAGCGATTATGATGATGGCGAGCAGTATTTGCAACCCAATCGGAATTTTATAAAGATTAATGCCCCTTATCCGTACGGACATGAGGCACCGAAAGACTCTTTGTTTACCTCCATTGATTACGGCCAGCTGCAAAAAGCAGTGCAAATGCCTTTCGCCAATAATGCGATTCAAAAGACAAGAACCCTTTTAGTGCTCTATAAAGGACACCTTTTACACGAGGATTATATTGAGGGTTTTGATAAGGATACACCTGTACTAGGCTGGTCGATGACCAAAAGTATTTTGGCTACCTGTTTTGGTGTTTTGTCACATCAACAAAAAATAGCTATGGGCTGGCCTGCGCCAATTGCGGAATGGAAAAATGATGATAGAAAGAACATCACTTTGAACCATTTGATGCGGATGCAAAGTGGATTGGAATGGAACGAAGATTATTCCGGTATTTCAGATGTTACCAAAATGCTGTTTTTAGACAGTGACATGACCAAAGCACAGCGAGGCAAAAAGGCGATTGCCAAGCCCACGGAAGTTTGGAACTACTCGTCAGGAACTACGAACCTCCTGTCAGGCATATTGCGACAACAGTTTCGATCGCACCAAGAATACCTTGATTTTCCGTACCAGGCCCTTATCGATAAAATTGGAGGTCACAGTATGCTTATCGAGGCTGATTTAGAAGGTAATTATGTAGGATCGTCCTATGCATGGGCAAGTACGCGTGATTGGGCTCGCTTTGGACAATTGTATCTAGACAAAGGTTCTTGGAATGGGGAACAGCTTTTTTCTTCTGAATGGGTAGATTACGTCAAAACCCCCACCCAATTATCCGATGGGGTCTATGGAGCTCACTTTTGGCTCAATGCAGAAGGCAAATATCCTGACGTTCCTAAAGACCTTTTCTCTATGAATGGATTTCAAGGGCAGTATGTCTTTATAATCCCCTCCAAAGATTTGGTGGTCGTCCGCACCGGTTTGGCTGAAACACCGGAATTTGATATCAATGGCTTTCTTGCCGCACTGTGCAAAGCCATTGAATAGCGTCTTTGAATGCGCCAAATAGCAGTGTTAGCCCTACTTGACCACAAAACGATGCGCATTCACAACAATAATTTCGATTCGAGATACACTACCGCTACATTTACAACGTAATAATCAAGTAAACGATTTTTCATTTTCATATAGTGTTCTCGTAAAAGAGCCTTGTTCAAAAGACAGGGCTCTTTTTAGTTTACGGGTATCGCATTGATAGTCAATTTTTAAGACAATAAAGTGAAACCGAACTTATAACATTGTTAAAACCCCGATTAGACCACAAAAGGGTTAAAGTTCACAACAATAATTTCGATTCGAGATACACTACAGCTACATTTACACTGTAATAACCAAGTAAATAATTTTTTCATTTTCATATAGTGTTCTCGTAAAAGAGCCTTGTTCAAAAGACAGGGCTCTTTTTAGTTTACGGATATTGCATTGACAGCCAATTTTTAAGGCAACAAAAGCAGAATTGAAATACAAAATTGTTAAAACCAAAACTAAACCACAAAAGGATTGAAGTTCACAACAATAATTTCCAATCGGGTGGTCATGGTAGTACTTTTACTATGTAATAAATCAGAAAGTAAATTTTTTCATTTTCATATAGTGTTCTCGTAAAAGGGCCTTTAGTCGAAAGACGGGGCTCTTTTTAGTTTAAATCCTCAAGACCCAAATTAAAAGAAGGTGGATGTTCTACCATGCAGCCCTAGTTTGGGATTCAACACGATGCCTATGCAATCAGCAGGTATAGAATAGCATTTTTCTATTTTTAAGTTAGGATATTGTGACTTAAATGCAAAATGCGTTTCTTACGGATAAACACGACAATATGAAAAAGCTGGTTATTTTACTTTTAGTAGGTACTTTTTTCAATTTCACGCTCCAGGCGCAGGATTCCACTGGGGTTTCAGATTCTGACAAAGTTCAAATGGAAAAGATTGCTAAATCAATCAAAAAAGCCAAGAAGGATGAAAAAGATGCGAAAAAAGCCAAAAAGGCGCTTAAAAAAAGTAGTGCCCTAGCCAACGATATTTCCAAAACCGAAGCTAACCTCGATTCAGAAAAAGCACGATTAAGGAAATTGCAAACCAAGTTGACCAAAAAACAAGGCAAAATGGATGCCGTGGAACAGAAAAAGGCTGAACTTAAAATTGCCAAAACGGAGGAACGAATCGAAAAGTTGACCTCACGATTGCAAAAACTTCGAAAAAAGCTTTAAAAAATCACTAGGGTAACCATTTATCTTTACCAAAATCTGGTTTTCGCTTTTCTAAAAAGGCATTTCTCCCCTCTTTAGCTTCATCGGTCATATAGGCCAAACGGGTAGCTTCACCGGCAAAAACCTGTTGGCCGACCATACCGTCGTCGGTCAGGTTCATTGCGAATTTCAACATTTTGATGGAGGTCGGTGATTTTGCCAATACCTCTTGCGCCCATTGATAGGCAGTTGCCTCTAAATCATCATGGGGGATCACGGCATTCACCATGCCCATCTCAAAGGCCTCTTGAGCAGAGTAATTACGCCCTAAAAAGAAGATTTCACGCGCCTTTTTCTGTCCGACCATTTTCGCCAGATAAGCTGACCCATAACCTCCGTCAAAACTCGTGACGTCTGCATCGGTCTGTTTGAAAATCGCATGTTCTTTACTGGCCAAGGTCATATCGCAAACCACATGCAGACTATGTCCACCACCTACCGCCCAACCGGGTACCACGGCGATGACTACTTTTGGCATAAATCGAATCATACGCTGTACCTCAAGAATGTTCAAGCGGTGTTGGCCATCTTGGCCCACATAGCCTTGGTGCCCCCTAGCCTTTTGGTCCCCACCGCTACAAAAAGACCAGATACCATCTTTGGTCGATGGGCCTTCAGCAGAAAGCAAGACCACCCCGATCGAAGTATCTTCTTGGGCGTCGTAAAACGCTTTGATCAATTCGCTGGTCGTATTGGGGCGAAATGCATTACGCACATTGGGGCGATTAAACGCGATACGGGCTACACCGTTACTTTTTTTATAGGTGATATCCTCAAATTCTATGGCGGTCTGCCAATTGGCTGTTGACATATGGTGTCTATATTTGGTGAGCTACAAAATAACGGAAATTCCCTCGTATTGTCATTTCGAAATAACTACCGCTGTTAAAAACCTTTGAATAAGACAGATATGTTGTGCTTGATAGCATTCGTTTTTTCTGTCAATTTCTTTATCAAACACAAAAAAGGGATTACCTGGCTTCTAGCCTTTTCGTACCACACATTTGAAACACATTCGTAAAAAAGTAAACCTTCTGTAAGATTTTGAACACTTCAGGCAACCTATAAAGCAAATGAAACTTAAATGGTTGTCTAATGAAAACTTCAAAATTACTCATTGTACTTATTATGATATTCGTACTAGGAAAGATAATGCAAGCTCAGTCCCCAAAATTCGACTCACGGACACTTGAAACCTACCTTAAGGTAATCAATCATAATAAGGGTTTTAACGGAGAGATACTGATTTCGAATGGACACGACATCATATTTCAAAAATCCATAGGGATGGCATCGTTTGAAAATAATATCCAATTGGAAAATGGAGCCAAATATCGAATAGCTTCAATAACTAAAACATTCACAGGTACTCTCATCGCTATCGCCCAAGAAGAACAAAAGCTAAATGTACATGATAGGGTAAACGACTATCTGATAGCATTGTCACCAAAGTTCAAAGACATTACCATTCTACAACTACTAAAACACAGTTCAGGATTACCACATAACGAGGGAATTAAAGACTACTGGCGGATAAAATCAAAACTACAAATGACACCTGAACAAGTCATAAAAGAGATTAATGGCCTCGACCTTTTGTTTGAACCAGGTTCAAAAATGAAATATTCGAGTTTAGGCTACTATCTATTGGCATCAATTCTCGAAAACGTTTACAAAAGCAATTTTGAAGTTATTTTACAGGATAAAATCCTAAGCAAACTACAAATGAAGGAAACCAATGTTGCTGACAACTTAAAAATACTTCCTAAAATGACTTCGGGTTATCATTTAATTAAGGATGATAGTTTAGTAGTTGCGCCTTACAGAAATTTCTCCTTACTTAAAGGTGCGGGAGACCTATATGCTACCTCTTCTGATTTATTGAAATGGAATAACAGTTTTTACTCTAATACGCTTTTAACCCAAAAAACCCAAGATATTATATTTGAAAAATCCGACCATCCGATTGCAAAAAATGGTGACCACTATGGGTATGGTTGGTATCTGAATTCCGATACGCCTAAAAGTTACTATCACGGTGGTGGAACTTGGGGTTATTCCACTTTTACTTCTATGTATCCAGATAGCCAAACTAGTATCATCATCTTGAGTAATATATCCGCATTACCCATAAGTAGTATTGCATTGGACGTGGAGAAAATTGTATTTGGCAAACCATTTCGGCTTCCATCCATAGAAGAAGTTTCGAAAAAACCTGAATATATGTCGATGTATAGTGGTAAGTTCATTGCAGATGGAAACCAAATGATACTTTCCATAATCAACTTCGAAAATAGGCTCTATGCCAAACTTGGAAGAAATCCACCTTTTGAGATCTACCCAAAAACCAATCATCGGTTTTATGGTAAAAAAGTAGACGTTGAATTCACTTTTGAAATGAACGAAACCAATTTAGTTACAGGCTTGTTAGCCAATGGAATGGGTAAGTCGTTACAATTTAAAAAAGCGGATAACTAGATGGAAAAGGCTTTTCTGAAAAACATAGAAGCCCATCAAGGCATCATTTACAAAGTCTGCAAGATGTACCGAGATACCAAAGAAGACCAAGAAGACTTGTTTCAAGAAATCGTGCTTCAATTATGGAGGGCATTTCCACACTTTAGGGAAGAATCGAAAATAAGCAGTTGGATGTATCGAATTGCCCTAAATACCGGGATAGCCATTTTCAGAAAGAACACGATCAACATTGAGTTCAAAAAAGATCTTCTTAATAATACTGTTCAAAACAATACACGAGAAGCCTCAGAAAACGAGGAACGCTTATTTGAGGCAATCAGGACTTTGACAAAGGCCGATAGAGCAATAATTGCGCTGTATTTGGAGGATTATCCATACAAGGAAATCGCCGAAATGATTGGGATCACTGAAAATTATGTAGGCGTCAAAGTCAGCAGAATCAAAGAAAAACTAAAAACAATTTTAAAAAAATAGAAAAATGGACATGGAAAATATAAAATCTACTTGGAAAAATTCCCAACAAGGTGAAAAAAGCCAAACGGAGCTGCTCATGATGACCAAAATTAATAACCATCCAAAAATTCAAAAGATTAAGATCAAATTTTTGATTGAGGCTATTTTGCTATCCGTTTTTTTAACGGTATACTATACCGGGTTAGACGGTGCAACTAAACCGCTATGGGCGAATGCTTTTTTAATTGTTTGTACGGTGGCGTTTATCATTGTTCGCTTTGTTGGATGGCTTGTCTTGCAAAATCCCGTAAAAGATAGCAACTTAAAAAAGTCGCTTCGACAATTTCAAACTAATTTAAAAAAAGTGGCACTTTCAATTCTGTTTACCGCATTTTTATCTGGCTCAGCATTCATCATATTTTTCACATCATCAATTGATTTTACGAGAGAGAAATACTTCTTATTCGCCGGCATGATTTTGGGCCTATTGTGTGCAATATATTTAGCCAACAGGAATTGGATTAGTCGAATTAAGGCAATTAAAACTACCCTTGATGAACTAGATGATTCCAACTTTTAAAAAAGTTCCGTAACATAAGATAAAAATAAGGGTGGTTTTTGTGTTTACCCCATTGTCTTTGTTTTTACATGCTTACATATTGATGAAAGATAGTAGTATAGAATCCATTATTGCGCTTAGCCCAAACCATTAACAAAACTTCTATTTTTTTTTGTTCTTCTCCTCAATCCATTTTGCCATATACTTGGTACTTGCCATAGATTGTTGTTGAAGCAGTTGCCCTATAAAGTTTTTAGCGCGCTGTTCGACGATGTTGGTTCTTAGATTTTCCAAAACTTTAAAAAAAGCAGGCAGAAGCTTTTCCTTGCTATAAAGTCCGTTGATAATATCAAGGCCATTTTGCTGTTTTTTATGCCATTTTTGCTCGTTTTGGTATAAATCAATCGCCTTTTGAGCAAAATCATTAGGTTTTTCAGTTATTTCCCCCGCCCAATCCATAGCACCGTACATACCCTCAGCCCCGATTGCTGTGGTAACACTTGGGATGCCATTTTGCATGGCTCGCGTCAATTTGCCTTTGATACCTGCCCCAAAACGAAGTGGTGCTAAATTGATTCTTGTCTTTTGCAGTTCCGTATCCAGGTCCTCGACCCAACCATGAACAAGAAAACCTTTTTGTGGTCGATGTAATTCTTGTATTTGTTGTGGGAGGTATGCTCCATAGACATGGAGCTTGGCTTCAGGCAACTCTTTTCGAATCAAAGGCCAAATGGCATCGTTCAAATACTTTAGGGCATCAATATTTGGGGCATGCCTGCCATTGCCAAAACAGCTAAAATCTTTTCGTTTTTCAAAAACCGGAAATGCTTTTCGGTCTTTCTCCGTGATTGCTTCCAGTAGAAAAGGCAAATGGTATACCAGCACAGCGGGAATATGGAGTTCTTCCTCCAATAATTTTTTCTCATAATGTGAAACCAGCAGGGTCAAATCAGAACGATAGAGACTGGCGATTTCGCGTTTGGTCATGTCGTGCTGAAGCCAATGGCTAATTGTAAACTCCTCCCCTTTTCGGTGTACTAGCTGCCTCGTTTTACGCAGGGAGTGCAAATCTTCCGTATTCAAAATACGCAGGGCCTTTGGCACAAACTCGGCCACGCGCCAGCCAAACTGTTCTTCGACCATAAAACGGTCAAAGACGACCACATCTGGGTTCAACGCTTGAACAAAGACGTCAAAACTTGAATCATTCAATGCAATGGGTTGCTCTTGAATTCCTATGCTAGCCAAATCTTCCGAATATTTCGTCTTAGAGGCTGTAGTCGCAAAAACGATATGATAGTCATATTCAAGAAAGCCATGAAGCAGTTGCATCATACGATTGCCCGCGGCCGTCGTCTTGGGTTCAGGCCAAATGTAACCGATAACTAGGGCTTTTTTCACGTGTTAAGTTCAAGGATCAAGTTCAAACCCAAAATACAACAAACCAGTTCAATAATGATTGGTAATAGCAAGTGTAATTCATAACAATTTAAAAATCAGCACTTCAAAAGCCCATCTTTTTACTTCTGACTTCGCACTTGAAACTTTCTACTTTTACCACTACATCATCTGGGCAAACTTTTTAGAGATGCTTGAACGCAATTTACGCTCATAATCTTCTTCAAGCCACTCTTTGTAGTTCTTGGTATTGTTCATAATGCAATACGAATACTGTCGCACGCGATACGCTATTTCCTCATTAAGTTCCTTGGCCAAAATACGGGCATCAAATACATCTTCACTGTTCTCTACACAGATATTGGCATGCTGCTCGATACTGCGTTCCAATACCAATTTTGACTTACCACCCTCTGCAAAGACCTTTTTATATTCCGCTTTGATGTCGAAATGGATGTCCTTTGACTTGCTGAACTTGGCTTTTAGTTCCTCGGGCATTTCATACACAAACTCCCGCTCAATCTCTTCATCATTTTTAATATTTTCCAAATAGAAATCCGGAAAATGAAAAATCTCCTGCCAATCTATGGGTTCATCCCAAGGACCAAAACGAGCGATATTGTTACCCAGGTCGATTACGTTGAATTCGCTTTTATCGGGTAGCACCCTAGATCCACGACCAATCATTTGAAAGTACAAGGTCAATGAACGGGTCGCCCGATTCAGAATAATACTTTTTACTGAAGGTTCATCAAAACCTGTGGTTAAAATGCTAACGGATGAAAGAATGGCATCGGGTGTTTTTGAGAACCAATCCAAAATTTCCTTACGTTCGCTTATGGAGTTTCTGTTATCAAGGTGCCTAACATTGTAACCTGCCTTTTTAAAGGTCTCATAAACATAATGCGAGGTATTGATACCGTTATTGAAAATAAGGGTTTTGGTACCTTTCGCCACTTCTTCATAGGCGCTCATCAACTTGCCCAACATGCTTTGGTTACTGTAGAACTCGTCTGAGGACTTTACGGTATAGTCTCCATGTATGCCCAATTTGAGGCTTTTAAGGCTCACATCGTAATTGTATGGGTTTGCACGGGCCAGAAAGTTTTTTTCGATAAGTGATTTGATGGACTTACCTACAATCAACTTTTTGTAGTGGTCCTTCATGGGCAATTTGATATTTGAACTCAACGGCGTGGCCGTTACCCCAAGTATCGTGGCCTCTTCAAAATACTTGAATAATTTTCTGAACGAGTTGTAATGGGCCTCATCTATGATGACCAAGCCAATATTATTGATTTTCACCTTATCTTCTTGCAACCTATTATTCAAGGTTTCGACCATAGCGACAAAACAGGTATACTCGTCTTGATCGTCCAACTCTTTGACGTCACTACTGATAATTTTGTTCGAGACCCCAAAACCTTTCAACATTTTAGAGGTTTGTCGACTTAACTCGATCCTATGGGTCAACACGACCACCTTTTTCTGGGTCTGCTCGATGTAACGTCTCGTAATTTCAGAGAAAACCACCGTTTTTCCGCCCCCCGTCGGTAATTGATACAGCAGGTTACTGCCCTTTGGGAGTTCATCCAATTGTTTGAAGATCGTGGTCAGATCTTCAAGCTGATAGTCATAAAGGTTTTTTTTAGCAACGTCTTTCTGTATCTCCAAAAGGGTATCGGTAATTTGAATTCGTAATTAGCAAACCTTACAAAATTATAAGATTTTTAAGCGTAAAGTTTATTCTTAAGCAGGAAATATTTCAAATACTATCAACAATTTTTATGTGCATTGGCGATAGGCCCCATTTGTAATGTTGATGATAAAAATTTTATAATAAAACCAATACCCATTTGGATTTTCGATTCTAAAAATGTATACTGAGGTCTTATATCCATTTAAACGAGAACAACGAATGAGGCAACTAAAAATCATTAAGCAGGTTACCAACCGCGAATCCAAATCTTTAGATAAGTACTTACAAGACATTAGTAAAATTGATTTAATAACTGCCCAAGAAGAAGTTGAATTAGCCCAAAGAATCAGGGAAGGAGACCAAATAGCCTTAGAGAAGTTGACCAATGCCAACTTAAGGTTCGTGGTCTCGGTCGCAAAACAATACCAAAACCAAGGTTTAAAATTACCTGATTTGATCAATGAGGGTAACGTCGGATTAGTGAAGGCCGCCAAACGATTTGATGAGACCCGTGGTTTCAAATTTATATCCTATGCGGTTTGGTGGATCCGCCAGTCCATACTACAAGCTTTGGCCGAGCAGTCAAGGGTGGTTCGACTGCCGTTGAATAAAATTGGTTCCATAAACAAGATCAAAAAGACGTTTTCCTATTTGGAACAGGCCCATGAACGCCCACCTTCAGCGGAGGAAATCGCAAAGGAATTGGATATGACCGTTACCGAGGTAAAACAATCATTGAAGAATTCAGGACGTCACGTATCCATGGATGCCCCCCTAAAAGAAGGGGAAACATCAAATCTTTATGATGTAATGCGGGCCGGTGAGTCACCAAAACCCGATTACGATTTGATGCATCAATCCCTGAATACCGAAATCAACCGTGCGCTTGATACGCTTTCCCCAAGGGAGGCGGATGTAGTGCGATTGTATTACGGTATTGGTGAACAACCTTCAATGACCTTGGAAGAGATAGGTTCTACATTCGATTTAACCCGAGAGCGTGTACGCCAAATTCGGGAAAAAGCGATTCGAAAGTTACGGCATAGTTCCAAAAGTAAAATATTGAAAACCTATTTAGGATAGTTTTTAAAACTGTGAACTCATTTAGACTTTTTCGATTAGCTAAAAAGTCTAAATGAGTTCTATAAAAAAAGGGCCTCTATTACTAGAAGCCCTTTTTTATTGATATACACTTAAAATTAAGAACAATTCAATTGACTAATATTGTAGTTTACTAGAATCTCATTCAAATTTTGAATAAAATTTACGTAAGCACTATTTTCCTGATTTTGGTTTTTCATGGTAACTCTTTTAAGTAGGTTTACAGATAATCTAACTCTGCCAATTCATTTAAACTCAATATTTCATTCAATTCTTGCAAGAAGGCCAAGTATTCTTCGCCGTAGGTATCATACAACATGGTTAATAAATTTAAAAATTCGGGTCTGCTATTATGAACGTAAACTTATCATAAACATTATCACATGCCAATAATTTGTGGTGAACCTGCTAAAAGTTGTTGTGAAATTATTTGTAGGAATAGCCTGTCATTATTTACCCTGCAGCATTGATTATATTTCTGCAATAAGCCCTTTTCAGCAACGTTATCTAACAGTATACAAGTGTATTCCATCGTATAAATCAATGCTGTAAAACAAGAAAAATGCAATTGACCAAACCTTTACATACCTTATGGGCCATTTTGTTTCTTTTCGTTGGAGCCTTTCAAGAAAGTGATGCGAAAACAACTATCGAACCCTTAAATGAAACTATGCTTGTCATTCAGAGCCATGGGTTCAATGCCAAGAAACGAAGTAGTTTTAGCATTGGGGATATCGAAGAAGTCATTGAACGGGGCTTGACCGTCATCCATTTCAATTCTTCAAGCGCATATGAATTCCGTGGTTTTGACACCTATGGTAGCGAAGATGCCTTTGCTGAATTTCTTGATCATATCACCAATATGCTTAGCAATAAAGCCAATTTCATAATAATTGCCCATGATTCTGCGGTTAAGGGTTCATTTTCAAAATCAAATGAGCTTGCCACCCTTGGGCTTGAGCAGTTAAGTAACCTAAAGAGTCGGCAAGCTTACGTAATGCACAATCTAGGGAATGGTATAGTAGAATCCGTTGATTCGGTTTCCGTAATTAAGTCCATAGCGATACCAAAAACAATATCCGATGCAACCGTTTACTTTCCGAAAATAACTTACGAGTTTGAGCCGAGCAACGACCGTTACATTGCACATGCGGGCGGAGAGGTAAATGGCATTAAATCAACCAACTCTAAAGAGGCCCTTGATGAAAATTATAAAAAAGGATTTCGTCTTTTTGAGTTGGATATCATCGAAACTTCAGATCATAAATTGGTAGCGGCACATGATTGGAAAATGTGGGCACGGTTCACGGATTATAAAGGGGAATTGCCCCCTTCCCTTAACGAATTCAAGAAACATAAGATTTACGGCGATTATACCACATTGGATATGAAGGGAATCAACGATTGGTTTGCAGCGCACCCTGATGCCATTTTGGTGACCGACAAGCTGAATGACCCTGTGGCCTTTGCCAAAAACTTCATTGATAAAGAGCGATTGTTAATGGAACTCTTCAGTTATATGGCTATGGATGAAGCTTCTAGAAATGGTATTCAAGTCATCATCTCGCAACAACCTTTGCTTGAATTGGTCGGTGACAAGGTCAACTATTTAATAGTCAATAACATCAAATATGCTGCTGTTTCAAGAAGGATCATCCGCAATCAAACCAAATTATTGAAACAACTTAGGGACAATGATATCAAGGTTTATGTCTACAACGTCAACTTTGACCCCGGCAAGGATGAACAATACGTTCAAGACAATGAAATTGGCCTTGTATATGGCATGTATGCCGATAAGTGGGTATTTGATCCAGAATAGATTTTCAATACTAGAACTTTACCTCGTAGGTAAGTCCGGCAGAAATGGCCCAAAAGTAAGTACCCGCGGCAAACGCAAACTCTTGTCTACGTACGCCTAGATTGGCACGGTAAATATTAGGCGATTTCTTTGGCGTGAACTGATATTGCAGGTTCAATCGTTGCGACCCTACGAACAATACTGTTTCAGACAATAACTCCCCACCTGAAAAAAACTGCCTCAGCTCTGGTGAGAAACCTAACCCAACACTGATTCCCATAAAATTCTCGGCATCCCTTAAATACTTTCTAATGAGTAGGTTGCCAGATATACTCAGTAAGTTATTCTCCCTTGGAGATACGAATGACCGTAACGAAAAGTAATAATTGCCCTTGTAATACCCTAGAGAGTTTGTAATTGCCCTAATATCTTGGGTATTGGTACTGATATAACGCCCCCCTGCCGAAAATTCAATGGCATTGGGCAGGTTGACATAGATATCACCCCCAAACTTTTGTCTAGGAAATATCGTGGAGTTCGAATAACCATAATTGAGGTAGGCGTAAAATCGTTTCAAGAACTTTGGATAAAAGTCAATATCGTATTGAAGACCATGTTGCCCCGAACGATTACTGTAATTAACACGGGGTATAACACTGCCAATCTTGGTTTGGTGCCTAAAGGTTACGCTTGAGAAAACGACGGGTTCATAACGTTCACTAAAAACAGTAAATGCATTATTGACCCCAATTCGATTTTTGGGTTTTTCGGCTTCTTCCGTGGTCTTGCTTTCTTCTATTTGTGCTGATTTCTTAGATTTTGTTGTTTCGTTCCCAATTTTTTTGGCGCGCTTCTTAGCCGTCTTCTTATTGACTGGTGCCCCCTCTTGGTTGTACCATCCTTTTTCGCCATACTTTTGCTGGTTTATACCTTCAAAGGCTAAAGTTCGAAGTCGTTGCAGTTCTTCATCATTCTTGACATACAATGCTGCCTTGTTTGCCAGACCTAATGCAATTGCGTAGGTTTTCGCATAAAGTTCATTCTTTATTGAGGCAATCCAGAAATCCCTGTTTTCTTTTTCATTTGAGGTAATTTTGTTGAACTCGTCTCGCGCTTTATCATATTGACCACTCCAACTATAGGTGCGCGCGAGTAAGAATCGGGCATCCAAGTCGTTGTTGATCTCGTCGTTCACCGCTTGGGCCAAAATCCGTTTAGCGGATTGATGTTTTCCTTGATAGGCCAGTTCGAAGGCCTCTTCATAAGATTCGTCTTCAAATTCCGTAGAGGCCATGTCTTGACAAAACCCATAAAAACTAAGTATTACGGTAACTAGTGTACAATATGTCTTAAGATTCAATTTCATGACTAATTATGGGCTACGATTTGATTTTTTCTTGCTTCCCTTCGGGCCCTTTCGATCTTATCCGTGATTTCATTGACGCTTGAACTATTTTCCTCGACCTTTTTGATCAACGCTAAGGCTTCTCTATGGCGCCCATCCCAATAGTACACATCAAAAAGTGCGGCATAGGAATCAATATAATTTGGGTTCATCTTAATACAGGCATTCAAAATCTCGATAGCCTTTGTTCGTGCTCCTCGCCAAGCGTTCACGCGGCCAGTTAATATTTTCGTGTCAATATGGCTCGGCGATTCTGATATGATGTACCTGCTTAACAACAAGGCTTTATCATATTCTTTATCAAACGCAAAATCACGCGCAATGAAGTACAGCTTATCAGAATCATATTCATTCAAAAGACTGTTGATCCAGACCATCTCACTGTTTGCGAATTTTTCGGTCTTTACAGTGAAAATTGCTAAGCTATCTGGGATGATCTTATCACTCGTGGTCACGTAGGCATTCATGGATTTGAACGCAGTTAGTTTTTCTTCGACCCCAGCGCCACTAAATGAGCTTCCTAAATCCATATTACCGTCAATCTCGAAGATGGCACCATCAGAATAGACCTTCGTACCACTGATGTATTCTTTCAATTCATTCTTATTTCGCATCAAGGGGATATTCTTCGTGGATCGGAATGCGATCTCTGTATCTAGGGCATCACCCATCCAGGCAACTTTTTTCGGCATTTTCATCTCATACTTATTATCCAACAGGGCCAATAACGTAGGGGTCACGTCAAAATGGGATGAAATGGAACTCATTTTACGTGTTGTCTTTAGTAAAGGACTGTATACAATAAGGGGAACATGAAATCGACTTATGGCATTACGTTGTGGAATCGGGATTAACCTGTGGTCACCAGTGATGATGAAAATGGTGTTGTCGTACCCTGGCTGTTTTTTATAGGCTTCCAATACAAATTTTAAGGTACTATCGGTATAGAGTAACGTAGCAAATACATTATCGTTCTTCTTGATGATCTTTTTGGTCCTGCTATCAAAACTGCCCTCTTGTAGTAGCTTTTTTACCATTTTAGTATAATGCTCTTGGTTCGGTGGAATGAAGGGTTCATGATTACTAATGGTCATATAGGCCTCCATTCTTGGTTGCCCCGTGTTTCTGGGCAGACTCATACTTTTTCTGAACAGCTCCTTATCGGGATAACCCCATGTGGAACCCGCAGCATCTTCAGCTTGTAGTTTGTATTTGTTGCCAAATCCGGATTTATCCAAAACAAAATCCAAATTTTCACTTAGTAGAAATCGATCCACACCATCGAAAGAACTATTGGTGCCTTGGTAAAACGAAGTATGGTAGCCGTTGTTCTTTAGGACACTGAAAAGGGTCAACTTGTTGGGATATTTTTCCAATTCCATAAAACCGCTCCTTCCGAAGGGTAAGGATCCAAGAAGGCCAGGTATAACCCCAAATGTTCGCCCCGTAGTGCTCAAACAATTTTCCCAATACAAAGATTTTGTGGTCAGTGAATCTAAAAAAGGCGTGAAACCACCATACTCGGCACCCTCACCAACAAAATCACGACCTAGTCCCTCAACGATCAAAAAGACGATATTGGGTTTTTCTTCTTTCAATTCAAAATATTCGCCAAGAACATCGGTGGTTTGTTGTGCTTTGATTAATGGATATTCAACATTGGCATCGTAGCTCGTGTCTTCCGTTGTTGAATTGTATAGGTTCAAGACCAAATATTGTGTTTTGTTCTGGTTGATAGGTTTACCTTCCAAAAACAAGGTTGAGATAAAAAGACTGAAAAGAATGATGGTAAAAGGATACATTCTACCCAAATAATGATAGTATCTTGAGGTCAACTTATAGGTACCAAAAAAAAGGGCGATCATCGCCAAAGCGCCAATAATGGGCATTATGGAAATTCCACCTGAATTGGATATCGTTTCTTTAATATCCTTAAAACTATATCCTAACAGGTCAGACCCCAAGGGTACCAATGCCGTACAATAATAACTTACCAACATGGCTTCAATGAGCAGTAAGACAATGAGTATGGCAAATACCAGGTTTAAACCATATGCAGGTCTATAATTTTCCCAAAAATTAAAGGGAAAAACCAATAAAAGGGCAACTATTGATGCATACCCCAATTGATGTGCGACCGCAATAAAAAAACTAGTGCTCAAAATGGTATCGACCACCCCCTTGAAGTAAAGTGTGGTGTATTGGTATAGTAACAATACCAAGAGTATCGCGAAGAACGCAATAATCACCCTTGTGTATTGTTTTAAAGTATACCTATCCCTTTTACTTGTATTCATGCATAGTATTTAAGTGGCCTTTACAAAACCTTTTCGTACTTGTGACCCCCATCCAGATTTTACCCGAAATAGTTTTTTATAGTTGCCCCGTACGGCAGACCATACCACTATGGGGTGAAAAACAAAGGGTTCTATCAGAGCGCATAACATAAGCGTCAAAATATCTTTGGTTCGCTTGTATTCGTTATAGGTATAGACATCCCATAGAATGGCATAAAAGGAGAACATGACCGAGAACATGTAGATAGTAGCGGTGATTGCTACAAAAAATTCCCAATTCAAAATGCCGAGGTACCAGAACAATATGATCGTAAAAAAACCAAAGAATTCCATTAAGGGGGCCAGCCATTCGTAAAAAAACCAATAGGGGTAGCTCACTAGGCCAAGCCGACCAAATCGCGAATTGAAAAACATATCCTTGTGTTTGAATAGGGTCTCAAGGTTTCCCCTAGCCCAACGATCTCGTTGGTTGACAAATATCTTAAGGTCTTCGGGCACCTCGGTCCAACAAAGTGGATCCGGAATATACTCAATGGTATATGATTCTTTCAATTCATGCATATAACGGCGCATTCTAAAAATGATTTCCATGTCCTCCCCTACAGTATTGGTATCATATCCACCTACCGCCAAGGCTATTTCACGATCAAAGAAACCAAACGCCCCAGAGATGATCAAAAGACTATCGATCCTACCCCAAGCCATTCTGCCCAACAAAAAAGAGCGGGTATATTCCAACAACTGAAACTTGGCAAGCCAATTTTCGGGCAATCTGATTTCTTCCAAGGTCCCCCCTGAAATTCCACAAGAATTTGCAACCCGAATGACCCCACCAACTGCGATAACCCTTTTTTTACTACGTTGGTAAAAAGACTTCACAACGTGTAAAAGGGCATCAGGCCGTAAAAGACAATCTACGTCGATACAGCCCACGTACTTACTATCTGATAGGTATATACCGGTATTGATCGCATCTGATTTGCCCCCATTCTCTTTATCCACCACCGTTAATTTTGAAAATGAGGGTTGTTTTGATTTATATATACCACGTATGGGCTTTGAACGCCAGTTTGGGTCAATAAGGCGGTCTATCTTTTCAAGATGATACGCATTGATCATCTTTTCAAGTGTGTCATCTTTGCTACCGTCATTTACTACCATTACCTCATAGTTCACATATTTCAGCGATAACAGGGAACGAATATTCTCAACAATGGTAAGCCCTTCATTGTATGCAGGCGCAATAATGGTAATGGTTGGTGCCAATGGTGATGCCATTACTTTTGAAAGATCGCCAATGCTGTTCTTATTTCTATAATGAATGGCATTTCTAGTCGACAAATACCCCATTATGGTAAACATGGCGAACAGTATTACCGAAAACACCAAGAAAACGGTGTTGATGTATTCAATGATTATATCAAAAATCCCACCACTCATTGATCTTCTAAATTTTGGTTTTCAGTGGCTATCATAGCAAAGAATTCAGCTGACAATTCAAAATTCAAGCCTAGGTCTTCTTTCTTGTCTTCCTTATCATATGAAATTCCCAATTCGTCATAAAGAAAACAGAGCTCTAACGGAATCCGTTCGTCTTCGATATCATCATCGGTCATGTTACTTGGTTCATTTTGTACGGGAACCTCGGCTAGCTGATCTGTGTCTGACGAGTTGGTTTGGTCAAGCGTCTCAGAATGAGTGGGGTCAGTGGTTTCATGCACTTCGGAACCTAATACTTCTTCTGGATATTTTTTAGTGAGATATGCAAGTGCCTTCCCTGCAAGCTGTTTGATCTTTCCTTGTTCAGTCCGCACCAAATTCCGTAGTAATGGAATCTCTTTTTCATCACCGATATCCATCATCTCATTGATCAAGATGGCCTTAGAATCCAAATCAGAGGCATAACGATACAATTCGTAAAAAACACTGTATTCTGGAAGTTTGTCTTCGGGCTTTGGTACTACAGGTAGTTCTTCGATTTCTTCTTCCATCCCAATTTCGTTATCGAGATGTTTCAGTTTATTGAAAGCCCGAAAGCGCAACTCTGATTCTTCTTCATTTTCTACGATAAATTCCAAGACACTAATTGCTTCTTGATGCCCTGGTTTTTCAATACTATCAAGAAAAAGACTGCGTTCTTCTGAAGACATCTGTTGATAGCCTTCCCGTAGTTCGTCTAAATTATCTTTTGTACCGGTTTGATCAAGGTTCACATCAATAAGACCTAACGACTGATTCAGCGATTGATCAAGCTCATACTCCAATTCAGTCAACAACGGACTTTCTTCAATCTCAATGTTACTTACGGTCTCAGCCCCATCACCTAAAATTTCATCGGATAAAAGTTCCGTCGTTTCTGGCGATTGCCCATCCGCAACCAAATCATAGACTTCCACTTCATCCACTTCAATTCCGATAGCTTTTTGAGTATAGGTAACTTCATCGCAATCAACATCTATTTGCAAGAAATCCGAATCCTCTAATCCGCTTTTATCCCTTACGATCGGTGTATTTAAATCTTCAATAATGTCTCGGGTCGGTAGTACCGTGTCGGGTGCTATGGTATTTATCGCCCCATTTGCCTTGCTCACTATCGCAAAATTATGCTCTACACTGCTGACCTCATGCAAGAACATCAGATCACCCTGATTCCCTATTTTGCCAACGGTATCCAAAATTTGGATCTTCACTTTGGTATTGCACTTCCAAAAGACTTTTTTGAGTATTTCAACAGAGTCGAAAAAATTGAACTCTTGAATACAATCGATGGCCGCAATTTTAACTTCGTCATTCTTATGTTTGACAAGCTCGGCAATCGAAGCAGCCGCATCATTTTGGTTGAAGTGTCGTATTAGGCGTAAACTAAAAAGCACCACATCCTTATTGTGGGAAACCAACCATGATTTGAACTTGGGTGGTTGATAGTCATTAATGCTACCAATGGCCTCGATCAGTTTTAGTTGCTGCCATTCACTTATTGCATATTTTGTAGTGTCCAACAAATGCTCTATGCCATGGTCGTTTAAGGAAACAATAGCAATTTCAGCTTGCTTTCGTACAACACCTCGACGATCATTGATGAATTTTGAGATTAACTGAAAAGAGTCTGCAACCTCCATTTGGGATAGTTCAAGAATACCTTGGGAAACGGTATTCCATCGCCAGCTCGATAATTTCTTAAAGGAATCATGATGTAAACCGAGTTCTATGAAGAGTTTAAACAGACGGTTTCTGGCGTCCCCCGAAATATCCCTTTGCAAATCAAAAAGAATATTTGCCAATATTTTACGAAAGTTCTTATCCCCGAGATATTCACGTATCTCGATCTTTAACCTCACGTATTCCTTTTGTTCCTCTTTTGGGTCTTGCGGGGTATAAAATAAAAAATTGCTTATCACGGGTGCCAATTCGGCCCTTTTACTTTTTCTTTTTCGTGCGATACTTGAAAATCGATTTCTAAAAAAGAAAATGAATAAAAAGTAAAGTCCTCCCAATGTTAGAAACAACACGGTAAGGTCCCATAAAATATCGGCATGGATCTTTGGGGAACTGATCAGTAAATAATGGCAATATGTAATTTTACTTATACTCAATAATATCTATTAAGTTCTCTTGCTACCCGAATCAACAATTCCGTGGGACTTACGGGTTTGGCTATAAAATCATTTGCCCCCAACTTTAGGGCACTTACAACATTTTCCTCATTAGAGGCTGCCGATATGAGAATGATGGGTATATCCGTTTTTAAATCATTTCTTAAATAATCGACCAACTCGATACCTGAAAAATAAGGCATCATGACATCACTGATTATGGCATCGGGCAATTGTTCAGTAATTGCCGTCTTCATTTGATGGCCATCATGCTTTACAGCGACCACATAGCCGTCTTTTTCTAAACGGTATTTCAATAGTGATGCGAGCATGGTATCATCTTCTGCCAACAATAGTCTTTTTGGTTTCAATTTGGGACTGGTTTATTATTTTAACTTCTTGATTTCTAAGTCAATGAATTTTTCTACTTTGGGGTACTCCTCTAAAAATCGATGGTATAAGACCGTAAGGGCTTGCGTATCTTTACTTTCTTTACAGGTTTCCGATATCGTTTCACATATTTCGAACAGACTACTTGCCTCCATCATCTTCAACGATGATTTTATCTTATGCGCAGCAAAGCCAATGCCTTGAAGGTTGTTGTTTTGCAGGTGCATTTTGACCTTTCCGATAAACTCTAACATATTTTGCTTGAAAAGGCGTATCAATTCGTCTAAAAGTTCAATCTGCCCAAGGCACTCTTCAAGTATGGGAGCCAAGTTTGCAGGGTTCATTTTCGGCCCAGCTACCCAATTATTGGGGGTGCCGGTATTGCCCACCCTATTTTGGTTCAAATGAAACCCCATCATATTTTGAAGCTCATCAGAATTATACGGCTTTAATATAAAGTCGCTCACCCCGTATTCATGGCACTTGTCTTTGTCAGAAGCACTCATATCTGCCGAAATTGCGATAATGGGTATGGTTTGAAGCATATAGTTGCTATTGTTCCTTATTCGTCTTGTTATCTCAAACCCATTCATGCCAGGCATTCGCAAATCCATCAGTACCATATCGAAATGATGGTTTTCCAAAAGTTTGAGTCCATATAGGCCATTGGCCGTTATAATGGTTTCACAACCCCAATTTTTCAACCGGTTCTCCATTAATTTCTGATTGAGCGTGTTGTCTTCAAAAACCAATACCTTGGTCCCTTCAAGCCCCTTCCCTTCCACTCTTTTGTTTTGCTTGGTCACTGTTTGCTGAACATCGTCAGTCGAGGCTTTTTCAAAGGGAAGTGTTACTTTGAATACCGTACCCCTGCCTAAGGTACTTTGCACCGTAATTTGGCCCTTCATTTTCCCTATCAATTCTTTAACTATGCTAAGACCCAGACCCGAGCCCCCATATTTCAATTGTGTATCGGGTTCGGCTTGTTGGTAAGTCTCAAAAATGTCATTTAATTTATCATTGGCGATACCAATGCCGGTGTCAACCACGTCAAAGTCTAGAAACACCTCGTTATTTTCTTCTTTGATAAAATGGACTTTCAATTGAATCTTGCCTTTTTCAACAAATTTCACTGAATTTCCCATTAGGTTCAGTAGTATCTGGGAGAGCTTTGCAGGATCACCGATCAAGGAATGTGGTATGCCCTCGTCCATTGTGACCTGTAGGGTAATATCTTTATTCGTAATCAAGGTCCTACATAAAAAGCCAACTTCGTTAACGAGATTTTTTAGGTTAAAGGGAACTTTGGCGAACTTCTCACGACCAGCGGCCAGTTTAGAAAACTCCAAAAGTTCGTTTACAATATCCATCAAGTTTTGTGAAGCCTTTGAAAGTGCATTGGTAAGCTCAAATTGCTTTTGGGTCAATGGGGTCTCCTTCAAAAGATCCACAAAACCAACGATCCCGTTCAAGGGAGTTCTAATTTCATGACTTACGTTGGCAATGACGGTGTGCTCTTTTGAATTATTTATGGAAGTTACCGTCAATGCATCAGCCTGTAAAGCGGCTACACTGTCGCCGCCAAACACCTTGGTCTCAAGTCCATTTTTAAAGGACTCAAATGACTTCTTCAATGCCTTGGCCTCAGTAGTATTCAACTCTGAAAATGAAAAGCTATCCAAGCCATTTTCCAGTTTCGATAAATGCGTTAGTAATTCTCGAGTGTTCAATTATAGCGGATTAAAGTGTATTGGGTCTCAATGGAAAAACCTAATAAACTGGTTTATATAAGATTAAAACTCTTCATTTCACCTACAGTGTCCAATTAATTGTTACCTAGTGGTACTAATTTGTTGTCAAAGCGCCTTATTTGTAGGTATAGCTATTGATAAAATGGGGAAGCCGGTAGTATTGATGGCATGCCCGATAATGCGGTGGCAATGAAAAACGGAAAAGAATAGCATGGAATTCTTTCAATAAGAGGCATAACGAATAGGTGGGAAATTAGTTCGCATTTATCCTGAAGATAGTAATACAAGCAAAGAATCGAAACCCCTCTTTTTACCAACACAATATATTGGTTGTTAGACTTTTGAAACTCATTACCTAAAGTGTATTCAGATAGACTTATTTTGCAAGATATAGATGGACTATCTTAAGTTCAGTGAGCATGCAATTTATCCATAAAGGCCAAATGCCCTTTATTAATAAAATGTTTAGATAAATAAATATAAATATTTGAAAAATAGACTATTAAAAAAATTAAATTGTAATTGCATAATCTACTACGTGATTGTTTCGCAATCGTTAGGCTGAACTTGCCTTATCAGAAGACAAGGCCATCTAGGCCTCTTCGGTACCGCTAAAAGCACCAGGCATAGTATGGTATAAGTTATTACCCGAAATCGAATTGCCCAAGTAGAATTTGGACTATGGGCTCAGAAATTAGGATGGAAAAAAAGGGTTCCGCCCTGAAGAACGTATCCGCTTTCTTCTTCGATTCATATGAGACTTACGAGGTAAGGTTGACCTGGCATTTATCTTTAAGACCATACCAATTATTGAAGTGGCAAAGGCACTTGGCCACTACCCTTTTGCTTCCAGTTTTTCTAGACGATCTTTGACGTACTCGATTTTTGTTTTACCGTGGGGCTTTGGTTTGCCCTTTTCATCTAGATTTACCAAAATCACGTTATCAACGGTCACAATGGTTTCATGATTCATCTTATTACGCACCTCACAGTTCAGCGTTAAAGAACTTTTGCCAAACTTGGTGACCTCCATTCCGATTTCAATGATATCGCCTTGTTCGGCAGTGCTCATAAAATTCACCTCTGACATATATTTGGTTACGACCCTCTTATTTTCCAATTGGATAATACCATAGATTACGGCCTGCTCATCAAGCCACGCCAACACTTTGCCCGCGAACAAGGTGCCATTGGCATTTAGATCTTCTGGTTTTACCCATTTTCTGGTATGAAAACGCATGTCTTTTTTTTTATAAAATTATGCTAGAAATACGATT
Organism: uncultured Croceitalea sp.; assembly: GCA_947503285.1. GTDB lineage: Bacteria > Bacteroidota > Bacteroidia > Flavobacteriales > Flavobacteriaceae > Croceitalea. The sequence goes on from CANNDD010000004.1 coordinate 271,824, forward strand.
AAAAAGAGATTTTGGGTTTTATCTACCATGTTAACAGGTCGATTTGATCAATTATAAAAATTGTTAAGCCTAAACTAAAGTTTTCTTAATCCGTTGGTCTCCTTATTGCGGAAAAAATAAATTTAAGGGCCAATTTATAAACAACGCCTATTTCTTAACGTGGAAACTACACCAGAGTATTATTCCGATCCTAGTTTTACCGTGTTTCAAGTTCCTTCTTGGAGGGCCTATTGCTATAAATTTTTGTCCGTGCAAGTTTGGGGAGGACTGCCCAGTACCTTACAAAGAAAAATATCGGCATGGTATGCTAGAATATATACCAAGTCGTTTTCCAAATACTTGATAAAACCCTATTTATGGTTAAATTATAAGGACAAAACCTATTTGCAAAAGTTTGATCCGCCGTTAGGCAAAGCCAATTTTGAGAGTTTTCAAGATTTTTTTACCCGCGAGTTCAAGTCAATTCCACATAATCAGGAGCCCGCTGTTTGGCCATGTGAAGGTCTTTTGTGTGAAGCAGGAAAAGTAGGGGAAATTAAGAAAAGTACCGTGAAATATGATTCGAGGTATATTGATACTATTTTTGGGCTTCAAGCCCAAGTTATTCCGAAAGCGCACTATTTTACCAATGTATTCTTACACAATAAAAATTACCATCGTATTCACACACCAATAGATGGAACAATTACCCGAATACAGCATATACCAGGTGACTTGATCGTATTAAGACCATGGATCTATAAACAAAACCCCTCATTACCGGCCTTTAGAAACGAACGCTATAATATAGATATCAAAGATGCCCACGGAAAAACTTGGTATTTGTCCATTGTTGGCGGACCCGCTGTAGGTACTATTGAGTTGCACCATAAAATAAGTATCGGTAGAAAAATTGAAAAACTTGATGAGCTAGCCCTTTTTTATTTAGGCTCTACCTGTTGCATGGCGAGTCCGGAAGCACCTCGATATCATTCAAAAAATACTTTTGTCGAGGTCGGTACCGCCTATTAAAATAACTCCTTTTGATTATTACCAAGGGTGGTTTTAGGAATCTGAAGCCCAACCCCGAGGTTTTTATTAAGGTTTTCAATAAAATATGCAGAGAGCAAAGGGGATTCCAACTCCATATTTTGATGTACGAAAAAGTGGATGTTCCTTAGCCCTTTCGCTTTCCAATACCCCAACTTTTCGACCCAATCGTCCAATCTCGGATAATCACTTTGATGATTTGCGCCAACATAACGAACAAATGCTTCATTGTTGGTCAATCTCATATGCATGATATCCCTACGACCCGCCGTATCAACCAAAATGTTGGCAATATGGTTCTCTTCGAGTAAATGGTACAATTCATTAGCAACTTTTTCATCATTGAACCAATCGGTATGCCTGAATTCCATCGCTAATGGAAACTCTTTGGGCCAATATTCCACAAAGCGTACTACCCTGTCCCAGTTTTTGGGTCCGAAATTATTGTGCATTTGTAAAAAAATGGTTCCCAATTTTTCTTTGAGAAGGGAGGTCACTTCAAGATAGCGGTCGGCGATTTCATATACCTTATCGTTCATTCGCCGCAAATGGCTTACCTCATTGGTCATTTTCGGAAAAAACTTAAATCCAAGAGGCGTTTTATCATACCATTTTTGATACGTCTCCGCAGGAAAAATACGGTAAAAGGTAGCATTGAGCTCAATGGAATTGAATTGACCGGAGTAGTAGGAAAGCTCATCTTTCGTACCCCTCGGATAAAAATTCTTCAAATCTTGTCTATTCCATTTTGCACAGCCCACGAATATCTTGAAATCCCCGTCCTTATCATGTTTTTTCAATACGATTTCAGTTTCAGGGTGATCTTCGGGAAAAGAAAAATCAATGAGCTCAGGATGCTCGACCTTACCAAATTTCATAACAGTGCTATTTAAAATCAAAGGTATGGATTTGCTGTATTAGAAGCTAGCACCCCTAATAAAGCAAAACAATAAATAAAATATGCCCAATCTGTAACATTATTAGTAATTTTCACACCTATAGTTATTACAAATAAAATCTACTAAAATGAAAAAATTGAAATTCAGTATTGTCGCCCTATTTTTCGCAATGGCGATACCACTTCAGGCCCAAACGGCTGATGAGATCATTGCCAATTATTTTGAAAATACCGGAGGCATGGATAACTGGAAAAACATGACTGGTATGAAAATGACCGCTAAGGTAAATCAACAGGGGATGGAAATTCCATTGGAAATTTACCAACTTAAAGACGGGCGCCAAATGACCGTCATTACTTTTCAAGGTAAAGAGATCAAACAAGGGGTTTTTGATGGGGAGACCTTATGGAGTCATAATTTCATGACGATGAAAGCAGAGAAGAGCGATGCCGAGCAAACCGCTAATTTTAAGTTGAATACCAACGATTTCCCAGATTCTTTTATGGATTATAAAGAAAAGGGCTATACCGTAGAACTTATGGGTAAGGAAACCATTGACGGTGCCGAGACCTATAAGATAAAACTGGTCAAAGAACCTATTATGGTCGACGGAAATCAAGAAGAGGATATTTCTTTTTATTTTTTTGATACCGAAAACTTCGTGCCCATTGCCGTACAATCAGAAATCAAATCAGGACCCGCGAAGGGCCAGACGTCAGAAACTACCATGAGCGACTATCAAGAGGTTGACGGAATGTACTTTCCATTTTCAATGACCCAAGGTGTCAAAGACGGGCAATCACAGCCTATTACGATAAGTGCAATTGAACTGAACCCCACCGTGGACGACAGTTCGTTTAGCTTTCCTGAGGAAGTCGGTGAAGAAAAAAAATAAATACTGCTAAATTTTGAGGGACCCCTATGCGGGTCTCTTTTTTTTAAACCTATCAATCATGAAAAAAATATTTATATCGGGGCTTGTACTGGGGTTAGCGTCTTTGACAACAGCTAACGCACAAGACTTGGGCTCCATTGATGGTAAAGCGCTTTTTGGTGATATGAGTGCACGCCATATCGGGCCGGCCTTAATGAGTGGTCGTATTAACGACATGGAAAACCATCCCACGAACAGTAGGATAATTTATGCTGGAACAGCCGGTGGTGGCGTTTGGAAATCCAACGACGCAGGTACTACGTTCAATCCAATTTTTGACGACTATTGCCAGTCTATCGGGGCTGTCGAACTAGATCCCAACGACCCTGACAATACCATATACGTAGGTACGGGTGAAACCTGGACGCGCAATAGCGTATCCGTTGGTGATGGCCTATACAAATCTGTCGATGGCGGTGCCAACTGGACAAAACTAGGTTTTGAAAACTCTGACCGAATTGCCAATATCATTGTAAATCCAAAAAATTCAAATGAGGTTTATGTAGGTGTGCTAGGCGCACTTTGGGGCGATAGCGAAGAACGCGGTGTCTATAAATCAACTGATGCCGGAGCAACTTGGGAAAAATTGTTATATGTAAATCAAAAAACCGGATGTGCTGATTTGGCAATGGATCCCTCAGACCCAAATACCATATATGCCAGTATGTGGGAGTTCAGAAGAACAGGATGGTCTTTCGAATCTGGTGGGGCCAATAGCGCCCTTTATAAGTCTACCGATGCGGGTAAAACCTGGAATAAGATCCATAATGGTTTCCCAGAAGGAAAACTAGGCCGTTTGGGCATAGCGATTGCCCCTTCCAATCCTAAAGTTCTTTATACGGTAATCGAAGCGGAAAAAAATGAACGTAAAGGTCTATATCGCAGTAATGATGCCGGTGCAAGTTGGGAGCAATTGAACAACGATTTCGGTATTACCGTACGTCCCTTTTATTTTTCGAGGATTGTAGTCGATCCCAAAAATGAGGATGTGGTAGTTAAAGGTGGTTTGAGTGGTTCCATATCGAGGGATGGCGGAAAAACCTTTAAGGCTCTAGGCAACATGCACTCTGACATTCATGATATCGTATTTAGCATTAAAGATTCCGATATCATGTATATAGGGACCGATGGAGGGGTATATCGAACCTGGGATGGTGGCACAAATATGGAAATTGTGGAAAATCTTCCCTTATCGCAATTTTACCATATTAGCGTTGACAATGCCGAACCCTATAACATATATGGCGGATTACAAGATAATGGGTCTTGGTATGGCCCTTCTTCATCACCCGGTGGTGTTGAGGCCCGTGACTGGAATTCCGTTGGTTATGGTGATGGATTTCGCGTATTGAAACATCCTACCAAAAATATTATTTATTCCGAGATGCAAGGTGCAGAGAATGTGTGGCGCTATGATGTCGAAAGAAATTTGACAAAGACCATTCAGCCTTTACAGGTTTCTGAAGACCAAAAACTACGTTGGAACTGGAATGCCCCCATGGCGATAAGCACACATCAGCCTGATCGCTTTTATATGGGAAGCCAATATTTGCACAAGTCAGAAGATATGGGTGATAGCTGGAAAATCATTTCCCCAGATCTTACCACCAATGATCCAACGAAACAGAATCAAGAAGATTCAGGTGGTCTTTCGATGGATAATTCGGGGGCTGAAAACCACACCACGATTTTCACTATTGCAGAATCATCCCTAGATGAAAATGTCATTTGGGTGGGTACCGATGACGGAAACGTTCAAGTAACCCAAGATGGGGGAAAAACATGGACCAATACCGTTGCTAATATTCCTGGGCTTCCGGCAAACACATGGTGCTATCATATCGAGGCCAGTACTTTTGAAAAAGGTACTGCCTATGCCGTTTTTGATGGGCATACCGCGAATGACAAGAACCCGTATGTCTATAAGACGACCGACTTCGGAAAAACATGGAAAAATATCATTTCCGATGATGTGGTTGGTTTCGCTAGAAACATACAAGAAGACTATGTAAACCCCGATCTATTGTTTCTAGGTACCGAATTTGGATTGTACATTACCATGGACGGAGGTGAAAATTGGAAAAAATTCACCAATAACATGCCTTCCGTGGCGGTCCATTTCATTGACCTACAGAAAAAAACCAACGATTTGGTAATGGGCACCCATGGACGTGGAGTCATTATCATAGATGACATTTCACCCCTACGTGATATCAACGATGAGGTCTTAGCGCAAAACGTTCATTTTTTCGATACCCCTAATACCATAATCAGTGAAACGGGTGGATTTTCTGGAAACTTTGGCGGCGAGACCCAATTCGTTGGTCCCAATAAGAGCAAAGACGTGCAGATCAAGTATTACTTGAAGAAACGACACACTTTTGGTAAAATGAAAATGGAAATCCAAGACATGGATGGAAATTTAATCGCTGAATTGGGGCCGGGCAAATCAAAAGGCATCAATATCGTGGACTGGAACTATACCAGAAAGCAACCAAAAGTGGCCAAGGGCAAGACCTTCAGTTTTGGCGGATTTACCTCGCCCCAAGTTCCTGCGGGAACCTATAAGGCGGTAATGACAAAGGGTAAGGAAACCTTTGAGCACACTTTTGATGTGGTGTATGATCCCAAATCACCGTTGAGCGCTACCGATAGGGAACTGAAGAACTCGACCACGATGCAATTATATGACATGACCCAAGAATTGGCATACTTGGTTTACGAGGTCGATGAAATCTTGACCCATGCCGAGGCCAAAGGCGATTCCAAAACAGTTTCGAAGCTAAATTCGCTTAAAGAAACCTTGGTCATCACAACAGGGGATAATTATGTGGGTTCTGCCGAGCCGCAGTTACGCGAAAAAATGGCGGATTTGTATAGTAAACTCGCCTCGAGCTACGATAAACCCTCAAGCTCTGAGCTTGAAAACCTTAAGGTTATTTCCACTAGGTTTGTTGATGCAAAAGAAAGTTTTGCCAAGTTGAAATCGAAATACCTCAAGAAGCAACCTCTTGAAATGAAGTCATTTGAGGTTTTTCTAGAGAGTAAATAATATTTTCAAGGGTTACAGGCCGTGTTACAAGTGGGGTTCGACCGACTGGTAACACGGCCTTTTTGTTTATAAGAAGTTGAAAACTACCTAAGGGTATTCCGATTATCGAAGGTCACATCACGTAATTTTAACTAAACAAATGCCGTATGAAAGAGCGTTCTCAGAATTTGCTAAAGGTAAGGCCCGAGATAAAAACCACTCAAATCAACCCTATGATGAGTGATGGGGAACGTTTTCAAAATGAAACGTTGAGACCTATCTTAAAGATGCAAAATGATCTGTTCATCGAAGTGTTCAAAAACTACATCAAAAAACACAAGAACGCTTTTTATGAACTTTCGTTAGAGCAAAGACTGGACTATATCGCCAAGGCCATACAAAAAGATATCAAGCTTAGAAATTCTTTAAAAGGTATGGTAATCGGTCAATTTACCGTTGAGGAATACCGGATATACATCCAGAATTCCTCTGCATTGAACAAACGAATGATGAACATGGTCATCAAACGCTTAAAAGACCAAATTCAATTATTGGAAAGAATACAATTAGCCTATTAGTGATTCCCCATTCAAATTTGTAGTCAACACAGAACCCATAAAATCAAAATAGGGTCTTATGGCCCTGAACGAATCATCGACATGCCTTAGAAAATCATCCGATAAGACTTCTTGATCGGAAAAATTTCTGACAAAGATGAATTGTTTATGGCGAATCAAATCAATATCAGGATGATCTTTGTCAAATCCTTTCGGTGCCGTTTTAACCGCATCACCCTTCAAATCACCCCAAATGGTTTGAAATGCTTCTTCATTAATGATTTCCCGAAATTCAGATGCATCTACTTCCAATTCTTTTCGTATACGTAACAAGTCTTCTTTATTCGGGGCCCAAAAGCCCGTAGCTATAAAGGTTTCCCCTGGTTTTAAACATAAATAGTACCCCCCACGCCGCTCCGCTCCTGCCCTTGAGAACGAAACTGAGAATTGGGTTTTGTAAGGCGTTTTATCCTTAGAAAAGCGAACATCACGATAAATACGAAACATCTTCATTTTTTCAATCTGATCGTGCTTATTCAAACGCTCGGTCAATGCAGTAAACAGCCCTTTCATTTCAAGTTCATGAGTTTTGAACTCATCCTTATGTTCCGTGAACCACTCACGGTTATTGTTTTTTTCCAATCTCTTTAAAAAATCCAGCGCCTTGCTGTTCAACATTAGGTCAGCCATATCACAAATCGGTCTTATTTTAGGCTAAAGTTAACCATTTCAACAGTGATTGCTTTTTTGAGAATATTTAATTTTGAACTGTACAAGCCAATTTGCAATGGACAAACAAAAAATAATTGCCACGCTAAGGAAGCATAAAAAACAGCCCTACTTAGACTACCGATTGAAAAGCCATACCGAAATATTTACGGATACCCTATTCTATACGCTGTTTGACATCAATACCGACATTGAAAGTAATCTTGAGGTGTTAGAGGGACAGTTCAATGAACTGGTCGATCTTGCCTGTTGGGAAACCCATAAACCATGTACCAAGGTCTGGAACAATTATGTGCAGCAGCTGCCCGAAATTCTTGAAAAACTGAACTTGGATGCCGAGGCCATCTTAAATTGTGATCCCGCTTCATTGTCCATACAAGAGGTCTACATGGCCTACCCCGGTTTTTATGCGATTGCCATTTACCGCCTTGCCCACGTGCTCTATAACGAAGGTTTTCCTTTGGTACCCCGATTGATGACGGAATATGCACACCGACAGACGGGAGTGGATATCAATCCTGGTGCGACCATAGGTAAATCATTTTTTATTGACCATGCAACCGGTGTCGTCATTGGTGAGACCGCAATTATAAAAGATGATGTGAAGATTTATCAAGGGGTTACCCTAGGGGCCCTTTTCGTCAATAAATCCCTCCGTCAGACCAAAAGACACCCCACCATCGAATCAAATGTTACCATTTATGCAAACGCGACAATCCTAGGTGGTGAGACCGTTATCGGAGAAAACTCCGTGATAGGTGGTAATGCTTGGTTAACGGCATCAATTCCGCCGAATTCAAAAGTATTCCATACCCCAGAAATTAAAATCAAAACAAGTACTAATGTCTAATTCCATACTGAACCTGATTGGAAACACCCCATTGGTCAAATCAAGGGTTCTGAACGATAACCCAAACGTAACGCTATACTTCAAGTTGGAAGGACACAACCCGGGAGGGAGCGTAAAAGACCGCCCAGCCTACCATATGATCAAAATGGGTTTGGAGCGTGGGGATTTCAATAAAGATTCAAAATTGATAGAGGCCACCAGTGGCAATACCGGTATTGGATTGGCTTTGGTGGCTAGCAGTTACGGATTGGACATTGAACTGGTAATGCCTGAAAATTCAACGTATGAAAGGGTGCAAACGATGAGTGCCTATGGGGCAAAAGTAACCTTGACCCCTGCCGATATCGGCATTGAAGGTGCTCGGGATTATGTGGAAAACAAGGTGAAAAATGAAGGTTTCACCATGCTCAACCAATTTGGGAATGATGATAACTGGAAGGCACATTATAGAACGACGGGGCCCGAACTATGGAAGGACACCCAGGGTAGCATCACCCATTTTGTTTCTAGCATGGGCACTACCGGCACAATTACCGGAACTTCCACGTACCTCAAAGAACAAAATTCAAACGTTCAAATCATTGGCGTGCAACCTGAAGAAGGGGCTCGCATACCGGGTATACGCAAATGGTCACCTGAATATGTACCTAGTATCTTTGACCCCAAAAAAGTAGATGACATTTTATACGTCAATGAAAAAGATGCCATTGCCATGGCCAAGCGACTTGCAAAAGAGGAAGGAATTTTTTCCGGTATGAGCAGTGGTGGGGCCGCCGTCGTTGCATTACGTATTGCGAAACAATTGAAAAATGGTGTCATTGTCTCCATCGTATGTGATCGCGGTGACCGGTACTTATCCTCGAACCTATTTGATTGATTTTTTTGAATACTAACAGTTGATAAACATCTTTATCCAAAAAATATCTCGGGATAATACTGATACAACAGTGCCGACAGGAATATCGTGCATTTAAATGGATAGGGCTTACCTGTAAGTGACCACTTCAATCCAAAGCTTTGTCAATATGCTGGGTGTAGGCCTCAAAATTTATCAAATTATTGTGTCCACCACTGGGTATGGTAATGAATGTTTTTTTGGCTGGGGCTGAATTATAAAGCTTCTTCCCAGATTCGTAGGGCACCACGGCGTCCTCCGTACCGTGGAAAATGGTTACTGGGCATGTAATGTCAGTGATGTATTTATTGGATTCGAACTTATAGGTTAACAACCACTTAACGGGCAATATGGGGAACCGCTTTTTAGCTACTTCCAATAAATTATAAAAAGGGGTTTCCAAGACCAGTTTCTTAGGGCTATTTTTCGAAGCCGTATAGGTTGCTATCGCACAGCCCAAAGAACGGCCATAAACTATAATTTGGTCTTCACTGTAGTTTTTTAGCGTATAATCATAGAAAAGCTGGGCATCTTTGAACAAGGCCTCTTCACTAAGCTTACCCATACTTTTGCCATAAGTCCGGTAATCCATAATAATTACACTATAGTCTTTTTGTACAAAAAAGGTGGCAATTTCACCCCACCGTGATAAATCCCCGGCATTGCCATGAAAATAAAGAATGGTTCCTTTCGGATTTTCACGTTTGAAATGAAGTCCATTAAGTCTGGCACCATCATCGGTGGTCAAAAAAAATTCCTCAAAAGGTTCCGTAAATTGATAGGTATGTTCTTGTGGTAACGTTGTTGGTAGAAAAATAAGTTTTTCCTGCAAAAAATAGAGCATAGTGGAAATTAGAAGGAATGTGGTAAGGATTATTAGGGCTATCTTTTTAAACTTTCGCATTAGATGGTTTGGAACTGTGTTTGACATGGATACTTGAACCTTCTAAATTTACTTTACCAGGCTTTGAATTTACAATTTCGGAAAGCATTTTATGATAGGCCTCAAAAGTATTGAGATTTTTATGGCCACCACCTATCACCGTGTGAAGTGTAGTGGTCTTTGGATTTATTCGAGATAGTCTAACACTGGTCTTATAAGGTATCAAACGGTCATCGGTTCCATGAATGATGTGAATAGGACACTTCACGTATTTCAACCATTTATAGGTAGGCATGGGAAATTTAATAAGTAACGACAGCGGCATAAAGGGAATATACTTCTTTGCTACTTTACTCAAACTGTAATAGGGAGCATCTAAAATCAACATCCGAGGGTTGTTCATTGAGGCTAGTTTGGTAGCAAAACCAGAACCCAAAGACCTACCGTATAGTATGATATATTTCTCAGAAACTTTTTCCTTGATTTTGTTGTAAATAACCTGCATATCGCGTTTTACGGCTTTCTGGGTTCTACGACCAGTACTTTTACCGAAACCGCGATAATCTACCATAATCACGTCAAAGCCATGACGGGTAAAATCGACGGCGAATTTACCCCAACCCTTTATGCTTTTTGAGTTTCCCTTTAAATAGAAGACGACACCCTTGGGGTTTTGGGCCTTAAAACGAAGTCCGTTAATGACGGCACCGTCCCTTGTTTCTATATTATATTCTTCAGTTTCTTGATTTTCGTAATGAAACTGAAATTCTTTTGGAAGCTTTTCCGGTTTGAACAAAAAATAGCCTTGCAGAAAGTACAAGAGTATACTGATAACCACATAGATCAGAACAGTAACTCCTATAACATAGCCAATCTCTTGCACCACTTTAATTTTCTTGAAAATACAAAAAAACTAGGGCATTGGCTTTTTTGAATGAAAAAAGGGCGCTAAGTGCGCCCTCTTCAATGGTTTAATTAAGCTCTATGGTTTTTGACATTACCTTTCTTTTCTTTTCATACTTTTCACAATTGTATATCCCATACTTCAATAGTATTCTTGATTTTTTTCAAGACTCATCAATCCTTCTGGTCATTTGCTAGTATAACAATTTAGAATACGATACTTAATACCAAAGTATTCTGCTTCTATGGCTCTAATTTTTGAAAGGAGTTTTTGATAAAACTGATTAGAAAAAATACTAGAAAGAGGATGGCCAAACCTGCTGTGATGATAGATACCATGGTTACCTCAGTAGTCATTAGGCTTACTATCCCGCTTCCTAGTGCTATAATTAGATAAGTAAGTGTGTTTTTAAACATGTCACACTATATTAGATTACTTGGATTCTGAACTGGAGTCCATTTTATTGAATGATTCCACCTTAAATTCAATCTCGTTTCCATCATCTAAAGTGAAAACATACGCCTTTTCAGGATTCATTTCATCGTCTAAATTAATCGACCTATTTTCTAATATGCTTAAGTTTTCGCCATCTTCTACCGCTACCATTAAATTATCGCGGCCAGATACCAAGGTAAAATCCGTCTTTGCACTGGTAGTATAACTGAACTTAACCACTTCATCATACTGATTATCGGCATCATTATCGATTTTTACGGTTTTGACTACCACGGTAGGTGGAATGACCCTGTCTTGATTCACATTGTCCTTATCTTCCTTTTCCAACATTACCGCTTGGTTTCTAGTGGTTTCTATGAGTACCGAGTTTTTAATAAGTTCCCCATTTTGGTACAACTTGTACGTTTTTTTGGTACTCTCTTTTGAAACACCGGCCTGCGTTGCATCTTGCGCGAATGTGGTTGTACCAGTTAATAATGCTATTGATATTGCTATTGTCTTATATATTTTCATTTTTGTGTTTTTAGTTTAATAAATTGTTTTCAAAAATTTTATGCGTTCAAGGATGTCTTTAATTTCTCATCCTTTCTTTTGCCCCATGCATTTAGCATCCAACTACTTTTTTCCAGCTCCCTGATGTAGGCACCAATTAAATCTATCGTTCCTTCATCGTTGATGCTTTCTGCCTTCTTTATGACTTTACTCATTTGCTTTAATAAGATACCGTGGGCAAAAAGAATTTCTTCGACCATTTTCTGGTCATTTAAATCAGACCCGCTTTCATTAATGGATGACTTTTCCAAATAGTTGCTGAAATTGCTCATCGGATGGTAACGTAGGGTTAAAATACGTTCTGCGATCTCATCGATTTTTATTCTGGCATCGGTATACAGGGTTTCAAATTTCTCATGTAAATCAAAAAAGTTTTCCCCTGTAATGTTCCAATGGAAATTCCTTAATTTTTGGTAATACAAATGATAATCAGCCAGTAGTGTGTTCAATTCGTTGACTACTGGTAATACTTGCTCTTCTTCTAAATTCAAATAATTCATTTTTAGGTGTTTTATAACGCTGGGGTTTCCCCAGGGCCTAGTTCAAAAAATATGTTATTGTTGGTAGTGAGGAAAATTTAACGTTGCTTACATAGTGCAACCACTTTTGGCGAATGCCTGTTTACTAGAACAGTAAACCAACACCCTTAATATAAGGGCATATGAAGATTTGTCAAGTGATTTAACAAGGTTTAACCCTTTGTAATGACCATTAACATAATAGTGTGTTAAAGCCAGTCTTTTTTCTTAAAGTAAATTAACAGTCCTAAGAAAATCAATATAAAAACGCCCCATAAATAGTAGTATCCGTTTTCTGTGTGAAGTTCAGGCATGTTATCAAAATTCATCCCATAAATACCGGCAATGAAGGTCAGGGGAATAAAAATGGAAGCTATGACCGTGAGTACCTTCATTACCTCATTCATTTTATTGCTCATATTGGTCATGTACATTTCCATAAGGCTGGTCGACATTTCCCTATAGAGCATGATATCCTCATTGATTTCAGAACAATGGTCAAAAGTATCACGAAGAAAAAGTTTGGTCTCTTTTTTTATTAAAGGATGTTCAGAAATAATAAGCCTATTGATCAACTCCTTTACGGGGAATATCCACTTTCGAATCCGTAAAATTTCTTTCTTCAACAATTGGATTTTATTGGCCACATCTTTTCTGGGATTATCATACACCTCTTCTTCAAGTAATTCCAACTTATTCTTGATATCCTCTAAAACCACGAAATAATTATCCACTATGGCATCCAACAATGCGAAGAACAGGTAATCGGCCCCTCGACTTCGAATTCTTCCAAATTTATTCTCAATCCTTTTGATTACCTCCCCAAATACGTCATCTTCCGTCTCTTGAAAAACCAATACGGAGTTTTCGACGAGGATCAGGGCTACGTGTTCAATGACCAATTGATAGTGTTCATCTAAATACAACATTTTAAAAACCCCAAAAACATAATCTTCATATTCATCGATTTTTGGCCGTTGCATGGTGTCGACCAAATCTTCAAGTAGTAGGTTGTTCAACTCAAACTTTCGTCCTATGGCCGCGATGGTTTCGACATCACTTATACCCACCACATCGATGAATGACGTTTGCTTGTTCTCAAAAATGGCACCCAGCATGTCGACGGATACACCTTTGGTTTGATACGCTGATTCGCTATAATTGATGGTCGTGATTGCCGTAACCTGTTTTCTACGATTGCCTATGTAGGTAATCGCACCAGGTGCCTCACCTAACTTTGATTTAGAACGGAACGGTTTGATACCCTTCAACTTCGGTGACTTTATGATTTTTTTCGTCATGAATGCATTACCTTGTAGCTTACAATATACATTTAAAAAAATTTGCTTGTGAAAACTGTAACAAAAAAGTAGCGGACATAGTCTTATCAACAACATCAAGCAACCACCATATGTCAACAACGGCCAAAAATCAATCCACCTTTCAAAGAATTGAAATTATAGATGCCCTACGGGGTTTTGCCTTAGCGGGAATTGTTTTCTGCCATATGCTCGAGAATTTCGTAGCCTCACCTTTACCGATTTCTGTGATGGAATCGATGAACCCATCGATTTTAGACCAAGTGGCAAATGGGTTCGTAAGTTTTCTTTTTAGGGGGAAATTCTTTGCTTTATTCTCTTTTCTTTTTGGTTTGAGTTTTTACATTCAAATGGACAATGGAAGTAAACGCGGCACCAACTTTAGTGGTCGTTTTCTCTGGCGATTGATCCTCTTGTTCGCCATTGGTTTCATACATAGTATGTTCTATCGTGGTGATATCTTGACCCTTTATGCATTTTTGGGCGTTTTCTTAATCCCGTTTCATAAAATCAATAGTAAATGGATTCTGGGTTTAGCAGCGATACTTTTTCTAGGGTTAGGTCGCTTCATCGTGTTCTATTTTACGAATGGTGAAGGCTTGCTAATGAAAGAGGAGTTGACACCTGAGAGCCCCATGATTGCAGCGTATTTCGATGTATTGCGGCATGGCTCGATCACAGAGGTATTTGCCTCAAATGCCATTGAGGGTAATCTAAGTAAATTCGAGTTTCAATTCGGAATCTTCTCAAGAGGCTATTTGACCTTTGGCTTTTTCTTATTAGGCCTCTATATAGGACGAATGGAATTTTTCAAAAACCATTTTACGGAGAAGAAGTTCATAAAACATCTTTGGATAGGTGCTTTGATCCTTTTAGGAATTTCCGTCGTGGCAATGATCGCAACTTTCGCCGCTATGGGGCCGAATGTACAATTCAAGTCATGGACCGCAATGTTGGGCCTTACCTTCTTTGACTTAATGAATGTTGCAATGACGGTTTTAATCGTAGCCGTTTTTGTAATTCTATATCAAAAGAACAAACCACAAAAGTTTTTGCAAAAGTTTATAGGCTATGGTAAAATGGCTTTGACCAACTACGTTTTTCAAAGTATTCTAGGGACCTTTATTTTCTTCGGATGGGGATTGGGCTATTTGACGAAAATACCCAATACCTATGTATTCTTGATGTCCATAATTGTAATTGCATTACAAATGTGGCTAAGCAACATATGGCTTAAATATTTCCAATATGGCCCATTGGAATGGACCTGGAGAAGCCTCACCTTCTTTAAATTAATGCCTTTAAGAAGAAAATCTTAGCTTAAAGTCCACTTATGTAACTTCCATACATATCCTTAAAGCGCACCCCATCAGACATTCGGTATTTACTCAGTTTTTTATGGGCGACCAGACCCCATAAAGCCAATTCTTTCATAAAATAACCGTCCTTTTTATCCAAATCGGGGTGATGCTCTTTTACCAGTTGATGTAAAGGAGTCACAGCGTCTAATTTAGATTTGTAGGTATTATCATCATCCTCATCCAATAATTCCAATGCCTCTTTATCAAAAAACCATGAGATCAATTCATCATAGGGGGTTTCCGCGTCTTTATGTTCCAGTTTATTGATTTTAGGGAATAAGTTGGGAAACAGTGTTTTAATTGCGTCATCAATCAAATTTTCGGCTACGAACGCAGCGCCCTCTTGCTCCCCTTCATAGACCAATTCTATTTTACCTGTAATAGCAGGTACCACACCCATAAAATCACTTAAGCGAATGATGGTATCGTTTTCTCCCGACTTTAAAATTCTTCGTTCCGCGGTGCTCAGTAGATTTTCAAAGGCGGTAATGCTCATTCGGGCACTAACACCACTCTTTGCATCTACATATTCACTATCCCTCGCTTCAAAACTAATCTGCTCTAACAGATCCATGGCCAATTCGGGCACATGAACCAAATCAGATTGTCTTGTATCTAAATTCGCCTCTTGTTTGGTAATTCGTTTTGCCGTAGCAATATCTTCTGGGTAATGCGTTAGAATTTGAGAACCGATCCTGTCTTTTAACGGTGTAACAATGCTTCCCCTATTCGTATAGTCTTCAGGATTTGCCGTAAAGATAAATTGCAAATCCAAAGGCAAGCGGAGTTTAAACCCCCTAATCTGTATGTCACCTTCTTGCAGAATGTTAAATAACGATACTTGAATACGTGCCTGAAGATCAGGTAATTCATTGATTACGAAAATACAACGGTTCGCTCGGGGAATCATTCCGAAATGAATGACCCTATCATCGGCATAGCTTAATTTTAAGTTTGCGGCTTTAATGGGGTCTACATCACCTATCAAATCGGCCACGGTGACATCAGGGGTAGCCAGTTTTTCATAGAAACGGTCACCACGATGCAGCCACTCAATAGGGGTGTCATCACCTTTTTCTTTGATCAGTTCAATAGCAAAACGAGACATTGGTTGCAGTGGGTCATCATGGATTTCAGAACCTTGCACTACGGGTATGTATTCATCCAATAAGTTAACCATTAACCTGGCCAAACGTGTTTTTGCCTGCCCCCTCAGCCCTAATAAATTGATATTATGCCTTGAAAGGATAGCCCTTTCCAATTCTGGAATAACCGAATTTTCATAACCCCAGACACCTTCGAAGATATTCTCGTTCTTTTGAATTTTTGCAATCAAGTTATCGCGAAGCTCATCTTTAATACGCTTTGATTGAAAGCCTGCCTTTTTAAGTTGCCCTAAGGTCTTTATTTGTTCTATTTTCATATTTTTCTTGAAACTGGAAGTATAGACAAGAATAAAAACGTCTTATACCTTACTTCTTTAGTCTGTTTTACTTTATTCTTTTTCTTCTGTTATTTTCGTAGTCCTCAAAAATCATTTCGCCTAACCCTTTTAAACCGGTATAAAATGCCTTTCCTTTATTGGCTTGCGTAAACTCTCGTATAAACTGCATTAAATACGGGTCTTGTGCTATCATAAACGTAGTAATGGGAATGTGTAATTTTCTGGCTTGGGATGCCATAGCATAGCACTTCTCCACAATATAATCGTCTAAACCAACGCTGTTTTTGTAATACGTGCCATCTGGCATTCGCAAGCAGCTCGGTTTGCCGTCGGTAATCATAAAGATTTGCTTATTGGTGTTTCGTTTTCTGCGCAACATATCCATTGCCAACTGCAGACCGGCAACCGTATTGGTATGATAGGGACCGACTTTTAGGTATGGTAGGTCTTTAATGGGTATAGGCCAAGCATCGTTGCCGAAAACCAAGATATCCAAAGTATCTTTCGGGTATCTTGTGGTAATCAATTCTGCCAAGGCCATGGCTACTTTTTTTGCAGGTGTAATACGATCTTCCCCATACAAAATCATACTATGACTAATATCTATCATCAGTACCGTACTCATTTGGGCCTTGTATTGGGTATCTTCAACAACTAAATCACCTTCATCCAACATAAAGTTTCCAATACCATGGTTGATTTGGGCATTTTTAAGACTTTCAGTCATTGATATGCGGTCTAGACCATCACCATAACGGTATTCCCTAAACTCGCCTGTATGCTCATCTCCCCTGCCCGATTTACCTGTTTTATGATTGCCAGAGCCACTACGCTTGATTTTACCGAAAATTTGATCCAAAGCGCGTTGGCGAATCATTCGTTCTAATTTGGCAGTTATGGATATCGTGCCTTTGCCAGATCCTTCATCACCATCTTCACCGTCTTCCCCCATATTACCACCACCATCTTCAAATTCTTCACGTATATATCCCTTGGCCTTTAAATCTTCGATAAAGTCATCAATGGTATACGCTTCTGTAGTAAGCTCATATTCCTTGTCCAGTTCCCGCAACCAATCGATTGCCTCATCAAAATCACCAGAGGTGTGCGTAATCAATTCTTGAAAAATCTCAAAAAGTTTTTCAAAGGGGGATAGATTCGGAGCTTCGTAAGATGTAAAGCGAAATCCTTTTCTCAAATTCATAGCCATCACATAAAATTAACACATTCTATATTCATGACCTTTGCTTTAAAGAAAACTTAACGGTTTCGTTTAAGTTTGCAGCTATGGAACGAGAATTATGTCTTGGCTTTTATAGGACACCTTCATTGTGGATAAATACACAATTCGGAATTTCCCAATTCAGGTTTCCAGAATTGGATTTTACCATTTTCAAGGCTTTACCGATTCCTGAACGCTTGCGAATAGGACATAAAATGGAACATGTTTTTGCGCAATTAATTCAGTTTTCAGAGGATTGGGACCTCATTGCCAAAAACCTCTTGGTAGACAAAAACAAAGAGCGTATCGGCGAACTTGACTTTTTGATTCGTCATAAACCCACTGCTACCAGTTATCATGTGGAATTAGCCTATAAATTCTACATTATCAATCCTCGGATTACCGAACCAATGCATCGTTTAATGGGGCCAAACAAGGGCGATATGTTCTATACCAAATTGGATAAACTAAAAGGGAAGCAATTTCCTTTACTTTTTAATGAAGAACTGAACCCAAAGCTTGAAAGTTTAGATTTGAATTTGAATGAAATTCGGCAAGAGGCCTGCTTTAAGGCTCAACTATTCAAACCCTATGGGGCAAATGCGACTAACATTAGACCTTTAAATAAAAATTGCATTCAAGGGAGTTGGATTCGGTTTGAGGATTTCAATACCCAAGAATTTAAAAACTTTGAATATTATATTCCCTACAAACAAGAATGGATTTTAGTACCGTCAACAAAGCGAACATATGTTTCGCACTACGAGACTTTATTGGATATTAATTTTAGAATGTTGAAAGAAAATGCGCCTATGCTCTGGTTAAAAAGACCTTCTGGAGAAATTGAAAAACTATTCGTTGTTTGGTGGTGAGGTGTTATAAATGATTTTCTTAATCTTTAAGACCCCTTCTTTCGAATCAAAAACAAAGAGGTTTTTTGTTTTAAATTCAAACGGGCGGGTCCCATCTTTTGGGTAGAAGGTTCCTGTGACTTCGCCGCGCATTAATACCACATCTTCATAGGTCTCTATTTCAACAATTTTGTGTTGCATTTCAGCACTACCGTATTGACGCTGCTCATTTAAATACACTCGCAATGCCCCTTTACCAAAGTTTACTTGGCTACCAGGAGCCATATGAACAACAGCATCATCGTATACCTCAAGTTGCTCTTCGACAGTTAGTGCATTGCTATCAAGAACGGCCAAAATTTTCTCAATCTGCATTCTTAATGGCATACTTTCATACTTTACCAATCGCACAAAAGTACCTTCATAAAAAAGTCCCGTTGGAGAATTGTCCAAGCTGTACTGAATCGATGTCATATGGTATGAATCTTTGGTAAGCCACTTGTAATCATATATTCTGTAGGTATCTTTTGGTTCGCCTTCAAAACTGATTTTGAGTTTCACATCGCCCTTCTCAGAAACACTACCTTCTCCCACTCCCGCCCTAAGTTCACCAAAATTTGATAAATGGCGTACTTCTTTTGTAACCGGATTGTATGACCAAAAAATATGTCCATTGGGTTCTGGCCCATCAATAATTGAAAGCAAACTGTTCTTTGTATTCACTGGTGAAGAAATGGTATGGTGTTGCGGTATGGTGATGGTTTCGGTTGCACCGCCCCAATTTTGAGTCCATTTATCATCTTTAAGGGTCCATTCCCCTATGAAATTCCGAAAAGGGTTTTCAGAACTGTTCACCTCATGCTTTCCGTTAGTTTCGAATTCAATTTTACCCTTTTGACAAAAACTATTGAAAACAAATAGAAATATCAGGGCGGTAACACTATATTTCATAATCCTTTTTTTATTCTTTGGTTGATGCGGGCATGCTATGATTGATCATCTGTCTATAAATTTTAATCGTACCTTCTTGCATCCGTTTATATAGTGTCAATCCCTTACCTTTAATATAGGATGGCTTTCCTTCCCAGGTCCATTCCACGTAATACTCCCCAAATTTCAGTGCATGATTACCCATATCAATCACTTTTACAATTTTGGTCATTAAGGAATCCATCGGAACACGTCCGTTATTATGAACGTTAAAGTATTCCGTGATTTTTTCTTTTCCGATAAATGGCGGGTCATAATAGGTCATATAGATAGCATCATCAGCATATGATTTCAATTGTGTTTTGGTGTCACCTGAAAATACAGCCTTGTGAGAAAACTTTCTAGCTTCTTCGATATCTTTTTTCCATTGGGTATTGACTTTAATAGGTTCTAGACCTAGAACATCAATAGAAACGAAATTAAAATTTTCTGGCGCTGTATAACTTGACCCTCCCCAAACATGCGCCATAATTTTTGGTACCCCATTACCATTAAATTTCCAATAGGTCATATACTTTCCAACATATTCAAAGTCTTTTTCTTTGGGCGTACTGTACTCATGGGTATAGGTGCCAAGTTCGATGAAATGGTTCTTCAAATCAACTATCTCAAAAGGTTCTTTTGTAAATTTCGAGGTGTTCGTCTTTTCAAAAAACTGCATATAATACGCCCTGACTTTTGAATTGCCGCGAATCGACATATGATACTCCGGCATAAGGGTAGCTTCAACATCAAAAATGGAAAGGGTTTCTTTTAAAGATTCCCCTTCTATTGATTTTGCCAACTTTTGACTTTGCTTTGTTATTAGTTCCGTTCTTTTATCGGCTTGTTGAAAAGCAAAAGCACTTTTAGCTAAGATTAGTACCAAAATGGTGTAGCTTATTTTTTTCATCACTATTTGGTTTTTAATCTTGATAGGGCTGAATAATCTCATGAATGGTGGCCCAACCTGTCGGGCTTTCATCGTAGCGCTGCAAAATAATGAGGGTACGCCCCCTAAATACAAATGGATCATCGCCATTTTTGGGAATAAGTCGTAGCCCAAAAAGCATCTGTTTTATGACCAAATCTTTTTTAAGTAGAAATAACTCTTCTTGCTTTTCATTTAAAAACTCAAGGTCAAAATTAGCCATGGTTTCCCTTAGTCCGTCTAAAACAGCCTCACGGCCAACCTTAAGGTTATTGTAACCCAATGCTTTGACTACGTCTGGATGGTGGTACAATTTAATGGTTTCAACATCGCCTTTTTTAAAAGCTTCTCGTACGGCAAGTCCTGTTGCTGTAATTTGTTCAACAACTTCTTCTCTGTCCGGTTTTTTTTCTTCAATAATTTCACCTATATCATTACAAGAAGTCACTATCACAAGTACTAAAACATTAAGCGCTACAATCCATTTTTTATTCATGACTTTTACTGATTTCTACCAAAGAAAATTGAAACATCACCCTATTGAAAATGAGATTGTCTAGTGGTAGCAACTAAATGACAAGAGGCGGAAAGTAGGTTATATCAGGCGAAATTGACTAAAAACAGCCATTCGTCATTGATATGTTACCTGACGTCAATTTCAGAACATAAGTCATATCAACTCCTATCTTTTTAAGTATTTTTAAATAAAGTATGACCGTTTTGTTTGAAAAAGCGATATCATTTTTCGGGAGATACAAATTATACCATTTAGGGTTTTGGTTTTTATATCACTATTTCTGGTGGGCACTTACTAGTGGGGCCTTAGAAGCTGTCAACAACATATTCTTCTCTAACTACTCCATCAAATTTGTTTTTTATGTGGTTATGCAGGCCTTGGGAGTCTATTTTAACCTTTACTACCTAATCCCGAAGTTTTTACAAAAAGGAAAACACCTCATTTATATTCCTGCACTTTTAGCAACAATTCTTGTGACATCTTTTGGTATTATAGGGGGGTATTATGTAAATGCATTCATCGTAGGTATTCCTTTTCAAGAACTTTTTTATGTTGCCCCAACAGAATTTTTTCAGCTCTTTAAAGCGAATGCCTTGCCCTCTACCCTGGCAAGTATGACCTTGGCCATGAGTATTAAATTGACCAAAAACTGGATAGCCTCAGAGAAAAAAAGAAATGCAGCAGAAAAAGAAAACCTGACTACCGAACTTAAATTTTTGCGTTCACAGTACAATCCACATTTCTTATTCAATACCATAAATTCCATTTTTGTCTTGATTCATAAAAATCAGGATATGGCCTCGGAGTCTTTGGCAAAATTTTCTGAATTACTCCGTTACCAATTGTATCAATGTAACGCGCCTGAAATAGATTTAGAACAAGAACTGAATTACCTAAAAAACTATATTGAACTTGAAACACTACGGCAAGATTTGTCAAATCTAGATTTGCAAGTAGCTTTAGATAGTTCAAATACCAATGGACTTCAAATAGCGCCGTTTTTATTGATGCCATTTATAGAGAATGCCTTTAAACATGTGTCACACCATATTGATTCAAGAAATTGGATTACCATTGATCTAAATGTGCATCACAATGGTTTGCAATTGAAGGTTTCTAATAGCAAACCTGAATTAACCATTACCAATACTGAGGAATCTTCTGGTATCGGGTTGACAAACGTTAAGCGAAGGTTAGCGCTCTTATACCCAAACTCCCACAAGTTGGAAGTGCTAAAATCAAGCAAAGAATATGTGGTCTTTTTAGATATCACATTGAAAACAAAAGAAGCTAAAAATAGTAAAACGGCCTAGTTGAGATGATGAATTGCCTAGTTATCGATGATGAACCATTAGCACGTGAATGCATTAAAGACTACATCCATAAAGTGGATTTTTTAGAATTTTGTGGCGAGGGTACAAACCCAACACAAATTGCTGCCCTAATAGAAAAAACTACCATTGACCTTATTTTTTTGGATATTCAAATGCC
Organism: uncultured Croceitalea sp.; assembly: GCA_947503285.1. GTDB lineage: Bacteria > Bacteroidota > Bacteroidia > Flavobacteriales > Flavobacteriaceae > Croceitalea. The sequence continues at coordinate 294,166 of CANNDD010000004.1, forward strand.
CTTAATGACCGGGTTGGAGTATTTAAAAAACACCGCTCATCGTCCTATGGTGATTTTAACGACGGCCTACCCCAATTATGCTCTTGAGGGGTATGAGCTAGACGTGTTGGATTATCTGGTAAAGCCTATTACCTTTAGTAGGTTCTATAAATCTATCTTAAAAGCAAAAGATTATTTTAAGCTTATTCCTGCATCAGGCTTTAAGTCTCAAAAAGACAACTCTTCTTCCTATTTCTTTATCAAGTGCGACAACGTTTATGAAAAAATAGCCGTGGCCGAAATAGAGTATGTGCAGGCACAACAAAATTATGTTGTTTTTTACACTAAAGAACAGAAGTATATGACACTTATGCCCTTAAAAAGAATATGGGATATGCTACCCTACTCCAACTTTGTTCAAGTTCACAAGTCTTTTGTAGTAGCAATTGATAAAATTCGGACGCTTGAAAAAACACAATTGCATTTAACGAAAGCTTGCGTTCCACTCAGTAGAAACTACAAAGAAAAGGTACGCGAAATCGTTATGGGGCAATCCCTTTTTAAAAAATGACCCTTTGCATAAAACAATTAATGCCTTGACTCCAAAACTTTAACGATATCATTCAACGTGAAGCCTTTGGCCTGAAGTAAGATCAGGTAGTGAAATAATAGATCCGCACTTTCATTCAGAAACAAATCGTCATTATCGTCTTTGGCCTCAATCACGGTCTCCACGGCCTCTTCACCGACTTTTTGGGCAATCTTGTTAATCCCTTTACGAAAAAGTGAAGCTACATAGCTCTTCTCGTCTTCTTTATGCTCTTTACGTGAACTGATGATTTCTTCCAGTTCAGAAAGAAAGTCAAAAGTTGACCTATTTTCTTCAGCCCAACAGGTGTCCGTACCAGTATGACAGGTAGGACCGACCGGATGCACAGAAATCAACAAGGCATCATTGTCACAATCATTTTTGATACTGACTAGATGCAGAAAATTACCGCTCTCTTCCCCTTTAGTCCATAATCGTTGTTTACTTCTACTAAAAAAAGTTACTTTTTTGGTTTCTTGGGTTCTCTTGACCGCTTCTTCATTCATATAACCTAGCATCAAGACATTTTTGGTTGTTGCATCTTGAATAATAGCAGGTACCAGAGCCCCCTCTAACTCCCCCCAAGGGGGAGGATTAAAACCTATTTTATTATCATCCTTGCTCATCTACTTACTTTTTTGTTCATTATTGATTCCCTTTTCAGCTTGGGCACTTTATATTCTTACTGGAATACCTTCTTTTTTTAAGGTATTCTTCAAATCTTTGATCTCGATTTCCTTAAAATGAAAAACACTTGCAGCCAATGCTGCATCTGACCTTCCAGTTTTAAAAGTTTCTGAAAAATGCGCTATTGTTCCTGCCCCACCAGAGGCAATAATAGGAATATTAAGTTCTTCTGATAATCGCGCTAGCGCCTTATTGGCAAACCCGTTCTTAGTACCATCGTTATCCATTGAGGTAAATAAAATTTCCCCAGCCCCACGCTGCTCTACTTCTTTTGCCCATTCAAATAAATCCAATTCCGTAGGTACCTTACCCCCTACCAAGTGCACTTTCCAGTTTCCTTCGAGTTGTTTTGCATCAATGGCCACTACAATACACTGTGAACCAAACTTAGCAACCAATTCATTGATAAGTTCGGGTCTTTTTACCGCCGAGGAGTTAATAGAAACTTTATCGGCACCATTTTTAAGCAAGATATCCACATCTTCCACCGAGGCTATTCCGCCACCTACAGTAAACGGAATATTCAGTTTTTCAGCAACGTGAAACACCAATTCTGCGAGGGTCTTACGCTTTTGCTCGGTCGCGGATATATCTAGAAAAACAAGCTCGTCAGCACCCTCATTGGCATAGCGTTGGGCCAATTCTACTGGATCACCGGCATCACGCAAGTCAACAAAGTTGACTCCTTTCACGGTTCTACCATCTTTTATATCTAAACAGGGAATGATTCTTTTTGTTAACATAAAGCCCCCTCTAGCTCCCCCAAAAGGGGAGGATTTATAACTGAGTTAAAAGTGTCTTTTACAAAACTATGCATAGTTAATTCTTTATTCCCCCTTTGGGGTTAGGGGGCTTTTAATGTTTAAATCATGCCCTTCATAAAAACCGAGCTGCTTGTTTTTCAACTGTTTTGCCCAAAAGGCTATTTGACCCGTATGATAGCTATAATGTTCCACAACATGAAGAACTACGCCAATACCCGAAAAATAAAATCCTTGGACTTCCCGCTTTTTCAACCACTGTTCCAAAGTCATATTTTCGATGGTCGACTTTGCCGCGGAAACGGTATTCAAAAGTTTCTTTAACAACTCCTTTTTTGTTACACCCAAAGTAGTTTTGAATTCACTATCCCTATCCCTTACATCTTCAACTTCCCCTAAAGAAGAGATTGCATATTGGGTAATATTACCACATAAATGCAAAATTAAGTTTCCGACGCTATTGGAAGATTCATTTGGCCTTTGCCATATTTCTTCTTCATCAAGTGTGTCAAAAGCAATAGAGATCATTCGTGTGCTTTCATCCAAACGATAGATAGCATTTTCTACAAACTCCCTTATAACCGTACTTTCCATAATCATTGCGCTACTAGGAATTGTTCCAATTGTTTTAGGCTAATCTTATTTTCATAAATGGCTTTGCCAATAATTACGCCTTCGCAACCAAGTTGCCTTAGTTTTGGCAGTTCATCGTAATCTGAGATACCACCACTTGCTATAAGGTTGATACCAACCTCTTCAAAATCTTCTACACCAGCCCCGGTAATAGATGTTTTATGTATTCTAGTTTCTTTTAGTAGTTTTTCATACAACTTAAAAGAAGGGCCTTGCAACATACCATCTTTTGAAATATCGGTACAGATGACATACTTGACCCCTATTTTTTGATATTCTTTTACAAAGGGAATCAGCTTTTCATTTGATTCTTCTTGCCAACCAGAGACTGCAACTTTTTCATCTAAAGCATCGGCTCCTAAAATTATTTTATCGGCACCGTAGACATTTAACCACCGTAAAAAAGTAGCCCTATCTTTTACGGCAATACTACCCCCTGTAATTTGGTTTGCGCCACTCTCAAAGGCTATGCGTAAATCGTCATCTGATTTGAGCCCGCCCCCAAAGTCTATCTTCAAATTGGTTTTTGAAGCGATTTGCTCTAAAACCTTGTAGTTTACGATATGTTTAGACTTGGCACCATCTAAATCAACTAAATGTAAATATTCAATTCCGTGATCTTCAAAAGATTTGGCTACCTCTAAAGGGTTTTCATTGTAAATCTTCTTGGTACCATAATCCCCTTTTGAAAGACGTACACATTTCCCTTCAATAATATCAATAGCTGGTAATATTCTCATTTTTTAAGTACTTAGTATAAAGTAGGTAGTATTACGTTTTATTTTAGACTTTTTTGAAGTGAATAATTCATATTCCTTATTTCTTTACAAAGGCTAAGTGCTTTTATAGTTTCTCTCTCAGCTATAAATTTAAGTCGCGAAATCAATATGAGCTGTGTTTCTAGCTCGGTTGTTGAACCATTTGAAATACTAAGAAAATGAATAAACTCTTTTTTTGAGTTTCTGCCCGCACCTTCTGCTATGTTCGAAGGAATCGAAACACTACACCTTTTGATTTGGGAAATCATCCCAAATTTCTCATCGTCAGGAAGTTTTTTCGCTAAATGATATACTTCTTCCACAAGTAACATCGCTTTACTCCATATTTTCAACTCCATATAGTTATTCATCTATTGACTATTTACTTAATACTAAGAAAATTCGCTAGAATTTTATTTCCATACACTCCAGATTTCTCAGGATGGAACTGGGTACCGTAAAAATTATCTTTCCGTAAAGCGGCACTATACTCCAAACCATACGTACTTGTTGCTATTGTCTCGGTACCTTTCGGAGCATAAAAACTATGTACCAAATAAATATAATCTTCATTTAGGCCTTGAAACAATGGGGATTTCAAATTCCCAATCTTATTCCATCCTATTTGCGGTACTTTTACACCAGAATTGAATTTTACCACATCTAAATCAAAAACCCCCAAACCTTTGGTATTGCCTTCTTCTGATGAATTACACATTAGCTGCATACCTAAACAAATACCCAAAACAGGTTGCCTTAATTCAGGAATCAAGGTGTTCAAACCGCTTTGAATTAGCTTTTTCATAGCGCTACTTGCCTCACCGACCCCGGGAAATATTACCTTGTCCGCACTTTGAATAGTTTCAATGTCATTACTTAACTGCGCCTGAATACCCAATCTTTGAAAAGCAAACTTTATACTCTGAATATTACCAGCACCGTAATCGATTATTACAAGCCCCATATGATAAGATTAAAGGATTGAAGTACGAGGTACAAAATATAATTAGAAATCAATTTCATTGGTATTGTGATTAAGTCCTTTTATTCTTTTTTGCTGTTTTTATCGATGCTACAATGATTGCCAACAGTTCAGTTGCTTCTTTATGTAAATTCTTTATGATCAGCATATACTTCTTGAAACCACTCTAACCAATATGCTGATTCATCGACTTCTTCTTCAACTATTTTTAACTTATTTATAAAATCAGCAGTAAACTTTGATCTTTGTGAAGCTCTGTAATTTGCACCAACAGAACTTGAGCTTCGAATTAACTGTCTTACCCAAGCATCAAACTCCCTAGAACGTGGAACCAGTTTACAAAACTTCCAAGAGTCTATTGCAAATTTTCGAGTTCTAAATTTTAAATCTTGCATTACTTTTCACCTTTCACTTAGTACCTCAAACCTCATAAAACTCCCTTAGTACTTGGTAACACCATCTTTTCAACGTCACGCTTTACGGCCATTTTAATCGACTTTGCAAAGGCCTTGAAAATTGCCTCTATCTTATGATGTTCATTGGTGCCTTCTGCTTTGATATTTAAGTTCGCCTTAGCGCCATCTGTAAATGATTTAAAGAAATGGTAAAACATTTCAGTTGGCATGTCCCCGACCATTTCACGTTTAAAGTCCGCTTCCCAAACCAACCAATTTCTTCCACCAAAGTCAATGGCCACTTGAGCTAAACAATCATCCATCGGTAAACAAAATCCATAGCGTTCAATACCTAACTTATTACCCAATGCTTTATGAAACACTTCCCCTAAGGCTATGGCCGTGTCTTCGATAGTGTGGTGTTCGTCAACTTCTAAATCGCCATCAACATGTAGTTGTAAATCCATTTGACCATGTCTGGCCAATTGGTCTAACATATGATCAAAAAAGGCAAGTCCGGTCTTAATATCGCTTTTACCCTTGCCATCTAGGTTTAGCGCAATTTGAATCGTCGTTTCATTTGTTTTTCGGTGCACTTCCGCATGGCGTGATTGCATTTTCAGAAACTCATATATCTTTTCCCAGTCGTTTGATTGTATCGCAATATGATTGGATAGGTCATTCTCTGAAACGGTTATCTCATCCGTACCCAAAAGCGTTTTATCATCAATAAAGATTCCTTTCGCCCCCAAATTCTTGGCTAACTCCATATCGGTCAATCGATCTCCGATTACAAAAGAGTTTTCTAAATCATAGGTGTCGGTAAAATACTCCGTCAAAAGACCGGTTTGTGGCTTTCGCGTAGTTGCATTCTCATGCGTAAAGGTCTTGTCAATATAAATTTCTTCAAAAACTACACCTTCATTTTCAAAAGACTTTAAAATAAAATTGTGCACAGGCCAAAAGGTTTCTTCGGGAAACGCCTCAGTACCTAAACCATCTTGATTGGTTATCATGACCAACTTGTAATCCAATTCTTTTGCAATTTTCCCTAAATACGTAAACACTTTAGGGTAAAAAACCATCTTTTCGAAAGCATCTATCTGTTCATCTACCGTTTCTTTGATGATGGTGCCATCCCTGTCAATAAATAGTACTTTCTGTGCCATTAATCCAGTGTTTTTAATACTTCAAGTAATCTGTCATTTTCCAATTCGGTGCCAATGGTAAAGCGCAAGGTGTTGGTACACAGTGGTTGTGTACTTCTGTTACGAATCACAACGCCTTCATTCAATACTTGTTGGTAGCGTTCGTCAGCCGCATCCACTTTTGCCAAGATAAAATTGGCGTCACTATCATATACTTTTGCAATAAAGGGAATATTGGCCAAAGCCTTGGATAACTTGTTACGTTCTGCGATAATAGTCTCCACTTGTTCCTGCACCTTTTGTCGGTCCATCATGCCCCTTAAGGCTTCTTTTTGCGTTAGTTCATTGACATTATATGGCGGTTTGATTTTTTTAAGGATAGTTATGATTTCTTCAGAAGCATAACAAATTCCAAGCCGTATGGCCGCCATTCCATAAGCTTTTGATAAAGTCTGGGTTACGACTAAATTCGGATAGTCATGCAATTTTTCTATCCAAGATTCCGAACCCGAAAAATCGATATAAGCCTCATCGATAACGACTAGTCCATTGAAATTACCCAAGAGCTTTTCAATCTTCTTATCATCAATTAAATTACCAGTAGGGTTGTTTGGGGAACACAGAAATAAGAGTTTGGTATTGCTATCGATTCTTGCGAAAATAGCCTCAATATCAGGTTGAAAATCTTCATTTAAAAGTACCTCCCGATTTTCGATCGCATTGGTGCCCGCCAATACCTTGTACATCCCATAGGTCGGGGGTAATGAAATAATATTATCCCTATTTGGTTCACAAAATGCTCGAAAAAGCAAATCCAAAACTTCGTCGCTCCCATTCCCAAAAAGCATTTGACTTTCATTTACGCCTTTTTGTTCTGCCAACACGGCCTTCAAACTGCGTTGGTGGGGATCAGGGTATCGATTCACCCCATTGTCAAAGGGATTTTCATTGGCATCTAAAAAGATCATCGTCTCCCCTTTCGAAACAAATTCATCCCTAGCTGAAGAATAAGGTCTTAAAGCCCTTACATTTTCTCGAACCAGCTTATTTAAGTCAAATCTTTCCATATTAAGATTTTTCCCCTTCCAATTGCTTTAACCTCAAGGTAACTGCATTTTTATGGGCATACAGACCTTCAGCTTCTGCCATTAATTGAATAGTGTGGCCAAGCTCTTTAATACCTTCTTTTGTAATTTTCTGAAAGGTCATGCTCTTCATAAAACTATCGAGATTCACGCCGCTATACTGTTTCGCATACCCGTTAGTGGGTAGTGTATGATTCGTTCCAGAGGCGTAATCCCCAGCACTCTCAGGGGTGTAGTTACCAATGAACACCGATCCGGCATTGACTGTATGACGCACATAGAAATCTTCATCCTTTACGCAGACGATGTAGTGCTCCGGACCATACTCATTTATCAATTCTATGGCCAATTGATCATTTTCGACATAAATCAACTTACTATTGGCAATCGCCTTTAGTGCGATTTTTTTTCTTGGGAGATGTACTAGCTGTTCTTGAACCTCTTCCGCTACTTTTTCAATCAATTGCTTTGAGGTCGATACCAAAATAACCTGACTATCAACACCATGTTCAGCTTGGCTCAATAAATCTGAAGCCACAAAAGCAGGATTCGCCGTGTCATCGGCAACTACCAAAAGCTCACTCGGACCTGCTGGCATGTCAATAGCAACACCATATTTTGTAGCCCATTGTTTTGCTACGGTAACGTATTGATTGCCCGGGCCAAACAACTTATGAACCTTTGGTACACTATCCGTTCCATGGGTAAGTGCGGCTATGGCCTGTATTCCACCCATCTTGAAAACCTTGGTTACCCCACATAAGTTCGCCGTATACAAAATAGCAGGATGAAGTTCGCCATTTTCATCGGGTGGACTACACAAAATAATCTCTTGGCAACCCGCAATTTTTGCGGGAATGGCCAGCATCAGTATTGTGGAAAACAAAGGGGCCGTACCACCTGGTATATACAAGCCTACCTTTTGAATAGGCCGTTTTTCTTGCCAACAAGAGACCCCTGGCATGGTCTCAATTTCCACCCTTGCGGTCAATTGTGCCTTGTGGAAAGCGGTGATATTGTTCTTTGCGACCCAAATCGCATCCTTTAATTTCGTATCGACGGCTTTAATGGCCCTTTCAAATTCATCTGATGTCACTTGAAACCCATCCAATTCGACCCTGTCAAATTTCTGCGTATAACGAGCCACTGCCAAATCACCATTCGTTCTGACCTCATTGAATACGGTCGCAACGATATCTTCAATTTGGTCAAAGGTCTGCGTAGGTCTTTTTAGTAGTTCAGGCCATTTTGATTTGCTGGGAGCAACTATTTTTTGCATTACAAAACCATTTTTTCGATTGGACAAACCAAAATACCCTCTGCACCTGCCGCTTTCAATTCATCAATAACTTCCCAGAACTTATCTTTGTTGATTACGGTATGAACAGAACTCCACCCCTCTTCTGCTAAAGGAAGTACCGTGGGGCTTCGCATACCTGGTAGTAATTGAAGTATTCTATCTAAGTTCTCATTTGGCGCATTCAACAAAACATATTTTGATTGCCTTGCCCTTAAGACCGATTGAATCCTAAATTGCAGTTTCTTTAAAAGAATGCTTCTATCGTCGTCAATCAGTGGTGAAACAGCGATTACCGCTTCACTGGTCAGCATGACTTCCACCTCTTTCAAATTGTTTTTGAACAAGGTACTTCCACTTGACACGATGTCGCAGATTCCATCGGCCAAGCCAATGTTCGGCGCTATTTCCACAGAACCATTGATAATATGCAACTCGGCATTCACCCCTTTTTCTTCTAGGTAATTTTTTACCGTATTTGGATAGGAGGTTGCAATACGCTTACCTTCAAAGTCTTTGACCGAGTTGTATTTCACCGATTTAGGTATGGCCAAGGAGACTTTGCATTTTGAAAAATTTAGACGTTCAGCAATGGTAATTCCCGCCCCTTTTTCAATAAGCACGTTTTCACCGATGATAGCGATATCAACTACCCCATCCCTCAAATATTGGGGAATATCCCCATTTCTTAAATAAAAGACCTCAAGGGGAAAATTTCGTGCGGTAGCTTTCAGTTGATCCTTGCCATTGTCGATGGAAATACCTGCCTCCTTTAAAATTTTTAGGGAATCCTCGTTCAGTCTTCCGCTTTTTTGAATAGCGATCCTAATTTTTGTCATTCTTTCAATTTGTTGTCCAAACAATCAAAATGGGTAAAAAATAAAACCCGTTTGATTGCTCAAACGGGTTTTTAATTATTTTGTAACTCACAAAATATCCTTACCTCGCCTGAGCGTGATATTGGATATGATGATGTGTATTTCCTTTTTTCATTATGGGTTAAAATTAAAATATAATTTCCATACAAAAAAGTAATTCTTAGTTATTTCCTAAGATGAGTGGTAAACCATCACCACCAGAACCTACAACCACCACCTTTGCATTCGGTGATTTTGAAAGTTCAAGTGTTGCATCAATCCCTTTATCTTTCAAGATTTTATCGGTCAAGGAAGCACTTAATATTCTATTGGCATCGGCTTTACCCTGTGCCTCGATCCGTACTTTTTCAGCTTCTTTTGAAGCAGTCACCAAACGAAATTCATATTCCAATGATTCTTGCTCTTGCTTCAATTTTCGTTCGATAGCGTCTTTGATCGTAGGCGGTAAAGTAACGTCACGTACCAAGATTTCATTTAGTTGGATGTATTCATCCTCAACTATTTTTTTTGTCTCTTCAAAAATCTCTGCCTGAATGGCATCACGCTTACTTGAATACAGCTGTTCAGGGGTATAACGCCCTACCACTGATCGGGCCGCCGAACGTATAGTCGGCAATAGTACCCTTTGCACGTAGTCTTCGCCTTTTTCTTGATGTAATTTGCCCAGATCATTGAACTTCGGTTGAAACCATGCCGAGGCATCCAATTTGATATCAAGGCCATTGCTTGAAAGTACGTTCATTTTTTCGAAGACTTCTTGCTGTCTCACCTCGTAAATATAGACCTTGTTCCATGGGGCGACAAGATGAAAACCTTCACCCAATGGTGCCTTGTCGGTGACCACACCACCCCCGAACGTTCGATATAAAACCCCAGCCTCACCTGAACCAATGGTTACTGCGGATTTTGAAATTAAAATTATTACTAAAATGATTGCAAAAACTACTGGTAGCGCAATCTTGGGTAATCTATCCATAACTCAATTTTTATATTAAACCATTATATTTTCTCACTAACCATTCCGTCGCCAAACTTAATACTATAAGCCCTAAAAACCACCGAAAATCAATTAAAGGTACTATATTTTTAGAGCTTTTCTGTATTGGCACATACCGATTGTCGTCAAGCAACAATGTTGTCATTTTTTCGGTTTCTTCAGGATAAAAGAGTTCACTGTTGTTCCGTAGTGCAAATCGTTCTAATTTGCGGTAATCGGCAGCAAGAAATTGTTCTTCCAAATCAAATTCCAAAATTTGGAATTGCCCTTTATTCGATAAACCTTCACCTTCGACCTGTACTATGAAATCAAAGGTACCAGCATCTAAGTCGGATAAATCAGCCTTATACGTACTGTTCGAGAGAAGCATGGGCGCTTCGCGTTCAAAATCAGTTCCGCGACTTTTTACCACCAACCGTAATGTGGCATTAGCATCGAAATTATAGCTTCTATCAAAGTAAGAAGCACTGATCCCTGCTTCAGCGGCACCTTCATATATGGCATTGTATTGTACCACCAAGCGTTCTTTCTTTTCTGAATCCGATAAGAACAACATCAATTTGCCCATGAAGGTATCAAAGTTTTCAAAGCTTCTATCATTTCGATAGGCCTGTACCCTCCATTTCCAAATATCCTCCCCCAAAAGAAATGCTTGTTTCCGGTTGTCGGTATTTGTAACAAAGAATAAGGGGTCGCTCAATGTTATTCCCTTCACGCCCTGATAGGCGATAATTTCAACAGGTCTCGTGATGAGCAGATCCCCGAAACTGGATTGCAATGGTGGAAAATCAGTAAATGACATCGTGGCCAAATCAAACAGACCAAACGCGTTGTTTTTACTTGGAATTACATCTTCAGACTGATCTAGATCTTCTTTCGTGAATACCGTATTGAAAGTGTTGAGGGAATTCCAGTCCGTTTTCGTACCCGTGATGGTAAAACTGCCGATTCCCTTATTTTCAATAAAATCATATATCCTTTTAAAGGAAGCGTCCGGTTGGTATAAAATCAATATATCCTTATCATCGAGTTCCTTTAAATCAACAGAGGGTCTAAGAATACCCACGGAACGTTGCTCGTTCGCTTCTATTGATTTTTTTAACATTCCAATATCCGGATGGTTCAGGTTCGAAACTATTGAAATCTGGGTCTTTTCATCAATGACCTCTATGGCGACTAGTTTCGTATTGTTCGCCTTGTTTCTTTCGTTGGTCAAGGCGGCTACCTCTAGTTTGATCCTTTTTACCCCCACATTAGAGGCCTTTAGCAAGGTCTTGATGGTCTTGGCACCGCCATCGCCTGCGAACTCCAAGGTCTCCCTATGTACCAAAGTATCGTCTAAATAGACCCTTACGGCTTTTTTTATCGGTTTCTTACCGTTATAGACAAATGTGGCCTCAACGGGAAATTCATTCTGTAAAAAAGCATATTTATTGACATTTATCCGCGTCACCCCAATATCTTCATATTGGGTAGTATCACCCAAGGCCACGGGTAAAACACTGGTATTGTCATTTACGGACTGAAATTCAAAATCATTGCCCAAGGTTTGATTGCCATCGGTCAATAATATGACTACGTTTTGCTCATTTCCGTAAACTTCATTGAGCGAACCCAATGCCTTTGAGATATTGGTAATCCTTTTATCAAATACGATACTATCCTGATTCAAGAGGCTCCCCCCGAACAAGTAGGTTTTGATCTTGAACCTGTCAGATAAGTCCGTATTGTTTTGCAATTTGGCAAGAACTTCCTGGGCTGCTTCCCTTCCTTTTAAAAAATCAATGGATTTTGACCCATCCACTGCCAGAATAAGATTTTGTTTTTCCAACAAAATCCGCTCTTTCTCATATTTGGGATTGATGAGTAGTATAAAAAGTGAAAACAACGCAACAAAGCGCAATGCCGCCAACCAAATCTTGACGTTGCCCTTTGTCGTACTGTGAAAATATTGGAACCAAGTCAGTGCAACCGATAGTAGAAAGGCTATTATAAGAAGAATCAACTGAGTCGCTTGCATTACCCGATATCGTATCTAAAATTAGGTCAACATTCCGCCATCTACATTAAGTACTTGGCCGGTTACGTAACCAGATAGGTCAGAAGCCAGAAACAGACATGCATTGGCGACATCTTCGGGTGAACCTCCCCTTTTCAGAGGAATCGCATCACGCCAACCCTGAACGGTCTTTTCATCGAGCTTATCGGTCATTTCGGTCTCTATAAAACCCGGCGCAATGGCGTTACAACGAATATTTCTCGATCCAAGTTCTAAAGCCACCGATTTTGTAAAGCCTATCATACCCGCTTTTGAAGCGGCATAATTGGTTTGCCCAGCATTACCTTTGACACCGACCACACTGCTCATATTGATTATTGATCCCTTTCGTTGTTTAAGTAGCGTACGCTGTACGGCCTTGGTCATATTGAACACCGATTTCAAATTGATTTCAATAACACTATCGAAATCGGCCTCACCCATGCGCATCAATAAATTGTCTTTGGTGATACCTGCATTATTTATGAGTACATCAATTCCACCAAAATCTTCCAAAACAGCTTGTACGAGTGCCTCAGAAGCCTCGAAACTAGCGGCATTACTTTTATAGGCCTTGGCCTTGACCCCTAATTCGGTCAATGTTTTTTCCAAGGCTAAGGCAGGGGCCTCACTTGAGCTATAGGTAAAGGCAACATTAGCCCCGTGTTCTGCAAAAACCGCTGCAATCCCTTTTCCGATTCCCCGGCTCGCACCTGTGATAATGACGTTTTTGTCTTGTAGTAATTTCATTTTGAAAATTTGTTGGTGGTTATTCAAATATACGTTTTGCGAATTTCAATTAAATGAAAAAATCCCGATAAAATCGGGATTTATAATAGTTTTAACGGAGTTCTACGCCATTACCTCTTTAACTTTCTTCCCTATTTCTGCAGGGGAATCCACAACATGTATTCCACATTCCGCCATGATTCTTTTCTTGGCCTGTGCGGTGTCATCACTACCACCTACAATTGCCCCGGCATGCCCCATAGTGCGACCTGCAGGTGCCGTTTCCCCGGCAATAAAACCAACAATTGGCTTTTTACTTCCACTTTCTTTATACCAATTGGCAGCATCAGCCTCTAACTGGCCCCCGATTTCACCGATCATGACCACACATTCCGTTTCCGGGTCATTGATCAACAGCTCTACCGCCTGTTTTGTCGTCGTTCCGATGATTGGATCCCCACCTATACCAATGGCCGTTGTGATACCTAATCCCTGTCTCACGACCTGATCGGCAGCTTCGTACGTCAAAGTACCCGATTTAGAAACGATGCCAACATTTCCTTTTTTGAAAACAAAACCTGGCATGATTCCCACTTTAGCCTCTCCCGGAGTAATCACTCCCGGACAATTGGGTCCTACCAAAGTGCAGTCCATATCCTTAATATAGTTATTCGCCTTCACCATATCGGCTACTGGTATACCTTCGGTAATGGTAATGATTACCTTGATACCGGCGTTCGCCGCTTCCATAATGGCATCAGCAGCAAAAGCCGGTGGAACGAAAATAATGGAAGTGTCTGCGCCGACCTTCTGAACTGCCTCTTCAACGGTATTGAAAACAGGTTTTTCTAAATGCTCTTGACCTCCTTTGCCTGGCGTAACACCCCCGACAATGTTGGTGCCATAAGCAATCATTTGCTCTGCATGGAACGTACCTTCGCTTCCGGTAAAACCTTGTACTATAATTTTAGAATCTTTATTTACTAAAACACTCATCGTTATTTTTTTATATCGGATAACAAAAATAGCTTTTTGAATAGCAACTGAAAAGTAAACAACAAGCTATTTATTTTCTAATTTTTTAAGTATGGAAGGCATATTTTTAATTGTAGCGAGTTCGCGCATTTTATGTCTTGCCTCAACAGCCGGACTTCCAAAATAGGTTTTACCTCCTTCCAATGAATTACCAATACCAGATTGCGCATACACTACAGCACCTTTGCCTATGGTAATACCACTAATCACACCGACTTGCCCCCATAGGGTCACCTCATCTTCAATCACCACGCAACCGGCAATACCTGTGTGGGAAGCAATCAAACACTTTTCGCCTAAAACCGTATCATGGCCTATTTGTATTTGATTATCCAATTTAGAACCTTTACCAATGGTCGTATCACCCGTAACACCCTTATCAATGGTACAGTTAGCACCAATATCAACATTATCTTCAATGACCACCCTTCCGCCTGATAGTAATTTATCATAGCCTTCGGGACGTTTTTTGTAATAGAAGGCGTCGGCACCCAATATCGTTCCAGAATGAATGGTCACATTGTCACCGATGACACAGTTGTCATAAATGGAAACATTCGCGTGTATCACACAGTCGGTACCGATTTTCACATTGTTCCCAATAAAGGCATTTGGCTGAACAATGGTTCCATGACCTATTGTTGCTGATTCGGAAACGGATGCAGCTGCGGATTCAAAAGGTTTGAAGTACCGGGTCAATGTATTAAAATCCCTAAAAGGATCCTCTGATATCAACAAGGCTTTTCCCTCTGGGCACGCAACCTCTTTATTGATCAAGACTACGGTAGCCCTAGAATTTAAGGCTTTGTCATAATACTTCGGATGATCTACAAATACAATATCACCAGGTTCAACTACATGAATTTCGTTCATTCCCAGTACGGGAAAGTCATCTGAACCTACAAAAGAGGTATTAATGAGTGCTGCAATTTCTTTTAAGGAATACGTTCTTGGAAACTTCATCCTTTTCTATTCCTTTACCCTTTCGATGTAGGCCCCTTTCTCGGTATCAATCTTAATTTTATCCCCTTCGTTGATGAAGAGTGGCACATTGATACGGGCCCCGGTCTCTACCGTAGCGGGTTTAGTGGCATTCGTGGCCGTATTTCCCTTTACCCCAGGTTCTGAATGGGTTACCTCTAAAGTTACACTTGCGGGCATTTCTACTGAAAGCGGCATACTATCCTCGGTATTGAACAATATCTTGACCACTTCACCTTCTTTCAGCAAATCAGGGGCGTCAAGGGTTTCTTTTTGAAGTGTGATTTGGTTGTAGTCATCGGTATTCATAAAATGAAAGGTGTCGCCTTCAGGATATAAATATTGATACGATCTCGTCTCTACACGAACATCTTCAATCTTATGACCCGCTGAAAACGTGTTATCGACCACTTTGCCCGTGGTTACACTTTTCAACTTCGTTCTAACGAATGCCGGCCCTTTGCCCGGTTTCACGTGTAGAAACTCAATAATCTTGTAAATATCATTATTGTACTTGATACACAATCCCTTTCTAATATCTGATGTACTTGCCATAATTAATTTGAGCTAAAATATCCTTTCATGATCCCACGTTGGGAATCCCTAATAAATTGTAGAATTTCATCACGTTCAGGAGTAGCCTCCATTTCAGCTTCTATGATAGAGGCTGCCTGTGAGTTATTGTAATTTCTTTGATATAAAATCCTATAAATATTCTGTATTTCACGAATCTTATGTGATTCGAATCCGCGTCTTCTTAACCCTATGGAATTAATACCGACATAAGAAAGGGGTTCGCGCG
Organism: uncultured Croceitalea sp.; assembly: GCA_947503285.1. Classification (GTDB taxonomy): domain Bacteria; phylum Bacteroidota; class Bacteroidia; order Flavobacteriales; family Flavobacteriaceae; genus Croceitalea. The sequence goes on from CANNDD010000004.1 coordinate 309,940, forward strand.
CCGCTTTCACAAAAGGCGGTACATCTTTTCGTACCAAGGATCCCCCGGTAACAAAGGCATGTTTGCCAATGGATACAAATTGATGCACTGCTACCATACCGGCCAAGACCACATTTTCACCGATCGTCACATGACCGGCAAGTGTGGAATCATTGCTGAAAATACATCCATCACTGACCAAGCAATCATGTGCGATATGGCAATACGCCATAATCAGGCAATTATTGCCAATTACCGTTTTCATGCGGTCGGCAGTACCCTTATTAATGGTGGCGCACTCTCGAATAGTGGTATTATCACCTATATGAACGGTAGTCTCTTCACCTTGATACTTCAAATCTTGTGGGGGTGCCGAAATAACCGCACCCGGAAAAATATTACAATTTTTTCCGATACGGGCACCTTCCATAATGGTGACGTTTGAGCCGATCCATGTACCTTCACCAATAATCACGTTATTATGGATTACGGTAAAGGGTTCAATAACAACGTTTTTCGCGATTTTAGCGCCTGGGTGCACATAGGCAAGGGGCTGATTCATGCTTATTCTCTTTTAACTTTTATAATTTGTGCCATGATCTCAGCTTCAGAAACTAACTTTCCGTTCGCATAGGCCCGGGCCTGCATCTGACATATACCACGTCGTATCGGTGTCATCAAATCCAATTTGAATATCAAAGTATCACCGGGTACCACTTGTTGTTTGTACCGAACATTATCTATTTTCAAGAGATAGGTCAAATAGTTTTCAGGATCTGGTACCGTACTCAATACCAAGATACCCCCTGTTTGTGCCATAGCCTCAAGTTGTAATACCCCGGGCATAACCGGCGCCCCAGGAAAATGGCCCACAAAAAATGGCTCGTTCATCGTCACATTTTTGATACCGATGACATGTTGGTCGGAAAGCTCCATGATTTTATCCACCAACAAGAAAGGAGGCCTGTGGGGGAGCATTTTCATGATTTCCGTGATATCCTTTAAAGGTTTTGCATGCAAATCAACTTCTGGAACATAGTTTCTACGTTCTTGTTTTATGATCTTATGCAATTTTTTGGCAAACTGGGTATTCACGTAATGACCGGGTTTGTTGGCGATCACTTTTCCTTGAATACGTGTGCCCGCCAAGGCCAGGTCACCTATAACATCCAATAACTTATGCCTTGCGGCTTCATTGGGTTGGTGCAAGGTCAGGTTATCCAAAATCCCATTTGGCTTTACCGAAAGTTTCTTTTTGTTGAATGCCTTTTCCAATTTCTTCATTGTGGATTCTGAAATTTCCTTATCCACATATACAATGGCATTGTTCAAATCGCCCCCTTTGATCAATCCATGTTCCAATAACATTTCAAGTTCATGTAAAAAACTAAAGGTACGGGCATTGGCAATCTCTGTTTTAAATTGAGAAAGGTCTTCTAAGGTGGCGTTTTGTGTACCCAATACCTTCGTTCCGAAATCGACCATGGTGGTGATTTGGTACGTTTCGGCCGGTATCACTGTTATTTCACTGCCGGTTGCCTCATCTTTGTAGGCAATAACATCTTTGACCACATAGACCTCACGGGGCTCTTCTTGCTCTACAATACCCGCCTCTTCCAATGCTTCAATGAAGTATTTTGAAGAACCGTCCATAATCGGTGGTTCTGGGGCATTGAGTTCAATCATTACATTATCGATATCCATACCGACCAAAGCGGCAAGTACATGTTCAGAAGTCTGTATCTTGACCCCATTTTTCTCTAAATTCGTGCCCCTTTGGGTATTTACCACGTAATTCGCATCGGCTTCAATGATTGGCTCCCCTTCAAGGTCGACCCTTTTAAAGGAAAAACCGTGATTCGCAGGTGCCGGAACAAAAGTCATCGTGACTTCTTCACCGGTATGCAACCCTACTCCCTGGAGCATGACCTGTTTTGCTATGGTACGTTGTTTACTTTCTGTCTTCAATGTGAATGTTCTTTTCTATTTCAGAGATTCGGTTAACTAGTTTCGGTAGATTCTTAAAATGAACATATGACTTGTTATAATCCCCATAGTTCAATGCAGGGGATCCTTGTAATACCTCATCATCTTTGACATTTCGGCCAATACCTGACTGTGCTTGAATACGAACCCGGTCACCGATGGTGATATGCCCTACGATACCCACTTGTCCACCAATTAGACAATATTTCCCGATTTTGGTCGATCCGGCAACCCCCGTTTGGGCCGCTATGGCGGTATGTTCACCAATCTCCACATTATGGGCGATTTGTATCTGATTGTCCAGTTTAACCCCTTTTCTAAGAATCGTCGAGCCAAGGGTCGCACGGTCAATCGTCGTACCGGCACCAACATCGACGTTGTTTTCTAAAATTACATTGCCTGTTTGCGGAACCTTGGTATATTCCCCTTTTTCATTAGGTGTAAAACCAAAACCATCTGCACCTATGATCGCACCGCTATGAATCACACATCCGTCACCAATAATGGACTCGGAATAAATCTTTGCACCTGCAAAAATCGTCACGTTATCCCCTATGGTCACATTATCCCCTATATAGACATTGGGATATACTTTAACTTGACTACCTATATCCACATTTTCCCCTAAATACGAAAAAGCCCCTAAATAAAAGCCCTCCCCATATGTCGCGGATTCAGAGACGAACACGGGATCTTCAATACCGGTCTTATTGTTTTTGACCTGATTGTAATACTCCAATAATTTTGAAAAGGACTTGTAGGCGTCATCAACTTTTATCAAAGTGGTCGATAGCGATTGTTCAGGTACAAAGTCTTTGTTGACAATGGTAATGGAAGCTTTGGTGGAATAAATGTAGGCGGTATATTTAGGATTGGCCAAAAATGTAAGCGAACCCGTTTCACCCTCTTCGATCTTGGAAAGTTTATGGACGGCTGTTTCAGGATTGCCCTCAATCTCTCCTTCTAAAATTCCGGCAATTTGGGTGGCTGTAAATTTCAAGCGTGTAATGTTTTAATACCTTAGAACGATTGTATTGGCTTCAGGAAGCTTACCAATGTAGGCAACCTTCTTGTACTGAACCGAAATAGGATTTTATTGTTTGAGCGTCGAAATGGACCTCCCTATCTTCGTTCATTTTTGGCAAAAGTAAGAAAATTTGTCAAACGCTTTCCTTCGGATAGCAAACATAATACTTGGTCACTTTTTTTGACAATGCTTTTAAATTCAAATGATCTGAGGCATTGGCGACATCGGTCAGCTTTCCTGACTTTCTAGCGATATTTATATTTTGATAGTCCGCATTGTAGGCCCGATTACTTATTTCACCGGAGAAAACGAAATAATCAGCTTCCCCATCACGTAAACCATATGATGATTTCACCCAGTTGCGCTTTTTCTGCATCTTTTCATCGGCTATCGGATTGTTCTTGATGCGTATTTCCAATAGGTTACGGTTCAACAGCATACCGCTTAGCTTAGAAAGCACGAAATCGTCATGAAATTGCCAGGTTTTTAAAGCTGAAATGATATCAACATCATCCAATAGCACAAATTGCAGCAACGTGCTCTCGTCAAATCGATCTGCCCCATTACGGGTCAAAAAGTACTTCAGCGCAGCCGCACATTCCAATTCATGCCCCTCTTGCAACAACAATTTCGAGCGTTTGATCAGTTTAAGGAGTAATTGTTCCGCCACCAGGCTGGTTTTGTGCAGATACACCTGCCAATACATGAAACGGCGGGCCATTAAAAATTTTTCTACCGAATAGATACCTTTTTCCTCGACCACCAATTCGTCGTCTTGTACGTTGAGCATGGTGATAATGCGTTCAGAGCTGATATTGCCCTCCGTCACCCCAGTGTAAAAACTGTCGCGTTTTAAATAATCCAAACGATCGGTATCCAATTGGCTCGAAACCAACTGATTCAAGAACCTTTTGGGGTGCTCGCCTTTGAAAATGGCTATTGCCATGGTCAGTGCCCCGTCAAATTCTTCATTCAATTTTTCAATTAATCGAAGTGATAGCGCCTCATGACTTACATTCTCGACCAAAGAAAACTCCAAGGCATGCGAGAATGGGCCATGCCCAATATCGTGAAGCAGAATGGCAACCAAGAGCCCCATTTCTTCCTCTTCGGTGATTTCCACTTTTTTAAATCGCAGTACCCTAATCGCCTGCACCATTAAGTGCATACTGCCCAAGGCATGATGAAAGCGGGTATGATGGGCCCCAGGGTATACGATATACGACAGGCCCATTTGCGAAATTCGCCGTAACCGTTGAAAAAAGGGGTGCCCTATAAGATTGTAAATAAGTTCATTGGGAGTGCCAATAAAACCGTAGATTGGATCGTTAAATATTTTAAGCTTGTTGCGCTGCGCCAAGTGTACTATATTTTCAGGACAAAGATATACTATATGAACACGATTACAATTCTTTGGGTCGATGATGAGATTGACTTATTGAAACCCCATATTCTTTTTCTTCAAAACAAAGGCTATCAAGTAGTTACTTGCCCAAGTGGTCAAGATGCACTTGATGAATTGAACCATACGAATTTTGACATCATTTTTTTGGATGAAAATATGCCGGGCCTTTCAGGGCTCGAAACCTTGGCGGAAATCAAAAAAATAGACCCTTCGTTACCCGTGGTCATGATTACGAAAAGTGAAGAGGAATTCATTATGGACGAGGCTATCGGTAGTAAAATTGCCGATTATTTGATCAAACCCGTCAATCCCAATCAAATCTTGTTATCACTCAAAAAGAGTTTGGACAATTCGAGATTGGTATCAGAGCGTACAACGGCGAACTACCAACAAGAGTTTCGACAAATTGCTATGGACCTTTCGATGGTAAAGACCCATGAAGAATGGGCAGAATTGTATAAAAAACTGATTTATTGGGAACTACAGCTCGAGGGGATAGAAGACTCTGGGATGTTCGAAATATTGGAATCTCAAAAAATGGAAGCGAACAGCCAGTTCAGCAAGTTTGTCGATAAAAACTACCGTGATTGGTTTTCAACCGATGATGGTCCAACCCTATCGCATGAATTGTTTCAAAAGAAGGTCGTATCTGAATTGAAAGACAGTTCCACCTTACTTGTGGTCATCGATAACCTACGCTATGACCAATGGCTTTCTTTTGAGGATGTGGTCTCTAATTTCTATAAGAAAAAGACCGAAACACACTATTACAGTATTCTACCCACGGCTACCCAATATGCGCGAAATGCCATTTTTTCTGGACTCACCCCACTGGAAATGGAAAAACAACACCCCGATTGGTGGAAAAATGATACGGATGAAGGGGGTAAAAATCTATTCGAGGCTGAGTTTTTAGGTGCCCAGTTGCGACGGTTGCAAATGGATATTAAATGGGACTATCACAAAATAAGCAGCTTAAAACAGGGGAAACAACTGGCCCAAAATTTCAAATCGCAAAAAGAAAATGATTTGACGGTGATTGTGTACAATTTTGTTGACATGCTCTCCCATTCCAAGACCGAAATGGAGGTCATTAAAGAATTGGCCAGCAATGACAAGGCCTACCGTTCCCTTACCCTTAGTTGGTTCAAAAACTCACCATTGTTGGATATTATTCAAAAAGCACAGCAACTCGGCAAGAAATTGATATTAACCACGGATCACGGTACCATCAATGTAAAACATCCTTCAAAGGTCATTGGTGACCGCGATACCAGTCTCAACTTGAGGTATAAAACTGGGCGAAGCCTGACCTATCAAGAAAAGGAAGTATTGGCCGCAAAAGACCCTAAACGCATTCACTTACCCAGCATCAATGTGAGCAGTTCGTTCATATTCGCCAAAAACGACTTGTTCTTTGCCTACCCCAACAACTACAACCACTATGTAAGCTATTATCGAAACACCTACCAACATGGGGGCATTTCATTAGAGGAAATGATCATTCCTTTTGTGGTTTTAGACCCTAAGTGATATTGTAGTCTTTAGATGAGAAAGCCTAAGTAAATGAATCACTACATGATTTTATGACATCTTTGCGTGATTTTATTATTTGGTTCGTATACCTTTTTGAGTACCCTTATGGGGTATAAAACCTTAAGGAATTTGATTTTTTGAATTGCTTTTTGAGAGGAATAAGCATAGGAGTAATGCCGCTAGACTAAAAAATATATCCCTAACGTCAAACTTTGAATTTTCAAAATAAACATCGTGCAACTCAAAGAGCACTACCAAAAGCAACGAAAAGGAGAACGTTTTCATTTTAGAATATTTTAAAAAATAAAAGAAAAAGAAAAACATCATTAAAGCACCTATGAAATTAGGAATACTGTATAGAATATCCTCGCATATCGAACAAGAGTAGTTGGCTATTACATAAGGCCTGATAAATTCCCTGACCAACATATAAGTCATTGCTAGTATGACTAATGTTATACCATGGCGTATGTAATGGGTTTTCATTTATTCACTTTGGGTTTTAAAATCAAAAAATGCTATTATTACGATTAAAAAATTATTGGCGCTGGCAGAAATAATACAATTTTAACCTCTGCCCTCGTGTTTCCAAATAATTTCTAAATTATTTCAAGTTGGTTAAATAAATTGAAAAAGAGACACAGGCAGTTTATCAATAAACTACCTGATCTCAATTTTTACCAAGCTGGGTCTTATTACCACCAGTTCAAATCCTTCCCAGCATAATATAATCCTGAAAAAGGAAATCCTATAGCCAATCCCACTGCCCTTCCCATAACTCTTGCAGCTGTTTCTCCGCCACCATTGACATCATTGATCTCTTGAGTGGACAATTCCTTCACTTTAAACTTATTCGTATTCATAATTTTAATTTTAAAATTTTCTATTAATATATGGCCTCCCCAGTTAAACCTTCCCAAAAGGCCTCAGGATATTCAATGGATTGCCATATTCCATATCCTAACATTCCCCATAATAATGGATGTCCACCTTCGATCTCTCTTAACTCGTTCGTTTTTAAATCTTTCATTTAAAAAAATTTCAATTAAACATTTGTTTTCTGCAATCAAAACCAGATTTCCGTTGCGCGCTATTTTGATTACTCAGTAAAGATGGGCAAGGGCACTCTCATTTATTGAGAGTCAACAAGATAAAATGTTAAAATTTCAACAACCGTCCAATGTTTTTAAACCCGAACCCACCTGTTAAATTACGCTGTGTGTCTTTATCCAAATCTTCCATAAAAAACCCACATCTGAAGCTAGTGGGCTTTGAATATGCATAACTTTGGTTAGCCAAATCATAATAAACTGGGGCGTTTAGTTCCTTCATGGTATCTATCATCCTGAACACCGTAGCTTCAGAAACTTCTAACCGTTCGGCCAATTTCTTGGGCCTTCCTGTGGCCTTCAAACGTATTAATCGATCTACGCGCTCCAATAATGCTATTTGTCTTGTCAACTGTTTCATATCATTCCATTTTTACATTGCAGGTTTTAGTTTATAGGTGATCCTAGGTAATTGTTGCCGCCATAAGTTGTGGTATAGGCCCTTTTTGGCATAGAGCAGTTCATGAGGCCCCTGTTCGACTACTTTTCCTTTGTCCAACACCACAATAGTATCGGCATTGACGACGGTACTCAGACGGTGCGCAATGATGATAATCGTTTTGTGCTGCTCTCGAAGTTGTTGTACCACTTTTTGCACGAAGGTCTCCGAACTACTATCCAATGAACTGGTTGCTTCATCCAAAACCAATATTTCGGGTTGTTTGTACAGGGCCCGTGCAATAGCAATCCGCTGTTTCTGACCGCCAGAAAGGCTTGCCCCATTCTCCCCCAGATAAGTACCAAAACCATTGGGTAAGCCCTCAATGAATTCCGTAATACCGATTCGGGTGCAGATTTCTAGTATAAATTCCATGTTAGGCTCCATTTCACCAACGGCTATGTTCTCAACAACATTACCGGCAAACAGGTCTATTTTTTGCGGTACTACCGCTACTAGCCTACGAAGGCTCTCGTTTTCAATGTACCGCAGATTGGTGTTGCCGATATGGATACTCCCATTACTAATGGGATAGATGTTCTGTAGTAAGGAGACCAAGGTAGATTTACCAGAGCCACTTTCACCTACGAAGGCCGTAATCTCCCCCTTCTTTATTTCAAGTTCAAACGCTTTGAATACTTCTACCCTAGTACCATAGCTGAAGTCCACTTTTTCAAATTTGATATTACCTATTTTATCCGGTGACAGTTCCATTCTCTTACGGCCCTCCTCCTGTTCAAGGTCCAATATCTCAAATAGACGATCGGCAGCGATCAAGGCATTCTGGATTTCTTTGTTCGCACCGATCAAGCTAACCAAGGGGCCGGTAAAATACCCCACTATCGCGTAAAAGGACAACAGCTCACCCGGGGTGATCTCTTTTTGGATCACAAAAATAGATCCTGTCCATAAAAGGACGATAACGAACAGTTGTGAGATGGTATTGGACGAGGTGCCTGAAAAAACGGCGTTGAGGGCCGATTGATATCCTGTGTTCAATAACTTGATAAACCGGGTCTCTGTTTTGAGATTGGCATAACCCTCTATACCAAAACGTTTTATCGTTCCGACCGAATTCAATGATTCCACCAATTGGCTTTCTAAATCGGCAGCGTCTTCCATGACCTTTCGCTCCACTTTTTTATTAAGCTGGTTCACGACGACATAGATCAATAGGTAAATGGGGATGATCGTGGCCATGACAAGGGCCAGCTTCCAATAGTAGGTGAACATTAGCCCGAATGAAAAAGCCACGATCAAGATGTTCACGGTCAGGGTCAGTGCGACCCCATTGATAAAATTCCTGATCTTTACGGCATCGCCAATCCTTGAAATGATTTCGCCTACCCGCATGGTATCAAAAAACTGCTGGGGCAATTTTAAAAGGTGTTTGTAGTAGCCGAGTATCAGCCTTGCATCGATCTGTTGCCCCGTTTTGATCAAGAAAACATCCTTAAAAACACCGATCAGCACCTTGCCCAATAATAGGGCTATCATTATCAGGCCCAATAGGTTCAACAGCTTGGTATTGCCATCGACCAGAACATGGTCCGTGATCTTTTGGATATAGATGGACGTGGAGAAGCCAAGCAAGGTGTAAACAACGGCCCCAAAAAAGGCTTGCACCAATACCGTGCCATGGGGCTTTAACAAAAACCAGAACCTTTTGAGATTGGACACCTTTTCATTACCCTTTTTAAACCCCTGGTTCGGAACGAGCAGTACCAGCACCCCTGTTCATTCTTTTTTGAAGGCTTCATGCGACCGTTTTTCCATTTTGCCTGAACCGGGGTCCATGACCAGTACGTGGGTTTTCGTGACCCCATAGATGACTACATAATGATGTAGTTTTTCCTTAACGATGATGTGGGCAATAGACGGCTTTGGTATCTTGAACAGGCTCTCAAAATCACCACGGACCCCCTTGGCATCGAAACTGAGTTTTTCCGCTGCTTTGATCAAGCCAAATACATTGGTCCCTTTTTTATCGGTCCCCGCATATTGCCGAATACGTGCAATGGGGTATTTTAATTTGTAATGGGCGGATATCGATGCCAGACAAGCTGCCCCACAATCGGTAATATCATGTTGTTTTATCGTTCTTTTTGCCATTCTTTGATACTATGAAAATGAAAATGAATGCTTGTGGATAAGCTGGCCGGTAGAGGTCGTATAGGGTATCTTCATGTTATCGCTTACCGTAGCGATGGTAATATCAACTTTCGAATGAAAACCGTATATGTATGAAAAGGTCTGGACACGCGCATCGTAACGAATGGGTTGGCCAAACTGCTCTAATTGTTCCAATAATCTATGGGCACATGAAATACTGATACCCAGCTTTCTGGCAATGACATCGATAGGCCCCGTAGTTCTTTTTTTGACCATTTGGTGCAAACGTTCCATTTTCTTTAATTCTTGAATAAATTCCATAACATCTGTAGTTAATATTGGGCCAGCGTTTTTTTCGATGGATTGACCCAATCGTCCACTTTATCATATAATAATTGGTAGAGTGTTCGTTCGGCCAGTTGAAATCTTGCGTTCAAGGTCATTCCCTTGCCCAGTTGCCCCTTATACCCATTTTTAAGGCTTAGGGTTCGTGTATTCAGTTTGCACTGGATTTTATACACGGGCCCGCTCTTCGATGAGGACCACGTCATCGGCGACCCCTATTATGCTACCGTAGGCAAAGCCCCACTGGTTGTAGTTAAAGGCATCGATTTGAAATTTGACCTCTATTCCGGTATCGATCAGACCGATATCACTAGTAGCGACATAGCACTCGGCAATCAGTTCGGTATCTGGGGTAATCTCACCTAGTACGGCACCGGCGTTTACGAAACTGCCTTTGTGCAGGCCCTGTGTATTTATCAGTACCCCTGTCACAGGGGCCTTTAATACATAGCTGTTCTTATCACCAAGTACTTGTTTGATATTGTTTTCCAATTCTTCAAGTACGATAAGGGATTCTGAGAGGTCGGTTTGCCAGATATTCAATTGTCTTTTCTTTATCTGGTATAATGCATTTTCGGCAAGGTCGTAGTTGAGCTTGATCTCGTCGAATTCCACCTGTGCAATAACCCCTTTTGACAATAGTTTCTTATTTCTTTTAAAATCCTCTTTGAGCTTTCTGATTTTGGTATGATGTTCTGCCAATAGAGATCGGTGTTCAATCAATTGCCGCCGGTATTTTGGGGTCTTCAAGTGTGTACTGCTCGGGGACTGCGCTACAATAAGGTTTTTCAGGTCGTTCACCTCTTTTTCCAAGGTTGTGATTTTCTTCGTACTGAGTTGAAGCTTTTCGTCAAGTACTGTGGTTTCCAATACGAGCAGGGTATCACCGGGGGAGACTGTAGTATTATTACGTAGGTTTGAGAAGGTGACCCTACCTTGGTTGATACTTGTGATGGACACCCTTTCGATATTGGGCCTAATCAGGCCTCGGGCAGCGGTGAAGATGGGAATCTTTATAAATGGTAGGCTTACAAAGCCCCCAATCAACAAGGTGAGTATCAAACCGTAAATGACCTTACTACCGACAGAATTCTTGGGAATAAAATGCTGTACGGTATATACGATGATTTCTTTCGGAAAAACTTGTTTCATGGATTTCTAGCTGAATTTCAAATATAGTAAATATTCTATATTATCGTAATTATTCTCAAAATTTAATTCTTTATCCTTACTTCAAAGCTTTTATATAGAAAATAGTATATTTGTAATACCGCATAAAAATTCACTATGTTCAAGACCGTAGACCGCTTAATGGAGTTTATACAACATGCTGGGCTAAGTGCACGACAATTTGACCTTTCCATAGGGGCCAGCAATGGCTATACCCTACGGATGAAAAAGAATAATGCTTCTATTGGTAGTGATGTCATTGAGACTATTATACGTACCTATCCGCAATTAAATTTGATTTGGTTGATAACCGGTGAGGGTGAAATGCTTAAGCCGGATCCCGAAATCTTAAAAACAGGGGAACTTCCCTTAAGTGAGCAAAAACGGCTTGAAAAAATTATCGAGGCAAAAATAAAGGAACGCCACGAGAAAGAGCTTAAGGAATTGCTGAACGAGGTGACCGCTGAAATAGAGAAACGTAATAAGAAATCAGGCCATTAGACCCCGCCTTTTGCCTGCTATCATGCCAAGGTATTGATTATCCATTAGGTATTCCTTAGTTTATTTTCCAAGGTTTTCTTTAATGCTTTTAAATCTTCAATTTCCATAGTAGACCGCTCTCCTTTCAATTTATGGAACATACGCCTCACTTCCTCAATATCATCAGCCTCTTTTTGGCTTTGATGCAACAACATTTTTTCGATACGCCTCTTGGTCTCTATATAAATCGTGCTACCTATATACTGATCTTTGGCATTTTTTGATAGGGAAATCAATAGTAACCCAATTAGGGTCAACAAGGGTAAGGCTTGAAGAATCTCATATTGATCCATGATGTGCGTCTCTGTATTAAAAATAGACCTTATTTGATAAATCGTTACTAAAATAGGGCTTAACAAGGCATATTTCCACCATTGCCTTTCCATAAAAAACCAGACAAGTAAAGGGATTAACAAACCCAATTTAGCACCAAATGTCCACATAAAAGATAAAAAATCGGGAAATCCAAAGCTCCCGATGGTTATAAAGCCTAAGTCCATTTGGATTAAAGTGTCTGGAATAATGATATACGATAGCCTCAAAAATAAAGCAAGTAGAATCATCAGTGCGTAGAAACGCTCGATTGAAGATGAACAACGTAGATTAGTCCATGCCTTTGATATACTAAAACGTTGCATTCGCAATGTAATCAAGTTTAGTATGGAAACAAAAACTACAGTAAGTAATTCATAATGTTTGGATAATGGTTCTACCCCATAAAAGAATTCTTCACAAAGCCGATATGCCAAATACCACATTAAAAACCATAGCACATGTCTAATTAATCCTTTTGAACGAGTATAAAAAATAATGGAATAAAACAAGCCCAAAACTTGATGTGCCACGGCCCATACAAACAATTGGTCAGTGTTATAAGAATTTACGATTTTAAAACCGAACAAATCAAAAGTTGAGGCTTTATTTCCATCAAATAGCAGGTGTACGGGAATCAACAAAGGAAGACAAAAGAGCAGTACTGCCATCGCAACTTCCTTAGTAAACCCTTTTTTCGATATTTCCCTAGATTTTGTCATTTATGCTTACTATTGCTATTAAAAAGGAAAAAACTAAGCCCGTTCCCCCAATTCATGTTCCAATTGCTTCTTGATTTCCATCAAATCGTTGATAGCAACGGTCGTCTTTTGTTCTTTTAAGTCGGTCAATCGCCTTTTGGTATCCGAAATGGCATTTACGTGTTCTTGATTTCTTTGTTCCAATAACCTTTCAATTCGCGAGCTGGTTTTTTGATAGACTAATTGAGCTACGTATTGGTCTTTTGCGTTCTTAGATAGAGCAATCAACACCAAAGCAACTAATAGCAAAAAAGGTGATGACTCAAAAATTTCATGTTCATCTAAAACATCAAGATCACTGGAGCCACTTAGGATAGTTTTCATTTGATAAAACGTTAAAAGTATAGGACTTAGCAAAGCATATTTCCACCATTTTCTTTCCATCAAATACCACATAAATACAATGAATGATAAGCCCAATTTGTAGCCCATGACCCAAATAAAAACTGATACGTTTGAAAATCCAAAATTTGAAATTTTCAAAAAAACTAAATCTAATTCCTGGATAGTAGTACCTACAAATCTGTAAAGGAGGAACAAAAGAAAAGTCATGATAACCGCAAATAAAAAGAAACCTTCCCTCCTTCTGAATTTAATAAATGGATTTTTCTCTTTATAAAGACAAAATGATAATCTAAAGTTTGATAGATTAAAAACTAATATCGTGGCTAAAATACCCGAGGTCAGTCTTCTTTGAGATTGAATATTTTCAATTTGATTGATAAACTCACAAAGAAACTCATACGTCAACCACCATATTAATAGCAGTAAAAAGGGCTTTAAAGCACTACTAGTATTTGAGAAAAATAATATCGTAAAAATTAAAGGAATTGCAATTAGTAATAAACACCATACCAAACCCATATCGCTACCATGTGCGTTCTCAAATTTCAAACCAAAAAGGGTAAAGTTAGTAACACTATCTTCACTAAATAAAGCATGTATAGAAATCAATAATGGCAAACAGAAGAGAATAGTGGCTAGCAATAGCTCCTTTAAATAATTGTCCTTAAATTTCGCAGGGAATACAACCACAGCAAAAAGATACAATTCTTATGAATATAATCTATAACAAGAAGGATATTTTCGATATAGCTGCTGTAGTTTTAACAAAAACAACAAAAAAGACCTTTTGTTTTTACGGGCAAATGGGTACTGGCAAAACCACGTTGATCAAAGCGATGTTACTTCATATTGGGGCAGTAGACGTTGGCAATAGCCCTACGTTCGGCCTTGTCAACGAATACCATGATGCTAAAGGCCATTTGCTTGCTTTTCATTTTGATTTCTATCGGTTAAACAGTGAGGAAGAGGCCTATGACCTAGGGCTTGAGGACTATTTTTTAAGGGATGCCCATATTTTTATCGAATGGCCCGAAAAGATACCCAATCTGCTACCTGAAGGTATCTTACCACTAAAACTGCGGTTTATCGACGAAACGACCCGCCGTATCGAATATTGATTCTTACAAAGAGCTTCTTAAAATTCTTTTGCTAAATTTCCTTTGAGAGAATTTAGGTCGATGAAATGTTGTAAATCTCAGTTGAAATGCATTTTTTTTCGTTGAAATGCAGTTATGACTGTATTTTTTCCTACATTTGCATTTAATGAATTCATTTATTAATCCAAAAATTTAGTACGATGAACACTAAAAGAATGATTTTTGGAATCTTGGCCGTTGTAATGTTGGCGACCACCGCGGTTTCTACTATTACTATTGACGAACAAGATCACGGAGTTAAAAAAGGCCAGATGGTGAAGCGAGGTTCACATTAAGACCAAGCCATAACTTCTTTGAACTCTCTAAAGGGACAACATACTATTGTTGTCCTTTTTTCGTTATAGGGGTGATAATTATAATGAAAGATGCAGCGGAAAACCAAATTTAATCAACTAGCAAAAAAGAGAATTATCATTGAGTCGTTTGCGGCTTTTTTGATTGTTTTGGCTCCTTTTGTATTCAAAAGTCATGAATATTTGCCTAGTGAAGCAGGTATAGAAAAAGTTAAAATTTTGTGGTTTGAACTGGGTACAAATGGTTTTCCTTCCTTAGAAATGCATGGTTGGTTTTTGGTTAGCAAGATTGTTCCTCTCTATCTTTTATTGATTTGGTTCTTTACCTGTAAACATTGGTGGTACCATATTATACTGATTCCGGTTTTAATGTTTACTTTCCAATTATTCGAATCTTTCTTTTCTGATTCTGATTCGGAGGCCGTAATAGATAGCCAAAACTTAATGTGGTTGTTACCCGTTTGTATTGTGGTCATTCCCTTTGTCTATTTTATCCGTTTAAAACTCTATGACAAACACGTTCATGGTATTGACTTAGAAGCCATGGATGAAGAATTGAATATTCTTAAAGCCAAAGAAGAATTGCGTAAAGAGCGGGAAAAGTTGGAGCAACGCAAAGAGACCCTAGAGAAAAAAATGTAAATTTGAATCGGACCCAGAACCACCATTATGGCTCTTACCGTTCTAAAAGAACGGTAATCAAGTTAACAAATATTAGGCATAGGGGTTTGCCCTGTTTGATTAGATTTACATTACATGAACCAACCTTCCTCTCCTTTTAGCAAACAACAATTACTGCCCCAAGAAGAGACCCTTGAGATTTTAAAACAAAAAGGGGAGCTTTTTATCGGCCTCCCTAAAGAGAACCAATACCAAGAAAAACGTATTTGTTTGACGCCAGATGCGGTTAATGCCATTACGGCCAATGGGCATCGGGTCATGATCGAGGCCGGGGCCGGTGAAGGCGCTAACTATTCTGATAAAGATTATACCGAAGCCGGGGGTGAGATTTGCAATGATACCAAAAAGGTGTTTTCGTGCCCGTTGCTCTTAAAAGTAGAACCCCCTACCCTTGCTGAAATTGAATTGATCAATCCGCAGACCATTATCATTTCGGCCTTACAGATCAAAACACAATCAAAGGAATATTTTGAGCATCTCGCCAAGAAGCGGATTACGGCCATTGCCTTTGAATATATTCGTGATGAAGATGGCAAGTACCCCGCCGTACGGTCGTTAAGCGAAATTGCAGGTATCTCTTCCATTCTGATCGCATCAGAATTGATGGCTACGACCGGCAACGGTAATGGCTTGATGTTCGGTAACATTAGCGGAGTGCCCCCTGTAGAGGTGGTTATCATAGGCGCCGGTACCGTGGGGGAATTTGCGGCGCGTTCGGCACTGGGGCTTGGCGCCAATGTGAAAATATTCGATAATTCCATTACCAAGCTTCGCAATATACAGACAAACCTGAAGCAAACGGTATATACCTCGACCATACAACCCAAAAATTTATTGAAGTCCTTAAAACGTTGTGACGTGGCCATCGGGGCGACCCGTGGTAAAGATCGCTCCCCTGTGGTTGTTTCAAGTGCCATGGTCGAAAACATGAAAAAAGGTGCCGTGGTCATCGATGTTAGCATTGATATGGGTGGGTGTTTTGAGACTTCTGAGATTACGACCCATAAAAAGCCTACCGTAGAAAAGTTCGGGGTAGTCCATTATGGGGTCCCGAATATTCCGTCGCGTTATCCGCGTACCTCCTCTATCTCAATTAGTAATATCTTTACACCTTATTTATTGAAAATCGGTGAGGACGGTGGTCTTGAAAATTCATTGCGATTTGACAAAGGGCTTCGCAACGGACTTTACCTGTACCATGGTATTTTGACCAACAAATCGGTTGGCGAATGGTTCGGACTCCCCTATAACGATATCAACTTTTTAATTTTTTAATGGCATTTATAAAACGTTTGGGCTGGTATTTGGTAGGTCTTTCTATTGGAATCGTGTTTCTGGCCTTCTTTCTAAAAAAGAAATCGGCGGATAGTGGCACGGAATTTTGTTACTTCCCGAATTGTCGGGTTTTAAAAGACCTAAGATCTAAACCCATCGCCTATGCGCCAGAATTGGAAGCCCAGTTCACCCAAGACTCTATACTTTGGAAGTCTTTTTTTAAGGATGGCACTGTTGATTTCGGACAAAGTGATACCAAAGCCAAACCTTGTAAAGTGTATCATATCTCAAACGGCCCTAAAGCTATTCAAGTGCGAAATTGCCCAGAAAAGGTCGAGGTAGTGCGCTTAGACCAAACGCCACGCGACTAAGAACCCTTTGTTTTTTCAAACCCATTGGCGTTGTCATTCCTGCGAAGGCAGGAATCCATTTGGGCCCATCGTCAGGTGGATTCCAAAACAAGTTTGGAATGACATTTTGAGAGCTTTTCACTCACACCCAATCACCGCTGTCATTCCTACGCAGGCAGGAATCCATTTGGGCCCATCATAAGGTGGATTCCAAAACAGGTTTAGAATGACATTTCGAGAGCCTTTCACCCACACCCAATCGCCGTTGTCATTCCTGCGAAGGCAGGAATCCAAATGGAACCGTCGTAAAGTGGATTCCAAAATGAATTTGGAATGACATTGTGAGACCCTTTCACTCATACCCAATCAATATTGTCATTCCTGCTCAGACAGGAATCCATTTGAAACCATCGTAAGGTAGATTCCAAAACAAGTTTGGAATGACATTGTGAGACCCTTTCACCTACACCCAATCACCGTTGTCATTCCTGCGAAGGCAGGAATCCAAATGGAACCATCGTAAAGTGGATTCCAAAATGAATTTGGAATGACATTGTGAAATCCTTTCACTCATACCCAATCACCGCTGTCATTACTGCGCAGGCAGGAATCCATTCAACATCATCGCCAAGTGGATTCCAAAATGAATTTGGAATGACAGTACGAGGTCCTTCCATTCACAGCGAAACCTCATTGTAATTCCTTCGGAAGCAAAAAACCATCAAAACCCAATTCGTTATTGTCATTCCTGCGAAAGCAGGAATCCATTTGGGCCCATCGTCAGGTAGATTCCAAAACAAGTTTGGAATGACATTGTGGGACCCTTTCACTCACACCCAATCACCATTGTCATTCCTGCGCAGGCAGGAATCCATTCGACATCATCGCCAAGTGGATTCTAAAACAAGTTTGGAATGACAGATTCATCGGACCCAATTGAGATACGGTACATATTATTTAACTAACTTATCGTTTTGCTTAAAAAACGGGTCCAAATTCGAATGTACAAGACCATACATCAATATTATGTTTATATCCTAACCAACAAAAAGAATGGAACACTTTACACTGGAATGACAAATAACCTGGAACGTAGAATATTCGAACATAAAAAAGGATTGCTCGAAGGTTTCTCTAAAAGATACGGACTCCATAAATTGGTTTATTTCGAGATTTTTACAGATGTCAATGAAGCCATACTTAGGGAGAAAAGAATAAAAGCATGGAAACGTCAATGGAAGATAAACCTCATTATCAAAGGGAATCCACAATGGAAAGATTTGGCTGGTGATTGGTATGATTAAAGTAGCCACTTCCATGATGTCACTCCTGCGAATGCAGAAATTCATATGGAACCATCGTAAAGTGGATTCCAAAATGAATTTGGAATGACATTGTGGGGCCTTTCACTCACACACAATCACTATTGTCATTCCTGCGCAGGCAGGAATCCATTTGAAACCATCGTAAGGTGGATTCCAAAACAGATTTGGAATGACATTGTGAAATCCTTTCACTCATACCCAATCACCGCTGTCATTACTGCGCAGGTAGGAATCCAAATGGAACCATCGCAAGGTAGATTCCAAAACAAGTTTGGAATGACATTGTGGGACCCTTTCACTCATACCCAATCACTATTGTCATTCCTGCGCAGGCAGGAATCCATTTGAAACCATCGTAAGGTGGATTCCAAAACAAGTTTGGAATGACATTACAAGAGCCTTTCACCTACACCCAATCACCGTTGTCATTCCTGCGCATGCAGGAATCCATTCGACATCATCGCCAAGTGGATTCCAAAATGAATTTGGAATGACAGTACGTGGTCCTTTCATTCATAGCGAAACCTTGTTGGAATTCCTTCGGAGGCAAAAAACCATCAAAACCCGATTCGTTATTGTCATTCCTGCGGAGGCAGGAATCCATACAAAATCATCGTCAGGTGGATTCCAAAACAAGTTTGGAATGACATTACAAGAGCCTTTCACTCACACCCAATCACAGTTGTCATTCCTGCGCATGCAGGAATCCATTCGACATCATCGCCAAGTGGATTCCAAAATGAATTTGGAATGACAGTACGAGGTCCTTTCATTCACAGCGAAACCTCATTGTAATTCCTTCGGAGGCAAAAAACCATCTAAAACCTAATTCGTTATTGTCATTCCTGCAAAGGCAGGAATCCATATAGGGTCATCGTCAGGTGGATTCCAAAACAAGTTTGGAATGACATGTTGAGAGCCTTTCACCTACACCCAATCACCTTTGTCATTCCTGCGAAGGCAGGAATCCATTCAACACCGTCGTCAGGTGGATTCCAAAATGAATTTGGAATGACAGTACGTAGTCCTTTCATCCAGAAACAATCGTCGTTGTCATTCCTGCGCAGGTAGGAATCCATTTGGGTCACAAGTAAGTTCAACTACAGCTTTCTACGGGCTTTCTCCTTCTTCAACAATTCGAGCTCTCGAGAAGTTTGCCCCGCTACCGAGGTATTTTCTTCAGCCCTTCTGATAAGATAAGGCATGACATCCCGCACTGGTCCATAGGGCAAGTACTTGGCCACATTGTATCCTGCTTTGGCCAGATTATAACTGATATGATCACTCATTCCATACAATTGCCCAAACCAGATATGATCATTATCGTTTGTAATACCTTTTTGCTTCATCTGTTCCATTAACTGATAGCTACTGGACTCGTTATGGGTCCCTGAAAAAATTGAAAACACATCCAAATTATCCAACATAAAGGTAACGGCAGCGTCAAAGTTGTTATCCGTAGCACCTTTCGTCGCACAAATCGGACTCTTTTGACCGGCATCCTCAGCGCGACTGTTCTCTTTCTCCATATAGGCACCACGGACCACCTTAATGCCTACCTTGAAACCTTCATTCCGGGCCTTGCTGCAAACTTCTTCCAAATAAGACATTCTATCCCAACGGTATAGCTGTGCGGTATTGAAAACGACGACCTTCTTTTTGTTGTATTTGCACATCATATCATAGGCCAAATCATCGGCAGCATCTTGAATCCAGCTTTCTTCAGCATCAATCAACAACGCAACATCGAGGTCATAGGCCTTTTTACAGACCTTATCGTATCGATTGACCACACGCTGCCATTCCTCAGCTTCAGAAACGGATAAACCTTTTTTTGAATTCACTTTTTCAAACAGTTCAAAACGACCAAAGGCAGAGGGTTTGAAAACGGCAAAAGGTATGGCTTGTTTTTCTTTCACGAAGTCCAATACCCCCAATACTTTCTGCAAGGCACTATCCAATTGGTTTTCAACATGCTTTCCTTCGACGGAATAATCTAAAATTGCGGCAACCCCCTCTTCGTACATTTTGTCTATGATAGGCATACAATCGGCTTCATTCACCCCCCCGCAGAAATGGTCAAATACGGTCGCCCGAATCAGGCCCTCTACTGGCAGGTGGGCATTTATCGCAAAATTGGTGACCGCAGTACCAATTTTCACCAAAGGTTGGTTGGATATCAGTTTAAATAAAAAATAGGCCCGTTCGAGTTCGGAATCGCTTTTCAACTTGAAAGCAATTGAAGTATCTTCAAAAATACGCTTCATAAATGTCAAATTCATAAAGAAACAAATATAAGGTGCCCCCTAATATACTTTTCAATAAATATGTGTTTATTTTACAGCTCATACGATGGCTATGCATACCGGTTCAACCACCACACATGATATTTATTTTAATGAGGTCGCAGAAGCTGGTCTCAACCAGTTTTTGACTCAAAACGACTATTCCCATATTTTTATATTGGTCGACAAAAACACCGAAGAGTATTGTCTAGGCCCGTTTTTGAACTTGTTGGCCATGGAGCCATCAGCTACGTTCACCATCAAGCCAGGTGAAGAAAACAAGACCATTGAAGCTTGCGTCAAAGTTTGGAACGCCTTATCACAGAACGGCGGGGACCGCAAAAGTATTTTAATCAATCTCGGCGGAGGAGTCGTAACGGATTTAGGTGGGTTCGTTGCTTCTACCTTTAAAAGGGGAATCGATTTTATCAACATCCCCACTACCCTTTTGGCGATGGTGGATGCCTCGGTCGGAGGTAAGACCGGAGTAGACCTCGGCGTGTTAAAAAATCAGGTCGGGGTGATCAATCAGCCCCGAATGGTATTGCTATTTCCAGAGTTTTTGAAGACCTTACCCGAAAACCAGTTGCGAAGTGGTTTCGCCGAAATGCTCAAGCACGGCCTTATTGCTGACAAAACCTATTGGAAGGCACTTTCAGGCCCCATCAATCTATTTGATGAAGAAAACATTCGCCAGTCCATTAAAATAAAGGACACCATCGTCTCAAAAGACCCTACTGAAAAAGGTGTTCGCAAAGCGTTGAACTTTGGTCACACCTTGGGGCACGCCATAGAGTCGTATTTTCTGGAAAACAGTAAATTGAAAACCTTGTTGCATGGCGAAGCCATCGCAATCGGAATGATCCTTGAAGGATATCTTTCACACAAATTGACCGGACTTTCAAAAATGGAATTGGACGATATCAAGCAGGAATTCAGAAAGCACTTTAAAAAAGTGAATTTCACTAAAAAAGATATTGCCATTATCATCGATTTATTGAAACATGATAAAAAGAATACGCACGGCAACATCAATTTTGTCTTATTGGCAGAATTGGGTCAGGCCGTTATCGATATTAAGGTACCTACCCATCTTTTCAATGAGGCATTTGCATACTACAAAGAACCCTAAATACATATACTAAAAATCGTGTTTGACAACTCTTTGCCCCAATAGGATGAAAAATTATTTAGTTTAGGTAACATAAACCTAAATAAACCTAAATAAACCTACGATGAGAAGAGTTATTATCGATTACAAGAAATTGGACCACTCGCTCGCTGCGCAATTAATCGACCTTTATCCACATGGCTATGGCGATGAAGACATTATCGTGCTCAAAAAAGCCAATGGTGAATTAATAGAGGCAGTTGAAATCAAAACCCATGACACGATCTATCTAGTGAAAATCAGCAAAAGCTTGTCTAATTTCATTGCCAATTTTGAGGAAAATATAGAAAAACAATTCGATAAGGCCCCAAAGGAATCCCATTTGGAAAGCGAAAATTTAGGGCTCGAATTTAGCGATGAATAAAAAGAGATGACAGCTTTGCCTATTTTGAGCTAAAGATAGCGTTCGCGAAGTATTCGAAGGTGATGTTTTTGGTGGCCACATATCAAAAACCCCAATGCCCGAACGCTCATTTCGGCATCACTGGCGATACCGATCTGACGTAACTCGTCAGTATCGAACATTTCATACAAACTGATAGTGGCCTGACGTACCACCAAGAAATCTTTAAGTATAACCTCTTTCCCCTTTTTATTGGCCTTACTTGCCATAACATACCTATTTTGATCAAAACTTGCTAAAGGTGTTTTATCACCCCTAGCAAAACGTAAGGCCCTGTATTGAAAAATACGTTCTGTATCAATCAGGTGCACCAGTACTTCCCCTATTGTCCATTTATCGGTATCATAGGCATAATCCATATGCTCTTGATCGATGCCATTGACAAGATGTACCATTTCATCGATTCCAGATGTTAGGCATTGCGATAAATCGGATTCCCCTACCATATGAATGTATGGTTCATAGTAGGGATGGTATTCTGAAGGTGAGAGTTGTTTGACTTTTAACCCAACCACTAAAGTTCATTGAATATGGTGTGCATCAATCTCTTTTTATCATTGATGCTTTCTTCGAGGGAAATCATGGTTTCCGTTCGGCTGATACCCTCAATATCATCAATTTTAAAAATAATGTTCTTAGCATGTGTGGTATCCTTAGCCCTTATTTTGCAAAAGATATTGAACTTACCAGTAGTGATATGGGCCACGGTGACATAGGGTATTTGATTGAGTCGTTCTAAAACGAACTTCGTCTGATGTGTTTTCTCCAAAAAAATACCAACATAGGCAATAAAGGAATATCCCAATTTTACATAATCCAAGGTCAATGAAGATCCTTTGATGATTCCGGCTTCCTCCATTTTTTTGACCCTAACATGTACCGTACCCGCAGATATCAGCAATTTTTTTGCAATATCAGTAAAAGGGGTTCGAGTATTGTCAATTAACATATCCAATATTTGATGATCAATTTCATCAAGCTTTACTTTGCTCATAACACTATTATTTTCAACAAAATTAATCAATTAAGAAATATTACGTAAAGAAAACCATGTTTTTTTGAAAATTATGTAAGAAAATAGCTATTGATTCTAATTTTCACCTTAAAAAGTCATCTGGAACATGACCTGACCACGTAAACGCTTTAAAATCCTCCGTCTACTCTTCAATTAACCTAGATAGTTTACAAAAGTGAATTATTTTATTGCAAATTCGTAAGGTCCCTCACAGGCGAATCCCTTAAAAAGCAACAATTGTAAAATCAATTTCACAATCAAAATTGTAAAACTTTTAATTATTTTTAAATCAATTATTTAAATTCTATTATTGAAACCATTAATTTAATAATTACGTTGTTTTTAGGTGCCCTCACGCGGACTTTACATCGGAATATTATCGTAATTTTGATGAAAACAATTTACAATTGTGAGCAATGACTTTATTTTACGGTTAAAGCAGCTTTTGCGCCATTTTGAGTTGACCCCCTCAGGTTTCGCAGATCAGGTTGGGGTGCCACGATCTAGCATGTCACATTTACTATCGGGTAGAAATAAACCCAGTCTGGATTTCACGTTAAAGGTCATTGATAAATTTCCTGAAGTGAACTTATACTGGTTGCTCAACGGAAAAGGTAACTTCCCCACGGTTTCAACCTCAAAGGCCACCCCTACTCCAAATGGAAATCCAAAAGAACAACAAACCCCCATTGCAAAAGAAAGCACTTTCAATACACTTGAAAAGCAGGAAAGTACCTCTAAAAAAGTACAACGCGTCATCATTTTCTATACGGATGGCACCTTCGAATCTTATAATCCTGAAAAATAAGCGCTCATGAATAACAGGTATTCCGTTAATTTGTAATCATGAAAACACCCCTTCACATTTTAGGCCTTGTTTTTTTGTGTATGGCATGTCAGACACCCCCCAAAAGGGCCTGTAACGATTTTAAAACCGGAAACTTCAAGTTTACCTCGACAATCGATGGCGAAGAAGTAACCACTAATTTTAGCCGTACCGAAACCCTTGAAATAGACTATTTTCAAGGAAATCAAGATTCTTCGACCGTGAAATGGGTCAACGATTGTGAATATGTTTTAAGACGTATCAATCCTAATAATCGGGCTGAAGAAAAACCGATCTTAATAAAAATTTTGACTACTACGGATAGTTCTTATACATTTGAATTCGGTACGGTAGGCGATTCGAAGCGATTGCGGGGTACCGCTTATAAAATAAACTGACCATGTTTGAAATTTTTGCGAGCCCCGATGCCTGGGTAGCCCTTTTAACACTTACTTTTCTTGAGATTGTTTTAGGCATCGACAACATCATTTTCATCTCTATTGCCGCCGGAAAACTCGAACAAAAAAATCGGAAGAAAGCCACCAATATCGGGTTAGTGCTGGCCATGGTCATGCGAATCGTACTTTTGTTCGGTATTACATGGTTGACCTCACTAAAAAAACCTTTTCTGGTCTTGAATGAATCTTGGATTCATGGTGGCATCAGTTGGCAAGCGTTAATTTTGTTTTTGGGAGGATTATTTCTACTCTATAAGAGCACTAAGGAGATTCATGAAAAAGTTGAGGACAGGGGGCATGATGAACGTGAGGTAAAAAAAGGACGTTCTTCATCACTGACCAATGCCATTATTCAAATTACGGTCATCAATATCGTGTTTTCCTTTGATTCCATTCTAACCGCCATTGGTATGACCAATGGTATTTCACCAAATCCGGACGACGCCCTTATTTTAATGATCGTTGCCGTTGTGGTATCGGTCATTATCATGATGCTATTCGCCAATCCCGTTGGCGAATTTGTGGGCAAACACCCTTCGATACAAGTTCTCGGTCTTTCGTTTTTGATCTTGATCGGGTTTATGTTGATTGCAGAAGCCGCCCACTTGTCCCATCTCGTAGTGTTCAACAACGAAGTAGGAACCATACCAAAAGGATACCTCTACTTCGCCATTGCATTTTCACTCATGGTAGAGTTTTTGGATATGCGCATGCGGAAAAACAAAAAGCCGGTAACTGAAACTTCTGACGATTAATCGTTTGAAGATTTTCCAAAAAACAATGTCGTTGCTGCAGGGAACACCAAAAAAGCTATGTTAGCGCGTCTAATTGGGCCTACTAAAGGCCATCTTCGGATTACCCTCCTTCTGTTTCTTAAATAAAGCTTGCTGTTGCTTAACGGTCATGGTACTACCGTCATGGCTCCACCCTGGAGGACCGAAGACATACATCAATTTGTGGGATAGTTTTGGTGATTTCTTCATGTCGTTCCAAATATCCTTGAACTCATGTGTCAAAATCACCATAGGGTTGTACGATTCAGGTGCATGGATTACCCCATACTTAACATCAATGGTGTCATCAAGTTCTTTCCAAGTACCGAACAGCTTATCAAAAATATTCAGAAAACCCCCATGGTTCTTATCCAAATATTCCACGTTCTGGGCATGGTGTACTTGATGCATGGTATGGGTGTTGAAAATCTTTTCTAAAAACCCCAGTTTAGGCACATAGACCGAATGCAGTTGAAATTGCCATAATGCCTCGATACCCAAACAGACCACCACCATTTCAGGAGGAAAACCGATAGCGGTCATCCACACATAAAATAAGGGTTTGTACAGTATGGTAAACCAGCCGTTTCTAATGGCCGTGCCCAAGTTGAAATTGTCAGAGGAATGGTGTACGATATGCGCCGCCCATAACAATCGAATCTCATGGTTGGCCCTATGAAACCAATAATAGGTAAAATCATCGGCCAACATACAGAGCAACCAAACGTACCAGACATATCCAAAAGACTCGTAGCCCAGAAAATTTTGACGCACCCCGTTTACAAGCGGATTGCACAATTCGTAGACCCCATTAAAAAGAACGATCGCAAAGATAACCTTAAACAAAGGACCCAAAAGTGCAGAGCCCACTCCCATGAATCCACTAGCCGCTAAATCTTTCCAATCATATAAATCATCATCACCATGTGTTTTGCTATACGTTAACTCAAATAAGATAAACGCAATAAAAACGGGCACTCCGTACACCAACGGGTTAGTAAAATCCATAAAAAATCAAGTATTTAAATAAGGTTTGTATCAATAGATAACGCATAAAATAGCTAGAATAATGTTCTAAAACAAAGTTGTTTGATCTAAACCTTTAATATCAGAATCCGTGCCAGTTTCCCCATTGGAAACATTTTCTTCATCTACAACTTCAATTTCATGCGCTGTTTGTGTTTCAGGTTCTTCAAAAGGAAGGGATTCTAACGAATTTACATTCCTCACCTTTTCTGAAGTCAGTTGATTGCCCATGGCACGAATTCCTTTTACCGAAATAAAATCCTCTACATCCACTTTTAAGTTTGGTTTGGCATCTTTGCCCCTGGGTTTTACAAATTCCAATTCGACCACAGGTCTCCAATCCGTAGAAATCAATTCTAATTGTGACTTAGGGTGTTCGCTTATGATAAGTTCTTCTTTATTGGTGTTTTCAATTAAAAAGCGTTTGATGTAATACCGCTCTTTTTCCCCATCAAAATAAATTGCCGAAATCGGTTTTTTGGATTTCCATTTCTCAAGGATGATCATATCATCGTCGAATCGGGTATTCAAATCGGGTAAAATGGTCTTGACAAAACCCTTTTGGTTCGCCACCAACAACATGTCATCTGGTCTAAATTCCCCCAAAAGTTCTCCGCGCTCATCGACATTTAGACGCTGTACGATATCATCAAACCATATTTTACGAGGTTTTAAGGTCGAAAGCCCCTTTTCTTTCAATTCAATGCGTTTCACCGGGTATTTGGTCACAATATTCCCTTTCGAGCCCCGTCCCTTGATCAAAACATCGGCAAAATCAATATCCCATTTCAACTTTTTGATGCTTCCAGACTGCCGCAAATGCACGGTCACTACCTCAGCCTCACCATTAGGGTTTGCAGTGAAATAAAGCACATCAGAATTGGCTTTTCCTGTGGTCAAAGGGTACAGCTTGTCACGTGTAATGCTAGTTACGTTAAAGCGCTTGATATAACTCGGTCCGCCACGACCATCTTTGTAAATCATATTATAGGTGGTGCGCTTGTCCTTTTTCTTAAAGACAGCGACATAAATGATGTTCTTGTCCACAAAAGTCTTGGCGTCGACTTTGGTCACCATCATCTCCCCTTTTTTAGTAAAGACAATGATGTCATCGATATCACTGCAATCGGTAACATATTCATCACGACGCAAAGACGTGCCTACAAAGCCCTCTTCACGATTTACATAAAGTTTTGTATTACGAATAACGACCTTTGTCGCCTCAATATCATCAAAAATGCGTATTTCAGATTTTCGCTCCCGACCCTTGCCATATTTCTTTTTCAGATCTTGGAAATAATCAATGGCGAAATCAACAAGGTGGGTCAAATGGTTCTTGGTCTCCGCAATGCGTTCCTCTAAATTGTCCAGATGCTGTTTTGCCTTGTCCAAATCAAATTTCGAGATACGTTTGATACGGATTTCGGTCAACCGCACGATATCATCCTCAGTGACCGGCCTTCGCAAATGTTCGATGTGAGGTTTAAGACCTTTATCAATAGCTTGAATGACCCCTTCCCAAGTCTCTTCTTCCTCTATTTCGCGATAGATGCGATTTTCAATAAAAATCCGTTCCAAAGAAGCAAAATGCCATTGCTCTTCCAGTTCGTGCAATTGAATCTCAAGCTCTGCCTTTAAAAGTTCCACGGTATTATCGGTTGACCTTCGAAGCATTTCGCCCATACCCATAAAAATGGGCTTATTATCTTCAATAATACATCCCAATGGGGAAATCGACGATTCGCAGGCCGTAAATGCATAAAGGGCATCTATCGTTTTGTCAGGGGATATTCCAGAAGGAAGATGGACCAAAATCTCGACCTCCGCAGCTGTATTATCCTCGATTTTCTTGATTTTTATCTTACCCTTGTCATTCGCCTTAAGTATGGAGTCTATTAAAGAAGAGGTATTGGTTCCATAAGGTATCTCCTTAATAACCAAGGTGTTCTTATCAAAGGTATCTATTCGTGCCCGAACACGGATCTTACCGCCTCTTAAGCCATCATTGTAATTGGTGACATCTATGATCCCAGCTGTTGGAAAATCGGGAAACAGTTTAAACCCCTTTCCTTTTAAGTGTTTTATGGAGGCATCAATGAGCTCATTGAAATTGTGGGGCAACACTTTTGTTGACAAACCAACCGCGATTCCCTCCGCACCCTGTGCAAGAAGCAATGGAAACTTTACCGGGAGATTGACCGGCTCTTTTTTTCTACCATCATAAGAAAGTTGCCATTCGGTGATTTTCGGGCTAAAAATAACGTCTAAGGCAAACTTTGATAATCGGGCTTCTATGTATCGTGAAGCTGCAGCCCTGTCGCCGGTCAAGATATTTCCCCAGTTCCCCTGTGTATCAATAAGCAGGTCTTTCTGACCTATCTGAACCATGGCATCAGCGATACTGGCGTCACCATGGGGGTGATATTGCATCGTATGCCCAACTACATTAGCTACTTTATTGTACCTGCCATCATCCAACTCTTTCAACGAGTGCATGATACGACGCTGCACGGGCTTGAACCCATCTTCTATTGCCGGTACCGCCCGTTCAAGAATGACGTAAGAAGCATAGTCTAAAAACCAATCTTTATACATGCCCGTTACCCGGGTCAGCGC
Source organism: uncultured Croceitalea sp. (assembly GCA_947503285.1). Lineage (GTDB taxonomy): Bacteria > Bacteroidota > Bacteroidia > Flavobacteriales > Flavobacteriaceae > Croceitalea. The sequence goes on from CANNDD010000004.1 coordinate 338,660, forward strand.
ATTGTCAGAAGCTTCTTCTTGATTTGAAAACCCCTCTGTCAACTCTTCGTTCTCTTCCATGTATTACAAATCGCTTATAAGTATGATTTACAGTTGATTTTCTTCAACTAAATCAAGTTCTACTTTAAGATTTTTAATGATGAATTCTTGCCTATCAGGCGTATTTTTCCCCATATAGAACTTCAATAATTCCTCTATGGACATGGCCTTATCCAACATTACCGGTTCTAAACGAATATCATCGCCGATAAAATATTTGAACTCGTCGGGGGAAATCTCGCCCAAACCCTTAAATCGGGTTATCTCAGGTTTACCCGTCAATTTTTCGATTGCATTTCGCCGTTCTTCTTCGCTATAGCAGTAAATCGTTTCCTTTTTATTTCGAACCCTGAACAGTGGTGTTTGCAGAATGTACAAATGGTTCTCTTTTATCAATTCTGGAAAAAACTGGAGAAAAAAGGTAATCAATAGTAATCGAATATGCATACCGTCAACATCGGCATCCGTAGCAATGACGATATTATTGTATCGCAGGTCTTCCATCGAATCCTCAATATTCAAGGCTGCCTGAAGCAAATTGAACTCTTCGTTTTCATAAACGATTTTTTTTGACATTCCGTAAGAGTTCAGTGGCTTTCCCCTGAGACTGAATACCGCCTGGGTATTGACATCCCTTGATTTGGTTATGGAGCCCGATGCGGAATCCCCTTCGGTAATGAACAATGTGCTCTCTAACCGCCTGTCTTTCTTCATGTCTTGAAGGTGTACCCTACAATCACGAAGTTTCTTATTGTGAAGACTTGCTTTTTTCGCCCTATCACGTGCCAATTTTCGAATTCCGGACAGTTCTTTTCGTTCTTTTTCCGCTTGAACGATTTTTTTTTGAAGTGCCTCGGCGGCGGCGGGATTCTTATGTAGGTAGTTATCCAAATACCTGCCGATAAAGTCGTTGATATAGGTGCGTACCGTGGGCAAATCCCCTCCCATATCCGTAGAGCCCAATTTTGTCTTGGTCTGACTTTCAAATACCGGTTCCATTACTTTGATCGCAATGGCGGAAATGATTGATTTTCTGATATCGGAAGCATCGTAGTTCTTTCCATAAAAATCACGGACCGTCCGCACGATAGCTTCTCGAAAAGCTGCTTGGTGGGTACCGCCCTGGGTGGTATGCTGCCCATTGACAAAAGAATGGTACTCTTCACTGTACTGGGTCTTACTATGGGTTATCGCCACTTCAATATCATCGCCTTTGAGGTGGATGATCGGATACAAAAAATCTTCTTGGTTGTTATTATCCTCCAAAAGGTCTTTCAGGCCGTTTTCAGAATGAAACTTTTCACCGTTAAAAACTATGGTCAGTCCTGGATTTAAGTATACATAATTCTTGAGCATGCGTTCTACATACTCATTACGGTACTTGTATTTTTTGAAGATGGTCTCATCTGGCACAAAGGTTACTTTGGTGCCCCGACGTTTTGTGGAATCGACCAAATCTTCTTGAACAAGATTGCCTGCTTTAAACGATGCGGCCTTTGATTGTCCATCGCGTATGGATTCTACCTTGAAAAAATTTGACAGCGCATTGACGGCTTTCGTACCTACCCCATTCAGCCCCACTGATTTTTTAAAGGCCCTTGAATCATACTTTCCGCCCGTGTTCATTTTTGAGACCACATCGACCACTTTCCCTAATGGAATGCCACGCCCATAATCACGAACACGCACTTCACTATCTTTGATATTGATCTCGATGGTCTTTCCGGCCCCCATAACAAACTCATCAATACAGTTGTCAATGACCTCCTTCAAAAGGATATAGATGCCATCATCGGCAGACGACCCATCGCCCAATTTACCGATATACATACCCGGACGCATGCGAATATGCTCTTTCCAGTCAAGGGAGCGTATGTTATCTTCGGTATATTGGGTATTTGCCATCTTTATACTTTTTGTAGGTTATCAATCGTCAAAATGATTTTTGAATTTTATGGGAGTTCCACCGGTCAACAACTTCTACATCGCACTAATATAGAATTTAGGGGCAAAAATCAAAATGCCTGCTGCGGAAAGTAATCAACAAAAAAGTGTTAGGAAGTATTGATTGAATTACTAAAAACTATAAGCTACAGTTACCATCTTTTATTTCAATAGGTCTAGGATTATGTCCATTATTATTAATTGATGCTTGATTAATCCAATCTGTACTAAATAAGGTTTGCAGGCCGCAGAAATTAATCAAGTTTGAATTATCCCAAATTGATAAATCCTCACAAAATACCAAACTAGATAGACCGTTTAGATTAGTCAAAGAAATATTTTCTCTTATAATTAAATCACTATTAATTGTTTCTAGATTTTCTAGACCGTCTATATCTTTCAAATTCTGATTTAATTCTATTTGTAGATTAAGTCCAATATATTTCAAATTTTCCAAACCATCTAAGTTTATTAAATTATAATGTTCCGCTATGCGGAAATTATCTCCGACTTCTGATAAAGATTTTAACCCGGTAATATTTTTAAGAGCTCCATTAAATGCCAATTCCAGTCCACCACCTATTCGTTCAAGATGTAAAAATCCATCTAAATTTTTAAGGCTTGGGTTTTGACCTATCACAATATTGTCAGAAACCTCGGTAATATTTAAGAAAGAATCTATTGTCAAAAGCGATTCATGCTCAAGAATAGTAATCCCCTTCTCAATTGTTTTCAAACTTTCAAAATTATCGAGATTAAGAAGGCGATTATTTGATTGTAAAATCAAATAACCTCTTATATGTTTTAAACTTCTAAAACCATCAATATATGCAAGATTAGACATGGAAATTGATAAGCCATCAATAGATTCAATTAAATCAAATCCATCCAGCTTTTCTAAATTTTCGTTGCCAAAAATATTTATACGTAAAAGCATTTGTAATTCATCAAAACCTTCTATTACTAGAAGTTTAGGATTAAAGTCTATTTGTAAACTTCCTTCTTCTATTGACATTAGCCTTTTAAAACCTATTAACCGTTCAATCTCAGGATTTCTTCTTATTGTAACCCCGCGTTTTATTATTTCTATATTTTTAAATCCTAAAATTTCTTTAAGACTATTATTACCCCATATTGTTAGAGTTGTTGTGATTTCTTTTAAATTATGAAAGCCATTTATGGACTTTAACCTATTGTTATTTTCTATTTCTATTAGAGCAACTTCAGAATTAACCAACTCATTAAAGCCATCTATTTCACCTAAATTATTATTGTTGTTTATAACGATATTACCTTCTAATTGTTTTAAATTATCTAGAGCACTTATGTCAGACAATAATATGTTGTTTTTTATTAGTAGTCCACTTGTTATTTCAATCAAATTATCGAGCCCTTCTAGGCTTTCAATTAGACTATTATTAGTTATTATTAGCGTCCTCGTTTTTTCGATACTACTGAGCATATCAAGTCTTGAAATGCTTGACCCTTGAGAATTATCATTAATCTGCAGTAAACCTGTTATTGCAGTGTATCTTTCTGATCCAAATTCATCAACTTCCTGTTGTGAAGTCAAGATGACGTCACCTTCAAAGACCTTGGCAACGGGCCCTGACTCTAAAGTAGTAAATTGTCGTTGGCCACCATAAGCTATTCCTTCGCTATTAATCGCATAGGCCCGTATAAAATAAGAGATGTTTGCTTCCAAGTTCGTGAGTGTAACCTCAAAAGTGCCACTACCTGAACCAACGGTTTGTTTACTGTCATTTACTGTAGGATTGGACGTAACGGCCCAAACAACCCCTCTTTCCGTAATAGTCGCTCCCCCATCATCCGAAACAGTTCCACCAACCGTAGCCGAAGCCTGACCAATCCCTGTGATTTCCGAAGTTGATAGGGTGGGAAGGTTTACAGTGATTCCTTCCATTTCTTCAGAGGAATCAGAAGAACATCCCGCAAAAACCAATAGTGTAAAAGAAATAAAAAGCAGGTACCTCATTTTTAAAATTAAGCTGGTTGAAATCATAAAAGTAGTATTGGGTAAAGTTTAAAACAGATTGTGTTCGATAAGATGGACGAAAATTGGTCAAACATCAAATTATTTATATCAAATCAATCTTTGATTGAGGTAATCGAGCATATTAACTAGCTATTCCAAGGTTGTAAATTCCACAATATTTCCGTAAACGACAACTTGTCCAGTCTTTGCATAGGCTCTAACCATATATGCTGTATTCGATTCCAATCCACTGATTGTCGCACTAAAATCTTCAGTTCCGGAACCAACACTCTGCTCAATTCCATCTAAAGTTGGGGTATTAATTAGACCCCAAACAACTCCTTTATCTATTATTCTTGATTGGCCGTCTTCAATAAATGCACCCCCAACAGATACAGAATTTTGAGTAACATTTAATACTTCGGTTGTAGCAATACTAGGAAAAATATCACCTTCATCCTGCGAATCAGAAATTGAACATCCACATAAAAATAATGTAATTATAAAGGGAACTAAGTAATATTTCATCTGAATCAAATCTAAATTGTACCAATTTTCACTATTAATCGAAAAACTTTCTTACTAATTAAATAGCTAAACATTGAACCTAAAATGCATCACATCCCCGTCTTTAACGATGTATTCTTTCCCTTCGACCCGCATTTTTCCAGCCTCTTTCACCTTGGTCTCACTGCCATACCCCACATAATCATTGTATGAGATCACTTCGGCGCGAATGAACCCTTTTTCAAAATCGGTATGGATGACCCCTGCCGCCTGTGGGGCGGTCGCCCCAATAGGTATCGTCCACGCCCGTACTTCTTTGGGTCCCGCTGTGAAATACGTTTCAAGATCCAACAGTTTATAGGCACCCCGAATCAATTTTGCTGAACCCGGCTCTGAAAGTCCCAAATCTTCTAAAAATAGCTGCCGTTCTTCAAACGTTTCCAATTCAGTGATGTCCGCTTCCGTACCCACGGCCAAAAAAATGACCTCGGCATTCTCATTGGCGACCGTTGCTTTTACCTTTTCAACATAGTCATTGCCATTTGCTGCGCCATCTTCATCGACATTACAGACATAGAGCACCGGCTTATCGGTGATCAATTGTAAAGGCTTAACGTAATCCATTCGTTCATCATCGGTCAACACAATAGCACGCACTGATATCCCAGCTTCAAGACCCTCCTTGAGTTTTATGAGTACCGCTTCTTCTTTTTGCGCCTCTTTATTCCCCGTTTTTGCAGCGCGTTTTACCTTGTCAAGCTTCTTTTCCACACTTTCCAAATCTCGAAGCTGTAATTCGATATCAATGGTTTCCTTATCCCGGATGGGGTCTACGGAACCATCGACATGCACGATATTATCGTTATCGAAACAGCGTAAAACATGAAGAATCGCCTCGGTCTCACGAATATTACCCAAGAACTGGTTGCCCAGTCCCTCGCCTTTACTGGCACCTTTGACCAGACCGGCAATGTCAACGATTTCTACCGTCGCGGGGATAACCTTTTCTGGATTGACCAATGATTCCAGTTTTTTCAATCTGGTATCGGGCACATTGACCACCCCAATATTAGGCTCGATGGTACAAAAAGGAAAGTTTGCGCTTTGTGCTTTTGCATTGGACAAACAATTAAAAAGGGTCGATTTCCCCACATTTGGCAATCCTACGATTCCGGCTTTCATAAAAAAGAAATTAGATTCTAGACATTAGACTAAAATAGCGTGCAAAAATATGACTTTAAGTTTAAACCTTTTGATGCGGGTAGAGATGGAACGTAATTAAAATATAAAAAGGTTTAAGTCTCACCTAGCAAAGCGATTTAGCCTCTATCATTCTTGAAGTTTTCCATTAAACCGAGAGACTTTTTGAAAATAGTTCACGCGAAAATAACAGTGCAATTTCCAAATAGTCCCGTCCCTAAAGACCACTGAACAATTGATATGCCATAATACCGATAAAGGCCAGAATACCAAAAATCGCTATGGCAGAGAGTATGCAGCCAATATTCTTCCAGATTCCACTATATTCTTGCTCTTTTTCCATAAAAAACCCGAATCATTAAAATTCGGGACTGTTTAAATTTAGATAGTGCTATCCATCGGGATGCATAAACTTCTTCTTCCCTAAAAGTTCTTCTTCGGTTTCTTCCCTATCTTCATCGGGAACACAGCAATCTACGGGACACACGGCAGCACACTGCGGTTCTTCATGAAAACCCATACATTCAGTACACTTATCTGGTGAGATATAATAGATTTCATCGCTTATAGGCTCTTGTACCTCATCGGCGTTCACCGCTTTTCCATCAGGCAACACGACATCTCCCGTCAAGGATGTTCCATCACTGTAACGCCACTCATCAGCACCTTCATAAATTGCGGTATTCGGACATTCAGGTTCACAAGCCCCACAATTGATGCACTCATCGGTAATAATAATCGCCATAATCTTCTTTTTTCATGCCAGAGTGACCCAGCATTGCTATTTTTACACAAAAATAAACCCCAAAACATTACCTTACAAATATAATGGAGGCACAACCGGGTATTTTAAGCGCTTTTAGTAATCTAGGAAAATTTTTAAGGGATTTTTGTGATACCCAAACGCAAAAAACGGATAAATGGTCGATTGAATTAGAAGAAATAATAAAAAGGGCCAAACAAAGTAACGGATGGTTCACAAGGGAAAACGTCATATTCGCTTTGACCCAATGGGGTGAAGTGCTGACCAAAGAGAATCTTGAAAATTGGCTGAGGGCTTATAGCTTCAAGCCAAACAGCGAACCAAAAACCATAGCCATTATTATGGCAGGCAATATCCCTTTGGTCGGTTTTCATGATTTTATCTGTGTATTGGTTACCGGCCATAAAGTATTGGCAAAACTATCCTCAAACGATAATCTGCTCTTACCTTTTATCGCGAGGTATCTAACTTTCGAAAATGCATCTTTAGAAGGCAAAATTCGTTTTACCGAAGCTAAATTAGAGGCCTTTGATGCTGTAATTGCGACCGGAAGCACCAATACAGGGCGTTATTTTGAATATTATTTTGGCAAACACCCCAATATCATCCGTAAAAACCGAAATTCCATAGCCGTGCTCAGCGGTGATGAATCCCAAGGGGCATTAAAGGCATTGGGACAGGATATTTTTCAATATTTTGGCTTGGGCTGCAGAAGTGTATCCAAATTATTCGTTCCTGAAGGTTATGATTTCAAGATTTTCTTTGAGGCCATATTCGAATACCAATCCATAATCGATAACCATAAATATGCCAACAATTACGACTACAACAAAGCCGTTTTTTTAATGTCAGGTTTTAAGGTTTTAGACAATAACTTCTTGCTCTTAAAAGAAGATGAAAGTTATGGATCCCCAATCGGTACTTTGTATTTTGAGTGCTATTCAAAGATCGAGGATTTGGCAAAAAAACTAAAAACTGAAACAGAACAGTTGCAGTGTGTAGTGGGCAATTCAAATGTCCTAAACGGTATCGCTTTTGGTACTACCCAGAAGCCCGGTTTAATGGATTATGCCGATAATATCGATACCATTCAATTCTTATTGACCCTGAACCCGTCTTAAGTCAACTATAAAAATCGTTGTTTTCCATTCGCTAAAATTTTAAGACCTTTGCCCCTTATTGTAATATCCATATAATATAGCACCATGCAAAAACACAATTTCAGTGCCGGTCCATGTATTCTTCCGAAAACAGTAATGCAAAAGGCAGCAGAAGCCGTCATAGAGTTAGATGGAAGCGGACTTTCCCTTATTGAAATATCGCATCGAAGCGCGGCATTTGTTGAAATCATGGAAACTGCACGTTCGTTGGCGTTGGAACTTCTTGGTTTAGAAGGTAAAGGATATACCGCTTTATTTTTGCAAGGTGGGGCGAGCACCCAATTTTTGACCGCTGCCTACAACCTGTTGGAAACAAAAGCAGGCTACGTGAATACGGGAACTTGGAGCTTGAAAGCCATCAAAGAAGCACGTTTGTTCGGTGAGGTGGTAGAGGTAGCATCCTCACAAGAACAAAACTTCAATTATATCCCAAAAGGATACACTATTCCCAAGGGGTTGGATTATTTGCATTTAACATCGAACAATACCATTTTTGGTACCCAAATCAAGGAATTTCCGAAAACGGATTGTCCGTTGGTCTGTGATATGAGTTCCGATATTTTCTCACGCCAATTGGACTTTTCCCAATTTGATTTGATCTATGCAGGTGCACAGAAGAATATGGGCCCAGCCGGTACCACTTTAATAGTAGTCAAAGATTCCGTTCTCGGAAAGGTTTCCAGAAAAATTCCTTCCATGTTGGATTATAAGACCCATATCGCAAAAGATAGTATGTTCAATACACCGCCCGTTTTTGCGGTATATGTATCGATGTTGACCCTACAATGGCTAAAAGACTTGGGGGGCATCACTGCGATTGAAGAACTCAATGAAAAAAAGGCCAACCTTATCTATTCAGAAATTGACTTGAATCCGGTTTTCTCTGGATTTGCGGCCAAAGAAGATCGTTCTCATATGAACGCAACCTTCAATATTACCGACGACACCCTAAAAGAAGTCTTTGATTCCAAATGCAAAGAGGCTGGAATCAATGGAATCAATGGTCATCGTTCGGTAGGTGGTTATCGTGCTTCAATGTATAATGCCCTATCATTGGAAAGTGTAGGCACTTTAGTCGACATAATGAGTGAACTGGAACGTAAAGGATGATTTTTAATTTTAAGTCTTAAATTTCAAGCTTTAAATGACTAGTATCTTAGAGAATAAAAGCTTTGAATTTTCATTAAGTATCATTTCACTTGTAAAATTGCTTAGGGATCAACACGAATTTATTTTTGCCAATCAGCTATTGCGCTCAGCAACCAGTATTGGTGCAAATGTTTGTGAAGCTGGGGCGGGGCAAACAAAAAAAGATTTTATTGCAAAAATGGCCATTGCCTCTAAAGAGGCTGGGGAAACAAGATATTGGTCAAGGCTCATAAAAGAAGCAAAAATAGTTGAATCGCCTGTAAATTCTTATTTAGAGGATACGGAAGAATTGATTAAAATCCTGACAAAAATTGTAAAAACAAGCCAACTTAAAACTTAGCATTTAACATTGACAAATGAGAGTACTTGCAAACGACGGAATTTCGCCATCCGCAATTAAAGAGTTGCAGAAAGCCAACTTTGAGGTTATCACCACTAGGGTCGCCCAAGAACAATTGAAGAAGTTCATCAACGAAAATCAGGTTGACGCCCTTTTGGTACGAAGCGCTACCGAAGTTCGAAAAGATTTGATCGATGCGTGCCCTACTTTAAAACTTATTGGACGTGGCGGTGTTGGTATGGACAATATCGATGGTGATCATGCAAAAGAAAAAGGCATCCACGTCATCAATACCCCAGGGGCCTCATCCCAATCAGTTTCCGAGTTGGTCTTCGCCCATTTGTTCGGTGGGGTGCGTTACTTATACGATGCCAACCGTAATATGCCCTTAGAAGGCGATAGTGGATTCAAAAAATTAAAAAAATCATACGCCAACGGTGGTGAACTGCGCGGTAAGACACTTGGTATTGTCGGTTTTGGAAGAATAGGGCAAGAAGTGGCCAAGATTGCATTGGGCATAGGTATGAAGGTATTGTTCACAGATCATCACAACGGAACACAAGAGGTAGAAATCAATTTCTTTGATGGCCAAAAAGTGCTATTTACACTTCAAAACAACAAATTGGAAGAAGTTTTGAAGGTTTCTGATTTCATCACACTTCATGTTCCGGCGCAAAAAGGGTATGTCATTGGAAAAGCTGAAATCGATCTGATGAAAAATGGGGTCGGTATTATCAATGCATCAAGGGGAGGAACCTTGGATGAAGTTGCCTTGGTAGATGCATTGGAATCCGGTAAAGTCTCGTTTGCCGGTCTTGATGTATTCGAGTCAGAGCCTAATCCGGAAATTCGAATCCTAATGCATCCGAATATCTCTTTGACACCCCACATCGGTGCAGCGACCAAAGAAGCACAAGAAAGGATCGGAATGGAATTAGCTACCCAAATAATCAATTTATTGCAATAGACTTATAACCAATACTATGTGCATCAAGTTCTTTTTTGTACATTGACGCATTAACATTAAACAGTACTATAAAATGTCAGGATTATTGGATTTATTAAATAGCCCTATCGGCAAACAATTGATCAGCGGTGTTTCAGGTCAAACCGGGCAACCAGAGAACAAAACGGCAGATGTATTGGCCATGGCCATGCCGTTGCTCATGGGAGCGATGAAAAAAAATGCTTCGACACCAGGTGGCGCCCAAGGCCTGATGAGTGCCTTATCGTCTAAACACGATGGCAGTATATTGGATAACCTGGGCGGCCTTTTTGGTGGCGGGGTCGACCAAAACGTAATGGACGATGGTGCTGGTATTCTTGGTCATGTATTCGGTTCAAAACAACCTCAAGTAGAAAACGCCCTCAGTAACAAATCGGGTATTGATGCCGGTTCGGTCGGTCAAATACTTAAGATAGCTGCACCTATCCTTTTAGGATATCTAGGTAAACAGACCCGACAACAGAATGTCAACAGTCCCGATGCCTTAAGTGGATTGTTGGGTGGCCTTATGGGCGGTACCCGAACTGCCAATAAACAACAGAGTTTGATTGAGAGCTTTTTAGATTCTGACGGTGATGGTAGCGTTATCGATGATTTGGCTGGCATGGTACTTTCTGGAAATGGCCAAAAGAAAGGTGGACTCGGTGGATTACTCGGGGGCCTATTCGGAAAATAATAATTATTCAAATGGATTTAACAAGCCGTTTAGCTATTCTAAACGGCTTTTTTCGTATTTTAAGAATATGAAAAAGATACAAGTTTACCTTACCCTTTTCCTCCTCTTATGCTATTCAATGTCATCATTGGGCCAAGACGATTACGTTGAATTGACCGAAAAAGAAAAAGAACTGTTCGCCCAACAAAATAACCCTGACGAAGAAGTCGGGGAAACAGATTTGGAATACGATATCATTATCATGGATATCGGCTTCAATAGGTGGTTGAATCAAATTGCACAACCTAAAGGTTATTATTCCCAAAGCTTTTTAGAACAACGGAACTATTTTTATGTATTGGAGTGGAATCGCAGGGTTCTTGAACCTAGGGTTTTTGACCCATTGCTCTACGAATTGCAAATCAATTACGAACATGGCATCGACTATGGTTATGATGTCAATTACCAGCTTTATAATTATTTCATCTATTTTCAACGACGCTTTAATCAACGATTGGGGCCTTTTCTTCCCAGAATATAAGTTTTACATTTGCGCTGCAAATTTATTCGATGGAAAAGCTAAAGCAACGATGGGGCATTGACTCCAATTTTCAGATCATAGTCATATTTATAGTTTTTGCGATTACGGGTAGTGCCTCAGCGAAATTGGCCGCTCCATTGACCGATTTTATTGGTTTGGAAAAGGAAATGGTTTCTGGTTGGATCTACTGGCCTGTTCGTATTCTGCTTATTTTCCCCATCTACCAAGTTTTATTGGTTTTCTTCGGATGGCTATTCGGCCAGTTTACGTTCTTTTGGGCTTTTGAAAAGAAAATGCTGAAACGCTTAGGCTTGGGCTTTTTATTTAAATAGAATTATGATTTTATTAACATTGGCGGTTTGGGCAAAAAACTTAGATTTGTAGCTTATGGTAACCAAAAAGCAGTTGTATACACTTTTATTGTTTGCGCTGATTGCCTTAAAGGTATCTGCTTTACCTATCTACTCCCATTATTCCGACGATACCCATGTTGATGATTGCGAGCTCTGCGAGCACGCCATTGCGAACCAGGTCGTTGAATTTTTTACTCCCGATCAAATTATTCATCCAGAGGCTGATGAGGTTCCTGTTTTTTCAAAACAGGTAGCTACCTATGAAGGCATTCAGCTCAAATCACATTTTGATGACGCTCGTTTCGGTCGTCCCCCTCCTACCTTAATATCAGGTCTTTCCTAAATCCAATTCACTTTAATCCTAAATTAAACAAGGGTTTCCAAAGTATTTAAGAACAATTAAATATCATGCTCTAATGAAGCTTAAGCTTTTATTAGCATTTTTTTTCATTACCTACGTAGTATCGATCAATGGTCAGGATCGACCTTGCAGCTTTTCAGCGAGCGGCCAGGTTCTTGACGTCGATACCGAAGAACCCGTACCCAATGCGGTTGTTAAGGTCGAGGGTACGAAAAAATACACTACTACCGATAGCAAAGGTTACTTCGAGATCAATGGGCTATGTTCCAAACAAAATACGCTCATTATTTCTTGTATTGGGTATGCCGATTCAACCAAAGACCATGAACATGATTCTGCAATGCATTTTTACTTGACCGAAGAGGTGACGGATTTAGAGGAGGTAATCATTCAAGCGCAACGAAACAAGGAAGAAGGTACGGAGACCATTGCCCAGGTCACCGTAGGAAAGGCTGAGATTGTCAGTAACCCGACACGATCACTTGCGGCGGTTCTTGCAAAAGAGCAAGGTTTGACCTTCATCTCTACGGGTAACAATGTTCAATTACCGGTCATTCATGGCTTGTTCGGTAATCGAATCTTAATCTTAAATAATGGCGTGAAACATGGTTTTCAAAATTGGGGCACGGATCATGCCCCTGAAATCGATATCGCCTCTGCCAATAGCATTACGGTAATAAAAGGTGCCGCTGGGGTGCGCTATGGGCCAGAGGCCCTCGGGGGGGCCATTGTCGTAGAATCCAATCCGCTTTTATTGAACAATCCCTTGTATGCGAATATCGGTACCGGGTACCAAACCAACGGACGCGGATACCATACCACCTTTGAAATCGGACACGGAACGGAAAAGTGGAGCTATTATGCCAATGGCAACTACACTAGAATAGGCGATCGTAAAGCCCCAGACTATAATCTCACCAACACCGGAAAAGAAGAAAGTGCCTTTGGGTTGGGCGTATTGTACCATAAAGATGAATGGGACTTCAAAGTACAGTATAGCTATATCGACCAAAACCTGGGGGTACTAAGGGCCTCTTTTGTAAATAGCCCCGAAGCATTGATCCAAGCATTCAATGCCAGCACCCCTGAACCGGCCGACCCTTTTTCTTATGACATTACCGCACCGAATCAAACTACACAACACCATCTGGCCAAAGCAGAAGTCAATTGGTGGTATTCAGATACAGGAAAACTTACACTTATCGGCGGAATACAATTGAATCAACGAGATGAATTTGATGTACGCAGAAATATTGAACTGCCCATCATCGACCTTGATTTATTGACCTACGATTACCAGTTGGCGTGGAAACATCCTAAATGGCATGGATTGAACGGCCTACTCGGTGTTCAATATTTTAGTCAGAACAATGACAATAACCCGGGTACCCAGACCACTCCTTTTATTCCCAACTACAACACGGATCGGTTTAGCGCTTTTGGGGTAGAGAGCATTACTTTCGGAAAAAACACCTTTGAAGCCGGCCTTCGTTTTGATTTTGAGACCAACGATGTACGGGGACGGGAGACCAATCAAGATATCTTTAGGGACAACTATAGTTTTACGAACTTCACGGCATCATTGGGTTATGTAAGGCGTTTTTCTGAAAATAGTGTTTTCAGGACAAATATCGGTTCGGCATGGCGTACCCCCAATGTGGCAGAACTTTTCAGCTTTGGGCAAGAAGGTTTTAGACTGATTTATGGCTTACTGCGATTTACGGACAGTGATGGTGATTTCCCCATTGACACGAGTGAGGTAATTGCACTGGATGATAGTAATGTCGAGCCCGAACGGGGTTTTAAGTTCATTAACGAATTTGAGACCAATAAGAACGGTAACTCCCACAAACTTACCGTCTATTCCCATTTTATAGACAACTATATTTTTGATAGACCCATAACCGTCTCGGGAAGCATAAGGGGACCGACGACAGCTTTTATTTATAATCAAGTGGATGCCTTGTTCTTAGGTGCCGATTACAGTTGGAAAAGGCAATGGACCAATCAAATTTCAGGAACTTTTGGCATCAATTACTTGTGGTCGAGAAACATAGGCGAGAATGAGGCCTTGATCAACCAACCCCCTATCTCGACCAGTTATGGATTGGAATGGAACCAAGGTAAAATCTGGAAGTTTGATTCCTCGAAATGGACCATACGCCCAAGCTACACTTTTAGACAATTTCAAGCGCCACGTACAGTTTCGATTGAAAGTTTGGTAGATGGGTCCGAAATGATAACGAGCGATTCTGAAATCTTTGATTTCACCGATGCCCCCGAAGGTTATTTTTTATTGGATCTTTCCTGGACCTTTGGTTGGAAAAACCTGAGCGCAAGTGTTACGGCACAAAACCTATTGAATTCCCGTTATCGGGATTACTTGAATGAACTGCGGTTTTTTGCCGATGAACCCGGAAGAAACATCCTATTCACCTTGAATTATAAATTTAACTCAAAGTAAATGCGGTATCAAAATATCCCTAAATATATATCCATGACGGCTAGAGCACCTTAACATTTTAAAAAGATAGTACCACAATAGTAACTTAGAATTAGTAAAACAATTAAATCCTTAAAAAAAAGTAAAAATGAAAACGATCGATCAATTGAAAAATTTGCGTTTAATGGCCCTTTTGTTTGCCGCTATTGCCATAGTAGGTTGTAGTGATGATGATGATGCCGCACCAGAGGAAGAAGAAGAAGTAGAGGTCATTACCAATGTTTCGTTGGTATTTACCAACACTACAGACCCGACCGATGTGGTAACCGCATCGGCCGTAGATCCAGATGGGGAAGGCGTTCAAGATTTAGTGGTAGATCCCGCTGGCATTACCTTAAGTGTGAATACGACTTACGCCTTAACATTTGTAATTCAGAACGCTTTAGATCCAAACGATGTCGAAGATATAGGTGAAGAGATTGAAGACGAAGATGATGAACATCAGATTTTCTTCGGTTTCACTGATGGCGCATTTGCCGACCCTACTGGTGATGGTAATATCGATATGGCATCCAACCCAATAAATTATGAAGATGAGGATTCTGACAACCAAGATGGATCAGGAAACCCCGTTGGGCTAGAGACCACGTGGACTACCGGAGCTGCCCCCTTAGCTGGAGGCAATTTCACCGCAAGGTTACAGCACCAGCCAGATATTAAGACGGCCACCACAGGTGCTACCGATGGCGATACTGATTTCAACTTATCATTTGTGTTGAACATCCAGTAAATACAAGTACCCAAAGAATTCGATTAATTAGTAGTAATATTGGGGGTAGTGTATTGCTACTCCCTTCTTTCCAATGAGAAGCGAGAAAACAAATAGGTATATTGTAATGCTACTGGCAGCCGTATTGCTGCTGCAGTTGACATTCCATACCATTCATGTTTTTATCGCCCATGGTTTTGAGACCCATAGCACTGATATGGGTATCCATTCCCAAATTGACGAAACCAATATTGCCTGTGAGCTATGCGCCCAATTTTTGGGGCAATCTTTTGGTATATGGCCCAACACGTTGGTTTTGATCTTCCAAGCTTTACTTGGTATTTTAATTTCCACCCATAAGGATGTTTTCTTAGAAAGAAGACACAAGGTCCTTTCAATGAGGGGTCCACCCTTTTCTTCCCAATAGATTATTTTTTCTTAAAGGCCTAGAGCCTTAAAAATTGACATCACACGCGGCAACCTAATTTAGGTTACAACGCGATACTTTTTTACATCACTAAAAATCATTTAGATCATGATTACAACCAATGACCTTACCAAAAAGTATGGAGGGCATATTGCACTCGACAATTTAAACCTAAATGTCAAAGAAGGTGAAATCTATTGCCTTCTTGGTGCCAATGGTGCCGGTAAGACCACAACGATCAATTTACTGCTTGGCTTTATCGAACCCACATCGGGAAGTGCCTTTATCAATCAGTTGAACGTTCATGAAAATCCAAAGGCCACGAAACAATTTTTGGCCTACATCCCTGAAAACCTGATGCTCTATCCAAGTCTGACAGCAGTTGAAAATCTCGATTATTTCTCTGGTATTGCAGGAAAAAAACCAACAACAACAGCACTAAAGGGATTTCTAGAAGACGCCGGACTACAACCGGAAGCCTATGACAAACGCACCTCAACTTTCTCGAAAGGGATGCGCCAGAAAGTGGGTATTGCCATCGCCTTGGCCAAGGATGCCAAAGTGCTTTTACTGGACGAACCTACTTCAGGGCTGGATCCAAAGGCCAGTAACGAATTTGGCAACCTGCTCCAGAAACTCCGAAAAAAAGGTGTGGCGACACTGATGGCCACCCACGACCTGTTCCGTGCCAAGGAAGTTGCCACGCACATCGGTATTATGAAGGGTGGTCAATTGAAACAGCAGTTTATGGCCGATGATATTTCGCTTTCCCAATTAGAGAAGGCATACCTCAACACTATGGATTATAAAGAAACCGTATCATGATCGGAAAAACATTTATCAAAGAAACCAAAGAACTCTTTCGTGAGGGCAGGGTTCGAATTTCATTGTTCATTGTGCTGGCCCTTCTCGGCGTGGCCGTATGGATCAGTACACGCCAGTACGAAGCGGTCAATGACCAATATGCCGCGGCTAAAACCACGGAGCGCTCCGTCTGGGACGGTCAAGGGGAAAAGAACCCCCATTCCGCAGCGCATTACGGCACCTATGCCTTTAAACCAAAATATCCGTTATCCTTGGTTGACCAGGGAGTCGATAAATACGCCGGAACATCCATTTTTCTAGAAGCCCATAATCGTAACGATGCCCAATTTAGCGCTGCCGCTGACCAAACGGGGTTGGCACGCTTCGGCGATTTGACCCCCGATTTTATATTGTTGTTCATCATTCCACTTCTCATCATCCTTCTGGGTTATAACAGCCTGACCAAAGAACGTGAAATGGGTACGCTGGCGTTGCTTAAAAGTCAGGGCATTTCTTTCTGGAAAATGATTCTGGGAAAGTGGACAGCACTTTTTCTACCTATTCTGGTCATTACCGTTACACTCTTTTTAATTGCCGGTGTGGTACTCTCTAGAATTGAGGATTTCGGTGTTTTTAATTGGGATGCCTTACTCGCCATGTGCTTGATCTATATCATGTACTACGCCGTGTTTACGAATCTGGTGCTTATAGTCTCCGCACTTACACGAAAATCAGGGGTGTCCCTGGTCATAGCACTCTCTATGTGGATTGCTGCCTGTTTGGCCGCGCCAAAGATGGCGACCAATGTGGCCAATAACCAACACCCGTATCCTACGGCCCAAGAGTTTGCCGCCAGTATACTTGAAGACAAAGAGAACGGCCTTGATGGACACAATCCGTGGAGTGAAGAATCCAAAAAACTAGAGCAAGACGTCTTAGCGAAATACGGTGTGGATAGCTTGCACCAATTGCCATTCAACTTTGACGGTTATCGTATGCAAAAAGGCGAAGAGCATGCGGCCGAGGTCTATTTCAAGCATTACAAACTTTTAAAAGACCAATACGAGAGGCAATCCGAGGTCTATCAAGGTCTTGCCGTACTCTCGCCCTATCTGCCTACCCGCTTTATGAGTATGGCCGTCGCCCATACGGATTATGGAACCCATTGGGATTTTTCGGACGCTGCGGAAAAGTATCGTATTGCCACTCAAAAATTTCTAAATGAACATTTCGCCGAAAATTCCGGTTACGGAGAGTGGGGTTGGCAGGCAGATGCCGACTTCTGGCAGCAGCTGCCCGCCTTTGAGTACGAACCGACCAGCCTTAAAAGCACCATAAGGGAACAGAAAGCCAATCTCAGTATTTTAGGGATTTGGCTGCTGCTCTCCTTTAGTGGATTGTTACTAACCGTTAAACGATTTTGAGATGTTACGACCCAATTTTAAATACGAATTAAAACAACTACTACGAAGTAATTGGCTATGGTTGTTATGTATCATCTTGATATCGCTCTTTAGCTTTGCAACCTACAACGGCCTGAAAAAAGTTGAGGCGCGTGAGGCACTGATTGCTTCCGCTAAAGCAAAAACCCAAGAGAACGACACAAAGATGCTCAAGACCTTGGATTCTTTGGAACAAGGTTTGGAAGTGCATTTGAAACCCTGGGACCTGCCCAGCGATCCTATCGTGGTAGGCTCTGATCATCCTCGGGTGGCGGCCATGCCCGCTGCAGATTTTACCTTTCTGGCCACAGGGCAAAGCGACCTTTTCGCACATTACAAAAAACCCAAAGTGTACGGGGGCGGCATCATCGAAGACTTTACCGAAATGACCAGCCCCGTGCAATTGCTATTCGGTAGTTTTGATCTTGCCTTCGTCATTGTGTTCTTGTTGCCTTTATTGATCATCGCATTTTCCTATAACGTACTCTCTGCCGAAAGGGAAAGTGGCACGTTACGCTTACTTGCCGCCCAACCCATCGGCATACGTACTTGGGTGCTGCAAAAATTATTGATACGGTTTTTTTGGCTTTCGGTCTTGGTACTCGTATCGCTTATAGGCGTGCTTTTGGTTTTTAAGGCTGATCCTTTTACGAACATCAGTGGTCTTTTGGGCCTTTTGGGGCTGGTACTGGTTTATATGCTATTCTGGTTTGCACTGGCGTTTCTAGTCAATTTATGGGTGGGGAGCTCGGCTAAAAATGCAGTGGCGATGCTCGGATTGTGGATTGGTTTCGTGCTGTTGGTGCCCTCAATGCTGAATCAATTGGGCACGACGATATATCCTATGCCTTCCCGCACGTTGATGATCAATGAACTACGCGCCAGACAAGCTGATGCGACCGAAAGACAAGATGAGATTCTAGACAATTACCTTCGTGACCATCCCGAATACGCAGTCAACGATACTACCGAAACCCGCAATTTCTGGCACGGTTACATGGCATCACAAAACCTGTTAAGGGATGAGATAAAACCGGTTACGGACCGCTATAATGCCCAGTTGAAAAAGCAACAACGTTGGGTCAACCGTTTTAAATGGCTGTCTCCGGCGGTCACCATACAAGAATCCTTGAACAAGCTCGCAGGTACGGCGACCTCTGACTATGAAAATTACCGAGAACAGGTACTGGCTTTTTCCGAAGAATGGCGGGCTCATTTTATGCCCTTCTTATACAACAATCAGAAGTTCGCGAAAGCCGATTATCCCGATTTGCCCCGTTTCGAATATCAGAAGCAAGACCAGTCTCAAATGGCATCCATACCGATGCTTCTGTTGATTTCACTGGTTTTGTTCGGTTTGGGTTTTTTGGCTTCCCGAAATATGAAAAGCGGCGGCATTTTAAATCAGGCTTGAACATGAAAAAGACACTACTGATCTTATTGTTCGCAAACTGTTTTTATTCTTGGGGCCAAGAGAAGGAAACCGATAATTTTCCCCCGCCTAAAACACCGGTCACCATTGCGGCTTCCAGGGCCAAAGGTGCAATTACCGTCGACGGAAGGTTAAATGAACCCGATTGGGATTCAGCGGAACCCATAACAGATTTCTTTAAAGTCGAGCCCGTGCAAGGCGGTGCCATCAAAAATCGAACAGAGGTACGCGTGCTGTATGATGAAAAGAACATCTATTTTGGGGTCTTTGCGAAGGATTCCTTGGGTAAAAAAGGGATGAGGATGCAAGATTTAAGTCGCGATTTCAATGGACAGGAAAATGATGTCTTTGGTATTCAAATCGATGCGCAGAATACAAAACAATATGCGATTTCCTTTCAAACCACACCCTATGGGAATCAACAGGATGTTCAAAATTTCAATGATAATAATCGGGATGAGGACTGGAACGCTTTATGGCGTGTTCGTACCCAACGAACGGATAAGGGCTACTACGCAGAATTTGCCATTCCCTTTAAATCGATTCGATACGACAAGCCCGTGAAAGGTATTCCCGTTGAATGGGGCATTACTTTTTTCCGGTTGGCACGAAGGGATTATGAAAAAACGGTCTTTCCGGCCATTCCCCAATCCTTTTCCGAAAACCGAATGATCTACGCCGCAAAACTTACCGGTTTGCAAGTACCCCCGCCCTCTGCGAATATTCGGGTGGAACCCTATACCCTATATCAATATGATGAAAACTTGGAAGGGGATGTGCTAACCGATAAGCTCAACGAACCCAAGGCCGGTGGCGATGTCAAATGGGCCATCAATCCCAATGCCGTTTTAGATTTGACCATCAATACCGATTTTGCACAGGCCGATGTCGATCGGGCGGTAAACAACTTGGAACGGTTTAATATCTTTTTCCCTGAGCGGCGACAGTTCTTTTTAGAAAACTCCGGTATCTGGGCAGGTGGCGGCAACTTTCAGGTGCGGCCCTTCTTTAGCCGAACGATTGGTTTGGAAAACACCTTCAATGCCGCTCCCGCACCACTTGACGCAGGGGCACGATATACCGATCGAACTGAAAACCGAACCATAGCGGCATTGGCCGTTCGTCAGCGTGAAACGGACAACAGTACGGGCAGTACTTTCGGGGTCGCCCGTTACACCCAAAACTATGGTAACGAGAACAATATCGGGGCCATGGTCACCTATCGCCGTGACGACACCTCAGCAGATTTGGGGCTATCAAGTCGCAACAACACCACAATTTCGATTGATGGCCTTGTAAGGCCGAGACCCGACTTGACCCTTTCTTATCTTATGTCAACTTCAATGGATAGTGAATCAGGGGATACCGGGTATGCAGGAAGGGTTTTTGCCGGAAGCCGTACCAATAAATACTACTTGGGTTACTTGAATTACTTTGTCAGTGAGGATTATGCGCCTGATATGGGATTTGTGCAACAAAATGATGTCATGTACCACAGTCCGGGGGGGTATGCCATTCTAAGACCAAAATGGTTGCCTTTTGTACGTCGCTGGGATCCTGGTACCTTCTTTAACTATTTTCATGATTTTGAGGACTTTGGCAACTTTCAACAGTCCAATCTCTATATTTTCCCTATTTACACTTGGTTTAAAGACAATAGTTTTCTCGAAGCTTCCTTTACCCCCACTTGGCAGAACATCAACTTTAATTTTGCTCCTTTAGGACTTGAAATAGAACAGGGGGATTATAGCTACACAAGATTCTTGGTACGTTATAATTCTGACCAATCCAAAAAAATGTCGGGTTCCATCCGATATGATTTTGGCAATTTTTACAATGGGACCCGAAATACGGTCATTGCGGGGCTGCGCTATGCACCCCTACCCCATATCTCATTGACAGCCGATTATGAGCACAACAATATCAATGGTGTCGGTATTTTACAAGAAGACTTAGATACGGATCTGTATACCGCAAGTGTACGGCTGGCGTTGAATCCTAGGGTACAATTGAGTACCTTTTATCAATATAACAGCTTTGATGAGCAAGGACGTTGGAACGTGCGCTTTAGCTGGGAGTATATGCCACTGTCGTTTATCTATCTGGTCTTCAACGATACCCAAACCGATGTTTTTGACCCCGTTCAGCGGCAGCGACAGTTTATCAGTAAAATCACGTTTCTAAAGCAGTTTTAAAATGAGAAGCCTTCCATGCATACTGATAACCGTACTGTTGTTGCTTACTTCTTGTCAAGGTAAGGTCAAGAAAGGCTATGATTCTTCGGTGATTGACAAAAAGAAAATTGATGAGGTTTTCGGTCATGATGTATCGCAAGTACTCTTTGACCATTTATATATCGTCTTAGATAGCGTGACCTACACCCAATTGAGACAGCATGATTTTTTAAAGGAAACCTATGCCACCTTAGACGACGGACTGCCTGATTTCAAGGCTATTGATGACAATGCGACCGCGTGCTACCTCAGGGGACATGAACATTTTATTGAACTATTGGGCCCTGAAAACGAATATAACGAACCGGTTGGCAAGAGCGGTATCGGTTTCGCACTCCGTAACAGAGGTGAACATTTTCATCTAGGCGTGACCCCAAAATTGAAAGAA
The DNA here is from genome assembly GCA_947503285.1 of uncultured Croceitalea sp. Lineage (GTDB taxonomy): Bacteria > Bacteroidota > Bacteroidia > Flavobacteriales > Flavobacteriaceae > Croceitalea. The sequence continues at coordinate 360,613 of CANNDD010000004.1, forward strand.
ACCAATACGCCCTATTTAAGTTTATCAGAGTCGGTGAACATACCGATCCAAAAAGAAGAAACCACGTGGTTCAAGGCTTTTTATTCCCCCAATTCCGGTACCGCATTACATACATGGTATGCCTTTTATAATCCTTCCTTTTTAGATAGCCTTCACCAATCTGAACATAAGGAGTATACCCGAGCAGCTTTTTTAAAGGAATCCTACAGCAAAAAACAACTTTTTGAGGGTATCCGGTCCATTGCCATGACCTGTACCCTGAAGGATTACGAACGGATTGCCCAAGAAATGCGGCAATTAGGCTGTAAACTTATCAAAAAGGAGGGGGATTCATTAACGATTGCAAGTGGCGATGTCTCGATAACCATCACCCCTTCAAGAACCATCGAATTCAGTCGCATTACCGAAATAGGATGCCGTTTGAATTCAATCGACACCAGTACCACCAAATTGGGGAACCTCACGATTACCAATACCGGAACCCAATCAATATGGAACCTTAAAAACCTGTATAAAGACAATCTTTAAAACAATTCATAATCCTAAAACAAGACAAATGAAAAGGAACATACCACAGATTTTTTCGATACTATTGCTTTTTGCTTTGGCCCTATCGTGCAAGCAGCAAAAAAAGAATACCGTAGCTAAAAGTACGGCCAAAGAGGACCTTGAAATGGTCGATGAGACTGCCAAAACGACCCTAGAGCTGGTGAAATTAGAAGGTTCTCCAGCTTTTGAAGAAGCTGCTCTAGAGCTGCAATCCCCAAATAATGGCAAGATTGCAAAAGCCGACATGGCCGATTTTGCGTTTATTGTGGGCAATTATGAACTGGGCGCACAGACCGAAGGTACCAATGCCGCGCTACTGGCCAATTCGGGCAAGGGGCAGCACATTCATTTTATTTTGAACAATGAGCCCTACTCGGCACACTATGAACCAACGTTTTCAAAAGAAATTCCCAATGGCGTACACCATTTAGTGGCTTTTTTGAGCCGTTCGTACCACGAATCGGTAAAAAACGAAAACTCGGTGGTCGTGAAAAAATTGGAAGTCGGTGAAGACCCAGCAGATACTATCGGATTGGACATGGAAGCCCCTACCCTGATATACAGTCGGCCAAAAGGAACCTATTCCGGTGCGGATACCAAAAATCTATTGTTGGATTTCTTTGTGCTCAATACGACGCTTTCAGAAAATGGCAATAAGGTACGGGCAACCATCAACGGCGAAGAATTCCTTATTTCAGAGTGGCAGCCCCTTATTATAAGAGGACTACCCATGGGGGAAGTAACCATTCAACTTGAACTTATAGACTCCCAAGGCAACTTAATACCTGGACCTTTTAATCAGGTCACACGCACGGTTACGCTAAAGGAATAAAACAGTACCAATTTTAGCCCAACAGAAAATGAAAGCAACTACGGCCTTTAGTAATTACCCGAATGTATGGGGTAGTTTCGCCAGCGGATTATGTCTCATACATTGTGTCGCCACACCTTTTTTATTTGTAGCACACACTGGGCATGTCCATGGGCACCATACCCATCCTTTTTGGTGGGGATTGTTGGATATCTTTTTTATAGCGCTATCCTTTTTGGCGGTGTATTGGTCGGCAAGAAATACGTCAAAATATTGGATGAAGGTCGCCCTATGGGGTTCTTGGGCAGCATTGGCCGCAATCATATTAAATGAGAAACTTGAACTCATCGCATTGGCAGAAACGTGGATATATCCGCCATCGATGGCATTAGTGGTATTGCATTTGCGTAATCGAAGGTGCTGCCAGTGCAAGAACGATAGTTGCTGTTCACCACTAAAAGGAAACCTTTAGGATGGCGGAAAAAAAGTACAACATATGGTCTTTTTATCTGGCCTGCTATATTGCGCTGTCACCCTTTTTTGCCGTATGGCATACCCTACAGCATTCCTTTGAAAATAATAGGGATGATGTTTCGATAGGCGTGTTCGTTTCTATGGAAAAAGAAGCTGATTGTGAAATCTGTGCGTATTATTTTGATCCATTGGAATATTTTGAAACGGCCACGATCCATCACTTCAAAACTGTTTTTTCCACCTTACAAAAAAAGCGGGCCGTTCATCTACCCCAGGCAATCGAATCCCAAAAATGTCTTAGGGGGCCACCGCTCGATTTATCATTCCCTTTCGAATTTTTCCAAACAAATACCATATTCATCTAAATTCCTTTAAAATGTTAGAAGCCATTGACCTTACCAAAAAATATGGTAAGTACACCGCACTCAATCAATTGGACCTTTCGGTTAAAAAAGGTGAGATCTTTTGTCTTCTTGGCCAGAATGGTGCAGGCAAGACAACAACAATCAATCTTTTTCTTGGGCTACTCGAACCTACGGGCGGGGAAGCCCTGATAAACGGTGTTCCCGTAAAAACCAATGGTAATACCACGACAAAGATGATTGCTTTCATCCCTGAGGTGGTTCAGCTATATGGCAATCTTTCGGGTATTGAGAATTTGAATTTCTTTAGTCGCTTAGCAGGTTTTACCTATTCCAATGCTGAACTATCTGCCTTTTTATTAAAGGCAGGACTACAAGAAGAGGCACACAAGAATAGATTGGAATCTTATTCAAAGGGTATGCGGCAAAAGGTGGGCATAGCCATAGCCCTATCAAAAAACGCGTCTTATATTTTTATGGATGAGCCCACTTCTGGCCTAGACCCCAAGGCGACCTTGGAATTTACCAAAATATGCAAGGAACTCAGTCAAGAGGGAAAAACCATTTTCATGGCCACCCATGACATCTTCAATGCCGTTAATGTAGGCACTCGAATCGGTATCATGAAAGAAGGAAAACTCATCTATACCGCCAACACGAACGCAATTAATGCAAATGAACTACAGGATTTATACCTGAAAACTATTTAAAAAATGAAAAAACTTATAATACTATACCTAATACCTACAGGCTGCATCTTAAGTGCACAAGAAGTCGTTACAGGGACCATTATCGATAGTGAAAGTGAGCCTATCGTAGGGGCCACCATTACCTTACGGGGTGCTTCCGGCACCTTTGGAAAACTGACCGATAGCGAGGGGCGTTTTGAACTTAACGTGCCAGAAGATAGCTATACCTTGGAAATCCGTTATTTAGGGTTTCAATCCTTTAAAGATAAAATCGACGTTGTCGCGGGTTCCCCCTACGATATCGGTACGGTTACCCTCAATGAAGGTACTGAACAACTGCAAAGTGTTGAGGTCGTCGGTAGGGCAAGAACCGATTACAACAGTGATTATTCCTTTTCAGCCACCAAAGTGGCCATCAAAAACAAAGAATTGCCACAGGCGGTAGCCACGGTAACCAAAGAGCTCATTGCCGACCGTGTGGCATTTCAGCTGCCCGATGCCGTGAGAACGGTAAGCAACGTGGCACTTACGGGTATCTATAACCATTACAACATCCGTGGAATCACCCAGGGCGATGACGGGCAAGTCATAAATGGTATGCGCACCCGGCAATATTACTTTCTACAGCCCATTACGTCGCACCTAGAAAGGGTGGAAGTGATCAAGGGGCCCTCTTCAGTGACCTTTTCAAGTGCTGACCCAGGTGGTACGGTAAATATGGTTACCAAAAAACCGCTTTTCGAAAAACGTAGTGAGGTTTCCATCGCTGCCGGTAGCTTTGGAACATTACGGGCAACAGCTGATTTTACGGGTCCTTTAAATGAATCCAAAACCTTATTGTACCGTTTTAACGGTGCTTATCAAGAGGCGGATTCCTTTAGGGATGTCGTGAACAACAATGCGCTTTTATTTGCACCCTCTTTAAGTTACATACCTGATGAAAGCACCTCATTGAATGTAGAAATGATCTATAATAATGCACAGGGTAACCTAGACAGGGGACAACCTATTTTTGGTGCGACCGGTGATGACTTTGATCCAAACAGTACGCCTATTACGCTAAATCCTGGTGCAATCAATGATTTTTACAATACCAGGGAAATCATCTTGATGGCGAGCTTTAGTAAAAAGTTTGGTGAAAACTTTGGATTTAATGCCCAATACATGAAACAAACTTGGGATGAAGATCTGAAAGAGCATAGGGCAGACGCCTTTCGTTCGGCCTTTGACGTTGATGGCAATATCGTTCCCGATCTTATCGCAATGCGTTATGCAGAAAGGCAACAAGCTTGGAACACCGATAATATCAGTGCGTTCTTCACGTATGATGTAAAAACGAGTAGTATTACCAATAAAACCCTTGTAGGGTATGATGGAACACGATGGGAAAGAAGGATCGGTGGCGCAAATAGCGCGCGTGATTATTTATTGAATGATGGATCTGCGGCTAGATTTAGGCCCGGAACAAGTGATCCCAACGATTTTCAACAAACAGCCGATGGCCTATTGGTTCCTGTAATACCACATTTGGATTTAACCAATCCCTTCAACGGTATTAGAAATACGAATGACTATGTAATCAGACAGTTTGAGATTCCTGCAAACCTGACCACCTCTGATGGTATCTACTTACAAAATCAATTTAAGGTTGGAAAATTTTCCGCTTTGCTCAATCTAAGATATGAGTGGTTCAACGATATCTATGATTTTGAAGGTACCAATGAACAGGAATTCGAAACCAGTGCGTTTGTACCAAGACTTGGTCTAACATATGAAGTCAGTAAAGACATAAGTGCCTATGCCACATATTTAGAGGGTTTTCAACCACATACGAATACCACATCATTAAACCCGAGTGCCGAAGGCTTTTTCTGGACCACCTCACCCGGTAGGTTTGATCCACTGGAAAGTAGCTTAAAGGAAATCGGGGCTAAGGGAGAATTTTTGAATGGCAAAGTATTTGCCAACCTGGCCATTTTTGAAATTACCCAAAAGAACATCTTAGTGGGTGATACCTTTGATTTGGATGCCTTAACCACTATCGGGGAACAACGTAGTAGAGGTTTTGAAATGGATATCTCCGGTTACATATCCCCAAATTTTCAATTGATCGCTTCTTATGGCTTTAATGATGCCGAGATTATAGAAGACTCCGTTGAGGATTTCGTTGGGGAACGAATTGGGGGTGCACCCCAACACAATGCCAATTTTTGGGCACGATATGATTTCATGAATGCCGCTATGAAGGGAATCGGTATTGGATTGGGCGCCCAATATGTAGACGAGAGATTCACATGGTACAATCCTACCTATCTTCCAGACAGGGTATTGTTGCCATCATATACGGTGTTTGAAGGAGCGATCTATTACAGGCCGGCCAATACCGGTATTCAGTTGACCTTAAAAGCGAATAATCTGTTTGATGAAACCTATTGGTTGGGCGGTCTAAACCCATCTCGACTAGGTCCTGGGGCACCACGTAATTTCTTATTGAACGCCACGTATAAATTTTAAATTGATGAAGTTTTCAAACATAAGGTTATTGGCAACACACTTTTTACGTAATGCCATTAAACCGAAAACCTTCTATCTCATTTATGTTTTGTTTCTATTGCTAACGGCCTATTCGGCCATTAGCGGTATTCAAAACCACATAGCCCAAAATGAGATACGAAAAGAGCATCAGGTGAAAGCACGACAGAGTTGGGAGGCCAATCCCGACAAGCATCCACACCGAATGGCCCATTTCGGCACTTTTGCCTTTCGTATTGGTGCCCCATTGGGCATGTTTGACCATGGATTGGAACGCTTTACCGGAAGTACCGTTTTCTTGGAGGCACATCGGCAAAATAGTGTCAACTTTTCAGAGGCTTCCTTTTCAACAGGAACACTTCGTTTTGGTGCGCTCAGTATGGCTTTATTGACCCAATTGATCTTACCTCTGGTCTTGGTCTTTATTGGTTTTTCGAGTATCGCATCCGACAGACGCAATGGTACGTTGAAAATCTTGATAACCCAAGGTGCCAACTGGTTCGAAATCTTGGTTGGGAAGTCACTAGGGCTATTCACAGTGGCATTGCTCTTTTTTGCCCCTATAGTCTTGGGCATTACGATGGCACTGACTGTCTTTGGCAACATTGACACGGCATATGGCCTATGGCCGAGATTCTCTTTGTTGGTTTTAGGGCATGCCTTCTTTTTGTTCGTAGTATGTACCACCGTAATACTAGTATCGGCTACGAGCAAAACACCTAAAAGTGCCTTATTACGCCTATTGGGCCTTTGGCTTTTGATGGTGGTACTCTTACCGAAAACTGCCCAGGCCATGGGCAATTACTGGTACCCGACACCGACCAAGTTGGCCTTTCAATCAGCTATCGAACAAGAAGTAATTCAGAAAGGGGACAGCCACAATCCCGATGACCCCTATTACAACACCCTGCGTGATTCGGTATTGGCCGTACACAACGTGGATGATGTAACCGAATTGCCCTTTAACTACGGTGGTTTTGTGATGCGCGAAGGGGAACGAATAACATCAACCCTCTACAAAAAATATTATGCCGATTTGTTGAGGGTGTACCAACAACAAAACCGTATCAGCCAATTTGTAGCACTTCTCAATCCTTATATGGCCATCAAACAATTTTCAATGGGGCTTTCAGGTACGGATTTTTCAAGTTATGTGGATTTTCAAGAGCAAGCAGATGACTATCGGTACGAACTTGCCCAAGAGATGAATGAGCTACAGATGGAATATATAAGCCCTAAGCGAAGTGGTTCAGAGGGAAAAGTACATGTTGTCGATAACGGACACTGGCAAGAATTCCCAGATTTTAAACATAGGCCCATGACCTTTGACCAAGCTTTTTCATCGATTACAACAGCCGCTTTCGCAATAGGATTATGGCTACTGTTTCTTTTTGGATCGATTTGGAGAACTGCAAAAAAAGCAAGTACATTATGAAATACATCCTGTTTTTAAAGCAATGCCTTCGTTCTCGCGAAGTTCATCTAAGTCTTTTGCTAATATTGGTATTGGGAATGGTCGGTATTTTTATTGGAAAACGACACCTTGATACGCAACAAAAAGCCATTGCCGAAGTCAAAGAATACCAAGTGCAACATGTTGATCGTAACGTGGCATTGCACAACGATGATCTGGGACTTTTACTGTACTACGTAAAGTTTGCCTTCATAAACCCCACAAGCCCGCTTGCCGGTCTGTCTATAGGTCAATCTGACGTGAATCCATCCATAAAACGCATCACGATAAAGACTTTTGAGGCACAAAAGTACGATACCGATTTGATTAACCCCACGAACTTACAATCTGGGAATCTCGATTTTGCCTTTGTTCTTATTTATTTGGTTCCCTTATTGATCATTGTCTTTACCTTTAACCTGCTCTCTGAAGAGACCGAAACCGGTACCTGGCGCTTGGTGGCCGTTCAGACCACGTCTAAATTGGGGTTTATCATTACAAAACTGGCCATCAGGCTCTTTTTGATAATCGTAGTGGTGACGTTTTTGTTTTTAATTTCAATCATCGCACTTGGTGCCCCGTTAAGCACCAATTTGGCATTGATGTACGCAATGGCCTTGCTCTACGTAATTTTTTGGTTCGCCATATGCTTTTTTGTCATATGCTTTAAGCGATCTTCTGGGTTCAATGCGCTTTTGTTATTGTCTGTATGGTTACTAATGTTGATCGTATTGCCTGCGGGAACCAATGCCTATTTGTCCTCAAAATACCCGGTTCCTGAAGCCCTGACGACAGCTATCGCCCAACGGGATGGATACCATACCAAATGGGACACGGAAAAACGCCCCACGATTGAAAAGTTTTATGCGCATTATCCACAATTCGAAAAGTACGGCTATCCGACGGACAGATTCAATTGGCTTTGGTACTATGCCATGCAACAAATGGGTGATGACGACTCTAAAAAAGAACGGGAAGCGCTCAACACCAAAATTGAATTGCGTGAACGGCATAGTAGCAAGATAGCCTCTTGGTTGCCCAACATGCATTTACAACTGGCTTTTAATCGATTGGCCGGTACCAGCCTTCAGCAACATTTGGATTTTTTAAACGCCACCGAGGCTTTTCACGAAAAACTGCGCCTGTTTTTCTACCCTGCCATATTTGAAGGGCAGTTGGCCGAATCCATAGACTGGAGCCAGTTTGAACCTGAATACCATGCTACGGACGACAAGATGAAACCAATATCCTTAGTACCCCTGATACTCGCCGTATTGGTTATGGTAGTGTTGGCAGTACCCAAAGCAAGAAAGTTATGAAAATCAATTGGCAGGTTTCGTACCTTTAAAAACAGAACTTACTTTTTCAATCTAAAAAATGAAACGAACACTGTTACTATGGTCTATTTTGATTCCATTGTGGACTTTATCCCAAAATGGGTTTCAAGAGGTTTTTGAAGATGCAAACAAACCGTTTCGAAAAGACATTCGAATTGCGTTTACCGATGCCCAAAACAATCATACCTTTCTACCGATTTCTATAGTAAAAGGCGAAAAAGACGGTCCGGTTTTCACCATTGTTGCAGGAGTACATGGTTTTGAATATCCGCCGATTATGGCCGTGCAGAGACTATTGGGTGAAATCGATGAAAAGCGATTGTCGGGCACATTGATTATCGTTCCCATTGCCAATATAGGGTCATTCTATACCCGTACCCCATTCATGAATCCGCAAGACAAAGTGAACCTCAACAATGCTTTTCCGGGCAAGGCCAATGGAACGGTTACGCAAAAAATCGCCTATTTTATGACCACTACCATAATTCCGGTGAGCGATATATTCTTGGATATCCACGGTGGGGGCGCCCCTGAAGATCTACTTCCGTTCATCTGCTATTATGACAATAAGAACTATCCAGAACAGAAAGAGAAAGCAAAAGAACTCTCTGAAGGCAGTGGCTTTGAATATGTGGTATCCTATCCTTTTACACTGAAAGAGACGGATCCGGCCAAGTATGTTTTTAAACAGGCTTGTCAAGATGGCAAAATTGCCTTAAGTATTGAAAGCGGCAAATTGGGCAATGTGCAGCCTGAAGCAGTCGCTTTGGCTGAAAACGCAGTCTACAGAATGCTCGAGTTAATGAATATGTATCCTAAAAAGGCACCAGAACCAAAGCAAGAACTAGTCAGGCTGAACGATCAGCGTTATATAAGGGCTGATGCTCAGGGCATTTTCCACAGTTCGTTGAAGGCCGGGGATACGGTTAAAAAAGACGAAATCGTAGGTTATATTACCGATGTATTCGGAAAACGTATTGCCGAATACCAAACCCCTGTTTCAGGGATCATTTTATATAAACTTGCCACGCCACCTGTCAATGTTGATGATACCCTAATGTGCATTAGCGTTACGGAATGACACAAAAAAAACCGCTAGAAATCACTAGCGGTTTTGCGTGCATTGTAAAAAGATTATTCTAAAATCTCGGTACTGTCCAGTTTGGCCATGATATTCTTGTGTTCGCGCAGCATCATATCATGTTCTTTTTCCATAGCGCGATGTTCATTACCGAGTTTATCATGCATTTCGATCATTTCATTGATTTGGGCCTCCATTTCAGCGGCCGATTTTTCGCCAAATCCCGATTTTAAACCCTTATGTGCCTCAATAATGGCATCATGGCCTTCAAGCATGGCTTCATGCTGTTTTAAGATGGCCTCATGTTGTGCCACATCCTCAAAAAGAGTGGAATCTTGTATGGGCAAACTATTCAATTTCGATTTGAACTCCTGATGCTGTGCTGACAGGTCGCTGTGTATTGATTTAAACTCTTCATGTGCCTGTACGATACTATCATGCTGATTTTGAAGTTTATCAAATTTTTCCGCTAATCCTTTTTTGGCATCGTTACAACTTACTGTAATCAATAAGCCCATCAAGAGTGTACATAACTTTTTCATATTATTGGTTTTAGAATTTTCTTTTTGAAAGATATTTTAATCAATCGGTTCTTTTTGCTTGAACGCTATTATTTTTGATGTATTTCAATATTCGGGGTTTTAATTGGCTTTTCCCTTCCCTTTTTGAATTAGATAAGTGTACACCCACATGATAGTGAAGGTCGGTACAACGTCCAACCCAGGTACGAGCTCTTCAACAAAAGTGACCACCCCTGCCGCCTGGCCTAATTTTCCCTTATACATTCGGGTCATCAACCAACCTGCAATTGGGGCCCAGATGACATCGGTAAACTCACCTATACCCGGTATTGCAAATGAAAGCATGCCCAAGGCGTCAAACAATAAACTGAGAAACAGGTTTTGAAATTTCGTGTCCTTTAATTTTGACATGCTGAAAAGTACTACTTCCGTTTGGAATACAACAAATTGAAGACCGGTTAATTTAAGACAAATTTGAGCTGATCAATTTTAAAAATTCGTTTCGGGTCTCAATTTTTTCAAATTGCCCCCTAAAACCGGAAGTCGTCGTTACCGAGTTCTGTTTTTGGACACCACGCATCATCATACACATATGTGAAGCTTCAATGACCACTGCTACACCCTTGGGTTTGAGGGTATTGTTCAAACATTCTAGAATATCATGGGTAAGCCGTTCTTGAACTTGTAACCTTCTTGCAAACACATCGACGATTCTCGGGATTTTGCTCAAACCGACAATATGGCCATTAGGTATGTACGCGATGTGGGCTTTACCGAAAAATGGCAACATGTGGTGCTCACACAACGAGTATAGTTCAATATCTTTTATGATGACCATATCATCATAATCTTCTTTGAACATGGCGCCTTTTAAAATCTCTTCGGCATCTTGTTTGTACCCCTGGGTTAAAAACAGCATTGCTTTTGCTGCCCGCTCTGGTGTTTTTACAAGACCTTCACGATCAACGTCCTCCCCTATTTCGTCTATAATTTTCGCGAAACGATCTTTGACTTCATTGGTAATGTTGATATTGTATTCTTCTAGGTTTTTATACGGTGCCATATTATTGGGAAACTGATTTTAATTTATTTGCGTGGTATTTTTGGATCTTCTTGATTTTAGGGTCAATAACTAACTGACAATAGGGTTGTTCGGTATTCGCATTGTAATAATTATGATGCACTTCCTCAGCTTTATAAAACGGTTGGGCCTCAGAAATTACAGTTACTATCGGAGTATCAAAAATACGTTGCTTTTCTAAAAAGGAGATAAACTTTTCAGAAGCCTCTTTTTGTGCTGCGGAAGTATAAAATATTTCGCTTCGATATCGGGTACCCACATCATTGCCCTGTCGGTTCAACGTTGTGGGATCATGTGTGGCAAAAAACACCTCTAAAAGCGCCTCATAGGCAATCACCGAAGGGTCAAAAAGCACTTGAACAGCTTCTGCATGACCCGTTCTTTCCGTGCAGACTTCTCTGTAAGGGGGATTTTTTATGTGTCCACCGGTAAATCCTGGAAAAACCTCCGATACGCCTTCAAGTCTTTGAAAAACCGCTTCCGTACACCAAAAACATCCATTGGCAAAAATCGCGGTTTCCAAATTTTGATATTTTTGTTTACTCATTTTATGTAAATGTTAAACAATTAATCCGATAAAACAATAGAACCAATATATTTAACTTTTGCTTAGTAATTTGGTCGAAAGACCCGAATCCCATTTTTGTGCAATGCCCACTAATGCTTACTTTCACCATCAATTTAAGAAGCTATGATCAAAGCGGCCACTATTCAAAAGTATTATGGGGACCTAGAGGTACTTAAAGGTGTTGATATACAAATCGATACGGGTGAAATCGTCTCTATTGTAGGGCCTTCGGGTGCAGGAAAAACCACCCTACTTCAAATTTTAGGCACCTTGGATACCCCCACGAATAAGCCGGTTAGCCGTATTGAGATAAAAGGTATTGATGTCACCAAACTCAACGACAAAAAATTGGCTAAGTTTAGAAATGAAAATATTGGTTTCATTTTTCAGTTTCACCAACTATTACCTGAGTTTACCGCTTTGGAAAATGTTTGTATTCCGGCCTTTATCAAAAAAACACCAAAGGCCGAAGCTGAAAAAAGGGGAAAAGAGCTATTGGATTTTCTGGGCCTGTCGCACCGCCATGGCCATCGCCCCAAAGAATTATCGGGCGGCGAGCAACAGCGTGTCGCCGTTGCCCGTTCACTGATCAACGCACCTTCGGTTATTTTTGCCGATGAGCCCAGTGGTAATCTAGATTCGGAAAGCGCGGAAAACCTGCATCAGCTATTTTTTAAACTACGGGAAGAATTCGGCCAAACTTTTGTCATCGTAACGCACAACAAAGAACTGGCCGATATGGCAGATCGTAAACTGACCATGGTCGATGGTTTGATCGTAAACCCCATAGCATGACCAAAGGGGAATTAAAACGCTTTTTAGATGAAAAAGCGGCAGAATACGAGCACCCCAAATTTTTAGAGGCTGATCCCCTACAGATTCCGCATCGGTTTTCGAAAAAGGAAGATATTGAGATCAGCGGTTTTTTAACGGCGACCATTTCCTGGGGCAACCGCAAAAGTATTATAAATAATGCCTCTCGATTAATGGGACTGTTGGACAATAGTCCTTATGATTTCGTACTGAACCACCATAAAAATGATTTGGATGCATTGAACCCTTTTGTGCACCGAACCTTCAATGGCCAAGATCTGGGTTATTTCATTACCGCATTGCGACATATCTATAACCATCATGGTGGCCTTGAACCGATATTTTCATTAGGGCAAGGGCAGAAATCACTGCAAGGGGCCATTTCAACATTTAAACAACTTTTTTTTGAACTGCCCCATGAAGTCCGTACCCAAAAACACGTTTCAGATCCCTTAAAGGGTTCAGCGGCAAAACGTATCAATATGTTTTTACGTTGGATGGTACGTTCTTCCATGAAAGGGGTCGATTTTAATCTTTGGAAAGAAATTCCGCCCGCTAAACTTTCTTGCCCCCTTGATGTGCACTCGGGCAATGTGGCCCGAAAGCTAAAACTGCTCAAACGAAAGCAAAACGATGCCAAAGCTTTAGCCGAATTGGATGATAATTTAAGAAAATTAGACCCCCTGGACCCCGTCAAATATGATTTTGCACTTTTCGGATTGGGTGTGTTCGAAAAGTTTTAATAAATCAATCTAGGGGCAAATCCCTTGCCTTTAGTCGAAAACTTCGATATTTTTCCTTACAATCTTTCTTTCGCTTTGCACAAGACGTAAAGCAATTGGCGGTAACTAATAGTTCTTTAATCGCCTTTGAACGAAACCCAAACCTATTGGTCTTTAGTCATGGTGGTTCAGTTCGATGTTCCATACGCCTTGTCGGTCAATGTGCTCATAAAAGCGATAATGGCCTCGGTCTCTTTTGTTGTGAGGCCAAGGGAATCTGGAGGTAACGTTTGATACGGAACCTCAAGGCCCATACCTTGACCACCACCCACATTATAAAAATTCATGACCTCATCTAGGGTTTGGTAGACCCCATTATGCATATAGGGTGCAGTAAGTGCTATATTTCGTACCGTTGAAGTCTTAAAGAACGATTTTCTTTCCGCCACCTCATAAGGAAAATATTGTCCTAAATCCCCATCAAGTATGGGATGTTCAAAACTCGCGTTTTTCGGAACACCCAAATTTTCAAACTCGGTTTCCATGTACTTGGGGGGTACGGTACCGTTAAAAGCCGGCGGAAAATGACAAGTAGCACAGGCCGCCTTCCCCATGAACAGATTAAAACCAAGTTTTTCTTTAGGGGTCAACGATTCTTCTTTGCCCTGCATGTTTTTATCAAACTTAGAATCAAATGGTGCCAAACTTCGTATGTAAGTGGCCATGGCATGTCGCACATTACGATTGGTGACCCCATTGGGGTACAACGAATCAAATTGCGATTGATACATCGTATTGTTCTTGACCCTTTCTTCCATAGTGTTCAGGTCTACATGGAATTCATTTTCATTATTGGCCACACTGACGATTTGGGCCTCTAAGCCATCACCCCTACCATCATAGAACATGGTGGTCTGATAAACGGCGTACGACAATGTGGGGGTATTTCGCAACAAAGGCCTGCCATCGTTGCCCAAAGCCTTCGGATAACCGTCTGTAAATGCCTTTTCTTTGATATGACAGGTGGCACAGCTCATCAGGCCATCTTTTGACAGTGCCTTATCGTTGAATAAGGTTCGCCCCAGTGAAACCCTTTCTTCAGTAATGGGCGGGGAACCGGGTAACGAAAACATTTTAAGATTGAAAAAATCCTTTGCAAAAAGATTTTCAGAAGTGGGGTTTAAAGCCCTTGATGTATTTAATTTGATATTCAAGTCTTGAGCAGTGCGGTTGACAAGTTTCAATTGTTGGTTCGTATGGTCTTTTATAAACGTATAGCGATCAAAAGAATCAAAATCCGAAGCTTGTAAAAATCGTATGGAGGCATCTATCGCTGCGACCCAATCAGACTGTATTGATTTATCAGTATAGGCATCTTTAAAAATGTCCATCACCTGTTTGAGGGTGATGTAATTTTGAACGGCCTCCTCCAATGAATTCGAGAGCATTGGGGAGTCAAATCCCGTTATTCCCTTAGTAGCGATGTTAACAATGGCATCCCTCACCATTTTCAAATGATGCCGGTTTGTTTGTCTATATATGATATGGTTTCTTCGTATGTAGGGTATCCTGACTTGAAGATAGTTGATGACCCGATGCATTTCTTCATGCTTGATGTCATCTTCCCCAAAAAGCATTTCCTCCAGAACTTGATAGCTTTTTGGTTTTACCACTTTAATGTCTTGATAGTCATCTATCTCAACTTTTAAAAGATTTGGGGCGTTCATAGAGAGGTAATTCTGATAGTCATAGGCCATGAGCAAGGGTTCTACCCTTTTGTACCATTTTCTGCTGTTGAGAAACGCTGTTCTGTTTTTACTTAATGGGTTCAAGGTATCCAATTGTTGCATGTAAAAAGCGGCACTGTCCAGTGTCTTGAAGTAATATTGCCTAATAGCTTCGTTATATGGCGAAGCACCATTGGCCACTACTTCTTTTGAAACGGTTTTATTTTTACAGGATAAGACTAAAAAAAATAATACGAATACATTAAAAAATACGCGATGGATATGCATAAGGGAAAACGTGTTTTAATCATAAAAGGTTCCCACTTTTCAGCGGGAACCTTTTGTTTAAGTTATTTCAAAAAAACTATCTTGGTAAGCCTGTAATCTTAAACAAGAAGGAACCTTCCAACCTTGCCGATCCTTCATCAATAGCCGTGGGATCATAGAACTTGAGTCCATCGGCCCTTACCGCAGTTGCAGGTGTTGTGCTAAAATTCCACCCGTGCACTTGTGCACCGCCTAGAAAGGTCGGTTCACTGGCCCCAATGATATCGGTGACATCGATAAGACCCGTAATTTCCCAGTAATTGGTCAATGTGCCATACCCCAATTCCGTCGCAGCGGTCTGGTTACACTCCATGACCTCGATAACAGCGCCTGTGGCAATTTCATACTGCCATAACTTGGCATAGCCTTGAATATCAGGATTCAAATCTTGGTACCCATTAGGGTCTTCTTGAATGTAAACATAGTTCTGGGTAACCAAAATATTGTCTGGGGAATGCATTCCGTCGCCATTACCGCCTTCGCGGTCACCGTCGATGACCACTGTGATCTTGGCATCACCAGTCGGATCATCAGGATTTAGCTCCAACTTGTACACCCTGCCAAAAGTAGTACCCCTATTGGCCAAATCTGGGTTATCAGAACGGTATCTTCCTGTGGCATTGAAATAAATGTTTCTATTGTTGTCGGCAGAACCTCGTTGCCAATCAATATCCTCGATACGTTGAAACCCAATAGCAACGGAATCAATAGCCTCTTGGTTCAATTCATCAATGGTTCTTTCGGTCATCCTCACCCATTCCACCTCATATTCGGCATCTTCAACCATACCCATCTCAAATTTTAGGCCACCACCGCCAATAGCGGTTTCCGTAGTGTCTTTTCCGCGAAGTACGTAAAGTTCCCCTCCGCTTAAATCGCCACGACTGCCCACATACATGGCAAAGTGTGATTCTGGATAGGAGTTGTTACTGTCATCATCGCCCATAAAAACCACTGTTTGGCTTGGATAGGCATCTTTTCCAATAACAACGGCATTTTCAGTCGACCACTCCCCAAGGGCCGGCAACCTCTCTGCTTCTACACGATCATCAGGACTTCTGAATGGGTTTACCCGGTAAACGCCTTTGGCATTGCCGCCCCATTCGCCACCAGAAAGGTACAACGGTCCAAAACCGTGCTCTTCGGGAGTAATTGAAGAACCGGAACATTGTGCGGTAAAAGCGGTGGCCGTTGCGCTAACGATATAATCCCCTTCCATAGGTTGAAGGTCACGGTTCATTCGAATGCGGGCTATTGAAAAATCTGATTCTAAATTGTTGATAAACGCATAGGTACCATCATTGTTTCGATATAAGGCCGCTCCGTCCATAAAAGAACCGTAAACAAAGGTAGAATCAGAGGGAAGAATGTCGGCGGATGACAAGACCATCTCAAGATTGGCACTGCCTGCGAAACCGCCTTTGAGTTCGAATACCTCATCAGGGACCACAGAAGATTCTAGGGGTACCA
This sequence comes from uncultured Croceitalea sp., assembly GCA_947503285.1. Classification (GTDB taxonomy): domain Bacteria; phylum Bacteroidota; class Bacteroidia; order Flavobacteriales; family Flavobacteriaceae; genus Croceitalea. Next base: position 377,130 of record CANNDD010000004.1, read on the forward strand.
AATCGTCTACGGTCAAATCTTGTCCGTCTTCCCCATCTGCGCCGTCAACGCCATCCTGACCATCGACCCCATCGATGCCGTCACGGCCATCTAGACCATCTTCTCCTTCACAACCAACGAACCCAATGGAAAGGGAGGTCAGAAATAAAAGGGTTACTACAATTTTTTTCATGTACATGATTTAAAGTTTTTAGGATTATGTTGGCATCAAAATTAGAAGAGGTAATTAAGGCCCTCGTTAATCCCATATTTACTTTAAGTCATCCGTTTTTTAATAAATCGTTAACATGTTAAGTTATGGTCATCTAGTTGTAATTTAAAACAAAATTTAATGTTAAGTCATTGATTTTTAGAATTTTAAAAATTTACGAGGATGGATTTGTAAAAAAATGAAAGCTAGTTTAATTCAGGGTGGTAATTTTTTTGATTTGGGATTGCCGGCAGCCATACCCTTTTAAATGTATAGTTTTATTCCTGTTTTTAGATTTGAGCGGCTTACTTCCCTATTCTTGGAAAGCTCCAAATAGGGAAACCAACGTATGAAATCATAACTTTTATTAACTAACGTGGGTTCGACGTAAGAAACCTGTCACTTCTTAGGTTTCTCGCGATTTATAGACTTATGTCAGGTCGGGCCTTTCGACTTCGCTCAAGACAAGCTCCGTCGAAACCTCTCTTTACATATACATTCTTTCAAGCCCTCCACTGCGCTCAGGGTTACAACTGTCTATTTTTGTTGACTTTTGTTCCCTTTTGGATCTACTGTTACGTCGAACCCACGTTAATTAGTATCCGAGTGACGGATTACGTAAGAAATTGGTCCCGACCTGCATCGAAACTTTTGTGCCCAAAGCACAGGAACTTATCGCCATATGATTCCTATCAGTTGTCTTTTTTAGATATGACTATTGATAGGCCAGTATCACCCTTCAACAGGACTTTAAAGTACAAATTCGGTTGAATAAATTTTAGCAAGGTCTCTGTGGATAACGGATATTAACGAAAAAACAAGGCGAACATTACAATGCAGACGAAAACACATTTAACCCATCTGTTGTAATTGCGAAAAAATAGCATTCAATCATTCATTTCGAAAATCCGTATCCAGGCTCAAAATCCAAGGCTTGTTTCCTTCCTCCCGCTGCAATCGATTTATAAATGGCCTCCACAATCATCATATCACGTTTGCCCATTTCCCCCGGGGCTAGATTTGGGGCATCAAAAAGAATGTGTTTGGCAAAATCATCCATTTGTAATTTTTGTTGGCTTTCATGTGGAAAACTTATTTGGGTTCCCTCAGAGGTCCTGCCTTTTAGAGGCCCATAATTGTTGGCCGGATTCAGCTCGAACCAACCTTGATCGCAAGAAGCATACAGCTTGTTCACGTTGGCATTATGAGAGGTCATGATATTGCCTACTGCTCCACTTTCAAATTCAAATTGTGCCGTAATCGTCTCATCCGTATCCTTAAAATACTCCGGCCTGGTACTATATTCTTGGGCTGAAACCGATATGGGGTTCTCACCCGTTCCATAAATTACACTTTGTATGGCATAAACACCCATATTGACCAAAGCCCCACCCCCAGATAAGGCCTTGTTCAGTCGCCACTGGCCGGGGTCGCTGGTGGAATGATACGCTGCATCTGCAGAAATGTATTTGACATTGCCGAACGTTTTTTCCCTTACAAAGCGTTTTACTTCTTGGGTGTAGGGCTCAGAATGCAAGCGATAGCCCATCCCCAATTTTACACCTTCCTTCATGCATGCCGCCATTATAGCGTCACATTCCTCAACATTCATGGCCATCGGTTTTTCACAAATCACATGCTTTCCTGCCCTGGCGGCACGTATTGAAAAATCAGCATGCATACTGTTGGGTAAGACCACATAAACGATATCAATAGCATCGTTATTTTTGATGGTATCAAAATTGTCGTAGTTATAGATATTCTCTTTGGGCAACTTATAATTATCGGCCCAGATTTGTTCTTTTTCAGGGGTTCCCGTAACCACCCCGGCCAAATAGCAATGCTCGGTATCTTGTAACGCCGGTGCCAACTGGTAGGTACTATACTGGCCCAAACCTACAAGGGCGATACCCAATTTTTTTTTGTTCTGTTTGGTATCAATGGCGCAGGCCATGGGTATGTTTGAGGTCAATGCGATTCCACTGGAACCCAAAGCCAGTGTTGCGTTGAATTTTCTTCTGTTCATTTGATATTTACATGCTAAAGTTCTTTTAAAGATAAAAAACAATCACTTCGAAAACCTAGTATTCACAATTTCTTGAACAAAATCATTACTTTTAGAACGGACTAATTGAACCAAAAATGAAAAAAACAACTCTTTCGTTGGCTGCATTATTTGCAGTGTTTGCCTTGTATTCGCAATCCCGTAAACTTCCTATTGACACTACGGTAACCACACAACATAGCGTCACCATAAACGGTGCATCCATCAATTATACGGCAACGACCGGCACACAACCTGTTTGGGACGAAATGGGGGAACCCATTGCATCGTTACATTATACCTATTACACTAGAAACAATGTAAAGGATAGAACAAAGCGACCCTTATTGATTTCCTTTAACGGTGGTCCTGGCTCAGGCTCCGTATGGATGCATTTAGCCTACACCGGCCCTCGTATACTCAAAATCGATGATGAGGGCTATCCCGTACAGCCTTATGGGGTTAAGGAAAACCCTTTCTCTGTGCTAGACGTTACCGATATTGTCTATGTCAACCCAGCAAATACCGGCTATTCAAGAACTATTCCTGAAAGTGGTAAGGAAGTGGATCGTGAAAAGTTTTTTGGTATTAACGCCGATATCCAATACCTGGCCGAGTGGTTGAATACTTTTGTGACCCGAAATAATAGGTGGCGCTCCCCAAAATATATTGTTGGGGAAAGTTATGGTGGCACCCGTGTCATGGGGCTTTCACTGGCCTTGCAAAACCAACAATGGATGTATTTGAATGGGGTAATTATGGTCTCACCCGCTGATTATAAATTGTACAATACCGGTGGTGCCGTCGAAAATGCCATCAGTCTACCGTATTTTACCGCCGCCGCTTGGCACCACAAGGCTTTACCACCAGAATTACAACAAAAAGACCTTTTAGAGGTGTTGCCAGAATCTGAAGGTTATGCTGTGAACACCCTGATTCCGGCATTGGCCAAAGGAGGATTCATCGGTGAGACGGAAAAGAATACCGTAGCAGAAAAAATGGCGTATTATTCGGGACTTTCAAAAAAGGAGATATTGGATCAAAACCTTGTAGTACCCGTTCAATATTTTTGGAAAAACCTTTTAAAAGACCGCGGTTATACCATAGGCAGGTTAGATTCCCGTTACTTGGGGACCGATCGGCAATTGGCCGGTATGCGCCCCGATTATAGTGCGGAACTCACCTCATGGCTCCATAGTTTTACCCCTGCGATCAATTATTATCTACAAGAGGAACTCAACTTCAAAACGGATATTAAATACAATATGTTCGGACCTGTCCGCCCCTGGAACAATGATGATGACAATACAAGGGATAACCTCCGTCAGGCAATGGCCCAGAACCCTTATCTCAATGTATTGATACAATCAGGCTACTACGACGGTGCAACCACCTATTTTCAGGCTAAATATACCATGTGGCAGGTTGATCCAAGTGGAAATATGAAAGACCGATTTGAGTTTAAAGGGTACCGCTCTGGCCATATGATGTACCTCAGACGTGAGGATCTACAAAAAGCCAATGACGACATCCGCGCGTTTATCAAAAGGACTTCGAATACGGGCAAAAGCGCCAAATACTAAATCATAAAAAATGAAAAGAGCCGTATTCATTGTATTGGGAATTTGTTTGGTTCTACCCAGTTTTTCACAAGACGTGCCTTCAGCAGCATGGCAAATCAAAACCGCACTGATGGCCGTTCCGCAAGATTATAAAGAAGGGGCAAAAGTATACGGCTATGACACATCGGGCAATTTTGTGACCTTACGGGAAGGAAACAATGATTATATCGCCATAGCATCCGATCCCAAAAAAGAAACCTTCTCCACTGCGGCCTATCATAAAGACCTCGATGGATTTATGGCGCGGGGGCGTCAACTAAAGCAAGAAGGAAAAGCATTCCAAGAAATCTTTGATATACGCGAACAAGAAGTGAAATCAGGCAAATTAAAAATGCCTGACAAAACCACCCTTTGTGTTTTTACCGGTGAGGTAAATGCCAAAACCAACGCAATTGAGAACGGATATGTGCGCTATGTATTTTATGTCCCCTTTGCTACAGGTGAAAGCACGGGGCTACCCACAACCCCTACCCCACCTGGCCATGCCTGGTTGATGAATCCGGGTACACACCGCGCCCATATTATGATAACACCCCCAAAAAGCGAAAAACTAAAATAATGACCAAAACCAAAATCATTTTGTTAGTCCTTGTATCAATTTTTACGGCTTCACAAAAAATAAAAGCCCAAGATTGGCCCAACTTGGAAAAGTACAAAAGCGCCAATGAAAAACTAGAGTCGCCAAAAAGCGATGAAAATAGGGTTGTTTTTATGGGTAATTCCATCACGGAAAGTTGGCCAAAAAAATTCTTTCATGGAAAACCGTACGTAAATCGGGGCATTAGCGGACAAACAACACCGCAGATGTTGCTTCGTTTTCGGCAAGATGTCATCAACCTACGGCCAAAAGTGGTGCTGATTTTAGCTGGTACCAATGATATTGCCAAAAACACGGGGCCGATTACCCTTGAAGAAATTCGAGATAATATTTTGTCTATGGTAGAATTGGCAAAGGCTAATAATATTACCCCTGTAGTTTGTTCAGTTTTACCGGCATACGACTACCCCTGGCGGGAAGAAAAATTACAGCCCAATATCAAAATCCCAAAATTGAACGGGATGTTGAAATCCATGGCAGCAAACCAAAAGGTGCCTTATTTGGATTATTTTTCTGAAATGGCCGACGATAGAAATGGTTTGCCCAAAGAATTGACCACTGATGAGGTACACCTCACCCCAAAAGGGTATGCGATTCTTGGTAAAATGGCGGAAGCCCAAATCGCCAAGGTTTTAAAAAGATAAACCTGATTTGGTCAGTATTCTTATTCCCTTTAAAAATACGGCACATTTTCTGCCGGAATGCCTAGGTTCTATTTGCGCACAGTCTTATCAAGATTGGGAGGTCATTGCCATTGATGACCATTCAGATGATGCCAGTCGCCAAGTGGCGGAAGGTTTTGCACAAAAAGACCCTCGAATCAAAGTGCATGCCAATGAGGGCAAAGGAATTATCACTGCCTTACGAACCGCATATCGATTGAGTACCGGAAACTATATCACCCGAATGGATTCTGACGATATCATGAAACCTGACCGCCTTGAAGTAATGCGAACAGCTCTATTCAAGTTCGGTAAAGGTCATATCGCCGTGGGTCAAGTACGGTATTTTTCAGCTAGGGGCATTAGTAACGGATACCAACGTTATGAAGCATGGCTCAACGATTTGACCAAAAAAGGGAGCAACTACTCAGAGATTTACAAAGAATGTGTCATACCCTCACCCTGCTGGCTCATTCATAGAGACGATTTTGAACTATGTAAGGGTTTTGAACCCAATCGCTATCCTGAAGACTATGACCTTACCTTTCGATTTTATGAAAGGGGGATAAAAGTGATTCCATGCGATAAAGTGCTTCATTTATGGCGCGATTATGACACCCGAACCTCAAGAACCCATGAACATTATGCCCAAAATTATTTTTTGGATATTAAAATCCACTATTTTCTAAGGCTCGATTACGATAGAAAAAGACCTTTGGTGGTCTGGGGGGCAGGTTTTAAGGGCAAAACCATTGCCAAAGTGCTCCTAGAGCGCGAAATCCCCTTTTTATGGTTATGTGACAATCCCAAAAAAATCAATAAAAAAATATATGGTAAATGCCTGTATTATTTTTCAGAACTTGAAAACCTTGATAATCCGCAAAGCATTGTAACCGTGGCCAATGAAGATGCGCAAAAAGACATCAAGGATTACTTTAGAAATCGGAACCAACGCTCCATGCAAGATTTCTTTTTCTTTTGCTAATACATGCGAATCCTTTCAACAACCCATTCACTCAATACTCATTACTAGCTCCCAACTCCTAACTCCCAACTCCCAACTCCCAACTCCCAACTCCCAACTCCTAATTAAAATTACCATTCCCTTAACAACAAAAGCTAAAAAGGTCAACCGTTTAAAGCCGTATATTTACAAAATCAATTTGAAGAATGCAGTTTAAACATCCAGAAATTCTTTGGGCCCTACTCCTACTGTTGATTCCGATTTTTATCCATCTATTTCAACTACGAAAATTTAAAAAAACACCATTTACCAATGTAGCTATGCTGCAAAAGGTAATCGCCGAGTCACGTAAGAGCAACACCCTTAAAAAGTGGTTGTTGTTGTGTACACGATTACTCTTACTGGCTTGTTTAGTGTTAGCCTTTGCGCAACCCTTTTTTGCCAAGGAAACGGCATTACAAGAAAAAGAAACCGTTATCTATTTAGATGATAGTTTTAGTATGCAGGCCAAAATAGATGGACTCAGCCTTTTGGATAAGGCCGTTCAAGATTTGATCAAATCGGTTCCGCAAGAAAGTGACATAAGCCTCTTTACCAACCGAAAGACTTTCAAAAACACCACCTTCGACGCCATACAAAATCAATTGCTTACGTTGAATACAGGCCCAGGTCAGTTGACATACGAAGCCGTTCTGCTCAAGGCCAACAGCATATTTTCAGATAATACCAATAGTCAAAAAAACCTGATCGTGGTTTCTGATTTTCAAGATTCTTTTTTAAAAGAGCGCAGTGTGGATTCCACAAAAAACCTCAGGGTACACCTGGCCCAAATGACCCCTGAAAATACCGCCAATATCGCTATTGATTCCGTGTATTTTGGGGAGGAAAAAGACAACCAAATAGAATTGGTCGCGGTACTGAGTGGACTGGCAGAAGATCAAAATCTACCCATTTCCCTTTTTGATGACAATACCCTAATTGCGAAGACCGCCGTTGAACCAAAGGGGAAATCAACTTCAGAGGTTTTGTTTTCGTTACCTATTGGTAACGAGATCAAGGCAAGACTTGCAATTGAGGATAATAGCTTACGGTACGATAATCAATTTTATTTTAGTATCGCGAAAAAAGACCCTATTAAAGTACTGGCGATAAATGAGCAAAATGATGACTATCTAACGCGTTTATTTACGCCAGATGAATTCGATTTTCTTTCCTTTTCACTTCAAGAACTCAACTACAGTAAAATCTCAACGCAGAACCTGGTGGTTCTAAATGGACTTAAATCCGTACCGACCAGCCTTCAAAACATATTGATTTCCTATTACAACAATGGCGGCCATCTTGTTGTCGTTCCTGAGGTCGATCTTGACTTTTCATCTTACAATACCTTTCTATCGGCATTGGCGGGTATCAAATTCATGGGTAAGACAGCTTCCCAACAGTCGATTACCCAAATTTCATTTGACCATCCACTATACAAAAATGTATTTGAAAAAGAAGTCACCAATTTTGATTATCCTGAAGTGCAAACGTCTTTTCAAATCGATTACAACGCACCCAGGGCCTTATCGTATGCCAACGGCAGTGGTTTTTTGGTCGGTGATGATCAATTGCATGTGTTTACGGCTTCTTTAGCTGTTGAAAACTCCAATTTTACCGGTTCCCCACTAATCGTTCCCACATTTTATAATCTAGCCCATAACAGTTTGAAAAATGCACAATTATATCAAAATTTGGGTGCTAAAACCTCATTGGATATCGCAGTTGATCTTGACCGGGATCATATTATCAAATTACGGAAAGAAGGGAAGGAATATGTGCCGATGCAGCAAAGATTCAATGATCGTGTACAACTAAGCTTTTCAGAATACCTTGACGAAGATGGAATTTATGCGGCCCTTAACGGTAGTGATACCGTTCAGCACATTGCATTCAACCATGCAAGAACGGAGGGTATTTTAAATTATAGGAATACACAGGACTTGAATGCGGAAAAGGTAGGAGGTTCCATTTCTGACTTGTTTCAACAACTTCAAGAAGATAATACAATAACCGACTATTGGAAATGGTTTGTTATTTTTGCCTTGCTTTTTGCATTAACGGAAGTATTGCTACAAAAATTTCTTTCATGAACCTACTTCTTAAGTCTGCCAAAATATACGCTCCCGCTACTGCTGCACTCCACCATAAGACTAGGGACATATTGATTGCCAATGGTACGATAACCAAAATAGCTGCGAAAATAGCCCTACCAAAAAACACCACGGAAATAAAACTGGACAATCTCTGCGTCTCTGTGGGTTGGTTTGACAGTAGTGTCAGTTTTGGGGAACCCGGCTATGAAGAACGTGAGACTATTGCCAATGGCCTTGAGGTGGCCGGTAAAAGCGGTTTTACCGATATTTTGCTCAATGCCAATACCAAACCTTTGCCGAATACGGGGTCTGACATAGTTTTTTTAAAGGAAAGTTCTCGAAGTAGTAGTACGACCCTGCATCCTTTGGGGGCATTGACCTTTGATGGAAAAGGTGATGCACTGGCTGAGCTGTTCAACATGCACACCATGGGTGCGGTAGCATTCTATGACTATAAACGTGCTATCAACAACAGTAACCTATTAAAAATCGCACTGCTCTATGCACAGAATTTTGATGGGCTTGTATGTTCTTTTCCTGAGGATGTGGCCATAAAGGGCAGAGGAATCGTTAATGAAGGGGAAATATCCACAAAATTAGGTCTTAAGGGTATTCCGAGTCTTAGCGAAGAACTTCAAATAGCCCGAGACCTTTATATTCTGGAATATACCGGGGGCAAGCTTCACATTCCGACGATTTCAACGGCAGCGTCGGTCAAGCTCATTGCCAATGCCAAGAAAAAAGGATTGAACGTTACCACCAGTGTCGCCATTCATAATCTGGTACTTTGCGATGAGGAATTGGAAAGTTTCGACACCAATTTTAAGGTCAAACCCCCACTTCGAACAAAGCGGGATACGATATTCTTGGCCAAAGGGGTACAAAATGGAACGATAGACTTTGTGACCTCAGATCACAGACCCATGACCATTGAAGAAAAACGAGTGGAGTTTGACAACGCAGGTTTTGGCACTATAGGTTTAGAAAGTGCTTTTGGCGCCTTGAACAATCTCTATGGCGTTGATGGGGCCATTACCTATTTGACAAAAGGCCGGGAACGTTTCGGAATGGATACCCCTAAAATCGAAGAAGGCCAAAAAGCATGCCTGACACTTTTCGACCCAGAGGTAAAATATGTTTTTGAAGGGAAGGATATCCATTCAAAATCGAAAAACGCCATTTTCTTGGGGAAAGAATTGAAAGGGAAGGTCTACGGCAGTATCAACAACGGAAAATCCATTTTGAAGTAATGTCCCCAAAAGAAATCACTGAAGGAAAAAATGCGGCTTTAATCGCCTATTTCACCATCGTTGGCAGTTTAATCGCCATGACCATGAACATGGAACCTAAAAATGCATACGCCCGATTTCATATTAGACAGGCATTCGGTATACATCTACTATTCCATGCCCTGGCGATTGTGGTATCTTTTACGGGTATTGCCTACGTCTCCCCAATATTGTTTGTAGGGTATCTTATACTCTGGGGATATGGTTTTTCACAGGCCATAAAGGGAAAAACAAAGCTGCTACCGTATCTAGGGGGGTATTTTCAAAAATGGTTTACTTTTATTCCCTAAATCACATTAATGGACACTCCCCCACTTTCAATGACATATCTGGTACGCCCGGCTACACCACAAAAAAAGAACGCACCGGTCTTGATAATGCTGCATGGCTATGGTAGTAATGAAGAAGACCTATTCTCATTCGCAAGCGAACTACCACAAGAACTATGCGTGCTTTCGGTACGTGCCCCATACGATTTAGACCCTTACGGGCACGCATGGTACGCCATTAATTTTGACGCGGAACAAGGGAAATGGAGCGATGACCAACAGGCCATTGCATCGCGCGAAAAAATCGTGGCCTTTATTGAAGGGGCCTGCAAGGCCTTTGATCTTGATGAATCAAACATTACCTTACTTGGTTTTAGCCAAGGAACGATACTAAGTTATGCCGTGGCACTATCCTATCCTGAAAAAATCAAGAATGTCATCGCGCTCAGTGGCTACATCAATGAAGGGATTTTAGATAGCGCTTATGCTTCAAAAGACCATTCCAAGTTAAGTTTTTATATTTCCCATGGGCAAGTCGATCAGGTGATCCCTATAGAATGGGCGCAGAAAGCACCGCCTTTTTTAAACCAAATGGGTATCACGCATCAATATGAGGAGTTTCCCGTTGGCCATGGGGTTGCGCCCCAGAATTTCCACTCGTTTAAAAGTTGGCTCGAAAAACAATTGGCTTCCAGGTAGCAAGATACTTTCAAAGAAGAATACGCTTTAAAAACGATTCCAGAGGCCAGCTCATGGTTTTACCCTTGTTTTGCACCTAACTAGTTATGGCTTTTGTATACCTAACGCCACAACAGCTGCCACACCATTGGTTCCATCTGACGCTATTTCATAAAATTACGGTATCTTGTAGGTAAGCTTTAGTACCTTACGTAATAACCAAAATATCCTATCCGATGAAAAAAAGAGACTTCCTGAAAAAGTCAGCTATTTTAGCTTCTTCGACAGCTGTAATGCCTTCCATTTTATTGGCGTGTAAAACGGAGGCCAAAAACAATCCCAAACCACCTACCAATACAAAACGCTTACGCACCGCCCACATTGGTGTGGGCAATATGGGTGCCGAAGATTTAAGGGATATCGCTTCACACCAAAAGGTTGATGTAATGGTATTGTGTGATGTGGATGCCAATAATTTGGCAGCAGCAAAAAAATTACACCCTAAAGCAAAGACTTACACCGATTATCGCGTGATGCTCAACGAAATGGCCCTAGAAATAGATGCCGTTATCGTCTCTACCCCGGATCACACCCATGCACCCGCCTCTTTAATGGCCATGAATATGGACAAAGCCGTTTATTGTCAAAAGCCCCTTACGCACTATGTCTCTGAGGCAAGGGAAATGAAAAAAATAGCAGAAGAGAGAGGATTGGTCACCCAAATGGGGATTCAAGTCCACTCCTTTTATGACTATAAATTGGCAACCCTATTGATCCAGTCGGGTATTATCGGTAAGGTACATACCGTACGGGCCTGGTCTCCCAAAAATTGGGGGTATGACGGGGCGGAACCAGTGGGACAAGACCCAGTACCGGAAACCTTGGACTGGAACCTATGGTTAGGGACTTCTTCTGAACGACCGTACAAAGAAAACGTCTATCATCCCGGTAATTGGAGAAAGTTAATGGATTATGGTTGTGGCACCTTGGGCGATATGGGCGTACATATTTTTGATACGCCCTACAATGCCTTGGCGCTAGATGTACCGATGACCATTAAAAATGAATGCAGGGCACCGAATGGCTTCGGATATCCTGAAAACAATGTGGTAACCTATGAATTTCCGGGTACGGCATATACCGCCGACACCCTAAAATGGGTTTGGTATGATGGTCCGGGAGCCCCTCAACTGCATGAAGACCTTAGGTTACCAGGGGCAATGGAAAACAGTGGTACGAAAAATCAGGATGGTAATAGTGGAAAAGACGATGTAAAGGATAAGATTTCTTTAGAGACCAAACAAACCGAACAGGGGCAACTCCCTGAACAAGGCGCGATGTTCATCGGTGAAAAGGGGCGCCTATTATTACCACACTTTATGGAGCTCCCAAAAAAAATAGTGAATGGTGAATATGTGGATATCTCGGCTGAAATCGCGGAAATGGAAAAAATCCACAACATGGGAAAACCCATTCGCAATTATGCCTCAGAAGGTCCAAAGCATTACCATCAATTTGTGGACGCCTGTTTGGGAACAGATGAATGTACAGCGCCATTTTCGTATGCGTCACGCCTGACGGAAACCATTTTATTAGGCGTTATCGCAGGTCGCTTTCCGAACGAGACCCTACATTGGGACAGTGCGAATGCCAAATTCGCCGAAGCGGAAGCGAACCAATATTTAGGGGGTGATTACAGAACGTTTTGAACCAACCATCAGTGACCTTTATGTTAAAACGGTTTTTAACCTTTTTCGGAATCGTACTGCTCTTTAATTCTTGTGATACAAAAGACCATCAAGCCTTAACAGCTTTTGGGGTGTATTGTGAAATGGTCGCCAACGATGCCAAACCCGTCGCTTTTCATTATCCGATGCATACCGAAGAAGTGAATGCCCTATGGAATGATTTTGAGGGTATTGCCCAAGACTATGATGTAGCATTGTACCGCGAGGAAAACCTTCCGAATTCACTATTATTTCCAGATGATATCGCTAAGGGCAAAGAAGTAGTACTGATTTATAAGGGAAACCGATTGCACCAATATCTGCAGTGGAAAGAGGATGCACTGGTGATCGAAAGTAAAGATTTCAAAGCCTTAGAGGCGAACTCGAGGCGTTTAGGCCGTCTATTGGGGTATAGCCCAAAAGGAATCAACGAATTACTTCGTAAAAACTCAGCATACCGCGACCTCACCTCTTTTAAGGTCAAAGAACAAACGACACATTTGTATTATGCTGATTTAGAGGGGGCCATTTCCTTTTACAAAAACAGTTTGGGCCTTCATCAAAAGGATAGTAGTACATTTCAAATCAGTAGCAAGGGGTATATTCAACTACATCCCTTTGATGAAAAGCATACCATCAAAGACCCAAAGTCAACGGCAATTGCACTACTGACCGACGAATTAGCGTCATGGTATGCCCATGTACAGCGTGAGGACATACCTATAAAATACACCTACAAACCTCGGGTAGGCGGCCCTCATGATGGTTTCGTAGCTATTGATCCAGGAGGCTATTTATTGGAATTTGAACAGTTCAAACAGCACCCTGAAAATGAACTTTTCATGGCTGTCCTTTCCACGGTAAGGCCCGTAAAGACCAAAATAGCCGATTTGGACTTCCACGGTACCATTACCTGGACCTATCACGATGATATGCTCAAAATGCAACGGTTCTATGAACAAAAGCTGGGTTATGAACTTGTCGCCGATCAAGGTTGGACCAAGATTTATCAAACGACCAACACTACATTCATTGGCTTGGTCGACGAAAAAAGGGGAATGGAAGATTATGCGGACCAAAAAGCCGTGGAACTCGAATGGAAAGTCTCAAACTTCGTTGGGTTCCGCGATTATGCCAAAAAGTACCTTATCCCTTTTATACAAAACGATAGTATACTAGTGGGACCTGAGCGCTATACCTATCGCATCTCCCCAGAAAACCAAGATGAATAAAGGAAATAGCCTAATTACTGCGAGTATACAACAAGTGGTCAAGTAGGGTGAAATCGACGCTTAAATCGTCTTTTAACTCATACTTGATGATCAAATCGCCCCAATATTGGCCGTCTGAAAAATCAGCAACGATCCATTTATGGTTCATTACCTTTATTTTGTTGATCTTAAAATCACTTTCCATACCCTCATACGGTATCAACGGATTATCGCCCCGGCGCTCGTTGGTTTCCAAAAGCTTATCCTCGATATAACGTGTGGGCTGCTTCAAACTCAAATGGTCATAGTAGGCCAAGGCATCGTCGTTGTTTTCCAATGAAAAGTACTGCATATCCAAAACCCGCAGTTTTTCTTGCTGTACCGAATCTTTTAGTGCCGATACCTCATTCTGTAGTTTTTCGATTTCCATTTGATTGGCGTTTTGTATTTTGTTACCATTGACAATCATATACAACGCAATCAACGACACGAAGACAAAGAGGTATAGAAAAATATTCTTTTTCATTTTAAATCGTAATTTTCAAATTATCATAGGCCAAAAATACACCTTCGGGTAGTTCTTTTTGAACTTCTTCATGAAATCCCAAAAGATGGCTAATATGTGTGAAATAAGTACGCTCGGCCCCTACCCTGTTGGCAAACTCCAACGCCTCTTCCAAATTAAAATGGGAATGGTGCGGTTCGATTCGCAAAGCATTGACCACTAACACCTTACAATTTTTAAGTTTTGATAGCTCTTCTTCTTCAACGCGCTTCACATCGGTCAAATACACAAAATCCCCAATACGATAGCCAAGTACCGGTAATCGATTGTGCAGTACTTCAATGGGCGTCACTTTAAGACCTGAAAGTTCGAAAGGCTTGTGCTTATCTACCAAATTTATAGCTACTGCCGGAGCTCCCGGGTACCTGTCGGCATCAGCAAAAATATAATCAAACCGTCTTTTTAAGGCTTTCACCACCCGTTCATGGGCATATATGGGAATGTCGCCCTGTCGAAAGAAAAAAGGTCGTATATCATCGATACCCGCGGTATGGTCTGAATGCTCATGGGTAAATAAAACACCACTCAATTGATCGATAGGATTTCGCAAGAGCTGCTGTCTAAAATCGGGACCGCAATCAATGACATAATTACAATCTGCCCATGAGACCAGAACGGAAACCCGCAGTCGCTTATCCTTTTCATCGGCACTTAAACAAACGGGATGTCGGCTCCCCAAAATCGGAATTCCCTGAGATGTTCCCGTACCCAAAAAAGTGATTTTCAAACTGCAATCCATTTAAGTCAAAATTATAACATATTTGTCTAAAAGATTTTTCTAACTTCTTAACTTTGTTAACAACAAAGACATATACATGGCTCCTTTAGGTACTAAAGTTGGTGGTTTTGAAAACGTACCATCCATAAAAGCAAAAACCCTTCGTATCAATTTGAATCCGGATATCTACGGAACCTTTGCCGAAATAGGTGCCGGCCAAGAAACGGCCAGGCATTTCTTTAGGTCAGGTGGGGCCTCTGGCACCATTGCCAAAGCGATGAGCGCCTACGACAAATCGTTCAGTGATGCCATTTATGGGATTGAGGAGGATGGACGCTATGTGACCCAAGCCCGCTTGAAAACGATGTTGCGCCATGAAATGGATTTGGTGGAAAAGCGAATCGACAGAAACAGCAATCCTGATTATTTGTTCTTTTCGTATGCCAATACCGTGGCCACCATAGATTTCTCAAAGCGTTACAAAGGGCACGGATGGATAGGCCTACGGTTTCAATTGGATCCAAAACAGAAAGAATACGATGAGATCATACTTCATGTTCGCTTTAAACAAAATGAGGCACGGTTACAGCAAGAAACCCTGGGTATACTTGGTGTTAACCTGATTTACGGGGCCTATTTCAAACACGATAGACCGCGTAAGCTCTTGAAATACCTCTATGACCATATCGACAAGGACACCCTTGAGATTGACATGATCAACTTTACCGGGCCCAGTTTTAAAGGTGTCGATAACCGTTTAATGAGCCTACAACTTATTAAAAATGACATGACCGATGCGGTGATGTTCGGCCCTGATGGTAATAACCTTTTGCCTGCATCCATTTTATACAAGAAGAATATTTTGGCTTTAAGGGGCAGTTTTAGGCCGGTTACCAAGGTAAATATGGATATGTTCCAGAAATCGTATGATATTTTCGTGCGCGAACAAACCGTAGATTACGACAATACCATCGTCATTTTTGAAATTACACTATCAAATCTGCGGGCATCAGGTGAAATCGATGAACAGGACTTTATGGACAGGGCCGAATTGCTATGCTCCCTGGGCCATACCGTAATGATCTCTAAATTTCAAGAATATTACAAACTGGTAGAATACCTGAACAACTATACCAAGGCACGTATCGGCTTGACCATGGGTGTCAATAATTTGGTCGATGTCTTTGATGAAAAATACTATCGCCATTTGAGTGGCGGTATTTTGGAGGCCTTCGGAAAACTGTTCTTCAAAGATTTGAAGGTATACCTCTACCCCATGAAAGATTCCGATACGGGACAGATCATGACCAGTAACAATGTGAAGGTACATCCACGTATGAAAGAATTGTATAAATTCTTTAAGTACAATAATAAGGTCATGGATATCATTGATTACGATCCCGATATCATGGATATCTTCTCAAGGGAAGTCTTAAAACGCATTACCAACGGTGAAGACGGTTGGGAAGAAATGCTACCCGAAGGTATTGCCGAAGTCATTAAAGAAAAAAAGCTGTTTGTTCGCAAGCAAATTGAGGCAGAAGAAGTTGAAGAGGAGTAAAGGAAAAATAGGACCAAATAATTTTGTATTTGATCCTATTAGGGTGATTTTTTGAGACTACGCCTCAAGAATCTGCGCAGCATGGTCTTTGGTCTTCACTTTTGAAATGACCCGTTCAACAACACCTTCTCCATTTACGATAAACGTGGTGCGATGTAAGCCGTCATAACTCTTGCCCATGAATTTTTTTGGCCCCCAGACCCCAAAGGCATCAATGACCGTATGGTCTTCATCGGCCAAAAGCGGAAACTGGAACTCGTATTTATTTTTAAAATTAGTCTGTTTTTTTTCAGAATCTTCGCTAACGCCCAAAATATGGTACCCCTGCGCTTGCAGCTCGGCATAATTATCACGTAGATTACATGCTTCGGCCGTACAACCCGGAGTATTGGCACGTGGATAGAAAAAAACAACAAGCTTTTTACCACGATAATCAGATAAATTTATAGTGTTTCCATCTTGGTCTTTTGATGAAAATTCAGGTACTTTATCGCCTTCTTTTAAAGTATTCATATCAAAATTATTTTTGTTTAAAATATTTTTGATAAAATTAAACAAAAAAATGACAAAACAGGATAAGGTTGCCTTTACGATTCAAACTTTACAAGAACTTTATCCGACTATTCCAGTTCCTCTAGACCACCAAGACCCCTACACCTTATTGATAGCGGTATTGTTATCCGCACAAAGTACCGATGTAAGGGTAAACAAAATAACCCCCCTACTTTTTGAACGGGCCGATAATCCTTACGACATGGTCAAATTGACTGTTGAAGAAATCAGGGAAATCATAAAACCCGTCGGCTTATCACCCATGAAATCAAAGGGCATCCACGGTCTTTCTAAAATTTTGATTGAAAAATACAATGGAGCGGTCCCTCAAGAGATGGAACTGTTGGAAGAACTACCCGCCGTCGGGCATAAAACGGCCAGTGTGGTAGTTTCACAGGCATTTGGAATTCCGGCGTTTCCTGTGGATACCCATATTCACCGGTTATTGTACCGATGGGGTTTTAGTAATGGTAAGAATGTGGTGCAAACTGAAAAAGATGCCAAAAGACTCTTCCCCAAAGCACTTTGGAATGATTTGCATCTTCAAATCATTTGGTATGGCAGGGAATATTCACCGGCCCGGGGATGGAATCTGGAAAAAGACATCATCACGAAGACTATTGGCAGAAAATCGGTATTGAACGACTATTATAAAACTAAAAAAACCGCTATTTAGCGGTTTTTTTAATTCATTGAATCCGAGGTTTAGTTCAAAACCGTTTCGAATTTCATGTTGTTACAATCAATGACCTTCATTGACTTAGAGAATGCGAGCAAAAACGAGACTGTCTCAGGTCTAGCCTTTGTGATTCTACAAATTTTTTGTTCTTCAGAGTAAATTTCTTCCATATTCTAGCATTAATGTTATGATAGGATAACGCCAGTAAAATGGAAATATTGCTCCGTTCGACCTAATGCAGATTAATTCGTTAAAACGATATTATGTTTGTCAACGATTTTTCTTAGGTTGATCAAAGCGTAGCGCATACGGCCTAGGGCAGTATTGATGCTGACACCGGTGTTTTCAGATATTTCCTTAAAGCTCATATCCTTATAGATACGCATCATCAAAACTTCACGCTGGTCATCTGGTAGTTCGTCAATCAATAAGGTCAAATCACTATCGATTTGGTCTTTGATCAGCTGCTTTTCGGCATTCAACTTATCATCTTTGATGACCGAAAAAATATTGAAGTCATCATTACCTTCGAACTTTGGCATTCTTTTATTCTTACGAAAATGGTCGATAATCAAATTGTGCGCAATTCGCATGACCCAAGGTAAAAATTTGCCCTCTTCATTGTAAGAACCCCTTTTCAGGGTCTTGATGACCTTGATAAAAGTATCTTGAAAAATATCTTCGGTAATATCCCGATCCAGAACTTTGGAATAGATAAAGCTGGTAATTCTTTGGTTGTGTCGGTTAATTAAGACTTCAAGGGCTTTTTCGTCTCCTGCAACATAATTGCTTACCAATATCGAGTCGTCGATTTGTAGTTCCATACAAATTACTTTTTGGTTAAAATTAGCGCCAGACCACCAAGGGTTTGGACTTTGAGTTATTAGTATAATTTTAAAAAAGTAATTATTTCTGTATAGGCCTATCAGGATTTTAATTACACATCAAATATAGTTACAAGGGGCTCCTCATGAAAAACTATGTTGTGATATGCGTTATTTTAGATGTCAAAGTTAACAATATAGACATTAAGTACAATCAATTGTATCTTTGTTGCTTAAATATACGCAAATGCCCACTGTTTTAGACGTTGACCCCAAGAAAAACATCATCATAAAGGGTGCCAAACTTCATAATCTCAAAAATATTGACGTCGTTATACCCCGAAACAAGTTGGTCGTCATTACCGGATTATCGGGATCCGGAAAGTCGAGCCTTGCATTTGACACCCTATATGCAGAAGGTCAACGTAGGTATGTGGAAAGCCTCTCGTCTTACGCGCGACAATTTCTAGGGAAGCTCGATAAACCTAAAGTAGACTATATCAAGGGCATTGCCCCTGCCATTGCCATTGAGCAAAAGGTAAATTCCACAAATCCCCGTTCGACTGTTGGCACGACTACCGAGGTTTACGATTACCTCAAGTTGTTGTTCGCCCGTATTGGCAAGACCATCTCCCCCATTTCGGGCGAAGAGGTCAAAAAGAACACGGTCACCGATGTGGTCAATTATGTAAAGACCTTTAAAGAAGGTACAAAATTGCTCTTACTGGCCCCTATACATATAAAAGAAGATAGGGATGCCCTAAAATCGTTACAACTATTCTCAAAACAAGGTTACGCACGTATCAAATATAACGGGGAGATCATGCGTATCGATCAAGTACCCGAGACTATCGGAAAGCAATTTGATTTGGTGGTGGATAGGATCGTAGTCAAAACGGACGAAGATTTTTTGAACCGATTGGGTAATGCGGTCGACAATTCCTTTTTCGAGGGAAAGGGAAATTGTGCCATTGAGGAATTGGAGACTAAAGAGCAACAGCTATTCAGCAATCAGTTTGAATTGGATGGCATGAAGTTTTTAGAACCCAATGTACACCTTTTCAGTTTCAATAACCCCTACGGTGCTTGCCCTAAATGTGAAGGTTATGGGGACGTCATCGGTATCGACCCCGATTTGGTCGTGCCCAATACGGCACTTTCAGTGTATGAAGAGGCCATATTTCCATGGCGTGGCGAAAGTATGGGCTGGTATCGTGAACAATTGGTGAACTCCGCCTATAAATTTGATTTCCCTATACACAAACCTTGGTTCGAACTTTCTGAAGACCAAAAACTCGTGGTTTGGAATGGTAACGACCATTTTATAGGAATCCATAAATTCTTTGAACAGCTTGAGGAAAAAAGTTATAAAATCCAAAATCGGGTAATGCTTTCGCGTTATCGCGGTAAGACCAAATGTTCCCTTTGTCAGGGTAAAAGGTTACGAAAGGAATCTGATTATGTAAAAATAAATGGCAAGTCCATTTCTGATATTATTGAACTTTCGATAAAAGATTTGGTCGTCTTCTTTGCAGAAATGCAACTATCGGAACATGATACCCACATTGCAAAACGCTTGCTAAAGGAGATCAACACCCGATTGGACTTTTTAAATAAGGTAGGGTTGAACTACCTCACTTTGAACCGTAAATCAAATACCCTATCAGGTGGGGAAAGCCAGCGAATCAACTTGGCAACATCACTGGGCAGTAGTTTGGTCGGTTCGATGTACATCTTGGATGAACCGAGTATCGGCCTACACCCGAAGGATACGGAAAACTTGATCGAAGTGTTAAAATCGTTACGGGACCTGGGCAATACCGTTATTGTAGTGGAACACGATGAAGATATTATGAAAGCGGCAGACGAAGTTATCGACATTGGCCCAGAGGCGGGTACCCTAGGGGGCAAGGTCGTCGCAACCGGACCAATGAAAGCAATACTACAATCAGATTCGTTGACTGCATCTTATTTGAACGGAGCAATGGAGATAGCGGTACCTAAAGAAAGGCGTAATTCTAAAAACTATATTCAAATTGTCGGTGCCCGTGAAAACAACTTGAAAAATATTGATGTTACTTTTCCTTTGAACATGCTGACCGTGGTTACTGGGGTTTCCGGGAGCGGTAAGAGTACTTTGGTCAAAAAAATACTCTATCCTTCCATATTAAAGGAAGTGGGCGGTTATGGTGAAAAGGCTGGCCAATTCACAAAAGTAGATGGCAAGTATGCCCAAATCAAGCATGTGGAATTTGTCGACCAGAACCCGATCGGTCGGTCCTCACGTTCCAATCCCGTAACCTATATCAAGGCCTATGATGATATTCGGGCCTTGTTTGCGACCCAAAAGCTGAGTAAGCTTCGTGGCTACCAGGCCAAACACTTTTCATTCAATGTAGATGGTGGGCGCTGTGAAAAGTGTAAGGGTGAAGGTGAGATCACTGTAGAAATGCAATTTATGGCCGATGTACACCTCGAATGTGATGTTTGTGATGGCAGACGCTTTAAAAGAGAGGTTTTGGAAGTGAAGTTTGAGGGTAAAAGTATCAACGATATTCTCAATTTGACCATTGATGAGGCCATTGCCCACTTTGAAACCCACAAACAAAATAAGATCGTAAACAAGTTACAACCCTTGCAAGATGTCGGCCTGGGCTATGTAACCTTGGGGCAAAGCTCTTCGACACTCTCTGGTGGTGAGGCGCAACGTATTAAACTAGCTTCTTTTTTGGTCAAAGGAAATACCAAGGAAAAAGCCCTGTTTATCTTTGATGAACCCACTACAGGACTCCATTTTCACGACATCAAGAAACTCTTGAAGTCTTTTGACGAATTATTGGCCAAAGGGCACTCCATTGTTGTTATCGAACACAATATTGAACTGATTAAATGTGCGGATTATATCATTGACCTTGGCCCTGAAGGTGGTGTAAATGGGGGTTATCTACTAGCGGAAGGTACTCCTGAAGAAATCGTAAAAAGTAAGGAGTCGTTTACGGCGAAGTATTTAGCGGAAAAGATTTAGTTGTACTAACCTCACGCTGTACGAAGTTTTTACAGGTATCTAAATCAAAATCGGGCTATTGTTTTCAACCTCGTATAATCGTCAGTTTCGAGTTCTAAGTCGCTATTTTTCGGTTGAACAGCGATGCTACCAATTCTGAGTAGATTTCGATGTGTTCGGATTACCCAGAATTGCAGTTAGCATTATCGCTTAGCATTTTTTCTAATAATCCATTCAGTTTTGATTCTTTAAGATATTCAAGATTATGAAAGAGGTAGTTATTGCCGATAAAATAGTAGTTAGAGTGATTATTCTTTCAGTTTTAGTCAGCCTGATTTTTTCAACTAGTTCATAATTTGGAAATTTACGATGAAAAATAAAAAAGAAGGCAAAATATAGTAGGAAATAAAATCCAACTATCCAGTAGATATTTACATCGTATTTTAGATTTACTAAAACATAAATATTCAGACTAACGATTAGACTCAAAATATAAGATGGAAAAATAATCCAAAAGTCTTTTTTTCCGCGATAAAATTTGATGTAGATTTTAGATAAAAAAATGAAAGGAAAGTATGTCCATTTTACGTTTTCATTCATCTTATATTTAGTCATTTTTAAGTCCATTTGCATTCAGTTTTGATATTAATCACAACGCTTGGATAAGTTGGATTAAAATTCCAATTTATCAGTTGATAACGAAGTTCGTTTAAAAACTTTGCAAATCTAGAAGCTAAACCAACTAGTCCCAAAATAGTTTTTACAGTTAGATTTCTTACACTCCTTTTAGTCGGTTCGAAATGACAGGGATTATTAACAGTCATTCCGAATGAGTAAAACGACGACAAAACTCAACAACCATTTAATAGTCATAATTTCGTAGCTTGTCTCCTAGAAAAAACTGCTTCCATGTACACCAAAAAAACCTATTCCGCCTTTCATATGGCGGTCTGGACCCGTTTTGAGACCCTATTGTTTATCATCATCATTTTGGGCGTCGTCGCCACATATTATTTTCTTGACTTGGCCTGGCTAAAAATTCCTTGGACGCCCTTGGCCTTAATAGGTACCGCGGTGGCCTTTGTCATCGGTTTTCAAAACAACTCCGCCTATGGTAGAATTTGGGAGGCCCGAAAAATTTGGGGTGGGGTGGTCAATACCTCACGAACCTTCGGGATGTTCGTGCAAGACATGGTTACCAATGAAAAAACTGAAAACCCGTTACAGAACGAAGAACTAAAAAAGGAAATTAAGATATTGACCTATCGCCATATTGCCTGGATGACGGCCCTAAGGCATGCCATGAGGGCACAACAATCATGGGAGACTACTGCAAAGCACAGAACCAATCAAGATTGGGATGCCAGACCACCAGAACATGAATTTGAGCTGAACAGTGACTTAGAACCCTATCTTTCAGAAAGGGATTTAGAGGACGTACTAAAAAAGAACAACAAACAAACTGCTATTTTATACCAACAATCACATCATTTGAGGCAACTTAAGGAGCGTGGTCTCATTTGGGAGTTTGCCTTTTTAAAATTGGAAGGGGTTTTAGAAGAGTTGTTTACGTTACAGGGCAAAAGCGAACGTATCAAAAATTTTCCCTATCCCAGGCATTTTGCCACGCTGAACCATTTCTTTATGTGGATATTCGTATTATTGCTTCCGTTTGCATTGGTGCCGCAATTTGGTGAAATAGGACGGGATATTGCTGAACACCACCCTCTTGTGGGGGACTTGTTTATTTGGCTTAGCGTACCTTTTTATATTATTGTCGCGTGGATATTCCATACGATGGAACGCATCGGGCGTACCGGTGAAAACCCTTTTGAGGGTACGGCCAACGATGTTCCGATATCCACCATTTCCAGGGGAATTGAAATTGACCTTAGGCAAAACCTCGGGGAAGAAAACAATACCATTCCAGAACAGTTTCCTATGAGACACAATGTACAATTCTGACCATAACAATACACGGTATTTGAACCATATGTAAGCTAGAAATCAAGAACATCCTATCTGCGAATTCGGTTTAGGGTAGGTCGAAATACAACGCAAACACCCGAATTAGTGAAAATAGTGTTCTCAAAACCTTTTTTGAGATACATGTGTTCCCTATATCAAAGACTTACCGTCGTAGTTTTGATTCTATGATACGACTAAACGACATTTACAAATTGATTTTATGTGGAACATTAGTAACCTTTGGTTCTTGTTCCGATTCAGACGATTCTAAACCCATGGAAGAACCTTCAGTTGAACTTACGACTGCCCTAAGTGGTTTTTATGTGGGTTCGATAGCTGCCGACCAAGGTTTGGCCGATACGTCGGTCATTATCAGGCCCAATGGCACAGATCGGTTTAATGGGGAATATTTTGGTACCAGCAACTTTACACCATGCTGTAACGTTGAGGGCAATGATGGCACCCTGAACTTTCAAGTAGAAGGTCTGCAATTATTGAATATGGCCGTACGGCTTGATTCAGAATTGCCGCCCTGTACGGCCAATATTGACGGTAATGGCGAAGCGATTTTGTCGGAAGAAGGGAATAGATTGGTCTTCAATTTAATACAAGACGGATGCGGCGTCCAAAACTTTCCAGTGACATTAACGGTGGTCAAGGTCAGAAATCTAGAGTAAAATCAGCCTACTTTCGTTGCTGGTATTGCAAAGGGGTCATACCGGTGTACTTTTTAAAAATCCGATAAAAGGTCGCCGGTGATTTAAAGCCCACCGTATTGGCCATACCGATCAAAGAATAGGCTTTCCATTCTTCATTATGCAACATCCTTTTAAGTTCCTCAACCCGTTTTTGGTTGATATAATCCTTGAAACCCATGTTGAACTTATGGCGCAGATAATGCCTAATGCTCTGGGGCGGAATCCCGAATAACTTAGACAGGTAACTGATACTTATTTCTGTATTGGTGTATAGCTTTTCTTCACCAAAATACTTTTGAAACAGAGCATCCAATTTTTCACTATTCTTCAATGCCCCGCGGGTATCATGCCGTCCTTTCCCAAATAAAACAGGTCTGACCCATTTCATTTCAAGTACCGTATAGACTATCAACGACCCATTCACAAAAATCACCATTGGCATGAAAAAGTATCGGTTGATACTTAAAAAGGCCGTTGACCAAAATGGGGATGCAAACATAATAGAAGCCACGTCATATGTTTTACCGCTCAAGAAATAAAAAAGTAGCAGGTAAAGCAGCAGTTTGATTCTATTGGTCTTAACACTAGTACCATTTTGTTTTTGCAGTGTGGCCAACAGCTTTACCGACAGAACCGAATAGAAGACCAATAGTAACGACTCGGTAATGAGCAACATGGTGGCAATGGTAACATAATGAAGTGCATAATACTCCGGAAATATGAATTTTACGCTATAATACGTGAAATGTAACATCACGGGAAGCATCATATGTGTTAGGGTACTATGTTGAACGTTCTTTGGCCCGGGTCGCCATGTAGAAAGGTATAGAAAAATAAGGGGGCCAATAAATACATTCTTGCCCGATCCCAGAAGCAAAGACAACAACCAGTCTTTTTTTACCACGGGCCAAAAAATATTATTGACCAGTGTAACCCCCATCAGAAAGCAAAGTAGACCCAATAAAATGAATCGACTTCTATTTGAAAAAAAGTTGACCACGGCCAAAACAATCAGGTAAATGCTCGTACAGAGCAGCATGCCATTGTACAAAATATCTGGAAAGGCATCATTCATGACCTAATAGAATCGTGTTCTTACTATATATGAAAACCAGTTGTAAGATACATATTGCTATCATTTTACCCCAATCTTAGAAATGGTAATTCAAAACAAATTAGCGATAACACCATGTCGTCCCCCTTGACGGAATCGTTATATAAAACACACTTTTATAAGCCAATACGAATTCGAAACACCATGCTTTATAATGATTAAGGTGCATATCTAAAATATAAGTACTTGAAATTCAGATATATAAAACTACTTATAAATTTTTGGCACGCTGTTTGGTATAAGTTAACCGGAATGTAAATAGTTACTTCCAGAACTTAAAACCTTATAGTATGAAAAAGTTAATACTTTTAATCGCAGCGGTCTTTTTTGGTACAACCATGACCAAAGCTGAAACACTTGAAGATAAGGTTGTTGTTAATACTTTTCGTAATAGTAACTCCTTCATCTTCGCAGAAAACGGAGTAACCTTCTCAGTGTATCCCGATGGAGAATTTGACTTCTTCATTGATAGTCAAGTAAATCTTGGTGTTGGTGCAAGGGTCGGTAATGTTGGTATAACATTTAATTCTGGATTCAATTACAATCCTTTTGTACAGTATGATGATTACGGTGCCATCGTTCAAGTTGAAAATGTACCCGTATTCTATGACTACTACGGTCGTGTATCACAAATTGGTGGGGTAAATGTTTGGTATAGAAATGGCTTGGTCAGACGAATCGGCGGATTAAATGTCTTTTACAATGGTGGAGTATTCAGTCATCACACCGGATTTGTAAATGTGTATAATAGAAACTTCGTCTTTAGACCCCACTTTAGGTGGTTTGCCAGACCGGCAATCGGTTTCTGCAATGTATGGACAACCCCCTATAGAAGATTCTATAACCCTATTCGGTATACTTGGCACAGACCTTACAGAAATAATTTTAGGCGTGCTTATGTGAACAGGGGTCGTGAATACCGATTCAACCGATCACGAAGGGCGAATATCTATAGAAATGATAGACGGGTAGCTGTTCGTGAAAACAGGGTAAGACGTAATAATGTAGTGAGAAACGGACGAAACAATGTCAACAGGGCTACTAACCGAGTGGCTTCTAGAAATACCGTTAATCGTAACCGTAATACGGTAAGAAGAAATACCGTAGGTAACACTTCAACGAATAGAAATACGGAGTTGAGAAGAAGTAATACGCGAAGAAATACTACGGTTGCTTCACGTTCAAACCGTGGCAATACGGTTACACAACGAACAGTGACCCGTACACCGCGAAGCACTTCGGTCACAAAAAGACAAGTAGCACGAACGCCTCAAAAGCGAACGGTAAGCAGGTCTACCAAGACGTTTAAAAAGCCGAATAGCAGAAACGTTGTCAGTAATAGAAGTTCACAGTCAAGAACGAAACGGGTACAGCGAAGCAGCACCCCACAACGGAAAACCGTAAGTAGAAGTGCTTCATCAAACCGAAGTCGTTCCACTGCCTCAAGAACCTCAAGAAGTTCTAGAAGACAGTAAAAACATAGATCGGTGCTTAGAGAAGCCATAACTGCTTCGGCTTCGCTCAGCATTTGTCAAACCAACAGTTTTTGTTTCTTGCCCATGCAATTACAAAACAAGGTTTAAACGAAGTTTTTAGGTTGGTTAGTTGTTTGCCCCGTAGTTGGATTTATCCGCTACGGGGTTTTTTATGAAGTACCTAACTACTTTTGAACGGCCATGTCCGTTACCATTTGCCACTTGTCCTCAGCATTCTTTATCAAGAGTATTGTCACCAATTGGCTGCCTTTTTCAGCTTTAAAATGGGCGACGACGACGGCAGAGTGATCCATGACTTCGACATGCTTAAACTCAACATCGAATTTGGTACCCCCTATCACCTCTTTGGCGAGCAATCCGATATAGTTTTCTGCCGGTATGATAGAGGTCTTGTCTGGAGTAGGGTACTTATTGGCGATTACGCGAAAGTCACTATGTAAGATATCGTCATACGCTTGTATGTTGCGTTCTTCACCTGCCTTTGCAAAGGCATAAACAACATCCTTTATTTCATTTTTCATGGATTCCAAGTTTTCATTTGTTTGTGATTTACAACCTACACTGCCCAAAAGAAGTGATAACATCAGGGTAAAAAGGGATTTTTTCATCATTTTGACTTTATTGATTTCTCGTCAAAACTATGCTGCATAAAGAAGAAAAAGTGTGCGTGAAATCACATAACACACACTTTAAGACTACATTTTCTTTCTGATCCTGCTTAAGGTTTCCCTCGCAAGTCCTAAATAAGAAGCAAGGTATTTTAGGGGCACTTGTTGCAGTAATTGAGGCCTCTTTTCTTCAATAAATGCATATTTCTCTTGTGGGGAAAGGTTTTTCAAGATGGCCGCAAATTGATGTTGTGAAGCTACTAAATGCTCCAACATTTTTCTTCCTAACCGTTCATAACTCGGGGACACTTCATAAAGCTCCAATAACTTGGCCCGGGGTATATAAAGTACCGAACAATCAGACATGGCCATAAGATTTTTCTTGGAGGTCGTTTGCGTACTCAAACTTTCCAAATCACAGGCAAAACTTCCCTGAAGAAAAAACTCCAGGTAATCTTCCCTCCCATCGGTCACTTCAAACAACCCTATGGTGCCATCAACCACAAAATAGAGGCCCTTATGATAGTGGCCTTGAGATAGTAAGAATTCCTTTTTTTTAAATTCCTTTAATTGTGAAATTGCCCGTAATTGTTCAAATTCATCATTATTCAATTTATAAAAACCACCTAATATGGTTCTGAAGAATTCATCTACTGGGTTCACAGGAATCCGTTTAATTTGTAAAATCTTAAAGTCTTTCTTATCAAAATTTCAATAGTTTTTTTATCAAATCGGATAGGTCTTCTGAAACTTGAAAACGATACAAAAGCCCAAAATAGGGTACCACTATCAAAATCGTTTTTAGAACGATATTTAGAATTGGATGAAAATGGAAGGTAATTTGCCCAAACAACACCCCCAACAAAACCAAGAGCACAAAAACCTTAAACGTTGAATTGGTATACGGTACTATGCCAAACTTGAGCTTCACGAAAATCATTTTGATCAAGTTAAATATAAAAATCGAACTGAAACTGGCCAAGGCCGCACCCTCAATACCAAACAATGGAATCAACCACAGATTCAATAGAATGGTAAATAGGGCCAAAAAGATCCCAAAAACCAAAACTGTCCGGTAAAATCTGGAATAATAGAGTATGGCGTTGATATTGCCTAAGAAAGCATCGAAGACCTTCGCCATGCCTATCATAAACACGATTACGAATCCATTTCTGTAGGCTTCGGGAATCATAAGGTACAATGCCTCTATATTAGTTATGATCAGAATGAACAATAGACCCGAAGCGATAAAAGAGGTCAAAGCGGTCTTTTTGTAAAGGTGTTCCAATTCAAAATGATTGTCTTGATTGAGGTATTCAGCCGTCATCGGATAGGTAATCTGATTCATGGCTCGATTAGGAACACTTATCACAGTGGCAATATATACCGCAACGCCATAATAAGCTACATAATCGATAGCTATATACTGATTGATCATGAACTTATCGATCTCTATTAAGATAAGTGCCACGGATCCCCCCAAAACCATCAGCATACCGTATTGTAAGATGACCTTATACGATTTGGGGAAATCAAAATCCAATTTAAGCCTTCGTAGACGATACGCATATACCTTCATGATCGCGGTGCGTAAAAGATACACGGCCACTATCCCCTTGAGAAATAAAGGCAGTGAAATCATTTGTAAATACAGAAGTACCAATAGTATAGAAATACAGACCCTACCAAAAACCTCTTTCATAAAGTTACCGAAAACGGATTTCAGGTGTACTTTGCTCCAGGCATAAAACACTTCAAAATAAGCCATTGCAAAACCTACCAAAAAGAAATACCAAACATAATCAACTACAATCCCATTCTTTCGAGATAGGAATGCGGCAATACTATCGTAAAAAACCCAAGTAAGCCCAGCTGCTGGAATCAAGATCAGTAATGGCGACAGCACCACCAATGTCAAGAATGAGTTTTTGGTACCCTCATCTTGCGCACTATAGAATTTAACAAGCGTATTGTGGGCGCCAAAAGCAAATAAGGGCATCAAAATCGCGCCCGTAGCCAAAATAAAGGTCACCAACCCGTAATATGACGGTCGTAAAATATTAGTGTAGAGAAAAAGGGTGTTTACAGCACCAAAAGCGAAGCCTATAAAAGTGATGATAGTGTTTCGAAAAGACTGCTTTAAGACGATTCCCATTTGATGGTATTGGCAAGTTTTCTAGTCAATTCACGACGACTGTACTTTTCAATTGCTTCTGAACCTGAAGTCAATTTCCCTTTTTGAAAAGCTGTAAACCACTCTAAAAGTACATTTTTTAAGTCTAATTTATCTTTTGGGGTAAAGCGCTTTCCTGAATTCGTCTCAAGAACTATCATGCCAGCTTCCCAGTTTTCTGGCCCCAATGCCAATATCGGTCGCCGTGCATTCAAATATTCAAATAATTTGCCAGGTATTATTCCTTTGGTTTCTTCTGAATCAATTTCCAGCAACAGCAATATTTGCGATTTCGCTTGCAGTTCCAAGACCTTTGAATGCCGAACATAACCGAATTCGGTCGTGGAATCGTTCAATTGATGTCGGGCCAAAGATTCTTTTACCCCATCGCCGACCACCCCGATCAATTGTATGCTTAATTGTGCCTTGAAATCGGCATTTTCACGACAGAGTTCTTGTAAAACCTGCCAAAGGACAATCGGATTTCTTGCCGTAAGCAATGAACCGATATGTGACAGTGTGAATTTGCCATCTAAGGGGGCAATTATTTTTTCCCCATCATACCCATTAGTAATGACATCGATTTTTGTTGGTGTAATCTCTTCAAATTCCCGCTTGGTCGTTTTGCTGGTCACTACAATTTTATCAGCGGTAGTCAAAACTTGCCGTTCTAATAATTTATGCTTGCGCTTGGATGAGGTTGTGAGTTTCAATTTTTTATGATACCCGATACCGGTCCACGGATCCCTAAAATCAGCGATCCACCTAATAGCAAAACGAGATTTTAAAGCCATCCCTATTAAGTGGACACTATGTGGGGGGCCTGTAGTGATAATGGTTTGAATTTTTTCATCCCTCACTAGTTTTGAGATGGTCTTTACCGAAGGTCTCACCCAATATTTTCTAGCATCCGGAATAAAAAAATTACCACGAATCCATAAAAATAAGCGCTCCATTGGTGATTGTTTATGGTGTTTTTGAATAATACCTGAACTAATCCGTTTTGTTTTTTTCTTTGAAAATAGGGCTGCTAGGCCATGGGGTTCGAAGATAGGTTCTTTGATGATCCGCACACCTTCTGGAATTTCTTTCAACAAAGAGGCATCTACAATGGGATAATTTGGATTCTCAGGAACGAATACAATGGGTTCGACACCAAAATCAGGCAAATACTTTACGAATTTGAGCCATCGCTGTACACCAGGGCCACCAGCTGGGGGCCAATAATAGGCGACGATGAGCACTTTCTGCATTAGTCTTCTGCTTTTCGCTTTGTTCCAATGAAGGAAAAAACCATTCCTGCCAAAATCAATAATCCCAATAAAACAGAACTGGCCAAGGTAATGGTACTCCCCGTTTTTACCACTTCAGGTTCAAAAGAAAAAACGATTTCGTGCTGACCCGCAGGAACCTTCATTCCCCGCAACGCATAATTCACCTCGTAATGTTGCACTTCATTACCATCAAGGGCCACTTTCCATCCCTTTGGATAGTACATTTCTGAAAAGACCGCAAAACCGTCCTTCATGTTAGTACTGGTGTACTTCAAGAAATTTGGGCGATAATCCACTAAATCAATACGAGCCAAAGAATCAACCGTGAACGACATGTCAGTGATCCCAGGAAATTTGCGCCCGTTGATAACCGCCGAATTCTTGGTGTTCAAAGAATCCAAAGTTTTTATGGCCACGTCTTCACTATTTACGGTCTTGATTTGTTTCACGAACCAGGCATTACCGCTCGCATCAGGGTTTATGGCAGGAAAACTTGCCCCCTCTTCGTCTTGTTGAACAATGTACTTTACGTTCAACATGTTCAATACCTGCAGGTTATTCTGATACAAATGGAATTCCACCAAATCTTGCATTTTTCTGGGTTTGGCGGCATGGTATCCTCCCAATGACTTATGGAAATAGGAATAGCGGGATCCGTTCAAGCCTTCCTGTGGATCGAAAACCCGAAATATGGATTGGTCTTTTAAAATCGCTTGATCGACGGCCGTGGGTTGAAAAGGTTGTTCAACGGCACGTTGTCGCACAAAGTCTTCCCCATTTACATATCGTAGGTTGACACCAACCAAATCAAGCACTATAAAGGTTCCGATTAAGATGGCAAAGAGGTTTTTTTTGATTTTATCCTTTAAAAATAGGAAGGTGATCAAACCAACCAACAAGACATATACTAATGAACGAATGGTATCACTGATGTAAACCGCTTCCCTATCGCGTTGAATCATCGCCATCAGTTCTTTTCCGAAATATTGTTCGTACCTGGCATCAGCAAGTCCCTCAAAATCAAAAAATCCTTTTATTAGAAAAATACCAATGGCCAGTCCGCCAGTTATCACTGCGCTCCATTTCAACGCTTGGAGTTTTTCTTTTCCAGCAACAGAAGATTTGAACAATTCTTTAAGACCTAATATGGCGAGAATGGGAACACATAATTCTAAAATGACCTGAATCGATGACACCGCCCTAAATTTGTCATATAGCGGAAAATAATCGATCATGAGGTTGGTCAATATTGAAAAGTTCTTTCCCCATGAAAGCAGCAGTGAAAGAACGATACCGCCCAATAACCACCATTTTCGTTTCCCTTTTACTAAAAACAGGGACAGTACGAATAAAAAGAATATCACCGCACCAATATAGGCGGGACCTGCTACTATAGGTTGGTCACCCCAATACAAAGGCATACTTTCCGTAAATTCAGAGGCCCTACTGGGGGGGAGTCCCTGTCCGGTTAGGAATTCATAGGCCTTTGAGTCTTTTCCTAATTTTTCACCGTTCGAACCGCCAAACATCCGTGGCACGAATAGATTCAATGATTCGGCTATACCATAGCTATACTGGGTGATATAATCCTTATCCAATCCGGTACTTACCTCTTTTGCCGAACCATCGGCATTAATGGTCAATTCTGATTTACCGCGCGTACTCCAATCGGCATATTCCTTTGTCGCCAGCAATCCTGTAGCATTCGTGGCAATACCCAGTAGAACGGCGGCCAACAAAATACCGACCGAACTAAAAAAATGTCGTAATTGCTGTTTTTTGATCGCATTGACCAAATACACCATACCCAAAATCAGTACCAACAGCATAAAATAATAGGTCATTTGGTAATGATTGGCACTGATTTCCAATGCCATGGCAATTGCGGTAAGTAAAAACCCTAGTACGTACTTTTTTCGAAAGACCAAAATAATCCCCCCCAATAGCATGGGTAAATAGCCCAAGGCATGTGCTTTGGCATTATGACCGACACCCAAGATGATGATGAGATAGGTAGAAAAACCAAAGGCCAATGCGCCCAATACGGCCAGACGATATTCGACTTTCATACATAACATGAGAATGTAGAAACCAACAAAGTACAAAAACAAATAGTCGGCCGGTCGTGGTAAAAACCGAATCAAACGGTCTAGTTTCTTCACATAATCATGGGGGTAATTGGCACCCAATTGGTAAGTAGGCATTCCGCCAAAGGCACTATTGGTCCAATACGACTCAATGCCTGTAGTCTCTTTATAGTCATTGCGCTCTTTGGCCATACCCTTGTATTGGGCAATATCGGATTGGTAAATGGCCTTACCCTGTAAGACCGGATAAAAATAAGCCAATGCAGCCACGATGAAGAAACCAATGATGATTGCGTTTGTGAGAATTGCCTTTGCAGAAAGCTTCATGAATATCTATTGAAAGCCTAAAGATCAGTCAATTTCTTCAAAATCTATATATTCTCCAACTTTTTTTGAGGGATTGGATTTTCGAAAAGGTCGTTTATTGACCGTGGTCTGTCCTTCTTTTGTGGTATTTTGATTGAAATCTTCGTAGTTACCGAACTGCTGACCAAACTTTTCTTGGGTCTTCTTAGCTGCATAATGCAGTAATCTAGGGGCCAGCCATTTTAAAAGTAATTTAATACCATAGTATACGAATATGAGTATTAAAATCGTTTGTAATAAAACCATCTTGCTGTTTGCTATTGATTCAAAATTACACTGTAAGTCCCATATTCTTTTAATAAGTTTCATAAAATAGTATTAAAATCAGTCCATGGCGCGTATTATCCGAATTCTTTTTTTGACAATTTTTGTTCCCTCAATGGTAATGGCACAGTATACCGATGTCATCAATTCGAATCGACCGGGACAATCGGTCAGCGCCTACGCCGTAGGAAAAAATGTGGTACAAGCAGAGTTCGGAATATTATATGAACAACGAGACCGTAGTGATTTGAATACCGAATCGAGTATTCTTGGTAGCGATCTTTCGTTACGTTATGGTTTTTTATTTGAAAATCTAGAAATCAATTATGAGGGTACGTTCATCAATCAAAATATCAATTTCAACAATTTCAACTTAGAGGAAACCCGTACCGATTTTACTAGAAATCGATTGGGTATCAAGTATTTGGTATTTGACCCTTTTAAAAATCCAGAAGCGAACAAACCCAATCTGTACAGCTGGCGAGCCAACCATAAGTTTCAGTTCAAAAACCTATTACCCGCGATTTCATTGTATGGTGGGACTACTTTTAATTTAGGGGACAATCCCTTTTTTCGTGAGGATGCGACCCTTTCATACCGCGGTATGATCGCCACACAGAGCCGATTGACCCCAAGATGGGTATTGATCACCAATATTGCCTATGATCGTATTACGACCGATTTTCCCGAGTTGAGTTATATAATTTCACTATCACACGCGTTCAGAAATCCGAAATGGAGTGTTTTTGGGGAACACCAAGGGATCAATAGCGACCGCTTCTCTGATTCTTTGATTCGAGGTGGTATCGCCCATTTATTCAGCCCTAATTTTCAGGCAGACCTAAGCGCAGGGGCCAGTTTCAAGAATACTCCCTCCCGATTTTTCATCACGACCGGACTATCGTATCGATTGGATTTTCATAAAGACCAGCTTATCCCTATCGAAGACCAAAAAAGTGTTGGTAAAATCAAGAAAAGTGATATGAAAAAGAAAAAGCCGAAGAAAAAGAAAAAACGAGGCAAAAAGAAAGATAAAATCGATTTCTAAGTTTTTCTACCGCTTAGAATATTGCTAATATTGACCAACCAAAATACGGGCAATGGTCACAGTAAAAGAAGCTACTTCAAAAAAGGATTTAAAAGCGTTCGTCAAATTTCCCTTTACACTTTATAAAAACAACGACTACTGGGTACCCCCTATTATCAAAGATGAACTTGAGACCTTTGATAAAGATAAAAATCCCGCCTTTAAGACCGCAGAGGCCCGTTTTTTCTTAGCGGTAAAAAATGGGGAAATCGTTGGCCGTGTCGCAGCCATTGTCAATTGGATTGAAGTAAAGGAGCAGAAACTCAAGAAAATGCGCTTCGGTTGGTTTGATTTTGTAGATGACCTTGACGTATCACAAGCCCTATTGGATAAAGTACAGGAAATCGGCAAAACGCATGATTTGGAATATATGGAAGGCCCCGTGGGGTTCTCAAACCTAGATAAGGTCGGGGTACTTATCGAAGGCTTTGACCACATTGGTACCATGATTACCTGGTATAACCATCCATATTACCAGAAACACTTTGAGCACCATGGTTTTGTCAAGGAAAAAGAATATTTAGAGAACAAGTTCAAGGCGGCAGCGGCCGATCCCAAACTTTTTGCCAAGGCAAATATGCTTATCAAAAAACGGTTTCAGCTTCGGGAAATGAATTTTACCAAAAGTGCGGAAATCATGCCCTATGTAGACCAGATGTTCGATCTTTTTAACGAGAGTTATTCAAAATTGGCTTCTTTTGTAAAGATTACCGAAGTGCAAAAGGCCTATTTTAAAAAGAAGTACATCAGTTTCATCAATCCGGAGTATATCAAGTTCGTAGTGGATAAAGACGATAAGCTTGTTGCCTTTGCCATCGTTATGCCCTCTTTTTCAAAAGCATTGCAAAAAGCCAAGGGCAAATTGTTTCCGTTTGGGCTGTTCCATCTATTACATGCCAAAAAACATAGTAAGGATGTTATTTTTTATTTGATCGGTATTCACCCTGATTATCAAAATAAAGGGGTCACAGCCATCATTTTTAATGAGTTTCACAAAACGTTTACCGAAAAAGGGATTATCAACTGCATTCGCACCCCAGAATTGGAAGAGAATACGGCCATACGGCAAATGTGGAAGCACTTTAATCCGGTAACCCATAAAAGACGACGCACATACCGTAGGGCGTTATAGCCTTTGAAACTATTGCTGTTTTTGCTTTACGTATTTTGTATCTCATTTTAAGGATGATATATTTTTTATATATCTAGCACCTAGGCCTTTAAAAATTGGTTTCCCCTAATGGTATTGGCTTCAAGGCGTTATGACTATATTTAGCATTGGGTAAAACTACACCTACTTTAAAGGTTGTACGTCATTCAAAAAAACATCCGTCAATCAATGAACTATCAAACATTTCAACCAAATCCTATTTTGCAATCGCTTATCAGTTGTTATTGGACTTTAGAAGTTCCTGCGGACCCTAATACTAAAAAACAAAGGATAATTCCAGACGGAACAATTGAAATGGCTTTTATACTTGGAGATGATATTAAAAGATATACTTCCGAAAATGAATTCATTATACAACCTCGTGCAATGGTTCTTGGACAAACAATAGCGCCGTTTTATATCGAACCAACAGGATATGTAAATACTTTTGCAATTCGTTTTTACCCTTACGGTTTTGGGAATTTTGTAGATATACCGATTAAAAATTTAGCCAATAAAGAAACACCTATTGAGTTTTTGTTCGGAGAAAAAACGGCTAATGAATTAGAGCAAAAAATAATTCAGGCAACTAATAGTATTGAACGAATGGAAATTATTGAAAATTTTCTATTGGATAAATTAAATGATAAAAATACAATTGACAATATAGTGAAAACGACGATTGATGCTCTTTTAGCAACAAACGGAAGTGCTTCGATAAGTACAATTCTTAAAGAAGATTTATCAAAACGGAGACAACTCGAACGGAAATTTATAAGACAAATTGGTGTTAGTCCAAAACAATTGGGCAAAGTAATCCGACTACAAACTGCCCTAAAAATGCTACTTAATAAAAAGTCTGAAAAATTGACTGATATTGCGTATGAAAGTGAATACTTCGACCAAGCCCATTTTATAAAAGATTTTAAAGAATTTACCGGAATTAATCCAAAGGAGTTTTTAGGTAATGAAAATATGACACTTTCTACCCTTTTCTACAAATAGTCAGCGTGTCGCATTTTTACAATTTTTGTAATTAAACCTAATTTAAATTTGTCTTGTTAAAACAAACAGGACGAAATGAAAAAATCCATTCTTTACACAGCCATAATTCTTTCCTTTAATATTACAGCCTGTAAAAATCAAAACAAATCAAAGACCGAAACTATCTCGGTTAAATCTAATATTGATCAACAAACAAAAGAAATGAACAGTTATATTTCAATTTTTGAAATTCCAGCAACAGACATTACAAGAGCAGTGAATTTTTATCAAGCAATTTTGGACATTTACATTGAGAAAATTGAAATGCCCGGAATGGAAATGGGGATATTCCCTTATGAAGAACAAATGGTTACGGGAGTAATTGTTAAAACAGAAGGAGATAAACCTTCGGCTAATGGCGTAACTATATACCTAAATGGAGGGGATAATCTTCAAATTATTCTTGACAAAGTTGAGAAAAATGGAGGCGAAATAATGGTGCCAAAATCGCCTCATGCAGATGAAAGTGGTTATTACGCTCTATTTCTAGACTCGGAAGGAAATAAAATTGGCCTGCATCCCCAAATTAAACACAGGAAAAAGAACGAACGCACAACAACGTATATTTCTCATAGCTAATTAGTTGCCAATCTTAAGTTAGTGCATATTTGCAAAATTGCCAGATTTTCAAATTTGGCTTGTGCTTAACCGAAAAAAACTCATTTTTTTACGCTACGAGCCATATACAAACCGGTGATGTCGAATTGTTCATTGTATTTTATTGTTTTTCAAAGGTATTCATGTGTTCGCTGTGCTCGAAAGCACCGCCTAAGCACAATTCCAATATCGCTGAAAACCCTAACGGGATTTTCGCTATATTTCCATAAAATTGGACGGACTACACAACCTGCCCACCTACGTAGGATAATGCTGCGTTGTGCCTCTTTTTAAGGGGACATATTACATAAAAAAGCATATTGAAATTGAATGAAATTATTTTCTACGATAATTGTCATACTTGGAATTGCACAAGGTTTGTTTATAGGCACTGCTTTATTACTCGAAAGAACCTACTCGTCAAAAAAAAATAAATTCATTGGAGCCAGTTTAATTTTATTTTCATTACAAGGAATTCTCGATTTACTTTCATTTTGGGAATTGGACACAAAATATCTTTGGGTAGAAATCATAACCAATTTTGGCTTGCAAGGGTTAGTCTTTATTCCCTACTTTTTTTCAGTTTTAGCAAGTACAAATACCAAGTTGCCCTTACCAAGAATGACCCTTTTTATTCCTTTTGCATTAAGCTCATTATATGGAATTCTTGCCACATTCGTTTCGGTTTTTGGAGTTAAGAATTTGTATATAAATCGGTTATGGTTAAATGAGCTTTGGTCATTTCATTGGTATTTTAATATGTTATTTGTTTTGATTATGAACTTTTATTTGTTCAGAATAATAAAAAACACAGATTCTAAAAATAAAAAACATGGGGCTTATACATTATATCTATCATTTACTATTCTGATTGGATTATGGCTTGTTATCAACCTTCTAAACCT
The DNA here is from genome assembly GCA_947503285.1 of uncultured Croceitalea sp. Taxonomy (GTDB): domain Bacteria; phylum Bacteroidota; class Bacteroidia; order Flavobacteriales; family Flavobacteriaceae; genus Croceitalea. The sequence goes on from CANNDD010000004.1 coordinate 415,253, forward strand.
GTTCTTTTCTAGTGAGTTGTATTACTTAATCGTTCTTACCATTTTTTGGGGCAGTTTTACTTGTTTTATTTTTTGGTTGGCCTACAAAGGGGTTGTTCAACAACGACTAATCCATGAACAAAAAAGCTTACATCTTATACTCAGTCAATCAGAACCGCAAGGGAACATAAGGCAATCAATCCCAAATACCTATTACGAACAGTTTATTCGATTGATAAGAGAAAATAAAATCTATCGTGATGTTGATCTAGATAGAGATAAAGTTGCTAAAAAGCTTGGTATTAGCTCAGGTTATTTTTCTACTATGTTGAGCCAATCCTCCGATAAATCATTTAATGAAATATTGAACGAATATCGGGTTAAAGAAGTAAAGAAAATACTACAAGACGGAAGTCTTGACCACTTTAGCATAACTGCAATCGGCTTAGAAGTAGGGTTCAAATCTAAATCGAACTTTTTCACCAACTTTAAAAGCATAACAGGCTTAACACCAAACGACTATAAAAAAAAGTTTCAGTCCTGATTTGTTAGAATTGAACAGGTTAGAACCGATAATATTTTATTGAACCTAACCATAGAGTAATTTTGAAGCCATAAAATTACAATCACTTCAACATGTTCAGATTAGTCATTACACCAATTTTTATTCTATGTTTTCAAGTTAGTAGCCATGCGCAATCAGTTCATGAAAAATTAACTGACGAATTAGAAATTATCTCAAATCGTAATTCCATTAAGGGTTTTGGAGTTGCAATTTTCTCAAAAGACACACTGCTCTATACTAGGGGTTTCGGAGTTGTGTCTGATAATAAAGATGAAAAATACACCACTAGAACGAGGCAAAAAATTGCTTCAGTATCCAAATTATTGCTTGGTGTTTCTCTATTAAAAGCTCAAGAATTAGGGTTACTTCAAATAGATGATAAGATTAATGATTATTTACCATTTGCAATTGTCAACCCCTACTTTCCATATGAAGACATCACCATTCGACATTTAGCAACCCATACAAGTGGATTGGCAAAAACCCCAAAATATGACCTTAAGGCGCTATACGCCCCAACAAAGATTCCAAAAATAAAACGAGAAATGCCATTTGGAATAAGAAGGTTATTTTTCAACAGGGCCATAAAAACCATTAATTCAAACAAAGAATATCATCTTGAAGACTTCCTTATCAATCTTTATTCCCCTAATGGAAAATGGTATGGTAAAAAACACTTCAGAAAGGTGAAACCCGGTGATATGACCGAATATAGCAATTCTGGAGCAAGTTTATTGGCTTTAGTAATTCAAAAAGCAAGTGGAATCAGCTATGCAGCATTTGTAAGAAAGTATATAATCGAGCCATTACAATTGGAAAGCTCTAAGTTCGATTTTGAACTATCACATGCCGTGAATGAGCCTACCCATTATTATCATGCAGGCATAAATATTCCTAATAACTATAAACTTCTTCTGTATCCTGCTGGTGGCTTTGAATCTACGGTAGAGGGTTTTTCAATTTTAATGAATACTGTAATTAATGGGTATTCCATACTCTCAAAGGAATCTGTTAAAGAAATGCTGACACCGCAGTTTAAAACGGAATACGGCATTCTTTGGGAAGTCTATCCAAGTGGTTTTGTAGGTCATAGTGGTGACATGCTAGGGGTAAAAACCTTTGCATATTATAACATCAATAAGAACATCGGCTACCTATTATTCTGTAACACGGCAGGAACCAAAACAATTGAAAAAGAAACGGAAGAGATTAAAAATGTTTTGAAAAGCTACTTCAATAAATTCGCTACAACCCATGAATAATATTTCAAAAGCCTATGGCCAACCCAAAAGATTCTATTTCTATTTAATTCTCTTTCTAGTCTTTGGTTGTTCAGGGAAAGAAGATGTTATTGATAGTTATATTGGCTTTGACGTTTCAAGAGAAATGTTAGACCAACATTTAAAAAAACGAATGGGGGAATTGAATATTCCTGGAATGTCCATTGCTATTATAAATGATGGTAAAATAGCTTATAAAAACACCTTCGGATATGAAAATATTTTGAAAAGGGAACACGTAACCAGTCAAACTATTTTTGAAGGAGCGTCCATTTCAAAATCTGTATTTGCGTTTTTCATAATGACCTTCATCGAGGAGGGAAAATTGGATTTAGACAAGCCTTTGTTTGAATACTATCCCCATCCAGACATTGAAGATGATGAGAGATACAAAAAGATAACCGCAAGGATGGTTTTATGCCATCGGTCGGGGTTCCCTAACTGGAGGGAAAGTGAAGATGACAAAAAACTTAAAACAAAGTTTGAGCCAAATACAGACTACTTATATTCAGGAGAAGGATTTCAGTATCTCGCAATGGTATTAATGCACATAGAAAACACTGACCATCAAGGATTGGAGAAGCTTTTTCAAGAGAGAATAGCTAAACCTATAGGACTTGAGCATACTGTCTTTATTCAAACACCATATACAAGAAAACACAAAGCAGAGCCATATGACGAAGATGGAAATTGGATAGATTGGCGTAGTGACTATTGGATTCAAAAAGAAGATGGAAAATTTTACGCCCCCTCATCAATACATTCAGAATCCGTTGATTTTTCCAAATGGATGATAGCCGTTATGCATAAAGAGTTTTTATCGGAAGAATCGTATAGTGAAATGCTAAAGCCTCATTCAAAAGTTCCTTTTGATGGCGTAAATGTTTCGTATACATTGGGGTTTTTAACACCTCATTTCCCACTGACCGATATTTATCTACATTCGGGTAATAACGAAGGGTTTACATCTTGGTATGCTTTAGACACCGAAAAAGATTGGGGATTTGTTCTTTTTACCAATTCTGAATTTGGCGAACAACTCGGACAAGAATTGTTCTTTTATTTGCTGACCGGACCAGATTTATACAAACTTTATACGATTCTGGGAATCATCGTTATGATAGTACTTTCGGGATTAATATTTGGAATACGATTGGTATTTAGAAAACTAAAAAACGGAAGGCACAACATTCGTAACCGTTTCGCTAGCCCATGATTTTCAAAATCACGGATTGCATATAAGCTGTTTTTAAGAGGCCTTTTTCTTGTCGTTCTAGATATGCAGCGACAATTCTCTATACCTTATGAATGTAACCTTCCCTAAAAATGAAGCCTTCCCTATTTTTCGGGTAAATTGAAAATCCACGAATTGACTATCCCTGTAGCATTCACGGTTTCTTGCCAAACGGATGATTTCAATGAATCGTTGAAAAACATATTGAAATTAAAAAACAACAAACGAAACTATAAACTTAAGGGCGTTACGGTTAAATCACTTAATCGAAAGAAATCAGAGATCCATGTAAAAGGCTTAAAACGATACTTACAGGTATTCGTTGAGTACACCCTGGTACTTTTTCCTTCATTTGCTTGTGTTCCCTTCAAAATAGTTCTGACAATGGCATTAACCTCAATTAGGACTCGAAAAAATTGGAATACGAACATTAAAAACGCAAACAAATAAAAATTGATAAGACTTGTCTAGAATAATAACGTTTGGGTCAAATTACTTTTGCAGGTTATTTGAAACCTATCCCGGAAAACAAGTTTAGATTTTTCTTAGTCACAGTGCAGCAGGTATCCCAGAGAATGGCTAAGTAAAAATGCTATTACGCTATAGCCTGCAGAACTCTCCTACTCTCCCATAGCGGCGGCAACTGCTGCTGAGAGTCTTTTATAGGTACCATTCTCAAGGCGTTCCCTAATCGCTGAAAAAGCGTCCAACGTTTCGGTGACATCTTGTAACGTGTGTGTAGCTGTGGGTATCATTCTCAATAAAATCAATCCTTTAGGTATTACCGGATAAACCACTATTGAACAGAATATTCCGTAATTTTCACGCAAATCCTTTACCAAGGCCATCGCTTCAGGGATACTTCCATTTAAATAGACCGGGGTCACGCAACTTGTAGTCGTACCGATATTAAAACCACGCTCTTTAAGACCGTTCTGCAAGGCATTTACGTTCTCCCAAAGTTTGTTCTTCAACTCTGGCATCGTACGCAGCATATCCAAACGCTTCAATGCTCCTTTCACGTAAATCATCGGTAATGATTTAGCGAACATTTGCGAACGTAGGTTATACTTTAGAAAATCAATGATTTCTTTATCGGCAGCCAAAAAAGCACCGATACCTGCCATTGATTTGGCGAACGTGGCAAAATAAACATCAATATCGTCCTGAACGCCCTGTTCCTCCCCTGCCCCGGCACCTGTTTTACCCAGGGTACCAAAACCATGGGCATCATCTACCAAAAGCCTGAACTTGTATTTTTTCTTTAGGGCAACAATCTCTTTTAAGATACCCTGCTCCCCACGCATGCCAAAAACACCTTCTGATATTACGAGAATACCACCTCCTGTTTCTTGTGCTAATTTTGTGGCACGCTCCAAATTCTTTTCAAGGCTTTCGACATCGTTATGCTTAAAGGTAAAGCGTTTGCCAACGTGCAACCGAACACCATCAATGATACAGGCATGACAGTCGACATCATAGACGATGATGTCATCTTTGGCCACCAAGGCATCAATGGCCGACATTATTCCCTGGTACCCAAAATTCAATAAGTAAGAGGATTCCTTGTTCACAAAAGCGGCCAATTCTTGTTCCAATTGTTCATGGTAATCGGTATGGCCACTCATCATTCTAGCACCCATGGGGTAGGCAGAACCGTGCTCGTATGCGGCGTCACCATCCACTTTCTTGATTTCAGGTAAATTTGCCAGGCCCAGATAGTCATTGACACTCCATGTGATGACTTCCTTACCCTGAAATTTCATTCTATTTGAAATCGGTCCTTCTAGTTTTGGGAACACAAAATAACCTTCAGCCTGCGATGCCCATTTCCCTAAAGGTCCCTTATTCTCAATAATCCTATCAAATAAATCTCTCATCTACCTAAAATATTTCAACTGCAAAAATATGTATTTTATTGATCCTTGCAATGATATGTTCACAAACAAAAAAGCAACGGACATAAAGCCGTTGCTTTTTCAATTAGTTATTCTTAATCCTTACTTCACGTACTGTATTTCTTTAGGGACTTCCGCATTTTTTGCATCAAAGAAGCCTTGGTTTTCCATCCACTCATCACTGTAGATCTTACTCATATATCGCGATCCGTGATCCGGGAATATGACGACCACATTACTATCTTTGGTAAATTCCCCTTCGGTATGGTATTGCATTACTGCCTGCATGGCCGCCCCACTGGTGTACCCAACGAACATACCCTCGGTATGGGCAATCTTTCTCGCCATATGGGCACTCTCGGCATCAGTAACTTTGATATAGCGGTCGATGGTGTTGAAATCAGTAGCCTTGGGAATCAAATTTTTACCCAAACCTTCGATGCGATAGGGATAAATTTCATCGTGATCAAACTCACCCGTTTCATGATATTTCTTTAAAACAGAACCATAGGCGTCTACCGCGAGTACTTTGATATCTGGATTCTGCTCTTTTAGAAAACGAGCTGTTCCTGAAATGGTACCACCAGTACCACTACAGGCTATCAAATGGGTGATCTGGCCACCCGTTTGTTCCCATATCTCAGGGCCAGTAGTCTGATAGTGGGCCTCTATATTCAATGCGTTGAAATACTGGTTGATATAAATGGACCCCGGTGTGTCTTGATGTACCCGCTTGGCTACCTCATAATACGAGCGGGGATCATCTGCACTCACGTGGGCAGGGCATACATACACCTCTGCACCCATGGAACGTAACATATCGATCTTATCAGGTGAAGATTTTGAACTTACGGCCAAAATACATTTGTACCCTTTTACCATACTGGCCATCGCCAAACTAAAGCCCGTATTGCCAGAAGTAGTTTCTATAATGGTACTACCGGCTTTTAAAAGTCCTTTCTTTTCAGCTTGCTCAATAATATAAGTGGCTATTCTATCTTTCGCGGAATGACCAGGATTGAAACATTCCAATTTGGCATAAAAATTACCGGCCAAGGGCTCGACTATTTTGTTCAGTTTGATCAACGGTGTGTTGCCAACTAAATCTAAAATGCTATCGTAGGCTTTGATGGTATTATCCATAGTATAAGTTAGGTCTTGCAAAATAGTTTGCACTATTGTAAACAAGTGCAAAAATAATAATTTTAATTTTATGCGATTTTTCCTTCTAAATCAAGGATAAAGGCGTATTCCTTGGCAGTCTCCTTTAAGGCTTCAAAGCGTCCTGAAGCCCCTCCATGCCCTGCTTCCATATTGGTATCTAAAAACAATTGGTTGTCATCCGTTTTCAACTCCCGCAATTTGGCGACCCATTTAGCAGGCTCCCAATATTGCACCTGGGAATCATGTAGCCCTGTGGTCACCAACATATGAGGATACGCTTTTGCTTCGACATTATCGTAAGGCGAATATGATTTCATGTATTCATAGTAAATGCTATCATTCGGATTGCCCCATTCATCATACTCTCCTGTTGTCAATGGTATGGAATCATCTAACATCGTAGTAACCACATCGACAAAAGGCACCTGTGCCACTACCCCATTATAAAGTTCTGAAGCCATATTGATTACTGCGCCCATCAGCAAGCCCCCAGCGGATCCCCCCATGGCATACAAATGCTTGGCAGCCGTATATCCGTTTGCAATCAAATGTTTGGATACGTCGATAAAATCGGTAAAGGTATTTTTCTTCTGCAGTAATTTTCCATTTTCATACCAGGGCCTACCTAAATATTCCCCACCCCTAATATGGGCTATGGCATACACAAAGCCCCTGTCCAACAAACTCAAACGTACCGTCGAAAAGTACGGGTCAATTGTTGAACCATAAGATCCATAGGCATATTGCAATAAAGGGGTCTCTCCGTTACGTTCCGTATTTTTATGATACACCAATGATACGGGTATCGCCGTACCGTCCTCTGCCTTTGCCCATATACGTTCTGAACGGTAATTTTCTTTTCGGAACGTTCCCCCCAATACCTCTTGCTCCTTTAAAATCCGTTTTTCCTTGGTCCGCATATTGAATTCGACAATAGCGTAAGGCGAAGTCATGGCATTATAGAAATACCGCACGATCTCAGTGTCAAAATCAATATTCGTAGTGGTTCCGGCCACATAGGTCTCACTTTGAAAAGGAAGGTAATAACTAGCGGTACCATCCCACCTGACCACTTTCATCTTATTGAGGCCCGTTTCACGCTCTGATAATAGGTAATAGTCCTTGAAAATATCGATATCCTCTAAAAGCACCTCTTTTCGATGAGTAATAAATTCTTGCCAATTATCATGGGTAGTATGATCCACGGTAGTCCGCATCAACTTGAAATTGGTCGCACCATCTTTATTGGTCAATACGTAAAACTTATCTTGATAATGGAAAATCGAGTATTCCAAACCCCGTATTCGCGGCGAGAATAGTTTAAAATCCCCATCAGGTTCACTTGCGGGTAAAATCTGATATTCTGAGGTCAGGGTGCTTACGGAGCCTATTACAATGTATTCTTTTGACTTGGTTTTATATACGAAGGTATTGAAAGTGTCATCCTTTTCATGAAATACAAGTTCGTCTTGATCGGTATGAGTGCCCAACACATGTCTATAGATTTTATCGGAACGAAGCGTGACCGGGTCTTTCTTAGTATAAAAAATCGTCTTATTGTCCGCGGCCCAAACCGAACTGCCTGTTGTATTCTCAATTTTGTCAGGATACAGCTCCCCGGTCCCCAGATTTTTAATTTGAATATCGTATTGGCGTCTTGAAACCGTATCCACCCCAAAGGCAGCTAGTGTGTTATCAGGACTTATGGTAGCACCGCGTAAATTAAAATAATCATGGCCTTTTGCGAGTTCATTACAGTCAAAGAGCATTTCTTCCTTTGCATCTAAACTACCGTTTTTTCGGGCATAAATGGGATACTCCTTACCCTTTTCAAATCGTGTAAGGTAAAAATAGCCGTTCATCTTGTAGGGAACCGAAGTGTCATCTTCTTTAATCCGTGACTTCATCTCTTTGAACAGCGATTCTTGAAAGGTCTTCGTATGCGCCGTGCTTTGCCCATAATACTCATTTTCCGCATTTAGATAATCGATGACCGCCTTATTTTCACGTTGGTTCAACCAGTAATAATCATCTATTCTACAATCACCGTGGATTTCGAGTTTTTTGGGTATTTTTTTTGCTTTCGGGGCTTTCAATGCCATAAGAATACGTTTGTTCTGTTCAATAGCTGACAAAAATAAGATAGAAAAGAGATACGGATGGCATCAAGGATGATATTTGATTCTTAGAATCTTGGAACGATTTCCTAAATTTGAAAACCAAAACTAAAAAACACGATTATGTTCGGAGATTTAATGGGTATGATGGGAAAATTGAAGGAGACCCAGGCCAAAGTAGAGGAAACTAAAAAACGGCTAAGTACCGTAATCGTTGATGAGAGTTCTTCTGATGCGCTTTTGAAAGTTAGCTTAACGGCGAATCGGGAAATCAAGTCCATTTCAATCGATGATACGCTTTTGGGCGATAAAGAACAGTTGGAAGATTATCTTATACTTACCTTGAACAAGGCCATTGAAAAAGCTACCGCCGTTAACGAAGCTGAACTGGCCGCAGTTGCCAAAGATGGTATGCCCAATATTCCGGGAATGGATTCCCTCTTTAAATAAGCTGGAAAACATCGTCCATATTTTCTCGTGTTTCTTGTTTTTCGTACCTTATGGAGATGTCTCAAGAGAAGAAAATAGAAGTACTGAAAGATGATACCGACCACTACCGATTTCAGCTAAAGTCGAATACTGGAAAAACCCTTTTTCAAAGCATCCCTTTTGACAAAGAAGGCGATATTCAAAAAACCGTAGGGCTGCTCCATCAAGATATTCAAAGACACTTTCGTTTTGAGCGTAAGACCGATTATGCCGGAAAATTTCAATTTCATTTAAAAAACAACTTTGGGGAAACCATAGGTCAAAGCAACCCCTACACCTCGGAAGCAGGCATGGAAAACGGTATCAAAAACTTAATCAAAAGTATTACGGAAACTAAATGGCCTTAAGAATTCGTATGGTCTTTTCGTGCATTTCACTGGTATAATCCAAATGGGTGACCATGCGCAACTTTCCTTGGCCCATGCCGATAATCGCAATTAGGTTTTCATTGAGTTTTGCGAGAAAATCATCTGTGCTGAGTTGCTTTTCGTCTATCTCGAAAATAATGATGTTGGTCTCGATTGGTTCCACTTTCTTAATGAAATCTAGGCTTTCGAGCACTTTTCCCAGTTCTTTTGCCTTACTATGATCTTCTGAAAGACGCTCTACATGATGTTCTAACGCATAGATTGCAGCAGCCGCTAAAAATCCCGCTTGTCGCATTCCACCGCCCAGCACCTTTCTAACCCGAAACGCATTATGGATCAATTCTTCATTACCAACCAAAACAGACCCTACGGGACAACCTAGACCTTTACTCAAACAGACACTAATCGAATCAAAGCGTTCGCCATATTGCTTTGGCGATTCTTTCTTGGCGACCAAGGCATTCCACAATCGGGCACCATCCAAATGATATTTTAAACCGTGCTTTTTACAAACCGTAGCTATTTTCAGAAGTTCCTGAAAATCCCAACAAGCGCCCCCACCCTTATTCGTCGTGTTTTCGATGCATACCAGTGAAGTCAAGGGGCTATGGTAAAAATCCGTAGGGTTTATTGCCGCTTCCACTTGCTCAGCGGTCATCATACCGCGATGACCGTCTATCAACTTGCAAGACACCCCGCTATTGAAACTGACCCCGCCCCCCTCATAATTAAAGACATGGGCATATTTATCACAGATCAATTGTTCCCCAGGTTGTGTGTGTAATTTTATTGCCGTTTGATTCGTCATGGTGCCGCTAGGGAAATAGAGCGCGGCATCCATCCCGAACAGCTCGGCCACTTTGGTTTCCAATGCATTGACGGTAGGGTCATTTTTGAAGACATCATCCCCTACCTTCGCGTTCATCATAGCATTCAACATGCCTTTGGTAGGTCGCGTAACCGTATCGCTGATCAGATTTATTTCCATCCCGAAAAACTCCTTCAAATCTTAATTAAAACAAGCCATGCCAATTGGGGATCCATCAGGGATCTTCGGAGCGTCAATCTTCTTCTTATACCCCTTAGGATTTTTAATAAAGCCCTCTACCTCCGTTTTCATCAAAATTGAAGTAGGATCGGTAGCTTTCCCTCCTAAATAGGTTTTCAAACGCATCATCTCAAAAAGTACGGTCTCCGTTACTTGTGGAAAACTGTTATCATGACTTGCAACATACATCAATTCTTGAAGCACCTGCCAATTCACTATTTTTTGAATTTCACCCAAATACCCTTTTTGGGGCTTTGACTTAATGGTCGCCTCAATAACGGTATTTACCACATCTGAAAAACTTAGCTGTTTATCATCCAAAGCTTTTTGTTGCACCAACCTGTTCGCCCTTTCGTGATGGAACAATAACCCAAGGGTGCCATTACTGGCTGTCTCTGCCGCACCGAACGGATCAAAGGCCACCCCTGTTTTTCCTTTAAAGGATTCCCTGGTCTTTGAATAGCCTATGCTTCGTGGAGGAAAAAGGGATAGTTTTGATTTTGGTATGGCCAAGACCTCAGGGTTCAAGGTCTTCATCATAGATTTCAAGGCAGCTTTCTGAATTTCTTTGGGTATGGTAATTACCGAAAGCTGACCATCACCCTTAATTTTATAATTGTAATCCAAGCCACCTATAACCTTCGACACCGCTTCCATTTGATAACGATGCAAAAAATACAAAGGCACGAAAACATCTTCCAAGACCGAATAGGGTTCGTTTGATCGTATGTTGTCGGGTGAAAAGTTATCAATGGCGATATCCCTGATTTTTAAAATAGCGTCCAGCTCCTCATTCGCGCTGGTACCATTATCCCATAGATGCGCCAAAGCATGCGCTCCGCCAACAGGTCTGGCATCTTGATCTGAGATATACCGCAATCCTTTCTGCTGGGCATTTTCCAAGATATCGTTCAATACCTCTTTCTCATTGACCCCTTTTTCAAAGTCTGAATACGTGTAGGCCACCGTTACCTTGTCCCAAGCCCCAATGCCGGTATCATATGCGTTGGAGAAATCGATTTGATTGCCTTTAAGCTCAAACTGTGGATGCGGATAATCCATCACGGAGGCCCTGCCATTCGTACTTGCTGCGAAGTTATGGGCAAAACCTAAGGTATGCCCGATTTCATGCGCAGAGAGCTGGCGAATTCGGGCAAGGGCCAAATCCAACATGGGTTGGTAATTATCGTCGCGCTGAGCAAAGGGTTTGTTCATCAAGGCCTGCGCGATTAAAAAATCTTGACGAATGCGCAGACTTCCTAAACTAACATGACCTTTCATTATCTCACCGGTTCTAGGGTCTGTTATACTACTTCCATAGCTCCAGCCCCTAGTGGAACGGTGTACCCATTGTATCACATTATAGCGTACATCCATTGGATCGGCATCATCGGGTAATATTTTTAACTGAAAGGCATCTTTATACCCAATGGCCTCAAAAGCTTGGTTCCACCATTTACCGCCATCTAAAAGCGCAGACCTAACCGGTTCAGGGGTACCATTATCTAAATAATAAATTATGGGTTCCACTGCTTCGCTTATCGCGGCGGAGGGATCTTTTTTCTTCAAACGATGCCTAGTGACAAAACGTTTCAAAATAGGTTCTTGTACCGGGGTAGCGTAATCGTAGTACGAAAGTGGGTAAGAACCACAGCGAGGGTCAAATTCCCTTTTTTCATAATCATCATCAGGCAGTGCTATCAACGAATGATGTTGCGCCACCGTCACCAGGCTCGAGTTTGGGGCCACTGACCTGATGTACCCTCCTTTTGCATTACCCTTAAAGGTCAGCGTAATATCGAACTCCACATTTTCAGGAAAAGCTTTGGTCCTTTCAAAAGCAAAGGCACTTTTCGATTTGTCCAAACTATACGAACCTTGATTCGTACGTTGTAGGCGATTTGAAACACCATGGGCGTCGCGCATCAAGAAATCGGTAAAATCGATCAGATAGCTTCCTTTATCCTCTGCTTCAATCTTAAAGCCATGCAAAACTGACTTTGCAAAGGCCTGTTCCACCGATTTTCGTTCCAATTCGTTGTCCGTCAGCGCTCGAAATTTAAGATTTGGTTGCACCAAGAGTAGTTTCTGTCCCGCCTTTTTGAAAAATACGACTTGTTCATTGCCAAGTTGCCCGCGGTCCAATCCGATGTCATTACTCCCAATACCACTACTTAAAGAATAGACATAGAGAAACTCCTTCTCCAATTCATCTACTTGAAGGTACATTTTGTCTTCGGCATCGTCATAGTAGAAATTAAAATGGCCATTGAACTTTTGAAAATCCTTGGTCATCTCAAAAGATTGGGTTCTCCCTAAAAGACCACAAAATATGAATGCAATCAAAAGTGTATTGTTTTTCATAACGATATTGATTTGGTTTTAAAAATAGCTAAAATCAACTACTATCACTATTTGAATTGAACTTTCGTTCCGTATTACAATTTTATCAATTTTTACACTTAAACATTAGCATATCCATAAATATTTCGCTCTTTTTTACTGAATCCATATGGTGGGTCATTGTTAAAAATGTTATATTAAGAAAAACTAGTTATGGGTGCACGTCACGATAATTCACTGTTCAAATCTTACCTAAAAAAAGAGGGACTATTAGACGAAGTCTTTGACAACACCGGAGAAGCCAAGGCTATTTATCAAGAACTTTTTAGACTTTACGGAGCGCATTCCATCTCAGACTATGTCCATTTAAACAATAAGGCCAAAAATTCGTTTTTTAACCAAGGGATTACCTTTCAAGTTTACGGCGAGAACGAGGCGAAAGAAAAGATTTTCCCTTTTGATTTGTTCCCAAGGATCATAGATTCAAGTGAGTGGGAAATTATTGAATCGGGGTCTATTCAGCGTAGTAAGGCCCTTAATCTATTTTTATGGGATATCTATCATGAAAAGAGGATTATTAAAGACAACGTTGTTCCGCTGGACTTGTTGAGTTCTTCTTCAAATTACTTGCATCAAATGATGGGTGTTGACCCACCCAATGGCATATACAACCACATTTCAGGAATAGATATTGTCAAGCATTCAGACGGTAATTACTATGTTTTGGAAGATAATATAAGGTGCCCCTCGGGAGTAAGTTACGTGGTTTGCAACCGAACGGCGCTGAAAAGGGCCCTCTTTGGGGTTTTCAATCATTATCAAGCCCATACCGTGACCGATTATGCCGAAAATCTTTTGGATATTCTGGAGAGTGTAAAACCGAAAGGTGTCGACAACCCGACTTGTGTAGTGATCACCCCAGGAATGTTCAATTCAGCATATTACGAACATTCCTACCTAGCGAAGGCCATGGGAGTGGAACTTGTGGAAGGCCAAGATCTTTTCGTTGAAAATGATTTCGTTTATATGAAGACCATAAACGGTCCTGAAAGAGTCGATGTGATCTATAGACGTATTGATGACCTTTTTATTGATCCCTTAGAGTTTAAACCAGACTCCGCATTAGGGGTACCCGGCCTCTTTGCCGCCTACAGAAAAGGAAATGTTTGCTTGGCAAATGCCCCTGGCACAGGAGTTGCCGATGATAAGGCCATTTACACCTACATGCCGCAGATCATAAAATATTATTTAAACGAAGAACCTATTTTGAATAATGTGCAAACCTATCATTGTTCAAGACCTGACGAATTGAATTTTGTTCTTGAAAACATTGATAAATTGGTGATTAAACCTGTTGATGAGGCGGGTGGTTACGGCATATCCATTGGCAACCAACTCACTAAATCAGAGATCAAAGCGGTTCAAAATCAAATTAAGGAAAATCCCAGGAAATATGTGGCCCAGCCTATTTTATCACTTTCCGTACATCCTACATACATTGACAAAAAAGAATCGTTCGAACAAAGGCACATCGACCTTCGAACGTTTACCCTTTTGGGCAAGGATAAAGAATTTGTCTTGAAGGGAGGCCTTACCAGAGTTGCCCTAAAAGAAGGTAATTTGGTGGTAAACTCTTCACAAGGTGGAGGTTCAAAAGATACATGGGTACTTAAAAAATAATTATGCTTTCAAGAGTAGCAAACAATCTTTTTTGGATGGGTAGGTATATTGAACGGTCAGAACACATCGCTCGCTACCTCAATGTCAACTATTTTTCATCCCTGGATGCCCCTAATGAAAAATCACAGTCAAGACAGTTTGTCTTGAAATCGATGTTGTTCATGCTAGGGGAACCCAGTGAAGATCATACCGTATTGAATGAAGAGAAGGTACTTTTTAACATTGGTTTGAACACTGATTCCTACTTTTCGATAATCAACAATGTAAAGGCCGCAAGGGAAAATGCCAATAGTGCCCGGGATTTGATATCAACTGAAATCTACGAAGCCATCAATAAGTTCTATCATTTTATCCTAAACTATGACAAAGAGGTTTTTGTTAAGAAAGGACTCTATGATTTTACCGTTAATGTTATAGAACAATGCATGATCTTAAGGGGCAAGATAAGGGCCACACTGCTTCATGACCAAGTATATGCCATTATAATGATGGGCATCAATATCGAAAGGGCTACCCAAATCATACGAATCATTAATGCCAAGTACCATGATGCCACCGTTGCCAAAGGAAGTTATGGCGATACGGTAGCCAATAGCTTTGAATGGATAACGCTTTTGAAATGCGCAGAGGCCTACGACATGATGCGTCGATTTTATAAAAAAACGCCTACCAGTATATCCACGTTGGAATTTTTGGTATTAAACGGGGATTGCCCCCGATCAGTGATGAACAGTTTGAACCAAATTTGTGACCATATCAATGTTTTGGACCGATCGAAACACCCTGCGAAAGACTCCACCGCATTTTTGGTCGGTAAATTAAGGGCGGAGTTCCAGTTTAAAAAAGTAGAAGAAATAGAAGAAGATATACAACGGTTCATCGAACAAATACTTCAGAAATTATTTGGAATAAGCCAAAAAATGGAAGAAGAATTTTTTAAATTTTAGATATCTTCACTCAATTATCCAGCGATTCTAAATGCCACTAAAATACTCATTGGTCTACAAGGCCGAGAATACGTATCAAGCTCCAATCACAAGGGCTTTTTGGCAGTTTTTAATACTGCCTGAAGCGAATGAAACACAAGAATTGATCCAATGGCATTTCACCAATGATTTGGATGAGACCAGTGGCCTTTCCATAAACGGATTAGGTTTTTCCGTGATCCGGGTACATTCAAGAAAAAAAATCTCAAAAATTTCTTTTACCGCCAAATTCATGCTTGTCAAAAAAGAGGTAAATCCATTTAATTTTATAATTGACGATACCCCTTACGAAAAGCATGAAGCACTTCAAAGTATCGACTTTAGGGCCGAACATGAGGTTTATTTGAGAAAAACGGTATTTACGTCGTTACCAAAGCAGTATATCGGAATTTATTCGTTTGACCAATCCATATCCATATTTGAGAACTTGAAATTTTTAAACAGCTGGGTTTTCGAGCATCTTTATTTTCAAAGTGGAGTGACCGATGTCTATACGGACTTAGAGCAAATTATTGAAAACCGTCATGGTGTCTGTCAAGATTTCACCCATCTTTTTTGCGCTATTTGTCGAGAACATGGCATTCCGGTGCGTTATGTATCCGGTTATCTACACCAGGGAAATGGTTATTTTGGTGATTCGCAAATGCATGCATGGGCAGAGGCCCATGTGCCCGAAATAGGTTGGGTAGGTTTTGATCCGACCAATAACATCTTGGCCAGCTCAAACCATATCAAGGTGGCCCACGGTAAAGACTACCAAGATTGCGCGCCCATCAAAGGTGTCGTCTATGGCACAGGTACGAATGAAACAAATTATTCCGTAGAGGTCTATGCCTCACAGCAATAAAGCATACCAAAAAGAAGTGTATTTTTGCCCCAAATAGTAATTATGGTAACGACAGATCAACATAAAGGTCTTATAGATCGCCTTGGTGCGTTAAGGAGGTATCTTTGACATTGATGCCAAGTTAATAGAAATAGAAAACGAGGAGGAGAAAACACTTGCCCCTGGTTTTTGGGATAATCCGCAAGAGGCACAGCTACAGATGCAAGCCATCAAGTCGAAAAAAAGATGGGTGCAAGACTACAATTCGGCACAGACTTTGGTAAATGACCTAGAGGTATTGTTAGAGTTTCAGCAAGCCGGTGAGGTAAGTGAGGAAGAAGTGACCCAAAAGTATGACCAAGCGGTGGAAATCATTGAAAACCTGGAATTTAGAAACATGCTTTCGGATGAAGGTGATGAGCTTACCGCAGTGCTTCAAATTACTGCAGGAGCCGGTGGTACCGAGAGCTGCGATTGGGCGGCAATGTTGATGCGCATGTATTTAATGTGGAGCGAAAAAAATGGTTTTAAGGTAAAAGAACTCAACTATCAAGAAGGAGATGTCGCTGGAATAAAAACGGTTACCCTAGAGATTGATGGAGAGTATGCTTTCGGCTGGTTAAAAGGCGAGAATGGCGTTCATCGCCTTGTACGTATTTCCCCTTTCGACAGTAATGCCAAAAGACATACCAGTTTCGCATCAGTCTATGTGTATCCTTTGGTGGACGATACCATCGAGATTGAGGTAAATCCTTCTGACATTGAAATTACCACCGCTAGATCAAGTGGTGCGGGTGGGCAGAATGTGAACAAAGTTGAAACCAAGGTACAATTGGTGCATAAGCCTACGGGCATACAAATATCGTGTTCAGACTCTAGATCACAACATGACAATCGTGCCACTGCAATGAAAATGCTGAAATCACAGTTATACGAAATTGAGCTTCGAAAGAAACAGGAAGCACGACAAGAAATAGAATCCTCAAAAATGAAAATAGAGTGGGGATCCCAGATTAGAAATTACGTGATGCATCCCTATAAATTGGTGAAAGATGTTCGAACTTCCCAAGAAACGGGTAATGTTGACGCCGTAATGGATGGGGATATCAATCAATTTTTAAAAGCGTTTTTGATGATGATGGGGCAAAAAGAAGCATAAAAGTTAAGCTATTCCTAATTTGTTTAACGTTTAATTGAATTTAACAAACAATTAACCAAGCTCTTTTAAACCTTGGTCTAATTTCGAAATCGAATAAAAAAATGAAAAAACAAGTCAAGTTTACCGCGCTACTGTTACTCCTCTTGGGCACCCAGATCATTACTGCCCAGTTTCGTAACAACAATAGATTCGGCAGACAACAACGAACGGCAATACCCCAAGCGCAAACTCCACCACCTGAACCAGAAGCGAAAACCGCTGACGAGTTGGTTGATGAACAAATGCCGAAAATTACCGAGACCCTAGAATTGGATCCTTTTGAAGAAGCCGTGGTTCGGGCTACATTGGTCAAATATGTTCAAAAACGTCTCGAACTTCAGATTTTAAAACTAGAGCCGAAAAAAATGAAGGAAGAGTATGATAAGCTGGCTGAACTACAGAAAGAAGAGTTACGGGCCGGTTTACCAGAAGATAAATATGTGGCATACATCGATTTAGAGGAAAGACGTTTTCAAGGTAAACGAAAAAAGAAAAAGAAGAAGAAGAAAAACAAAGACTAATGAAAAGACTGTTCCTGGTCGCGTTTTTATGCACGACCACCTTGTTATTAGCCCAAAGGCCACAAAATACTTCACCGATTAAAATCAAGGGAACAGTCATCGATAAAGACACCGGGCAACCTTTGGAATATGCGACCTTCATCTTGGAAAGTGTTCGTGATACCAAAAACGTTACTGGGGGAATTACGGATTTAAATGGAAAGTTCGAAGTTGAGACCATGCCGGGCATGTACAATCTTTCCGTAGAATACATTTCTTATACCACCTTTCAACAA
Organism: uncultured Croceitalea sp.; assembly: GCA_947503285.1. Lineage (GTDB taxonomy): Bacteria > Bacteroidota > Bacteroidia > Flavobacteriales > Flavobacteriaceae > Croceitalea. Next base: position 433,224 of record CANNDD010000004.1, read on the forward strand.
GAACGACAGCTCATGCGCAGTGATACCGATTTGGGTGTTATTGGGCTTTCGATTGATGTGGCCCAACTAGATGAAGTGGATGTCATCGCAGAACGCACTACGGTAGAACTGCGTCTCGATAAAAAAATATACAACGTAGGCTCTGATTTGACCGTGAGTGGGGGCACCGTGAGCGATGTCTTGGATAACGTACCTTCGGTTTCCGTTGATGTTGAAGGCAACGTGCAATTACGCGGCAATGATGATGTGCGTATTTTAATCAATGGCAAACCTTCTGCTATAACGGGATTGAACAGTACGGATGCACTTAGACAGTTACCGGCAGAATCAATAGAAAAAGTTGAGGTCATCACATCGCCGTCGGCACGTTACGATGCGGAAGGTTCGGGCGGAATCATAAATATTATTTTGCGCAGAAGCAAGCTACAAGGGCTCAATGGTGCTTTAACCACTAATTTCGGATACCCTACCCAAGCCGGAATCAATGGAAACCTTAATTATAGAATGGGCAACCTTAACATCTTTACGAATACGGGGTATAACTATCGTGAAAATCCCGGTAACTCACTCAACGACACCGACTTTTTTGATGATATGGGTGTATTTACCAATGCGATTCTTGAGGAGCGTGACTTTGAACGAATTCGTAAGGGTTTCAACATGAACCTAGGCGTGGAATGGTACGTTAACAAAACGGCGTCCATTACGCAATCCATTTTTATACGTGATTCTGATAATAGCAGCAATACCACCAACGATTTCGCACAGTTGAATGCCGATGGTGGCACCTCTTCAGGATTTCGGTTTGACCCTGAGACAGAAGATGATAAAACCTTTCAATATTCATTCAATTACGACAAGCAGTTCAATGGGGACTCCGACCATAAATTGACCTTCGCGTTCCAATACGAGACAACCGATGAAGTGGAGGAATCCTTAATCATCCAGAACGGATTCGATAGCGAAAGTGTGCGGACCGCTGAAGACCAGCAACGTGTTTTCATGCAAACGGATTATGTGGTTCCCGTCGGAAAAGCAGGGCAGTTCGAAATAGGTTATCGAGGCGATTTCAACCAATTGGAAACCGATTATGACGTCATTTTTATTGAGCCCACACTAGATGAACTTGGCATTACGGACCCTAGCAACCTGCTTGATTATAGGGAGACCATAAACGCGGTCTACAGCCAATACGGTAGCAAAATAAATAAATTCTCATTTTTAGGCGGTTTGCGATACGAAGCCACCCGATTGATCATCAACCAGCTTGAAACCAATGATTTTAACCGAAACAACTTTGATGGGTTCTTTCCTACGTTCAACCTAAATTATGAGATGAATGAAAGAGAGAATTTTCAGTTAGGCTATAATAGGCGTATCAGAAGGCCAAGATCTCGATTTCTAAATCCATTTCCTTCAAGGTCCAGCCCCACGAACCTGTTTCAGGGTAATCCAAACTTGACACCTTCCTTTTCCAATCAAGTTGACCTAGGGTACTTAAAACGATTCGATAAGCTCACTATAAACAGTTCAGTTTACTTTCAAAGGGCTACCGACGTTATCACATTTATAACCGAAGATTCTGGGGAAACAACTTTTTTTGATGGGGAAGAAGTGCGCATTATCAGAAGAACGCCTGTCAACCTAGCCCGTAACGATCGGTATGGCTTTGAATTCAACACGAATTACCGACCAACAAGAAAATGGAACATTAACGGTAATATCAACATATTCAACCTAATCACTAGAGGTGATTTTAATGGTCAAAATTTTGATGCCGAAAATCTGAGTTGGTTCATTCGTTTGAACAATAAAGTAACGCTTCCGGGTAATGTCGATTGGCAAAGCCGCTTATTTTATAGGGGTCCTACTGAAAATGCGCAAACCACAACAGAAGGAATCTTCTCTCTAAGCCTTGCTTTCAGCAAGGACTTATTTAAAGAGAAAGCTTCTTTGGCCCTTAATGTCAGTGATGTTTTCAACAGTAGAAAAAGAAGAAGCGAGACAATAACCCCTTCATTTATAAACAATAGTGAGTTTCAATGGCGGGAACGCAGTTTCAATTTAACCTTCACATACAGATTCAATCAGAAGAAGAATAGAAACGGCAATAGAAATCGTGATGATGATGGCGGTGGGGAAGAATATGGGGCGTAAAACTAAAAAAGGAGCTTTAAAAGCTCCTTTTTTTATTCGTTTCGTGCAGCTCTTTTGGCTTCACGTCGCTCTTTCCACATTTCCAATAAATTTCCTCCTAACCAGTAAGGAACGACAAAAGTCAATAAAAATATCATCAACCAAAATCCAATGGTCAAGATGGTCAAAAATGCTAAAAATCCGAGATATTGGTCAAATTCTACCATGAAATCTTATTTTACACGACAAAGATACCCTGAAAAGGTCAGAAATTACAAATGAATTATGAAAAAATATTAGAAACCTACAAAAATCAGGAATATATAAAACCACGATATTTTAACTTTACACTTATAAATCGATACTATGGAATACCGGATAGAAAAAGATACAATGGGCGAGGTAAAAGTACCCTCGGATAAATATTGGGGAGCCCAAACGGAGCGTTCGCGTAATAACTTCAAAATTGGCCCAGCGGCCTCTATGCCCTTAGAAATTGTCTACGGTTTTGCTTATTTAAAAAAAGCGGCTGCGTATACCAATCATGAACTTGGGGTGTTAGCAAAAGAAAAAAGGGATTTGATTGCAGCTGTCTGTGATGAAATCCTGGCTGGAAAACATGACGATCAGTTTCCTTTGGTGATTTGGCAAACAGGTTCAGGTACCCAAAGCAATATGAACGTGAACGAGGTCATAGCCAATAGGGCACATGAACTTGCCGGAAAAACTATCGGTGAAGGTGAAAAGACCATTCAACCTAATGACGATGTAAACAAATCACAATCTTCGAACGATACCTTCCCGACCGGGATGCATATTGCAGCGTATAAAAAAATTGTTGACGTCACCATTCCGGGAGTAGAGCAACTCAGGAATACTTTGCAAAAAAAATCAGAACAATTCAAAGACGTAGTGAAAATAGGTCGTACCCACTTGATGGATGCCACTCCCCTAACCTTAGGCCAAGAGTTTTCGGGTTATGTCGCACAATTGGACCATGGCTTGGCCGCCTTGAAAAACACCTTGCCACACTTAAGTCAACTAGCTTTGGGCGGTACTGCAGTGGGCACGGGATTGAACACCCCAAAAGGCTATGACGTTTTAGTGGCAAAATACATAGCTGAATTTACCGGGCTGCCATTTGTAACCGCAAAAAACAAATTTGAGGCCTTGGCTGCGCATGATGCCATTGTTGAAAGCCATGGAGCTTTAAAACAATTGGCCGTTTCGTTGAATAAGATTGCGAATGATATACGTATGATGGCCTCAGGCCCCCGTTCAGGTATTGGTGAGATCATTATTCCTGCCAATGAACCAGGTAGTTCCATAATGCCAGGCAAGGTAAACCCGACACAATGCGAAGCGATAACCATGGTATGTGCGCAAGTCATAGGTAATGACGTTACCATATCGGTCGGGGGAACCCAAGGACACTATGAATTAAATGTATTCAAGCCGGTAATGGCTGCCAATATTTTGGCCTCTGCACAGCTTTTGGGTGATGCAAGTGTGAGTTTTGACACCAACTGTGTAGCTGGTATTGAGCCTAATCATGAAACAATAAAGACATTATTGAACAACTCTTTGATGTTGGTAACTGCCTTGAATACCAAAATTGGCTATTATAAAGCCGCGGAAATCGCCAATACGGCACATAAAAATGGGACGACCCTAAAAGAAGAAGCCATTAATCTGGGCTATGTTACAGCCGAAGAATATGATGAATGGGTGAAACCGGAAGCTATGGTCGGTAGTTTAAAATAAAACCTTGAATAGTAAGGCTATTCAAATAAAAATGGGCAATCTATCTTAGATTGCCCATTTTCGTTATATAATATGGATAGTGTTCCCTACTTGAGTACGAACTTAGATGTTCCTAATAATTTTAAGCCATCGTCATAAACATTGACCATATAATTTCCTTTTTGAAAATTATCAGCAGGTTTATTGATATAATCACACACATCCAAAGAACTATTCTCATAATAGAAGCTAGTGCCCTTAGTGTACGAAATAGAACCACCATTTTCATTGGTCATGGTAAGTCCTTCACCCAACGTGTTTCCTTGCGGGTCTAAAACCTCGATAAAAAATTCCCGATCACCGGCTTGTGCGATTTGATTGGAAGCAACAGTGAAACAAACTTTGAATTTGTCAGTAGCTTTAGCTCTTGAAGTAGAAACCAATTTACCGCTATTTCTTTCTTTTACGGCATCAATACTTTGACTTGAAAGATTCAAAGCAGATCCCCTTTCAACGGCATCGGCCAACTGCGTATTTGATACTACTAAAGAATCATTAAAAACAGTTTGTTTCTCCAACTCAACAAAAGTACTATCACGTTGCATCGCCAACAAAGAGTTTGATTGCGTCAAAGAGTCTACTTGCTTCAATAATTCTTCCCGCTCAGCCTTTAAAACACTTACTTGCCTTCTATACCTAGATAAAGAAGCGATATCTGCTTTCATACCTTGAACGGAATCAATGTACTTTGCGATATTATCACGCGCTGCAACCAACTCTTCATTGGTAGCGTTACTTTCCAAAATCGCTTTATCATACTCTGACTTTAAGCTGTTTAAATCCTCAACAACCAATTCTTTCTCTTGCGTAAGCGCATCTGTTGTTTTTTTCTTGTCTTGGTAAAGACTAACGGTATAAATAATAGTGCCTAAAAGAATAACGCCTAAAAGGCCTGCTATAACTTTTAACCCGTTGTTACTTTTTGTCTCTGTCATAATTTTAAATTTTAATAAACTCTTCTTTTAAAAAGTTTTTTTAAGTATTATGTTATATCTACGTTACGGTTTTCATTTTAGATGTTTTAGCACTTTCAATTTTGTGAAATATATAGGTAAGCCTAATAAATACTTAACTTTAAGACAAAATATTTTTTTCCATGAAATCGTATTCCCTGTTTATAATACTCGCTGTATCCTTAGTGATGGCATGTAAAAATCGAAAAACGAATTCAGCAGAAATAGTAGCGTCAAAAACTGAATACCCTGAATTACGGATTGTCCCGATTGAACATGCCACTGCGGTCTTAAAATGGGGTGACATCACCATTTATATTGATCCTGTTGGTGGAAAAGAAGCCTTTGATGGTCATGAAGAACCCGATCTCATACTAATCACGGACATACATGGTGATCATTTCAGCCTAGAAACATTAGAAGCCTTAAACACGCAGAAAGCCAAAATTATAGTACCGCAAGCCGTTGCCAACAAAATACCCGAAAAATTCACTCCCCAATTGGATGTGTTGAACAATGGTGATCGTAAAACGCGTTTTGGAATCAAGGTTGAAGCTATACCAATGTATAATCTGCGGGACGAAGCTTTGCAATTCCATACCAAAGGACGAGGCAATGGTTATGTCTTAAATTTGGGTGATGAACGCATCTATTTTTCTGGAGATACGGAGGATGTTCCAGAAATGAGGGCATTGGAAAATATTGACAAGGCTTTTATTTGCATGAATTTACCGTATACAATGACCGTAGAAAGTGCTGCCGATGCCGTTTTGGAATTTCAACCTGCACAAGTATATCCCTATCATTACAGAGGAAGACCAGACGTGAGTGATGTGAAGAAATTTCAAGAAATAGTACATAGTACGAACCCTGACATTAAAGTGGTACAGCTGGACTGGTATTAATACCATAAAACAAATACTTTCGTTAACTGCTTAGAATATTTTACATTTATTTCTCCTATATGCGATTATTTATACATTTCACAGCTGTCACCCTATTCTGTATTCTCTTTTCTTGTTCAAAATCCGAGGGTACTGATTCTAATATGACAGATAACGAAGAGACTATTGATTTAGATTCCAGCCCTGTGATTTCTTCAATTAATATTGATGCTTCAAATAAATTTGCAGGTGATCAAATTAATGTAACTGCTGAAGTATCGGACATTAATAATGATATTGTATCTTATGAGTGGTCTGTTTCTAACGGTACTTTTGAAACAGAAACAAATCAGTCTATTATTTGGAAAACTGATGATAATGTTGAAAATCATATCGTACGACTGGTTGTTACAGATTCCAAAAATAATGCCACTACTAAATCCGAAAATATAAGACTGGATTTCGCACCACAAACTTTTCAAAAAATTGTTGAGGCAGAATATTATAGATTGTTTTCAGAAAACAAAATACTTGCCTTAGGGGAATATATCTTTTATTATTCAGCTGAAGCAACATTTTCGAACGGAGTAACCTACAGACTTAAAAAATTTGATTTTAAAGGGAATGAGATATGGACCAAAACTTATGAAGATTTTCCTACTGACCCTCGAAATGTAAATACACTTCTTAAAACTCCAGATGAAAATATGATTATTGATATTGATGGTGCAATTGTAAAAGTGAACCAAGAGGGAGAAGTAATTTGGACCTATGGAAATCAATATTTAAAGCGGTTTTCCGTAATGGAGAATGGAGACTATTTTTTTATTGGTAGTATTAATGGTAATGCTTCATACCATATCCTAACACCAGATGGAGTCTTGGTAAGAGAAGGTACGATTCAGGCCGACTATGAAATTTTTGGATTTACAGATGTTCTCAAAGCTACTTCTCAAGACACGTTCTATGCACTAGCTTATGTGAGTATTCCTGATAGTCCATCTTCTCCAGGTGCTATTGTTCATATTGATTCCTCAGGAGATATTTTAGATACATTTGAAATAGCCTACAATCCTAGAACTAATGGCAGGTTTTTTTTAAACGAAAAAAAAACGATTACCGGCTTTTTTACAACAAAAAGAGATGGAAATGCAACAATTAATAAAATAGAAATTACAGATTCCGGCGAATTAATTAATGAAACGGAATATACTTTCAACAGTTATACAGAATTACTAAATGTCGAACAGACCACTACAGGAGAATTCTTGATAGGTGGTACATTTGGTTTAATTTCAAGACAGACAAAGAGTTTTATTGCTAAAATAAATATGAACGGGGGTATCGAATGGAATATTGAAAACGGAAATAATTCCGATTTAATGGATTTTTGTTCTGCAGTCTTAGAACTACCAAATGGAAAAATAATAGCTTCAGGTTCTACTCTATCAGGTACAAATGTAAAGGGTTTTTTAAACAAATATGATCCAGAAGGAAATTCTCAATAAAAGATTGTACCAAATTTTATCTAATCAACTTCTTATACTTAATGCGTTTCGGCATGATATCGGCACCTAAGCGTTTCTTTTTATTCTCTTCATAATCAGAAAAAGAGCCTTCAAAGAAATATACTTGTGAATCACCTTCAAAGGCCAATATGTGCGTACAGATACGATCTAAGAACCACCTATCATGTGATATGATTACCGCACAGCCCGCAAAATTCTCCAGACCTTCTTCCAAAGCCCGTAAGGTATTTACGTCGAGGTCATTGGTAGGCTCATCAAGCAGTAGCACGTTGCCCTCTTCTTTTAAGGTCATCGCCAAATGAAGTCGGTTTCGCTCACCTCCTGATAGCATGTTGACTTTTTTGTTCTGTTCACTTCCTGAAAAATTAAATCGACTTAAATAGGCCCTTGAGTTTACCTGCTTACCCCCCATCATTACCAATTCTTGTCCGTCACTGAAGTTTTCCCATATTGATTTGTCTGGATCTATATTACCATGACTTTGGTCAACATAGGCCAGTTTTGCAGTTTCGCCAACTGCAAACTCCCCTTTATTCGGGGTTTCTTCACCCATTATCATTTTGAAAATAGTGGTCTTACCCGCACCGTTAGGCCCTATGATGCCTACAATTCCTGCTTGTGGTAGGTTAAAATTCAGAGCTTCATAGAGTAATTTATCGCCGTAGGCCTTGCTTACTCCTTTTGCTTCAATAACGTTAGTACCTAAACGGGGGCCATTGGGAATATAAATCTCTAATTTTTCCTCAAGTTGCTTCTGGTCTTGGCTAATGAGCTTATCATAATTTTTCAAACGAGCCTTCTGTTTTGTCTGTCTCCCTTTAGCCCCTTGTCGAACCCATTCCAGCTCCCGCTCTAAGGTTTTTTGCCTTTTTGAAGCTTGCTTGCTTTCTTGGGCGAGTCTTTTGGATTTCTGGTCCAACCAACTTGAATAGTTCCCTTTCCATGGTATACCTTCCCCTCTATCCAATTCCAATATCCAGCCAGCCACATTATCCAAAAAGTAACGGTCGTGTGTCACGGCAATCACAGTGCCTTTGTATTGGGCCAAATGGTGCTCTAACCAATGTACCGATTCCGCATCCAAATGGTTGGTCGGTTCATCTAAAAGCAACACCTCGGGTTCTCGAAGTAGAAGGCGACACAACGCTACCCTTCTTCGTTCCCCTCCAGAAAGCACCCCTATTTTTTTATCGGAATCAGGCGTACGCAGGGCATCCATTGCGATTTCAAGCTTGGTATCCAACTCCCAAGCATTTGAAGCATCAATCTTATCTTGAAGTACCGCTTGCTTGTCCATCAGTTTTTGCATCTTTTCAGCATCTTCATAGACCTCTGGCAAACCAAACATATCGTTGATTTTATTGTATTCGTCTAGAATGGCCACTGTTTCGGCTACGCCCTCTTTGACCACCTCCAAAACCGTTTTACTTTCATCGAGTTGGGGCTCTTGTTCTAAATAGCCTACGGAATAACCTGGGGAAAAAACAACGTCCCCTTGAAAATTTTTATCCACACCGGCAATGATTTTCAACAAGGTTGACTTACCTGAGCCGTTAAGACCTAATATCCCGATTTTGGCGCCATAGAAAAAGCTTAGGTAAATGTTCTTTAAAACAGGTGTATTGGCATTTTTATAGGTCTTGGTGACCCCTGACATTGAAAAGATGACCTTTTTGTCGTCTGACATATGTTATGGTTAATGGTTAATGGTTAATGGTTAATGGTTAATGGTTAATGGAAGCAACTAGATTCAATGAATACATCAAGTAGTTGCGAAAGTTTCACAAATAAACTGGAGTGCGGCATCATAATTCTAAATCACCATTAAAAAATTGGACTTGGATTTGAATTGGTTAAACCCGTCCTTTTAAGGCATTAAATACCCATGCCACAGCGAAAAAACCGATACCGACCGCAGCAAAACCCCATCCTGCCACTTCATCATATTTAAAAGCGCCAAGCGCAATCATGCCAACGCCCACAAAAATCATTATAAAGGTTGCCCAGGCCAAAACCGTATTTTTATTCATCCCCATAGGTTAATTTTATGTAAACTCAAATATCGTAAAAATTGGTGATTGCCCACAATCTTTTAGGATTCAAATGGAAATCGAACACCAGTTTTATTTCTTATGGCATCCAACAAAGAAATTAAATCAAGACTATTCTGGTGTGACCATAAGTTACTTTCCAATTGTCCTTTTTTTATACACTCGTGAACTTCCACTATTTCGTACGTGTACCCCTTACCCTCCGTTGGCAGGTTTACTTCTTTTGTACCCTCCGAAGTTTTAATAGTGTACCCTTGGGATTCATGCCATCTGGGATGCAAAAAGATACTTCCATCGGTTCCCGCTAATTCCGCATTCATTCTGGTTTCGTTTGCAAAACTACTGTTCAAAATTGCCTGTCCGCCATCATATTTAAAGATAACCGAAGTCTGTACTTCAGTGCCATGTTCGTTGAAATTGGAAAAAGCAGCAATGTCTTTTGGCTTGCCCATCATTAGGTACGAAAGAAATACGGGGTAAATTCCAATATCCAAAAGTGTCCCACCTGCCAAATCCAAGTTGAACAATCTAGACTCTAATGGTCTATCCATGGCATAAAATCCGAAATCAGCGTTGATGTATTTCAGCTTACCGATGGTTCCATTCTCAACCAACCCCAATGCTTTCTTTATGGTCGGATTAAATCTTGACCAAAGTGCTTCCATTAAAAAGACCTTATTTTCTTCTGCGACCTTTAGTAGTTCTTCAACCTCTAACCGATTAATACCCATAGGTTTTTCACAAAGTACATGCTTGCCCGATTTCATAGCATTAATCGCAATATTTTTATGGAATGTATGTGGCGTAGCAATGTAGACCACATCTACTTCATCACTTTTGAATAAAGTTTCATAATTCGCGAAATAGTGGGCTGCTCCATTTTTATGGGCAAACTCTTTTGCTTTAGCCTCACTTCTTGAAGCGACCCCAGCCAAAACTGCATCTTCGACCAATTTCAAATCATTGGCAAAATGTTGGGCAATTTTACCAAGGCCTACGATACCCCATCTTATTTTACGCTGCATAGTACATTAAACTAATCGTTATTAGTGCTTATCTTTAAGGTCTAAATGATTTAAGCACGCTGTTAATGGACCTAAAGTTCAATAAAAACGAAGACCAAAACAAATTAAAAGTATCAGAACTTCGAAACCGTCTTACCAAAGTAAAATTGGGGGGAGGTAAAAGTAGGATCGAAAAACTACATGCCAAGGGTAAAATGACGGCAAGGGAACGCATAGCCTATCTTTTGGACGATGACGACGCCGGTATCGAAATTGGGGCATTCGCCGGTGATGGTATGTACGAGGCACATGGCGGCTGCCCTTCTGGGGGCGTAGTAATCAAAATTGGTCATGTTCAAGGAAAGCAGTGTATCGTCGTGGCCAATGATGCAACAGTAAAAGCTGGTGCTTGGTTTCCGATAACTGGAAAGAAAAATTTAAGGGCCCAAGAGCTAGCCATTGAAAATAAGTTGCCCATTATTTATTTGGTGGATAGCGCAGGTGTTTACTTGCCGATGCAAGATGAGATCTTTCCTGACAAAGAACATTTCGGGCGCATATTTCGAAATAATGCCGTCATGAGCAGTATGGGAATCACCCAGATTTCTGCTGTCATGGGTAGTTGTGTGGCAGGGGGTGCCTATTTGCCGATAATGAGCGATGAGGCCTTGATCGTAGATAAAACAGGGAGCATCTTTTTGGCAGGTAGTTATTTGGTAAAAGCTGCCATAGGGGAAAGTATTGATAATGAAACCCTTGGTGGTGCAACTACACACTGCGAAATTAGTGGCGTAACCGATTATAAGGCAAAGGACGATAAAGACGCCCTTGACACCATCAAAAATATTATGGGCAAGATAGGCGATTTTGACAAAGCAGGTTTTAATAGAATTAGAGCATCACTGCCTAAAGAAAAACAAGAAGATATCTACGGCATACTGCCCTCATCACGTGCAGACCAGTATGACATGTTGGAAATTATAAAACGGCTTGTTGACGATTCTGATTTCAAACAGTATAAAGAAGACTACGGAAAAACGATTTTGACCGGGTATGCACGTATTGATGGTTGGGCAGTGGGTATTGTTGCCAACCAACGAAAAGTAGTAAAAAACGGTAAAGGTGAAATGCAATTCGGTGGGGTCATTTATTCTGATTCAGCGGATAAGGCCACACGTTTTATCGCCAATTGCAACCAAAAGAAGATACCCTTGGTCTTTTTGCAAGATGTCACTGGTTTTATGGTCGGCAGTAAGAGTGAACACGCTGGTATCATTAAAGATGGTGCCAAAATGGTCAATGCAGTCAGCAATTCCGTAGTACCTAAGTTCACTATTATCATCGGCAATAGTTATGGTGCCGGTAATTACGCCATGTGCGGAAAAGCTTATGACCCAAGATTAATCGTTGCCTGGCCTACCGCCGAACTTGCGGTAATGAGTGGTAATTCAGCCGCCAAAGTCTTGTTACAAATCGAAAAGGCCTCTTTGGAAAAGAAAGGCGAAAAAATTGATGCTAAAAAGGAGAAAGAACTGTTTAACGAAATTAAAAATCGCTACGATAATCAGGTCTCCCCATACTATGCGGCCTCCCGTTTATGGACGGACGCCATTATAGACCCTTTGGATACCAGAAAATGGATTTCAATGGGGATTGAAGCCGCGGACCATGCACCTATAGAGAAACAGTTTAATCTTGGGGTATTACAGGTGTAGCAGCCTTATAAAGCATTAGATATTTATGGTAATCAGTTCTATAAGTTTGTTCTTAAGTGACAACCTAAACAGTTTATTTTCCACTCTTTCCGTTGCAAGCCCGAAATTGTGATATATCCTTACATTCAAAAAAGTTGGGGTCATTTTGGTATTTCCCAAATATTCAACATTTATTTTCCATTTTCCTTTAGATGAGTTTATGGGAATGAAATATTCTTTGGAAACGGGCGTTAACGGAAAATTAGTATTCCCTTGAGCCACTTCGTAAATACTGTTATCCCAATTAAAATAGTTCAAATTGGGGTCGACAAAATGAAAAACCAACGCCGCTTGGTCATCATTCCAATCTAAGACAATACGTGTTCCCCCTTCTTTGTCATCTCTGGATACATTTTTTACATCGTTTTTAAGTTGTTTTGATAACTGTTCAAATTCAGAAACAAATATTTCGTGGGACCATTCCGTTTCTGCAGTTAAATCACCTTGGTCTGTAAGTAAATTGTAGCGTTGTAAGAAGTTTAATGCCTTAAGTGCATCACCAGAAAGCCGATACGCATAATACAAATCAAGATATGATTGTGGTGAATGTGGCCATTTTTTGAATTTATTCAAACAAACAGCTTTATAAGCAGCCACATTGTTGGTAATTTTAGCAATTTGGGCTAAAGCACGATAATATTCGTAGGAATCAATTTCTAGTTGGGCAGCTTCATCAAAAAGGGAAACAGAGAATGCATTACCCTTAAACTTGGTGTTAAAATGGTTAACCATATCCAAAACAAAGTAAGGGTTACTGCTATACACCTTTTTATGGTTTAAATAGATGGTTTTAGCCTCTTCAATTGCATTTACGCCTAATAAATCCTTTAAATACTTTGGCGAATTATCAATTTCTCGAGAATAAGGGAGTGCTTTTAAATCATATGTGGTCTTACTGTTTTGCTTAGCCCGAAATTCCAGCTGTTTTTCCGTAGGGGAATAATTTGCAGATTTGGTATTGATAACAAACACACCGCCAGCGCCTAACGAACCATAAACTGCTGTGCCGCCTAAACCGGGAATCCTAGCAATTCTTTTGATATTCGTAATATCTAAAAATCTGGGTGGGTCTTGATAAACAGTACCATCAACATCGTAAATTGCTTCCCTTGGATTTTGAATCGAACCTGTACCACGCATATAGATAACAGCATTGGGGTCATCAGGCTGGACATTTATAGTGGGACTCCCTCGTAGTCTTACCTTAATTCCTGCAAACAAGCTTTGGAGCACCGTCAAAATATTGTTGGACGCAAAATTTATTTGGTCCCCCTCCCTCACTTCTATGGCATATCCAGAGATTTTTTTATCCAACAGAGCGTATTTGGTTTTGACAATTTCTTTTTCTAGGTTATAGGCATCAAACAAAGCTTTCTGTTCTCGCAACCTGATTTGGTTTTTTTTGAGAACGACTTCATCTAAGATATTTGTTTCTGGGAATAATGCTACGTTCAATTCAGTTGGTATTTCGCCAGCTTTAAAAGTTTGTTCTTCCATCCCTTGAAAAGAGAAAATCAGAACAGTATCATCTTGCACTTGCAATTCATAAAAACCCTCATTGTTGGTATAAGTTCCTAAATCCTTATTTTCTTTTGCAAAAACATGGGCGCCAACCAAAGGTTGGTTTCCGTCTGTAACCTTCCCTTTCACCATTTTCACCGTTTGGGAAAACAACAACATTGGGGTCAGTAAACAACCGTAAAACCATTTCATACTACTCATTTAATCAATCTTTTTTATTTCAAAACCATTATCTGGCAATACAAATTTTCTAGTCATTTTAGGTTCCAATTTGGAGCCGGATTTTACCTTTTTAGTGAAAACTTGATATTCTTTTTTTGAAAAGGTCAATACATCGTTTCTTTTGGCATGAATCTTATAAAAACCTTCTTTGTTCGTCTTAGTGGTAATTTTGGTTCTTAAATTGAATACAAGAACATTTTCAATACCCTCTCCATTATCCGTCACTTTGCCAGAAATGACTTTTGCCCGTGCTTCTTTTCTTGCGACAAGTCTATCGTACCGATTAGCGAACTCTTCGGTAACGAGAAGTTCGGTTTCCAGTACGTAGGCCATGTTGATTGCTGATATTTTCACCCAATTACCTTGACTGGCATATCTTCTGTACGAACCAAACCTGTTGGAAGTAGCCAGTAATGCCAAAGCTGGTTTTTTCTTACCATATACCTCAACTAGCTCCAAGGCTAAAATGAAATTATCTTTAACGTATATATCGTAGGGGGTTAAATCTACTAAAACTGTTTCATATCCATGTTTAACCGTATAGAGGATGTTTTTTTTTGAATTATTTAAATTTGTTCGCGGTAGTCTATATAACCCTCCATCGTCATCATATATGTTTATCCTTAGTAAAAGACTATCTGATTGGTTTTCCTTTATTTCGAATTGCAACTTATTTAGTTTACGCAAACCATCTTTGACAAGTATTCTTGTTGCAAGTTCCCCGCCAAGGGCAATGTCGTCTTTCCAGTAACCAATAACGTTTTCACCATAATTTCGATAACCGACCCCGTCAGGTATAAATACCTTTCCTTTATTTGATACAACTACCTCATCCAATGCCAAGTTGGTTGGTTCCATCAGAACATTTATGTTGGATAAGGAGCCATGTTCTATTACGTTTTTTATTGGAACTTCCTTTTTTTTATAACCCAATGAAGAAAACAAAAGAGTAGCTCCTAGATATTTATGGATATCCTCAATCTCCAAGGTGAATGATCCTTCGACATTGCTTACCGTACCAATGCCCTCATCAACAATTCCGATATTCACGAAGGGTATTCCTTGTTCCGTTTCGATATCAGTTACTTTACCCACAATACTAAGTTGACCTAACATTGCTTTCGAAAAAGATAAAAAAGCTAACGTCAAAAAAAGGCTTTTTAATGAAAGGGACAAGGAACATCCTATCATTCCATAGAAATTAAATTGTTAGTTTCAATATACGAATCTAAAAAGCTATCTAAAGTATTTTCTATACAGTAAATCTTGTTAAAAATCATTCATAATTGCTTATACCCCAAAATAAACAACCTTCAAGCCGATAGTTATGACACTATTGAAAAGCAGTTTAATCTTGGGGTCTTGCAAGTTTGATTATTTTGTTTTCAAAATAATATTTTGGGTGATTTTATCGCCCACCCTAAAACTGAAGTCATGAAATCCGTCTTTTGTAAACGTTAGGATGTTCCCTTTTTTTGCAGGTATGATGTAGCGGCCCTTATCATCTGACGCAACAGTTTCTTTGGTAGTCGTATTGAAAACCGAAACCCCAGCGATCATTTGACCCCGTACAATTACAAAACCTGAAACCGTCTTTTGCTTTTTCTCCTTTTTCGCTTTTCTTCGTTCAAAACGTTGTGCGGTCTTTTCTGAGACCATCAATTCAGATGCTACATAATACGCCATGTTCACATCAGAGAAATGTTCCCACTTATCTTGACTGGCATACTTTCTATACGAACCGTATCCATTGAGGGTTGCGGATAGAACCAGACCCAGCCCCTCTTCTCCATAGACCTTCAATAGCTCTAAGGAAACTATAAAATCATCTTTAACGTAAATGTCATAGGGGCGTAAATCTACCTTGACCATACGGTCATCTTTTTGAACGGTACAGAGGATATTCTTACCCGAAGTGTTCAGGTTTGTGTCTGGCCTACCTAGATTGCCATCATCTTCATAAATATTTACCCGAAGCAGTAGACTGTCTGAGGGGTTATGCCATACCTCAAACTCAAACCTGTTCAACCTTCGAAGGCCGCTTTTGGCAATTATCTTGGTACCCAATTCCCCCCCAAGTGCAATATTATCCTTCCAATAGCCATAATTCTTTTCCCCATAGTTTCTATAGCCAATATTATCGCTGATGAACCGCTCCCCCTTATTGGATACCACGACTTCCTTTAATTCCATTATAGTAGGTTTCAATAGAATCTCAGGATACTCGTTATAGACGATCTCTGCTTTGGAAACTGGAATATACTTGGTTTCGTAACCGATAGCGGAAAAAAGAATCTCAGCATCATCTTTGTAAACCTTGGACTTCAGGTTCAAATGGAACAATCCATCTTCATCACTGACCGTACCAATACCGACATCGACGATACCAATATTAACATAGGGAATGGGTTCTTTGGTTTCCGCATCCAAGATTCGACCTTTGAAGTCCTCTTGGGCCGATAATGTATTTGAAATCAAATAAACGGCCAAAATAAAAGCTTGCTTTTTCAATTCTTTCTGATTTCGATTTTATAAGTTTTTAATGATTCTCATTTCCCTATAGGAAGTACCATAGGTAACGGTCAATACCTCAGAGTTTTTTTTATTTAAAAAAGGATGGTTTGATTCAATATGTCCTTCTAGTTTTGGGTATTTCACATTTATTCTTCCACGGTCATCTCCCCAATAAACAGCTATCAAGACAGCTATATTTAAAGTCCTTTTAGATGGTTTGGAAATACCCTTAAAATGGCGATACGCATTAGGCACCTTAACTTCTCCCCCCATAAAGTATTTATTAGAGCTGATCAACTCTGAATCATTGCTTGATTGCCCAAACGATAGCCCATAAAAAAGAAAAAATAACAAAAGAATACAGGTGCTTTTGTTCCCTTTAATTCGTTTGTTTAATTCCATGCCTCAAAGCAAAATACCAATACCTTAATTTAGTAAAAGGACTATAAAAATACCAACGTTTACAACCAAAACTTCACATCAGGTTTTCATTTCTTTATTTTTAAAGGTACGCATGATTGCTATTCAACGCTAAGCTGCCCTACGGACTGTACCTTAAATAGTTCTTGGTTGACATTTTTCAAGCTAACTTTGAATACCTTGGTTTTCTTACGCTGGCTCTTTGAACCATAGTTGTAATAGACCGTTGCCTTCAAGTAAGTGGGTGTCAAACTCTTATTGCCCAAATAATTGAGGTTTACACTCCACGTGCCTGGTAAAGACCCATCTAACAGGTATTCGGTTACATTGTAGCCAAAGTCCTTCTCAAGATAAATCGTTTCCGAATTATCCATCAAACTATGCTTCCAAGTGTAATATTGATTTCCTGGATTCACAAATTGCAACTCAAATTCGGCCTCGCTATCGTTCCATTCAAAGACCAACCGGGTCCCTTTGAAATCCTCTTCGGCGATGTAAAGCTTCTTTACTTTTTTGGCATTCACTACGGCTTCACCATTCAGACTCAAAAGATTATTGAACTCCCGCTCCATTATGGGGCCAAAGCCCACCGTATCTTGCTTCATGAAACCCTGTTCGATTAAATAAGCGTAACGTGTATATATCGTAGCGGCGTCTTTCGATTCGTTTAGATTGCGATAGCTATTCGCCATATCCATATAGCTTTGCGCATAATTGGGGCGAAGGAGAAAAATTTCCTTATACGCCCCATTCGCCTGAGCGTATCGCCCTTGTCTTTCATATTGATACGCCAAAGCCTTTAAAAGCACTGCATTGTTTTCAAAAAGACCATATTTGGCCTTGATAAAGGCATCGGCAAAATCTAGCTCGTCCCATTTATCTGAAAAATAGGAATAGGCATCCAAATAAAAGTATGGGGAACTTTTGTATTGAGCATCATAGGTATCAAAAACCGCTTTGGCATCTTCAAGGGAAGTACTTGCTTCCAATTCTTTTAAATAGGTCGCTTTATTTCTGTTGATATCGGCTTTGGTCAGTATTTTCCCATTTATAAAATTATTTCTCAAACGTGCCTGATCAACCAAGGATTTGTTACCTGGACTACCCGCTACGGTATTGATTACAATGACCCCTCCACTGCCAGCGGAACCGTAGGTGCTGGTCAAGGCCAGATTATTGAGTATTGCAACCCTTTCAATATTACCTGTATTTATCCAGATGGGTACATCAGTGAAAATTTGACCGTCTACGTCAAATATTGCTGTGGCCACATTGTTGATGGAATTCGCACCCCTTATCAAGACCGAACCCCCTACGCCCAAACAATCACCAATCACTGTAATTCCCGGAAACCTGGTCCTTAATAAGTCGAGGATACAAAGATTTACAGAGGTAATATCTTCTTCAGTTATTACACGAATTTTACCCGCTGCCCTATCACCATCTAAATACCCAAAAGCAGTGCGTATAATATTTTTTCTACTATTGTAATCTTCTTCCAAATCTTTTTGTGACATCCGTTTGCTCGATTCTACGGTTACCTCTTCCAACTCAGTTACTTCTGGAATCATCACCGGATTTAAAAAACGTGTTACATCCTCAACCTTAATGGTAACCGTTTTCAAACCGATATAAGAAAACGTAATCTCATCGCCTGGATTGGCCTTGATTTTATATTTGCCCTTATCATTGGTTCTTGTTGCCGTATTTGTTGCTTCAATTGAGATATTTACATCTGGTATAGGGGTCTTTCCATCAGTTACCGTACCTGAAATCAATTTTTTGTTTTGATTTCGTCTTTTGTTCTCATTTAAATATTGCCTTCCCAAATCAGGGCTTTTAATAAAATTGTCCCTGAGCCTTGCCCTATCCACGATCTTATTACCAAATGTGGTCCCCGAAAAGGTATTGATGACGATGACGCCACCGACATCCGCACCGTATTTTCTAGTCAACGCAGAACCTGCAAAAACTGCTACCCGTCTGACATGCTCAATAGGAATGATATGAGGGTCCTGAATCAGCCCATCTACCTCAATAACGGTCTGGCCTACTGCCGAACGGATCGCTATCGGACCGGGTAATGCGCAACTCCCCTCAACCCGGAGTCCTGTAAAATTCAATCGTAACAAATCTAAAAGACAGGCACCATTTGCCTTAAAGTCATCTGCAGTCAATACCTGAATATCACCTATGGTCTTTTTGGTATCTAAAAGGCCAAAGCCTGTCATTACGATGTTCTTGTTAAAAGCATATTCTACCCGCAATTCTTTCTGCGATAATTTCTTTTTCTTTTGAACCGTGACTTCATCCAATTCAGTGACTTCGGGAAACATCTCTAGGTTCAGTATGCGGGTCACATCTTCGACCTTTATCGCTATTGTCTTCATACCGATAAAAGAAAAACGGATTTGATCGCCTGTCGCAACCGCAATTTTATACTTACCCCCACTATCGGTTACTGTTGTGATATCTTTGGTGAGATTGACTACTTTTATATTTTCTAAAACACTTACGTCTTCGAATACATAACCCGATAAAAAACGTTTTTCTTGCGCCTCAACGCTTATTAAAAACAAAAACAAGAGTGGAAAAAGAAAAATGTTTTTCATAAAAGGGTTTTTTTAATATGATTGGAAAAAGACCTTTATACTACTGAAAGTAAATCATCAAGAAAATCGACTTCTATTCCGTCACAATACCCCCAACGGATTGTACCTTGAAAAGTTCTTGGTTCACGTCTTTTAAGGTCAATTTAAAGACCTTGGTCTCTTTTCTCTGACTGCTAGACCCATAATTGTAATACACGGTAGCTTTCAAATACGTAGGTGTCAGACTCTTATTGCCCAAATACTTCACATTCACCCCCCATGTACCCGGTAAGGAACCACCTAACAGGTATTCGGTAACGTTATAACCGAAATCTTTCTCACGATAAACGGTTTCAGGATTATCCATCAAACTATGCTGCCAAGTGTAGTATTGGTTTTCGGGGTTCACGAACTGAAGGTCAAATTCTGCCTCACTATCGTTCCATTCAAAGACCAATCGCGTACTCTCGAACTCATCTTGGGCCGTATAGAGCTTCGCAGACTTCGTCGAATTGACCAGCGCATTACGGTTCAAACTCAAAAGATTATTGAACTCCCGCTCTAATAAGGGACCAAAAACTATGCTATCTTGTTCCATAAAACCTTCTTGCACCAAGTAGTCGTATCTTGCGTAAATGGCAGCTGCCTGTTTGACTTGATTAAGATCTCGGTAACTATTGGCGATATCCAGATAACTTTGGGCATAATTCGGTCGAAGTATAAAGACCTCTTTCAATACTGCATTGGCCTTTTCATAACGTCCCTGCTCTTCATAATGATAGGCCAAGGCTTTTAAAAGAACTGGGTTGTCTTTAAAAAGCCTGCTGTTAGTATCGATAATGGCATCTGCATACTCGCTATTATTCCACTTTTCAGTAAAATAAGTGGCCATATCCATAAAAAAATAGGGTGAGCTGGAATATGTGTTTTTATATTTTTCAAAAACCGCAGTTGCAGCCTCAAAGTTGCCACTGGCCTCCACTTCTTTTAAATAGGTTGGCTTATTCCTATCCAAATCCGTTTTGGTAAGTACCTTTCCGCTGACATAATTATTTCTTAATCGAGCACGATCTACAATATTATCCAATCTAGGAGTACCTGAAATGGTATTGATCACAATAACACCGCCCGCTCCAGTGCTTCCATATGAAACGGTTGTGGCCAAATTATTAAGTACAGCTATTCGTTTAATATTTCCTAAATCAATCCAAACTGGGATATCCGTAAAAATTTGACCGTCAACATCAAAGACCGCAGGTGGGGATTGGGTAATTGAGCCAGCACCACGAACAAAAATTCTTCCATTTAAAATACTGACCCCAGGAAACCTACCCGTTGTTAATAAACTAATAATATCCAAATTCACCGATGTGATCTCACTGTCATCAATAATCCTTACGTTTCCAGGCGCCCTATCGGCATCTAAATAGCCAAAAGCGGTGCGGATAATATTCTTATTCAGTACATAATCCATTTCCAAATCCTTTTGTGATATCCTTCTGCTATTCTGTACGATAACTTCATCCAACTCCGTAATATCGGGAACCATTATCGGATTTAGAATTTTAGTCACATCTTCCACCTTAATGAAAATGGTCTTCAATCCCGTATACGAGAATTTGAGCTTGTCTCCTGTTTCCACTTGAACCTCATACTTACCCTCACCATCGGTTACCGTACTAATATCTTTTTCAATAATGGAGATATTGACATTTTCAATAGGTGATTTTCCATCACTGACCTTACCCACAAGGGTACGTTTCTGTTGCCCTATGGCAACAACGAATAGTAGCAAAAAGAACGGGAGTAAAATGGCGTTTTTCATAAAAAGGATTTTTAAAATTAAACCTGTGGAAACTTGTTTAGATTTATCAAACATCATACCAGAACCAAATACTTAAAGGTACCATATTCCAGTCCCTTCGCAATGCCTATTACTTCGTGGCAATACTGCCAACGGATTGTACCTTGAACAGTTCTTGGTTCACGTCTTTTAAGGTCAATTTAAAGACCTTGGTCTCTTTTCTCTGACTGCTGGACCCATAATTGTAATATACCGTTGCCTTTAAATATGTAGGTGTCAGACTCTTATTGCCCAAATACTTCACATTCACCCCCCATGTACCTGATAAGGAACCATCTAACAGGTATTCGGTAACGTTATAACCGAAATCTTTCTCACGGTAAACGGTTTCGGGATTATCCATCAAACTATGCTTCCATAGGTGATATTGGTTTTCAGGGTTCACGAACTGAAGGTCAAATTCCGCCTCACTATCGTTCCATTCAAAGACCAATCGCGTTCCCTCGAACTCTTCTTGGGCCACATACAATTTGCTTGATTTTTGGGCCGTAATCACCGTATTACGTTTCAGACTCAATAGATTATTGAACTCCCGTTCTAATAAGGGACCAAAAACTATGTTATCTTGTTCCATAAAACCTTCTTGCACCAGGTAGTCGTATCTTGCGTAAATGGCAGCGGCCTGTTTGACTTGATTAAGATCTCGGTAACTATTGGCAATATCCAAATAACTTTGGGCATAATTCGGTCGAAGTATAAAGACCTCTTTCAATACCGCATTGGCCTTTTCATAACGTCCCTGCTCTTCATAATGATAGGCCAAGGCCTTTAAAAGTACTGGGTTGTCTTTAAAAAGCCTACTGTTATTCTCGATGATGGTATCAGAGAAATCGGTATTGTTCCACTTTTTAGTAAAATAAGTGGCCATATCCATAAAAAAATAGGGTGAGTTTGAATATGGAGTTTGGTATTTTTCGAAAACAGCTACTGCAGCCTCAAAGTTGCCACTGGCCTCCAATTCTTTTAAATAGGTTGGCTTATTCCTATCCAAATCCGTTTTGGTAAGTACCTTTCCGCTTAGATAATTGTTCTTTAAACGGGCTTGATCAGCCATTTCGTTATTTCTTTGCCTTGGATGATAGCCAACGGTATTAATAACAACAACGCCACCGTTGCCTAATGTTCCATATGGTGTGGTGGTAGCCAAATTGTTTAATATTCCCACACGCCTTATTGCACCATAACTTAACCAAACTGGAGCATCCCTAAAAATTTGCCCATCAACATCAAATATTGCAGAAGCTGGATTGTTAATTGATCCACTACCCCTCATGAAAACCTCGCCTCCTTTTTGGCAATCGCCGCTCACCCTTACCATCGAGAATTGACCTCGGAGCATATCAAGGATACACAAATCTATTGCGCTGATATCCCCTTCATTTAAAACACGAATATTACCTGCTGCCCTATCTCCATCTAAATACCCAAAAGCAGTACGTATGATATTTTTTCTGATGTTATAATCCGCTTCCAAGTCTTTTTGTGACATGCGCTTACTATTTTTCACGACCACCTCATCCAACTCGGTAACATCAGGGACCATTATCGGGTTGAGAATTTTAGTCACATCTTCTACCCTAATAAAAATGGTCTTAAAACCTATATATGAAAACCTAATCTTATCCCCCGTTTCCACGTGAACCTCATACTTACCCTCACTATCGGTTATCGTGGTAATTCCCTTTTCGACAATGGAGATATTAACGTTTTCAATAGGTGATTTTCCATCACTGACCTCACCCACAAGGGTACGTTTCTGTTGCCCTATGGCAACAAAGAACAATAGTAAAAAGAACGGAAGTAAAATGGTTTTTTTCATATATCAAGTTTTATGAATTAGATTCATGCCTATTACATTAAAATCATAGCCTATTTTAGATTAAGAATATCGATTCTTATTTTGTTACAATGCTACCAACGGATTGTACCTTGAACAGTTCTTGGTTCACATCTTTTAAGCTAAGTTTAAAGACCTTGGTCTCTTTTCTTTGACTTCTAGCTCCATAATTGTAATACACGGTAGCTTTCAAATATGTAGGCGTCAAACTTTTATTGCCCAAATACTTCACGTTAACCCCCCATGTGCCTGGCAACGAACCATCAATCAAATATTCTTTGACACTATAGCCAAAATCTTTTTCGCGGTAAATGGTTTTTTCGTTGTCGGCCAAGCTGTGTTTCCATTTGTAATATTGGTTTTCAGGGTTCACGAACTGAAGGTCAAACTCCGCCTCGCTATCGTTCCATTCAAAGACCAATCGCGTTCCCTCGAATTCTTCTTGGGCCACGTAGAGCTTCCCAGACTTTGTGGAGTTGACCACAGCATTGCGGTTCAATACCAATAAGTTATTGAACTCCCGTTCCATTACGGGCCCAAAGCCTATACTGTCTTGCTCCATGAAACCCTCTTGTACCAAATAATCGTATCGTGCGTAAATGGAAGCCGCTTGCTTGACCTCATTCAAACTTCGGTAACTGTTGGCCATGTCCATGTAACTTTGGGCGTAATTGGGCCTTAGTATGAATACTTCCTTAAAAATGGCGTTTGCCTTTTCGAAACGTTGCTGCTCTTCATAGCGATAGGCCAATGCCTTTAGCAAGACCGGGTTGTCATCAAATAATGCGAAATTTTCATTGATTATGGCATCGGCATAATCCATATCATCATGGTTTTCTGAAAAATAGGTGTACGCATCCAAATAGAAGTATGGGGAACTGTAGTATGATGATTCATACTGGTCATATACCTTTTTCGCGTCATCAAAAGAAGTGCTGGCCTCCAATTCCTTCAGGTAGGTAGGATTATTATTAGCTACCTCTGCCCTAGTGAGTACTTTGGTATTTACATAGTTATTCTTGAGTCTGGCGCGGTCTACGATCTTATCATTTTGTGGCGTACCTGAAAAGGTGTTGATCACAATGACACCACCTGCACCAATGCTTCCATATCTGGTTGTGGTAGCCAGATTGTTCAATATGGCTATCCTTTTAATGTTTCCAATATCGATTGGAGGGGGAATATTGGTGAAAATCTGTCCATCAATATCAAAAATAGCGGCCCTTTGATTGGTGAGTGAACCACGCCCCCTTATAAAAACACCACTTGAAGCTATGGATGCTTGATTAATCGGTGATACCTCTGCCAAATTATTGGCCCCAAATAAATTACCAGTTACTTGAACCCCGGGAAACCTGTTTTGCAATAATGCAAAGACGTTCACATTTACAGGGTTTATCTCACTATCATCCAAAGTTCTTACGTTACCAGCTGCTCGATCGGCATCTAAATAACCAAAAGCGGTGCGGATAATATTCTTATTCAGCACATAGTCTTCCTCTAAATCTTTTTGGGAAATTCTTCGACTGCTTTTTACGGTAACCTCTTCCAACTCCGTCACATCTGGCACCATTACCGGGCTTAGAAAGCGTGTAACATCTTCTACTCGAATTGAAATGGTTTTCATTCCCGTATAGGCAAACTGTAACACATCACCGGTTTCGGCCTTAATCGTGTATTTTCCATCGGCATCGGTTACCGTTGAAATTTGTTTTTCTTTAATATAGACGTTTACATTTTCTATTGGTGCTTGGTTGTCGGTAACCTTACCTGACACGATTCGTTGTTCTTGGGCACTGCCTATGAAACCGAAAAGAAACACGGCAACAAGTGGTAAAAGATTTTTCATAGCTTTCTTTTTAAAATTTTGTTTAGAAGTTACAAAGAAGTTAAAATAGGGCTTTAACAATTAACAGAGTTTAACAGTACAATACTCTTAAATGATTGTAATACTATTAATTTAGGTTGAAAAAAATACCCCTGTGAAGGGGTATTTCGATTTCAGGTGTTTTTATCGTAATACTAATTTGCTACCAACGCTCATTTGAAACAATTCGTAAGGGGCATTTTTAAGTGTCATTTTAAAGACTTTTGTTTCCTTTCTTTGGGAATAACTTCCGTAATCATAATACACCGTTGCCTTCAAATAAGTAGGTGTCAGACTCTTGTTACCCAAGTAGTTCACATTAATCGTCCATGTACCTGGCAAAGCGTTATCAATTAAATATTCCGCGGTATTGTAACCGTATTCTTTCTCTTTTCGAATCATCCCCGCATTGTCCGCAAGACTGTGTTTTAACAGTGTATATTGTCCACCCGGATTTACGAATTGCAACTCAAATTCCGCCTCGCTATCATTCCATTCAAAGACCAATCGGGTTCCTTTGAAGTCTTCGTCGGCAATAAACAATCCTGCCGCTTTTTCACCTTTGACCAAGGCATTTTTTTCCAACAAAAGAAAATTGTTGTATTCCCGCTCGAAGATAGCTCCAATGCCAATGGAATCCTTTTCCATAAAACCTTGTTCAATCAAATAGTTATATCGCGTGTACATTGCGGCTGCCTGTTTGACATCCCTTAACTCCCTATAACTATTTGCCAAGTCTAGATAAGACTGCGCATAATTGGGCCTTAACTTTAGCACCTTTTTAAACAAATTATTTGCCTTTTCAAATTCACCCTGTTCTTGATATTGGTATGCCAATGCCTTTAAAAGTACTGGATTTTGATTCCATAAATTACTATTGTCTTCCACTATCCCATCGGCATACTCCCCTTCATTCCATTTTTCCTTAAAGTACTTCTGTATATCAAGGGTAAAGAACGGAAGGCTGGCATATTGACCCGCATACTTTTGGTACGTTGTTTTAGCCTCTTCCAAAGTAGTACTCGCATAGATATCTTGTAAATAAGTAGGCCAATTACGTCTAACTTCATCGGAGCCCAGAATATTAGACGCAACAAAATTATTTCGCAAACGGGCCTGATCGACAATTTTATTTGATTGGGGGGTTCCGCTTATCGTATTAATAACAATAACACCGCCAGCGCCAGCGCTACCGTAATTAGTTGTTGTCGCAAAATTGTTAAGGATAGCGATGCGCTTGATATTCTTAATATCCAACCAAATCGGAGGGTCATTGATAATCTGACCATCAATATCAAAAATTGCTGACCTGGGGTTGAACAACGAACTAGCGCCCCTAATGAATACCTTTCCTTCATTAAGACTACCGCTAAGACCCGTACCTACCGGGTTCAAACCTACCACACCAGGGTCGTTGACATTTCTACCTGTCAAATTGTTGAGTTCATTTGCTATGCCCTCATCACGGCCAAAAGCACCCATGCAAGTGCCTTGCACCCGAACGCCTGAAAATTCATTTCGCAATAGGTCTAAAATACAAATTGCAACAGGATTGATTTCTTCTTCATTCAAAAACCTAATATTACCTGGTGCCGTGGCAGCATTCAAATACCCGAATGCCGTGCGGATCAAGTTCATATTCCTTGGATATTCAGAAGCAAGTTCACTTTGTGATTTTCTATTGCTACCCGTCACGGTTAC
This sequence comes from uncultured Croceitalea sp., assembly GCA_947503285.1. Lineage (GTDB taxonomy): Bacteria > Bacteroidota > Bacteroidia > Flavobacteriales > Flavobacteriaceae > Croceitalea. The sequence continues at coordinate 459,875 of CANNDD010000004.1, forward strand.
TTCTTCAAGTTCTTCAATATCAGGAACCATGTCAACGTTTAATATGCGTGTGACATCCTCAATCTTGATCTCTACGGCTTTCATACCTTGATAACTGTATCTTAAAGTGTTACCCATGGGCACTTGAACACGATATTTACCTAAATCATCTGTAGACGTATTCGCAGACGTACCTAAAACGGTTATGGTAACCCCAGACATGGGCGAACGACCATCGGTAACCACGCCAGAAACCGTTTTCATCGTATCTTGGCCAAAACTCACTAGGCCAACGAAAAACAAAAGAATCAAAGAATTTTTCATCATTTCAAAATTTTATTTAAAAAGTACAAAAAATTAGTTGGATTATCCCCTTTAAAAGGAAATTATCTTTGTATCAATTAGTTACATGATTTTTTAAACGTGGAATCAATAGAAGATCCGTTTGTCTTCCATTGACGTAACGAAATCCATTTTTTCCATAAAATCCAGCTTCCTCCAACATAATCCTGATATCCCTCTTCCACTCTGGTACGGTTATCGTCGTATTTAATTCAATGGCATATACCGTATTTGGGTTTAAGGGATAATTCTCGCCATCATCCTTCATAACGCCCCCTTGGGCATCCCACATACCTATAGTGGTTCCGGCCGAATGTCCATAAGACCCCAATGGATGGGTATAAATTGCCGGTCGAAGGCCAGCGACCTTGGCTTCAGCCAAAGATTCCGCTAAAATTTCATTGCCCGTTCTGCCCTGAATCATATTTTTCGTCAAAAAATCTTGAACCCTATTACCCTCTTTCAAGCCTTTTATCAAAAAATCGGGCGCTTTCTTTTCGTTGGGTCTTAACACATATGCCAGTTCTTGACAATCGGTATTCAACCTCAAATAGGTAATGCCAAAATCGCAATGCACCAAATCCCCTGGCATGATAACCATATCATCAGGCCTTCCAGAAAAGGAATATAAATGCCCTACCAGTTCCATACTCGTTCGTTGTACATCCACTGTAGGGTGAAACCATGTCGCTAGGCCCAAATCCGTGACTTTTTGGCGAAACCACCATTCTACTTCCGTCGTGGTAGTTACACCGGGCGTTATCACTTTTTCTGAAAAAGCTTCTTTAATAATATCATGGGTAATACTTACCAATTGATTGTAGATGACCATTTCGCGATCTGTTCTGGTCTCAATCCACCGAACAGCCAATTGCTCGGCAGAAACTACTTTCTTATGCATTGCCTTGGGCAAATTTTGAAAAAATGCATCGTAATCCGTTTTGTTCAACCCATCGGCTATATTGTGGTCCTTAGAAAAGTTTAATCCTATTTTTTCTGGATTGCGTTCTTGGATCAATTGGATCAACCGCTTCCATTGGTCTGGTTCCTTTTCTTTGTCCCAAGCCGAGGTGATACTCTTGCCAACGTTATAACGCGCCACGGCCAGCTTTTCAATGGTATTGGCTTTCTTATTCCTATAAAACAACAAGATGGTTCTTCTTCTGGCATTGAGCCATGTCGCGGGGAGCATCGTTCTCAAAACGGGATCTTCATTATACTCCCTAGAAATAACAATCCACATGTCAATTTCCGATTTATCCATCAAAACGGGCAACAAGGTATTGAAACGATCTTCTAAAATTTCATCGATTACCCTAGCCCGCTCTTTTTCAGGAAGGATTTGCTGTGCTTTCGAAAAAAAAGGAGCTATAAAGATTAGGATAAAAAGTATTCTTCTCATGATTCTTAAGTAGTTATGGAATCTGAAAAATACCTAATTCCAAAGGATAAAAAAAGTGCTATCCAATAGTTTTATCGCTCAGTTCAGTTGACTTGCCCCGAAGTTTTCAAACGATTGACTTTTCCACTTTTGGTCTCGGCAAAATGGGCTACGGGGTAAAACGCTTTTGGAATTTCATATTTAGCCAAACCGTCCAATTTTGCAACTTGTTCTTGAATATTGCTTAATTCTGATTCTGATTCATAAAACAACACCGCTTTTTGCCCAAGTTTCCCATCGGGTATCCCTATAACAAAAAAACGCCCTGGAAACAACCGCGCCAGTTTTGCCTCTATCTGTTCGGGAATCAATTTTACGCCACCAGAGTTGATTATGGTATCGAACCTTCCTAACCATTGGAATTTTTCTTCATTGATCAACTTCACAATATCATTGGTAACGACTTTCTGATTGGTTATCTTGGGGGCATTGATTACCAGGCAATCACGCTCATCAATCGATACGGTGATATCGGGCAAGGTCTTAAATACCCCTGAAGAATCCCCTAATGGTTTCACAGCAACATGCGTGATGGTTTCCGTCATTCCGTACGTCTCATAACATGCAGTATTGATCAATCGCAATTTTTTTCTGAGGGAATTATTTACAGGTGCCCCACCGATAATCAATTGCTTTACTTTATACAAATCTTCTAAACTATTTTGAACTTGCATTGGTACCATGGCACAAAAGTCATATATGGTGCTGTTTGCCAATAATGGTGTGGCACTGGGTGCGACATAGTCCAATTCCAAACCCAATACCAGAGCCCTTACCAACATCATTTTACCTGCTATAAAATCAGCCGAAAGGCATAAAAGGCTTGAATTACCCGGTTTCAAGTTGAAGAACGCACCCGTGGCCAATGCAGAGTTGACCATATGCTCTTTTTGAAGTGGTATTTGCTTTGGCCTACCGGTAGAGCCAGAGGTTTTCACCGTAATTTCAGGGGAGGGATTCAACCACTCCAATAAAAAATGACCTATCGCGATTTCAAAAGGTGCACCTTCTTTCGCGAGGCTATATGAAAGCCCCGCTAGGGATTCCGCATTGAAATATCGTCCGTTAAGCTTGAACTTCGGATGGATTTTCATCTGCCAAGGCTAAAAATTCATTTTCTTCCATTACCTTTCCGAAGAGACGTTCCTTCCAATTTTCCCATTTATATTTTTTACCCAATATGAAAAGAAGTATTGGAAAGACGATAAAAACCGGTATCAAGACATCCCACCCCAGAGCAGGTTCTGAAATGTCCTTAAAAATAGAATCCGTTTGAAACGCGGTCCAGTCGGCCGTGACCAATAAGGCGGTAATTAGGTTGTTCGCCGCATGAAAACCAAGGGCAAGTTCCAAACCTTCATCCATAAGGGTCATTATACCTAAAAAGAATCCTGTTCCAATATAGTAGACCATTATTCCATACCCTAATTTTTCCACTTCGGGATTGGCAATATGCATTAGGCCAAAAAGTATGGAAGTTATGAACAACGGAACCCATCGGCTTTTGGCCAACAAGCCGATACCTTGCATCATATGGCCCCGAAACAGGTATTCTTCAAAGCTGGTCTGCAGGGGTATCAATAAAATTGCGATTACCGCTAAAATCAAAAACTTACTTACATCGAAATTAAGAACATAATCATCAGGTGAACCATACACATCGATCAAAGTAAAAGCAATGGTGATGGCGGACCAAAGGGAGAAGACGAATAAGACCCGTTTCCAATCGATTTTCTTTCTTGAGGTCGTTAAAGAAGTGATTGATTGCTGGTGTACCAAAATGGTCCATCCCAAAACCACAAAAAGACCTGCTATCAAAGGGGCCAAAAGTAGCACCAAAACAGTGGGAGAGCCCCACTGATCGATCATTTGGGCCATGGCATCCTCTACATTTACCGGCGATAATAGTGTAGCTACATAATTTAATGTCATGAATGCCAAAAATGCAGTGGGAATAATGAAAAACTTCCATAAGCCAAACTTTCCCTTATAACCCTGTTCTATATACATAAATCTTCAATTAAGTCTTGTTGCCAAGATAGTTCATTTCTATAAAATAGATTGCCTTCGGCAACGGCCAGTGGACTTTCAAAATTATTGGTGTATAAACTACCGGTACCCAAACCTTGCGGCATTTGGTTGTTCAATGTAAATGTCCATTGTGCAATGGCATTCAAACCAATATTACTCTCTAATGCACTGGTGACCCACCAACCGATACCGAGCGCTTCAGCCAAGTTTATCCATTCTTTGCTTGATTTGAAACCACCCACTAAACTTGGTTTTAGAATAATGTATTGTGGTCGAATGGTCTCTAGTACATCGCGTTTTTTTGTTAGGTCAGAAACGCCTATTAATTCTTCATCCAACGCTATCGGTAAGGGTGAACGTTGGCAAAGTTCCTTCATTTTAGTCCAATTCTTTGCTTTGATGGGCTGTTCAATGGAGTGCAGGTCGTAGGTAGCTAGTATTTTCAATTTTTCCAACGCACTTTCCGCAGAAAATGCACCATTCGCATCTACCCGAAGTTCTATTTCATCTTTGGAGAACCTTTTTCTGATAGCATTCAAAAGCTTTAATTCTGCATCAAAGTCAATGGCCCCTATCTTCATTTTAAGGCACTTAAAGCCCTGAAGCAACTTATCCTCAATTTGTTGTAACATGAAGTCTTCACTGCCCATCCATATCAGACCATTGATTTCAATTGGCATTTCTTTATGGGTAAAATCAGACGGAAATAAAATAAAGGGATTTTTAGATCGTAAGGACAAAAATGCCTGTTCTAAACCAAATTGTATGGATGGAAACCCTACAAGTCTTTCCAATAATTTGTCAAGCCCTAGATGGATATGGTCAACCCCCCATTTCAAGTATTCTTCATAATCATCACGATCATCAATACTCAACCCCCGTAAGATTCCACATTCACCAATACCAAGGTTTTGACCATCTTGTAAAATGATGAACCAGGTCTCTTTTTTGTTCAAAGTACCACGCGAGGTTCCACTCGGTCGTTTAAAGTCAAGAACATACTTTTTGTAAGTTGCTTTCATGCCTGGTAAAATTAGCCATATTTTTATCTTAAAATAATTGGAATGGAAAAATTAAAGGGTAAGGTAATTTGGATTACGGGAGCCTCGTCAGGAATCGGTGAAGAACTTGCCTATCAACTGAGTAGTGAAGGTGCCAAACTTATACTTTCAGCAAGAAGGGCAAACCTCTTAGAAAAAACCAAGGCTAACTGCACCTTCAGCAATGACATTGAAATTCTTCCCCTCGACCTTAGACAATTTGATAAAGCAGCGGAAACAGCCGCTAAAGCTTGGGCCTGTTTTGGCTCAATAGATATGCTCATCAACAATGCTGGCGTAAGTCAACGCTCATTAATAGCTGAAACCAAATTTCAAGTATATAAGGATATTATGGACATTGACTATTTAGGAACGGTTGCACTAAGTAAGGCGTTACTACCTCGGTTTATAGCACGAAAATCAGGTCATTTTGTGGTCGTGAGCAGTCTTATGGGTAGGTTTTCATCCCCGTATCGATCCGGCTATTGCGCGGCAAAGCATGCGCTACATGGTTTTTTTGATTCGCTGCGTATGGAACACGAAAAAGACGGTATTGCCGTTACCATGGTCTGCCCCGGATTCGTAAACACCAATATAGCCCATAACGCACTGACCGAAGATGGTTCAGAACAAGGCACCAATGATAATGCGACGAAAAACGGGATGTCAACACAGAAATTTTGCATGAAAATGCTAAGGGCGATTGAAAGAAAAAAATTCGAGGTATACATCGGGGGAAAAGAGGTGCAAGGTATTTATCTAAAGCGCTTCTTCCCTAAGCTACTGCACCGACTGGTCTTACGTAGTGAAGTACGTTGACCTATTTAAAATTGAACCAAAAACGGACCCCTTCATTTGTTTTTTCTACATTCAATTTAGACTGCAACTGATTCACCAGTCTATTGATCAATCGAAGACCCATTGATGAGTTGGTACGCTCATCGGTATCCTCTGGCAAGCCAACTCCATTATCGGCATATTCAAAATAGCCTTGTTCGCCATTCTTTCTAAGATGAATGTATATTTTACCGTTTTCATCACTCTCTGGAAAAGCATATTTGAATGTATTTGAAACCAATTCATTCAAAATAAGTCCGAAAGGTATTGCCCTATCGATATCAAGTTCCGTACCCTCGGCATCAACGGTAATACTTATGTTATGACCTCCCTTTTTGTAGACTGATTGTACACTGTTGATCAAACTCTCAATATAACCCTGCATTTCAATTACCGATAAATCATCGTTTTGATATAGCTTTTGATGTATCAGTGCCATAGCTTTCACCCTGCTTTTCCCTTCTTCAAGAGCAACTATTGCGGCCTTGCTTTTTGTGTTTCTGGTCTGCAGGCTCAATAGACTGGAAACCATTTGAAGGTTATTCTTTACCCTATGGTGTATCTCTTTTAACAAAGATTCTTTTTCTTTCAGGGAATTCTCAATGAAATGTTTTTGCTCAGCTATCAACCGTTGGTTTTTAATACTCTTCAGATAGGCATATACCAAGCCCGCAAAACCCAATAAGATAAACACCAACGAAATGTACACTAAAAAGATACGTTCATCCTTAGCCTGTATTTCGCTTCTAAATTTTTCGTTGGCCAATTTTTGTTCGTTTATCAATTTTCTAGAATTCTCTAAATCTGACGTACCTACTATCGCAACCAGTTGTTGTTTTAAGATTGAAAGCTCATTGGCTTTTATGGAATCGGAGATATGCTCATTGCGTTTGTAGTATTGTGAAGCACTCTGGTAGTTTTCAATTTTATCATAATACGAAGCCAAAAGCCTGTTCTTCTTAAGTTCTTGTTGTACCGTTACATTTTGATATGGACTTTCTAACAGCCTTTTTGCCGTTTTGTTATTGTCAAGTTGTAAATGGGCCTCTGCCAAGTTCAACGTGTTGTCGGTTATTTGTTCATTGAACTTTCCGTTGTTGTATTCAGAAAGTACCTCTATGCTTTCCTTTAAATAGGGTAAGGCCTCAATATAATTTTTGAGCATTACATGGCACTTTCCGATATTACCGGCTATCTCGGCTTTTAAAAATTCCGTTTCGAATAACTCAATTTCGGTTTTTGGTTTGCTAATGTCATTGATAAATACCTCTAAGAAGCCATTTGCCTTGTTATACTCAGTAATGGCAGTGGCCGAAGATTTATCCATTCTTAAATAGTCGCCTACCTTATTATGGTGTTTCGCGAGTGCCAAATGGTCATTGTCGGGTATTGTTGGTTTTACAGCTAAAATATATTCTTTCATTGCCTTACGATACAAGCCCATATTGGCATAGATATCATAAAAATTGACCCCTTCAGAAATACCTAAAGCCGTTTTCTGTTCACGTATCTCGATTTGCTTATCATACATCTGAAGCCTACCGTAATTGTCATCCAATAAATTTAGGATCAACGTATTCAGTTCTATGTCCAAACTATCCTTATCCTTAAAAGCCTCTTTTGCAATTGCAATACTCTTATCATGGTCTCCAATATCATGATATAGTTGTGCTTGCATCAACTTATAAGAACTGATTGCCAAAGAATCGCTTGTTTTCTCTGAAGAACTTAAATATACGTTTACGACTTCAAGCCAATCATAGGCAGAATCATCGACATATCTATTTTGGGTGGTAAAAAAAAGTTTAAGTTTTTGTTGAGAGTCCTGGGCTTCTTGAAATTGTTCCAAAATACCGACATTCAGGCTGTCGGCGTATTGGGCATATATACTGACGGGGCAACACCATAGTAGTATAAACAATAGTAAGAGGTGAATTCTTTTTGACATTAGCCAGAATATCTTTCTTTTAAAAATAGGTATAGGGCATACCACCTTGTATGCTACTTCATCAAATTTAATAGGATCAAACCTGTGTCCTCAATTTTTGTTGTCAACTCACAGCACTTCGTGGTAAAAACTCTTAAAACACATTAACAATCTGGTTTTCAGGCCTTAAAAAATTAAGTGCTTTGTCAATAAAAAAGACCGTACATCGATAGTACAGTCTTTTTTAAACAACATTTTAGGTGATAAGATTTGGGTTGTTTCTTTTCACTTCATCAAAAGTAAATTGAATCTAATCTTGAATTCTAAATATGTTGTGAAAGTCACTTTTTTTGTTGTGAAAATCGAATCGCACCGCATCAAAACCCACTTTATCGGTGTTTTCTGCATTTCATGGAGCAGGTATCCATTTTATGGCGCCATAAAAACCCTTTTAAAGGAGACAGTACCCTATTTGCTGGTTCAAAATTACCAATAAAAAAAGCCATACAGATGAAGTACGGCTTTTTCAATTGTTAATCGTATTTGTATCACGAGTTCATGGAAGAAATAATAAACTCCTTAAAATCTTTTGAAATGGGAATCAGGGTATTATTTATCATAATATCCTTTGAATTAATGGCATCGATATGATCGACATTTACGATATATGATTTATGAGCCCTATAAAATTTATTCTTGGGGAGTTTCTCAAGATAGTCCTTTAAAGGAGAACGCACTAAGAATTTTTTGTCTACGGTATTCACCTCCAAATAAACGTTGTCGGCTTTTATGAACTGAATGTCACCAAACTGAATGCGATAATAAAGATGTTGCTTTTTGACAAAAATCGAGTCTTTCAATACGGAATTGGACATGAAGCTATCTCCCTCGTTACCGGCAATCTCCTTACTCTCAGATTTCTTGGCATAATTGAAGTTCGACAAGGCAATCTCAATTGAGGTATATAAATCTTGTTGCTCAAAAGGTTTTACCAAATATCCATCTGGTTTTACCGTTTTTGCATTTTCTACGGTAGCCTTATCTGAATTTGAGGTTACAAAAATGAAGGGAATGTTATAGGCATCCCTAATATGCTTTCCCAGATCAATACCGGTCTTATCAGATGCTAGAATGATATCGATTAGTACCAAGTCTACATGGTTATTTTTGAGCACCTCAACGGCCTGCTCATAAACAATGACGTTATCTACAACTTCGTAACCAATTTCTTCCAACATGGACTGCATATCATCAGCTATAATGACGTTGTCCTCTACAATGAGAATTTTAATGGGGTGTTCCAAAATATAATTGGGTTTAGATAGTTTTAACACTCAAAACTACAAAAAATAATTAACTGTGATGTACTGGCAAAAAGCTATGGCAAAAGTACTTAATGCCAATTTTTTCAATTCGGGATCCAATGATTTAGGCTGATCCGTGTTTAGCACCTTGATAAAATGTATGGATACCGGAATGAAGAAAACAAGGTACGACCACCCAAGCAGTGTGTTCATTTTCAAAAATGTAAAAACAATAAAACATAAGAAACCTATACCCAACAATGCATAATGATATCGTTTTCCATTTCGGAATCCCATCTTTACGATCAACGTATTTTTACCGTGCTTTTTATCAGAAAGTACGTCTCTAAGGTTATTTAGGTTCAAGACGCCTACACATAGCATACCTATACCGATCGCGGGTAAAAAATCCATGGTGCTTATGGATAAGGTATACAAGAATTTACTACCTAAAACCGCTACTAAGCCAAAAAACAAAAAAACGAAAAGGTCACCAAAACCTTGATAACCGTACGGGGATTTACCCATGGTATACTTTAAAGCGGCCCAAATACTGATTATGCCAAGCATCAAAAAAACCAGTACATACGGCAAACGGTCCATACCAAAAGCCATTATTACCAAGAATATCGTCAGCACCAAACTTATCGAAGAGCTAATAAAAATACCGACCAAAAGCTCTGACCGGGTAAGACTTCCGCTCTGAAGGGCGCGCTGCGGGCCTACCCTATCATCGTTATCGGTACCCTTGACCCCATCACCATAGTCATTTGCAAAATTTGATGTTATCTGAAAAAAGATAGTCGTAAGAAGTGCCAATATAAACACGAGGTCATTTGTATACCCTTCGTAATTGGCCAAAGCGGTACCTACCAAGATGCCTGAAATGGATAAGGGCAATGTTCTTAATCTAGCAGCACTAAGCCACGCTTTGAGCTTATTCAATTGCTATTGTTAATAGGATGCCTCAATCTTAAGTCGCTTTCCGTCTTTGTAAGATGCCACGAAAGCATCGGAGAAACCCATCTGCACCAATTGCTTACGAAAGGTTTGTGCTTCTTCCAACGTTTCGAAGTTACCTAGGGAATAGGCGTAAAAAGGATTTGTTTTAACGAATAGCGTATTGGTCAGGGATTCAGAAGCCAAGGTGGCATTATTCTCAACAAATGACTTTACCTGAACGGAATAAATCTTCTCTTTTTCAAGAAATTCTTTAGCCAAGTAGAACTCTTTGACCAAACTCAATTCTTGGTTCTGGGTCTTTAGGTTGTCTATTCTTGCCCTAAAGGTGTCTAGACTGTCGACGACCTCCGCCAAGGTTTCTTGCCCCCTAAAATTATTGGAAGTGCGTAAGCCCGAAAAAAAGGACCAAAGGCCAAAAACCCCAAGTAGGATTACGGTCGTTACACCTCCCAAAATATTTCTTTGGATTTTAATTTTTCGTAAGTCCTTGTTCTTGTACTTTATCTGGTCGAGCAGGCGCTCATTGATAATCTGTGATTTTTCGATATCCTTATGAAGGTCCAACAAATCATTTTCTTCAATAAAAGGCATATTCCTTAGGATTAAAATTATCTTAACTATGATGTTAAAGAAATAGCTTTCAGTAAGTTGTATATCGGGACGGTACAAAAATAAAGTTTTTGTCGATACAAAAAAACATACCTCGTTGAAAACGCCCAAACTTCGATTAACAGTTTGCCGCCTCAATTGTTGATAAGACGGATACCATCTTCTTGAATCGTTATTTTTCGGTCCTTATATAATACGCCGACCCCTTTTTTAAAGGCCTTTTTACTAAGCTGTAATTTCCTTTTGATTTCTTCAGGTAATGATTTGTCATGTAAGGGTAAGAATCCATCTTCTTCCAACAGTTTTTTATAGATCAAAGAAGCCGTGGCATCCAACATTTTGCTCCCTAAAGCTTGTAGTGAAATATCAATCTTTTTGTCTTCTCGTATTCTTTTGATATACCCCTTAAGTGTATCACCTATGGCGATCGGTCTAAATACCTCATCAAAAAACAAGAGTCCTTTATGTTTATGCCCAATGATGACCTCCCAACCCAATTCGGTTTTGCGACTGACCAATATTTCTACTTCATCATTGTATTTAACACTGATTTCCTCATTGCTTAAGAATTTGTCTATCTTGCTTGAGGCAGTCAATCTAAAGCTTTGCTCGTCTAAATAACAATATACGACGTACCACCTGCCCGCTTCCATTTTAACACGCTGTTCGCGATACGGAACGAATAAGTGTTTTTCGAGCCCCCAATCTAAAAATGCGCCTATGCTATTAACCTCGACAACCTTCAAAAAAGCAAAAGAGTTTCTGATAATAAATGGCTTGAGTGTAGTTGAGACCGGCCTTTCTTGTGAATCTAAATAACAAAAGACAGTTAGCTTTTCATCAAGCTTTACATTTTCTGGAACATATTTATTCGGCAACAAAATTTCCGTACCGTCCTCATCTTCCAAAAACACCCCGACGCTAGTACTTCTATTTACCGTAAGTTCATTATAATTACCCAATTGTATCATATGGCAAAAGTAAGGTAAAAAAAAACCGCCTTTAATGCATAAAGGCGGCTATATTGATCCAATGGTATCGTTTTAGTTATAAACCGATTCTTTACCGAAATGCCTTGCCAATTGATAGTAAATGACAGCCCTATGTTTGTTTTTATTAGAGCGACCATATTTATCTATTACCGAATTTATCGCCTCCATTAGCTTCGGACTATCGGCCATTCCTAATTTTTTGATCAAAAAATTATTCTTTACCGTTTCGAGTTCTTTGTCATCACCCCCAGAAACTTTGGAAGCATCCAAATTGTAGATTGCAGGCCCGAGACCTACAGCCACCTTGGTCAGTAGATCCATATCTGGGTTTTCACCGAACTTGTCCTTAATATCAGCAGCGTACTTTTCTATTAATTCATCTCTTTTACTCATAATTGCTAGTGTTCTTTAGTAAATATTAGTTTATATGCTCTAAGATATAAAATCAAAATAACCAAGCAAAATTTTGCTATTTATTCTACGAGGGGTGAAAACCTCGAGTATTTTTGGTTTTTCAGAAGAATGATAAAAAGTGGTCAGACTTTTTTTCAATGATTCCACATCATCGGCAGATCTGTATTCGAACCCGTATTGTTGGCTCAAATGAAAGGCATTTTGGTTTTGCACCGTTTCAAAATAAGTCTCAAAACTTTCAGATTCATCATTACCTGGCAGTATACGAAATATACCGCCCCCAGAATTGTTGATCAATATGATCCTGAAATCCTTTTTTATATAATTATTCCACAGGGCGTTACTATCATAGAAAAAACTTAGGTCGCCGGTTATCAATACCGTTTGCGCATGTTCATAAAAAGATGCCCCGACCGCAGTTGATGTAGACCCATCTATGCCACTAGTGCCTCGATTACAAAAGACCTTCAATGATGGGTGTAAATCGAATAATTGTGCATACCTGACCGTTGAGCTATTGGCCAAATGTAGTTGACGGTCTTCGGGAATTGTTTTCAACAACTGATAAAAAACCAAGTAATCTGAAAATGGCACCTCTTTTAAATAGCTTTGCCTTTTCAGTTGATACCCCAACTTAACTTTGTTCCAAGTATCAAAATAATCACTGGTTATTTGTCTATTCGAACCCTCGGAAAATAAAACATTCAAAAAGTTATTCGCAGTGGTTTTAAAATGTTCGGACAGCGAAAAATAAGTGTCATAAGCACGATTTTCCGATATATGCCAGTGATGCCCAGGTTGATACTTTCGCAAAAAGACCTTTATTTTCTTTGATACCACCAATCCGCCAAAGGTCAATAACACATCCGGCCGTAGCATATTGAAAAGGGTATCACGACGTTCCGATTTCTCAATGGGAAAAATAATACTGTCGATACTTGGAAAAAAATTTGGGTGATGCAGATTTGATGTGGTTTCAGTAAAAACGATAACCGAGGGGTCATTCGCCAAAATATCCAATAACCGTTGATCTACTTGATTGGGATGGTTTACCCCGACCAATACCATTTTCTTTTTAGCAGAAGCCCAAATTGATTTAAAGCCGTTCATTTCCTCTTTTTTGAAGTCACTTTTTAGGACCTTTTCAGGAAAATAGGCTTTACCCTTTTCGCGTATCGCTATGGTATCATATAAGGGCTCTTCGAAAGGAACATTGATATGGATGGGGGTATTCTTTTTAAACATCCTATCAAACGCCTTGTTCAATTCTTGGGTATTGTAGTCATCGATTTCGGTCTGGGAAGTTTCCAACAAATCGGGCGCATATTTACTCAATCTTTCCACGGCATGTTCAACATCTATTTTGAGATTTGCCGAGTAAGCGATATGACGGTCAAAAACATGGTCTTGCCTAATCGTCTGGCCATCACCGACATCAATTTTATAGGGTGGCCTATCAGCGGATATCACCACAAGTGGAATAGCACTATAAAAAGCTTCAGCCACTGCGGGATAGTAATTTAACAAGGCACTACCAGAAGTACATAAAACTGCAACGGGGCTTCGCTGTTGTTGTGCCATACCAAGGGCGAAAAAAGCTGCCGAACGCTCATCTACAATACTGAAACAGGTGAAAAATGAATCTTCGGTGAAGCTTATGGTCAGTGGGGCGTTTCTTGAACCAGGTGAGATTATGATCTGTTTTACACCTCTTTCTTTTAAGCTTGACACTACGGCTCTTGCAGATGGAATGCTTGATTGCTTCATGCTCCACAAAAATACGCACTGCGCAAATGAAAAACGAATCTTTCGACGGTAAGATTATAATAATGACCGCATGGTCTTACTTTTGTTCTCGGTTTCCATCCATTCTTTTTCTGGGTTGGAATCTTTTGTGATTCCGCCACCGACATAGATAAAAACTTCATTGTGTTCGATCTGCATACATCTTAAATTAACATACAAGTCGGCAGCACCGGTTTCAGATAAATTCAACTCCCCTAAAAAACCAGTGTAATACGTTCGGTCATATCCCTCGTGCCCTAAGATGAATTTTTTGGCTTCTTGCGTTGGAAGCCCACAAACAGCTGGGGTCGGGTGAATTTTTGAAACGACTTGCCTTAAATTGGCACCCAATGGTAAATTGGCATGGATATCGGTCTTTAAATGCCATAATTGACCTGCCCTTACCGATTTCGTTTCCGATACCTTTACCTCAGAGACTTCATTCTTAAGTTGATCGAGCAAATAATCGGTGACCATTTTTTGCTCTTCCAGTTCTTTTTGTGACCAATCCGGATTTTTATCGGGCTCAACGGCAAGGGTGCCTGCTAAGGATGTAGTTTTCATACGGTTACCCCTAATTTGCAAGAGGCGCTCGGGGGTCGCCCCCACCCACATTCCAACTTTAGGATGGTACCATAAATAACAGAAAGCATCCGGGTAAGCTTCTAAAGCCCTCAAAAAAATCGGCACGCCTTCTTCAAAAGTCTTTACGCTGATTTTTCTTGATAAGACTATTTTTTTTACCACACCTTTTTTAATAAGGGATATTCCCTTTTTCACCAAATTCATATGATCGTGTTTGCCTTTTTCGGAAGCAAATACCTCTGTACGATGTGAAACCTCAAATTTCCCTGAAGTAGCTTCAAAATGGTTATCAGTAGGTATCAAAAGTGTGGCTTGTTGATTATCAAAAGGTGAAAAGACAAAACCACTTTCAGAAAAATCGTGGGTATGGTGAAGCACATCGTTATCTTGAAACAAACCCATTATGTTCAAAGTATTGGGGTGACGATAAACCACAAATGGTAAAGCAGCTTTTTTTTGTGTATCAACAGTTACTAATAGCTCGTCAAGCTTAACTCTTTTTGGGTAACGCAATGGTAGTCAATTTACAGTTAGAGACTAGCTCGCCAAGCTCATTGGTAACTTTAATTTCCCAAAGTTGTGTTGTACGCCCTTTATGGATAATAGCGGCCCTAGCGTAGACATAGCCTTCTTTGATACTTTTTACATGATTTGCCGAGATTTCTATCCCCCGCACATAAAACTCGTTACCATCAAGAAATATATACGATGCGGCACTGCCAACACTCTCTGCCAGAGCAGCTGTAGCCCCACCGTGCAAAACACCATCAGGCTGGTAGACCCTAGAGTTGACCGGCATTTTTGCGATTAAGAAATTTTCACCGACATCAATATACTCTATAGCTAAAGTCTCCATCAATGTACCTTTACATATCTGATTGCAGACAGCCAAAATTTTTTCTTTATGGGTTTCCATGGCAAGTTTTTGTAAAATTACATATTCCACATTCAAAAAATAGCAATTACTTTTGAATATGGCCATAAACGAACATTTGGTTACCTATCAACACACCAACACGTACGAAACGCTCAATGAACTTACGGAGAACACCAAAAATGTTTGGTTCGTTTTTCATGGAATGGGTTTTTTAAGCCGTTATTTCTTAAAATACTTCAAGGGCCTAGACCCGAGGGAAAACTATATCATTGCCCCTCAAGCTCCTTCAAAATATTATCTAAAAGACGATTTTAAACATGTTGGGGCCAGTTGGTTGACCAAAGAAACTACCGAACTTGAGATTGAAAATATACTTCGTTATCTGGATAGTGTCAAAAAAGCGGAAAACATTGGAAATGATAAAAGGATATTGCTTTTTGGCTTTTCACAAGGGGTTTCCGTTGTACTTCGATGGTTTGTAAGGAGAAACGTCAGTTGTAGCCTATTGGTTTTATATGCTGGCGGAATTCCTAATGAAATAAAGAAAGGGGATTTAAAATCCGTTTCGGCCAATGTTACCCAAGTAAAGGTAATTTATGGGGATAACGATGTCTTTCTGACAAAAGAACGTCTTCAAGAAGAAAAATTAAAAATAGAATCCCTTTTTGGAAAAAAGGCCGAAATCATAAATTTTAAGGGAGGTCATGAACTAAGGCCTGATATTATTGGCCATATTGCAAACACGTTGGCCTAATTCGGGTCTTCTGTCTGGTTTTGTTCTTCTTTGAAATATTCAATTTCCCGAGTTATATATGAATTATCCGGGGTGATGATTTTTTTGACCCAATTTTTATACGGGCTGTCGTCAAATTGAAAAATATAGTTTTTGGTTGATTTTGCATTTCCGATAGTAAAACGCACCTCGTTCAAGATGCCTTCTTTATCATATTCGTACGTTCTTTTCTCGGCTGGTACGAACTCATTTTCGGCCGTATCAAATTTAAAAAACTGTTCGTGCTGTTTAAGTCCGTCTTCATCCATCGTTGTTTCAACGGCTTCATTGGGTTCGCCATCAACGAATTCCTTTCGCAATTGAATCTTTAATACATCACCATTCTTTAGCTTTTTTGTAGACCACCGTTCTGAACTTTGTATAACCCCGTTCTCATAAATACGTTCGGTAAGCTCGTCTTTGTATTGTGAATATTCGATGCTAACTTCATCTACCGCATCCTCATGTGATACAATGATTTTTTCAAGCTGGCCATCACTATTGTAATAATATTCTTGTTGCTCAAAAAATTCTTTATCAAAAGAGACTACCAATTCTTTGATATATTTCGTTTTGGTGGTATCGATTTTATAAAAATTCACCATGGACGTAGCTTCGTCAAGAATAGTTGACTTATAGCTCTCCATACGCTTTTCCACCAGCTCTTCATTTTGGTATTTGTAGACCGTAATATCTTTATCTTCCTCATTGTATTGGGTAGTTGATTTTATGAGGAAACCTGCCTCATTGAACTCGAATATTTCTTTTCCGTAATTGGTGATGACCGTACATGATTTGACCGGACCATTTAATTCGAAATCCAAAACCTTGAATACCCGGGGTTCTTGTGCCATTATCGACAGTAAACCAACTAAAAGGCAGAAAACTAGGGCGATGTATTTTTTTAGCATACCGCAAAATTACGTCGTAATCACAGAATTGAAAAACAAATGGGGTATCAAACAACGAAAAAGAAGTAACTATTGCTAATTAGAACCTGCGTTCGGGGGCAAAAGCATTGATATTCATCGTAAGGGGCCTGTTCATGATAAGCTGACTTGTCAATTTACCCGTTACGGGGCCTAAGCTCCAGCCCATCATAGCATGGCCGGTCGCAATGACTAGGTTATTATAAGCTGCCGTTCTACCAATATAAGGAAGCCCATCAGGTGTGACGGGTCGTAGGCCACATTTTGCATGGTCTTTGGCCTCCCTTGAAATTTTAAGGGCCCCATAAAACCGCTCTGCTCCTTTCGCGATTGCTTCGACCCGATTTTTTCTGATATTATCATTGATTCCTGAAAACTCCATCGTGCCGGCGAAGCGGGTATATCCAAGCATGGGGGTAACCGCCATTTTGGCTTCCATTAAAATTGCAGGCATGCTGATACCCGTAGCTTCTTCAACGTTTATTCGGTAACCCTTTCCTGCTTGTAATGGTAGCTTAATACCGAGCTTTTTTGACAGGTTGGCCGACCAAGACCCTGCGGCCAAAACAAACTCATCAGCAGCATAGGACGTTGTTTTGGTGACCAGTTCAGTTAAAGAATTGTTTTTGAATTTGGCCGAAAGCACTTCTTCGTTTTGAGTTATTTCCACTCCTTTATTAATAAGAAATTCTTTCATTCTTTTCATAAAATCGGAAGGTGTACTGTGCCCGTCAGATTCATAATGAATTGCTCCCTTAGCATTTATATTAACATTCGGCTCTAAACGCGAAAGACCCATTTTGTCCAATTCCCGTACTTCCAACCCAAGAAATTTTGCCTTTTCGGCAACTTCCAATTCATAATCCCGCTCTTTATTTGTTTGATATAACATCAACAGTCCTTTTCGTTCTAAATGAAAAGGACCCAAATCACCAGACTCCTTAATATCCATGAAAAGTTCCCTGCTCAGAACATTAACCTCTTTGATGATCGGAATGGCCTTTTCAACCTTTGTCTTGGTCGCAGATTTTTTAAAATACCATGCCCATTTTAGAAAGTCAATATCAAAACGGGGTTTGATGTAAAAAGGACTTGAAGTATCGAACATATACCGTAAACCGGTAGAGATCATTCCCGGAGCCGCCATGGGTATGATATGACTTGGGGTCAAATATCCGGCATTCACATAGGAAGCCCCTGAGTCCATCGAAGATTTATCGATTACAACGACTTGGCATCCTTCTTTGAACAAATAATAAGCTGAACAAAGCCCGACAATACCGCCACCTATTATAATTACTTTTTTGGCCATGCTGCTACACTACTTGAAATCCATGGGCATAGGGATCATCGTCTATATCAATGGTTATGGTGTTTCGACCGTAGACTTTGGCCCACCCCTTGACACTCGGTATAATCGCTTGCTTCCCATCTAAATCCACTTCAGCTTCTACCCGACCTATGAAAGTCGAACCGATATAGCTTTCGTGAACGTAGTCTTCCCCCAGTCGTAATTCGCCTTTTGCATAGAGCTGGGCCAGTCGCGCTGATGTTCCCGTTCCACAGGGAGAGCGATCTATGGCCTTATCACCATAAAAGACCGCATTACGACCTGAGGATTTACCATCTAAAGGTCTTCCTGTCCACAGTAAATGTGAGACATCACGTATGCTATCATTTTCTGGGTGTATAAAGCTATTGGGATACTTTTCATTAATTCGTTTTCTCAATTCCCTTGACAGTTGAATCAATTTTGTGGCTGAAAAATTATGCATCCCCGAAAAATTCTTCTGCGGATCAATAATGGCATAAAAATTACCCCCGTAAGCCACATCGAAAACCAATTCACCTAGTTCAGGACACTTGACACTAAGTTCCGTTTCGGCCAAATAACTCTTGACATTGATCAATTTTACCCATTCTACTTTTTCCTTAGGTTGCGCATATTCAATCTCAACCAATCCCGCAGGGGTTTCCAAACGTACACGCCCCTTTATTTTCGGATGAATCAATCCGTTCTCGATGCCTATGGTTATCGTACCTATGGTTCCGTGCCCGCACATGGGCAAACATCCACTAGTTTCTATGAACAACACCCCAATATCATTGGCAGGATTACTTGGTGGATATAAAATGCTGCCGCTCATCATATCATGCCCCCGAGGCTCAAACATCAAGCCCGTGCGGATCCAGTCATACTCCTTAAGAAAATGTAATCGTTTCTCATCCATAGAACTTCCTTTTAACGGAGGTCCTCCTGAAACTACCAAACGTACTGGATTACCGCAGGTATGGCCATCTATACATTCAAATGTTGGTACGGCCATTTTTATACTTTTGATTTTGTCATCTCCCCATTTACCAACCTTGCAATTTGTAATGGGTTTTCGTCTTTTAAAGCATCGGGCAATAACCCATTTGGCCAGTTCTGAAAGCTGATAGGCCTTACCCAACGATCTATGGAATGTATGCCAACAGCTGTAAATCGACTGTCGGTTGAGGCCGGATAGGGTCCTCCATGCTGCATTGAGGGGCAAACCTCCACCCCGGTGGGAACACCGTTGAAAATCAATCGTCCAACCTTCTCTTGTAAAATATCCACAAGCGACCGATAATCTGCAATCTCATTATTTTCAGAAATGATTGTTCCCGTTAACTGACCATCAATGCAATCCACTGCTTTTTCAAGCTCTTCTTTGTTTTTACAATTGACAATCATTGAAAAAGGGCCAAACACTTCTTCATGTAGTTCATTGTTCGCCATAAAATCTGCACCTGAAACCATGACGACTGCTTGATCGGCAAAGTTAGGTTGTACCTTACCTTTATAATTCGCTGCAACTTTTAATCCATCTTGCCCAAACATCTTGTCCTTACTTGATGCATATCGTTCTTTAATGGACGGATTCAACATACAGGATGGTTCGATTTTTAAAATTTCTTGGGAAAGGACTTCTTTGAAATGTTGCAGTCCTTCACTTTCAATTACAAACAACAAACCCGGATTGGTACAGAACTGACCCGTACCCAAAGTAATTGAAGATGCATAGGTTTTTGCCCAACCCACACCCTTGGTTTTCAAGGCATCTGGAAGTAACACCACGGGATTAACACTACCCATTTCTGCAAAAACCGGTATCGGAATATCACGTTGCGAAGCCATATCAAACAATGCCCTTCCACCAGTAATGCTACCCGTAAAACCAACTGCCTTGGCCAATGGATGTTTTACCAACTGAATGCCCACTTCAATACCACTGCTGTTCAAATTGGAGAACACCCCCTCAGCGATATTTAGTTTTTTTGCCGCAGTAAGTATGGCTTGGGCAACAAGTTCTCCCGTACCTGCGTGCATAGGGTGGCTTTTTACCACTACTGGGCAGCCAGCGGCCAATGCACTTGCGGTATCCCCACCTGCTGTGGAATAGGCCAAAGGAAAATTACTTGCCCCAAAAACCACGACAGGGCCCAATGGAACCATCATCTTACGTAAATCTGGTTTGGGCACCGGTCTTCTTTCAGGTAGTGCCGTATCAATGCTCGCTTTCACCCATGAACCATCATCGATCAGGGTTGCAAAAGAACGTAATTGCCCCACGGTTCTACCTCGTTCTCCCTTTGCCCTTCCTTCTGGCAAACCAGTTTCCAAACAATAGGTAGTAATCAATTCATCACCAAGGGCTTCAATCTCGTCTGCAATTGAATTTAAGAATGTAGCCCGTTCTTTTCCTGTAGTCTTTTGATACTGATGGTACGCTTCGGTCGCTAGCTTAAGGGCTTCATCCACCTCGTTATCGGTAGCCTCATGAAATAATGGGGCATTAGGGCTATTTAATAGGGGGTTAAAAGTCTTAAACGTTTTTGTTCCGGATGCTGATGGTTGCCCCCCAACATAATTTTTTCCTGTAATCATAGCCTAAAGTGATTTATAATCAGGTAAGGTCGGCCTTTCTGCCATTCCTTCTTGAATAATTTTTAAAACGCGTTCTCGTTCAGCCCCATGTAATGGAAGTCGTGGTGCTCTAACCACTTCCGTTCCAATACCAGTAGCAACTTCAGCTAATTTAATATTTTGAACCAATTGCGGATTGATATCAAGCTCTAATAATGGCAAAAACCAGCGATAGATTTCTAAAGCTTCTTTTGTCTTATTGGCCTTCGCCAACTTATATATAGCACAGGTTTCTGCCGGAAACGCGCAGACCAGACCGGCAACCCACCCATCAGCACCCATTAAAATACTTTCTAGGCCAAGGGTATCAACCCCTGTAAGTACTTTTAATCTATCTCCAAATCTTTTCTTTATCCTGGTAATATTTGAAATATCCCTGGTAGATTCCTTAACCGCCTGAATATTGTCGCATTCCAAAAGCGCTTCAAACATGTCTAAGGTAACTTCAATACCATAATCCACAGGATTGTTGTAGACCATAATAGGCAATTTTGTGCTTTTGGCAACTGCCTTAAAATAAACGACGGTTTCGTAATCATTGGCCTTATATCTCATTGGAGGTAACATCATCAAGCCCTTTGCCCCGCATTTTTCAGCCACTTTTGCAGCTTCAATAGCTCCTTTAGTGGTTTGTTCAGCGATATTTATAATGACGGGGACTTTATCATCGACAATACGTACTGTTTCAATTATCAATGCTTTCTTTTCTTCATCTGACAATGTACTTGCCTCACCAAGGGTTCCGCCAAGAATTATCCCAGCAACACCTGCATCCAATTGTGCTTTAATATTTACCTCAAACATTTTAAAATCCAACTCATCATTCGGAGTAAATTTTGTAGTAACCGCAGGCATAACACCTTGCCAAGCTAATGTTCCCATATTTTTTCAATTTTTATAAAAATACTGCTAGTAAATATTTTCCATTTTTCTTTTTTTATCCATTTTTGGTATTATATTACCTTGTTTTTTAAGATATATCATACCACTGGGTTAATTTTTGGAAAAATGAAAATCTATCCGTTTAAAATTCCTAAGAAGCCGCAAGAGAATATTGTGGTACAAGAAGACCACGATCTAAGTTTTTTTGACAAACTACATCAACATGAAGAAATTCAAATAAGCCATATTTTAGAGGGAAGGGGAAAGTTGGTCGTGGGCAACAAGGTACATCGATTTGAACCTGGTGACACCTTTGCTATTGGCAGCAATATTCCCCATCTTTTCAAAAGCCGGGTAAGTAATGCTAAATCAAGAATGCTATCATTGTTTTTCTTACCCAATGCATTTGGGGAAAACTTTTTTGACTTACCCGAAATGAAACAAGTAGCGCCTTTTTTTGACAAAATCAATTTTGGAATCTCTTTAAAATCAGCTAATAGTGCTATTTATGAAAAGTTCAAAATGATAAAAAGCCTTAATAAATATGAGCTTTTCTTAAGACTACTTGATGTTTTAGAATCTTTTTCGGCAACAGATAGCTTACCGCTAAGCAATTACCCCTACCAAAAAAATTTATCAAACGATCATGGAAAGCGGTTACAGTTGATTTTTGACCATGTTATGAAAAATTTTCAAGATGAAATCAAGCTGAAAACCATTGCCGACCTGATTCATATGAGTCCGAATGCATTTTGTAGGTTTTTTAAACAACGTAGTAACAAATCGTTTTTCACCTTTGTCATTGAGGTTAGAATTGAACATGCTTGCCAGCTGTTACTCGAAAAAAAAGAAATGTCAAAAGCCGAGATAGCTTTATTGTCAGGTTTTAATACCATTTCAAACTTTAATAAACACTTTAAATCAGTTAAGGGGATAAGCCCTTCTAAATATCAAGAAAGAATGTCATTAAATTAATATTTCAAGCTGCCATCATCTTTCCGTATTTTTGAAACATAAGAACTTAAGTATCATGAAAAAGTTATTGCTATTAGGTTTTGGATTTGTACTAGCTTGTAATTCATCGCAAAAGACAGTGGTGGATAAGGCCGAGGATACCAAAGCACAAGATTGGTCAAAAATATATGCCCAAACCATTACCGAAGAAGAACTAAAAGAACATCTTTTCATTTACGCTTCAGATGATTTTGAAGGTAGGGAAACAGGAAAACCCGGTCAAAAGAAAGCAGTAGCATATCTTAAGAATGCATATGAGACCATGGGCATTCCAGCAGCCCAAGGCGACAATGAATACTTTCAAAAAGTACCGTTGGAAATAGGAAAAGTACCGGAAGGTGGGATAAAAATCAATAATAAGCCGTTCGGGGTAGGTAAGGATATTTTGACATTTTCAACAGCTTCAGGAAATTTTAGCGAAATCATATATGCTGGATATGGAATTGAAGATGGGAAATATAACGACTTTGCCAACCTTGATGTTACCGACAAGCTCGTTTTGATAAAGTCAGGGGAACCGCGAACTGAAGATGGTAACTACGTCATCTCGGGAACAAGCGAAAAATCCGTGTGGGGCAATATGTCCGAAGCCTTGGGGAAAAAATCTGAACTTGCCTACGCTAAAGGAGCCAAAGGCGTTTTGTACTTCGACACCGAAAATTTCGCCCGGTATAAGCGCTATTTTGATTTTATGAAAACAAATGACAGCGGAAGGATGCAGTTGAAAGCGGAAAGCAGTGACAATTTTACGGTGCTTTTGAATGAGGCCGCAGCCACCACAATCTTAAAGAATATTTCAGAAGACCACGAGCCTAAAAGCATCGATATGCCCATAAGCCTTGACATTGAAAGCAAGAATAGTCAAATTGATTCAGAAAATGTAGCGGCAATCATAAAGGGGTCTAAGAAACCTGAGGAGTATCTAATTATTTCTTCGCATCTAGATCATATTGGAATTACAGCGGATAATCAAATCAATAATGGTGCTGATGACGATGGATCGGGTACTGTAGCGCTTTTAGAGATTGCAGAAGCGTTTCAGAAGGCAGTGAGTGAGGGCAATGGGCCTGAACGTTCCGTGGTGTTCTTGCATGTGACCGGTGAAGAGAAGGGACTTTTAGGTTCAAAATATTACACGGATTATGAGCCGATCTTTCCGCTTAAGAACACGGTCGCCAATCTTAATATTGATATGATCGGCCGTATTGATCCGAAAAGAACAGGAGACAGAAACTATCTTTACTTAATAGGATCTGATAAATTAAGTACTGAACTTCATGAGCTATCGGAAGAAGTGAACAAAAAATATACGAATATTGAATTCGATTATACCTATAACGATGAAAATGACCCTAATCGTTTTTATTATAGAAGTGATCATTACAATTTTGCCAAAAACAATATTCCAATCATTTTCTACTTCAATGGTACCCACGATGATTACCACAAACCTGGTGATACCCCAGATAAGATAAATTATGATTTACTCGCCAATAGGACGCGATTGGTTTTTCATACCGCTTGGGAGGTTGCCAATCGGGCCAATAGGGTTATTGTCGATAAGCCCGTAGCGACTTCAAAATAGTCAGGTCTTCCCTACCCCATTTTTGAGGTATGGCTACCCTATAAAAAAGCCCTAACAATCATGTTAGGGCTTTCTACTTACTTTTTTGGGTGGAAGACCGGGTTCGAACCGGCGACCCTCGGTACCACAAACCGATGCTCTAACCAGCTGAGCTACAACCACCATTTAAAGCGGTTGCAAAGATAATTTTTTTTATATCATCATTCCAAATAAAAATGATATCAAATTTGATTTGCCCGCCGTAATAGCTATCTTTTCAGCACAATAGTGCTATTTTGAATTCAACCTACACGTTTTACCCTACCGTATGAAGCTATTCCATTCTTGTTTTTGTGATGGTTTCAAATCTTTTCGCGTGGTTTTCACTTTTTTTCTGGTCGTACAAAGTGTTCCGGCACAGGTAAGGTTCAGGGATAGTCTTGAAAGCAAGAGAAAGAATCTGGAATCTTTGAAAGACTTCAATGAGACCGATACAACCTACATCAAAACCATCTATCAACTTGCCAATAGTTATGCCTATCACAACAGGGACAGCATGTTGCAACTGGCTTCAAAATCATTGGAAATAAGTAAGAAAGAAGGGTATAGCAAAGGAATTGCAGGTTCAAATCTAGCTTTGGCAACTGCCCATATGCTTAGCGGAAAATTCAGTAAAGCTTTCGAGCATGCCCAACTAACCGAAAGACTATCCAAAGAAATAAAGGCTGATACCATTTACCTAAGAACGCTGAATGTTCTGGGAATGGGGCATTTTATGAAAGGGGAGTATCCAAAAGGATATCTGGTATGTCAAAAGGGCAAAATGGAATCTGAAAGAACCAATAATAAGGAAATGCAGGTCGTATTCAATATGAATATCGCTACCTCTTTTGCCATACTGAGGGACGCCGAAAGGGCATTGCCCTACTATCAAAATTGCCTGAAGTTGCTTAAAACCATGAATGATGAAGTACAGCTGGCCGAAGTACTCAGCAATTTGGGGTATTCATTTATTCAAAAAGGGGAATATGTCAAGGCACGTAAATACTCCCATGATGCATTGCATATTTTTGAAACACATCGAATTGGAGCTTGGACGGCCTTTGTCTACATCAATCTGGGCGAAATAGCCCTGAAACAAAAAGAATTTGACAAAGCCATTGCGAACTTCAAAAAATCGGAACAATTACTTCTCGATATCGATGATAAACAGCGTGAGGCCGAGACCTATCTAGGGCTTGCAGCATCTTACTTGATGAAAAATGAGTTACGCCTAAGCGAATCATATGCGTTGAGGGCAGAAACGATTTCAAGGTCAATCAATCTATATCCAGGATTGATAAGGGCATTTGACATACTTTATCAAATCCATAAGGAAAAAAATCAACCAGAATTGGCGATAGCCTATTTAGAAGCCTCCGGTAACCTTGCTGATTCCATTCAAGTTGCCGACAATACCACAAAGTTTCTGATGTTGGAAGCCGAGAATAATTTCGGAGAAGAACAAAAACGTATTGAAATTGAAAATAATAAGAAGTTAGAACGGCAGAAGGCAATTACCTATTTGTCAATCGTGCTTTTGATCCCCTTTCTGGCCATCTTGTTTCTCATTAGAAGAAATATTAAAACCCAAAAAATCGCCAATGAACAATTGATTCAAATCAACGCCACAAAAGATAAGGTTTTCTCTATCATTGGCCACGATTTAAAAGCACCTATCAATACTTTGCAAGAACTTTTGGCCCTTTATAAAAACAAAGGGATCACAGAAAAACAAATTGCTAAAATAACCCCTAGATTAAAAGAAAATGTAGATCATAGTGCCTTTACCCTGAACAACCTCTTGTTTTGGGCACAGAAACAAATGAATGGTATTTCAGCAGTACCTGAACCTGTAAACCTTAAAGGGGTAATCGACGAAATTATTGTCTTGTACCAAGAGCAAATCGCAAAAAAAGAGCTTTTGGTTGTGCACAAAGAAGGTGATACCATCCAGATTTTTGTAGACAAAGAGCATATCAAGATCATACTTAGGAATATTATTTTCAATGCCATCAAATACAGTGACAAAAAAGGTGAAATACGTATTACCTACGCCGTTGAATCAGAAGAAACGGTAATTGAAATATGTGACAGTGGTATCGGAATGGACAAGAATATGGTCAACTCGATTTTAAATGGACGGAACATCGTTTCAAACCCGGGTACGGATAACGAAAAAGGTACCGGACTAGGTCTGGATATCTGCAAAGAACTTTTAAAGATAAATAAAGGACGTTTACATATAGAAAGCACGCCCAATACAGGTAGTTGCTTTAAGTTATTTTTTAAGACCAAGGGAAATTAATTTGCATTCGATTGAAGATTGCGAATTTTAAGATTCACCTAAAACATCGATGAAATACCTAATTTAAGCGTTGAAACACACAAAAAATAGTGTTTTCACAACAATTATTGGTCTACTCGGTTTTTGTAAGTTAGTTTAGCCCTAATTTGAAAGGCACCCATGCCCCTTAATTTAACCTACAACACAAGACCAATTCCCAATAGGATTTTTAGCATTATTTGCATAGTGCTATTTTTTCTATTGACCTCGCAGCCTTCATTTTCACAATACAGCTCAAAAGATAGCCTTTCGTTCGTTATTTCAAAACATCGAAAAAAGGCCAAAAACCTGCATAGTGATACCACCTATATCAATACCCTAATACGGTTGGGGGGCACCTTAAGATTTGTAAAGACCGATAGCCTGTTATCATTATCAGAAGAAGCGCTTGCTTTAAGTAAGAAGGGAAATTATCCTCTCGGCATCAGTAGGGCAATGAACAATATCGGAGATCATTTCTCTGATAACGGGAACACGGTAAGGGCCATTACCTATTATAGAGAAGCCCTTAGTTTGGCAGATTCGTTGAAAAACATAAAACTATCAACGGCATTGTTAAACGATTTGGCAACTGAATATTCGTATACGGGCAATTATGCCAAAGCTTTGGAAAGTTACCTTTTGGCAATTGATAAGGCTAGTGATATCTCAGACAATAAAATGCTTTCCATTTTAAATGAGAATATTGCAAACCTATACGCCGCGCAAAAAGAATTCGAACAAGCACTGGACTTTTATAAAATCGTCAAACAACTTAACAAAGACATCGGTGACGAAATATTTTCTGCAGAGACGATGGGTAATATAGCATCAATACATGCCGATATGGGCAATTTTGATTATGCCATGTATAATGTCAACCAAAGTATCGTGATATTCGAGAAAAAGGAAATCTACGATTGGTTGGCCTACGTTTATGGGGTCAAAGGAGAAATCTATTTAAAACAGAATAAGTTCAAATGGGCCCTTTATTGGTTCGATCAAAGTAACATTCTTCATGAAAACCTTCAAGATGAACGTGGTAAGATAGATTTACTTAAAGGAATGGCCAAGGCACATCTAGGCTTAGAAAATTATACTGTGGCCAATACATACGCCTTAGAGGGGTTTGAGGTTTCAAAAAAAATAAAATCTTTGGAGGGCCAGATGAATTGTGCTGAAGTACTTTACGAATTAAATAAGAACAAGCAAGATTTTGAAAGGGCCCTTGGCTATCATGAAACCTTTCAGAAAATCTCTGATTCCTTATCTAGGGACGAGAATAAACGAAGCCTTACCCTGCTAAAAACGAAACTGAATTACGACCAACAGAAAAAAGAGCTGATAGCCAAAAACGAAAAGACCTTGGCGAAACAGCGAAACTACATTACAGCTTCGATAATAATATTATTGATTCTTCTTGGCACTACGATACCCTTATACTTCAACCAAAAAAAGCAAAAAAAGCTCAATAAGTTACTGAAGTCAAAAACCGAAATTTTAAAGGATAGGGAAAAAGAACTCAACGAGATAAATAAGACCAAAGACAAGTTATTCTCCATTATAGGGCATGACCTACGAGGTCCGATTGGGGCATTGCAAGGTATTTTAAAACTCTTTTCAAACGGTGATTTGGCTAAAGATGATTTTATTGGTTTTGTGCCTAAACTCAAAACCGATGTAGATCATATTCTTTTTACCCTCAACAACTTATTATCATGGGGGCACGCCCAAATGAACGGTACCGTTACACGGCCAAAGATCAATTCGATACACAAGTTGATTGAACGCAATATCCAATTTTTATCTGAGCTTGCTGCGGTCAAGTCAATCAAGATCATTAATCAAGTTACGGAAAATGCAATGGGATATTTCGATGAAAACCATATTGATATCGTTATACGAAACCTCATCAGCAATGCCATTAAATTTACGCCTGAAAATGGTCTGATTACCATTGAAGCAGAAGAAAACAAAGCAGTTTGGAACATAAGGGTAAGGGATACCGGCATTGGTATGGACAATGATGTCATGCAAAAGATATTTTCCGATAATTCGAACATTACGACCTATGGTACCAACAATGAGAAGGGAACCGGCCTTGGTCTTTCGTTATGTAAAGAGATGGTACTCAAAAACAAAGGGGAAATATGGGTTGAAAGCCTGCCTAAAAAGGGCTCTACCTTTTACTTCACCATACCTAGGGTTGTCAAAAAGTACAAAAAAGCAAGTTAGATAAGGTCTGTAATACGATCAACTGCGGCATAACGTTCTACATTGAAGCCCTCTGCATGGGCAACACCTATAAGTCTGCCCAAGTCACGCGCCCTATAATTCACACTATCGATAAAATTCTTGCTACTTATTGGAGTTTCAGGTTCATCACTGTTAGGATCGTAAAATTGGGAACCATAGGCCAAAATAGCTTTCGTTTTTGTTTCGATAAAATCAGAAACGTCTACGACAAAATCAGGTTCTAGGTTTTTCCATTGTATGAAATGATATACCAATTTTGGTCTCCAAGGGTCTTGCCACGAATCCACTCCATCAGCTTTGGTATTAATTTTAAGTAATCCACTTAGAAAACAAGCGTCACTTACCAATTTACTGCCTTTACCGTGATCGATATGACGATCGTCAATCGCATTGCACAAGACTATTTCTGGTCGATATTTACGTATCACACGAATGACTTCCAGTTGATGTTCTTTATCATTTACAAAGAAACCATCGGCAAAACCTAAATTTTCCCTGGCAGAGACCCCTAATATCTTAGCGGCCTTTGCCGCTTCTTCATCACGAATCCGGGCACTTCCCCGAGTTCCCAGTTCCCCCCTGGTCAAATCAACAATACCAACTTTCTTACCGTTTGCCACTTCTTTTGCCATGGTTGCCCCAGCACCCAACTCGGCATCGTCAGGATGCGCCCCAAATACTAAAATATCCAACTTCATTATACCAATACGGATTTCGTTTTTACATGGGCCAAAGCTTGTTCAATATCACCTTTCAAATCCTTTACTTCTTCAATACCCACTGAGAAGCGTATTAAGCCATCGCGTATGCCCTGTTTTTCCCTGTCCTCTTTTGACATTAAGGCATGCGAAGTCAACACTGGTGAAAGCATTGTACTTTCGACACCTGCCAAACTCATGGATGGTTTGATCAATTGAAGGGACTTCATAAATTGCGAGGCATCCAAAGAAGGTTTTAACTCAAAAGAAAGCATTCCCCCGAAACCATGCATCTGAGATTTTGCCAATATATGGTCTTTGTGGGACCTTAGGCCAGGGTAATACACGGCATCAATATCTTCATGACCTTCTAAGAATTCAGCCATTTTCTGTGCATTGTTATTTTGAGCGGTTACCCGAAGTCCCATTGTTTTTAAACTTCGTTCCAAGAGCCACACCGTTTGATCACTCAAACTACCGCCAAAACAAATCGAAGATTCCCAAATTGCATCAATATAGGCTTGTGAGGCAGCGACAGCACCCGCACAAATATCTGAATGCCCCCCCATATATTTCGTGGCACTATGAATGATAACATCGATTCCAAAATCCGCAGGATTTTGATTTACCGGACTGGCAAAGGTATTGTCGATCATCGTTAGTAGCTTGTTCTTCTTGGCCAATTCAGCAACCGCCGTCATATCGGTAATGGTCAAAAGCGGATTTGACGGGGTCTCGATATAGATGACCTTTGTATTCGGCTTAATTTCCCTTTCGATATCCTCTGCACCCCATCCTTCCGCGAAGGAATATGATATGCCATATTTTTCGAGCTGTGTTGTGGCAAAATTATAAGTGCCCCCGTAAAGTGTCTGCTGAAAAATGACATGGTCCCCCGCTTGTAAAAATGCCATTAAGGCATGACTAATGGCCGCCATACCACTGCCAAATATCAAAGCGGCCTCAGCATGTTCCAAAGCCGCAATTTTTTTACTCAAGCCTTCTTGATTGGGTGTATTAAAATATCTGGGATACCTTTTAACATCGACATCTTCAAAGGCATATGAAGTACTCATGTACATGGGTGAGACCGCACCTTTGAATTGCTTGTCGGGTACTTCACCCACATGGGTGCAAATGGTATTCAAACCTATTTTATCTTTACTCATATCTAAACTAAATTGACCCTAAAGTTAGCAAAATCATCAAGAATGCCCGTCATATAATATCAGGGGTATAGCATATGCCAAAACCAATTATCAAACCTCAAAAGATTTCCATTTTCCCCTTTTAAACCAAACTATGGCTAACACAGCAAGTAATATTTCAGCGGTCGTAATCGCAATGAACACCCCAGTTGCACCAAAATCAAAAAGAAAGGCCAAAGCATAGGCCACGGGCAACTGAAACATCCAAAAAGAAATAAAATTGATTTTTGTCGGGGTTCTCGTATCACCTGAACCGTTGAATGCTTGGGTAACCACCATACCGTAAGCATAGAAAATATAGCCTGCGGCTATGATTTGAAGACAAAGTCCGCCGTTTTCCACAACCACCGTATTATCATTGAACCAACCAACGATCTCTTTGGCGAAAAAGAGGTATATCAATGATACCAAACCCATGAACAATGCATTATATTTTCCCGTTTTCCAAACAGAGCTTTCGGCACGGTCTGGTTGTTGGGCGCCAAGATTTTGGCCCACAAGTGTGGCAGCCGCATTACTCATACCCCATGATGGCATTAACGTAAATAGCATTACTCGAATCGCTATGGTATACCCTGCCAACACCTCACTGCCAAATTCTGCTATGATACGCATTAAGAACACCCAACTTGAAGTCCCTATCAAAAATTGGGCAATGCCACCTAAAGATACTTTTATCAAGTTCAGCATTACCTTGGTGTTGACCATAAAATCGTGGAAAGCAATCCTTATCCTACCCCATCCGAACAATAAAATACCCAATTGAAATAACACGGCCGTTCCCCTTCCGATATTCGTCGCAATGGCCGCGCCCATTACCCCTAATTCAGGAAAAGGTCCCCATCCGAAAATGAATAGGGGATCTAGAATAATATTGAGTCCATTTGATAAAACTAGGGTCCACATGGCGATTGAGGCATCTCCCGCCCCCCTGAAAATCGCATTGATCAAGAAAAGTAGCATTATCGTAATATTGCCACCTATCAACCACTTTGTATACCCTGCACCTTCTGCGATTAAGTCAGGTTGGGCACCCATCAATGCCAATATTTCTTTATGAAATAAAAAACCGAAAAGACCTACGATCAAAGCAACGGCAATTCCTAATAAGATAGCTTGTACAGCCGCCTCCCTAGCCCCTTTGATGTCTTTGGCCCCTACCCTACGGGCCACTACCGCAGTTGCCGCCATACTTAAGCCGATGGCCACGGCATAGATCAACGTAATCACCGATTCGGTCAGGCCAACGGTCGCCACGGCATTGACGCTGACTTGGGAAACATAGGCAATATCGACCAATGCGAAAATACTTTCCATGAGCATTTCTAAGATCATGGGTACCGAAAGCATAAAAATCGCCTTGCGAATGCTTCCAGTTGTGAATTCAGTTTCCTTGCCGGTAACGGCAATGATAAAATACCTGAATAGCTTTTTTATGGATATTGGTTGTGTCGTCATTAAAATGAAATTATGTTAGTAAAAAAAAGAATGATGCCTACTGACCGAAAAGTGCTTCGGTTACCTAAATCGCCTTTCGGCCATGACATCGCTGCAATACATAATTTCTATAACTTCATAATGAAACAAAGATGCTAAAAAAAAGCGTCTCATCAAATTGAAGTGGTTTTTTTTTGTAATATCATACTAAAATCAAAAACCACCTTAAAGTGATGAAACCGATTCGCTTATCCCTATTGCTATTGCTCGTAACCCTCACGGCATGCAAAAACACCGAGTCTACGGTCAAAAAGAAAGCTATTGCCGATAAAGGATATCAAGGGCAACCCAAAAGTCCGGTAGTACCTACCGTCAATAGGCCCGTTCAAAAACAGTGGAAAGGGATTTGGACATTTGAAGATAGTACGACTTTCTTTTCAAATGATTTTGATGGCGCCCGTCTTAATGGGGTAGCCGATGATGGTAATGACCATTATACGGTTTGGATAACCGCAGAAAACACCCCTATCAACGTGAGTCCGTGGTATGCCTTCAAGATATGGACGGAAAATCCTAGGGAAATTACGGTACGACTTTCTTATCAAGACTCAAGAAGCAGGTATTACCCTAAGATAAGTACTGACGGAATTCGTTTTAAGCCTTTGGATAGTACCCGTTTTAAACCTATCAATCTTGGTGAGGGTGAATTCGGAATCAAAGCTGCACCAGAAATGGCAGAATTGCGCTTGGAAATAGGAAATACCCCATTATGGATTGCCGCCCAAGAACTTTATACCTCAGAAACCGTTGGAAAGTGGATGGATTCGTTAGCGAACAAACCTTTTGTTCAGAACCATGAAATCGGAAAAAGCACCGAAGGTCGTTCTATGAACCTGATGGAGGTCAAGGCCAACAAAATCAGCAAAAAAGCCTTAATGATCATATCTCGGCAACATCCGCCAGAGGTTACAGGTTTTCTGGCCATGAAATCGTTTATGGAGACATTATCTGGAGAAAGTAAAAAAGCCAAAAAATTCCGGAATGCTTTTACCGTTTTCGCCGTACCATTGATGAATCCCGATGGGGTAGATAATGGACATTGGCGCCATAACATGGGTGGAATAGACCTAAATCGGGATTGGCAAAATTTCAATCAGCCAGAGACCAGAAGCGTTCGCGATTTTTTAAGAAAAAAAGAGGCTGAAGGATATGAATTCGTTTTTGGTGCGGATTTTCACTCTACTTGGGATGATATTTACTATCCTTTGGATACCCTGGCTACCGGTCAAAGGGGAAAAATCGTGTTTGATTGGATTGAGGGTATTAGCAAGCGTTTGCCCCAAAAACAAACCAACGTAAAGGCCTCTAAGCAACTTGACCCTACCATGGTTTCACGTACCTACTTTTTTGTGAACCATGATATGCCTGCCATAGTTTTCGAGTTGGGCGATAATACCCCAAGACCATTTTTAAAGGAAAAAGGTAAAGTGGCGGCCGAAGAATTGATGCGTTTGTTAATGAAGGAATGAGACCTTACTTTCTGCATCATGCTTGCGATATGCATCCATGACTAGCTTTTTGCATAGTTCACCCGGTACCTCCAAAGACTCAAGCCACCAAGGATAAAAATCCCTAATACGGTGTACCAAACAAAGGTTGGTGTAATGACTTGATCACCGCTGGCATAACTATGCAGCCCTACCAAATAAAAATTTACCCCAAAATAGGTCATCATAATACTGGCATAAGCAATGATACTCATAAAATTATAGATCCATTTGCCCCTAAGACCAGGTACCAAACGCATGTGTAGTACGAAAGCATAGATCATGATGGAAATCAAGGCCCAAGTTTCTTTGGGGTCCCAGCCCCAATAACGCCCCCAACTTTCATTGGCCCATTGGCCGCCCAAGAAGTTACCAATGGTCAACATTATCAAGCCAACGGTCAGTGCTAATTCGTTGATGATGGTCAACTCTTTAAGGTTGATCTCCATTCGTTTTTTGTTCTTTTTGGTGGTCAGTATCATGAGTGCCAAAGCAACTATGCCCAAAATCATACTTACCGTGAACGGGCCATAACTTCCTACTATTATAGGTACATGGATCATCACCCAATAACTGTCTAAAACTGGCACTAGATTGGCAATTTTAGGATCCACCCAGCTTTGATGGGCAATCCAAAGCAACATACAGGTCACAAAGGCGCTGGCGGCGAGTGTCAATTCACTCTTGCGGCCAAAAGCCAATCCCATACCCATTGTGGCCCAAGACACATATAAGATACTTTCGTAAGCA
Source organism: uncultured Croceitalea sp. (assembly GCA_947503285.1). Classification (GTDB taxonomy): domain Bacteria; phylum Bacteroidota; class Bacteroidia; order Flavobacteriales; family Flavobacteriaceae; genus Croceitalea. The sequence continues at coordinate 494,375 of CANNDD010000004.1, forward strand.
TCACTCCACGGCGCGTGACCAGAAATATACCAACGTAAAATCAACCCCGCGGTATGCCAAATAAAGAATAGAATAATGATACCTTTTAAAAAGAAACTTGCTGCGTTCCATAGTTCACGCTCTTTGAAAATCTTGAAAATCAGCACAAAAAACAGGAGCGCACCAACAAGTCCATAATAGCGGTATAAGCGATTGAATATATCCAGTTTATTGTATAAAATTTCAGTCGCTATTTTGCTGTCAGATGGCAATACCTCGGCACCATGGTTCTTTTGGTTCTGTTTGAATGCGGCCAATAGTTTGTCAGCTTGTGTATAGTCACCGGTTTTTATAGCTTGCCGGACTGTATTTAGGTAGTAGGGCAATCCATTGTTCATAAAATTGGCATAAAGAGAGTCCGCTACCTGATAATCGCCACTTCTAAATTCCAATGGTGAAATCCACTTATTGTTCTCGTCATTCAATAAGGGAAATATCTTTACGATTTCACCGCTCAATGCCATATTCAAAAGCCCTAAACGTTCATTGACCTTCTTAAAATCTTTTTGAAAGTTATTGGGATTATTGGTGGACGTAGCTTCCTCCATATAGGGCTTAAGCTTATACATTCCCGTGGCATCAAAGAAATCCGTAGCCTTGACAAATTTTTGCTCTTTAGGTACTCCCACTATTTCCCGTATGCTATCATTTTCTTTCTTCCCCAAGGCAATGAACGCTGTATTGTACCAAGCTGGTGGATTGAGCATCATGGAAATAAGCACTTGATCCGGATTCATTCCATTAAACTCATTCTTGCCGCTCAATTTACGTAACAACTCCGAAGAGAAGGTATGAATGGGCTTCATACGCCCTCCCTCGTCTTGAATGACCAAGGCCCCAAATTTATCGGAATGTTCTTTGCTTACCGTTGTGGAGGCCAAAACAGAATCAATTTGCGCTTTTGTGGGTAACCGCTTATCATGCTCATTATTTTCTTGGGCCTGTAGCCCTAGAAATCCGAATAAAAACAATCCTGCCGTCAATGCCGCTTTTTTCTTTTTCAACTTACCCAATGATTTAGAGAGCTCTTTAAACCTTGTCTTTCCAAAGAACATGATACCCATTAAGCCAGCGTAAAGCAGAAAATAACCTATGTATGTAATCCAAGTACCCCACTGATCGTGATTCACGGATAAGACCGTGCCCTTTTCATCTGGGTCAAAACTTGCCTGAAAAAAGCGATATCCCTTATGGTCTAAAACATGGTTCATGTAAATATCGTAGTCGAAGGGTTTTTCATCTTCAACCGTGATTTTACTCATAAATGATTTATAACTTGCCTCGGTACCGGGATATTTTTCTGCAATAAAATCATTGAGCTTCATATGAAACGGAAGCTCATAAACTTTCGAACCATAAGACAATGCGAATTCCAATGCACCTACTTTAAACCTATCACTGAACTCAGCGGTACCCTTACTGCCCAATAACTTCTTCTCAACGGTTTCCCCATTGGCGGTAACGGTAACCACCAAGGCGTCCAAGGTTTGTTTGGTAATTTCTTCATCGGGTACTTTCACTACACCATACTTGCCTTTAATGAGTGGCTCAGGAATCACAAATTGCATATTCGCCATAGTGTATAAAGACCGTAATTGCAGGGTTTGTAGACTGTCTTTTACAACTCGTCCTTTAAACTGATCGGCCATTCGCATAAAGTCACCATCAAAAGGAGTTGAAATGAGGTAGGTGCTATCGGTAGTATGGATGTTGATGGCCCCATCAGTTTCTTTGTTCAGTGCAAAAAGTACATTATGGATGCTTGAGATACCACCATCCTCTAAATAATGCTCGTGTCGTTGCCCATCGCCCGCCTCAACGATTTTCAAATAGTACTTACCATTTTCGTCAAGGATCAGGCCTTCTTTTGCGCCTTTGATAAAATCTTTATATTCAATCGTAAAAGCCTGACCATTAAAATCCTCACGCCAAGGCAAGTTACTGCGCTTTCCTTCGGGTGTCACCAAAATAGGATGCTGCAAGGTCTTGCGCATCATTTGGCCATTCAAATCACCATCAACATAAGCGGTCAAGTATGTTTTATCAGAATAAAATACCTTTTCTGATGCTCCCTCGCGAATCGGCATCATGCCCTCATAACTGATATATCTCGTAACAAATGCACCGATAATGATAAGTATCCAAGATAAGTGAAGTATCAAAACAGGCCATTTTTTCCATTGTAAAAGCTTATACCTAAAAATATTGCCGGTGAAGTTGACTACAAAAAAGACCATAATGGCCTCGAACCAAGTGGCATTGTAGATGTATATTCGGGCCGTTTCCGTACTATAACTGCTTTCAACGAATGTGCCTATGGCCATTGCCGCAGCAAACAATAAAAACAAAACCGCCATTAATCGTGTAGAGAAAAGTGTCTTTTTAAGCAGTTCTACCATACCCTCTTTCTTTGGCATGCAAAAATACTTCGTTTTAAATGATTTTAAGTGCTTCAGACATCAAGAAAAGGTTGAACAAAATTGTTAATTATTTTAGAATGAACTCGTTTAAACTTTTTTGGATTGAAGCGAACCTGTCTCGCCAGTAGGCAGGTAGCAGCCCACGGAATGGAAAAAAAGACAAAAAGTAGGTGAAAAAGGGCTCCCGAACCGTCGGGATTCAGCCAATTGAAAAAATTTAAACGAGTTCTATATCTAAGAGATCAAGTTCGTACTTTTGAATATGATTTCGATTGTTATCCTAGGTTCTGGAAACGTTGCCTTTCATTTATACACCACCCTACTGGAAATCGATGATATTAATGTCATTCAGGTTTTTGGACGAAACAGCAAAACCCTTGAGAGGTTCAATGAAAGCATTGAGATCACTACCTACCCTGAACACATTAAAAGTGCAGATCTCTATTTGATCGCGGTAAATGACGATGCCATACCCGATGTGGCCGAATTACTTGACAAAAAAACCGGATTGGTCTGCCATACCTCGGGCGGGGTGCAGATGGATGTAATCAAGGCAAAGAGAAAAGGCGTTTTCTATCCCCTACAAAGTTTTACAATGAATAGGGAAATTGATTTCAATACCATTCCTATTTGTATTGAGGCCATCGAAAAATCTGATTTGGCCCTTCTAAGGACAATTGGCTTGAAAATATCGAGATCAGTTCATGAAATAAGCTCAGCCCAAAGACAATACCTCCATTTAGCCGCGGTCTTTGCCAACAACTTCTCAAACCACTTGTTTTATATTGCCTCAGAGCTTTGCAAAGAACAAAAACTGTCTTTTGAGCTGTTGAAACCGCTATTACATGAATCAATTGCCAAACTTGGGCACACCAACCCAAAGAAGGCGCAAACCGGCCCGGCGAGAAGGGGAGACAACCTGACCATGCAAAAACATCTAGACCAACTTAAAAGTCCGATTCAAAAAAAGATATATCAACTATTAAGTGAATCCATTAAAACCACTTATGAAGAAAAATTATAAAGAATACCTGAACCAAATCACCACTTTTGTTTTTGATGTTGATGGTGTATTTACCGATGGTTCCGTGTTGATTACCGACACTGGTGAAATGCTTCGTAAAATGAACGTCAAAGACGGCTATGCCCTTAAGACCGCACTTATAAAGGGGTACAATGTATGCATCATTTCAGGCGGTACCAATGAAGGGGTCCGTAGCAGATTAAAAGGTTTGGGCGTAACCGATATCTATCTGGGTGCGCACCATAAGACCGAACCTTTGGAAGAATACCTTGACATTTACGATATCAAACCTGAAAATGTGCTCTACATGGGTGATGACGTACCCGATATTCCCCCAATGAAAATGATTCAGTTGGCCACCTGCCCGCAAAATGCGGTAGCTGAGGTAAAAGTAATCGCAGATTATGTTTCCCATAAGAACGGTGGTGAGGGCTGTGTTCGCGATATCATAGAACAAGTTCTCAAAGTACGGGGTGATTGGGATTCTAATTTCAGTGCAAAAAATGATTGAGAATCCGCTTGCGAAAAAATTAATCGAACATCGTTTGATTTTGGCCTCGGGATCACCAAGGCGTAAAAAGTTTTTTGAAGACCTGGGCATTGAGTTTGAAATAAGGTTGCACCCTGTAGATGAATTGTACCCAAATGACTTGAAAGCAGCTGAAATCGCAATCTATCTTGCCCAACTAAAGGCGAGTGTTTTCAAAGACACTTTAAAAACAAATGAAATTTTGGTGACTTCTGACACTGTAGTTTGGCACAAAGAACAATCTTTGGCCAAGGCCAATGATGAAAATGAAGCTATTGAAATGCTAACAAAGTTATCGGGGGATTGGCATGAAGTCATTTCTGCAGTAAGCTTCACAACGACTGAAAAACAAAAGACGGTAAGTGCGACCACCAAGGTGAAATTTTGTCCATTGACCCGAGAAGAGATTCGTTTTTACGTTTCAAAATGGAAACCCTTTGACAAAGCTGGGGCATATGGCATTCAAGATTGGCTAGGTGCCATCGGTATCGAGGCCATTGAGGGTTCTTACAATAATGTTGTTGGTCTTCCTACACATATCGTTTACAAAACGTTAACAGCTATGGTTGACTAGTCATTCTTAGTTATTTTTACAAAAATTTCAACTATGAAAAGATGGTTTCGCTTTGAATTGATTTTAATCTTGTTCGCTTTGGCAGTAACTGTTTTCGAAGGATGCAAGCAAAAATCAGATACTTCGAAAGAAGAGTTGGCCTCATTTATGAATAGTGGGGATACGGATACGTCGAACGCTAAGAACAGCCCTAGAAAAAACCTTTCTGAGGCATTCAAGAAATATTGGTACGCCGGCGAGGCGGAAATCACCTCTTATAAATTGGAGCAGGCCCGTTATGGGGAGCTAAGGGATGGAAAAGCGGTTTTAGTCTATGTCACCGAACCTTTTTTACCAGAAGTTCAGGTAAAGGCGGACCGTAGTAACCCATCAAACATACCGGTACTCAAACTTAATGCTACCAAAAAATACGTAACGGGTATCTATCCCTATTCCATAATGAGCAGTACTTTTTATCCTGTTCATGACAACCAGCATGCGATTAAAACCAGTTTATCCATTCAAGAGTGGTGCGGACACGTCTATTCTCAACTGAACAATCGTGAGGAATTCGAATTTACGTCACACTCTTATTTTGAAAATGAGGCCGACCAAAACCTTACTTTGGAAAAAGCGCTGTTAGAAAATGAAATCTGGAATAAAATCCGTATTTCTCCTTCCGATTTACCTATCGGTGAAATCGACATTATTCCATCACTGGAGTTTTTCAGGGTCAAACACCTTCCCGTTCAGGCGATGAAAGCAAATTGTACCTTGACCACGGATGGAGCAATCAGTACGTACACCATAGAATATGCGAAAGGCCTCAGAAAATTGACTATTGATTTCTCTAAAGAATTTCCATACACCATCGAGGGATGGACCGAAGAATTTAAAAGTGGTTACGGTGCAAATGCAAAGACTTTGACTTCAAAGGGAACAAAACTTAAAAGTCTGAAATCACCTTATTGGAGGCAGAATTCCACGAAATTTGAACACCTTCGGGATAGTTTGGATCTATGAATTCGTTAAAGGAGGTCTTACATTCATATAACAGCGAGCTTGTCGGTACTGCTATTTGTATTGCGCTATTTCTTTTACTACGATTTCTTGCCGTTAAGACCATTAGACGAATCGGAAGGTTAAGTGATATCAATCAGGTACGCACGGTATTGGTCGGAAGATATATCACGTTTGGGCTCTTCTTTTTAATGATTGTAGCCTTCATTTTTATTTGGGGGGTTGATTTTAGGGAATTAGGACTTATCGTCTCATCAATATTTGCCGTATTGGGGGTAGCCCTATTCGCCTCTTGGTCCATTTTAAGTAATGTTACTGCTGGTATCATCTTATTCTTTTACTTCCCTTTCAAGATAGGTGACCGCATACGTATTCTTGACAAAGATTTCCCAGAAGAGGCAATTATCATTGACATTCAAGCTTTTAATATTAACCTTAAAAAGGACAATGGTGAATTATTGACCTATCCGAACAGTCTTTTGTTACAAAAGGGTGTCGTCTTGATCCAAAAACAAGTGGCGACCAGCGAAGATTTGGAACAGTCCCTTTAGCTGTTAAAGAATCTCTAAATGTAAACCCCAAGGTTGGTAATATTTTTATCTTTGAATCTAGGACAAGTACGTCTTTTTCAAATGGTAGTTGTACTTTATGTGCCCAGTAGGTACTCGACAGTTCTGGTTTCATTTTTAGGTTGCCGCTAAAAAGAACAGAAAAGAATTCGGGAATCGCGCTACCTGCGTTTTGTAAGACGTTTTTGTTTCTATTAACCAAAAACCATCCATTATGCGTAAAATGAAGGCATTAAGTATTGCCTTAACGTTATTTTGCATTCTTTTAAACGCCCAAGCACCCAAAAAACTATCTTCTGCCGAAATTCATCATGAGTTACAAAAACTTAATTTTTTAGGCACCGTCCTATATGTTGCCGCGCATCCTGATGATGAAAATACACGATTGATTTCGTACCTGTCTAACGAAGTAAAAGCAAGAACCGTATATCTTTCGCTTACGCGAGGTGATGGTGGGCAAAATTTGATCGGACCTGAATTGAGGGAGCTTCTTGGGGTTTTAAGAACGCAGGAGTTACTGGCTGCAAGAAGGGTCGACGGAGGGGAACAACGGTTTTCACGCGCCAATGATTTCGGATTCTCCAAACATCCAGATGAGACATTGCAAATATGGGAGAAGAAGAACGTTTTAAGTGATGTAATATGGAACATTCGACAATTAAGACCAGATGTTATCATCAACAGATTCGATCATAGAAGTCCTGGCACGACACATGGGCACCATACGGCATCGGCAATGCTAAGCCATGAGGCTTTTGACCTAGCCGGTAATCCAAACGCATATCCCGAGCAACTTGGCGCGGTTCAACCCTGGCAGCCTAAAAGGCTTTTTTTCAACACTTCATGGTGGTTTTATGGCAGTCGCGAAAAGTTTGCGCAAGCAGACAAATCGAACCTATTGCAAATGGACACGGGTAAATATTATCCGAAACTCGGTATTTCCAATAATGAAATTGCCTCTCTTGCCAGCAGTCAACACCTCTGCCAAGGATTTGGAAGGGTTTCCACCAGAGGTTCACAAACAGAGTATATCGAATTGCTTAAAGGGGATTTGCCTAATGACAAATCAAACATCTTTGAAGGTATCGATACCACTTGGTCTAGGGTCGAAGGTGGTGGTGCCATCGGTGAAATTCTGACCGGGGTTGAAAAAAACTTTGATTTTAATGATCCAGCGGTACATCTTCCTCAATTGATGGAAGCATATGCGCTCATTCAACAGTTGGAAAATGAGCATTGGAAAAATTTAAAGGCGGAACACCTTAAGGATATCATTTTGGCTTGCTCCGGTATTTTTCTAGAAGCCAATGCCTCAAGCGCCTCCACTACCCCAAATGGGAATGTCAAAGTTGATTTTGAGGTTTTGAATCGCAGCTCAAACCAGATTACACTCAAATCCATTACTATCAACGATGTTAGTGCTTCATTAAAACCAGATTTGGAACTCAAGGACAATGAAAAACATAATTTGGAGCTTACGTTTTCCATACCTTCCGACAAGACCTTCACAAGCCCCTATTGGTTGAATGAAAAGGGTAGTTTGGGCATGTACGAGGTATCGAATAAATCATTGATCGGTAAACCAAGTACCCCTAACGCCTTTCAGGTTGGATTTGAATTGGAATTCAACAATAGTACCCGTATCCGTTTTACCAAACCGTTGATCTATCGCCACTCAAAACCTGATAAAGGTGAATTGCATGAACCCTTTGTAGTTCTCCCAAAAGTTACTTCCAGTTTTGCCGATGATGTTGTCATTTTTGCTGATTCGCAACCCAAACAGATTGCGTTGGCCATACGTGCCGGTACGGATAGTATTTCGGGTACCGCCAGTTTGAACCATCCTGATAGTTGGGAGGTTAAACCTAAATCGATCAACTTTAATATTGCCCAAAAAGGAGCAGTACAAACCGTTTATTTTGAAGTTAGGCCGCCAACCAAGGAAAGTGAGGGATTTATTAGCCCTAAAATTTCGATGTCAGGTAGAACATATGACAAAAAACTCGTTGAAATCATATATGATCATGTTCCAAAACAGTCAATTTTACTTGATAGTGAGGCGAAGGTCGTTCGTTTGAACATCCAAAAAAGCGGTGAGAATATAGGTTACATCGTAGGGGCGGGTGATAAAGTACCCGAAAGTCTAAGGCAGATTGGGTATAACGTTTACCCCATAGACATAGCTACCATTGAAGAAGGCACTTTAGATAAATATGATGGTATCGTTGTGGGTATTCGGGCATACAATGTATTGGACGATTTAAGATTCAAACAACCCATTTTGCTCGACTATGTCAAAAATGGGGGTAATTTGATCGTACAATACAATACCGCTGGTCGCTGGCGACAACAATTCAAGAACATCGCCCCGTATCCATTGACCATCTCAAGGGATAGGGTTACCGACGAAAACGCGAAAGTCGATATCATTGCCAAAAACCACCCCATAGTAAACTCCCCCAATGCTATAACCGAAAAAGACTTTGAGGGTTGGGTACAAGAACGCGGACTATACTTTCCAAATGAATGGGACGCACAATTCACGCCAATACTATCAATGGGTGATAGTGGGGAACCTGCGAAGAAAGGTAGCCTTTTGGTGGCCCCATACGGTAAGGGAAATTACATTTATACCGGGTTGAGTTTTTTCAGGGAGCTTCCAGCTGGTGTTTCGGGGGCCTACAAGCTATTTGCGAATATGCTATCTTTAGGCAAGGATAACGTTGAGAAAGAAGATGAAATCAAAGGATGATACATTGAATAAATTCGTTTGGAAAAAAGAGTATACCATTGTTCTGGTATTGAATACCTTCTATATTCTTCTTTTTCTTTACATCATGAAGGCTAACATCTAGTAAATGGCTGTAATCGACTGGATTATTTTAAGTGGTACATTATTGTTCATTGTTGGCTTCGGTGTCTGGAAAACAAAGGATAACAGAAATGTCGACGACTACGTAAAAGGCGGTAATAACGCGAAATGGTGGACTATTGGGCTCTCCGTTATGGCTACACAAGCCAGTGCGATTACCTTTTTATCCACACCTGGGCAAGCATTCCATGATGGTATGGGCTTTGTTCAATTCTATTTCGGCCTACCGCTGGCAATGATCGTCATTTGTATCGTATTCATACCCATTTATCATAAACTCAAGGTGTTCACAGCGTATGAAATGCTTGAAAAAAGGTTTGACTTAAAAACAAGGACCTTGGCAGCGGTCATATTTTTAGTGCAACGTGGACTCGCGGCGGGTATTACCATATTCGCCCCCTCTATAATTCTCTCCGCAGTATTGGGTTGGGATTTAAGGACCCTGAATATCATCATTGGTTCGCTGGTCATTATCTATACCGTCTCTGGTGGTACAAAGGCCGTTAGCGTTACCCAAAAGCAGCAGATGTTCGTTATTCTTTTCGGAATGTTCTTTACATTCTTTTTTATTTTAGGAAGCCTCCCTAATGATATTTCATTCTCCGAGACCTTAAAAATAGCAGGTGCCAACGGAAAACTAAATATTCTTGATTTTGAATTTGATTGGAATAATCGCTATAATTTTTGGAGCGGTACTCTAGGTGCCTTTTTTCTGTTTATGTCTTATTTTGGGGCAGACCAAAGCCAAGTGCAACGGTATTTGTCGGGTAAGTCCATCCGTGAAAGTCAACTCGGATTGATATTCAATGCATTGTTGAAAGTGCCACTTCAATTTTTCATTCTCTTGGTTGGCGTCATGGTTTTTGTCTTTTACCAGTACAACCCCTCACCATTGAATTTCAACCCCGCAGCGACGGAAGCCATTTTGGCCTCTGGACTCGCCGATGACTATACCGCCCTAAAAGAGGATCATCAGAAATTGGAGTTGGAAAAACGGATGGCCCAAAACGACTACGCAAAGGCATTGAAATTAAAGGATTTTGACGCTATCGAACAGGCCAAACTGAATGTGGTCGCGGTGAATAACGAAGAGCGAATGAATCGAGATGCGGCCAAGACCCTTATCAGTGAGGCAGATGAAATCGTTGAGACCAATGATAAAGACTATGTTTTCATACACTTCATACTCAATAACCTGCCAAAAGGTTTGATAGGGCTGCTGCTAGCCGTGATATTATCGGCGGCTATGTCATCTACGGCATCAGAACTTAATGCCCTTGGTACCATAAGTGCTTTAGATCTTTACAAACGCAACAAACAAGGGGAATTTACCCAGAAACATTATGTCACGGCCACTAAATGGTTTACACTGATTTGGGGGGTGATAGCCATAATTATAGCATGCGTTGCCAATCTATTTGACAATTTAATACAGTTGGTAAATATTATCGGGTCAATTTTCTACGGTAATGTCTTGGGGATATTCCTTATTGCGTTCTTTTTAAAGTTCGTCAAGGGAAATGCCGTTTTTATCGCAGCTTTGGTTACCCAGGCCATTGTGATCTTAGGATGGCATCAAGACTGGATGTCATATTTATGGCTGAATGCTTTTGGATGCGCATTGGTTGTCGTACTTGCCCTTTTGTTGGAAGTCTTGGATAGGACATTGAAGAACCCACCTCTCAAAACATAAAAAACCCCGACACTTTGGTCAGGGTTCAATCAACGTTATTCGGTGTAACCTACAAGGCCCCCCACTCTTTTAGGGAATCTTTGTTCATTTTCACGTAGTCTTGGTTACCGGCCTCCTCAGCACCGGCCAAAGATTTTTTTGCGGTTTCGATAGCGCCTTTTTTATCACCGGCTTTTGCCAAAATCAATGATTGTTGCCTTAATTGCCAGAATCTTGGGTTTTCCGTCATTGCCATGGCCTTGTCCATCCATTCTTTGGCTTTGGTGATGTCTTTCCCCTCAGTGGCGTAATACACTGCAGATGCGTAATAATCACCTGCGCTTGGGCCGGCCATTACACGTTCGATGTTCGCAACGACCTCAGTATCGGTACCTACGGTAAAGGGAACGGCGACATAGGTATTCTCCCATATGATACCCAAATTAGCACCTTTATTGGTAACATCATCAATCGTCATCGTAAAGGTCTCTACGGGCATTTCCATGGGCATTGTAGCTACTTTGGTATGGGCAACGACCTTGCTTTCGTCCCAATCCCTCGGAACACCACCACCTTGTGTATCCGTATAAAAGAAAATTTCCCATTCTTTTTCTCCCGGTTTTGTGAATATGGAATAGGTTCCAGCTTTGACGGGCTTTTCGGCAATGGTAACATCCTTGTCGAAGGTTATCTTGGTGTAGGCATTTGCCCCAGTTCTCCATAGAGCCCCGAATGGAACCAAATCCCCGTAAATCGTTCTACCTCGCATAGAAGGTCTAGAATAATCAACGGTTACCTCGGTCAAACCGACCGTCTGCCAAATTTTCGCGGCAGGACTCGGTTGCGGGGTCTCGATTTGCCCCATAGCTACAAAAGAAACCATCGCAGCCATCGTAAATACTAGTAATTTTTTCATTATTATAGTGTTTTAATTAGTGATATGCGCGACAAAACTAATTATAAAGCTACAGGTCAAATGTTAACGAATACTTAAAGAATATTCAGTCTTTATAAAATGGGGCAGAGATCGCACCGTCTACTAAAAAAAAGGTCAGATAATATAACGATTGTCCCAATGTAGAAATATCAATCGGGTCTGTTGTGATTCGTTCAAGGGGTTCATATGAAATCAGTCTGCCAGAACTATCGAAGATACCCATGGCGACAATATCTTCGGTTATATTTAAGTTGTAGTTGAGTTGATCTGAGCCAAAGGTTTTAAAAACTATGAATCCTTCAGGATCCACTTCCGTATCAATAGGGTCTACACCCCCACCTTCCCCTTCTTGCGATTCGTTCAGCAAAAGCGAGAACAGCCTTGAGGCGGTATTCACCAGGGGCGGATTTATGAATTCTTCAGAACTGACATAAAAATGGTCAGGTGTAATTAGGGCTAGAGCTTCTACTTGTGCAAAACCAATATCAAGATTCGTTTTTTCTTTTTCCCCTCCAAAAATGGCATCCGGATTGACATCGGCTATAGTTGCAAAAAATGGAACCAAAAATTCAGAATACCCCACGAGAAACAATTGACTACTGGCACTATCGAATACGGCGGCGGTCACAAATCCATCCACTTGGTAAGTATCCATACGTTCGGCTAAAAATGCACCAGGGATTTTTGGTATGCGATAGGCAACCGTTCCTTTCTGCTGCCATTGTTTGGTAAGTACGATCAAGTCATCTTGAAGGGAAAAAAGGGATTCCGCATCAAAATCACTATCCTCTGTAGTCTCAAAATCGATTTGATCCTCATACATGAAGTTGATCTCTTCGGCTACGACCACATCGGAAAGCCCATAATCCGTTTTAGAGATCTTGAGAATTCGAAGGTCTCGCCTATCACCACGATTATTACCAAAATCGCCGATGTAGATAAAGTCATCATCTTGGGTAAGGTCTTCCCAATCAATATTTTGAACATTTGCTATAGTCACCGTTCTTACGATGGCCAGGGACGTAGTGTCTATTTCATACAACTGAGGAAGATTACCGGAATCATTGTGTGTTATCAATCGGCCATTGTAAAAAAGCAGTCCGGAAGTTTCCTTGACCAAAGCTGGAAGTTCACCGATTTGGGTGGTAACCGTTTGCGACCATAAGACGGTCGTAAAAAACATGCCTAGAAAAAAAAGTAACGCTTTCACACTGCCAGTAAATTATGAAATTAATAAAGAATAAGACGGTTGGGCAACTATTTGGGCAAACAAAAGAAAAATTCGATATACCGCTATCTATTAATTTTTGTTTAACTTTTAATATTTTTTATTCAACAATATTGATTTTATCTTTGAAAAAACCGTTTCATGAAATTATACCAGCTGAGGGCCAAGCAAGCATTCCCCATGACGAAAGAGAAAGCATGGGAATTTTTATCAGACCCCAAAAACCTTAAGGTGATCACACCGGAACATATGGGGTTTCACATACTTTCAGGGGCCGACAGGTCAATGTATCAAGGGCAACTCATACAATATCGGGTAAGTCCGTTTCCTGGTTTCAAAACCAAATGGGTTTCTGAAATAACACATGTAAAAGAAGGCGAATATTTCGTTGATGTACAGCTCTTCGGCCCTTATGCACTTTGGCACCACAAACATTTCATCAACGAAATCGATGGGGGTATTGAAATGGAGGATATTATCGACTACAAGATTCCTTTGGGTATTTTGGGTCAAATTGCCCATCCCCTTTTAGTTAAAAAACAATTACTGCAGATTTTTGCTTTTCGTGAGGCGAAGTTGAATAGTATGTTTGGTACACTCCAGGGCTATACAAACAGTTTAAAAATTAAATCAATTTAATACCAATGAAAAACATAGTACTTATTGGAGGTTCTCATGGAATAGGTTTTGAAATGGCAAAAATATTATGTGCCGATCATACCGTTTATGTAGCGTCTAGAACAAAAAATGATGACTTTCAGGGGTTGGATGTGGATTATATTCCATTCGATGCGACCACGGATACCTTAGATACCTCAAGATTACCGGATGAAATTCATGGTTTTGCCTATTTACCGGGTAGTATCAATTTAAAACCGTTGAAAATGCTGTCTTTAGACACCTTTAGGGAAGAAATGGAATTGAATTTCTTTTCAATGGTCAATGCAGTCAAAACCATTATGCCAAAGATGGCCGAAGGTGCGAGTATGGTATTTTTCAGCACCGTGGCGGTTTCTACCGGTATGCCCTTTCACACGAGTGTGGCTGCTGCAAAAGGCGCCATTGAAGGTTTCGCAAAATCATTGGCAGCAGAGTCGGCGCCAAAAGTTCGGATTAATTGTGTCGCTCCATCCCTTGTCGATACCCCTCTGGCAGGTCGCTTATTGAACAATGATAAAAAACGTGAAATGATGGCCGAAAGACACCCATTAAAAAGAGTTGGCACCGCAGCGGATATTGCTAACCTTGCCGTGTTCCTGCTCAGCGATAAAAGCACTTGGGTAACAGGGCAGGTTTTGGGTGTTGATGGTGGAATGTCAACCTTGAACGTTTCATAAATGAAGAACAACATCACTATTTTTTGGTTCCGTCGTGACCTTCGCCTTGAAGACAATGTAGGACTATACCAAGCCCTGAAAGGGGAATATCCCGTATATCCCTTATTCATTTTCGATCCAGGGATTTTGCACAAGCTGCCCAAAAATGATGCTAGGGTCACCTTTATTTTTGAAAAACTTCAAAAAATTCGCGATACACTTCAAGATAAAGTCGACAGCTCTTTGGCGCTATTTCATGATACGCCTAGAAAGGTATTTGCTAAGTTGTTGGAAGAATATGAGGTTCAAAATGTGTTTACCAATCATGACTATGAACCTTATGCAAAGGAACGTGACACGGAAATAGAAAACTTTTTGGCGGAAAAAGGTGTTGGTTTCAAAACGTTTAAAGACCAGGTCATTTTTGAAAAAAGTGACGTTGTCAAAGATGACGGAGACCCCTACGTTGTATATACCCCCTATAAAAATAAATGGAAGGAACACTTTAACCCTTCAACGGATTTGGTGCACTACGAACCAAAACTTGAGAACTGCGTAAAACACCAACGCCTGCCCAACCTTACCCTAGGCGATATGGATTTTGAGACCTCATCGATAAAGGTACCCGATTATACCATTACCAAAGATTTGGTGGAGAACTATGAGGCTACCCGAAATTATCCTGCAAAAGAGAAGGGTACCTCTCGATTGGGGCCGCACCTGAGATTTGGAACGGTCTCTGTAAGGCAAATGGTCAGAAAGGCAATTAAAGCTGATAATGAGGTGTTTTGGAGCGAATTGATCTGGCGCGAATTCTTCATGCAGATCTTATGGCACTTTCCCCATACCGTTGACAAGGCTTTCCGTTCAAAATATGACCGTATTGAATGGCGAAATGATGAAGGGGAATTTGAAAAATGGAAAAATGGGCAAACAGGGTATGCCCTGGTGGATGCGGGCATGCGTGAACTGAATGAGACGGGGTACATGCATAATCGCGTGCGTATGTTGGTAGCCAGTTTTTTGTGCAAACATCTTCTTATTGATTGGCGGTGGGGCGAAGCATATTTTGCCGAAAAACTTTTGGATTTCGAATTGGCAAGCAATGTGGGTAACTGGCAATGGGCTGCCGGCAGTGGCGTAGATGCTGCTCCCTATTTCAGAATCTTTAACCCTATGACCCAAGTCGATAAGTTTGACAAACAAAAAGCGTATATCAATAAATGGGTGCCAGAACTGCAAGAACTTACATATCCTGAGAAAATGGTAGACCATAAAATGGCCCGTGAACGTTGTTTGAAAGTATATAAAGAAGCTGTGGCATAATGGTCATCGTATGGCTCAAAAGGGATTTGAGACTTTTAGACCACGAACCATTGGTCAAGGCGATTCGGACCCGAGAAAAGGTTTTATTGCTCTACTGTTTTGAACCCCTTTGGATGCAGGATGGGCACTACAGTGAAAAACACATTGACTTCATCAAGCAAAGCCTAGCTGATATGCAGCGGCAATTACATCCTTTTTCCACTAAGATTGCCATATTACAGGGTGAAATATTAGCCGTTTTACAAAAACTACACTCCCAATTTACTATTCGACAGCTGTTTTCTTATCAAGAAACGGGAATGCTCATGACTTATGATCGTGACAAAACGGTGGCTGAATGGTGTAAAACGGAACAAATTCTTTGGACGGAAAGTATTCAAAATGGGGTTTTAAGGGGTATTCAAAACAGAAAGGCCTGGAAAGACCATTGGGTCGACTTCATCAATAGCCCTATCGACAAACCACCCATAATTGAGGGAGACTTCCTTTCAATACAAGAAATCGATGAATATGTGTTACCGAAATTTACCACAATTTCCCTTGAAACCCGAATAAACCCTCATATACAAAGAGGAGGTACGACAACAGCCGTAAAATATTTAAACTCATTTTTAGAGCGGCGCATATCAGGCTATAATAAGAACTATTCAAAACCCGCAACTTCAAGACTACACAGCAGCAGGTTGTCACCGTATTTGGCATGGGGTAATTTATCTACCCGTCAAGTATGTCAACATGCCGCGAATTACAGAAATAGCGTTAGCAAACGAGAACTCAATGCCTTTCTCTCTCGAATGAGATGGCAGGCGCATTTTATCCAAAAATTTGAGATGGAGGGTGAAATGGAATTCAAAAGTATCAATAAAGGTTACCATACCCTACATAAAGAAAGAAGGCCAGACTTGCAAAAAGCTTGGAGGCAGTCAAAAACGGGAATTCCACTGGTAGACGCTGCAATGCGTTGTCTTACATCCACCGGATTCGTGAACTTCAGGCTGCGTGCTATGCTCGCTTCTTTTTTCACCCACTTATTGTGGCAACCCTGGCAAGATTGTACCGAACACCTTGCCCAACATTTCCTTGATTTTGAACCTGGCATCCATTTTCCACAATTAAATATGCAATCAGGGGAAACTGGGGTAAATACCATACGAATTTATAATCCCGTTAAAAATGGTAAAGAGCACGACCCACAGGGTATTTTTATTAAGAAATGGATTCCAGAACTCTCAAGATTACCTGCAAGTTATATTCATGAACCTTGGAAGATTCCCGAAATGGAAGGGGTCTTTTTAAATTTTCAACTCGAAAGGGACTATCCAAAACCTATCGTCGATATCGATAGGATGAGAAAATATGCCAGCGAAATGTTATATACCTTTAAAAAGGAACAAAAAACCAAAAAAGAAAGTTCACGGATTATTAAAAAACATACGCTTCCGGGGAGGCCGGTTTGGGACCAACAGATTTAATCAGACATGACTATGATAATTTATTGCCGCAACGAGCGGTCAAATTTATACCAACTTTAAGTATCTTTAGAATGCCTATAACCATCATTTAAACAAGCATTATGAAAAAAAACCTCAGCATCCTTATTTTGTTATGTGCAACCCTATCGGTAAGCTCACAAAAACTGAATTCGAATAAGAAGGCGGTCATTGCTTCAGTAGAGAAGCACAAAGAAAAACTCATCAAGATCAGTGATTCTATCTGGGCACTGGCAGAAACTGCCTTCAATGAAAGTGAATCTTCGAAAATTTTAGCTAATTACGCAGAAAAAAATGGTTTAAAGGTAACTCGAGGGGTTGCAGATATTCCAACTGCGTTTACCGCTACTTACGGGTCGGGAAGTCCCGTTATCAGTATTTTAGGCGAGTTTGACGCCTTGCCTGGCCTATCACAGAAAGCAAGTCCGACAAAAGAACCCCTTGAACCGGATGCAGCAGGACATGGTTGCGGACATAATATGTTCGGTACGGCCAGCCTAGGTTCAGCAATTGCCATCAAAGAATTGATGGACGCCGGAAAAATAAAGGGGACGGTCAAATTTTTGGGTACACCGGCAGAAGAAAAGTACTTTGCCAAGGTTTGGATGGTCAAAGCGGGGCTTTGGGATGACGTGGACGTCAATATTAGTTGGCACCCCAGCGCGGGTATAGAGGCTGATGTTCAAAGCGGCCTCTCACTAATAGATTTTATAGTGGAATTCTATGGTCAGGCCGCACACGCTTCAGCGGATCCCTGGAATGGGCGAAGTGCATCAGATGCTTTAGAACTGTATACCACGGGCATCAATTATTACCGAGAGCACATTTTGCCAAGTTCGCGAATCCATTATCATATTCAAGATGGCGGACAAGTTGTGAATGTGGTACCGGATTATTCAAAACTATGGGTCAGGGTCCGCGATCCAAAACGCAAGGTAATGCTACCCACTTACGAAAGGGTGAAAGCCATGGCAGAAGGAGCTGCGATAATGGCTAACGTCGATTATAAAATTTCATTGGTCTCTGGTATCTATGAGACATTGGTCAATCGAACCGGTGGTGCAATAATGCAGCAAAACCTCGAGTTGTTAGGGCCTATCAGTTACACAACCGAAGAAACCACATTCGGCAAGGCCATTCAAAAGGCAACGGGCAAGCCCGAAGTCGGTATGGATAGCAGTATTTATCCCTTACGGGAAACCGAAAAAACACCTGGTGGCGGCTCAACCGATGTTGGTGACGTAAGTTGGAATGTACCGAACATCAATTTAGGGGTGACCGTTGCACCAAAAGGTACCCCATGGCACTCTTGGGCCGTAGTGGCCTGTGGGGGTATGAGTATTGGTCATAAGGGAATGGTCTATGCCTCAAAAGCAATGGCCATGACGATGGTAGATCTATTCGAAGATCAAAAGCTAATCGATAAGGTGACCGAAGAGTTTAAGACAAGAAAAGGCGATGAAGTATATGAGCCAATGATTGACGGACCTCCACCGATTGGGGATAACTGAAAAAAGAATTGCTATGTTCGGATTATTTAAAAAGAAAACAGAGGTAGAGAAATTACAGGAGAAGTATCAAAAACTCATGAAAGAAGCTTTTGATCTTTCTAAGATCAATAGAAGCGAAAGTGACAGCAAGTATGCTGAGGCAGATGACATACAGAAACAAATCGATGCGTTACAGAATCCTTAGATGTATTTTGAAGTCGGTGACAATATGAAATCGGTCTTATCATTGGTATAGTGAATAAGGGGGTCTGGATTTTAGTCCCGGACCCTTTATTAAAATGCCATGATGTAACTTTATGGTAAAATTATAAGTCATGAATTACCCCGTATTACAAACCTACCCTTTGGGTTTTCCGTGGCAAACCCAAGACCCGTTTTTATTCTGTGTATACCATTTAGACCATTATCCAAAGGGCAATGGCGAGATGGGACCAGATTCCAAACTTTTAGAGGGCAGAAACATCGGGAACGACTTTACCCTGAAAGATGGATGGAGAATGTATCATGGTAGCACCATTCCCGGGTTTCCATACCATCCACATCGCGGGTTTGAGACCATAACAATCGTAAACAAAGGTTTTTGTGATCATTCAGATTCGTTAGGGGCCGCAGGGCGTTTCGGTGAGGGGGACGTACAATGGATGACCGCTGGTCGCGGTGTACAACATTCAGAAATGTTTCCGCTACTTCATGATGACAAAGAAAATACATTGGAACTTTTTCAAATATGGTTGAACCTACCAAAAGCTGACAAGTTTGTAGAACCCCATTTTAAAATGCTTTGGCATGAAGACATCCCCGTAGTACAAGAAGAAAATGCTATAGTGAAAGTAATTGCCGGAAACTATAAGGGAAATCAAGCGAACCATCCGGCTCCAGATTCTTGGGCGGCCAAAAAAGAGAATGAAGTGGCCATTTGGAACCTTCATGTAGATGCGGAAACCATGTTTACACTTCCAAAAGCAGGGGCCTTAGTATCACGAACACTCTATTTTTATGAAGGTTCAGAAATCCATTTTGGGGATAAAAAAGTGAATCGAAGTTTTGGGATTGTATTGGATGCTTCACAAGACATTGTTTTTAAAGTAGGTAAGCAACCTGCCCATTTTTTGATGCTTCAGGGCAAACCTATCGCCGAACCCGTAGCTAAATACGGTCCGTTTGTCATGAATACCGATGAAGAGATCCAACAAGCTATGGACGAATACCGGTTGACGCAATTTGGGGGCTGGCCTTGGCCTTATCCTGACCATGTTCATGAAAAAGAGAAAGGCCGTTTTGCCAAGTATACCGATGGAAGGATTGTAGAAAAATCGTAAGTTACTAGATGGAAGCAGTTATTATGAAAAAATACTTTATCCCACTCGTTGCGGTGTTCCTTTTATTTTCCTGTAGCGATAACGGCCCCAATGAAAATACCATTGAAGAAGCAGAAATCTCCATTGCGGCAACAAACTTTTTAAATGAGGTCATTGGCATCATGGAGTCCAATTCGTTACATCGAAACACCATTGATTGGTCAGATTTCAAAAATGAAGTTTTTGAAGTTGTTGGTACGGCCCAAAATATTAATGATGTTTATGAATCGGGTGCCATACAAAAGGCTCTTGAACTCTTAGGTGACAACCATAGTTTTATCAGTCGTGCCAATGGAACGTTTGTCTCAGCTTCGACAGCAGTTTGTCCACGAAGGGACCCACCTAGACCTGAAATCCCAGAAAATATAGGATATATATTCATACCAGGATTTAGCAGCCCAAGTGAAGCAGGGATAACGGCTTTCGCCGAAGAATTACAAGATGTTATTCGAGAAAAAGATTCTCCTGAAATCATTGGGTGGATTGTTGATTTGCGCATAAACACAGGAGGTAATATGTGGCCCATGTTGGCTGGAATAGGGCCCATCTTAGGTGAAGGTGTTTCCGGTTATTTTATAGGTGCTATTGGTGATGAGTCTTCATGGGGCTATACCCAAGGAAAATCAATGTCTGGTCAACGTACTGTAACAGAAGTTCAAAATCCTTATTCATTGTATAATGAAAATCCTAAAGTGGCGGTATTACTTGATGTTGCTACTGCAAGTTCGGGTGAAGCCATCGCTATTTCATTTATCAACAGAGATAATACGGCGTCCTTTGGATTGCCAACCTGTGGATTATCCACGGGCAATTCTCCTTTTACTTTAAGTGATGGTTCTATTTTACAATTAACTACGGTCGTGCTGGCAGATCGTCAAAAGAACACTTTTGGAAATAGTTTACAGCCCGATTTTGAAGTAGGTAATGACGAAATTATAGCACGTGCTATCGAATATCTTCAAAACGATTAAAGTTAAAGTCTAAAATGAAGCTTACCTTAAAACTGGCCGCCATCTATAACATCCTCTGGGGTGCTTGGGTCGTATTGTTTCCCAATCATTTTTTTGAACTGGTAGGGATGGAACCATTGAACCACCCCATGGTATGGCAAGGGATGGGTATGGTTATTGGAGTCTACGGACTTGGGTATTGGTGGGCATCTTACAATCCCATAAAACACTGGCCCATTGTAGCAGTTGGTTTTTTAGGGAAAATCTTTGGGCCTTTGGGCTTTATTTTTAATTACTTAAAAGGAGATATACCTTTTGAGTTTATCTACACATTAATAACCAACGATTTTATCTGGTGGATTCCGTTTTATATCATCTTGAAAAAGGTACATCAACAAGCTAATTGGAAGCTTTGAATGTCCGTACGATACTAAGATTTGGTCTTTCTGGGTTTATGTTAATAGCAGGAACCAATCACTTTGTCCATCCTGATTTCTATTACCCACTGATTCCTGACTACCTACCCTTGCCAAAATGGATTAATATCATTTCGGGCGTATCAGAGGTGCTGTTCGGTATTTTTCTCTTGATACCGAAACAAAGAAAAGTAGGGGCTTTTGGCATAATTTTCATACTCTTCCTCTTTGTTCCATCGCATATTTATTTCATCCAAATTGGAAGTTGTGTCATAAACGGGCTATGTGTTCCGCCATGGGTCGCATGGGCGCGGTTAGTGGTCCTTCATCCCCTTTTACTACTATGGGCTTGGTACAGTAAAGACTAATCCTTTTTTTATACCATATGCATAAATCCTCAATTCCCTATTTCTTTAAATTCAAAACCCTTGGTAAAGTATTGGGTGTGGAAAAAGAAGCTATCCTCAGTAACTTTTTTCCCCGTAGACGGTCTTAAATAGGGGTAGTACTCCATAAACCACATGACCTTTTAGTAAAACCCATTAAAAATCACCAAGCAAGTACCCTTCTAAAACTTTTGCCCCCCTTTAGAACAACCAATCATTGTTCGTAAGAAAAAATAAAAAGTATTTTTCACAAACCATTTTGTAGTAATACCGTAATAACGCCATCGGAAAACATTATTCATATAAAAACAACAATACCTTTCCCCTAACTTTCAAACTTCAAACTTTGATGAAGTCTTAGCCTTAAATCATTAGGTTCAAGCGCATTGAAAAACGACTATTCGAATGTACTTTAGACTACTTTTAACTTATATTAAATTCAAAAAAGTACCGATCACGTAACAAAACCCTTGCTATCACGTCTTAAAAGGGAGAATAATAAAGGTCATTACTTACTAGAACCAGTTTCTTTTATTTTGTGGCAAGCACTATGATTTCAACATTTGACCATATTCATTTAAAGAAAGGACAGTATCTAGCCCCTGACTATCAAGTTACAGACTTTGAAGAGGTCTCAGTTGGAATTACAAATTATAATACCGTCACGGAAACCGGGGTTTGGCATTCGCATGAAAAACCGATGATCAGTTTTGTGTTATATGGAAACAATACCGAATTCAGAAAAGGAAATAGCACGAAAAGAGTGGCCGGTTCGGTTAATTTTTATCATTCCCATGAACCGCATCGAAATGTATACAACTGTTTTCCGTCAAAACACATCAGCCTGGAATTGGATCCCCAATTCTTAGAAAGATATGGTTATATCGAGGCTGATATTGACCTAGCCGTAAAAAAGGGCCATGAACCGATTTTTACCTTTATAAAGGTAATGAGTGAAGCATTGCTTAACGATATGCAATCTAAAGATGTGATAGAAATGCTCTTCGTCGCATTTGTCGAAAATTCCCTTAATTTAAAAAAAGAGGATCTCTTACCGCATTGGGCAATATCGGTTCGAGAATTATTGAATGATAGGTGGAACGAAAATATTTCCCTGCAAGAGTTGGCCACTAATGTAGGGGTTCACCCTACTACCATTTCCAAACATTTTAGAAAGTACTTTCAATGCACTATGGGCGAATACACGAGAAAGCTGAAAGTTAAGAAGGCAATCGACTTGTTACATACCTCTAAACATTCCCTAACTGAGATAGCTTATATCTGTGGCTTTTCGGATCAAAGCCATTTTATTAGAATATTCAAGTCCATGACGGGCTATTTGCCTAGAACTTACCTCAAACTCTAATTTTAAAGGCAAATTTGGTTCTATTCCAGAAATAATATCCACACTTTCTTTGCCCCAACAATGTATAAATAGAACAAATGACTTTTTTGAAATGTAATCCGCACATGGCCCTCGTGGGTATTTTAGCTGCGCTATGTATGACGGATTGTAAATCTGAGGATAAACAAGAGGTCCGTCAACAAAGCCAAATAACTAATTTTAATCAAAAATGGGTCGCCGAATTTATCGAAGCATACCAAGCCCTAAATCAAAAACCGACATTGGAAGCAGCTGAACTGCTATTCGAAGCTACGGAGTCCATGCCGATTAAAAATTGGGATAATTATTTTATGATAGCAACGGTCTTTGCCGCTAATAATGAAAATGATAAAGCATTTCTAGCCCTCAACAAGGCAATAGCAAACGGACTGAGGGATTCCATTTTATTGGTTACCTATCCCCAATTAGCCCCTCTAAGGGATGATAGTAGTTGGAACGGAGTCATAGCTAACTTTACAAAATCAAAAGCAGCCTATAACCGAACGATTGAAAATCCTGACTTGCTCAAAACGTTAGAGGATATGTGGGCAAAAGATCAACTAGCTTTATCAGAATATCAAGAGGCTATTCAATCTTTGCCCGAAAGTGCTGGTTATGAGGATTATGACAAGCTTTTTAAACCCGTTGAAATTCGATGGGAAATCAACAAAAACAAGCTGGATAGCATTATCCAAATTTATGGCTGGCCCGGTAATCGTTTGGTCGGTGCAGAGGGTGCAAAATTAGCCTGGGCCATACCGCAACACCACCCAGACGTCTTTTTCAAAGAAAAATGCCTCAAATTATTAGCAGGGGCAATTCAAAAAAGGGATGTCGACCCAAACCATTACGCCGAATTGCATGATAGGATCGCCCGCGAAACATGGCGCAAACAGACCTATGGGGCAAGTATGGGGGAAAAAGCACCATATCCTATACAAGACCCGGTTACCGTAAACAAAAGAAGAAGTATACTTGGGCTTGCAGAGCCAATTGAAATCTATGCCCTATACCATAATATCAACTACAATACGCCAAGTGTGCAACAGGCTAAAGAGGGGCTGCGCATAACCCAGGAAAAGGCTCAATATCACTATGCAAAATTTGAAAAATTTTGGAACAAAAAACAAATTGATTCTGCCAATAACAGTATCGCAAGTGCCATTGATTTTTACGGTGATATCGATGATGAACAGTTGTTCTCGGCAGCATTGAAATTGGCACAATTGGAAAACGACCGCTCAAAACGCATCAGCATTAAAATCCTAAAGGTCTTGATTTGGCGAAAATGGGAGAAGAGGGAAGGCATTTTAACCCAAAAAGAATTCAAATCCCTACATGAGGGCCCTGAATGGCCAGCTATTAAAGAACTTCTTTCGAGAAGTAAGGCATAAGAAAGGGTAAACAAGTACATCTTCAAGCTTAAAAGCTTAGCAAATAAAATTTAATATCTTTAAGCAACCTAAAGCAATAAATACTTTATTAAGCATTCGCTTGTTTATCGTTCGGTAGCGGATGATTCGTTTGTGCTGCCAGAAATATATGGTATGTTGAGCAATGCAAAGGAATATAACGCAGAACACGGCATCACGGGTTGCCTTCTTTATCACAACTCGCACTTTTTACAACTTTTGGAAGGAGAGCAGGAAAAAGTACAACGATTATTCCACAAGATACTAAGGGACCCACGGCATCAAGATGTTCAATTAATTGAAAAAGAAGACACTCAAGGCAGGCTTTTTACGAAATGGAGCATGGCTTTTCATGATTATGGCCTGAACGGAACTTCGGCTCATTTAAAAATGGGACAAATTGATTCTTTTATTAACGTGTCAAATGCACTCGAAGGTAAAAACAAATTGATATTTCCATTTTTTGCGAATGTAAAAGAAATCCTATTTTCGTAAAAAAATGAATGTACCTATTTGCGTTGCTTTTTGATACTGGATTGCTTGTACTCATTTGGTTGGTGCAGTTGGTCATCTATCCAGGTTTAAACCATTATTCCTTAAAAAATCTCAAAAAGTGGCATCGGTCGTATACCAAAAGGATAACTGTTGTGGTACTGCCCCTAATGTTCGGTCAATTACTATTCACGACACTATTGGCAATCAAGGTCTTTGACACGTTGAACACCATAAAACTACTCATGGTCATTACGGCTTGGGTACTGACATTCAGCATTTTCGTACCATTGCATGGCAACATTGAAAACACAAATGAAAATGAAACGATTACTAAAAAATTGGTGGTGCGTAACTGGTCAAGAACGATATTGTGGTCGTTGATTTTTACAATCGGCCTTATACGGATTTTTACACTCGATCGATCTTGGCCCCTATAGCACGCAAACGTTCATCAATATTTTCATAACCCCGGTCAATTTGTTCAATATTGTGTATGGTAGAAGTACCTTTTGCAGAAAGTGCGGCTATCAATAATGAGACACCCGCCCTGATATCTGGTGAGGTCATTGTCGTGGCCTTTAGGGTAGATTGAAAGTTGTGACCGATTACGGTTGCCCTATGGGGATCACAGAGGATGATTTTTGCGCCCATATCCAAAAGCTTATCCACAAAGAACAGCCTGCTTTCAAACATCTTTTGATGAATGACGACCTCCCCTTTAGCTTGAATGGCAACGACCAATAAAATACTTAACAGGTCTGGGGTAAGGCCTGGCCATGGAGCATCTGCGATGGTCATTATCGAACCGTCAATATAGTTTTGTACCTGGTACCCCTTTTCATGCTTAGGAATATAAATATCGTCGTTGCGTCTTTCCAATTGAATCCCCAATTTTTGAAAAGCATTGGGAACTTGTCCTAAATCATCCCAACTGACGTTTTTAATGGTCAGTTCACTTTTCGTCATTGCGGCAAGACCGATCCAACTACCGATTTCAATCATATCGGGCAACATGGTATGTTCTGTACCGTTTAGCGTCTCAACCCCTTCAATACGCAAAAGATTCGAACCTATACCCGTGATTTTCGCACCCATTCTTACCAACATTTTACAAAGCTGCTGCAAATAAGGTTCGCAAGCTGCATTGTATATCGTGGTTGTGCCTTTGGCCAAAACCGCGGCCATCAAAATATTTGCGGTACCCGTCACCGATGCCTCATCTAAAAGCATGTATGTGCCTTTCAATTGCTTGGCCTCTACCCCATAAAAATGTTCTTCCTTATTGTACCTGAATTTTGCCCCAAGTTTTATGAAACCCTCAAAATGGGTGTCCAGTCTTCGACGACCTATTTTATCCCCTCCTGGTTTCGGTATGTAACCTTTACCAAACCTTGACAGCAATGGACCCACTAACATGATAGAACCTCGAAGACCACGTCCATCTTGTTTAAATTGATCAGATTGTAAATAATCCAGGTTCACATCATCGGCCTTGAAAGTATATGAACCCTTGCCCCTTTTTTGGATTTTAACCCCCAAATCTTCCAATAGGGCGATTAATTTGTTGACATCGACAATATCTGGAATATTATGTATCGTAACCTTTTCAGAAGTCAGTAATACGGCACAAAGTATTTGTAATGCTTCATTTTTTGCACCCTGCGGGGTTATCTCACCATGTAATTGATGACCACCCTCAATTCTAAATGTTCCCATTTGAGACTATAAATCGGTAGTTAGTATCGTTTTTTTCCGCGATTGTTGCGCTGATTCTTTTTGTTGTTGGACCTATTATTGGTCTTCTGGATTCTATTCTTTAAGAACTGGGTGCTTTCAGTAAGTGTTTCACCATCAGGGGCCAAATCAATCTCGCCATCACTCAACTCTTTGAGGTGTGCAAAAATTGCGGAATCCTCAACCGTATCCTTATTCCAGTTGAGATAGCATTTTTTCATATGGTTTGCAATGGCATATTCAAGACCAGAACGCAAATCACCTTTTTCCCATTTTACCGCAACGTCTATCATTCGTTTTATGTTATTACCATAAAATCGATATTTAGGATAGTTTTGAGGATATTCCAACGCTTCTGGGCGTTTTTGAAGCACTTCTTTCGAAGTAATGGGGAACGGGGAATCAACATCCAATTGAAAATCGGACATAATGAACAATTGATCCCAAAGTTTATGCTGAAAGTCAGGCACATCACGCAAATGCGGCTGTAAATTTCCCATAACGCTTATAATGGCCTTGGCAACCTTATTACGTTCTTCTTTATCCTCTATTGAAACCGCATGGTCGACCATTTTTTGGAAGTGCCGCCCATACTCAGGGATAATCAATTTTGAACGCTCGGTATTGTATTCTAGGTTTTCTACTAAATTCAAATCGGAAAGTTTATGATTACATGAACAGGAAGAAACTGTTCTTATTCGCCTGCAAAATAAGAAAATTATACCATTCAGCCCTATTTACAACGATATTACGCCATCTATATGGGAGACTTCCTTATACTTTTCAATGACGGCATCAGGATTTTTAAGGTTGACCGTAATCGAAAGACTGGTATAAGTGCCTTTCTTTGATTGTTTTGATTCTATCACGGCACCGGTGTTATCAAAGATTTTGGCAATAGCATTGATTTTTTCCTCACCTGTAGGTACTATAAATTTATAAAGGTAATTCGAGGGCCATTTTCCGTTTTCCGATAATTGCTCCTTTAATCTTTTGTAAAACGCCTCTGATTTCTGGTCTTCCATCTCTATTTTTCAACAAATATAAGCGGTATAAATTCAATTTTTTTTGGTTGTAATGATTTCATTTCTTTGCAGCTTAAAAGTAAGATTCTTGAAGGCAAGTAAGATAGTCATAACCGGGGCACCGGGTACAGGTAAAACCGTTGTGGTCAAAGCTTTGGAAGCAAGGGGTTTTCATTGTTTTCATGAAATCATACGTAGTATGACCGCAAAAGCGAAAGAAGATGGAATCTCAAAAGAATTGGTTTCAAATCCGTTGGTTTTTGTCGATGACCCAAAAAAAT
The DNA here is from genome assembly GCA_947503285.1 of uncultured Croceitalea sp. Lineage (GTDB taxonomy): Bacteria > Bacteroidota > Bacteroidia > Flavobacteriales > Flavobacteriaceae > Croceitalea. Next base: position 522,322 of record CANNDD010000004.1, read on the forward strand.
TCAACCAGACCTTGCTCGATGCTAGGATAAATGATGTTATTCAAGCCGAAAAATCCAGTGAGACGGTTCATTTTTTTGATAGGGGCATACCTGACGTATTGGCGTATATGGACTATTTCAACCAAACCTACTCCAATGACTTCGTTAGGGCATGTGAGGATTATCGTTATGATATCCTGTTTATAATGCCCCCATGGAGGGATATCTATATCTCAGACAACGAACGTTTTGAGACCTTTGAAGAGGCAGAGGCAATTCATGAACACTTGATCGGTACCTACACGAAATTTGGCTATCGACCCATTGAAATACCAAAAACGACTATCGAAGATCGTGTTACCTTTATACTCGATGAATTAAAACTTGCTTAGTGCCGCTTAATCCAAAAGGAATTCTAAAAAAATATTGGGGCTATGCTACCTTCAAAGGTTCTCAAGAGCGGGTCATAAATTCAATACTTGACCAAAAAGACGTGTTAGCCTTGATGCCTACGGGAGGTGGCAAATCAATTTGTTATCAAATTCCCGCACTGGCCCAAGAGGGGCTTTGTGTTGTAATATCGCCTTTGATCGCCTTAATCAATGATCAGATCAGAAGCCTTCAAGCCAAAGGTATTAAGGCCATAGCATTGACTGGTGGACTCTCGTTCGAAGAGCTTAATAAACTGCTTGACAATTGTGTATATGGCAATTATAAGTTCTTATACCTTTCTCCCGAAAGATTGCAACAAGAACTGGTGCAAGAGCGTATTACACAGATGAACATTAACCTGATTGCCATAGATGAGGCCCATTGTATCTCGCAATGGGGCAATGATTTTAGACCTTCTTACCTTAACTGCGCCATTTTAAGAAAACTACGGCCCAACGTTCCGTTCATTGCCCTCACCGCTACTGCGACCCATAAGGTCGCTAAAGGGATAGTTGAAAACCTACAATTGGTAAAACCAATAATTTTCAAAGATTCCTTCTCCCGTTCAAACATCGCGCTTTCGGTTAAACAAACCGACGACAAACGGTATCATTTAAAACAACTATTCAAAAACGATAGCGATACTGCAATTGTCTATGTAAGAACCCGAAGAAAAACGATGGAAGTGGCCAATTTTTTGAATGGTAAAGGTATCGTCGCTACCCATTTTCATGGGGGCTTGACAAAAGCCGAGAAAGAAAAAAAACTCAACGATTGGCTTACCGACAAAATTCCGGTAATCGTAGCGACCAATGCCTTCGGTATGGGAGTGGACAAATCGAACGTTAGATTAGTGGTACACTATCAAATACCTGACAGTATTGAAAATTATTTTCAAGAAGCTGGCAGGGCAGGCCGTGATGGACAACCTGCCAGAGCCGTGATTTTGACCAATAAAGAAGACGCCATACAAGCTAAAAGGCAATTTTTAGAAAGCTTACCCACAATCGCACATGTAAAAAACACCTACCAAAAACTGAACAGTCACCTTCAGATAGCCTACGGGGAGGGAAGTGGCGAAACGTTTGGATTACATTTCAATGCTTTTAGCAACAAGTATGAGTTACCCCTACTTCTTACATACAATACATTAAAAGTTCTAGACCAACATGGGGTCATCAGACTTTCTGAGGCCTTTCAACAAAAAACCATATTGAAATTCACCACTTCGAAGGAAGCTATTTTTGGTTATTTAGAGAACAATAGGGACATTTCAGATATCGTATTGACCATTCTAAGAACCTATGGGGGTATTTTTGATTTTGAAACTAGGATAAATACCTTTTTATTGGCAAAGAAGGGACACACCGATGAAAAAAAGGTTCAACAAATACTACAAAAACTGGAAAGCGATGGTATCGCAGCCTATAGTTCAAGCGATAGTGATTTAGAAATTACTTTTCTCGTGCCCAGGGAAGATGAAAAAACCATTCATCCATTTGCCAAAAAAATGGAACAATTGAACAATACTAAACGAGATCATTTAAGTGCTATGTTCGATTACATTCAGAATAGTGGTATTTGTAGAAGTAGATTTATACTTGACTATTTCGGGGAAACCCAACAAAAAAACTGTGGCCTATGTGACGTATGTGTCAAGAATGGCAGTGAACACCTGCCTTCAACCGAAATAAAGACCGAGATTTTAAAACAATTACAGCAAAGAAGTAAGACGTCTAGGGAACTTGCCGTCGGTCTTTTCCATAACGAAAGGCGGGTCTTGAGGGTTTTACAAGAGTTGCTGGAAGATGAAGCCGTAAAATTAAATCACAAGAACGAATATGGAATCAACAAGTAGAAAAAGGAGTTTAAGGATTGTTTTTATGGGTACTCCTGAATTTGCAGTTGCGGGGCTGTACAAACTGGTCACTAATGGATATCATATTGTAGGGGTGATTACCGCACCGGATCGCCCCGCGGGGCGAGGAAGGAAAGTACAGCAATCCGCAGTAAAAAAGTATGCCCTTGACAACGAACTGAATTTATTACAACCCACCAACTTGAAGGACCCAGGGTTTATAGCCGCACTTGAGGATTTAAAAGCGAACCTTCAAATCGTCGTAGCCTTTAGAATGTTGCCGAAAGTCGTTTGGCAAATGCCCAAATATGGAACTTTCAACCTTCATGCCTCAATATTGCCCCAATACCGTGGGGCGGCCCCTATCAACTGGGCCATTATCAATGGGGAGACCCAAACCGGTGCCACTACCTTCTTTATAGATGAAAAAATAGATACTGGCGAAATCATAATGCAAGAAAAACTTGAAATAGCTGCTGATGAGACCGCTGGCGAATTGCATGATAGGCTGATGGCACTTGGAGCCGACCTAATACTCAAAACGGTCGTACGAATAGAAAAGGATACCGTTGAGCTTCAAAAACAAGAAGAAAATCAAAACCTAAAAACTGCCCATAAAATCTATAAGGAAACCTGCCAAATTAATTGGTCAAGGCCACTAAAAACCATTTACAATCACATTCGTGGTCTAAGTCCCTACCCCACGGCATGGAGTATCATAGTCAATGATGGGAATGAAATTTCGGTAAAGATCTTTAAAGTGGGTATGGAAAAGGGAAATCACACCTATAACAACGGTAAAATCATTGCGGATAAAAAGAGTATTAAAGTAGCCGTTGAAAATGGGTTTATCAATCTTTTGGAAATTCAACTGTCGGGCAAACGCAAAATGGCCGCCCATGAAGTTTTGAACGGACTTTCAATTTCAGAAGAAGCCTATATGCGCTAAAGCCTTGCTGTTACTGTGATAGCGAATTTTGGCCAAAAACATATGGCGTTATCAACAAACCATTCAAGTTATTAACAAAAAAGTTGATTTCCCTTGGTTTTACTTGTCTCGACGCTAAATCCGCATATTTTTGTTCAGCATTAAAATTATTTTAACAACAATTAATTAATTCCATTATGAACAAAACAGAATTAATCGATGCAATGGCAGCTGATGCTGGCATCACAAAGGCAGCAGCCAAAAAAGCATTGGAATCTTTCTTAGGAAATGTTGAAGGTTCCCTTAAAAAAGGAAACAGGGTTTCTTTGGTAGGTTTCGGATCTTGGTCTGTTTCTAAGAGAAATGCAAGAGAGGGTAGAAATCCACAAACTGGACAAACTATCAAGATTGCAGCTAAAAATGTTGTAAAGTTTAAAGCAGGTACTGAGTTGAGTAACGCTGTAAACTAGTAGCTATAATTTATACCGAATTTAAAAGCACCTCTTTGTAGAGGTGCTTTTATTTTTTACGAGTTTTTGAAATTATTGGATAAAAGCTTACATTTAGTACAGTTAGAACATTTTTAAGCGTAAAACCGTGCCTAGAAAAGGAAAATTATTGATTGCAGAACCGGCACTAACGGGTGACGTATCATTTAATAGATCCGTGGTACTGCTGGCAGAGCATAACGAAGAAGGTTCTGTTGGTTTTATTCTGAACAAACCGCTTGAATACGATATCGGTGATTTGGTAACCGAAATCAAGGTGCCCTTCAAAGTCTATAACGGTGGACCTGTTGAACAAGACAATTTGTATTTTATTCACAAAGTACCCCATCTGATCGAAGGCAGTATTGAGATTTCCGATGGTATTTATTGGGGGGGCGATTTTGAGAAAACCATCAAATTAATCAATGATCACAAAATAACGGAATCCGATATTCGATTTTTTCTGGGCTATTCTGGTTGGGACTCCCTTCAACTTGATCAAGAACTTTTATCGAAATCGTGGGTGGTCGTAAATAATGAGTATGAAAGCTCAATCATAGAAAAATCATCTTCGGCATTTTGGAAAGAGAAAATGGTTGAATTGGGTGGGGATTACCTGATTTGGTCCAACGCCCCAGAAAACCCTACCTTAAACTAGGCCAACCGCGCCTTGGCATTCAGTTTGCCCAGCAATTGTTTCGAAACTTCGAAATTGTATTCCTTTTTGCGATATCCAGTTATAGGTATAATCCCCGAAATACTATTGGTAATAAAAAGCTCATCTGCCTTTTGTAATTCAAATGGGGATATTGATTCTTCCAAAATTTCAAAATCCGTCAGGGACCCTATAAGTTCAATCAGTTCTTTGCGAATAATACCGTTTAAACACCCGTCTTTTAAGGGAGGGGTTTTTATACTAGCACCCTGAACCAAAAATATATTTCCATTAATCGCCTCTACCACCTGTTTTTTACCATTCAATAACAAACAGTTTTGATATCCATTTTCGTTGGCAAACACGCCAGCGACTACATGCAACACTTTATTCGTGGTCTTAAGATTTGATAACATATCAGCGTTCACGTAATAATCTTTGAACAACGCTACCTTGTAGGTATTTCCAGGAATAGTGTAAAAAAGTTCGTTCAAGGTTGAGACCGTAATGATGTAGTTGATGTCGTTGTTCTCAGGTGCATACAATCCGCCTGCTTTTCGATATACCAATAATTTCACCCTTGCACCGGTATTGGTCAAATCATTTTTCGCAATGGTCTTGGTAATCCCATCCTCTAAGAACTCCATCGTAAAGTCCATCGGTATTTCCATTCGAAGAATACGCATGCTTGCCATTAGCCTGAAATAGTGCGATTCCCAAAAGAAAATCTTTCCATTAACGACCCGTAGGGTCTCAAAAAGGGCATCACCGTATTGAAGACCACGGTTTTCTTGATTAAGAAAAAAAGATGAGGATTCTAGTAATTGACCGTTATAATTTACCATTAGGGTGCCTTGAAAAAATCAAGGGCAAAGATACGATGTTCTGTAAAGTCGCTATTTATTTTGAGCCTAATACTTGTTTTAAATCAGAGATTTGATTGGTCCATAACATCTTGGCCTCTTCCAATTCATCTTCTTCGGCAAAATCACTGATAAATAGCGATACGTCCTTGGTAATCTCATCTACGATGATACGCATTTCAAAATAGCTATCATCATCGTTTTCTTCCCAAGCGAATCGAACAAATTCATCGCTCTTTCGTTTTAAGAGCTTGGCATTCTCTTCAGACCCGTCCCATATGAATATAAATAACTCCCCGCGAGAGTTCACATTATCAGCAAACCATTCTGAAAGGCCAGAAGGTGTTGAAATATATTGATATAGTAATTGTGGCGATGACTGAATTACAAATTCAATTTCAAATTTTATTTTATCACCCATTAGTTGTACGTTAATTGTTTGATGTATTGAACTCGTTTAAACTGTTTCTATTGGTTAAAAAATTACCCTTTTTCACCCATTTCTTATCTTTTTTTCTTTCCGTAGCGCTGCTATGCAACTCAAAAAAGATAAGAAATGGGCAAAAAATGTCTGATTTTCGCTTCAATCCTAAAAGATTAAACAAGTTCATTTCTATAATCCGGTAATATAAAAAAATAAACGTCAATTAATAAATTAATTCTGATTTTTGATTGGCCGAAAAATTACATTTATATTTGCAGCCGCTTTACTAAAACAAGGCGAGGTAGCTCAGCTGGTTAGAGCGTCGGATTCATAACCCGGAGGCCGAGGGTTCAAGTCCCTCTCTCGCTACGAATTACAAAAGGACTTCCATTCTAAAGGAAGTCCTTTTTCACTTTTTAGGCAGAAATAACAAAGCGCGTACATGTATTGACATTTTGTTTCCAAATCCCATCAAAACCACATTGTCTTGAATTACTCTTTGTCTAAGGGAATTTTTATATGGGTTAAGACCCCAGAATGGTTTTCTAGATTTTTAAATAAAAATTCATGTTTGTCGCCATATAAGGTCCAAAGTCTTTCTTTAACATTCTTAAGGCCTAATCCATCCTTTTGAGCTTCCGTAATTGGCGCACCATTATTTTTAACTTCAACTACAAGCCATTTTTCTTTTTTACAAATCGTCAAATCAACTTTCAAATCCGTATACCCATAGGCATAGCCATGCTTGAAAGAATTCTCTATTATTGGCTGTAGTAACATACTTGGAATCAATGCTTTTTGCACCTCTTCTTGAATATAACCCTCAAAAGTCAAGTGGTCAGAAAAACGAATCTGCATAATATCGATATACTTTTTCAGTATAGCAAACTCTTTAGATACTGTAATCATGCGTTCATCCTTAACCAATAAGACATCGCGCAATAGGTCGCCTAAATTACCTATGGTATGTTGGGCTTTTAAAGGATCTTCTTGAATCAAAGAAGCGATTGCATTCAACGTGTTAAATAAAAAGTGTGGGTTCAATTGTGATTTTAGAACTTGCAACCTAACATCTTGCAACTGTTTGGCCAACTGTACCTTTTGTATCTCGGTGCTACTGATTTTTTGAATATAATAATAGCCATAGGTTATGGTTACAAACCCCACATAACCCAAATAATTTAAATTAGACCCAAACATCGTTAGAACAAAAAAATCCTCTAGGGTAATTGCCAACAAACTTGTGTTATGAAAAATGGATTGATACACATAACCAAAAAGGGTAATGGCTAAAGAGTAAACAAAAGAGAGGGCAAAATGAATGATAAACACATACGACCATTTCATGTCTTTGTCTATCATTGTCTTGGTTGAAATTACTATCAACAGAATAACAGGGGGTACGATTAGAAAGCTTGAAAGAAGCGGCTCAAAAGATGTTGTCCACCAACTCAGCTCAAAATACTCTGGCCTTCCTATCAATTTTAAAATCGTCCTTCTTCCTAGATAAACAATATTGTAGGTGACCATATAGCATAGTAGAATTGCGAATAGTCTTTTCTCAAAATATTTTTTCACTTTCTCAAACCGACTTTTAGCGCAAACTGTTTGCGATACCCTTTACTTATCCTCAGCTGTTTTCCATCTTGCATTTTTACATCAATTTCGCCATATGCCGAATTTTGAAGTTCCGCTACATAGTTAAGGTTTATAATGCTAGATCTGTGAATTCTAAAAAACAACCTCGAATCCAACTCTTTCAAAATACCATACATGGAGTTTCTCTGTATATAGCGCTGCTTTGCCGTATAAATCTCTATGTAATAATTGGACGCTAATATATATTGTATGTCGTCTTTATCTATAAACACTGTTTTGTTTGCATATGCTACGGGAATTCTTGAATTGGTGCTTCCTATTTCTTGTTCTTCCCCTGTCTTGAGATGTTCCAATAAATTGACGACTTTGTCATCAAAATATTTATACGGGTTACTCTTCAAAGTCTCGATTATTCGAAAAATAGATTTGTAGAAACGCTCTTCGGTAATGGGTTTTAATAGATAATCAAAGGCGTAAAAGTCAAATGCCTCGATGGCATAGGTATCAAACGCGGTGACGAATATGGTCAAGGGCATTTTTACCGTAATATGCTTTAAGACATAAAACCCGTCAACATCCTTAAGTTTAATATCCAAAAACAAAATATGCGGTTGTAATTTATTGATTTGGGCTATCGCTTCTTCACCAGTTCCATAAAGGCCTATTACCCTTATTTCGACGATAGACTCCAATAAACGCTCAATTCGTTTTCTGGCAAGGGGTTCATCATCAACTATTATGGCATTCAACTTCATAAGAAGTCACAATGTAGATAAAATTTAATTTCGATGCACTTTAAAAACCTATACTACGAACAACCGATCCATTTACTTCAAAAAAAAGGGGGTTCACTTCAAAATAATAGGTGTATACTTCAAACTAAGGCCATTTATCAATCACCGTATTTACTTTTAAAATTCAAAAGTTAAAAAAGACAGACACCATGAAATTACTTAAATACGCTTCTTTGATGCTACTTCTACTTGTATACTTCGCATCTTGTAGTGGAGATGACCCTGTAGAGGAAGAACAAAAAACGGAAGATACACCCGTAACACTTGAAGGAGATTACATAGGGACTTGGAACTCTACCACTGATTTGGACATTACCTATACTGATTTTGGTATCTCAGCAAAATTTACCTTTGCGAATAATGAGAAAACAAGGTTGAGCGGAGAATTTTTCGCAACGACTTCATTTAGGTCATGTTGCCAAGACAACGGAAATGATGGTACGATGCTGGTCAATTTAGATGGTGACACTATTGAATCTTTCTCTTTTAATGACCAAATTGTTAACTGTACGGGTTCATTTAGCGGAACGGGCAGTATTACCTCTAAAGCACCATATACTTTACAAATAGATTTTACGGGAAACGATTGCGACGGCAATCATATCGGTCAAATGATTTTTACAAGAAGAAGTAATTAAAAGAAATTATTGACAGTGATCAGAACAATGAAACCTACTATTATCATACTTATATTGAGTGTCAATTTTTCGGTATTAGGTCAGTCTAAAGAAGAACTCGATTTGTTAAAAGTCAAATTAGAAACAATTTTCATGAAAGACCAGACTTTTAGACGTATCTACAGTGAAGCGGAAAATAAGCTAGGAAAAGATTCGGATGCTTACGAGTACTTCTGGGAGGTCGTTGAAAACCAAGACAGTATTCTAGAAAAGGAGGTGACAACTATTTTAGATAAATACGGCTGGCTTGGAATTTCACAAGTCGGGAGATTGGCAAACACAACCCTATGGAGTGTTTTACAACACGGAAGCGCATCTTCCAAAGAAAAATATGCCCCATTGTTAAAAGCCTCAGTTCTAAAAGGGGAATCACAACCTAGTCATTATGCCCGACTAATCGATAGAATGCTAATTAACACCAACAGACCTCAATTATACGGAACCCAAATAGACTACGATTCAAGTGAAATCCCGACTTTCTTTTCAATTGAAAAACCTGAATATATAAACCAAAGAAGAAAAGAAATCGGGTTGGGCGGAATCGAGGGGTATGCAGAAGAAAAAAAGATTGAATGGAATATTCCCCAAAAAAGGAAATGAAAAAAATCAACACCAAAAATTGTTTCCTGCAATTAGCCTTTCATCTATGTCGCAAAGCGTGAAATACATTTAGCAGTCATATTACCTTGTTAGTATGCATATGGCCAATAACCACATTACAAGGGTGTACCTTGAGTAAAATTCTCGGCCATTCGAAGATCGTAACAACTGAATTCGATATTGAAAACCTTAAAATCGACAACATGGTTAAATGTCGATAAAACCCGAAAATCCAATTGCGAAAAAATTAGCTTTAAAGGTATAACACTATAGTCAAGGGCGCAGTACCTCTTGCACTACAAGGGCATAAAGTCGAAAGGAACCACACGAACACCACTTTCTTACAAAATAGGGCATACTATGCAAAGAACATTTTACCGGTAATTTAAAATACTACGTTCATTCTTAGCATTTTGTCAGTTTTTAACCAGCTGGAATATACCTGTTCGCAACTATTACGTTAAACGTAAAAATAACGTCTTTTATGCCATATAAAGTAAGTAATTTCGCCGCCTCAAATTGTAGATTATGGACTGTTTGGAGCTTAATCCCCCGTACGATTTTACGAAATGGGAAAGTGAATATATTAAAGAACTACATTCCCTAGAGTTCAAAGGAAACCTTGGAAACCTGCTTTTGTTTGAAGATGATACCATTAAATTATGGAACTTAAAACTGGATAAAGGAGAACGCATGCCTTTTGTAAAACACAATAAAGACTATTCTTGGATCTCAGAAAATGATGCAATCTTAAAAAGTAGATGGGGAAATGGAAGAATATCACTTATTAGGATCAACCAAGGTGACACGGAGTTTTTTGAAAATGATACCAAAAACTATATCAATGACCTTGAAAACCTAGGAAATCATCCGATAGTTTTCAAAATTCTCGAATACAAACAAAAATCAGAAATAGAAAAACAGTTTATGCCCAAATACTAGTTTAGAGGGCCTCGGTCATAATCACTTCAACCACTTCTGGGTTTAATAAAGTGGAAATATCCCCCAAATTGCCCGTATCTTTTGAAGCGATTTTTCGCAAGATTCGTCGCATTATTTTTCCACTTCGGGTTTTCGGAAGTCCTGGTACGAATTGAATTTTATTCAATTTCGCGATTGGGCCGATATGCTCTGTAATCATTTGATTGATTTCTTTTTTCAAATTCCCGCGATCTCGAGATTCACCGGTCTCTTTAAGAATGATATAGCCATAAAGGGCATTCCCTTTAATATCATGGGGAAACCCCACCACTGCTGATTCTGCCACGGCAGGGTGTTCATTGATGGCATCCTCTATTGGTGCAGTACCCAAATTATGTCCTGATACGATAATGACATCATCTACCCTACCGGTTATTCGGTAATAGCCCACCTCATCGCGCAAAGCACCATCACCCGTAAAATACATGTTCTTAAATGCAGAAAAATAAGTGTCCCTATAGCGCTTGTGATTGCCCCAAATTGTTCTTGCCATTGATGGCCATGGATATTTGATGCACAGGCGACCATCTACCTGATTACCTGTGATTTCTTGACCATTTTCATCCATCAGGGCAGGTTGTATGCCAGGCATGGGCAAGGTGGCATATGTTGGCTTGGTGGGCGTTGAAAAGGGAATCGGGGAAATTAAGATTCCGCCGGTTTCTGTTTGCCACCAAGTATCCACAATCGGGCATTTTTTCTCTCCCACATGGTCATTGTACCAGTGCCATGCCTCTTCATTTATGGGTTCACCAACCGTACCCAATACTTTTAGGCTTGAGAGGTCGTATTTGGTGACATAATCTAAATTTTCTTTGGCCAAGGCCCTAATTGCGGTTGGCGCAGTATAAAATTGGGTTATTTTGTGTTTTTGCACGACATCCCAAAAACGACCATAATCAGGATATGAGGGCACTCCTTCGAACATCAACGTGGTCGCACCGTTGGCCAACGGACCGTATACAATATAAGAATGACCGGTAATCCAACCGATATCCGCAGTACACCAGTAAACATCATCTTCGCGATATTGAAAAACGTTTTTAAAAGTATAAGCCGTGTAAACGAGATATCCTCCTGTGGTATGCAGCATCCCCTTAGGTTTACCTGTTGAACCCGAAGTATATAGAATAAAAAGCGGGTCCTCAGCATCCATTACCTCCGGTGGAAAATCCCCATAGGCCTTCTCCAAAAGGGGTTTCAACCATTCATCTCGCCCTTCTTTCATATTGATATCGGAATTGATACGTTGGGCAACTAAAACACTTTCGACATCTGGGCAATCTTCTAAGGCATCATCAACAATACCTTTAAGATCAATTGTTTTGGCACCACGGTAAGAGCCATCTGAAGTAATAACCATTTTCGCGCCACAATCATTAATTCTTGTGGCTAATGCGGTTGATGAAAAGCCCGCAAAAACAACGGAATGTACCGCTCCAATGCGGGCACATGCTAAAAGTGAAACCGCAAGTTCAGGGATCATAGGCAAATAAATCACTACCCTATCCCCTTTTTTAATTCCTTTCGCATTTAGAACATTAGCCATTTTACATACTCGCCCATGTAGTTCTTTGTATGTAATATGCTGTGCCTCTTCACTAGGGTCATTGGGTTCAAACAAAATAGCCGTTTTATCGCCGCGAATATGCAAATGCCGATCAATACAATTCTCGGTAATGTTCAGCTGTGCCCCATCAAACCACTTTACCTCTGGTTTTGAGAAGTCCCAATCCAATACCTTGTTCCATTTTTTACGCCAGACAAAATGTTCTTCGGCAATTTCTTCCCAAAATGATTCCGGGTTCCGTACCGATTTGCGATAGACTTGAAAATATTCCTCTAAATGTTTGATGTGGTAGTTGCTCATGCAAGAAGTTATAAGAAACTAAAAATACTAAAAAAGACACTTTAAGACTTATATCTTTTTTTCAACTTCGAATACAAAAAGAAAGGTTTTAACAAAGACTACCAGAAACATCAATGTTCAATCGCGTCCCCTGCCCCACTCGGTATTCTTATGTTTTCCACGATTTCTTGAACTTCTTCAGGTGGCGGTGCCGTAAACCTTGATACTAAAATGGCAATGACGAAGTTGACAAGCATACCTACGGTACCAAAACCTTCAGGAGAAATACCAAACCACCACTCGTTCGAAGTACTGGTCTCAGGGCTGCCTATCCACCCCAATTTAAAACGGGCGATATAATAGGATGCAATTGCCAATCCTCCGATCATTCCTGAAATCGCACCTTCCCTATTCATGCGTTTACTAAAAATACCCATTACTATGGCCGGAAAAAAGGAAGAGGCTGCCAACCCAAAGGCCAAGGCCACTACCGAGGCAACAAAACCAGGCGGATTGATTCCGAAATAACCTGCTACGATTACCGCAAACACTGCTGAAATACGGGCTATCAAAAGTTCTTTGCGGTCCGAAATATTCGGTGCAAGTTGTTTCTTGATCAAATCATGTGAAACCGAAGTAGAGATGACCAACAGCAACCCGGCAGCGGTCGACAATGCGGCTGCCAATCCACCTGCAGCCACAAGGGCAATCACCCAATTGGGTAAATTGGCAATTTCAGGGTTTGCCAAGACTGTAATATCCCTATCTACATACAATTCATTAGCGGTATCGCTATCATTATAAATGGTTCGTTCACCATGCAACCCACGCTCTTCTAAAAAAAGGGGTTTCTTTCCCGTTATGGAAGATCCCGGCAGGTATTGGATTTTTCCATCCCCATTTTTATCCGTCCAGGCAATAAGACCGGTATCCTCCCATTTTGTAAACCAGGCTGGAATTTCCTTATAGGGAGTGTCTTGAACCGTTTCCATCAAATTAGTTCTTGCAAACACCGCAATAGCAGGCGCTGTTGTATACAATATGGCAATAAACAAAAGAGCATAACCTGCTGATTTTCGGGCGTCCTTAACCTTGGGAACCGTGAAAAAACGAATGATGACGTGAGGAAGGCCCGCAGTACCCATCATCAATGCAGCAGTGATGAAAAAGACATCTATTTTAGATTTACTGCCATCCGTATAGGCCCTAAAACCCAGTTCGGTCATCAAACCATCAAGCTTATCCAGTAAATAGATTCCGTCATTACCGGTAGAACCCATTCCCAATTGGGGAACAGGATTTCCGGTAGCCAAAAGGGAAATAAAAATAGCCGGAACCATAAAGGCGAATATCAATACACAATACTGGGCAACTTGCGTATAGGTAATACCCTTCATTCCACCCAAAACAGCATAGAACAAAACGATAACCATACCAATAACGACACCAGTATTGATATCGACTTCTAAAAACCGTGAGAATACCACACCAACTCCACGCATCTGACCAGCGACATACGTGAAAGAAACAAATAGTGCGGCAATTACCGCAACGGTTCTTGCAACATTCGAATAGTATCGATCACCTATAAAGTCTGGAACGGTAAATTTCCCGAATTTTCTTAGATAGGGGGCTAAAAGTAAGGCCAAGAGTACATAACCGCCCGTCCACCCCATAAGATAGACCGACCCATCATAGCCTGAAAACGCAATGATACCGGCCATCCCAAGAAATGATGCAGCGGACATCCAATCGGCCGCCGTCGCCAAACCATTGGCCAATGGGGAAACACCCCCGCCGGCAACATAAAAATCTTTTGTGGAACCTGCCCTTGACCAAATTGCAATACCAATATAGAGTGCGAAAGTGAGCCCGACAATAATAAACGTCCAAGTTTGAATTTGCATACTTTATTCGTTTACCTTGTATTTTTTATCAAGCTTGTTCATCAAGAATACATACACAAAAATGAGAATCACAAATACATAGATTGCGCCTTGTTGTGCGAACCAAAAACCCAATTTAAACCCACCGATTCGAATAGCGTTTAACTCGTCGACAAAAAGAATTCCGAAGCCATAGGATACTAGAAACCATATCAATAGTAAAATCGAAAGGTATTTTAAGTTTTCCTGCCAGTATTTTTTGCGTTGTAATGAATCCATGAACCTAAGGTTGTTTCATGAAATATATGAATTCTTGGAGAGAATGTTTGAAAACCCCTCAATAGTGAGAAAAATATTTTACAGTGTATTCAAAAAAGCGAAAACATTTTGACCAATCCGTTCGTGAATGTTCGAGACATCGGCTTTTACAAATACCTCTCCCATAATACTTTCGTAAAGCTCAATATAACGTTCAGATACCGATTCAATATAGGCATCGCTCATTTCAGGTACGCTTTGTTCTTCAAGCCCTTGAAATCCATTGAAAATCAACCATTGGCGCACAAACTCTTTCGATAATTGTTTTTGCGCCTCTCCACTTGCCTGCCGTTCTTGATATCCATCCGAATAAAAGTATCGCGACGAATCAGGGGTGTGTATTTCATCAATTAGAACAATCTTTCCATCGTTGGTCTTCCCAAATTCATATTTGGTATCGACTAAAATCAATCCTTGGTTTGCAGCCAATTCAGTGCCTCTTTGAAATAAGGCCCTAGTGTATTGCTCTAAAACCTCGTAATCTTCCTTTGAAACGATACCCCGTTCTAAAATAGCTGCTTTGGAGACATCTTCATCATGATCACCTTTTTCTGCTTTGGTTGCCGGGGTAATTATCGGCCCGGGAAATTTATCGTTCTCCTTCATTCCTTCCGGCATCGGTTCCCCGCAGAGCATTCTTTTGCCAGAGTTGTATTCCCTGGCGGCATGTCCAGACAAATAACCACGAATGACCATTTCAACTTTGAAAGGGGTGCAGGCCAATCCAATCGCAACATTGGGGTCAGGTGTGGCCATCAACCAATTAGGCACAATATCTTCAGTTGCTTTCATCATCTTGGTCGCTATCTGATTCAAAATTTGCCCTTTGTAGGGTATTCCATTGGGCATAACGACATCAAAAGCCGAAAGACGGTCGGTAGCGATCATGACCAATACGTCATTCTCTAGGGTATATACTTCTCTTACTTTTCCTTTATAGACCGACTTTTGGCCTACAAAATGGAAATCGGTATCCATCAGGGTATTTGACATTTTAGCTAGTTTTGATGCTCGATGTTTTTGTAAGCGTCGATTACTTTCTTGACAAGTTTATGTCGAATGACGTCTTTGTCATCTAAATAAATAATACTGATTCCCTCCACATTCTTAAGAATCAGCAAGGCTTCCTTAAGGCCTGATATCACACGGCGGGGCAAATCAATTTGACCGGGGTCACCCGTCAACAAGAACTTGGCACTCTTTCCCATACGGGTCAAAAACATCTTCATTTGCGCATGTGTGGTATTTTGCGCCTCATCTAAGATTACAAAGGCATTATCTAAGGTACGGCCCCGCATAAAGGCCATTGGGGCTATTTGGATCGTACCATCCTCTATGTATTTTTCCAACTTTTCAGGGGCAATCATATCGCGAAGTGCATCATACAAAGGTTGCATATAAGGATCCAACTTCTCTTTTAGGTCACCGGGAAGAAAGCCAAGATTCTCCCCTGCCTCAACTGCGGGCCTGGTCAAAATAATCCTACGCACTTGCTTCTCTTTTAAGGCCTTCACGGCCAAAGCTACGCCAGTGTAGGTTTTGCCCGTACCGGCGGGGCCAATGGCAAAGACCATATCGTTTTTCTTGCATGCATCTACCAACCTACGCTGATTTGCGGTCTGGGCCTTTATCAAACGACCGCTGACACCATGCACCAATACCTCATTACTTGATTTAGAGGAAACCTCTTCTTGTCCGTTACTTGTCAAGACCCGTTCGATAGCATTTTCATCAAGCTTGTTGTACTTGGCGAAATGAGTGGTCAACATATCAAAACGCTTATCAAATTCTTCAAGAAGCTCTTCATCCCCATAAACCTTTATCTTGCTACCCCTTGCAACAATCTTAAGTTTTGGGAAATATTTTTTTATCAATTGAATGTTTTCATTCTGTTGCCCAAAGAAATCCCTAGGGCTGATATCGGTAAGTTCTATTATAAGTTCGTTCAAAGATATTTTACTATTAGGTTTGTGGTATTATTTCGAAAAAGGGTTACTTCTTTTTGTGTAATTTTACCACACAAACTTAACCAAAAAAAGCGTTTTAGAGCGTAAAAACATATCAACAGCACTGCATGGCAATCATTACGTTAACAACTGATTTTGGGCATAAAGACCATTTCGTTGCTGCCATCAAAGGAGCCATTCTAAAAGAAGTACAAACTGCCATTATTGTTGATATATCGCATGGGGTTTCACCTTTCAATATTCAAGAATGTGCCTATTTGCTTAAAAATGTTTATCGATCCTTTCCTAAAGGAACGATCCATATCATCGGTATTGACTCAGAATGGTCTCCTGAAAACGAACATATTGTAGTAATGGTAGACGGGCATTATTTCATAAGTGCCGATAATGGTGTGGTCTCATTGATCGCAAAAGGGATACAACCTCAAAAACTCACCGAAATTAATTTACCCCTTGGTGAGCCAACTTCTTTTCCGGTGCTTGAAATTTTCGTTAAGGTCGCCGCCCATCTTGCAAGGGGAGGCACCCTTGAGGTCGTTAGCAAACCCTTCGGTAAATTGAAGGAAATACGTGATTTTGAACCTCGTATTGCCAATCAAGGTAAGACTATAATGGGTAACATCATCTATATTGACAACTATGGCAACGTTGTGACCAATATTGAAAAGGTATTGTTTGAAGCTTATCGAAATGGCCGCGATTTTGAGATTATTGCCCGTACCGAAAAAGTAAAGACCATACATCATTCGTACAATGATATCATCAACTATGATTTAGACAAAACCCAACGCAGGGGGCCGGGCGATTTATTGGCCTTGTTCAATTCGTCAGGGTACATTGAATTGGCAATCTATAAAAGTGACCTAAATTCAGTTGGTGGTGCATCGACCTTGGTAGGTCTGAGCTATCGTGATGTGATAACCATAAATTTTTTATAAATGTTGGTCCGTATTGTAAAACTCACTTTTAAACCCGAAAATATTTCTAGTTTTGAACAAATTTTTGAGGAAACCAAACAACGAATTCGAAATTATGAGGGTTGCCTATTTCTAGAGCTCTATCAGCAACAAGGGAATCCACAGGTTTTTTTCACCTATAGCCATTGGAAGGATGCAAACACCTTGGACAATTATAGAAAATCGGATTTTTTCAAATCGGTTTGGTCAAAAACAAAAGTATTGTTTGATGCGAAGCCTGAAGCTTGGAGTCTTACTAAAAAAGCTACTTTGAACTAAAACCTATGCTTGCAATTTTCAAAAAAGAAATAAGATCCTTTTTCACAAATCCTATTGGTTATTTGATTATAGGACTTTTTTTGGTGCTCTGCGGACTTTTTCTTTGGGTTTTTAGAGGAAGTTATAATGTGTTTGATTCCGGTTTCGCTGACTTGACGAATTTTTTTCTGTTGAGCCCTTGGGTATTTCTTTTTTTGATACCTGCGGTTACTATGAAGAGTTTTTCAGAAGAACGAAAGCTAGGTACCCTTGAATTATTATTGATCAAACCAATAGGTACCTTACAGATGGTCTTGGGCAAATTTTGGGGCGCTTTTGTTCTTTGTGTTTTAGCGGTATTACCAACAATAATTTATGTTTTTACCATCTCCGATCTTGGTATTACAGTGGCCAACTACGATTTAGGAGTTATCTTGGGTTCTTATTTTGGTTTGCTTTTTTTAATGGCAACCTACACTAGCATTGGGGTTTTCGCCTCATCATTATCTGAGAATCAAATACTGGCATTCATTTTGGCCTTAGTGCTCTGTTTTACGGTTTTTTATGGTTTTGAGGCAGTGGCCACTTTAATAGAAGACGGCAACACGCAAAATCTGATAAAATCATTTGGGGCCAAAGCCCATTTTGAGAGCATCGCCAGAGGAATCATAGATACCAGGGACATCACTTACTTTTTGTCCTTGACACTTTTATTCATTCATTTGACAAATCACAGCTTAAAAAAACTGACTAAATGAACCGAAGTAGCATAATGGCCTTGGTAAAAGGAGTTTTAGCGGTGCTATTGGTCAACGCCTTGGCCGGATTTGTTTACACACGGCTTGACCTTACTGAAGATAAACGCTACACACTATCAGACGAAGCTGTTGCAACAGTTGAAAAGTTTACTTCCCCAATAATCATTGACATTCTTTTAGATGGACAGTTGCCATCAGAATTTGCTAGGTTAAAAGTCGAGACCCGATTGTTATTAGAGCAGTTTGCTGCTAAAAGTGAGAATATAAAATTTGATTTCGTTAACCCCCTTGAAGAAGGCCAGTCTAGGGAAGAGACGATTATAGAGCTACAACAAATCGGCTTGACCCCGGCAAATGTGACTGTTGAAGAAGAGGGGAAAGTATCACAAGAACTGGTATTTCCGTGGGCGATAGTCAACTATAACAACAAAACCGTAAAAGTACCCCTGTTAAAGAACAAATTGGGTAGTACTGCTGAAGAGCGCATCAACAATTCCGTACAACAACTCGAATATGCATTTGCAGATGCCTTTACCAAATTGGCTATTACCGAAAAGAGGCGAATCGCGGTCATCAAAGGTAATGGGGAAATGGATGATATTTATCTCGCGGATTACTTAACCACCCTAAAGGATTATTATAATATCGGGGCAATAACGCTAGATTCGGTAGCAACGGCCCCCCAAAAGGTACTAGACCAACTTAAAGGCTTTGATGTCGCATTGATTGCAAAGCCTACGGAACCTTTTTCCGATGAGGAAAAATATGTTCTTGATCAGTTCATCGTTCATGGTGGTAAGTCCATTTGGTTGATAGATCAAGTGACCATGGAATTGGACAGCCTTTTCAATGAAGAGGGAAGCGCAATCGCCATACCACGTGATTTAAACCTCGATGACTTTTTCTTTAAGTATGGGGTACGAATTAACCCGGTATTGGTCAACGACCTTTATAATACCCCCATAGTTTTGGCTTCCGGCGAGGCCAATGATTCACAATACAACCCCTTACCCTGGGTTTACCATCCGATGGTCTTTTCAAAGAACAACCATCCGATAAACAACAATATCGAAGCTTTACGTTTGCAATTCGCCAGTGTACTTGATACCTTACCGAATGGCAATAAAAAAACCGTCATTCTACAATCCTCACCATTATCAAAAACTGATGGTATCCCAAAACAGATAAGTTTAAGTATGCTACGCCAGCAACCTGATCGTACAGTTTATGCCGAAAAAGGAAACCTAGCCTTGGGTGTTTTAATAGAGGGGGATTTCAATTCGGCCTTTACCAATAGAATAAAACCACTAAAACTCAAAGGGATCTCTGAAACCGGAAGTGCCAACAAAATGCTCGTTATCGCCGATGGGGATGTTATCAAAAATCAACTACGAAATGGAAGACCATTAAGTTTGGGCTACGATAAATGGACTAGCAATACTTACGGAAACAAGGAATTAATGGTCAATAGCATGAATTACCTTCTTGACGAGACAGGACTTATAAACATTAGAAACAAAAAAGTCGCCATTCCCCTGTTGGATGCTAAGAAAATTAGCACTTCGAAGAACAAATGGCAGTTGATAAATATTGGACTACCAACTATTCTGGTATTACTTTTGGCATTTACATTTCATTACCTTCGTAAGAAGGAATTTTCGATTTAAAGTGTTGATAAAATTGTTTTAACACAAAACAGTTTTAAAATATCTTTGCTCTTATCGGTTTGTGCAGATGATATTATGGTTTGTGCAAACGACCTCAAAAAATGAATTCATGAAGTTTATAGTATCAAGTACGTATTTATTAAAGCAGCTACAGGTTTTAGGTGGTGTTATCAATAGTAGCAATACCCTACCCATACTAGATAATTTTCTTTTTGACTTAAAACAGACCAAGCTTACGGTATCCGCCTCAGATTTGGAGACAACCATGAGTTCCGTACTTGAAGTGGATTCCGACTCTGAAGGAGCCATTGCGGTTCCGGCACGTTTGTTACTGGATACCCTTAAGACTTTTCCTGAACAACCTTTGACATTTGTGGTCGAGGACAACAATACCGTAGAAATCAGTTCAAACCATGGTAAATATGCTTTGGCCTATGCTGATGGCGCAGAATTTCCTAAAGCTGTAGAGCTGTCAAACCCCAGTGCTACCAATATTTTGGGTGATATTCTCGCGACCGCCATCAATAAGACCATTTTTGCAGCGGGTAATGATGATTTGAGACCTGTAATGAGCGGTGTCTTTTTTCAGTTTTCCCCTGAAAACTTGACTTTTGTGGCAACCGATGCCCACAAATTGGTAAAATACCGTCGCAATGATGTCTCTGCATCTGAAGTAGCGGAATTCATCATGCCGAAAAAACCACTTAACTTGTTGAAGGGTATTTTAGCTGGTTCTGAATCGGACGTGACCATTGAGTATAATGAGAGTAATGCCAAGTTCTCTTTTGATGAAACCGAGTTGATTTGTCGTTTGATTGATGGAAAATATCCAAATTACGAAGCGGTAATCCCTAAAGAGAATCCCAACAAGCTTTCTATTCCAAGAAACCAATTTTTAAGCTCCGTACGCCGCGTTTCTATTTTCTCCAATAAAACGACGCATCAAATTCGCTTAAAAATTGCTGGTGCCGAGCTAAATATCTCCGCTGAAGATGTCGATTACAGCAATAAAGCCGAAGAACGTTTATCATGTGCCTATCAAGGAGATGATATGCAAATAGGCTTCAATTCCCGTTTTTTGGTCGAAATGCTGAACAATCTTTCTTCAGATGAGGTTTCACTTGAGATGAGCCTACCGAATAGGGCCGGTATTTTAACACCTGCTGATGGCCTTGACGAAGGTGAACAAGTCACCATGCTTGTGATGCCCGTGATGTTGAACAACTAATCCAACCTTTATAACTGAAAAAAAGCTGGCACATTAAATGCCAGCTTTTTTTATGATACGAATTTTATGGTCAAAAAGTATGATGGAGCTTCCCCATTGGCTGCCTTTACAGCATTGACGATAGGCAATACGAAGCCTATTATACCAACACCTATCAAGGTTAGGATTCCTAGACCTAATAACAGTATGGCCGGTATACTTAGAACAATATAGAGCAACATACTCAATTGTAGGTTGATAATCGATTTACCGTGCTCATCCATACCTGCAACGGTATTCTTGGAGGTTAACCAGATGACCAAGGGTACGACAAATCCACCGAATCCGGTAACATAATGCAATAACTGGGTCAAATGGGTGATCGCTAGCAAGGTGTTATCCTTTCGTAAAACATTTTGATTGACTAATTCCATTTTTGATTGATTTAATGATGTACTTATTGGTAGCAAAATCTTACGAAATGTTACAACCCATGCCTTATTTGTATTTTTGCAGCCATGTCATACTCTGATAACATCATCGCCCTTGCAACACCCTCGGGTATCGGGGCAATAGCCGTTATTCGCATTTCTGGCCCCGAAGCAATAAGCATCGTTGCATCAAAATTTAAACACCTTGGTAAAAAGAATTTACAGGATCAAAAAAGTCATACCATACACCTAGGTCATATTGTGGACGGCACCAAAGTTTTGGATAAGGTATTGATCTCTATTTTTAAATCCCCAAGTTCTTATACCGGTGAGAATGTGGTTGAAATTTCATGTCACGGTTCCCCTTACATTCAACAACAGATCATTCAACTCTTTTTAAGAAACGGATGTAGAATGGCCGCTGCAGGTGAATTTACACTTCGGGCATTCTTGAACGGAAAAATGGACTTGAGTCAGGCTGAAGCTGTTGCAGACTTGATTGCCAGCGATAGTGAGGCTGCACATCGTATCGCCATGCAACAAATGCGTGGTGGGTTCAGCAATGAAATCAAAGAGCTACGTCAAGAACTGCTGAATTTTGCTTCTTTAATAGAACTGGAGTTGGATTTTTCACAGGAAGATGTTGAATTTGCCGATAGGACCCAATTCAATACCCTACTGGATAAGATCACCCAAGTTTTAAAAAACTTAATCGATTCTTTTGCTTTGGGCAATGTTATTAAAAATGGAATACCGGTCGCAATCGTAGGAAAACCAAATGTCGGAAAATCAACCCTCTTGAACGCCCTACTGAACGAAGAGCGCGCCATTGTTAGTGAGATTGCAGGAACCACAAGGGATACGGTAGAAGATCAAATCTCGATTGATGGAATCAATTTTCGATTCATCGATACGGCCGGAATACGAAAAACGACGGACAAAGTAGAAAAAATAGGAATAGCACGTGCTTACGAAAAAATTCAAGAAGCCCAACTGGTACTGTATTTGATTGACGTTCATGAAGAAATACAACAAGCAGTACAAGACTTAAAAGAACGTTACCCTAAAAAGGAACTTCTAGTAGTTGCCAATAAAGTTGATATGCTTTCAGAAATTGAGATTGCTTCTTTAAAAAATCAATATTCAAACGTCCTTTTTATTTCCGCGAAAAAGAATGAGGGCGTTGAAACCTTGAAAAATAGGTTACTTCAGCTATCCAATACAGGAGCTTTAGGTAAAAATGATACTATAGTGACCAACAATCGGCATTATGATGCCCTTTTAAAGGCATTGGAGGCCATTCAAAAGGTTAAGGTCGCTATGGATGAAGAACTTGCAAGTGATTTAATGGCCATTGATATTCGTGAGGCCCTATTCCATCTCGGTGAAATTACGGGGGCGGTCTCTACCGACGATTTACTGGGTAATATTTTCTCAAATTTTTGCATCGGGAAATAAAAACATAAAACACGATACTATATTCAAGAATACCTAGTTACGCTAGTAATGATGGGTTTAGAGTACTTGTAGATAAGTTTAAAAAAATACAAAATCGTATGAGACTACTTATTTTATTTTTATGCTTGGTATCCTTTTTAATGGGCTATGGGCAAGACATTGATGTCGAAAACGATGTCATCGAAGAAGTAGTGCCGAAAATCTTAAAAGAGAAAAAGGACAAAAGCCTTACCATCAGTGCCTTTACAGGTAAAAAACTGCCTGAAAATATCGAGAAATATAACGTAATTACCGTTAAGGACTATGAGCGCTCCAGCAGTATTGACCTTAACTTGTTATTCCATGATGGTTTAGAAGAATTAACCATCATTGGTTTTGGGGTCTTAGGGGAAGCCGAATCAATCCCCGCAGGTATAAAAAGCGCAAAGAGCCTAAAAAAGTTAACCTTTGTAGGTCAAAAACTAAAATACCACCCAGCTGAAATAGGATATTTGAGCCAACTTGAAACTTTGGATATCTATGGAAATCAATGGCTCAAAAAACTCCCAAAGGAGATAGGAAAATTAAAAAAATTGAAATATTTGAGAGTGGATTCTTTTAGTCTAGAGCATATTCCAGACGAAATCGGGGAGTTACCAAATCTAGAATATCTTATACTTGACCCAGAATCGCAGTCAAATAATCTGTCATCACTTCCTGAAAGTATTGGAAACCTAAAAGCGTTAAAAGAACTGGACGTTCACTCTTATCAATTGAGTACCGTTCCTGAGGGAATCAGTAGGCTAACCGTTTTAAAAAAAATGAATTTGGAAGGTAATTTTATAAAACTGCCTACCGATTTTTCCAACTTAAAAAATCTAGAAGACCTCCGTATTTATAGCAACGAATTGATTGATATCCCCAAGGGATTGGAAAATTTGAGAAATTTAAAAAAATTACGTCTTGTTTGTGGAAGTATCCAAGGCAACACACTCAATATCGGTAAATTACCGAATTTACAATCAATGAGTATTGATATTAGAAAAGATGAGGTATTAAAGTTCAATGATGGGATATCAAAATCCCTTACAGATTTAAACATCAGTGGAAACAGGCTTTTAAATATCGAGGGATTAAAGAATTTTGAAAATTTAACGACCCTTGGTATTACGTATGCCGCTTTGCAACAAGTTCCCCAAGAGGTATTTGGCCTTAAAGAACTAATCCGTTTTAAGATGTCAAAAACAAAACTGACCTCTATTCCAAAAGGATTGAGCCAAAATACGAACCTAAAATATATCGTATTCACGGATAATAAAATTTTAGGAAAGATACCTAAAGAGCTTTTAAAGCTACCAAACCTAAAATCAGTTTCACTCGCACGTAATGGGGAAATCACAAACGTTGCCGAAATACGGAAAAGAGCTTCATTTGAGATTTATTATTAAGTGACCTTTAACTTTTATCTACCTTGTCTTAATCTGGAAAAACTTAGTCTTTGAGCACAAGAAATTACTATTCGGATGACAGACATGGCAAATCTTCTATCAATTTTAGCAAAACCCTAAATAATCCAACATTAAATTTTGCATACATAAGCTTTTGGATAAGAAGGTGCTTATCTTATGGTTTAAAAGTGCTAAAAAATCCTAAAAGGACCTTAGTATGTTTATAAGAACGTCTTTTACATAGGCAAATAATATTTCAAGCCTACTTTGAGCAGTTATTGGTGAAAAACCAGATTGTTTCCTTCAGACAGGATTGTTTTTTTATTCCTATTTTGGTAATTATACAGGCATCACTTTAGAAAATTGTCACAAACCTTATGATTTAGGCCTTGCGGATTATTTAAAGTTACATATACCCATAACATTGACCAATTGGATTTTATTTAAGAACTAAATATTTACTCCACAACAATAAAAAAGCTAAGTGGTTATTTACGCAGATTAGTTTTGTTTTTACAACGTTAAGCGCTATTTCTTAACCACTAACTTGGCTTGGGACATCACCGCTTGAGTATCAGAATAAACTTGAAGGATATAAATTCCCGCTTCAACATCGGTCATGTTCATTTCAAATTGCACCTCCTTCTTAAATTGCTGGTTAAATTCTACTGATTTTACCAGACGACCAGAAATATCGAACAGTTGAATCCCTTCTATTTGAAAACCAGAACCCTCAGATATATCTACTATCAACGTATGGGATACTGGATTGGGATAGACGCTTATTTTAGGGACTTCGATAAAATCGAATCGATTCGCTGTAAAACTTGACGTTCCAGAAGTGGTAAAAGGAACCCTCCACGTATTTTTCACTGGAAGGAAAAGACCATTTATCCCGCCATTTACAACTATCAACTCGCCATTGATGACCTTTGCAGACGGTGCTAAAAGTCCATGAGGGAGCCTACAAAGTTCAGTCCATATATTCGTCACAGGGTTGTATTCCGTAATGTTGTCATAGAAAAAATCACCATTTACATTTGCCTCAACCCCACCTGCGATTACAATGTTACCATTGACGACAAAAGTTGAAGATTCAAAATGAGATCTATCTGAAGGTAGATCTGCAAGACGTGTCCATATATTGGTGGTCGGATCATAAACATGCAAAAAACGTTGATCATCAACCTCGTCTTCATTATCATGTCCAAATTGTCCTCCAATGGCATATATTAGTCCATCGACCACCGCCGAACTAAGATGGTTTCTAGGATTGGGAAGAGGGGCTCTTGACTGCCATCCAGCGTCTAAATTATTAATATCCAGTACAAAATGTTCTCCGGTATCCGTAATCCGATCCGTAAGTAATCCCCCAAAATAGTGTATCATACCATTATGAAAAATCGCTGTTCCTGACCCCCTCGCAACAGGAAGGTTGGGACCGATTCTCCAACTATCATTGACCGTATTATAAATTTGTACCTGCGCAGTGGGTATGCCTGGGTGTGGTCCTGCAAAACCTCCTATCACCCAAACCTCTTCATTTACCACAGCAATACCCATGTGGGTAACAGCTGTAGGCATAGGAGTCCCTGTCGTCCAAGAATCCAATGAAGGGTCATAGATTTCTGTAGCATCTGAAATTCCAAGACCAGTAGTAAATCCTGCAAATGTATATAAATTGCCATTTATCGCCGCGCTTTGTGATTCCAATCTTTCGGTAATGGCATTCATTCCTGTTTCCCATTGACAAGCATCCTGCGCTGTACCCGCATCACCAAGCACCCTTACATTGTCCACCCGGTATATCTCGTTGTTCCCACTGACCTGGCC
>CANNDD010000005.1 GCA_947503285.1 uncultured Croceitalea sp.
CCCTCTGGTTTTTCAGAAATTTAATTTGATTGAACTTACTTCAAATATAGAATGCTAAACTAATAGCGCAGTCGAAGTGTTTTTTGCAGTACTGAAATCTTATAAAATGACATAATCACAAATGAAACACATCATAGATACTAATGTGGTTCGTGTTTGTTTTGTGGTATTCGGTAGGCTTTTGCTTATCTTATGTCAAAAAGGAGGTAGTGCATCATGTTGGTTATTTTGCAAACAACTGCCCCATATCTTTAAAAGCCTTAAACTCTAAAGCATTGCCCGCGGGGTCTAAAAAAAACATGGTGGCCTGTTCCCCGACCTCCCCTTTAAAACGCACATAAGGTTCGATTACGAATTCAACTCCTTTTGATTGTAAGTCTTTAGAAAATGATTTAAAGGTTTCCCAGGGTAGAACCACGCCATAATGGGGTACAGGAACATTTTTACCGTCTACCGCATTAGTATGCAGATCCTCTTCACCCTTCGGTTTATAATGAATCACGACTTGATGCCCAAATACGTTGAAATCGACCCAGTGGTCGCTTGAACGCCCTTCTTCACAGCCCAGAACATCGCGATAAAAAGTGCGGCATTCAGCTAGGTTATGAACGGGAATAGCGACGTGAAAGGGGGTTATAGTATCCATGGCTTTAAAAATAGTGAAAATGTCCGTTAAGGGAACTTTATCGAACACCTTTAGTTGTTCTCTTCAATCGATTTTTAATTTTTAACCGGTCTAGGTCTATAAATCCCAATAGCCGTATCTTATTTTCAGCTATCATCAATACTCTAATAATCCGTAAGTCTATAGCTTAAAGTAGACCTATTTCAGCCAAGGTGATTAGCGTCGCAAAAGTTACCCAAGGAATTATGGGAAAGATCAACCACGCCGCAGTTTTAGATTGTTTAAGAATACGGTAAAAAACATATGAAGCTAGAAAAATAGTAAACACATTTCCTATCAAACCACCTAGTACGCTACCAATGGCCAACGAATAGAACGGATATAGCAGACAAGAAATGATGAGGGCATCAACGAACACCCGATTTGACCTCAACGAATGATTTTCTGATTTTCCCACAATCCATCGAGATACGGCCAAGGCTATAAACCAGATGGTCCAAACCAGCCCTACGACCCACCCAGGTGGCGCAAATGAAGGCGTTTGTATAGGATTTTCAGATGAGTCGGTGCTCCATTCTAGACTGAAAATCAGGCCGTTTACCAAAATGACACTGCCTACTACCAAAAGTAGATTAAAAATGAGTGAACGACCGTTAGGTTTGTGGAATAGTATCGTCATGGACTTATTTTTAAGTTCAATAGTAATATCACTTTTATGGGAATAATCTCTCTAGCTTATACCCGCCCCTAGATTTTTTTCATTTTTTTTGTGAAATCCGTTCGGACTGATGATTTGAAAAATGTAAGTTAATTAAAAATCCACAATATTGTTTAGGGCCTTGGTAGCCTTCCCTAAAAATCAAGGCTTCCCTGTTTTTATGAGCAACGGTCCGGCTCGTATGTTTCTTTCTATAGTTGAAGATAAGGTATTTAGAATAATAGATTAGTTGATAAGTAAGTATGTTTTGATGATTTAAGTTTATCGGTTTTCCCAAGCTAATGTTTTAAAACATTAGCTTGTATAATTAACCAAAAGCTAAAATAGAAGGGACGGCGAGGGCTCGGCTAGATACACCTAAAGTGATATCGTTTCATAGAAATCCCGCCCTTCTATAATTTTCTTCGAATCCGAACAGTACCTAGATCCTATTTCACAGAGGTCGAATCAAATGCGAGCAAGTTATACTAAAAGAAAAAAGGTGGTTTAAGATTAAAACAACATATTAATTATCTTTAGGACACTGGACTATGGCTTTTCATAGGAGCCATTGTAGGCATTTCGTTATTTATTTATGGATATTTCCATTGGATTAGTATGTCTTAGTCTTCCATCCTCTAACTTTTCTGCAATCTGGGCATAAGATAATGTAGTGTTGTCATTTTTAAGTTCTTTTGCAAATGATTGAATGTATTGGAAGTCTGGATTTATATCTATTAACTTTAAGAGTTCTTTTCCTATTCTTGTATATAGTCTTATCGATAATGATTGTTTATCGGAATTAGCTTTTTTATCATAGAATACTATTGTATTTCCAAAAACGAATACATTACGATTATCATTTGGTAATTTTTCAAAGTTGAATGATAAAAATTCTCCCGAATGAAGTAAGCCAAGCTCTTCCATAAGTGCTATATCATCGAATGCAATTCCGTATTTTTTCAATTCGTCATCCTTACCTTTGAATAGAAAAGCATCTTTCCCGTGAGAAATAGAAAAATTTGCAATTTTTGTAAATATCTCAGCGTCTGACTTCGATAAACTTCTTATTAGTTCTAATGTTCTTAGTGAAAAGGATTTAGGGTTTTTCACTTCTCCCGATAAAATTCTGCCCCATAAACCCTGCATTTCTTCATTTGAAACATCTTGAGCATAATTAAAAAATCTTGTTGTCCAATCTTCATCTACTTTTTCTTCGCTTACGGATTTCTCACCTTCTAATTGTTCAGCTGCAATTTGAGTAACCTTTTCTATGTTTTGCTGTCTCTTTTGTTCTTGATACTCAACACGATTTTCAGCTCGTTCTGGTAATGAGGTAATTTCCTTTATACTTTCTTTATCAAGTGACCTAAGACTTACTTTAGATTCTTTATAATCAATTTTTTGCAGAGAATTTTGATTTTCTTCTATTGCTTTTGAAACAACACTTATTTCATAAGCTTTAGCGTCTGCATTTTTTTTAATCAAATATGGTTGGGTTATAGCACCAGTACCTTGAGCAATAACTTCTATTAGCTTCGTAAGGGGTTTGCTTAATCCCAAAACATCCTTTATTTTATCAAAATCTATTAATGCCATATGTTTTTTATAATGAATGCCAACGGTCTTGTGTATGATTAGTTGCGGACTTTTCCAACGGAAAATGTCCGCCTGACTTTAAAGATAATTGATTGCAGGAATTTCCAAGTGGAAATTCCGCCCGCAATTGTGTTGCCATTAGTTTTTAATTTTCTTTTCAGACTTCACGGGAACTAGAAATTTATGAGTGAAATCTTCTTCGTTTTCAATCCGTTCGGTAACCTTTATTTCCAACTTTCCGTCCACCAGAGTTTTTTCAATCGGTGTAATGGTAAATCTGAAACCATCATTGTCGCCTTGATTTAGCTCAATACCGGG
The DNA here is from genome assembly GCA_947503285.1 of uncultured Croceitalea sp. Lineage (GTDB taxonomy): Bacteria > Bacteroidota > Bacteroidia > Flavobacteriales > Flavobacteriaceae > Croceitalea. The sequence continues at coordinate 3,240 of CANNDD010000005.1, forward strand.
TCCGAAAATCATGAACTTTTGGTTGTCGATATTTTCCGTTTTAAAATTTGCTTTTGTTGGTTGTCCAACGATTAAAAATTCCGCATTGTTTTCAAAAACTAGCTCTACTTTTTTGTCCGCTTTTGAATAAACAAATTGCAATTGATTTTTGTTGCCGCAACTCGAAACAATCAAGGTTATAATTACACAAATTGCATAATTCCAAAAGTTCTTTTTCATTCAGTCTGTTCTTAAATCTTCATGAAAACCCCCAGCTTCCCATTTACGTTTCCCAATGAATTTTCCACAAAGATTGTATCGTTCAATATATTCGTTTTCGGCTTTTCTATTATACCTGAAAACCCATATTTCTTGGTTCACAATTTTTATTCTTCTGAATCTTCTATCATCACAAGCATCAAGTGAGCACATGAAAGCAGACTTTCGTTTTAGGATAATATTTCCGTTTGAATCCATAACTCGGTCGGTAACCTCAATTCTTTGGTGGGACAATTTCCAAAATAAAAACTTCCGTTCTTTTTCGATTCTTTCAGTTTTCAAAAAGACATTTTCAATTCCACAATCCTTGGAATCCATCTGGTTTTCGCTTTGGGAGTAAAGTCCATTTAGTCCAACCGTTGAACCTAGTAAAGAGAAGGTAAGGAGAAGAAATATGGATGATTTTTGGATAATATCTGGTCTTTTGAAATTAATGGCAACAAGAAAATATAGTAACTAGTTACTATATTCTTATTATAGGGATCCTAAAAATAAATCATTACGCGCTGCAGAACAATCTAGGTTTCTAAAAAAGCGATGATTTGTTCATTTACCGTTTCTTGGTGCATGGAATGCCCAAGCCCTTTGGTAGCCACCAATTGGCTGCCTTTCCAGTGCTCGTGAACCCTTTTTGAGGCCGCAAAAGGTACTTGTAGGTCATATTCATCATGAAACAACAAGCCCTTTTTGGTGTTGGTGGCGACGAATAGTGCACTTGAAAATTCATGAAAGTGAAAACCCAACCATTCTTTTAACCTTTTGTCCATGGCCGCCCTGACCCTGTTATTGAATCGTAGCAGTTTTTGGTAATGGTCCATAAATTGGGAGAACTCGCAAGGGGAACCCACGGTCACGATTTTTTCTACCGTTGATTCAGGGTTTTTAAAATGGTCGTACAATATCGTCATGCCACCGACCGAATGGGCAACCACATATTTAGGGCGATATTTATCGAGCATATGACGTGATGACAGCGAGTATAAGGGTACATGAAGGCGTTTGCCAGAAGAATACCCGTGGGCGGGAGCGTCAAACGCAATGATGTTAAAGTTATTCTCTTTGAGTTTTTTAATAAGGTTTCGCCATCGGTAGGTGTTGCTTTCCCAACCGTGCATTAAAAGCACCGTGTCCCCGGTTCCTTTCCATTGGTATGATTGTACCTGGTGTTCACCGACGGTTTCAACCTCATGTTTTGCAGCGTCTAAAAACGCTTTTTGAACAGGTAAGACCTTTCCTTTTCGAATCGTACAGAAAACGTCAAATGCCTTAATGGCCGTTGCCCGTGGATTAAAAAGGACTTGAATATTGAAAAGTTTACCGTAGGCAAACGGAACGATTTTGGCAAGTATTTTTTTCATAAGGTTACTTTTTGTAACTTACTCTTTAAAGGAAACTAAAAATACATATTCTTTTTTAGGAAAAAAAGAAGTTACCCGCGCAAAACCTGATGTCTCTATGGAAACCGTTACTGATAATCAAAAAGATAGGACGATAAAAAAGCTCGAAAAAATGTTCGGGCATCTTGATTACAAACATCCACCGGAACTTTGCCCTGTGAGGGATATCATGTCAGTGGCCTCGGATCAATGGAGCATCTTAATCATCTTATGGCTTGGTTATTTTCCCGTTTTACGTTTCAATAAATTGAAAAAGTTTGTTTATGGTATCTCAAATAAGGTGTTGAGTCAACGGTTAAAAGTTCTGGAGGCCGACGGTTATATTTTGCGAAAAGCCTATGCTGAAGTTCCCATACGGGTCGAATATAGCCTAACGGAGTTTGGCCAGAACTATGTAGAAAAACTATTGGAATTGACCGAATGGATGCATCTCAATAGCCCGAAAGTGATAGCGAATAGAAGTAAATATGGAAACATAGAAAATATGTAGTTCACCGTTTTACCGAATTCCAAATGTCTAGGTGCATTTTCCATTGATCATTTTCTTTTTTCCAAACAACGACATACTTGCCCTGCCATTCATTGATTTGTCCGTCTGGGTTTTGCGTTTTTCCTTCATACGCTCCGTAATCGTGAGCATAGTCACCAAAGAATTTCACTTCTTTTGAAGTGATTTTATGGTGTACGGTTTTGTACCCATTATTTTTTGGGGTCCAGTATTTTTCAAGTTCGGGTCCCTCTAAAATAGGTCTGTTGTTGGGGAAAATTTTCGCATCAGCGGTGTAACTATCCATGATACCATCAATATCCCCAGACATGACCGCTTGCGAAAATTGGTTGGAGGCTGCTATGATTTCTTGCTTATCGCCTTGTTGCGGTTTCTTCTGGTTTGAGCAGTCTATTTTCCAAAATGGGAATGCGACAGTTTCGGTTTTGTCTACCCATTCGCCAACCCATTTATACCCATTTTCATTGATATCATAAAAGGTCAATCTAGAAAAGCCATCGGTTCCGTTGGGGGCTTTTTGTTCTTTGTACAGTACGATTTTACCTTCTTCAGTTTTGACGCCTTCCCAAGTAGCTAATCGGGGCGTGGGCGTGCCAGAACTATAATAATGCACGTACCATTTGGTACTGTCGGCGATGAACTGACGTATACTGCCCGAATGACGCCCATCGGCTTTAAGGGTCTCATCTTGAATGCCCATGCCGTTCATAATGTATTTGAACTTCCAGACCATATCGACAGGTTCTGCCCATGTTTGATCTGGGTTTCGAGATTGCGACTTACAGTTGCAGGTGCCAATTAGGGGGGCGAAATCGGTAATTTGTTCAGGGGCATCCGGATTTGGAAGTCCGTAAGGATGTTCAAAAGATGGCTCAAAATCGTATTGGGCCAAAACAAAACTCGGCAGCAAAACTGCGATGGTAATGAGTTGAATGACGGTTTTCATGGTATTGGTCGTGGTTAACTATTCTTGAAATTAGGGAAAACCTATTAATAAAAAGTACTGGTTATGAACAAATTAACGAATCAGTCTTCTCTGTGAACGGTATCCATACTGAATGCAGGCATGCAAATAGCGAGATATTCACATTCTTCTTCAAAAGGGTTTGAATATTGCACCCTTGTACCCTTATGGATTTTTATGGATTGCCCTGCTTTCAATACCACTTTTTCACCATCAATGAGAAATTGTTTTTGACCTTTAATGATAAAGGTGAACTCGTCAAATTCTGGGGTTTGAAACGGTTCGCTCCATCCCGGTGGTGCCTTCATATGGGCAATGCTGATATTGGCATTACCGTCAGTCGCCAAACCAAAGTGTTCGGCAATATATTTACCATCTTCGGTCGGAACGATAAAGGGGGATTCTTGAAGGATATAATTCTTCATTTTTTTATTTTACAACAACCAACAACCAACAACCAAATCAATCCCAACCAAGCATCAAATACTTGATTTTTGCCTCATCGGGTATTTGAACCGCTTCAATTTCGGTAGTGGTATACCGTAAATTGGAAGGCAATTCAGACTTGTCGATGGTAAAATAGAGATTACTCTCTTTCGGAAAGACCACGATACTGTTAAAAGTCGTGACAATCTTTTTAATTGTGTAGTTTTCTTGTATGTCCTTAAAGGTGCTATTGAGTGAGATCCCTTTTTCAGAAGTATATCTTGGATCTAAAATCTGCACATTCTCAAAAGTCTGCAAGCTATCGGTATTTGGGGTCAGCTTTAAGAGCGGTCGGCCACCTTTTTCAAAGATTTGGATCTTTTTGGTCGAAGCCCCAATTTTAGTGGACAGCGTATCCTTGAGTATGGAATCCGCACTAAAAATACCCTCCAACTTAGAAACTGGGGTATCACTCCGCAAGGGGCCAACACTATTTTCTGTGATTTGAAAAGTGGCATCCTTCTCAGTGCATGAACTGCAAAAAATGAGGGCGCAACTTGCTATGGTCAAGTATATTTTTTTCATTTATCTAACATCTAACATCTAACATCTAACGAATAACTTTTTTCAAAACCCCCAATACACCACGTATAAAGGTAGCGCTTGTCAATACTTTGACCACTGGGTTCATTCGGGTGCTTTTGCGCCTAGTGGTCGTTCTTCTTGAAGTAGTTGTCACTTTTTCTTTTGCAGCTTCTTTTTCGGCCTTTTCAATTTTTTCATTTAAGATTTCATAGGCACTTTCCCTATCGATTTCCTCATTGTACTTTTTAATAAGCTTTGAGCTTTCAAGGGTTTCTTCGAGTTCTGTTTTGGTCAACACGTCCATACGGCTCATTGGGGCCCGAAGCATGGTAGCGGCCAATGGTGTTGGGCGGCCTTTTTCATCTAAAGCCGAAATCAGGGCCTCACCGATACCCAATGAAGTCAATACCTCTTTGGTGTCATAAAACTCTGAATCAGGATAATTCTCTGCGGTCAGCTTAATGGCCTTTCGGTCTTTGGCCGTGAAAGCGCGAAGGGCATGTTGTACTTTTAAGCCTAATTGGGATAACACTGCATCGGGCACATCAGTTGGGTTTTGGGTGACGAAATACAGTCCGATACCCTTAGACCGAATGAGTTTTACGATACTCTCTATTTGGTCTAACAAGGCTTTTGAAGCTTCTTTAAAGATCAAATGGGCCTCATCAATGAACAAGATAAGTTCAGGGCGGTCACTGTCACCCTGTTCGGGAAAAGTGGAATAGATTTCAGCGAGCAGGCTCAACATAAAAGTAGAGAACAACTTAGGTTTATCCTGAATATCCGTGAGGCGAATGATGTTGATATAGCCCCTGCCATTTTCATCTATTCGTACCAAATCTTCAACGTCAAAAGATTTTTCCCCGAAAAAGAGGTCGGCCCCCTGCTGTTCCAATTCAATTATCTTTCGAAGTATCGTACCTGTCGAGCTCGTTGATATCCGTCCATATTCCGCTTGAAATTCCTTTTTGCCCTCGCCTGTTGCATATTGTAATACCTTTTTAAAGTCCTTCAGGTCGAGTAGGGGTAATTTATTGTCATCACAGTATTTAAAGACCACAGCGACGATACCTTCTTGTGTGACTGTTAAATCCAATATACGAGAGAGCAATACCGGGCCAAATTCTGAGACCGTAGCTCTTAGCCGAACACCATTTTGTTCGGAGAGCGATAAAATTTCAACCGGAAATCCCTTAGGTTCGAACGGTAGGCCAATCGCGTCATGGCGCTTATCTATTTTTGGATGACCCGGGCTTGCTTTCGCAATTCCGCTTAAATCCCCTTTTAAATCCATCAACAGTACAGGAATACCCTTATCCGATAAATTTTCGGCGATTACCTGCAAGGTCTTCGTTTTGCCTGTTCCCGTCGCCCCTGCAATCAGTCCATGACGGTTTAAAGTCTTTAAAGGAACTTTGACGAAGGCGTTCGTTACGGTTTCGCCATCAACCATACCAGCACCCATGGTGATAAAGTCCCCCTTCGTGGTATACCCCTTATCAATATGGGCAAAGAATTTTTCTTTGTTGCTCATCGAATCCAATTTCCGATAAAAATAGGGTAATTTGGTAGAAGACAAAAGATTCAAGACATTCAAAAAAACGGAACCGGATATGAGAACAAAAACACTATTAGCCTTCGTATTGGTTGTTGTTGTGTTTGCCACAACCACCCATGCACAAGAAAAAACGGAAATTACATTCCACAAACCCGAGAACCCCGCTCGCGCCTCAGCGCCTTTTAGCGAAGCAGTGCAGGCTGGAAACCTTTTCTTTTTGGCAGGACAAATAGGGATGGATAGAACGGTGGGTAAACTTGCAGAAGGCGGTATACAAGGCGAAACGGAACAGGTCATCAAAAATATTAAGGGCGTTTTGGAATATCATGGGCTTGACCTTAATAATGTGGTAAAGTGCACCGTTATTCTGAGTGATATCGATGATTTTAAGGACTTTAACGCGGTCTATGTGAAATATTTTACAAAGAAACCGGCGCGAACCACTTTTGCCGCAGCCGGTCTAGCTGCTGGGGCCAAAATTGAAATTGATGTGATTGCGGTGAAGTAGCCTTATCTTTGCACTATGGTTTTACAAGATGTGATGCACTTGGTTGACAAGGGGGAAATGTTACCCTTGATGGAGGAGTTTTACACCATTCAAGGCGAAGGTTTTCATAAGGGTACTGCTGCGTATTTTGTGCGTATCGGTGGCTGTGATGTGGGTTGCCATTGGTGTGATGTGAAGGAAAGCTGGAATGCCAAGACGCATCCTCCAACAGAAATAGGGAGTATTGTGGAAAATGCATCCCAATATTCAGATACCATAGTCGTTACGGGTGGGGAACCCTTGACTTGGGATATGGGTCCGTTGACCCAGGCCTTAAAGGCAAAAAACCTGAAAATCCATATTGAGACCTCCGGAGCATATCGGCTTACCGGAACCTGGGATTGGATTTGCTTATCCCCAAAGAAAAACAAATTGCCACAGGAAGAAATTTATGACAAAGCGCATGAGTTAAAAGTTATTGTGTACAATAAGCATGACCTTGTATTTGCCGAAGAACAGGCAAAGAAAGTCAATGAAGCATGTATGCTGTATTTACAGCCAGAATGGAGCGTGCGTGAGAAGGTAACACCGTTGATAGTGGAGTACGTCATGCAACATCCGCAATGGAAAGTATCATTGCAGACCCATAAGTATCTGAATATTCCTTAACTGCCCGAAACCGGTCGGCCACCATTACCTGATAGATCCAACAGACATTCCGGGTCCAAAACGGGAACCACTTGACTACCTCTTGCGGCTTGTTGTTCTAAAAGTTTAAGCATTCCCGCTCCACTTAACGAGCAAGGGGAGGTCAAGGCTTCTTTACCTATGGCACTGGCAACCCTACTTGTGGTGCCAAATTGTAACTGGGCCTGCATCAAGCAACCCGGTACATTGCAGTGGTTGGGGGCGTCAACATCTTCATGGTCATTGATGGCTACCGTACCTAAGTTGACCAAACCGAATAAATGCCCAAATTCGTGGTTCAAGGTAGCCGTTTCAATGTCAACAAGTGGTTGGGCTGAGAACCCACTGCCGCTGGCCAATATTCGAATGGTACGCTCGTAAATGACCATAGATGTATTTCTAAAAACGGCCCCTACCGTTACTAATCCTTCATCCAGATCGTCTCCGTCTGATGGGGCATCAGCAAAAAAGATGTAAATCGCAAGGGTACTACCGTCATTGAATGCGGTTCTATTTTCTTGTTCGAGGTCATCTATTTCCTCTAGTGTGAACGATTCTTCGCCAGGTGAGGGAATTTCCCTGTAGATAACTTCGATGTCATCTTTAAAAGTGTTTTCCCTTAAATAGTCTTGGAAGTTGTTCATAGCTTCCTCTGTTGGGCGAAACCCTGGGGCGAAAGTCACTTCAATCAACAACCGATCAAAATTTGTGTTTGAAAGTATGTCGTTTGCCGAAGCACCGGTAGCTAACAGGTTTTGCGATCTGTCAACTTCCTCCGGACCATCATCCGTCATGCCTATTGGATCCTCCATACCATTGTCACTAGAACCACAGGCCATAAAAGTGATGACAAGAACAAGTAATAGTATGTGGCGTATATGCTTCATAATGTTTTTTATAAGAACGATGATTTGTACCAATCTAGTATTGTTTTAACGTGAGCTTAGCTAAATAGTCGTAATGTGGACCTTCACTTACATATTCGCAGTTAAAATTATGGTTTTCTGCGCAGTTTTTTAAAGTTTGGTAATCAATATAGAGCCACTTGAATGGTTTGCCCCGTTTTCCTTTGTATTCCATTTCAAAGAGCACCTCGCCATAATAATCGCAGTCGTCGGGTATCCAATAACCCCCGTCGTCATCTTGGTCATACATATAAATGATATCGCTTGAATCCAACAAAACCTGGCCACCGGATCTTAGAAGTTTTTTAAAATGATTCAAATAGGTGTTCAGACTGTTGAGGTCACCGGCTATTCCGATACCGTTCATAAGTAGTAAAAGAGTGTCGTACTTTGGGCCCTCGTGATCGAGAACCGAACAGTTCAGCGTTTTTAATATACCACGATCCTTACAAACCTGAACTGCACCGTTTGAACGGTCAAGTGCCGTTACCTCAAATCCTTTATTTTGTAGGTATAGGCTATGGCTTCCAGAACCACAACCAATATCCAATACGCTGCCATAACATCGTTTCAGGGCTTTTCGCTCTAAGTCCGGCATTTCACTGAACCCTCTAAAAAGGTAGGGGAGTGGCATGGTGCCCTCTTCATTCAATGAGGAGTAAGTTTTGATATCTCCATTATACATACCCTTATTGAAATCTAATAGTGCGTTACCGATAATATCGATCATTACGAGATCATTAGATTACAAAAATGGAATAATATTTTTAGGTTTGTTTGAAATGGAACATCAATTGGAAGAATTGCCACAAAAGGCCAAAGAAAAACAGTCTGAAAATAAGAGGTTTTTTAACAAGCTTAAAAAGAAACCACCCAAGAACTTAGATTATGTGATGCAAGAACTGCATGAAGATGAATTTGAACGGACAGACTGTCTTACCTGTGCGAATTGCTGCAAAACAACGGGACCCTTGTTCACAAATGCGGATATTGAACGAATTGCCAAACACTTTAGGCAAAAACCGTCAGATTTTATAGCGCGCTATTTACGGTTGGATGAAGAAAATGATTATGTCTTGCAACAAGTTCCCTGTACTTTTTTAGGGTCGGATAATTATTGTTCCATTTACGATGTTAGACCAAAAGCATGTAAGGAGTTTCCGCATACCAATCGTAAAAAGTTTCATCAAATAAGCAATCTTACTTTGAAAAACGTAGCAATTTGTCCTGCTGCTTTCAATATTGTCGAAGAAATGAAGAAGAAGATTCTTTTTTAGGAGACAGGAGACAGGAGACAGGAGTCAGGAGTCAGGAGTCAGGAGACAGGAGACAGGAGACAGGAGAACATTTAAGATATGGATGAAATTCATAATTTCCTAACCCCTAACCCCTAACCCCTAACCCCTTAATTTGACATTTGCATTTGAGTTCGTATTTTAACGCTATGGAACAGCTCATTACGTATTTTGAAAATATTCCGCCATTGCACCGAAGTCTTATTTTGGTGGGAGGTATTACTTTTTTCTGGATTCTAGAGGGTATTATGCCCCTATTTAGTGTGAAGTATAAAAAGTGGAAGCACGCCCTACCCAATTTTTTCTTCACCTTGACCACCATCGTCATAAATTTTCCATTGGCTTTTCTACTCTTGAAAACTTCGGATTGGACCATTGCCAATGATTTTGGCATCATCAATTGGTTACCTGAAATGCCTTTATGGTTGTATGTGTTTTTAGGGGTAGTATTACTTGATTTGATAGGGGCCTACACGGCCCATCTTGTAGAGCATAAGGTGAAACCACTTTGGATGGTCCATTTGGTGCACCACTCTGATCATAATGTGGATACCACTACGGCTAACCGTCATCACCCCTTGGAAAGTTTGATTCGATATACTTTTACTTTGGCAGGGGTTTTTATTGTAGGTGCTCCGGTGGGCATCATAATGCTGTACCAAAGTTTGTCGGTGGTACTTTCTCAATTCAACCACGCAAATATCCGACTACCTAGAAAAATTGATAAAGCCCTGAGTTGGATTATCGTATCACCCGATATGCATAAGGTCCACCATCATTTTGTCTTGCCCTATACCGATTCCAATTACGGTAACATTTTCTCAATATGGGATCGTCTGTTTGGCACGTATATGGAATTAGCACCCGATAAAATTACATATGGGGTTGATACTTTTCCTGATGAGAAAGAGAATAGCAGTATTTCAGGACTTTTGAAGCAACCGTTTCATAAATACAGAAAACCAACTACAGGCAAATCATAAATCATTGGAGTTTTTACGTAAGTGTTCTTAGTAATTCAAGGAAAGTAGTTTATTGGCTTTGCCGGGGATATCGCAAGTGCCGGACTGTTGTTTATGGATTTTAGGACAATCCAACCAGATTACGTTCGCCAGTACGTAGCCTTACCATAGTGAGAGACATTTGGTAACAACTTTAGTATAAAATCGTCTTCTGTTCAAACCAACCCAATGGATAAAATCAAAAAGAAACTTTGGGCCCAGATTTTCATCATATACACCAGGTATTTAATTGGGGGCGCTTTTGTGTTTGCCAGTTTGGTAAAAGTAATGGGTGGGCGTTTTACTGCAGAAAGTGGGGCATCGAATCCCATTGATAGTGCTTGGCATTTTTTTGAGACCCTATACGCTTCGGGGCTCTACTGGAAGTTTATAGGTGTGGCCCAGCTAGTATCAGGGTTTCTCTTAATGACGCAGCGCTATTCCAAACTTGGGGCATTGGTCAACTTGCCATAATATTGAATATTTTCATGATTACGTTGTCATATTATTTTGCGTTTACCCCGGTCATTACAGGGTTAATGTTGCTTGCGAATATTCTTCTAATCGTTTGGGAATGGAATGAGCTTAAAATCATTTTTAATCTTAGGCCAACACTGACCCATGAAAAATTAATGGAAAACGATAAGCTATGGTCATTTTTTGGGTTGGTCCTTTTTGTTCAAACACTATTTTGCAAGCTATTTTTAGGTGAAGAAAATGCAATATTCTAGCTTTTGTCTTTTCCCTTGCTAGGTTTGCTCGCCCTTGTTCTCGGTTTAAAACGAGAGCGAAAAAGAAGGTATTTGATTCAGGTCAATGCTCTGGATACCTAGATATTGTCTTTTGAGTTTTAGCAATATGCCTTTAGGTTTTTGAATCGCCCTTGATCAATAGCGAAGGTGTTTTTTTCGAATTTTTTTGAATGCCTCTAAATCAGCCTGCCAGGTCGCTTTGATTTCAGCTTCTGAAAGCCCTGCCTCTAGCTGTTGTTGTAATTTTTCCGTTCCGGCGTGTTTGGTAAAGCTTTCCGTTTTAAAAAATCGACTTTTGTCAGTACAATTTTGATAAGCTTTGATGAGCCATTTTAAAGAAACCGAACCCATTCTTCCATGTTCTGATAAGTCGTCCCCATAACATATTTTGCCTTCCTCCTTAGGGTATTTAGAGCCAAAGTTTGGTTGAGGCAAATACTTGAATTTAAACACGGTGCTATCTAAAAATGAGGCACCATAGCGTTGAAATTGTAACTCGGTACCTCTACCAGCATTAATATTCGTGCCCTCGAACAAACCAAGGCTAGGGTACAGGGTTATGGCCGTATCATTTGGTAAGTTTGGCGAAGGTCGTATCGGTAGACTATAGGGAACATCGCGTGTGTAATGTTTTAATGGAATAACGGTTAGGTCAGCTTTAAGTCCATTTTCAAGCCATCCCTCGTCATTGATCATATGGGCATATTCGCCAATGGTCATGCCATATACCAAGGGTATTTCTTGCATTCCCAAAAAACTTGAATGTTCTGCTTGCATGGTCGGTCCGTCTACATAATGTGCGTTAGGGTTGGGTCTATCTAAGAGTACAATCGGTATTTTAGCTTCGGCGCAAGCTTCCATGGCCAACTGCAATGTGGCAATGTACGTGTAAAAGCGTACACCAACATCTTGAATATCAAATACGACGACATCGACGCCTTCAAGCTGTTCCGCTTTTGGTTTTTTATTCTTTCCGTAAAGGGAAACAATAGGTAGGCCAGTTTGGGTATCGGTACCATCTTTTACCAATTCACCGGCATCGGCCTTACCACGAAAACCATGCTCAGGTGCAAAGACCAATTTGATGGTTATACCTAAAGAGCGCAACGAGTCTACCAAATGGGTATGTTCAGATGCCGTAAAAATGGTACTGGTTTGATTCGCAACTAAGGCTACGGTCTTATTTTGAAGTAGGGGTAGGTAGGCAGCTGTTCGATTTGCCCCTACGACCACCGCTTCGTGGGTTGGTTGTTCTTCGGTTTTTTCGATGGAAACCTGTTTTTTTGATTTTTGCGCGCATGCAACTAGTACTAAACTAAAGCATAAAAGAGTATTTTTGAACCTTAAGAAAAACGGCATCAATTGAATTTTGAGTTTTTTATTGCCAAACGCCTTATTACAGGGAAGGAACATAAAATTAGTATTTCCGCTCCGATAATAAAAATAGCCATAGCTGCCATAGCAATTGGCATCGTTATGATGTTGATTGCCATAGCTTCAAGTGCGGGGCTACAATTGAAAATACGTGAAAAAGTAGCTGCTTTTAATGGCCATGTACAGATTCTGAATTTTGATAATAATAATTCTGAAGTATCCGTTGTGCCAGTATCATTAAACCAAGAGTTTTATCCTGAGTTTAAAAATGTTGAAGGGGTTTCGCATATTCAAGCCGTTGCCGTAAAGGCCGGAATTATTAGGACTGAAGAAACCTTTGAAGGTATTTTGGCCAAAGGGGTCGGCAAAGACTACAATTGGAAATTTTTTGAAGAGTTTTTGGTAGCGGGCCAGATTCCTGATTTTTCGGGCGAACTCAATGAACAGGTCTTGATTTCCAAGATCTTGGCAGATAAACTGAACTTACAGGTAGAGGATACTTTTTTCTCCATTTTTTTAAGGGATGGCGATTTGTCCAAAACCCCAAATAACAGAAGGTTCAAGATTGTGGGTATTTATGACAGTGGATTTGAGGAATTGGATGCCTCGTACATTTTTGTTGACTTGCGTCACATTCAACGTATGAACAAATGGGAAGCTCATGAAGTCGGAAATTTTGAGGTCTTTCTGAACGACTTTGATGAAATCGAACAAAAAACCGTGGAAATCTATAATCATACCGTTTCTGATTTAGATACTACAAACCTGAAGAACAAGTACTACAAAATATTTGAGTGGATCTCATTGTTCGATTTTAATACTGCACTGATTATCGGTATTATGATTATTGTTGGAGGAATCAATATGATTACCGCACTATTGGTTTTGATATTGGAACGTACACAAATGATTGGTATTCTTAAGGCGCTGGGCTCGCCTAACTGGAGTATTCGAAAAGTCTTTTTGTACAATGCGGCATATTTGATCTTGATCGGATTGTTTTGGGGCAATCTTATCGGTCTCGGAATACTCTTTCTGCAGCAAAAATATCGGTTTTTGAAATTTCCCAACCCTGAAGAATATTACGTAGAATATATTCCGGTACATATTGACCCTACCTCGGTTTTGTTTTTAAACGTGGGTGTACTTTTTCTCTGTCTATTGATGTTATTGATCCCATCGTACGCAGTTTCAAAAATAGCCCCGGTAAAGGCGATAAAGTTTGAGTAGGATTCTTTTGACGACTGACAAGTCATAAAGTTTTGGATATCGCAGGGCATGGATTTTTATCCCATCGTGGTGGATAATTCATTTTTCTAAAATGGTACTTTGAACCAAGTACTTCGTATTTTTGGCACCAACTATGGAATACGCTAACAATATCCTCGAAACCATTGGTAACACCCCATTGGTGAAATTAAATCAATTGACCGCTGATTTACCCTGTTTGGTACTCGCTAAATACGAAACATTCAATCCTGGAAATTCCGTAAAAGACCGTATGGCCCTTCAAATGGTAAATGATGCGGAAGCTGCGGGAATTTTAAAACCTGGCGGTACCATCATTGAAGGTACCTCGGGCAATACCGGTATGGGTTTGGCACTTGCTGCCGTCGTGAAAGGCTACCGTATGATCTGTGTAATCAGTGACAAACAGTCCAAAGAAAAAATCGATATACTGAAAGCCGTTGGTAGTGAGGTGCATGTATGCCCAACCGACGTGGCACCCGAAGATCCACGAAGTTATTATTCGACTGCGAAAAGATTGGCAACGGAGATACCTAATTCTTGGTATGTGAACCAGTACGATAACCCCAGTAATTGTAAGGCCCATTTTTTAAGTACCGGCCCAGAGATTTGGAAACAGACAAAAGGTAAGATCACACATTTTGTGGTTGGTGTAGGCACCGGGGGGACGATTTCAGGGGTGGGATCGTACTTGAAAATGAAGAATCCGAATGTAAAGGTTTGGGGCATTGATACCTATGGGTCTGTCTTTAAAAAGTATCATGAAACGGGTATTTTCGATAAGAATGAGATTTATCCTTATGTCACTGAAGGTATAGGGGAAGATATCTTACCAAAAAATGTACGTTTCGAAATTATTGACGGGTTTACAAAAGTTACCGACAAAGATGCTGCCGTCTATACCCAACGCTTGGCCAAAGAAGAGGGGATGTTTTTGGGCAATTCTGCCGGAGCTGCCGTTAAAGGCTTGTTACAGCTGAAAGAACATTTTACCAAAGAGGATGTCGTCGTTGTGTTGTTTCATGACCACGGTAGCCGATATGTCGGTAAAATGTTCAATGACGATTGGATGAAAGCAATGGGCTATATTGAATAGTTTTTAGTAAATTAAAACTAAAGATTTGCTAATATCCAGTACAATACCTGTTTACGCTGGTAATTGATAAAAGTTCACTTTGCATATAGTACGGGACTAGTGTAAAGGGAGCTAAATATGGAATTAAAAACCACTGATATCATATGAAAAAATTGCTGTCCCTGTTTCTATGCACACTAACCGTAGGGCCGCTATTTTCCCAAAAGTTGACGAGGGTTGAAAAAAAAGTCTTGACGACTATTGAGAAGAATAATGCCGAGGCCGTTTCATTTCTCGAAGAAGTGGTCAATATCAATAGTGGTACGTTAAATACCAAAGGGGTCAAGGAAGTCGGTATGGTTTTTAGAAATGCGCTCGAAGCCATCGATTTCGAGACCCAGTGGATTGATATGCCTATCGCGATGAATCGAGCAGGGCATTTGTTTGCCGAGACTTCTGGTAGTAAAGGAAAAAAATTATTGCTGATCGGCCATCTTGATACCGTCTTTGAAGAAGACAGTCCGTTTCAACAGTTTAAAATGGTAAATGACAGTGTGGCCCATGCACCGGGGGGCAATGATATGAAGGGTGGCAATGTTATCGTATTGTTTGCTTTAAAGGCCTTACATGAGCATGGCTTATTAGATAATGCCCAAGTCATTGTTGCATTTACGGGAGATGAGGAGAGTACCGGAAAGCCTTTATCAGTGAGTAGAAAAGATTTGATTGAAGCGGCCAAACGCAGCGATATAGCCTTGGGCTTTGAAACTTCAACAGGTTTTAACTATGCTACCGTAGCACGTCGTGGGGCATCTGGTTGGGTTTTGGAGGTTGAGGGAAAACGAGCACATTCCTCAGGTATTTTTAGTGAAAGGACAGGGGCAGGGGCGATTTTCGAGGTCTCAAGAATCCTGCATCAATTTTATACGGATGTCAAAGGTGAAGATTTACTGACATTCAATCCGGGTACCCTACTTGGTGGTACTTTCGTCAATTATGATAAAACCACAAGTAAGGGCGATGTTTTTGGAAAAACCAACGTAGTAGCACAAAAAGCCGTGGTGAACGGGGGGTTAAGGTTTATTTCAGAAGCGCAAAAAGAGAGGGCAAGAACTAAAATGCGTGAAATAGTGGCCAATAATTTGCCGGAGACTTCGGCGTCAATTTCTTTTACCGATAGCTATCCCGCCATGGGGCCTACAGAAGGGAACATGAAATTACTGACCCTGTTGAATCAAGTCAGCTTAGACTTGGAACAAGGTGAGGTGTTGGCCTACGATCCGGGCAAAAGGGGAGCTGCCGATGTATCGTTTGTGGCAGGTTATGTAGATTGTTTAGACGGTTTAGGTACCATGGGTTCAGGTGCACATACACCCCAAGAAACCGTAAACCTCAATACCATTGAGGCCCTTACCAAACGAGCGGCAATTTTAATATACAGATTGATACATTGAAAATGACAGTATTACAAAAGAACAATCAGGTTGTAACGATTGACAATGGCGAATTGATAGGTTACCGTGTAGATTCGCATGAGTTTATTCATCAGAAAGGAAGCCCCGGTTGGGGAAGTTCGGACACGGAAATGTTTCCGATAATTGGCCCGGTCGATGAGGCTGATTTTTTGGTCAAAGTACCTAAGGGAAATGCGGTTCAAGACCAACACGGACATTTTAGACTGTTGCCATATGAACTTGTCAAAAGTTCTGAAACAAGTGCCTTGTTTCGAAAAGAATATCAAGCAGGTACGCCTGTTAAGAATAAAAAATATCCTGAAAAATCACCTAAGGAATTATTGACTTGGCCCTATAGTTTTCAAGTCGAAAAACAATTTAATCTATTGGCCGACGGCCTTGAGATTACATTTGCGGTCACTGGTGACCATCATATGCCTTTTATGTTGGGTTATCATCCAGCTTTTAAGTTACATTCCCCGAATCCTTTGATTAAAACAACTGATAAAGAGCTGACCCTTGGTGAGGTTTTAGACGTTGGTAGCCGTGCTTATGAAATTCCGGATTGCCAAGAAATAACCTTGAAGGATAAAAAAGAGTTGACCATTAGAACAGAAGGTTTCAAACATTTTATGTGCTGGACCGAGGTGTCTAACATGGTGTGTATAGAACCAATAACTTTTTACCCCTATGCCGTTGCGCAGCGTGAACTACACCAAGGGTTTCAACATGTAACTAAAGAAGAAGTATTTCAGGTTCGACTTCATCCGAAGGGATAATCGAGATTGTTAAAGGAATCACAATTTTTTTATTGAATTAGACGTTATTTTAAGTAAATTGGTACGACTAATCGTATTAATGACTGTTAATGTTGAAAGATTTTATTGAGAGGATAGGGGTGATGAACTGCATCATGCTCTTAGTGGTATTATCCATTATCATCGTCTCAGAAGTACTTTTCCTAAGTGGAAAAAAGATAGATGCGATATTTATTGCATTTTGGGCACCGACCATACTTGGCTTTATGAATTACTTGAAGTATAGAAAATAATGGATTTCATTCTTGGCTACTCTATTTTGGTTGCGCTTATTTTTATAGTGTGGTTGTTCTTTGTGGCCAAGATGTATCGAAAAATGAAAAAATAAGGTTTAAGAAACCCCTTTAAGCCAATTTTTGAAATGCCTGACACGGTTTCTACTTACCACGAGGTCAAGTTCTGATTGGTTCGTTTGCAATGTTATTTTTAGTCTACTGTTGAAGTAATCTTCCGCAGAATGAATCTCGTCTATATTGATCATCATTTTTCGGTTGATACGAAAGAAATCATTTGGATCAATAAGCTCTTCAAGTCTTTCCAATGTAAAATCCACAATGTGTGAGTGACCTGACTTCTCCACTAAATACGTATTTCCTTCCTCAGAATAAAAACAACTGACATTTGAAATAAGTATGGGTTTTAGCCTGTTTTCATTTCGAATAAGAAACCTTTTTTTGTAACGTGGGGGCGTAAAGGAATCCATCATTTTATCCATCCGTACTAGATAATCATCCTCATCGGATTTTTTGAACGACCAATATTTTTTCAGGGCATTTTCCACATCGTTGATTTTGGCGGGCTTTAAAATATAATCGATGCTATTGTATTTGAAGGCTTGGACCGCATAGGTGTCAAAAGTGGTACAAAAAATAATGGGTTTTTCAATACCAGTGGTATCTAAGATGTCAAAACAAGTACCATCGCCAAGGTGAATATCCATAAATATCAAATCAAAATCAGGATTTTTAGCAAAAAAGGATAGTGCCATTGCCACCGAGGTGATTTCTGCTACAATCTCATGCTTGATGTCTGTCTCAGAAATCAGGTTCTGTAAGTAGAGACTTGATATGGGTTCATCTTCAACCAGTACGATTTTTAAAGTTTTATCCATTCACTCAAAAAAATATGAAAAGGCAAGTTAGTATAATGTTTGCTAATATATCAGGTAATTTATGGAAATACCATTAATTTAATGCTCGTTGGCAGGTTTTGGTAAGAAGTCATCAGATAAACTTTAAAAAACCAATAATATCCGTAACCCCTTTTAAAGAATGCGACAGATGTCTTTATTTAAAGGATGATACTTACGCATTGAATGAATATTGATTTCCACAGCGTTTGATCCTAACCCAGTTTGGGGATTAAGTATTGCGGTTGTTTTCAATTGCGACCAGCCTCGTATCCAAATCGTTTTCTGGAATTTCGTAGGCGCCCATTTTTTATGAGACCAATGGACGTGCCATACGTTGGGGTGGGTGTTTTTTGAGATGTGCTTGAATGATACGCTTGGCCTCTACCGTATCTTCTTGTCGCACCAAAAAGGGCTCTAAATCTGCCATGGAGTTTATTTGTACATCTTTTTCGATAAAACCATAGCCTTTGTAAGCAGCATTTTCTATGAGTACAAAAGCCTTTTCATCAATGTTACGGCCTTTTTCTTGAATAAGGATTTCATCATCGACTTTTTGTAGATCGGCTAGGGCTAATTTCACTTTTAGGTTGTAATCGGAAACGGTTTCCCTTTCTCGGCAGATGCCTTCGCAATTTTTTGCCTTATAATGCGAACAGGCATTTGAAGTTTGCTGTAGATGACAATATTTAGGACAAAGTGCGAAGGTTTCGCAAAGCTCTTCCAAATGGGCTCTGCAATCGGCCTGATTGTAGAAGGTCTTAAGGGGCCTTGAAATGTTCTTTAAATTATCGTAGGCGATATGAATGATTCCTTTTCTGTCTTCATAACTAAAAAGGGCATATTGTTTCAGCGTCCTCTTTTGGGCCCTATTATATTTTGGGTAATGTTTTTTAATGGCTGCTGATTCCATTAAAAGGGCTACGAGCTCGCTGCCCGAAAGTTCATGGTCTATGTCGGCTATTTCCCTGCATAAACGGATTTCGTGGTTGCTTTTGTCATAAAAATGACCCAATACCCTTCTCTTGATATTGTTGGCTTTGCCAATATAAATGATTTGCCCGATGCCATTCTTGAAGTAATACACCCCTGGTGCCGAAGGTAGGTTATCCACTTTGTATTTCTCCAACAAAGGGGGTAGGGTCGCTTCTTGACTTCTGGCGTTGAGAAAGGATTTTAGTATAGCGTCCGAGCCGTTTTTCGCCAGAAGCGTTTGAAAAAGAAGTACCGTGGCATGTGCATCACCCCGTGCCCGATGTCTGTCGGTCAGTGGTATTGCAATTGCAGCACACAACTTACCCAAACTGTACGATTGAAGACCGGGAATCAATTTTCTTGAAAGTCGAACCGTACAGAGTTTTTTTCGTGTAAAATCAATACCAAGTTGGCGAAACTCTTCTTTGATGACACCGTAATCAAAATTTACGGCGTGGGCTACAAAAATGGTGTCTTTCGTAATCTCAAGAATTTGCCCAGCGATTTCATCAAATGTGGGAGCAGCAGCGACCATTTCATTATCAATACCGGTCAACCCTGTAATGAAATGGGGTATGGGGCATTGCGGATTTACCAAACTGGTGAATTCGTCGATGATTTGGTTCGAATCAAATTTAAAAATGGAAATTTCAGTGATTTTATTGCCCTTAATTCCGTTTCCCGTGGTCTCTATGTCGATAATCGTGTACAATGAATCCTTTTTGGCTTTTGGGAATTGAAATTACTAAGAATGAAAAAAGCCACCAAATAGGTGGCCTTAAGACTCTTGTTTTAATAGTTTATAAGGGTATCTCCCTACCCAACACGGCCATTATAAAATAAATGGTGATTGAAATGATCAAGCAACTAATAGCGGCTAATCGGTTTGTGGGTGTGAACTCTTTTTTAAGCTTTAATACGATAGTTTTCATTTGGGGTAATTTTTTTATAAAAATCCCCCTGATTCCTAAAAAATTAAAATATCATCGGTCAGGAAATGATATTACGGACAAGTAACAATTGCTGTGAAATTTACCGAAAAAATGTACATTTCAGCGGTTTTATTTACCGTAAAAATCGAGCCTTTGAGCTGGATTAGAATACTAGTATCGCGAGAAAAATTGTATTATCAATTCCTTGAAAGCCAGGTTTGATAAAGCTTTTTTGGGATTCGTATCAACGCATTTGATAAATAGTACGTTCCTTAAAAACTATGGCTTAAACAATAGCGCCATGAACCTTATTTAGTCCACACTGTTCGATAAATTTATTTTCAAAGACCCTTAATACGGGAATGGAGAGCAATCGGTTTCTAGCGTCAATCCATGATTGTACTTGATTAGCGCCATACATGTTTTTAACCCGGTTTTCATTGAGGTTGAAATTAATTTTGCCCCAATGTAGCGTATAGGCAATTCCCCCTTGCTCAAATTTGTTCCATACCGCTTCATAAAACTCCCTAGCCTTATTGCCATCAACCCCGTCCATCTCTAAAACACAGGTGTTGGAAAATTTGGTGAAGCCAAGGGTCGCTTGGGTTCCCTTTACATATCTTAGGGAAAGCCCACCGGGGAAGGGCTTTTGTTTGTTCACTGCTACAATAAGCTCCAAGGCTTTTGGTGAATCTTCAATGGAGATTCCGATTGCTGCACTTGCCACTTTGCCCCGAAACTTAGTATAATTGAAAATCTCTTTTATAGTCCCCTGTACGGGATCTTGCGCTTCAAAAGCCAATTTAAACATCGCATTGACCATTGCAGGTATCAATAGCCCAGAACCTGGCAGCTTGTCCAAAACGGTTGAAATGATTCCCAAAAGATCATCCCCATAGGTAAAATCATTGCTTCTCAGTATTGGAGGATGTGGTGCCAAAGGCTTTTTGAACATGTACTTTAGAAAAGCACCTTTATCAGGGTTGTTGGGTTCAAATTTGTGGATGTTAAAAAGTACTTCAAAATGGTATAAATCCCCATTTTGCCCTGTTCCGGGTAGTTGCAGGTCCGAGAAATCGAGTTGGGTCATGGCCTTTTTCAATGTATTGTCGTAAGCAATATTCCCGACTCGGTGTTCTGTCAATAAAAATTGGGGTTCCGTTTCGATCATTACGCCGTGAATGAAGCCAAAACTACCAAAAGAGACCAATGCCGCATTGAAGAGGTCGTCGTCTTGAATCAAATCGGCATCCAACCAATCCACAAATTCTTGCGAAGCTACTGGGTATGAAGCTCGTTCCAACCAAACATGACTATCAGGTCCGGTAACCAAATGCAGGCCAACTACAAAATCTGGGATAGCCCCTACCTTGAATGCAGCCCCATGGGTACCGGTAGATAACGCTCCGGCAATGGTTTGCCCGTTACTGGCCCCGGAAGCTTTTATGGATCTGGGTGGATTTTTGGCATCCAAACGGTTATTGACTTCATAAATAATGGCGCCGCATTGCAAAAAGTAAAGGTCTTCAGGGCTATTTGCATAATTGTGTGCGACATATTTTTGGGTAAGTGGAACCGAAAAATTCAGGGCTGCCGTATCAATTAAACCTCCTTCAGTAACCCCTACTTTAGTGAAAGACCATCCACTGCCCATAGCGCGCAATTTTATGCTATTATCAAGGGCATGTTGAATGAGCCATTGGAAATTTTTGGTGGTTTTTCGATACCGTTCTTTGTGATTTTGCCCTGTAGGATTTCTTAATTTAAAAGAAGCGTTTTGAACAAGGTCATGCGTAAAATTTTCATGCTTGTTGGTCCACTGTTGAATGGGCAATTGAGTTATTCCGTTGGGTAGCATAGTTGTCTTTTTTAATTATCCAAATCACCTTCGCCATTTTGGGGTCGTGCACAACCATAGATGGCCGTTCTATGGTTTACGATTCCGACGGTTACCAAGCTCAATAAAAAGTCGGTAAAAGAGGTTTTGACCACGGTCCATGACATGGCTTTCTCCTCACAAGGGCAGATGGTACCAGCTATTTCAGGATTTGCACTTACCGTTTTAGTGCCTCCCGGCGCCACGCCCCACCAATAGCTCCAACTTGATTTACGTTGGCACTCTAGATTTTCAACGCTATCTTGATAGGGACTGGCCTCAACACGTGTGCTGACGCATGATGAGATTGATATGGAGCATATAATCATCAAAATGGGAATTGTTTTTTGATATTTTTTCATTGCGAAAACAATTTAAGGGTGGTTATTGTTTTAGAAATTAACTTATAACATATTGATTTGAAAACAATTATGTGTATCCTGCTTTGAAAACAGTATATATGGCAATTTTTGTAGGAAAAGTTCTGGTTTGGAATCTTCCTATGGGTAACTTTTGTAGCTTCAAATTCTGACAAAAGAAGCCTGTTTTCAATTTTGAACCTCCCAGAACCCTTTACGTTCACCGAGCTTTGACCTCCCCCAAGATCTTGGCTGGCTACTAATAAAGAGCAGGGAAATTCTTGGGAAAATTAGAAATGATAAAAAGGTTTGGCAATACCCTTTTGTAGGTAAATTTCATATAAAACCATAGTTTTTTTGTGGTTTTTATGTAGTTAGTTTTAAGATTGATTTATTAATTTCCAGTGCTTCAGATTTACTTCCGATTACCTTCTTTCTTGTTTTGGTGAAAAATCCCTAGGAATGGGGATTTTATTTGTAGTTGCCAAAATAGATATTTACATATATAATTTTCGAATGCCATACTGTTATCATATACAAAAAGGCTCGACCAGCATTGAGATTAACTCTTGGGGTGTAGTAATAGACCTAAACAAAGATCAACCGGAAGCTAAAAAGGCATTACGTGATTTATTAAGGTCAGAGAGTGATTTTCAGATTTCTTCTAACATTTCATTAAAGACGGTGGAAGTTAAATGTGATTTGAGTTTGAATGTTGAAAAGAAGTTGAATTTGCTATTACCAAAGCAATTTAGGTACTATGTGAAGTTTGAACTGAAGGGAGATAAGGATTTTGAACTTTACAGTCTTAAATCGTTGATTGTTCAGATAAAAGAAGATAGTTCTTTTTTGACCGAACTTCCTTTTCTGAATAAACCTAAATATGGCGATGACGTTGTTCCTCAAAAAATATGGTTTTTCAAATTTGCCAATGAATTTGAAGCATCAAAGGAGTACGCTAATTTGAGAAAACTTCAAAAAACCAGGACTGAATTGGGGATAGAATTTGTGGAACCCAACTATGCAAATTTTGAAAGGAAAAGATATACAAAGGATGATAAAAGAGAGGTTCTTTTTCCTAAAAGTATGGCCATCTTAAATTCAGAGGAATATGATTTGATTGATTGGGATTTAAGAGAAGCTGTTCCTGATGGAAACACAGAAGTGAAAATCGGTGTTCTGGATTCAAGAGTCGATACCGAACACGAATGTTTTTCACAAAAAACCATAAAAAGTGTGGACTGTTTTGGATTTGGCAAAAAACTAAAGCGAGCGGAACTTGGATCTCATGGAACTTCATGTTCATCAATTGTGTCTGGTCACAAAATGAATGCCATCGGCGAAAGGGACTTTTTTGGGATATTTCCAGGGGTAAATGTGGTGGGCATTCAAATTTTCAAGGAAACTGAGAATGGAAACTTCAAATATGACTTGGTATCGATAATTAAAGGACTCTATACCGCTTCTTATATAGAAAAGGTAAACGTAATTAGTTGTTCTTGGGAATTTGAGCATGAATCTGAAATTTTGACCTCATTTATAAATAATATAGTTTCCGGTTCAAAAAAATTAAATAAAAAAGGCACTCCCATCGTTTTTGCGGCTGGCAATAATGGTAGAAGTGTCAAATTTCCAGCCAATTTGAAAAGCGTTGTAACTGTTGGAGCCGTAACCAAGAATGGAAATTTTATTGATGAAGCATATGCTCTTGACAATGAAATGAGTTGGTTTTCTGCAGTCGGGAAAATCGATATCTGCGCTCCGGGAATTTTGATTAGCGCAAAAGCTGGTAACGGCAAATCGTTATATCTTTTTGGAAAGCAAACCGAAAACTACCATACATTCTTTGGTACCTCTTGCGCTGCGCCATTGGTCGCTGGGGCCATAGGTATTTTATTATCCAAGGAAGAGAATAAAGAGTATAACGCGCAGGAGGTACATTCAAGACTTAAGGAAACCTCATTCGTGCCTTCAAACCTTAAGAATTGGAAGAAGAAGTATGGTCCCGGAATTATAAGTGTAAGGGAATTTATTAATTATAAAAACTAGAATTATGGATTTTTCGTCAAATATTAATTTAAATGATGAAAGTAGGGTGCAGGCACTTTACGCTAGCCAACTTTATGGTACTTTTTTTGGGGTATTTGCAAAATTTGGGGTATCGGAAACCGAAGAAATAGGTGGTGTAAATTCTAAATTTATTAATAGCATCACATTTAACCTTATTAATTTCAAAGGTCTTTTGAATTTAGAGATTTTAGGTTCCGGTAATGTTAGAAAAATTAAAGGAATTGAAGGTTTACATGGAGTAACTATTGACCTATTAGTCGGACATACAAAAAACTCAAAACCAATTCAAACCCCTGATGTTGACAATCCAGGTGTTTTAAGGTTAGATTTAATGGATATCAACAACTATAAAGTCAGGAAAGAAGGAGAGGATTTTATTCATTCCAATCGAGGGGTAAGGGTAGGCTCTGGTAGGGATTATCTTAGAATAGAGCGAAAACTGATTAGTATGAATCCAAAATTATCGGAGAAAGCAAAGGAAAAGGAAATCGTAAAATCCAGTATTTGCAATGGCGTATTTGATCAGGAGTTTTACGAAAGGGACGGAAACTATGTTATTAGGAGAGACCTATTTGATTTTACGCGACCACTATCCGCTCCTTCATACGTAGAGAATTTACTTGCGTACGGTTCGGCCAGTTGTCCACCCTCCAATAATAAGATTTATTTTGACTAGGATTTCAATTTCAAGTTTTTTGATTTTTTCATTATTTTGGAACCAAATTGCTTTAGCGCAAAATGAGTTTGTTTCCGATTTAATGCGATTGGATTTCGATTCGGCTTTTGCAAAGGCCAGAGAGCTCGATAAAAATCTAAATATCCCCTATCATTCTTTTATTACAAAAATTATCAAAAGTAGTGGGCAACATCCAAAAAAGGACGCTTTGATTTATACCGAATTAGCCGGGGTCAAAGATTCAAACTTTTTACTGGATTTGTCCCTTGGATTGTACAATTTGTATAACAATCCTGATCATAGCATTGCATTTGAAAAATTAATAGAATCCTTAAATAGGTCTAAAGCACAGGACCTATGCTATCAAAAACTTATTTATTTGGCTTTATTGGAGGTATACGGTCAAGAAATAGTTCAGAGTAATAGTAATTACCTCGTTTTTCTTGAAGATTTCTTAGATATATCGAATGATTTATTGTCTTTGACTTGGTATCATATACATAGAATAAGATATTATTCAAAATTAACACAGGGCGACTACAAGACCACTTTTACGGAAGAGTTCAAAATATTCAATACCTTTTTTCGGAATAACGAGAATAATATCCCTCAAAAAGTTTTTGGATACTATTACTATTACAAAGCTATCTATTTAAAGACCAATTCCCAGTTTGGTGAATCCAAAAATAGCCTAATCCGATTTTTGGATAGTTATTGTGGTACTGAATATTTTAGATACAATTGTTTTATTTCAAATTTATTTCTATGTGAAATAGAAGCTTCAAATGGAAATCTGGATAAAGCAAAATCTTATCTAAAAAGCGCAAAAAGTAAATGGAACAAATCTGATATAATTAGATCAAGGTACTTATTTGACAGATATTCATCTTTCTATTATTTTGAAAAAATCGGTGACTATAAGACGTCTTTTGAACTAATAAAGAAATCGATAGCTGATGAGGTTAATATTGATTTTAGAAATAGTACCTTCCTTATCGCAGAGGGAAATCTTAAGTATCAAACAGCCG
This sequence comes from uncultured Croceitalea sp., assembly GCA_947503285.1. Taxonomy (GTDB): domain Bacteria; phylum Bacteroidota; class Bacteroidia; order Flavobacteriales; family Flavobacteriaceae; genus Croceitalea. The sequence continues at coordinate 29,077 of CANNDD010000005.1, forward strand.
AAAAAGAAAAACAGATTCTCGTAGAACAACAAAAAGTTCGCACTAACCGCAACTGGCTTATTGCCGCAATCCTGGCTTTGCTCTTAGGGTCAGGCATTGCCGTCCTTCTTCAAAAGAATACCTCCAAAAAACGTCAGTTGGCAGAACAAGAAGCCTTGCTCAAACAACAGCGTGTTGATAACCTGCTCAAAGAACAGGAGTTATTGAGTATCGATGCAATGATTGCCGGACAGGAAAAAGAACGGCAAAAAGTGGCTGGGGAACTCCATGATGATTTGGGTAGTTTGATGGCAACCATAAAATTACATTTTGACAATGCTAAAGTCAGTAAGCAAGACCCTGCACTACAAAACGCCCAAAAACTTTTAGAAGAGGCTTACCAAAAAATACGGGGTATGGCCCATAGTAAAAATTCCGGAGTCATGAGTGACCAAGGCTTATTATCGGCAATTAAAAAAATGGCACAAACGATTACGGAAACCAATGCTTTGGAAGTCACTGTGGAAGATTTTGGTCTTGGTGAACGTATGGAAAATTCGTTGGAGCTATCCATCTTTAGAATAGTTCAAGAATTGGTGACGAATGCCATTAAGCATGCCGAGGCTTCTAAAGTTACTATTCAATTGACACAACATGATGATAACCTAAATATTATTGTAGAAGACGACGGGCTGGGGTTTGATAGCTCGAAAGTGGAAAAAAGGGATAATGGTATGGGGCTGACAACTATTGAAAAACGTGTGGAACATTTGGAAGGGAACTTCACCATAGATAGTCTTTTGGGCAAGGGAACCTCAATTTTAATAGATATACCCATATGATAACCGTTGCCATAGCAGAAGACCACCAAGCCTTGATTGATGGTATCCGATCGTATGTGAAATACGAGGAGGATATCAAAATAATCGGTCATGCCAATAATGGCGAAGAACTGCTCAAATTAGTGCGTTTAAAACAACCCAAGGTGGTACTCTGTGACATTCGAATGCCCAAACTAGATGGTATCGAGGCGACCAAAACCATACTAAAGGATCTACCGTATACCAAGATAGTGGCTTTTACCATGTTTGACCAAGATGAAGCGGTCAAACAAATGCTTGATGCAGGGGCACAGGGCTATATCTTAAAGAACAGTAGCTTGGAAGTGGTCTTGGAAGCCATAAGAACCGTGGCATCTGGTAAAACCTATTACGATAAAAAAATTCAACCCACTAATGGTGGGAAAAACAGTTCAAAAAGTGTATTATCGGCTCGCGAGCGTGAAATACTACAGTTAATTGCCAAAGGCCGTACCAGTCACCAAATTGCCGACGAACTTTTTATAGGTAAAAGTACGGTGGACACCCATCGCAAAAATATGATTCGCAAACTTGATCTTAGTGGTGCGGGAGAGTTGCTGCGTTATGCGGTGGAGAAGAAGTATGAGTTTTAAAATACCTATATGTGGGTATAGCTGTCAATAAACTCAGGGCATACATTTAGTGCATGAAAAATATCGATAAAAATTTAAAAGACTTGATATCGGATATTGATTCAGTCTTAAAAGAATACGACTTGGAAGGCTATGCAATAGATAGGATATATCTAATGTCAATTGGTGATGAGTTTGATAAAGGCCAAAAAGAACCTAAAGAGGGTAGCTCTTATGAAGTAAAGAGAATGTCTCACGAGAAACTTAAAATAGAGAAAACCAATCCAAAAAAAAATGAAGTTTCAATCCCATAACTATTATTTGCAAGCACCTTTTGTATTGCTTTTTGGCTTTTTTGTTGGAATTTTTATACCCGTAGTCATTCAATATCACCAGTGGTGGTCCGATATTTTTATTGGCAGTTTTAAAGCGTATTCTATTTCTTTTTTTATGGGGTTATTGGGCGGTACCTGCCAAATGTCCATTGGTTTTGCTAGGGAGGTGAATGCTATGGTTTCCAGGCCTAGTGAAGTAATATTACCATCTTATTATGAGGGTTTTGGTTATTTGTTAAAACAACTATGGGGCGGGGTCGCAGCAGTAATTTTTATATTGGCTGTAAAACAAGGGTATTTAGCTGCATTTGAACAATCCGATAAAGCTATAGAGTTAGAGGCCTTGGTGGTAATCTCATTTGTTTCCGGTCTTAATGCGTATAGAATTTTAAGGCAGCTTTCAGGGATTTTGAAATTTAATAAAGAATAAGGGCAAAAGGTTTAAACCTAGCCGCTACCATTCTTTTTATGACGATCATTACTAAAGGATATTGGATTAAGGTAAAGGTAGCTGGAGATGGGGTTTTCAAACTCGATAATCGCGAAGATTCGAACAATAGGATTATAGAAAGGGCCAAACAACCTTATCCAGAATTGCATTGACCAAAACCAAATAAAATGAAAACCACAATACTCTATTTCCTTGTTGTTTGTTTAGTACTGCATTCCGAGTTGTATGCCCAAGAAGAGGTTATTCCCGAAGCTACAATTACCAGAAATGACATCATTTCACCAACATCTGAAGAGGCAAGTTTTTCGATGGAACAAATACAACCATTGAGTGAACAAAATTTTAAACGGGTTTTAAATCGAGAATTTACATCCTTGCTGAGTTCGCTTTCTTCACTTTCCGTAGGGAATTATCTGGCGGTAGATCAAAAAGATTCCAAGGCCGAGCTGGCCTTCAGTAGGGTTTTAAAGGGAGGTGGAATTTTGGGTGTGGAATTAACGGGTTCCGCGCCAGGGGGAGTGATTGTTTTTGCAGACAATTCTAGGGCCACTTATAATTTTTCCATTGGTGCCCAGTATCACTTTTTTAATAGGGAGAAAGGAAGAAATGTAAGTGTGAATCAACTTGTTGCATTGCGAAAAGAGAAGGGGCATTGGATAAAAAAGTGAATAAGGAATTGGATGCCGCTGATTTTGGAAAGATCAGAAAAAAGCTGGTGAAACAAAAAGACTCGCTTGAAAAGAATAAAAGTGAACTGATCAGGGTGCAGGACCTATACAAATCAGTGGATTACCAAAAGCGTATTGTAGATAGCTTACAAGTAAGAACTACACAATTGGAATATCTTTTAAATGAAGTCAAGTCCTTTTACAGGGACCAAGCCCTAAGGGATATTCGTTCTGCAAAATGCCCTTCGATAGAATGTGCGACAATGAAGAAATCGTATGAACGAAACTTTACACTTTTTTTGGAAAAAAACAATCTGAAAAAAGAACTCGAGAATACCAAGGCCCTTGCAAGAACCGATGGAAGCGTAAACTTTTTGCTCGCCAAGCGTTTGGAGAAAATCGGACAAAAAATAACTTCAGTTGAGAGTGCAATAACTAACAAAGAATCAGCTTTAAAAAAACATGATGCCTCAGTGGATGAATTTGATATCACAAACTTAAATATTGGAAATTCCTATGTCACCCAATTAGAGGAATTGGACAATAAAAAACTTGCTGCATACGACATAAATGAATTTTCTTGGATATCCATAGGTGCCAAATTCATGAGAAATCAATTCAAACTATACGATCCAAACGAGCCGTTGGAAGATCAGCTGCAAGATGAGTCCTTTTCGAGAGGAGAATTGACTTTTCAATTTTCCCATTACAACAAAACCCCTTTCTCTAAATTGAATACGATATATTCCAGTTTTGGAATCAGTATGCGCTATATCAATAACCTAGCGGATTTGACAAAGGTCATGCTAACTGATGAATCCACAGTGGGTCAATCTCAAGAGGTCTCACGAGTTATTTCTAAAGATATCACAACATTTCAAGGTGCCTACCAAGAGGATTTGAGTGAGTTGTTTGTGTATGGGGATTTTTATTATTTCTTATCTAGACAAGGCTTTGCTTCCCTTCATTGGAATCCAAACGTAAGTATTCGAGAAGGCAGAAAGGCCGTATGGAATATGGATATTGGTCTGGTCCTTTCCTTTAAGAACCCAAAAGAGAAGAACGCCCTAGTGAATACCGAACTTTTTTTTCGCCTAAAAGACCTTGGAAATACAACCGGTTCAGATTTGAGATTGTTTGAAAGGAATACCCTTGGTCTGCGCTTAACTGTACCTTTAAAGTTTAACCTACGATAAATTTTATTGTCATAATTAACTGAACGCAAAATTAAAAATAGCTAAACCAATGGAATTAGTCAAAGTTGAAGAAAAAAGAACAAGGGTCTTTTATGCCTACTGTTTAAAAGAGAACAAGCAAATTGGATCGAAATCTGATAAGGATACTGCCAAAACCACCGTAGCAAATCACCAAAAAGTAACAAAACATCAAGTGGAAGTTCGAAAAGATCTGAGGACTACTGTACGTTATATTCTAGAATGAGTAAACATGGGTAAGGGCGACACTGATTTAGTGGAAGATATTTCTGGTAACGTGACTAATACGGTCATATCTATTGACCACCTTGATTCCTGATGTGCATGACTGATTGATTATAGAAGTTAAGGTGAAAGTATAAACCCCCGAACCTAAATTTTAAATGGCTTAGTTTATTCGTATTTCAAGTTCTTCGCATTTTATGCTCACCGAACAGGGAACATTATAAAAACAGAATCCTTTTTAAACAAAAACCCTAGTTTTTTTAAGGCTTTTATGTAAGATAAATTCTTGAGAACTACTTATATTTCAATTCTTTACTTTTCCCATGACTTGCCTTGAGTAATATGGATAATAATTAAAATGTTAAAAGAGAGTTTTAGAGCAAATTATTCCTTTTGGAAAGAGATATATGTGGAGCTTGAAAATTATGAATTTTTTCATAGTCCTTCCATAGTAGGAAAAATCGACAAACGTTTTAGAGGACGAAAGCTTATTGAGAACAAACTTTACAATATTCTCAAAGGGAGTAAGGTTAAATCTGGAGCCTATCTCATTACCGGATATCGGGGGGTAGGCAAAACCAGTTTGGTAAACAAAGTGCTTTCTCGACGCACGCATTTTCAGTTTAAGAAATTTCCCCAACTTACAGCATTTCTATTTCAACTTAAGATTCGCAGGCCAAATGCCCCAATTGTGGTCAAGGTCAATCTTGGACATGATGAGCTTAAAGAAAAAGATATCCTTAATCTCATCGCAAAAACACTTTTGGAACAGTACGGCATATGGTACGCAAGATTAACACCACGACTGTATGCCTTCTTGCCCAAGGTAATATTTGCGTTTTTGTTCTCTTATTGGATAGGGAAAGCGCTTTACTCCAGCATGTCCAAATGGTTTCAATTTTTGGAAATAGGATGGTTTTCACAGTTTCAAGATATCAAAGTGCCACCCGATTGGGTACAGCAATCGATTTATTTTTTAATCTTTTATTTTATATTGGTAGTTGCTCAGTTGCGCATGTTCGGTAATAGCATTCCCAATAATAAGGTAGCCCTAAGAAGACTTCGCTTTCTAGGTCGACGTATCGATTCCATGGTTACCCATGACAATGGCGCAGGGTTTAAACAGTATAACTTTTCGCTTTCTTTTAGTCGAAAAAATACCTATCCGATAGCTGATTCAAGAGATATTGAGGTCATGTTGATTGGCATTTTAGAGTATATTGAAAGAATTTGGCTGCCGCGACCCCGCTTTGTATTCGTTTTTGATGAATTGGACAAGATAGAGGCACATCAAAACCAAAGTATTGTTGAAAAAGAGGAATTTACCTATAACAGCACCGGATACTCTACCAGTGCAGAATTGATGCGAAAGAGGCAACAAGCAACCTCAAAAATTCTGGCCAATCTTAAACATTTTTTCACCACGGCTAGGGCAAAGTTTATATTTATTGCAGGGCGCGAGATGTATGATGCTACCTTGGCCGATATCAGTGATCGAAATTACTTTCTTGGCAGTATTTTCCACGATGTCATTTATGTGCATAGTTTTTTAACTGAAGATCCGGAACAACTTAACAAGGGAAGGGCTGGACAAACCGATGGTGCAGACGATTCCAAACATACTTCTTACTACCATAGCATGGTTGAAGAATTTCTCTGTCAGTTCCTAATGCCCAAGACTTTTATTTTTCAAGAAAAATCTGGGAACACTTTTCAGAATTTAAAGGCCCGCTTGGACAACCCCAAGCGAATTGCCCCCGGAGAGGTACGTAAAAGCGTTTCTCTAAAAACCTACAATTTGTACTTAAGCAATTGTTCTCAATTGAAGAACAGAGCTTCTGAAATCAAGCAGGTTGTGCTCCTGTTAAATAAATTCATTGCGTACTTAGCACATAGAAGTTCAGGGTCCCCAAAGAAGCTTACCCATTTGTTGGAAAGTTACATCTGTAGAAATACCGATATTCTTTTTGATAAAGAACGGAAGGAGTATCTGAAAATTAGGGCTTTGGTGGCCAAACGCACTCCCGAGGACAATTCCAAAATGTTTTTACACTTCGATTATTATTCGCAGTACACTTTTGGGTTAATACAGTATTTAACAGTGCCCTACTACTATAACATTTCGAGATATGTAAGGCGCTACAGCGATAAGTTGATGGTATCTACAACTTATTTGATCGACCACCTGTATAAATTCCATGATTTTGGATTTTCTTGGAGGAATCTAGAGGTCACTCCAGAAATCATTGACGTAAACAAAGCTCCCACGCTTCGCAAGCTTATTGAGGACATTGTAAACTTTTTAGGGCACACCCACCTACAGTATGTGGTCAGTGGTTTGTATGATTTTAAGTTCAAGAAGAAAATAGCCTATGAGATTAACTTTCTCTCCAAGGTCTCCGAAAGGGAATCTGCAGCAATGAATTTCACCTTGGATGAATCTCAAGAGGTGAAAGGCCATTTTCATAGAAAATTGGAACACTTGAGTCGTGAATATGGTGAAACCTGGAATAAGGAATACATTCACTCAAAGGGCTATATACAACAGAGTTTGGGCGATCTACACTATTATGATCAAGAATATGATGATGCTTCGGTGATGTACAAAGACGCCATTCAGCAAATTTCAAAAAGTAAGGAAGAGGGCATTTTGGAAAACCTGAGATTGTTGGTCGTGGTTTGCCGGATCATGCTCAAGCTGGGGCTTACGTTTGAACGAAAGAAGTCAAATGCCTCTGCCCTTATGACCTATGGCGAGCTATCACATCTGGTGCTCGGGAAACTTCAGGTGGATCTGAAGGGGATAAGGATGAAAAAAGAGAAGGAGGGAGAGAAAATTCGGGTCTATCAACTCGATCAAGCAGGCGAAAAGATAGAAGGAAGTGATGCTAGCGAATTCAGAATCAATTATTTCAATGCGATTTACGATCAACCCCTATTCTCCAAGACCTACCAAGACATTCATAAATCGTATACCACAGAGACCATACGGTTACTGCTGCAGCCCTTTGTTGCCAAACTTCATGTTCAGGACAAAGAGAAGATTGGAGGAATTACGGATAAAGATATCGAGCTCACCCTAAAGGAAATCTCGTTTTTGACAAAAATCGCTAATGAACAAGTGGAAGACAAAATTCTCTCGGAATACCATAGTAAGATTGGTGACCTATTACATTTTATGAACTACGAGAGCAAAGAAGTTTCTCATTACAATGCAAAGGAGATGTATTTGCTAGCCCTTAAATTTCTTGGGGGAGAGCACTATTACCATGAAAATGGGGGTTTAATTGCCATGGTTTTTAAGAAACTTGGTGAGATGGTTCGAGCTGAATCTGTCACTAGATTTGAGGAGATAAAAATGTTGTCGGGAAATTTAAGCGATTTGGGAAATGCCTATTTAGGAAGTCACGGTAGGGTTATCATGCCTATTGAAATCACCATTGTGCCCCAACTGCTGGGTTTGGTCGTAATGACACAAAAAGAAATCATAGCATATGAAGAAGCTATCGCGTCATGGTTCAATGAGAACAATACGGATAATGGTCTTACCAAAGCATTAATTTGTTTTTTGCTGGCCTATCACTTTTATTTTTTGAATGATGATCATAGTAAGGCCTCTTTTCAATGTATTAAAATATTGCACGTGCTGGAAATGAACAGCAGAGCTATTCCGGCTACATTTCATAGCATATATCTCGACCATATTACGCAGTTAACCAACACCATACTTTCTTCTATCTACCGCTCATATAGTTCGTCTACACGTCAGGAGACGGAGCGTATGAAAGAGATTTTTAAGATTGGTCAGGTAGAATTGGAAGACCAATTCCACTACGTTCTTAATAACTTACCTTCCGTAAATGAGGTGCAAGAACTATTAATGCTCTATAACCTCCTTAAACTTCGTTTTGATGCCGTACCACATGAACCAAAGCGATTAGAACGCTTTTTATTGAAATACAACCCTAGCCGTCATTCCAATTTGAATGGCATGTTTGGTAGGTTGAACGCCTTGAATGTTAAGATACGATGCAACTACCGGATATTTGAAGAAATGGGCTATGTCAATTTAATGAGACGCCCTAAGCGGAATCCCAAACACATTGAAGATGATAGGTTTGACACACGTGGGCGAAGCATTTCCTTAATGAACCAGTGGCCCGCTATAATGATAGAACATGAAATGATTCAATATCTAATTGCAGATACCATCTATTGCTTGACAGAGTCGATACGAATATTAAAGGTGTTTGGCATTACCTATATTTCCAATCACTCTACATATGGTTTTGCGTATGAAAAGCGAGGCGAATGGTGCGAATTTTTTGAAGATTACGATGCCATAGAACGTACACGGGGTGTTCATTTAGATGATGTTGGATCTTCGGTACTTTACCAAAAGACGAGAAATCTAATCGGTTCTCAAGCCATGCCCAATTTAAAGGCAAAATACAATTATGAGAAGGCCTCTTTTCATTATACCCAGTCGATCGATACGCACAAAAGTAAGTTTAGCTATGATCGAATGGTAGAGAATATGTATTATTTGGAAGATGATTTTAACGACAATCATTTACATTTTTTTGCCGCCCATGAACGCTACAAGGTGAGTGTGGGGCAAATAGCTGAGAAGTTGGAACGATGCAGAAAAAAATTAAAGGATTCAAAAATTTATAAAGTGGAAAAGTATTTCTCTTAAGTAGAAATCAGCAAGACAGTTAAGACATATGGCTAAATCAACGACACATCAAGGGCATAATAAGACCCAGTTAACCGAAATGAACAGGCTTTTGGAGGAAATAAAACAGCAAAATGAAAAATTGATATGGGAAATTATCTCGGCTAAAGGGATATTCCAAAATAATCAAACCCGACTTGATGCCATTGAAAACAAAATCGTAAGTAATGATCAATCAGTACTTGTGGAAATAAAAAATCTTAGAAGTACTTTCATTCATTCCCAAAATCAGTTGAATCTAGTGCAACATGGCGCTACGCAACGCGTCAACAAGCTAAAATCAAAGATTGCGGAATATCAAGTGGTTGAGAACACTACGGAAGATACAAAGGGTAAAAAATATGCCCGAATAGCCTTTTGGGTGGTTTTTGGGCTTTTTTTTGCCCTTCTTCTATTGATGTTTTTTATGCCCAAATTATCCTCCATGCCCCTACTGGCCATGGCCACGGCCATATTATTGATTTTTATGGGGGCGGCTTATTTTTGGCTGATGTACCAAAATATACATAGGTCCAATGGCTCGAACGGTGGCTTTAGAACTCCATGGGTATTTGGGTTTCCAGGCATATTGATGCTCGTTTTAGGAACAGCTGTTTTGATATTTGTGCTGTTTCTACCTGAATTTATGAAACCATCAATTCCATAACAAAAACAACAGATAACTAATCATTATGCTTATAAGAAGCTGCTATATTGCTTTTTACTAACACTATCATAAATGTAATTTTTCGAAAACCAAGGTCATAAATACCCTATTATGGGTATTTTCTTATGAAATTCCTTGTATTAGGTTTGACAGGTAACAAATCAAGTTTAATTGATTAAATCCAACAAATGAAGACAAGTAAAAAATACACAAGGGAATTATACAGACAGTTTAAGTATTTGGCAGCATGGTTGCCTGGAACACCTTTTGCTTTGGGAGATATTGGTATTTTAAAAGGGCGGGAGTTTACCAAAATTGGAAACTTGAAGGATGAGAAATTCAAAATTGATTTTGAAATAGAAAAAGATACCACTCCTGCCGATATAAATCATAATTCCAAGGGTGCCGTTACAGTTTCTATTAAGGCCGCTGGTTCTGCAGCACCCACCGGAAGTACTCTGACTGAGGCAGATGCCGGTATCACTGTTGAATTCTCAAAGGAAAAAGCCATTTTGTTCAAGGCAAAGGGAACTTTAAACAATACCATTAAGGATCAAATCAAGTTAGGGGACCAAATCCTTAAAATGTACAAACAAGGAAAGTGGGACAAGGATTATGTGGTTATTACGGAATTAGTTGAAGCCGAAAGTTCTACTATTTTGATTTCATCTGAAAAAACAGGTAAGGTAGAATTGAAGGCAAATGGCAAAGCCAGTAATAAAGCTATTGATATAGCGGATGCTTCTCTTGGATTCGGGACAACTTTTTCCAAAGGACTAAGCACGGAGATTATTTCAGAATCAGGATTGACCCCACTGTTCAAAGCATCAAAAGTTAAATCTAGATTTTTAAAACCAGCAATTTTTGAATTCAACAAACTATTCTCCGATAAAATGCTTGAGAAAGATTTTACGGCATTGGATAATAATTTGAACTATTTTGGCGAAGTAACGTTTGAAGATGTTGATTATGAAGAGATAGAAGTGTAGCTAAGCTTTTAATTTTTTTCATTCCAACTACCTAACTTTTAAAAGAATACGAAAGAAAATTCTTAATAATGGATTTTCTTTCGTATTTTTCTTTGCATGCTTTTTCTTAATAAAATTACCATCTATAAGGTATTTTTTAGTGAGATGATGAGATATAGTTTTGAGACGATTAACAAACTCAATGTTTCATTAAAATTTAAAATTATGGAAAAAGTATTACCTAAAGAGTCACAACATGTGCAAGCATTTTTTAGTAAAGGAACTTACTCAATCGAGAAAGATACCCTTGAATTTTTTACGGAAATCCCAAATGTTCAGTTATCCCATTCGGATGGGAAAAGTTTTAAACTTCAACATTTGGATTGCCATGATATTTCAACAAAGAATGTGCCCTGCATGTTGAGCATATTTTATCATGGTCACCCAACGCATAGGAGTAAGCTTCCCCAAGAAAATCTCTTTTGGGAAAAAAAAGAGATGAAGCTGTCCAAAGTATTCAATAAGAAGGGTTTTCCATTGGATAAAATTCTGGTCATCACTATCCATGATGAAGATTTTGAAAAATGGCATACGGAGATGTATCGTTTTTTTGTGCAAAATCATGTTGCTTATGATAAGGTTAAGGGAGAATATATATATGATTTAAATGCATTACAGGAGTTCATAAACGGATCTGGCCGGGTTGTCAATGAAAATGAAGAACCTCGAACTGCAGGAGGAGGCGTATTGGAACCTACACAATAATGAATCAAAACACATAATGCTTTGAGATATTTACCCCTAATCTTTTGTCTTACGCTATGCGCACAGTCCATTTGTCAAAATAAGGTATTGGATTCTTTATTGAAAAATAAAGCCTATCATCAGTTTGATTCTTTGATGCAAAAACTGGATAACCTCGATAATGACAGTACAATTTATTGGTATTATCGGGGTAAATCCCATTTACAGAAACGAAAGTTAGGTAAAGCTATTCGCACTTTTGATAACGTGGATACAACAATGCTATCCAATAACTATAAAGGTTGGTTTCTTTATGAATTGGGAAACTCATATCGTTATGCGAATCAGGAAGAAAAAGCTTTTTCACTTAAGCTTCAAGCACAGGATTATTTTGACAAAGCTGGAAATCAAAAAATGACCAATGCAGTTAATTATGATTTGCATTACACTTTAGTATCACAAGACTTTTTAAAATATGATGGAGAATCATATTTGAATGACTTTTTCGAAAATGCGAAAAGGAACAACAATATTGAACAATTGTTGTCTGCTCACTTAAGCTTGGCGCTATTGAAGATTTCTCCGGAATTTCTTGATGAGGCATCCCATAATTTAAATCTAGCGGACAAGTATGCTAAACTTTTGGGTACGTCAGATGCCTTTTTTAAGGTTCATAATTATCGAGCGGTTTATCACCAAAACTTTACCTCAGATTTGGAAAAAGCAGCAATCCATGCAGATAGTATGCTCTACTATGCAAGGATTTTACAGGCTCCAAATAAGATTGAATCCTCATTAAAGACCGTAGCATATAACCACACATTGCAAGGAGATTATGAACTAGCGATTACTAAACTTATGGAGGCGGACAAGCTGTCCATCAATGAAAATATCTATAATAGAAAAAGGGGGTTGTATCAATATTTATCCCTCAACTATGAATATTTAAAACAAATAGATTCTGCTTTTAAGTATTCAAAAAAAATGAATAGGTATAAGGATAGTGTAAATATTAATTCTCAAAATACGATTTTATCATTACTCCAAACTACGGAATTACAAAAACAAAACTTAAAGTTGACTTCTGAAAGAGATAGGAGTCGTTATATTAATTTCATTACGATAGCTGGCTTGATTATGGTACTCATTCTGGCAATTATGGTTTCAATGAACCTACATAAAAAGAGACTTTTAGCTGAAAGGGAAAGGGAGTTGATGGAAATGGATGCTCGAAATGAGGAAAAAGACAAGCAAAGACAGAGGATTGCAGGGGAACTTCACGATGACCTAGGTAGTTTGATGGTAGCAATTCAACACTGTTTTCAAAATTTAAAAGAAAGAAAAGACCGATTTCTTCAAGAAGAAGAGAAACTTGTATCAAGAGCTAAAATATTGCTTGATGAGGCTTATCAAAAGATTAGAAATATTGCACAAATTGAAGATGCCGCTTCAAATAATTCAGAAGGTTTGATTACTTCAATAGAAAATTTTGCCGATAAAATCAGTAAAAACGAAAATCTATCTGTAGAAGTAAATCATTACGGATTGGATGATTCTTTGGATGAAATAAAGCAAAGTGACCTAAGAAGATTTACCATCGAATTGATAACCAATGCAGTAAAGCATGCAATGGCTAAGGAAATTTCAGTGGATATAACAAAAAGAAAAAAGAGCATTAACATTATTGTAGAGGATAATGGTAAAGGGTTTGATATTTATGTCCTTGACCAAAATCAAGGTTTGGGTCTTCGTACCATAAAACGAAAGATTGAAAAGATGGGGGGAGAGTTTACCCTAGAATCAATAGAGGGAAAAGGAACTACCGTAATTTTAGAAGTGCCATTATGATAAATGTTGTTATTGCTGAAGACCATGAAAGCCTAATTGAGGGGATAGAACTTTTCTTCGAATTTGAAGATGATATTTCCATTGTTGGAACTGCTAACACGGGTAAAGATTTAATGGGCCTTTTAGAAAAGAAAAGGGTAAATGTTGTTATCGTGGACATTAGAATGCCAGATATGGATGGAATTGAAGCCACAAGGCTGATTTCCAAAAAATATCCAGAAATCAAAGTGATTGCTTTTACCATGTTCGATCAAAAGATTGCAGTGGCAAAAATGCTACAGGCAGGTGCCAAAGGATATTTGCTGAAAAATTCCAGCTTAAAGAATCTTTTGGAAGCGGTTAGGCAAGTCGAAAAGGGCAATACGTATTACGATTTCAATTTGCCATTTCGCTCCATAGAGGCCTTATCCTCTACAGATACTAAAAAGAAGGGAAAACTATCAAAAAGGCAGTATGAGATTTTTGAATTGATTGGAGAAGGAAAGACAAATACAGAAATCTCTGAAATCCTTTTTATCGGAAAACATACTGTAGCTACCCATAGGAAAAATATTATGCAAAAATTGAATATAAGTGGCCAACATGCCTTAATAAGTTATGCCATTAAAAAAAGATATGATTTTGATTGAAAAATACCTTCTCTAAGGTATTGTATTTCCTTTTGGCCATTGCGTAATTGCTATTAAAACCAAACGTAATGACCACACTCGAAAAGTTATTGGAGCAGGAAAACCTCAATAACACTCCCTTTGCCGTTTTTTTAAGCTTGAAAGAAAATATTGATGATATGGAAATCCTGTCGGAAATCTGTAGTCATATCAACTTTGAGAGCGAAGAAAGCTTTTTTGAAAGCGTTAAAACATTTTTGCTTGATTATGGAAAAAAAATAAGCCTTGGAGATGGTAAGGAAATGGCGCAACAAATTGTGACTAACGTTGTAGATGGAAATTCATACAGAAAAGCAGAAGAAAGTATAATAATGACTATCAATAGACCTGCATTTATCATCAGAAATGATAAAATAGATGATTCTATAGCCACAAAATGGAAGGAAAGGATGGATCAATCCAATGATCAGATTTCCAAGGTTATTCCAAGTGTGGGAAGGATAGAATTGAGCGGGCATCCAAGGTATCCATGGGTAGGCACAGGTTGGCTTATAAAAGGAACCAATATAGTGGTTACCAATAGACATGTAGCTAATATTTTTTCTTCAAGAAGAAAGAAATCATTTGGTATCAATACGGATTATAGGGGCAATGTTTTAAGTGTGAATATAGACTTCAAGGAAGAGCATGAAATAGCTGAAGAAAATGAGTTTCAGATAAAAAAAGTGATACATGTTGCAGAAAATGATGAGCCTGACATTGCTCTTTTAGAAGTAAATCCAGTGAATGAAAAAGGAAAATCTTTGCCAGAAGGCTTAGAAATTTCACAAAATGTCTCTCAACCCCACGATAATGTATATGTGGTAGGTTACCCTGCGTATGATCCAATTGAGGAAATCAAAATTTACGATTTCATTTTTAAAGGTATTTCTGATGTAAAACGGTTGGCCCCTGGAGATATATTTCCATCAAGTGCAGCTTCGTACATATATATGCACGATTGTAGCACTTGGTATGGTAATTCTGGATCACCTCTAGTAGACTTAAACACAGGGAAAGTTGTGGGAATCCATTATGCTGGTACACAACATGAATATCGTGGTGTTAGAGCAAACTGGGCGGTAAGGTCAACATACTTAATAGAGCTTTTGGAAGAATTGGAGTTGTCTTATTCCGCTTAAAGTACCACCGCTATATACCTTCAAATCAAGAATACTTTACCATTAGTTTAAACCCAATGAAAAAAGATATTGAGGAAATGGGAACCCGTTTTTTTGCGCCCTTGTATAATAAAGAAAAGTCAGATACATCTTCAGACAGAGATGAAGAAAGGTTGCAATTTCCAGAAAGATCAAAAATCGAATCTTTTGAACGACTTGGTTTTTTTACTGTCATCAATAACTCTAATAATACACGAACTGCCTATGAAGAAATGTTACAAGAGTACAAACAGGAACGTCAGTTGCTATGGCAAAAGGAAGAGTTGGTCCATAATAGTACGCTGGAAAGATTGCATCGGAGGATTAGGGAATTTGAAACGTCATTGGACGACGAAAAGAAAGCATTCATGTCCCATTCTCATGAGGCCTTGACTAAAAATCCAGAAAGAATCGAAGCCTTAAAAAAAGAAATTATACATCTGGAAAGGGAAATAGAGGATTTAAAAGTCGATTTAGAGGAGAAAGATAAGACCTTCATCAAAGATAAGGTGAAACAAGTGCGTGAAGATCTTGAAGACCTTTTGGTCACTATTTCTGAGATAGCGGAGAAGAACCAAAAGTTTTATGACCAGAATAACGTACACCATAAAGACGTGTTGAAACGCTTCTCTGATTTTTGGGATAATTTGGCCAAACGTTATGAGGGTGTACAAAAGTCTCTGAACGAAAGGTCTACTGGACTGTTCACGAATGGTATTACAAGAAAGATAGCCTATTTTTTCACGGTTTTAGGGATGTTGGGTACAGGTATGGCGGGATGGCTGTTTGCTATATTTTCTTCGATACGTGAAATCGACGATGAAGATTGGAAGTTCTTTTTTTTGGAATCGCTATACTGTTTTGCTGAAGAAATTCGAGAAAGTAATGGTCTGGCGAATTGGCAATGGTTGCTGTTCTTTTTAGGCGGTTTTCTTGTCTTACTCACTTTAACGACCTTTATAGGCTGGGTATGCCATAAGTTATATGACCAGTGGGTAATCCATAACGATAGGGGCACTGATGATCAGTCTAGTAATATATTGCATGGTAAGGCTATAATAAAAAAAAGAGATCAGGGCAAAGCAAAAGGTTTTCTGGCCTTATGGTTGCGATGGATGCCCTATGTTTTTGTGCTGTCAGTCTTGTATGTAGTGGTACAGTTGGGTACGGAAGTCACCAAGCTAAGGGCATTGGACATCTCTCTTTCTGGGCAAGTTGTGGGTAGTACGTTGGCCTTGGTAATTGGTGGGTTGGGGTTTGCCTACATTACCAATATTATGGCCCCGAGGTTCAAGTATACCCAGATAGAAGATACCTCTATAGGCGGGCTGAGGTCAGGTCTTCGCCTTTTTGGTCAAAGTTTTGAGCTGATTCTTCTGCTACTCGTTTTTTTGACAACTTTCGTGGTGATGTATCTGAGCGAAGAGAACGGGGCTGGGGCATTAATTGGTTTTGTTGCGGTGAGTCTATTGTCCTGATATCTTTTGGGGACGGGCATTCGATACTACGGCCTTTTGGATACTAAAGAGGAACTAGAAACAAAGCTTTGGATAGCCAGTCATAATGCCAATGATTATCTGGGTCGATTGAACCTCTCCCCCTATAATACCTCCGAAAGTCTTGTTTTTAAAGATAAACTGATGACTTTGGAAAGAAATCTGATGGACATGTTGGTCCAGAAGAACATGTCGTTCAAAAAAACCGGTGACGCTCCCGAAAAGATGAATACGATACAAAAGGAAACCCGGAAATCAACAAAAACCAATGAAATTACTCCCAAAAAGAAAGGGTTTTGGAGAAGAGTCTTACATTTTTTAGGTATAAGACTAAGCAAGGATACACCCACAAAGGAATCCAATTTGCATTATGAGAGTACCCGTACCCGTTTTACAAAGCACCAAGAAGACCACCATCCCGAAAATGTGGGTAGAATCCAAGAAAAGGAAAGGGAATATAACGAACGAAAAGAAGAATTTCGGGACTTGAGACGATATGCACAAGATTTCGAAAAAGAGCTTACTTCATATCAAAGGGACATTAAGATACTAAATCAGGTCACTTTGAAGCTTATTGATGAATGTGAGCAAGAAATCACTGAAGAACTACAAAGACATTCCGAAGCCTTCGCGGTGTTCAAAATGGAAACCAGGGAGCAACGTATAGCAATGGACAATGGGTACGACCTCGGTCTTTGGCATTTGAAATATGGAACAAATACGACATCAGGTTAAAAACAAGCAATTATGTATTCATTTTGGAAACGAACAAGGACTAGAATATTAGAATGGTTCAAAGCTGCTTTTTTAGAAACAAAAGCAAAACCCGAACCTGTCTACCGTATTTATAAGGACATTCCCGATCCTAACATGATTTTTGATGGTGTATTGGGTATTGATACAGTAAACCACAATGATGATGTGTCAAAAAACCTAAAATCCGTTTTACGGGATATTGAGAAGATGGGTTTAAGATTCCGAAAACTTGGAGAGGTAGATGGACCCTATCAACAAAGGCAAAAAACCATGCTAGAGCTTATTGATAATGTCGCAGAACGGACCAAGCTTTACATTAAAACTATTTTTTTGGGTCTTAAAAAAGAATTGGAGCCAGAAGTAGATATAAAGCAAGGTGCACTTAATAAAGCTAAGGAAGACCTTGATTCCCATGAGCTATATATGAGCGAGATGACACAAGAGCGTCGATGGAGGCCTGAAGACTATTCCAATTGGGCGTGGTTGTTCTTTATTGCTGGACTCTTGTTGTTGGCTGCTGATGCGGCACTGGCTCTGAACGTGACCAAGGAGGTGTTCCGCTTGGAAGGGTGGTCGAAATGGCCCATGACCTTTGGTATTACTGTATGTACCATTTATATGAAAGTGTATTACGATGAGTACATACTGCCTGGACTGGAACGGAGTATTACAATATTTAAGCCCGAGAACTTGCCCGGTATCTATTCCTCTGAGCACACCCGTTGGTTACAGGGTGTTTGGACATTTCGGTTTCTGGTCAAAACAGTCTTGTTTGGAAGCACTTTGTTAGCGTTCTGGTGGTTGGCCGACCTACGGTTTGAATACCTCAGAAAGGTCGTTCAGGGGTGGACGTTCCTTGAAAAGATGGACGCGTCCGGTCAAGTTTGGGCGAAAACGACCTTTCAGTTGTTTTCTTTGCTTTTTCCAGTCATTGGTGCTGTTTGCATGGCATTGGCGATTAAAAGATTCAGATTACTCAGTTTATGGAAGGAAACAAAACGACATCATAAAACGTTGACCGATAGCTTACAAAAGTCCCAAGAGGAATGTGGTAAGAGCAAACAAGATTTAGAGAATTGTAAGAGTTACATTGAATGGTGTGATGGTGATAATCATGATTTCCTAAAAGAGTTGAAGCGTTTTTTTTACTCCTGTTACGTGCATGGCTACGATTATGGGCTTCAAAAGAAGAATGCCAAGTTGGATATTCTGGAGAAAGCTAAAGAAATAAGGCGGTTGTATCAGACTACTCATTTTGACTATGAATTCAAATAAATACTACTGTGAATAAAAGAATACTATTACCCGCTCTTATGCTACCCCTTTTGATATTGTATTGGTCTTGTGAAGAGACTTCCAAGAAAGAAGCTGTTATCTTTTTCGACTTGAGCAAGAGTCTTGACACTTCAAGCGTGCACCTTCAAGCCCAAAAACTCAAAGAATTAATGGCCAAACTGAATCAAGAGGTAAAAGTAACTATCTATCCTGTAAGCGAGTTTCTATTTCCTGAGCCTATTTATACCTATTCCCCATTGCCCACATCAGAATTTTCAACAGATTCAGTTAACATAACTGCTAAAGAATTCCATAACAAACAAGCGGATAGTGTATTTAGATTAATAAAAAAGAAGAGTAAAATTAAACGGGATTTAAAAAGTGAAGGGTATTCAAGCCAAAGCTGTCTAATCAACACACTTAATGCTTCCCATTCAATCTTAAAAAATAAAATTAGGGATACAATAAGTTTAAATGTTTACATCTTTTCAGATATGATTGAAGACTGCAATGCTAAAAATACGGCCGTAATGAGTATGTGCGACATTGAAAATGCCAAAGAGGAAAGATTACTTTTACAAATTGAAAACAATCGGATGCTTGACTTTAATCTTCAAAAAATTATAAAAAATCGAATTTCTGTAATAACAACTTCCAGTGTACTAGAGAAAATAAAGTGTATTGATGAATCGAAGAGAATCAAGATTTGGAAAGCAATATTTAAGCGTGTAGGATACAATGAAAATGTATTTGATAGTATCTATTATGGGATAGAATTGCCAGAAAAAATTATTTGGGATAAGCCACATGTCCAATAACCCAGGCAACTATATGACTAAAGGGAATGGATGTATAAACTCTCAAACCTAGTTCTGCAGTAGTGGTGATTACTGGATTTACAATACTTATTAGGTATTTTGATACTCACCGAATAGTTCATCAAAATCTGAGAATTCAAGAAAACGCACTAAAAAAATCCATTAATAATAGATTTGCTTTTCAATTGAATTCATTTTTCATTTTAAAATATAAAGAAACACGAACTTCTATTCCACCATAAGTTTTGATAATTTTTGAGGTCGTTTATTAAGTGTCTAAGAATCTCCGTGTTTATATTTTTGTCCTGACAATACAATTAAGAAAGTAAAGCGAGAGGGTAGCGTACTAAATTGATATTACTTTTTCGATTAACGGATTTTCACATTATTGGAATCTTTTAAAAATCTTTGAAAAGATACCATTTGCTATTTGAGCGTAGGTTTCAATTTGCTGTTATACGGCCTAATTCTTAATCATCATAGCTCATTCTTTCTCGAATACCCCCACTTGCCCGATGAATAATAACATCTGCCTTGTGTTTTCTGGCCAAACTTTTGGCCTTACGTATGGCTCTGTGCTCTGTTTTCGATGTTTACTAGTAATACGTTGGTTCCCTTCGCGACGTACTGCCCAACCTTCTTCATAGGGCACCACGTGCTGGTGCCAAGTTCGACCTCGTTTGCTTTGTTGCGAACTGTTAAAAAAGACTTCGATAAGGTCGATTAGGGTACGTAACCAAGATCTTCCTTTTGACATGTAGAGTTATTGATTGCTACTAAGATACCAGTATGCGATGACTTTCTAGTGATAAAGGCCTTCTTTCGCTTTGCTCAAGCTTCGGAGTACTTGACCTTAAACCAACCTTTTATTTCTAAATGCAATAGCGGACCCATATTTGAGATAACGCTCAAAATCATAGGCTTTCTGCTTATCAATAAAGTACGAGATATGAACCAATTCAACGGGCAATTTATCTTTTGTGAAATGAACTTGCCCATCGAGATGGGCCTTCATTCTTTGTTTTAAGTTGGTAGAAAAGCCAGTGTAATATTGAGCGTTTGAGCATTTTAGAATGTAAATGGCGTAGGGGAAGTTCATAATTGGCTGGTTTTTAGGAAAGAATATAGCGAATTTGCGCTATGGATGCGTCCACCGAAGCCCGACAGTTGTACTTGATTTGGCTTTGCGAAATGTTTAAAAGACCCTCCTTCGCTTTTGGCCGCGCTCAAAGCTTTGGAGGGCGTAGGTGAAGCCGGGGAGACCAGAACTTAATACTCATACACCCTATAAATAGGGCTTTTCAGAGTGTCTTTTTTTTATGCTCACCGAATAGGTGACTTTCTATTTGAAACTTCCATATTGGTGTCTTTTTTGGATGTAAGTAGAAGTAAATAATACAATCTAAATATTATAAAAAAATGAAGACGTAACATAGAAATCCTTTTCTCATAATTTATCTTTCTGTTAATAGATCAAAGAGTGGCCTATTGATATAGTAGTTCGCTGTCCCTATTCGTTTCTTTTCTAGCAATCCATCATCAGCTAATTTATTAAGATAGTTTGCTGCAGTCAATCGGGAAACTGCCAAATCGTTTACTACAAATTCAATTTTTGTATACGGATGTTTGAATAAGTTATTTAGTAAATCTTGACTGTAAAATTTATAGTTTGTTCTCAACTTGTTCTTATAGTCGGTCATTAAACTTTTAATTTCCACAATCAATTTAATGGTGTCTTTAGATGTTTGTTCTACTCCTTTTATCATAAAAAGTAACCATTCCTCCCAATTATTTTCATCTCTTACTTCTTGAAGCAACCTATAGTAATCTGGTTTATGCTGAATGATATAGCTACTTAAATATAGAATAGGTAAGGTCTGCAATTTGTTGAGAATAAGATAAAGAATATTCATGATTCTTCCAGTACGTCCATTGCCATCATAAAAAGGATGGATGCTCTCAAACTGAAAGTGTATAATAGCCATTTTTAAGATAGGGTCATAATCACTTAGATTATTGTTATTGATAAATTGCTCAAGGTTCTTCATGAGCCTTTGAATATCGGTCAAGTTTTGAGGTGGGGTATATACCGTTTCTCCCGTTGTACTGTTTTTAAGTGCAGTGCCTGGTAATTTGCGAAATCCAGCATTGTTTTTTTCCAATACTTCCTGTATTTCCAATATTACCCTATTGTTTAGGACTCCTTTTTTAGAAGTCAAAGCAAATCCATGTTTTAATGCCTCAATATAGTTTTGTACTTCTTTTGCATCTAGAGACCTAAAGACATCTAAATTTAATTCTGATTTGTAAAGGTCATCATGAGTAGTAATAATATTCTCTATTGCAGAACTATCCTTTGCTTCTTGTAGCCCCAGAGTATTGATTAATATTGTTTGATTTGGAATAGTAGCAGCAAGACCTTTGAGCTCAGCCAGAGCAGCATGAGCAGCTGGCAAGCTTTTTAATACAGCTTTACTTTCCATATCAATTGATAATGGTAACTCCGGTAAGTTATATCCGTTTTCTTGAGACACTATGTATAGATTTTTTAATTTCCTATACAAAGATAATTCTTTATGTATAGAAAATCGATTTTTCTTTACATAAGAAAGACGATATGTATAGATTTTGATTCTTCTTATACTAAAGAGTGCATAATGAGAACATCGTAAATCGGGTTAAGACCATGCATAAACTCCGCCCATTGAACTTCTCCCGATACTTATCGGGATTGGTCAAAGCGCATCGTTTAAAAAATCTTGAACACCATCCATTTTAAGAAAAATAAAATGAATGAAGTTCGCCTTGTCTTTCGGTAAAGATGAATTTTACCATCAAATCCATCACATTTATGGGTAATTGTTTTAATATGTTATTTCAAAAAAGAAAATATAAACTGAATATAAAAGGTAAATAGGGCTCAATTTTTATTGCTTTAATTAGGTATAGTTTACAGGCGGACAGCGTTTACATTTTTTGTCCTGCCAGCAGGACGAAGAATGTAAAGCAAGAGGGTAACACGCTAAAGCGATGTTATATATTTTAATTAATTGATTTTCAGATATTTAAATATTTATCTGAATTTATTATTGCAACAATTTTACAATAAAAACGCTGCGAACCCCTATAAACACTGAAAAAGTTTACTGTAAAATTGTCACAACGGAAAAAATGGCATTTTGTAAATGCCTAACAATCATATAATTAGATTTTTGGTCGTTTCGGATAAAAATCATTTTTTCGTAAAAAACCTTGGGAAGCCCTATTTTATGGCGAATTTTTTCGTAAAAATGTGAATTTTCAATAGGAAAAGAAGCAATTTACCTCGATTTGAAGTGGCCAAATATTTTAATAAAATTTAATGTTTTTTATAACCATTTGCCATAGCCAGTGCGCCCTATTTCGATTTTGCTTGACGCTTATCTACCGGAACACTATAAAATCGAAAAAGGATCCAAGCGCAAAGTTTAAGGGTAAGGATTTGGGGACTACGCTTTCTATAAAAAAATGGCTGTTTGATGGGGCCTTTGGACCATTTTTGAAAATGACTTCATATTCGAATTAGACTTTTTACATAAGGCGGACTTTGTTTAGACTAAAACATAGGAGTGGAGTAGTAGCTACTTGAATGCACGCTGGTTTTTCATAAACATCGACAAATCAATCAAAACTGTTTCTGGCCTTCAGTAATTTGATTCCCTTAGGAATATTCTCATAGTTATCATCTTCCAATTCCCAATTGCAATGAAGTGCATAAATCTCCAAAGGTGTCTTTTCCAAAATTCCTTCTGTTCCAAATAATGAAAATGTTATCGAACCAACTAATCCAATTCCAATTTCATCAGAACCATCATCGTTGTAGTTATTGTATGTGTACCTAACTATGTACATAGACCTTTTGTCCTTGGTGGGCGGCCAATACAAAATCCGATTATCAAAAACCTCAGCTTTGTCAGGATAAGTGCCAAATTCACTGGGATGACTGAGCCAATTGGACATTTCTGCCAACGCTAAGAAATGCTCAGTTTTTGATTCCTCGGCAATTAGATTCTGCAACCCAAGTTCTTCCAGATATTGAATAGCTCTTAGTGCATATCGGTAATCCTTTGAAAAAGAAACCAATTTTTCCCTTGAAGTTTGTATATTCATTTTAGCACCGGCCCAAGCAGATTCCAACTGCACTTCCACATTTTTATTTTTGGAGGCCTCATCCAACAGTTCGGTAGCGATGTCATTATCCAGAAAAGGTACAGATGTAGTAGCACTAATTGCATATGAGTAATTTTCATCATTCAACTTAACCAACTCAGAAAGTTTAGTCTTTCCTTGAAGTGAATTGAATGGGTGCCTGGAAATTTTCTTTTCCAATAGTAGAGAATTACAAAAATCCAGATATGAAATCCCAAGAAAATCCTTAGGAATTGTACCATTTAAACTACCTATGAATTTTTCAAAATCCATTTCTTTTTTAGATAAAACATCAAAAATGACACTCCATAGATATTCTGAAGACCTGTAATTATCAAGTATGGAATTGACCAATAAGGTATGGGACTTTTGACTTGGGTAAATTGCAAAGATCTTCAATATCATTAAATCAGTAGTACTGAATTGACCTTTTTCAATGTCATCGAAGTTGTTTAGATACATTCCATATACCTTCGTCAAAATAGGGATTGCCTTATCATTTAGTTCAAGGAAAACTTTCTTCTTATTAAAATTTTGAAGTATCACTATTAACTCATAAAGATTTCTGTCCAAATTTGAAAACTCCCTTTTCTCAAAGAGTTCTTCAATCTTTTCCAATGCTTTTAGGTATACCTTTACATCCTCTTGATTGTTTAGTTCAGCATTTTCTCCCAACTTAAATTGCTCCTCAATTTTATATTGGTTTGGATTGGCTATCCATGACTTAAGAACTTTTGAAGTTTTTGATTCCTTTTGAAAAATATTGAGATTCATAAATAGTGCAATTAAAATACCGGCAACTAGAATTCCTATAAGTTTGCGTACATTCATTTCGCATGACATGTGATTCCAACAAATTTAGACGATTATCTGTCACTTCTACCAATACCTAAGATTTGTTTTCTTAAAGTCAATGGTATTGGTAAACTCTTTACATAAAGCGGATTTTGTAAAGAGTTCCGCTTTTTTTGGGCTCATTTCAGGGAGTTCAAGTTATACTCCAAAACTATCTCCGAAAGGCATAATGTAAAGAGCTCTATAAAAGAGATTCTGCTTTTACACGGCCACCGGGTTCAAAGTTTTATTAAAGAATGAATGCTGTTTTTCATATTCAAAAAAAGTGAGGCTGTGATGGCTTGGCAGCATATTTAAAGAGGAGCTAAGGGAAGAATCCATACTAAGGAAGCGGAGCAAAATTGTAATAATGTAAATTAAAAACCAACTACAAATTGGAATGTATAAAAATGAATTCTTATAATTCTACAGAGATGCTGCATAAGCTTATATTTGAGTTATGAAAAGTTGGGGTGCAAATTATGTGATAAAGAAGGAGGTAAAGCTACTTTTGCTTGCCATAGGCCTAGTGATTGTTTTTGTTAATCCCCTTGAAGATTTGTACAAAAGGATTATTGTAAATCCAATCCTTAGTCAAGTCCAAACCAGCATATTTGTGGACCTTACCCTGTTTAGTTTTTTGATTTGGATGCTGATTGATCTCCGAGGAAAATACACGAAAAGAACTGATATCGGTAGGGGATATAGCGCAATACTATTGTTTTTCCTTGGATTGTATAGCTACTATAGATTTTTCTCCAAGAAGTATGAATTTGCAGAATTCTATTCATTCGCAATGATTAAATATCTGGATATAATACTGCTATATTGCCTTTTACTCCTATGTCTTTATCCCATACAAAGGATATTTGGCCGTATGGATACGAAATCGGGTAAGTCTTCCGAACTGTTGGATGAGCCTATAGAGAAGGAGGAAGATGATGTTTTGGGGCGTATGCCAAAAGTACGACTGCTGGTCGATGAGATAGTCAAGGCCACAAACAAGAATTCCATTGCATATGGTATCACAGGGGAATGGGGGTCTGGTAAGACATCTTTTCTACAATTGGTGGAAAGCGAAATAGTAAAAAGAGAACAAAAGGATTTACTGGTATTACATTTTAACCCTTGGTTAAATTTAGGGACCAGTACTATTATTCAGGAGTTTTTTGAAGTATTGCAGGCAAAAATCAGACCTTATAGTTATGATATCTATATGGATATGAACCGGTATTCAAGAAATATCATAAAATCAAGTCCAAGTTCCTTTCTCCATTTTGTCGGCAATCTGTTGGAGTTTGGAAAGAAAAGCAGTGCAGGTGAGGACTTTAATAATATTAATGCTTCCCTTAGAAACTTGGGAAAAAAGTTCTTAATAATTCTGGACGACATGGACCGATTGAAGGCAGAGGAAGTATTTGAAATCCTGAAATTGATTAGGAACACTGCCAACTTTGACAATTTCATCTATTTGGTCGCATATGATAAAACCTATATTTCAGAATCCTTGAACAAGATTGGAATACCCAAGCACAACAAGTTTGCTGAAAAAATCTTTTTAAAGGAAGAGCATCTTTTGCCTATTACAGAGTCTAGGATTAAGAAGTACTTTGCTGACCTCCTTAAAAAAGAACTGCCCAATAGAACCGCGGAGATTGATAATTACTTTGGTTATACAGCCAGGGAGTTGACGAGAGATCGTGGTGATTTTAGTCTGAAACATATCCGAGATGTAAAGCGATTTCTGAAAAATTTCATAAGCGATTTTAAGAAAATTGAACATGATGTGGATTTCAAGGACTTTCTGAACATTAAACTTTTGAAATTCAAATTCTACGATGTATACAGATTGTTGTTTTTGGATTCGTACTACTTCCTAGACCCTTCCGAAAATATACGCAGCTCTAGCGGGGTGCTTAGAGGTGCCATGCAACTGGCATTCGACGAAAAAAAGGGAATTCACCCAAGTCGGATTTACCGAAAGTTTGAAGATTCAAGATTGGGAATGCACGTATCAGAACGGCTGAATCTGGAAGGGGAATCAATGAAAGAACTGAAAAAGCTTATTTATAGCCTTTTCGTTTCCGATAACTTTAAAACGAGAAGTCACCTTTCCATTATCTTTTCTTCCCACTTCAACCGATATTTTCAGGATATGCTCGATGAAAGCGACATATCGGAACAGGTTTTTCAGCAAGCATTAAATAAAGAACTGGAGGGTTTGAAAAAGGAAATGCATAATTGGAAAGACGAGGGAAAGTTGGAGGCGGTCAGGGCAAGATTTATAGAGGTCACTATACACCAATTAGAGGATAGGCCAGCATTCGAAAAACTGGTCAAAGCAGTCTTTTTTATGGCAAGTATGGGAAGGGAAGAAGAAGGACACTACCTTGATTTCTTTGGCTATGATCCTAGCAGGCTTAGGGATTTAATCGGCGATTATGAAAAAAATGTATCTAAGAAGTTTTACAATGGACAGAGGGAAGAACTAAAAAATTTCCTGTTGGAGCTATTGCATTCTGAAGCGTATTCTACCAAGTTTTGTTCAAGTTTTCTAAATTGGTGGTATAGCTACTATCATGGGGAGGACTGGATTTTAAGCAAGGCGGAAATCAAGGCCTTTTTGATAGACAGTTTTAGAAAGTATACAGAGAAGAGCGACGTACCCGATGGGGATATATGGAGTTTCTACAGTTATTGTAGGGTGACCGAATGGGATCCTTTGGATGCTAATACGCGACAATCCAGGAATGAAAGGTTCGCTGAAGCCAAGGAAATATTCATCCCCTTCATTGAAACGCATCTGGATTATTTTTTGGTCAAATTTATCCAAACCCCCCCATATGTATGGCTACAGTGATAATAAAAAACTTGGGATTTTGGACATGGTGGATGATATTTATGGAAGCAAAGCGAGTTTTTTGGAATTCCTTAATGATTCGAAGAAAAAAAAGGACCAAGGGGAACATGCATCGGAGTTCATAGAGGAATTTTTAGAATTCGTAACGCAACTGGCAGCGTCTGATTATAAAGGGATAGAATTTGGTTTCGAATTTCCCCCAGTAAAGGAAGCACTCGAATCACAGGTTTGGCAACGGGCTTAAACTCATGTCGTGCATAGTCAAAAGCTTTGGTGACATTGGATAAAATAATATTATTAATCCTACAGATAAGCCAGTTTTACAAATAAGGGAAATGGAGGAATATAATATTGATCATTATACTGATCCGGTACTCGGCTATCGTAAAACATTAAAAGATAAATTCAAGATTGGACATTTGGTTTACGATCTAAGAAAACGAAGGATTACAACGGTAGATATATCGATTCTGGGAGAGATATTCCAAGATGAGGACAAAGAGGAAAAGTTAAGGGAATCCAACTATATTCCGATGCACCTGACCCATGAATGGTTGGTAAATGTGTTCGATTTCGAATCGAGGTATATGGCTACAAATGGGATTACGATATATACCTCCCTGCGAAACGGTCTGAAAGTCCATGGACAAAGAGGTCAGTTTTTCATAGGCGTTACCATAAGGGAAAAAATCAATTCCAATGGTTGGTCGGGCACTCATATTAGCAAACCATCAATACTATTTGTAAATGAGCTTATGGACTATAGTTTTTTATTGAAGCGGGATATGATTACCGTTAATGAAGGCGATTTGGATAAAATCAATGAGTTGATTCAAATCGACTAATGATTCTGACAAAACCAATAATAACATATCCTATGAAACCAATCACCTTTAACTTTCTTGAGAAACCAACAGAAGAAGGATTCGATGATTCTAAAATATGTTATGATGAAGAATTGAATCTATCCGTAGACCGTAAAATGGGTTTGCCCGCATTTGATATATTATCTATGGACACAGCCACTGGAACTAAAGAATATGAGGAAGTATCTGACAGTGATGATTCCATAAACACCCCTTATATGGACACGGCGACCCGGACCAATACGCAAATGGAGTCCACGGACACTGATGCCAATGTACACCGTTTTATCCAGCTGATGGACACTTCAACAGCTACTAGGATTAATGAAGAAGTTGTCGATTCTGATCTTTAGGATGGATGATTTTGATAGTTACCCATAGAACCGATTACACAACAGATTTTGTAATAAATAAATTAAATCATAGAAGCATTCCGTATCAAAGATTGAATTGCGAAGATTTGATTTCTCAGGATTATGCCTTTGAAATAAAGAACATCTTCAATTTTAGTTTTAAAGGCCAAAATAGTTTTACCTCCGCATGGTTCAGAAGAACCAAATTACCCAATATCGAAGGAGTAGCGGAGGAGGAAAGACTGTACTTATTGGGAGAATATGATGCTCTTATTTAAAATATTCTTTCGTCAATCGATTGCAACTGGTTGAGTGAACCAAGGCATATTTATTTCGCGGAGAATAAGGCAGTACAGTTAAGGAAGGCGAAGGAATTAGGTTTTAAAGTGCCTTCGACTTTGATTACCAACGATAGGAATAAAGTAAGGTTGTTTTATGAGCGGAATAATGGAAACATTATCATTAAACCGATTTCTAGAACACGAATCGACTACCGCGATCAACCAGCCTTTATATTTACCAATGTATTGACCAAAGATTTGGTTGAAGCCCTTGAATCATTCGAAGTCAATCCCTGTATTCTACAGGAAAACATAAATAAAAGGTATGAAATTCGCGCTACCGTGGTAGGGGACAAAGTCTTTGCGGCATCAGTTGATTCACAAAAAGATGAAGCAACGAAAGTGGATTGGAGGCGCAAAAAGCTTGATTTCAAAGAAACAGAACTTCCGAAATTGGTGGAGCAAAGATGTCTACAACTGGTAAAAGAATTGAATTTGGGATTTGGTGCAATAGATTTGATAAAGACCGAAGAGGATGAATACTATTTCTTGGAACTAAACCCTAATGGACAGTGGGCGTGGATTGAATTACAAACAGGACAAAAAATATCAGAGGCCATAATTGACCTCTTGACTTAATTGTATTTGATGAGTTTCTTTAAGTTTCTATTCTTACCTAATCGACTTGAATCGAAAAAGCCTTTTGATTACGACAAGGATGATTATGAAAATCTCAAGAAGGGCCAATTGGAATTGCACAAGGACTACCTGAAGGACATGGAGTCGGAAGAGAAAGTTAGACTTGGGGCAATTGAAAACAAAACCTCTCAATTGGTTTCCCAAACAGGACTGGTGTTTGCTTTATTAAGCTTGTTTGTGCCATTCATTGTGGATATTGTTTTCAAACTTCATATCGGATTTCGTATCCTGTTCATTGTACTTTTAATTTGCTGCTTTCTGGCCTATATTTTTGCCTTTGTGAATTCACTTAAGAACTTCAACGTAAAGAAGTTTGAGTATGGCTATAAATCACCTCTGACCATACTGAAGCACCAATCTTTGGGCGAAAAAAAATTCTTACAGATGGAAATCAGGGATACCCTATATTGTATCAACAAAAACATTGAAGTAAACAATCGAAAGGCAACCAATCTTATTAGAGGGTATCATTTTTTCAAGTTTGGTATTATTTCCACATCAATATTGGTTGTTTTTCTCTGTTCCACATTGCTATTCACAGATGCCGAAAAAAACAAAATCGTCATTGAAAAGCCCATCGAAATAAATTCATTGAAAGAGCACTTGGATTATATGAAAGATAAGGACCAAGGAATTCAAAAGGTTCAAGATTCGATAACTAAAGTCAACTCGAATTGAGGTGCAAAATTTGTTTAAAAAAATTAATCGGACTTTTGTAAGTGTATTTTTCGCAAAGAGTAGCTCCCCCTTCCTTTAATGAGGATTCATTAAATTATTTGTAAAATAGATATATGTTTACTCTCACCTTTGGCGATTAACCATTTGTAGGCTAAAGAAGACACTATTTTAAAATGAAACAATTTTTCACAAAGCAATTTTACAAATATTATTATCATAAGATTAGAAGAGAAAAACCTCTTGACTATATTTTTTTTGATGCTAGAGTATTCTTACTTCTCTTGTCTATATTCTTAATCGGTCTTTTTACTTTATTCCCATATAGCTTATCGCTAAAAGCTCCAACTATTGAGAGCCAGACCTATATCCTAGAATCCATATTACGTATTGTCAGTATTTTCATCGGTATTTCATTTTCATTCATAATTCTTTCTTTCAATATTTTTTATAAGTATTTCGGCCGATATGCCTTTTTAGATTTTTTCAAAATTAGGAGCGCTAAAGTCTGTTTAACATTATTAATAACAACTATACTTTTATTAATTTATACAATTTCATTCTTCAAAGAAACTAACCAAGGAATAGCTTACACAGATTTTCTTTTCATCTTTTCATTAGTTCTTTCTATAGTTAGCTTTTTTTCAATATTTCCTTTTTTTATAAAGCTTTTGAGAAGTTCTCAAAATCGAGAACATATAACTAAACTTTTTAATAAAATTGGAGGAGAAGAGTATGTGATAAACAATTTTATATCACGAGTTAAAAAGAATAAAGCTTCATTTTATCATAAGAACCCTATTAATTTGGTAAGTGAAATTGGACTATCCTCAATCAAAGATTTTGACAACAACACATTTGAATTAATAAATGATAAAATTCTTTCATTTTTTAAAGAAGGCGTTGCAAAGCAACTAGAAAAGGATGACCACATTGACCTAATTGGTCTTTATTATAATTTTACGGACTTATTATTTGACTTCTATGCGTTGTCAATTAAAGAGAAGAATGAGAAATTTTCTAAAACAATTATTAACACAAGGTTCTTAATTGAGAATGAGGTTTTAAAATATTCTGACAACAAAATTTTTAGTGAATTTAAAGATTTCAAAGATGAATATAGACACTGGCAACTGAATTTTGATGTTGAAAAGTACCTTAAAAAAGCTGTACAATATAACGAAGATGAAATATGCGGATTTTTGATAGATAATTACAATTACTTTGTTAGTCAATCTATAGTTAAACTTTATCCAAAAGGACTTGAGTACATTAAAGAAAAGCACTATGAAGTAATAATCCAATTAGGTACAACATTTGAACCTTTAAAAATGTTCACGAAATTTGCAGATATACTATTTACTAATAAAAAGGATTATTTAGTTCATCAAGTATTCAACTCTTTCCAGAGCATTGAATATAAAATATTAAACCTTGAAACGACAAATATTACAAAATGTGTAATATTTAATGTAACTCATAATTATAAAAAGGATGTCTATGAATTATTTTTAAATTCACCTAACTCTGAACATATTGGATATGCAGACTTCCCATTTACTAATGGTGGACATATCAGAAAGAAAATAAATTGCAATTCGATTTATCTCGGACTATTAGAAATTGTTGATTTGCTTTTCTCAAAAAACAAGCTAAACAACGTTGTTATAAACATAGTTAAAGCTGAAATGTTTCAAATGATTCGAGAAAAAGATTTCGATAATATTCTTATGTTTAAAACCATAGAAAAGTTCAAAAAATTATCTAAGCAGATTACCAAAAATGATTCTGACTATAAAAAGGATATTTATTTAAAACTGTTAAGATATCTGGATTATATTAAAGAAGATTTGAAAATCAATAAAGCTCCAAAAGAGCTGATTGAAAAAATCGAAAAGACAATCGCTTCTTTTAAACATAAAGAAAGATTCCAAAAAGAGCTTGACAAAAAAGGATTTATTTCTGATGAAAGGATAACATGAAGCCAGTAAGTAAGGACTTATAAATAAAATAGACGAATAGGTGCTAAATCGAAAAATTAGTGCGTAAACTCCGGTACTTTTCGATTTAGAATAGACTGTTATTCCACAGTCCAAACAGATGTCCTAAAAACAAAATCAAGAGAAATAATAGTAAGAGCTTGGAAGAACAATAAAGACATCCCGGATATCAGATACTAATTGAAATTTAGTAATCACTTCCTGAATAGCCTACAACAGAACCTCTAGATCTCAGATGAAATATTAGAGGCTAAATGGGCCAGTCAAAGATTAGTTATTTAAAAAATTAAAGTTCTATTAGGATTTAACTCTTTACAGAATGCACCTTGTGTAAAGAGTTTAACACGCGTTTGGATTTTTGTATCTTCATTCAAAGTTCAAAAAAAACGATGATTGAGCAGATACTGGAAGTTATTATTGAATTTTTAAAAAGCAATTCGAAAGTTGCTTACATATTTGCGGCAATTTTTGTGATTGTTTTGGTCACTGCCATAATTATTATAAAGTATAAATAAAGGATATTTAATTTATCAACTTCTTATTCCTTTCCTTAACCTTGATTCCCGACAATTTCTCCTTCAAAACCGCCATATCATCACTAACCTTTTTATTAATTATTTGAGCATAATGCTGTGTAGTCCGTAAATCTTTATGCCCTAACATTTTACCGACAGTTTCGATAGGTACTCCATTGGAAAGTGTTACTGTTGTGGCAAAGGTATGTCGCGCCAAATGCGTGGTCAAGTTCTTTTTAATGCCACAGAGGTCACCAATTTCTTTTAGATAAGCATTGGCCTTCTGATTGCTTAGAACGGGTAATACGCATTCTCCATCAATCACTTTTGGGTGGTCTTTGTACTTTTCTAATATGGCTAGTGCGGTCGGGAGTAGGGGAATGCTAAATTTTGCATTGGTTTTGGTGCGTTTTGCCTCGATCCAAAGTTCTCCATCGATATTCATGACCAAATTATCCGGGTTCAACTTCTTCACATCAATATAGGCAAGACCCGTATAACAGCAGAATACAAACATATCCCTAACCATGGAAATTCGTGGCCATTTGATTTCAAGGTCTACCAAGCGTTGTAGTTCTTCTGCGGATAGAAATTCGCCGTCTACCCATTTAAACTTAGCTTTGAAATTATAGAAGGGGTCATTGTCAATCCATCCGTTAGCTACACTCAACCGAACAATCTTTTTAAAGTTATTAATATACTTTAAAGCACTATTATGGTTGCAATTTTTTATTGACTTCATGAAGTAGTCAAACCGAGTTATAAATTTTAGGTCTACACTTCTTATCGGTATATCCTCTCTCTTGTAATCATGTTGGATGAATTCTGCGATATGATTTCTAGTGGTGAAATAGCGCTTCCATGTTCCGATGGCGAATTCTTTATCTACTAGTTTTTTCATTTGTTGGTTATGCTCATCAAAAATTTCTAAGAGCATTTTAACCTCTCTATCCTTCCCTTGATAAATGTTTTTAATATCTACGGCCGTAAATGGATTTCCTTCTTCAATAAGCTGATGTTGTATTCTATTTATCTTATGGCGTATTGTGGTCATAAATTGATTCAATTCTTCAGCTTCAACACCTTTTCCCTTTAATTTATTCATTCGGGAGTCCCATTTAGACGGGTCTATTTTTCGGTTTAAACTTATTCCTGTTCGTCTCCCATCTACTGAAATTCTTAGGTATAGACCCGCTTTTCCGTTCTTGTCGTGACGCTCATCTTTTATGTAAAAAAGTGTAGAAAATGAATTCATAGGTTTTTAGGTGTCGATTTATTCCTATTAAAGACATAAAAAATAAATTATAGAGTTTTATAATTACCTAAAAAAGAATGAATTACAAAGAAATCGACACCACTTTTATTTTTTAAAATAGGTGTCGAATAGGTGACTTTTAGAATGGTATTATTTACATATATTTGAACACATATAAAATTAAAAAATCCTGTAAATCAACAATTTACAGGATTTTAATCAAGTTTGGTGTTCAAAAAGTGGAGCCGGAGGGATTCGAACCCTCGTCCAAACAAGCAATTAAAAGGCTTTCTACATGCTTAGTTTTTGTTCGATTTTAGACGCAAGACCGACCAAAAACCGCCTATCGTACGCTTAGCTTCTTAAAATTTTTGTGCTGTTGTCAAAGCAAGCAACAACCTTATGTTGACTTTTATGGTGCCTCAAAACGAATCGCCATCAACAAGGGCTATTCTGAGACATCTCGCTTCGCTACCTAGTAGCGACGAGGCTAATCTTACTATAATTCAGATTAAGCGGCAAGAGCGTAGTTATTATCGCCAATTAAAAGTGTGAAATATGAGATTAACGAGCTGTATTCCAGCGCTCGGCATGCTTACATTCCAATTGGTCTCGCTGTCAAAACCAGTCGGCCCCTTCAATGAGATAACAAATCTATGATTTGTGAAATCGAATTGAACCCCGAGCGTAGTCGAGGGGTCTTTTCTCATCCCATCTTTTTTTTCAATGAACAATTTTTTAAAAGGATGCCAAAGTTACGTAATTTATCTGCCGGTGGTAGAAAAGTTTGTGTACCCTGTGCAATCCCCTTAAATTGGATCAATAATTATACCAAAGCCAAATGAAGTTCGGAATCATCAAAGAACGCAAAAACCCACCCGATAAAAGGGTCGTATTGTCACCAAACCTTTGTCAAAATGTCTTAAAAAAGCATTCTGGGGCACAAATCGTTGTCGAACCCTCGCCCATTCGAATATTTTCTGACGATGAATACCGTGAAGCAGGTATAAAAGTAGCTAATGAAATGGAATCTTGTGATGTGCTTTTAGGGGTCAAGGAAGTGCCCATCAAAGCCTTGATTCCCAATAAGAAATATTTTTTCTTTTCCCATACTATAAAAAAGCAACCTTATAATCGCGATTTGCTAAGGGCAATTTTAGCAAAGAACATTGAATTGTATGATCATGAGGTAATTACCAATCAAAATGGTCAACGTTTGGTGGCATTTGGCCGTTATGCGGGCATTGTTGGGGCCTACAACGGGGTAAGGGCTTATGGACTTAAATACAATTTGTTTCAACTTCCCAAAGCCGAGAACCTAAGGGATAGGCAAGCCTTGATTGCGGCACTTCAGAACATTAAGATACCTAACATCAAGATATTACTTACGGGTAGGGGTAGGGTCGGTAATGGCGCTAAAGAAATGTTAGATGCCATGGGACTTAAAAAAGTGAATGTCGCGGATTATCTAAGCACTACTTTTAAAGAACCAGTCTATTGCCAAATTGATGCCTCTGAATATAATAAACGCAAAGATGGCGTTCGCGGGAATAAAGCGGATTTTTTTGCCAATCCGCAAGAATATAGATCCAATTTCTTTCGATTCGCCAAGGTAACGGATTTCTATATCGCAGGTCATTTTTATGGTGACGGTGCACCATATTTATACACTAGGGAAGATGCCAAACACCCTGATTTTAAAATAAAAGTAGTTGCTGATGTCAGCTGCGATATTGATGGCCCAGTGGCAACCACGATAAGGCCATCAACGATTGCGGAACCTATTTATGGGTATGAACCCCAATCAGAGGGAGAAATGGATTTTAAAGCTGCTGAAGCCATTGCCGTAATGGCGGTGGATAACTTACCTGCCGAACTACCACGTGATGCCAGTGACGGATTCGGCGAGGCCTTTTCAAAGTATGTAATCCCAGCTTTTTTTAATGGGGATGCCAATGGAATTCTCGAAAGGGCGCTAATGACCAAAAACGGAAAATTAACAGATCGATACCAGTACTTAAGTGATTACGTCAATTAAATTCTGGGGCTTATCGAAAGATTGGGTTGCTTTTTAGGATAAAAGTGGTTTTTTTATATATTTGATAGCTTTACCATTGCGAAAACAGTGAAATTCAACTGGATTTTTAGGAACCAAACGGACCAAGACTTTTCAAAACGCTGCATCGAGCTTGAGTATACACTCAGGCCGAAAATCACCAAATTTTTGTTGAAACAAATGGACAATGAATCGGATGTTGACTTTTCTTGCTTTCATTTTGACGTGGATATGAATTCGAATTGGGTATGGATTTCCAAGAAAACCCCACAACAGTATTTGCTTAAAATTAGAAAGGCCTTTGATGTCGAGATCAACGGTTCCCAAGATTTTTCATGAGGTGGCGCCGTATTTGTTTTTATATCCCGGTTAACGAAAGTCCAATGTTTTGGGCAATCATAAAAAATAGCGATTACCTCAAGTTCAATCTATTTGTTAGTGCGTGTGCCCCATCGAGTTGTGGCAATAAAGATAAGCAGTCCAAATGTGAGTGTGACCAACCAAGCAAGCGGATGCTCCAAGCCTCTGATTATTAGTATGAAAGTGGTTTTCGGATGCGTAAAAACATCCCAACTGTTCAATCGTATAAATCGACCTAGGTAAACGCCGTATCCGCAAAGTAAGGCAACTGCACACGTCATAAATCGTACTATCCCATCCGCATAGAAAATCCTGTAAAATTCTTGAAATATCCTTAAAGAATAGATTCCTGATAAGAAAGAGGTCACGGCGAATAAGGTTATAAGTATCGTGTCAAAAACAACTAATTTTAGACTACTCAGGTGCAGATGGACGAAATCGGTAAGTACATATGGGGCATTGGGTAAAAACAGCAGCCAAACGAACGAAATTACAGTTCTATACACCGGTTTTGCCATGATTACCGGATGTTTATACAGCAGTAGCGCGATTGCAAAGGGAATCAATGCCAAAAAAAGGTTCCAGCCCAAAAACAACAGAAAGTAACTTCCGGTAAGTTTTATACGAACTAGTAACAATACTACGGCAAGAATGGAGCCTATTGTCAGCGTGCTGATCTCAGCATATTTTTGGTAAACCAGATCTTTAGATTTCATAAGCGATGAGTATTACGATATATAAGATGGTGATGGGTATATTGATGAGCAAACAAAGTGCGGACTTCATCAACCCTTGCTTGTTGGGTTGTTGTGAAAACTGAAATGCTAGACTCATCAAAAAATACAGGGTGTTGATGACCAGAATCAGTAATGCAACATAACCATAGTACGCCCTAACAGGATAATTTGGTTCTAGAAATAGGTAGCTAGCGGTCAAATGTCCTCCTAAAAGGGTAGTGGCCAAAAACAATATTAGGGCACCTTTACTCAGTTCTTCTATAAGTTTTTCTGATAGCATGGTATATTATTTTGAAAAAGAGCCGCAACAATAGTGTGCTGCGACCCTTTAGCAACCAACTAAATAAGTTAAGCCCGGGCCCAATCAATTTTTCGTGAGGCGAACATGACTATTGCCAATATGCAGAACAACCCGATACTGCCTACGAGCAATGCATAACTCTCCAATTGTATGATGACGAAAATAAAGGTGTAAAGCGCAGTAAGCGAGGCGAATATGAAGAGTACGAACTTGATGCTCTTTAAAATACTTTGCGAATACAGACTAATCAAACCGATGACCGCGGTACTGGCAATAGCATACGCCTTTAAAAAGTTTTGGTGTTCAGATATGGAGATGAGCAATGTATAGAACATGACCAGGGCAAGCCCGATCATCAAGTATTGAAAGGGATGGATGTTGATGGTACTGATGGTCTGTATTAAAAAGAAGACCAAGAAGGTAAGGGCAATGACCAAATACCCATATTTTGCGGAACGTTCGCTTTTTTGATATTCATCTACAGGCACCAATAGGTCGGTACCAAATGAAAATGCTGAAAGGTTCGGAAGTTGCCCAAAAAAGGCCTGTTCAAATTGTCGATTCGTCTGTAATACCTTCCAATTCGCTTCAAAACCTTCATTGGTTACACTTTCATCCGCATCTTCTTCGGGTAAGAAATTTCCGGTGAAACTAGGATCTTTCCAGTTACTGGTCATGTGTAACGTAGTTTGCTCGCCAACAGGTACGAATCGTATTCTAGAACTTCCATTTACGGTCATACGGGTCGTAAAATTGATACGATCTACTTTGGGTAAGGTCGTTTCATTCAAAAATGCACTTTCGAGTTCATGCATGGCCAAATAATTGGAATAATAGGTTCCGTCTGAGTCAGATTGTTTGTACTTGGGCAGAAATTTCGTTTTCGAACCACCCAGTTGCATCTCAATTTGATTTTTAATGCCTTTAAGGTTTGAGGTCTTTATGAGAATGGTTGCCTTTTGCCATAGAACATCTTCTGATTTGACGTCGTTTTGGGCAAAATTGGGTACGCTAAAACTTCCTGTAAAATTCATTTCACTAGAGAAAACAGAGGTTTCGTAAATACCCCGTTCTTTTTTAACGGCGTCTACCCGAGCATCAATTTCAAGGTCATCAGGAAAGAAATAGGCGTATTTGATTTTACTGGTACGTTCTGTGATAACCGATTTGGTGCCCGTGACCATTTTTGTGGATTCGGTGTAGGTCTTATAGGGAATCTTAAGAATAGGCCCCATGAAAAGCACTTCTTCCCCCCATAAATTACCTACTTCTTGAACCACATCTTGTTGGCGTGAAGCACGTTCTCGAATCAACTCTTTTATAAAAATCAACGGTATCAAGAGTACTAAGATGATAAAGCCTATCATTAACATTCTTGCAGTGATACTGGTTCGTATCCAATTTCCAAATCCTTTGTTGTTTTTAATTGTTTCCATTTATTAGATTTAAAAGTACTTTGTATTTCAAAGTGAAATGATAAAAAAATTTAGTTTTGTTTTCGAATCAAATTTTCGAGCGCCTCAATATGTTTTTGAAAGGCCACTTTCCCAGATTTTGTGATACTGTATTTGGTATTGGGCTTACGACCTATAAAGGATTTCTCGACTAAAATATAGTTGGCCTTTTCTAAGGTTTTGGTATGGCTGGCCAGATTGCCGTCGGTTATTTCAAGCAGTTCTTTGAGCCGATTGAAATCAACACTTTCGTTGACAATAAGAATGGACATAATGCCCAAACGAATTCGATGATCGAATAATTTATTAATGTTGTCAATCAGCCCCATTCGGTTATTTTTCTTCCTTAAGGTAAACTAAACTTCCATAGATGATATGAAAAACACCGAATCCGAGAATCCAAAACCAGAAACCATACCCGGGTAGTGCAGCGCAAACGAGTCCGAGTACGATTTCGGCGTATCCCAGGTATTTGACATTGCCCAAGGTATACTTTGAAGCGTTGACCAAGGCCAGGCCATAAAAAATCAACATCAGTGACCCGGTAAGACCATAATGTTGGCTATTGAGTTTGATGAGAATATAGATACCCCCGGTCAGCAAGGGAATAAGGAAGTTGACAAGTAACCTTTTTGTTGTTTCATCCCAGATTTTTTCGTTGTTCTTTTTAGCCTTTTTTGAGGTCAATAAATAGCCCGTTAACACACTAAGTAGGGCCACTGAAATTAAGATAATGACAATCAACCTAAAGTTCCAACTATGTAAGGTCAGGTATTCCCCAGGCTTGGGAAGCAAGAACAAATAGGTGATCAGGGCACCGGTCAGTGCATAGAGGCCCGCCATAATACCAGATAGCCCACTTAAAGAGATAAATCGCGACGAGCGATTCATTAAATCCTTTATTTTTGAGATATCATCAAGATATTTATTTGAATCCATTTTAAAAGTACTTTGAAATTCAAAGTTAAAATAAAATTCAACTTTTGACTTATTTTTTTAAAGAAAATCGATAAAATGAGTTTTTGTAACTGTTATGAATCCTGCTGAGAACTACATATTATCCCAAAATGAACCTTATCGCAGTATTTTATTGCATATCAAATCGGTGGTGGAAATCACGCTGCCCGAAACCGAATTAAAGTATAAATGGAACATTCCTTGTTTTTATTCAGGGAAATCGCCCATCTGTTATTTGAACGTACCACCTAAAAAGGGGTATGTTGATGTGGGGTTTTGGAATTCGGCGCATTTGACCAAACACTTGGACCAAATGGTCACCGAAAAACGAAAAGTGGTCAAATCGTTACGATATGAATCCCTCGAAGTGATTGACGATACCGTTTTGATAACCGTTCTACAAGATGCCTACAGTGTTAGCGGGAAAGGATTTTATAAAAAAAAGGATGAGGACTAAAGCTCGTTGACTACTTTTCGTATGGCGACCAAATCCGTTAGTAACTTTTCCAATAGCTTTAAATCCAACATATTCGCCCCATCACTTTTGGCATTGGCCGGGTCAAAGTGTGTTTCCATAAATAATCCGTCCACCCCGGCCGCAATTCCTGCCCTGGCCATGGTGCCTATCAATGCTGGTCGTCCGCCGGTTACACCCGATGCTTGATTGGGTTGTTGTAGGGAGTGTGTTACATCGAGTACTACGGGTGCATATTGCTTCATGGTGGGAACGCCCCTAAAATCAACGACCATATCTTGATAGCCGAACATCGTGCCCCTATCGGTGATCCAAGCATTTTCATTGCCGGAATCCGTCACCTTTTTGACGGCATGTTGCATACTTTCCGGACTCATAAACTGCCCTTTTTTTAAATTAACGGTTTTACCAGTTTGTGCAGCGGCAACTACCAAATCGGTTTGCCTGACTAAAAAAGCCGGTATTTGCAAAACGTCAACATATTGGGCAGCCATTACCACGTCTTGTTCGGTATGAATATCCGTGATCGTGGGAACGTCAAAGGTTTCTGAAACCTTGCGGAGTATTTTTAAGGCCTTTTCATCACCAATACCCGTAAATGAATCAATACGACTGCGGTTTGCTTTTTTAAAGCTACCCTTAAAAACATAGGGAATATGAAGGTTGTCAGTAATTTCAACCACCTTTTCTGCAATCTTTAGTGCCATGTCCTCCCCTTCAATGGCGCAAGGCCCTGCCAACAAGAAAAAATTAGCACTATCCTGATGTTTTAGTTGCGGTATCTGATTCATAAGTATACGTTAATGTTTTGCACAAAAATACTATTTTGAAGAAGTATGTGTTATGATAGTACCCAAATTAACCTACTATGCAAAAAATTACCTTTTTAATTTTTTGGTTATGCCTTTGTTCACTGCACGCACAGTTTGGAAAGAACTGCGAAGTTCGACAGTGGAAGATTAATGCTATTAGTCCAGGTTTGGAATATGAGCAAGGGATAGGGGTGAATACTACCTTTGACGTACGTTTGGCCCTCCAGCCCTCATTGGACCCTGCGGTTGCAGAACCGTTACAGGATTTTGCCATTTTTCCCGCCCTTACCTTGCAGACCCGTTTTTACCATAATTTAGGACAAAGGTTCCGCAATGGTAGAAAAGCCTTTGGCAATGCTGGCAATTACATCGCCCCGACCGTAGCGATTTTTGGGCCTGAAGAACGTTTTGCGGACGATAGGTTGGTTGATGGACTACAGGGTTATGGTGGTCTGGTTTACGGAATACAACGTACCATCGGTGATGGTTTTAGTATTTCAATAGATGCCGGGGCAGGGTATTATGTAGGCCCTTTTGAGGGTGGAATTTACCCCGTGGCAAATATTAGTATCGGATGGATCGTCAGTGAAAAACGTTGGTGTGTTGGTAAATAAATGTTTTCAGAACATGATTTTCTTTATCGCATCCATATAGCCCCTGCTTACACGTACTACATCACCATTTATCATGGTAACATCATAAGCTTTACCATATTTATGGAGCTCTTGCACTTTTTCTAAATTGATGATTGATGACCTATGCACGCGTAAAAAGGATGCAGGGTTCAATTTTTCCTCCAAACCGGAAATACCATAATTACTAACAAACGTAGCATTTTCAGTATGGATTTTTGAGTAATCGCCATAGGCCTCGATCCATATAATATCCGCTACGGAAATGGTAACCAATTTTTTGTTTTGCTGTACCAACACCCGTTGCGGATATTTATCCTTATCCATAATGACACTTTGGGCAAGCGTTGCCACATCATTTTTTCCAGACTCCAGGCGCTCTATTGCCTTGGCAAAACGTTCTTTAGTATAAGGTTTCAATAAATAGTCAAC
Source organism: uncultured Croceitalea sp. (assembly GCA_947503285.1). Classification (GTDB taxonomy): domain Bacteria; phylum Bacteroidota; class Bacteroidia; order Flavobacteriales; family Flavobacteriaceae; genus Croceitalea. The sequence goes on from CANNDD010000005.1 coordinate 71,219, forward strand.
GGCATGAACCTCAAAAGCTTGTAGGGCATATTGGTCGTATGCCGTTGAAAAGATGATTTGCGGAATCTCCTCTAAATGCCCCAACACCTCAAAACCTGTCTTGCCGGGCATTTGAATGTCTAAAAAAACTAAATCAGGTTTGAATCGATTGATTTCGGTAATGGCGTCCACACCATTATTGACTTCGGTTAGCAATACCAATTCTGGAAAATTCTTCAGGTATTCCTTTATTAAAATACGGCCAGATTCTTCGTCATCGGCAATCAAGACCTTTTTCATATGGCAAATCGTATCAGAAGTCCTTTAGGGGAATTATCCAACAGTTCCAATTGACTTTGATACATTTTTTGTAGTCGCAGTTTCGTATTCGTCAAACCAACACCCTTACCAAAAACACCTTGTTTGTTCTTAATACCTACACCAGTGTCTGATAGTTCAAACTTCAGTTTTCCTTCTTCCTTGAAAATGTAGATGGATATGGTACCACCTTCAATTAAACTTGAAAGGCCATGTTTTATAGAGTTCTCTACTAAAGGTTGTAAAAGCATTGGGGGTATTTTTTCCGTCATTAAATCGTTAGATACCTTAATATCGATATGCAAGCGTTCCTTAAAACGTTCTTTCTCCAGATTCAAATATTTTTTCACAAAGCTTAACTCTTCTTCGAGCGTAACGATATCGGTCTTTGATGCTTTTAGTTGATATCTGAATAAATCAGAGAGTTGCCCAATCATATGTCGTGTTTTCTCATTTTCAGGGGGAACGGATGCGTTGATGGTATTAAAAACATTGTACAGAAAATGAGGATTCAATTGTGCCTTGATGGCAGCAAGTTCACTTTTAAGGGCAGCTTGGCGCAATTCCCCTTCTAAAATTAGTTTCCTTTGGTTTTCCTTATAGTATTCGTAAGCGTGAAAAATACCAAACTGTAAAAGATAAAATAAGGCCGGAATGTAAACATCCCAGATAGATGCCCTACCCTCTAGGTGGTAAAAGCCCATTAATTCAGATAGCCAATAGTAAGTTCTCTGTGTACCATAAACAAAAATGGGTAAGGTGATGAAATGCAATAATAAACGCAAATACAGTTTTTTAGATTGAAACTGATTAAAAATCAAATACCATATGGGCAGCGTGAAAAGAAAAAAGACACTGTATTGAAGTCCACTCATGTCAAAGTACCTAACAATACTGAAAAAGGTTTTGTCTACTTCATTTAACCCTCCTTGATTTATCCAAAGCGTTATATAATATAGCGTTGCCGAGAAGATATAGAAGAGTACCAATGCTAAGACTTCTTTTCCCTTTAAATTCCAAAATAGCTTTTTTTCCATGTCCAACACTTTTTTGGCAAGATAAAAAGATAAGGTGAAGCGTGGCTTGAATTTCAGACGAGTGGTCCTATAGGCAGTTCAATGGTCCGGTCAATTGGGCAGACTATTAGCCCATTCATCAGTTTCCAATTTTTGGCAAGGGATGAAAACTTCAATTTTGGGCTATCATAAAACCAAAAACAATCATGAAAACGTTATTCACCCTTATCATATTGGGCCTGGCCCTGAATTCAAATGGGCAATCAATCAAAGGAAAAGTCATTTCAGAAATGCAAGAACCGGTACCTTTTGCAGCGGTTACCTTGAATCTACAACAAGATGCTACACTGATAAAAGCAGTTATAACGGATGAGCAGGGCTTTTTTATCATAAAGAATACGCCCTCAGGTAATTTTAAGTTGAATATTACCAATTTAGGCTTTGTCGATTACCAATTGGAATTGGTTACTAATGGCGAGAACGTTGACTTGGGCACCATAACCTTATTTGAAGCAACGGAAAACCTTGAAGAGGTAACGATAACTGCTGAAAAACCCATGGTACAGGTATTGGCGGACAAAACGGTATTTAATGTGCAAAATACAATCAATGCGACAGGTACCAGTGCTTTTGAGTTATTGCGTAAAGCACCCGGGGTCATTGTTGATAATAATGGCGGTATCATTGTGGAAGGTAAAACAGGAGTTCAAATCTTTATCGATGATAAATTATCAATCTTACAAGGAGAGGATTTGACGAACTATTTAGAGAGCCTTCAAGCTACTGATATTGAATCAGTGGAAATTATCACACAGCCCTCATCTAAATATGATGCTGCTGGTAATGCAGGTATTATCAATATTAAGCTCAAGAAGGACAAAAGCTTGGGAACCAATGGCTCTGTGACTTCAGGTATTACCGTTGGCGACTTTTTACGCACCAATAGCAGTATCAATTTTAATACCAGGGGAAAAAAGGGAAATCTCTATGGTACTTATAGCAATCGTTTTGGCAAAAGTACCGGCTTTATCAATTTGTTGCGTACCCAATCTGAAACCTTTTTCGGAGCCCGTACCAACAGCATTTATGATAGGAATAGTAACAACTTAAAATTAGGATACGATTTTTATGCTTCTGAAAAAAGTACGGTCGGAGCCATAGTGAATGGTAATTTCAACAATTCTTTTAGTGATAATTTTTCAAGAACCCCTATTCGGCCAGTGGCAAACGTAGCAAATGATAGCGTTTTGGTTACCGATACCAGAAATACGAATACTTCGTACAACTTGAATGCCAACATAAACTACAGGTATGCCGATACTTTAGGATATTCTTTGAACACCGATGTAGACTTTGGAAGGTACAATAGTGACCGAACCGCGTTTCAGCCCAATATCTATTTTAATGGAGACGAGTCACAGATTTTAAGTGAAAACACTACAAGTCAAAATACGCCCATTGATATTAAGATTGCCACTTTTAAAACGGATTATGAGCAAAACCTATTGAAGGGAAAGTTAGGTTTGGGCGTGAAGTTCTCTTTCGTAAATACAGAAAACACCTTTGACTTTTTTAATCGAATAGATGGAGGTGATATATTTAACCCGATGGAAAGCAATCAATTTGACTATGACGAAACCATTAATGCAGCCTATATAAACTATAATGTCAAAAAGGGAAAATGGAATGTACAGGCCGGGCTTCGTATAGAAAATACGATATCTGAAGGTAGTTTGGTAAGTATGCAGCAAAATGAAGATGCCCAGGTTGAGCGTAATTATACCGATTTCTTTCCTTCTGGTGGACTCACCTATCAATTGAATCGAAAGAATCAATTTGCATTGACGTATAGCAAACGAATACAACGACCTAACTATCAATCTTTAAATCCATTCAAATATGTATTGAACGAATTGTCATTTCGTCAGGGTAATCCGTTTCTTCAACCACAGTATACCGACAACATAAAACTTGCGCATACCTTCAATTACCGGTTGACGACTTCTATAAGCTATACTTACGTATCTGATTTTTTTGCACAAGTTACCGTAGCTGAATCCGACGGCAGAAATTTTATTACCACGCGAAATGTGGCGGATAATGAAATCATCAACTTCGGTATTTCGTATCCGAAGAAGATCAACGAATGGTGGAACCTTTATTTCAGCTTGAACGCTTACGTGAGTAGCTTTAAGGCCAATAGCCCTGAATTTCTTTCTGTGAAGCAAGAAACATTAAGCTTTTATGCCCAAAATACCTTCACATTGCCAAAAGGCCTTCGAATGGAAGTTTCTGGTTGGTATAATTCGCCAACGGTATGGGGCGGTACGTATCAGACGAGGGCTTTGGGCTCATTGAACGTGGCATTTCAGAAAAAGTTTCTCGATGACCGGTTGACGGCAAGGTTGGCGTTCAATGATATTCTCTTTACCATACCGTGGCAAGGAACCACCCAATTCGGCGATCTGTTCATTGATGGGAGTGGGGGCAGTGATAGCAGGCAGGTAGCTTTCGGAATCACCTATGATTTTGGTAGAAACGAAATCAAAAAGGCAAGAAAACGTAAAACAGGCCTTGAAGACGAAAAGAACCGTATTGAAAATTAAAAGGTCTGTTAATTAAATTTAAAAGTGGAACGAATTTGTTTTTGAAATGATATGTTTGATTTATCAAAACCGACCGATTTGAAAAAAATTAGTACACTACTACTGTTGTTATCCATCATCTCGCCTTTGTGCTCACAGCTTATTTCAGAAAAAGGCTCGAAACCCAAAATTGTGGAAAACCTGCAGTTGAGATTTAATTTGTTGAGTCCCGGCATTGATTTCGAGATCGGAATCTTTAAAAACCAGACTGCGGTCGGTGGTCTCGGGCTCGGTTTGGCCTATTATGAAGAAGGCTATGCTTTTGGTTTGGCACTGAATACCGAGTATAGGTATTACCATAACCTAAAAAGAAGGATCAGGAACAATAAATACATAGCAGGAAATTCTGGAAATTACTTTGCCGCAGCACGTTCCATATATTTCGACCCACTTATTTTCGCCAGCGATATACCCTTTGATGATTTCAATATTGGCTATTATGGGGTGCTTTACGGTGTACAACGTACCCTTAAAAAAGGGATTAACTTTGATATTTCAACAGGCGTTGGTTACTATCGAGGTGATGGCGTACCTTCAGGGTTTGGCCCGATAGTTAACTTAAAAATAGGGTGGGTGGCCACCAAACGTAAGGCAAAGGCCATATATTTTAAAGAAGACTAAACGTTGGCACTCACCAAATTCGATTTCCCTAATTGTTGTTCAATTTCTTTTCGGATTATTTATAAATTGATAACTATTTAAAATTCAATAAGATAAAAATAACATAACCTTTGTCTGATAAGCAGAAATTAGCAGTACCTTTGCAGGCTCAAAATTAGAGGTTATGTCCAAGATCAAGAATATCGCCATCATTGCACACGTTGACCACGGTAAAACCACCTTGGTTGATAAAATCATGTATCATTGTCAATTGTTTCGTGAAAACGAAAACAAAGGTGATTTGATTTTGGATAACAATGATTTAGAGCGGGAGCGCGGAATTACCATTGTATCAAAAAACGTTTCCGTAGTCTACAAAGACACTAAAATCAATATCATTGACACCCCCGGTCACGCCGATTTCGGAGGCGAGGTAGAACGTGTTTTGAATATGGCCGATGGCGTTCTACTTTTGGTAGATGCCTTTGAAGGGCCTATGCCGCAAACCCGATTTGTATTACAGAAAGCTATTGATTTAGGCCTAAAACCTTGTGTGGTCATTAATAAGGTCGATAAAGAAAATTGTACCCCAGAGGAAGTTCATGAGAAAGTTTTTGATTTGATGTTTGAGCTGGGTGCTGAAGAATGGCAATTGGATTTCCCGACGGTTTACGGTTCTGCCAAACAAAATTGGATGAGTGAGGATTGGCAAAAACCTACAACGAATATTGAGCCTTTATTGGATATGGTCATCGACCATGTACCTGAATTCAAACCAGAAGAGGGAACCACGCAAATGCTGATTACCTCACTTGATTTTTCTTCATTCACGGGTCGTATTGCCATTGGTAGGTTAACCCGGGGTACCTTGAAGGAAGGACAGCAGATTTCTTTGGTAAAACGTGATGGAACGGTAGTTAAATCGAAGATTAAAGAGCTTTTTACTTTTGAGGGCTTGGGCCGTCAAAAAGTGCAAGAGGTCAAAACCGGTGATATTTGTGCCATTGTGGGTATGGAAGGTTTCGAGATAGGTGATACGGTTGCCGATCTTGAAAACCCTGAAAAGTTAAAGACCATAGCGATTGATGAGCCAACAATGAGCATGTTGTTCACGATAAACGACAGTCCATTTTTTGGTAAAGATGGCAAGTTCGTGACTTCTCGCCATATTAAGGAACGTCTTGAAAAAGAGTTGGAGAAAAACTTGGCCCTTCGGGTTGAGGAAACCGATAGTGCTGATAAGTTCATGGTATTCGGTCGTGGGGTATTGCACCTTTCTGTTTTGATCGAAACCATGCGTCGCGAGGGATACGAACTTCAAATTGGCCAACCACAGGTGATCATTAAAGAGATTGATGGTGTGAAGTGCGAGCCAGTTGAACATTTGACTATTGATTTACCTGAAGAGGTTTCTGGCAAGGCCGTTGAAATGGTCTCTATCCGCAAGGGGGAAATGACCAGTATGGAAGCTAAAGGTTCCCGAATGTTATGTGAATTTATAATCCCTTCGAGAGGGATAATCGGTTTGAGAAACCAATTGTTGACCGCAACTGCAGGTGAGGCGATAATGGCACACCGCTTTTTAGAATACCAACCTTTGAAAGGGGATATCGCGCAACGTTTGAATGGCTCTTTAGTGTCTATGGAAAATGGCACTGCAATTCCGTACTCCATTGACAAACTGCAAGATAGGGGTAAGTTCTTTATTGACCCGGGAGAGGATATTTATGAAGGTCAGGTTATCGGCGAAAACTCACGCCAAGATGATATGACAGTGAACGTCACGAAAACCAAGAAATTATCAAACGTACGCTCTGCAGGTGCTGACGATAAGGCTAAGATCGTTCCGGCAATAAAGTTTTCGTTGGAAGAGGCTTTGGAATATATTCAAAAAGATGAGTATGTCGAAGTTACCCCAAATCACCTTCGTTTGAGAAAGATTTATTTAAAAGAAGTAGACCGCAAGCGCAATAAGATTACCTAGGTCAGCAAACGGTAAAGAGTAAATGGTATTTCAGGAATTGGTTGGGCTTAACAAACTAGCAGTTTTAGTCCTTTTACTAACTCATAGCTCCCAACTCCTAGCCCCTAACTCCTAAAACCTAACTTAGGTGTCCGTGATGGTGTTCGCGTAAACAGCCTATCGCCGCACCAATGATTCCGGCATGGTTCATCAATTCTGCCTTTACAACATCGGTCTCAACATCAATAAGGTGTTGAAACTCCTTCCATTTTTTTGAGGTGCCCCCACCAACGATAATGAGGTCTGGTGCAATGATCAGCTCAACGTATCGTAAAAACTTGTTGAAGCGTTTTCCCCATTTTTCATATGATAATCCTTCGCGTTCTTTTGCCGATGCCGCTGCCCAAAGTTCAATTTTTTTATAATCCTTATAAGGTATTTGGCCGAGCTCAAAATTAGGGATCAATTGCCCATTGAAAAAAGCACCGCTGCCCAATCCTGTTCCAATGGTAATCATAACAACGAGGCCTTGCTTGTCTTTTCCAACGCCATAGTTCATTGAAGCATATCCGGCAGCGTCCGCATCATTGAGAACCGTAACCTCTCGACCTGTTACTCTGGTAAGAAGTTCGTCAATGTTAACGCCCATCCAGCTTTTGTGCAAATTGCCGGGAGATTTGCAAACCCCATTTTTTACGATGGTAGGAAATCCACAACCAATGGGTCCGTGATACTTAAAATGATCTGCGATTTGTTTGATGACCTCCGCCATCTCGTCAGGTTTTCTTGATTTGGGCGTGGGAATGCGAAATCGTTCCGTCAACATTTCGCCTGTTTCGGCATTGACCAAGGCACCTTTGATACCCGATCCACCGACATCAATTCCGAGAAGTTCCATAAAAGGAAAGAAATTTTAGTTTTCACAAAGAAACAAAAATCTTTTTGGTCAATTCTAAATCAAGAATAGAAGTTCGTCGACGACTTTTTTTTGAATTTCCTTATGAAGTATTAAGGTTATGAAAAATCACATAGCTTTTTGAATCACCTCAAACATCTTACTGCCATCACATTTGATGGTTTTGTGCGGATATTTTAAGATTAGGGCGTAATCATGGGTAGACATAATAATGGTTCGCCCGCTTTCGTTGATTTCTTGCAAGACCCGCATTACCTCTACACTGGTTTGGGGATCTAAATTACCCGTAGGCTCATCTGCAAGGATCAATTCCGGGTCGTTCAACAGGGCCCTTGCAATGGCTACGCGTTGTTGTTCACCACCTGAGAGTTCATGGGGAAATTTAAAGCCTTTGGTCTTCATGCCGACTTTGTCCAATACGGCTTCAATTTTGGCATCCATTTTTGAATGGTCTGTCCACCCCGTTGCTTTAAGCACAAATTGCAAGTTATTATTGATATTTCGGTCAGGTAGCAATTTGAAGTCTTGAAAGACGATTCCCAATTTTCTACGTAAGAAAGGGATGTCCTTTTCTTGAAGCGACTTTAGGCTGAAATCCACAACGGTACCATAACCTTCACGAAGCGGAATATCGGCATAGAGCGTCTTCATGAAGCTACTTTTTCCACTTCCGGTCTTTCCGATAATGTATACAAACTCACCCTTTTTTACTTCAAGGGTAATATTGCTCAGAATGAGATTTTCATTTTGAAAAACGGATACATCCTGTAATTTTAATATGGTTTCCGACATTCTTTTAGTTTCGGGTTAAAGGTTTCAAGGCAGTGGTCTTATTGAAAAATGACCCTAACCTTGCGATTCCCAAAAATACTAAGTTCTCTACGAACCAAATTATGATTTTTTCTGGGTATTCGAAACCTGAAAGTTAAAACTGGAAACTTTGAACTTGAAATTGATTGATATACTTTCATTCGAATTTTAACGTTATGGTATCATCAATCGAGAACAGCGTAGAACACTATGAATCGAACCACTTCCGTTTTTTTAGCACTCTTTTTAGGTCTTTTGGTTTTAGGTTTTTCACAAGAAACCAAGGTATATACCCACGAGCAAAAGCAGTTTCAAGATGCTTTGGCCTTGTATAACAACCAACAATATCAAGCAGCCCAAGCACTTTTTGAAAAAGTCAAGACCAGTACGAAAGACTACGAGACCGAGGCTAATAGCGTCTATTATGCAGCAAATGCCGCGGTTCGGTTGAACCAACGGGGAGCCGACAAACTCATGGAAGACTTTGTGGAACGTTACCCAACTTCCACTAAGCGCAATTCCGCTTTTATGGATGTTGCCGATTATTATTTTGAAACGGGCAAATATCCTTTTGCCTTAAAATGGTACAAGAAAGTTGATCAAAACGCCATATCGCGAAATGACATGGAAAAGTTCAATTTTAATATCGGATATGCCTATTATGCTTCGAACAGGCCCAAAGAAGCTGAAAAATACCTCAATAAAGTACTTACTTCTGAAAAATATGGTGCCCAAGCAAAGTACTATATGGGCTATATCGCTTACGAACAAGATGATTATGATGGTGCGAATGAGCGATTCGATGAAATATCAGATCCGAAAGTTCTAGAAGAAAAACTTTCCTATTATCAAGCGGACTTAAATTTTAAACTGGGCAATTTTGAAAAAGCCATTGAAATGGCCAAAAAACAACTGCCAAAGTCAGACCGTAGGGAAATTTCTGAATTGAACAAAGTCATTGGCGAGAGCTACTTTAATTTAGAAAAGTACGATGAGGCCATCCCATATTTAAAAGCGTATAAAGGCAAACGGGGAAGATGGAACAACACTGATTTTTATCTTTTAGGATATAGCTACTACAAACAAGGTGATTTTGAAGCCGCTATTGGGCAATTCAATAAAATTATCGATGGTACAAACGGTGTGGCCCAGAACGCTTATTATCACTTGGCGGAGTGCTACCTGAAGTTGGAAAAAAAATCTGAAGCACTGAATGCATTTCGCAATGCCTCTGAAATGGAATTCAACGAAGCTATTGAAAGGGATGCGCTACTCAACTATGCAAGGTTGAGTTATGAAATAGGTAATGCCTACGAACCAGTACCACAGGTTATTAGTTCTTATTTAGAAAAGTACCCCAAAGATGAAAGACAAGAAGAGTTGCAGACCTTGCTCATAGATTCTTATATCACTTCAAAAAACTTTGAGGGTGCCATGACGTTGCTAGAGAAAAACTCAGGCTACGCAAGCAAGGAAACCTACCAAAAAGTTGCCTTTTATAGGGGAGTGGAATTATTTATTGACGGGGATTATGAATTGGCCGTAGAGCGATTCTCAAAATCTTTGAAAAATCCAGAAAATGGAAATTTTGATGCAAGGGCAAGATATTGGAGGGCAGAAGCAGCGTATCGTTTAAACCGTTTTGATGAAGCTTTAGAGGGTTTTATGAAGTTCAAACAAAACCCAGAGGCAACAACAACGGATGAATTTGAACAATTGGATTACAACTTAGGATATTGTCATTTCAAATTAAAGCAATACGATAAGGCTATTTCCTATTTTAAAAATGTCTCAGCGAATGGTAATCAAGAGCAGTCCAATGACGCATTGATTCGCTTAGGCGATAGTTACTTTGTGACCAGTAACTACCAATCAGCGATTTCGGCTTATGACAAGGCGTCGCAAATGAATGGACCGGAACGTGATTATGCAGCATTTCAAAAGGCGATATGTAATGGGTTCTTAGGTAAGAATCCAGCAAAGATTGAAGAATTGATAAGGTTTGTAGATCGCTATCCAAAATCCTCACTACAAGACGATGCGCTTTTTGAACTGGGCAACACTTACGTCAAAACCGCTAAAGAAACAGAAGGGCTACGTAGCTACGACAAGTTGATTTCCAACTATGGACGCAGCAAATTTGCCCCAAGGGCTATGCTGCGCCAGGGATTGGTACACTACAATGCCGGACGCAATGAGAAAGCTTTGACAAAACTGAAAGGTGTGGTAAATGACTATCCTAAAAGTCAAGAAGCCAAGCAAGCAGTGGCAACTGCAAAATTGGTCTATGTTGATATGGGGCGTGTAAGCGAATATGCCGCATGGGCCAGAAACCTTGATTTTGTTGAGGTGACCGATTCAGAACTTGACGAGGCCAGCTTTGAGGCGGCAAATCGAAAGTATGCCGAGGGGAAAACGGATGTTGCCATCAAGGGTTTTGAAGCCTACTTGAAAGAGTTTCCCAATGGGCTTCACTCCAATCTGGTAAATTTTTCATTGGCACAATTGTATTTTTCCCAAGGGGAGAAGGATAAAGCCTTACCGCTTTATGCAAACGTGGCTGAAAATGGCATTAGTGAATATAGTGAGCAGGCACTGACGAGGGTCTGTGAAATATATGTGGCAAAAGAAGATTATAACAATGCCATCCCCTTTTTAGAGCGGCTGGAGAATACCGCAGAGATTACACAAAATAGAACCTTTGCCCAATCCAATTTAATGAAGGGGTATTACGGTCGAAAAGACTATGAAAAAACCATTGCTTACGCAGAAAAGGTTCTGGCCGCCCCTAATATCGACAATAGGATAAAAAGTGATGCCCAGATTATGATTGCTCGTGCCGCCATTGAAACGGGTAATGAACAAATTGCTGAAACCGCTTTTGCCGAGGTCAAAAAAATAGCATCGGGCGAGGTTGCCGCAGAAGCATGGTACTACGATGCCTTTTTTAAGAACAAGAAGGAAAATTTTGAAGCCTCAAATGTATCGGTCCAAAAATTGGTAAAAGACTATTCGGCGTATAAAGAATGGGGTGGAAAGGGGTTGGTAATCATGGCCAAGAATTTTTATGCTTTGGATGATGCCTTTCAAGCGACCTATATTTTGGAAAGTGTCATTGAGAATTTTGCAGAATTCGATGAAATCGTCGCCAATGCCAAAGGAGAGCTTTCATTGATAAAATCACGCCAGGCAGAAGTCAACTCATCAGTCAATCCAAATGGAAATTAATCAGGACACCATGCAGAAAACCATTTTATCCACGATACTTTGTCTAGTCGTTTTTGGTTCGGTAAAAGCCCAAGAAACCGATACTATCGGCACCGAAACCGTAACGGTGGTAAAGCCATACTCCCCTACGGTTTCCGATGCTTTCAAAATTAAGGTTGCGCCAATTTTGAATGATTCGATTGTGTTGCAAAAAAAGAAAATAACCTATAATATCTTTTCGGTACCTGTCGCTTCAACATTTACCCCGGCAAAAGCGAAGGCGGCGAAAGTTGAAAAGCTTCCGCCTCCTGTACTCTATAACTCCTATGCGTCGGTGGGCTTAGGAAATTTCAATAATGCGCTAGTCGAGTTTTACACAAGCAGTGAGTTGGGTAGGGATGAGGATTTGTTGGATGTAGGTTTGAACCATCATTCATCTCGGGGTGATATTGAGAGTACGCCTTTAGAAACTGATTTTTACAATACAAAACTCGACGTTTCATACGCTAAAAAAGATCGTGATTATAATTGGGGAGCCACTGTCGGATTGCAGCACCAGTTGTACAATTGGTACGGTCTTGAAAGTGGTGCGTTCACCCAAGCTCAAATCGATGGTATTGATGAACAACAAAACTACTTTAATGCCGAAGCGAAGGCAAACCTGACTGTAGAAGATTCTTTTTTTAAGCGTGGCGATATACTGTTAAGGCGGTTTTGGGATGCTGCGGAATCCGGTGAAAATAGAGTGGTATTGGATACGGAAATTGAACTGCCCATTACGGATGAATTGGTGAACTTCAAGACCAAGGTCGATTATGTGGGTGGTAGTTTCGAAAATGACGATTTGAACAATACTGTTAATGAAACCGGTATAGATTACAGTCATTTTCAGGTAGGGGTAAACCCTAGCTTTGTGGTTTTACGCGATGAACTGACCTTAAACTTGGGTGCAAACTTGGTTTACGGAATGGATATAGAAGACAGCAGTGGCAGTTTTTACATCTATCCATCGGTTACGGCATCGTATCGGGTCATGGATGAACAGGTAATCGCCTATGCAGGTATCGTAGGTGATTTAAAGCAGAACTCATACCATGATTTTGTAAATGACAACCCATTTGTTTCACCAACGTTGTTTATTCAGCCTACAGACCAACAATATGAAGGGTACCTGGGTTTGAGGGGACAGCTCTTTTCAAATGTCGGCTACAATATTAAAGGATCCTATCTGGCGGAAAATAGAAGGCCCTTGTTCTTTTTAAATCCCCAAAATGTGGGTAGAACGGATGCACAAGGCTATAATTTCGGCAACTCTTTTCAAGTGTTTTATGATGACCTTAGAACATTCGGTGTTTTTGCCGAGTTGAATGTTGATGTCAACCGCAATTTTTCGTTTGGCCTAAATGCGGAATACTATAATTACAATACGGAAACGGACAATCCGGCATGGAACTTACCTGAGGTCAAAGGTTCTTTATTTTTGGATTATCAAATTACGGAACAGTGGTTTGCCGGCGCCAACTTATTTTTTGTTGGGGAGCGTGAAGACTTGGTTTCAGTTGCACAGGCCAATACACCACCCAATTTGTTTCCATCTGAAATAGTAACCTTGGAAAGCTTTTTTGATGCCAATGCACATATTGGGTATCGTTTTAACAAACAGCTGTCGGCATTTGCCAAATTCAATAATTTGGCAAACAACAGCTACGAACAGTGGCATAATTTCAGGGTACAAAGTTTTCAAGCTTTAGCCGGTGTATCTTATAAGTTTGATCTATAGCGAATAGCATTGTGGTCTGATTTGTTATCTTAGGCCTACTTTGCTATAGGTTATGATCGGTTGTAATCGCAGACATATTCTTTTTATTTTTCTATTGATCGGATTTCAGTCGTATTGCCAAAATCTGGTCAAGAACCCTAGTTTTGAACGTTTTGATGCCTGCCCAAAAACATTGGGGACCTTCAAAGATGATGTTACCTCTTGGACCACCCCGACAAAAGGGTCTACAGATTATTTCAACACCTGTAGTATCGTAATGGGTGCCCCAGAAAACTTCAATGGCGTTCAACAGGTTAAGTTCGGCAAGGGCTATGCCGGCCTCTACTTTTATGCCCCATCTGATTATAGGGAATATATTCAGGTGCCGCTCAAAAAAATGCTTCGAAAAGACGTATTCTATAACTTAAGTTTTTATATCAGCTTGGCCGAGGGCTCCGATTTCGCAGTAAAGGATTTTGGGGTGGTATTCAGTTATAAGGAATTACGGATAGATACCAAGAAAGCGTTGTCTAGAGGTCGTTTATTCAGTAGTAGCGGCAACCGATTCCATACGATGGAAATCAATCATCCAGAATTTCATGAAGACAAATCCGATTGGTTGAAGGTAACCCTAGGTTTTAAGGCGAAGGGTTATGAGAAATACCTGACTCTTGGTAACCTTCGCAACAATCAAAAAACCAGAAAAGTACAGACCAAAAGAAAAGAAACCAAGAAAGGGGCTTACTATTATATTGATATGATATCGTTACAATCGGCGAACCAACGGCCTTCTGTCGAAGCGGATAGGGAATTGAAAAAAGATAGTCTATTCGTGCTAAAGAACATTCATTTTAGCTTTGATAAGTTTACAATTGATCGCGATGCAATAAAGGAACTGGAATTCATTCGGGAACGATTGAACGCAGCTCCCGAATTGATGATTGAAATTCATGGGCATACCGATAGTTATGGTAATGACCAATATAACAAAAGACTTTCTGAAAAACGGGCGAAGTCAATCGCTGACTATTTTGTTAGTGTAGGCATAGTAACTGAACGCGTATCATGGGTGGGCCATGGTAGTGAAGACCCCATCACGAATAATTCCAACGAACAGGGTAGGTCACGCAATAGAAGGGTAGGATTTATTTTAAAGACTATGGAGTGAATTTGTAATCACCATCAAAGAAGAGCGTGCTTGCCAATTCAATTTTACGCTTGGGAAATAAGATTTCTCGATCCAAAGGGTGTTGAAAGAACCTATGAAAGATACTTGACGTTCCGTTGATTAATTTTCGCATCTCCTCATCGTATTGCAATACGATATCTTCGGTACGACCGCCGCTCAGTACAAAGAAAGACTCGGTTTGATAACCTTTGGAAGAGATACTTACTTTCCAGTGAAAGTCTTTACTACTGGTCAATACGAAAGAACCTTCATAATCAGAATAAGTAGCCTCATCCGTGGTATCTAGGCTAATTGCAGCCAAATAGACAGGAAGACCGAGTTCATCAACGACTTTTCCCGAAATCGTATTTTGACCTAAGCCAAAATAGGGCATCGAAAAGAGTAGAAGCACAGTGGTTAAAATGCGCATTACCGTAAGATTTGGAATATTGTAACGTGGGTTCTTTGAAATTAGTGTCCACAAATCGATGAAGCGCAAAGACCTTGAAGAAATTTAACAATAGGCAATATTCAAAATCATATGGCGTTTATAGTGGTACGAGAGCCCAAATCAATACATAGATTATGTTTAGTATCAAAGCCTCTCGTAGTATCACTTTTCTTTGTGTAGCTCTTTTATTCAGTAGCTACGGCGTAGCTCAAAATCTAATTCTTAATCCCTCTTTTGAAGCATATAAGGCTTGTCCGTCCAATAGGATGGCATTTGATATGCTACTCGAAGATGTATCGTTGCCGACCCCAAGTTCAGGGGACTATTTCAATGAATGCGGCACGAACGACTTTAACGTTCCCAATAACTTTAAAGGTTCTCAAACTGCCAGTAACGGTAAAGGCTATGCCGGTCTTTATTTTTATGCCTTGAATAATTATAGGGAATATATTCAGTTGAATACCTCAAAAACGCTCAGGGAAAAACACCCTTATAAACTCTCTTTTCAGGTCAGTTTGGCCGAAACAAGCACCTTGGCCTTAAAGAATATGTCAATCGTGTTGACCAATAAAAAAGTAAGTGTGCCCAATAGTGCTGTATTAACGGCATCTAGGGTCGATTTACAAGAAGGTATGGAATTTCATGAGGTGGCTTTGAAAGCGGACAATTCCTTGTCAAATAAAGAAGGGTGGGTTACGCTTACCGCTGAATTTGACGCTAAGGGATTTGAAAATCATATTGTTCTGGGCAATTTCCAATCTAATGAAAATACGGTACTCTTAGAAAATGGAAAATCAGTTACCTCTGGTGATTTCTCATATTACTTTGTTGATAATCTGGTGTTGGAAGAATTACCACGAGTGAACTATGAAAAAGATAAGATCTATGTTTTAGAACATAAACCTTTCGAACCAAAGGGATACGAACTCGATGAAGAAGCAATGGCCAGTGTCAAAAAGATATTCAAGTATTTAAAAGCCAATGCCGAGGTACAGTTAAAGATTACAGGGCATTCCCATGATGCCGGTACTCCAGAGTATAATAAGTTCGTTTCCTCTTTGCGGGCAAGGGCCGTAGCACTTTACCTTAAAAAACTGGGTATTGACGATAGTCGACTGGTCTGGGAAGGTGTTGGAGATACCAAACCCTTACGCAATGGAAACATAAAAGACAATAAACCTGCCAATCAAAAGGTAGAGTTTGTGATGACCAATTTTGATGATCAATAGCATATGTAGCATATGATCAAATAAATAATACACTGCACGGGGGTGGCGTGTATGATAAACTGAAGATGATGACAGAAAGGATACCTTTTGTCGTGATGATGATTTATTTTTTCCAAATCCCCCTGACCGCCCAAAATCTGGTGATCAATGGGGGCTTTGAGAATTACCATTCCTGTCCATCAGCAATAGGGAATCTATCTAACGATAGCAGGCATTTAAAAGCCCCGACCAAAGGCTCAACGGATTATTTTCATATCTGCGGAACCAATGATGTCGGTATCCCAAAAAATTTTAATGGTACCCAACCTGCTTTCGAAGGGGAGGCCTATGCAGGTCTTTATCTTTTAAGTCCGAATGATTATCGGGAGTATATCCAATTTGAGCTCAAGGAAAAATTAGGGAAAGGTAATTACTACAAGGTTTCCTTTCGTTTGAGCTTAGCAGAAATATCAGTACTTGCCATACAAGAAGCCTCAGTGCTGATGACCCAAGAACCTTTAAATATTGAAACCAATCAAAATCTGTCTCCACGACGGTTGAACCGATTTGGGGTCGACCGGTTTTCTTATGTGAAGTTGAAGGTGAAACGTACCATTTTTGATAACGATGCATGGGCCCTGATCGAGGGGGAGTTTGAGGCAAGGGGTTACGAAAAATATGTGACCTTCGGTAACTTTAAAGATGATAGGCACTCGAGAACTATCCGCTTAAACCAAAAGGAAAACAATCAAAAGGCCTTGTCGTACTATTATATTGATGATGTTTCACTTGTTTTGATACCCAGACAAGAATTTGAAATGAACCAACCTTTTGTATTGGATCAATTGCAATTTGAGTTCGATGATTTTAAACTTACCGAAAAGGCCAAAATCGAGGTTCGTAAGGTATATGCCCATTTGCATAAAAACCCTAAAGTTCAACTAGAGATCTATGGTCATACCGATGACCTCGGTTCAGAAAATTATAACAAGTACCTCTCTTCAAGAAGGGCTAGGGCAGTAGCACTTTATTTACAAGAACTAGGGCTTGACAAAATGCGAATCAGCTGGGAAGGAAAGGGTGATAAAATGCCACTCTATTCAGGCACTTCGAATAAGGAGCGCGATGCCAATAGAAGGGTCGAATTTGTGATTACCGAATTTGAAGACCATTAGAAGGGTTTAGACGGCTTCTTTCAATTGCTTATTTTTGAATAAAGCCTGATTAAAATGCCCAACCGAATACCACTATTCTGTATTTCCCTTTTTATTTTTTTTGGAGGATGTAAAGAATCCGAAACCTCAAAAGAAGTAGTAGCACCGCAAAATTTAGAAATACTTTTTGAAGACTACCAACAATTCAAACTCCGAATAAATCCTATTGAGGCCACAAAAGCAGGTTACACTGCTTTTAATGATACTATAGCAGATTATATCTCCGATGATTATCAAAAACATTTGGTTGAGGAATATGATGCTTTCTTGACCCGTATCGAGAAGGTTGATACGTTGGGCTTGAATGAGACCCAACGACTTGCACTGGAAGTGATGCAGTGGGATTGTTCCATTAAAAAAGAAGGTCTGAAGAATGAATTGGCTGTCATTACCTCACCAATTTACAACCTACCCACACTAGAGTTTTTTCCCTTAGGTCAGATACAGTCATTACATTTATATGTTGCCCAATTGGCCGGTGGTTCAAGTGTTCATCCCTTTCAAACGATAGAAGATTATGAGAATTGGTTAAAACGCATTGAAGATTACTTAACATTTTTAGATACCAGCATAACCAAAATGAAGGAAGGTCTCGAAAAAGATGTGGTTTTACCCAGAAGTTTGATTGTAAAAATGATTCCACAATTAGAAGATTTCGTTTCAAAACCAGTGGAACAACACATATTCTACAAGCCGATTCTAAACCTGCCAGAAACATTTTCCCCAGACGATTCCAAACGATTAAAAGAGGCGTATGTAGCAATCATTTCAGAACGGGTGATCCCGAAATATGCCATGCTCAAAAGGTTTTTAAAAGAGGAGTATTTACCCCATGGTCGTTCAACATCGGGTATTGGGGCTTTATCAAATGGTGCAGAGACTTATGCGTATTTGATACGTTTGCATACTTCTACCAATATGACGGCTGATGAGATTCATGAATTAGGTAAAAGGGAGGTAGCCAGAATACGCAGGGAAATGGAAAAGGCCATGCAGGCTTCAGGCTTTCGGGGAGATTTAAAGGCGTTTTTCGATGAGGTGCGCGGTACTGAAAAGCTAATGCCTTTTACGCAGCCTGATCAGGTGATTACCTATTTTGAATCCATGGAAGAAAAGATAGACATCAAATTAGATTCCGTTTTTAATTTACGACCAAAAGCAGGTTTTAAAGTTAGAAGAACCGAAGCATTTCGAGAAGCTTCGGCAAGTGCCGAATACGTTCCCGGTTCAAAAGATGGTTCCCGTCCGGGGGTGTTTTATGTTCCGATACCAGAGATTGAAAAGTTCAATATCTTGACAAGCGAGGCTTTATTTTTGCATGAAGCGATTCCTGGACACCATTTTCAGCTATCCTTGCAGCAAGAAAATGGAGACTTGCCTGAATTTTTGCATCCAGAAAGCCTTGGCGTATTTGTTGAGGGTTGGGCCTTGTATGCAGAATCTTTGGGTAAGGAACTGGGGTTGTATACCGACCTATACCTGTATTTTGGTATGCTAAGTATGGAAATGCACCGTGCCATTAGATTGGTCGTTGATACCGGTATGCATGCAAAAGGATGGACACGCGAAGAGGCCATTCAATACTCCTTGGATAATGAGGCTGACTCTGTAGAAGGTATAACAGCTGAAATAGAGCGCTATATGGCGACTCCGGGTCAGGCATTGTCCTATAAAATTGGGCAATTAAAAATTCGGGAACTGCGAACCAAGGCTGAAAAAGCACTTGGGGAAGCCTTTGATGTTCGGGAATTTCATGACCAAGTATTGAATACGGGTAGTTTGCCGCTTATTTTGTTGGAAAAGAAAATTGAGGGATGGATCAATGAAAATTAAAAGTAATGGATTCGCCGTGTGTATTTTTCCCTTGCTATTCCGTCAAGAACCTTGGAAATAAAAGACCCCTAAAGCAATTGCTTTAGGGGTCTTTTTGCTCATAAAGGGAAATTTATAACATCACAGGTGTGGCAACTCTTGTGGTTCCCCAGCCCATAACCAAGTGCGCTCCGCCTTCTACCTCTTTAAAAGCAATGGAAAATGCTTCCAATGATTCCCCGTCTGTAGAAGCCTTTGAAGTTACACGAACAACATCGGCCGCGTTGTCATACGAATAAGCTCCCCATTGGTTCAGGTTCTTGTTCAATATAACCGTCCATTCGCCTTCGCCGGGTATAGTGAACAATGCATATGTGCCGGCCGCTACTTTCTCTCCGCCAAAAGTTACATCTTGGTAAAAGGTGACCTCCGCTGCTTCATTGGCACCGGTTCTCCATACTTTTCCCGCTGGGGCCAAATCATCCATAGAGCGGCCTTTTAATTGTGGTCTTCCATAAATAACACGGGCAACTTTGTTCGATTCTTTATAGCTAGATGGGAACGAGGCGATATCAGCCGGACTTTTGTCCAATCCGCTAAATTTTTGGGCAGTTGCCTCCGTAGTGAAAACTAAGGTGAAAGCAAATAATACAGGTAATAAGAATTTTTTCATTTTTAAAATTTTAGTTGAATTCAAAAGTAGTTTGAAGAACTACGTGATTTTTTTAAAGAGTCGTTAAAATTTGAACAACTTTCAGAATATATCTGAAATGAGGTGTATTTGCTTAAAGAAGTGATAATTGATCATATAAAAACAAGATATTGTTTTAAAATGTAATCAATAAATGATTTATTGTTTTAATATGATAATATCAATTGCATTTTTGTATCACTAATTATTAGCAATAAAAGATTATGTGCGGAATTGTATGTGCGTTTGATGTTAAGGAAAGCACCGAGGTGTTACGGCCACAGTTGTTGGAAATGTCTAAAAAAATAAGACATCGTGGTCCGGATTGGAATGGAATTTATACTGGTGAGAAAGCAATTTTGGCCCACGAGCGTCTGGCTATTGTGGATCCAGCATCAGGTAAACAACCTTTGTTCAGTAAAGATGGTAAACTGGTATTGGCCGCAAATGGTGAGATATACAACCATGGACAATTACGAAAGCAGTTTGAAGGTACTTACGGGTTTCAGACACAATCCGATTGTGAGGTGATTTTGGCATTGTATCAAGAAAAAGGTGTTGATTTTATAGACGAGCTTAATGGTATTTTTGGTTTTGCCATTTACGACAGTGAGAAAGATGAATATTTCATTGCCAGGGATCATATGGGCATTATTCCGCTTTATATCGGATGGGATAAGAATGGTACTTTTTATGTAGCCTCTGAATTAAAAGCTTTGGAAGGTACTTGTACCAAGATCGAGCTGTTTCCCCCTGGACATTACCTGCATAGCGCTACTGGGGAATTTGTACGGTGGTACCAGCGCGATTGGATGGATTATGAAGCAGTGAAGGAAAATGAGACAAGCATTAGGGAAATCCATGATGCTCTAGAGGCTGCGGTCAAACGCCAGTTAATGTCAGATGTACCCTATGGGGTACTGTTGTCCGGCGGATTGGATTCATCGGTGACCTCTGCTTTGGCCAAAAAGTTCGCACAAAAACGTATAGAGTCGGGTGATACCAAAGATGCTTGGTGGCCCCAACTGCATTCGTTTTCAGTAGGGTTGGAAGGTTCCCCCGATTTGGCTGCCGCGCAGAAAGTGGCCGACCACATAGGTACGGTCCATCATGAGATAAAGTTTACCATACAAGAGGGCCTAGATGCCATTAGGGATGTCATCTACAATTTAGAAACGTACGATATTACGACCATTAGGGCATCTACCCCAATGTATTTGATGGCCCGTGTCATTAAGTCCATGGGTATTAAGATGGTACTTTCCGGTGAAGGAGCCGACGAACTGTTTGGGGGCTATTTATATTTTCATAAGGCCCCGAGTCCAAAGGACTTTCATGAAGAGACCGTGCGCAAATTGGATAAGTTGCATATGTACGATTGTTTGCGGGCCAACAAATCGCTGGCTGCTTGGGGTATTGAGGGGCGTGTACCATTTTTGGATAAAGAGTTTATGGATGTCGCGATGGGGATCAACCCAAAAGATAAAATGATCAATGGGGAACGAATGGAGAAATGGGTAGTACGCAAGGCCTTTGAGTCCTATTTGCCTGAAAGTGTGGCGTGGCGTCAAAAAGAACAGTTCTCAGACGGGGTGGGTTATAGTTGGATCGATACCCTAAAAGAAGTGGTCGAAGAAGCGGTAAGTGACGAGCAATTGCAAAATGCCCACTTTAAATTTCCGATACAGACCCCGACCACCAAAGAAGAATATTATTACCGTTCTATTTTTGAAGGGCATTTTCCGTCAGATGCGGCTGCATTAAGCGTTCCTCAAGAGCCTTCCGTTGCCTGTAGTACCAAAATAGCCTTGGAGTGGGATGAGGCGTTTAAAAACATGAACGATCCTTCAGGGAGGGCAGTGTCAAATGTTCATGATGATGCCTACATAAAGTAAACTTGTTTTCATTTAGGGACAAGTAGTTTTTTATTCATTTTAATTAGTCGTGAAAAGCACCCCTCAAGGGTGCTTTTCCAGTCAATGAGACCCAAGTTTCGAAGAAACTTGCTGGTCGAATAGACCCCTAACGGAGTGTTCGAGGTCTATTGTAAAAAATGCCGATGGCTGTACCCAAGTTTCGAAGGAACCTGCTGGTCGAATTGACCCCTAACGGAGTGTTCGGGGTCTTCGTGACGGAGTATGGATATCCATACCCAATTTTTGCGAGACCGGTTAAAGTAATTGGAGTAAATCAACATTTTATCCTCAGAATCACACCTCAGGAATACACCTTGTGATTTGATATAATTTTCCACAATAACTTGTTGATAACTTCAAGTGATAAATGGCTGCAACACCTTAATTTCACTAGGTTTTCGTTATATTTGTAAGATTTGAAATTTGCAAAATAATTTAGTTTGAAACTATGAGCGAAGAAGCTAAAAAAAATCAGTATTCCGCAGACAGTATCCAAGCCCTAGAGGGTATGGAGCATGTTAGAATGCGTCCCTCAATGTACATAGGTGATGTTGGGCCAAGGGGATTGCATCATTTGGTTTATGAAGTGGTCGATAACTCTATCGATGAGGCCATGGGCGGGTACTGTGATACCATCGGGGTTACCATCAATGAAGACAATTCCATTACGGTAAATGATAATGGACGGGGTATACCCGTAGGGCTGCACCAAAAAGAAGGGGTTTCGGCCCTTGAAGTGGTTATGACCAAAATAGGTGCAGGGGGTAAGTTTGATAAAGATTCCTACAAGGTTTCCGGTGGGCTGCATGGTGTTGGGGTTTCTTGTGTGAACGCCTTGTCCAAGCACTTAAAAGCCACGGTTTTTAGGGAAGGCAAAATATGGGAGCAAGAATATGAAAGAGGTAAAACACTTTATCCGGTAAAAAGTGTCGGCGAAAGCAAAGTAACGGGTACTGAGGTAACTTTTGTTCCTGACGATATTATCTTTACGCAGACTACGGAATACAATTATGAGACGCTCGCTAACAGAATGCGTGAATTGGCCTACCTGAATAAGGGCATCACCATTACGTTGACCGACAAAAGAAATAAGGATGAGAAAGGTGAATTTGTCTCAGAAGTCTTTCATTCAGAAGAGGGATTGAAAGAATTTATCCGTTTTCTTGATGAAACAAGAGATCCCCTCATTCAGTCCGTGATTGCTATGGAAGGGGAGAAGAACGGAATTCCTGTTGAGGTTGCCATGATCTACAATACAGGCTACTCTGAAAATTTACATTCTTATGTAAATAACATCAATACCCATGAAGGGGGTACCCATCTTTCAGGGTTTAGAAGGGGATTGACCAGTACCCTGAAGAAATATGCCGATAACTCGGGAATGCTCGACAAATTGAAATTTGAAATTTCAGGCGATGATTTCCGTGAGGGCTTGACGGCCATAGTTTCGGTAAAGGTCGCGGAACCACAGTTTGAGGGCCAGACCAAAACCAAATTGGGCAACCGCGAAGTCACAAGTGCGGTCAGCCAGGCAGTATCTGAAATGCTTACCGATTACTTGGAGGAGCACCCTGAAGATGCCAAACAAATCGTCGAGAAGGTAAAACTAGCTGCCCAAGCACGTCACGCCGCTGCCAAGGCACGTGAAATGGTACAACGTAAAAACCCTATGAGTGTTGGCGGCTTACCAGGCAAGTTGTCTGATTGTTCTGAACAAGACCCGACCAAGTGTGAGGTTTTCTTGGTCGAGGGTGATTCTGCGGGTGGTACTGCAAAACAAGGTCGAGATCGAATGTTTCAAGCCATACTGCCGCTTCGAGGTAAGATTTTGAATGTCGAGAAAGCCATGCAGCATAAAGTTTTTGAGAACGAGGAAATCAAGAATATTTATACGGCACTTGGCGTTACCATTGGTACCGAAGAAGATAGCAAGGCGTTGAACCTCGAAAAGCTGCGCTATCATAAAGTGGTCATCATGTGTGATGCCGATGTTGATGGTAGCCATATTGAGACCTTGATCTTGACGTTCTTTTTCAGGTATATGCGTGAGTTGATAGAAGGCGGTCACGTCTACATCGCAACACCCCCCTTGTACCTGGTGAAAAAAGGAGCGAAAAGGCGATACGCTTGGGATGACAAAGAACGTGATGAGATTGTGGAGTCCATGGGTGGGGCAGCAGGAATACAACGTTATAAGGGTCTCGGTGAAATGAACGCCGAACAGTTATGGGATACCACCATGAACCCTGAATTCAGGACACTTCGTCAAGTTTCCATTGATAATGCCACGGAAACCGACCGTATCTTCTCAATGCTAATGGGCGATGAGGTGCCACCAAGAAGGGAATTTATCGAAAAGAATGCGGTCTATGCCAACATTGATGTATAGTTTAGTACATTGATAATGGTATTTCACAACAAAAACTCGCCCTAATCGGGCGGGTTTTTTAGTTTTAAGAAAATTTATAAAATGAAACAATTCATAGGCCTCTTGCTCTTAACCTGTTCATGGGGCGCTAATGCCCAAAGCTTAAACAATATATTGACTGCGGGTATCGAGAACGCAGAACGATTTACCGATGCTTACACGGCCCCGGTTACCGAATCGGCGATTTATGGTATTTCCAATGGTTGGTATAACTCTGCGGACGCCAAGCCCCTAGGTGGATTTGAAATTTCAGTTGTTGGTAATATTACGGGATTCAGGAACAAGGACGATAAAAAGTCTTTTGAGCTTGATATTGATGATTATGAGAATCTCAGTTTTACCGATGGAAGCCAATCAAAGCAGGTCGCAACAGGATTGGGTGATATCACAGGGGTCGAGGTGATCATCTCTGATGACAATGGCCTGTTCAGTGAACGGTTTGAGTTGCCATCAGGTTTGGCATCAGAAGATTTTAACTTTATCCCTTCAGGATACCTACAGGCCAGTGTTGGTCTAATCAAAGGTCTAGAGGTGAAAGCTAGGTTTTTACCCAAAATCGATTTTGAGGATAGCGCCGAAATAAGTTTGTTCGGAGCAGGCCTACAATATGATTTCACTAAATTATTGCCTGCCGATAAATTATTACCGGTAGCCATTTCTGCCGTTATCGGTTATACAAATTTAGACGGAACATATGATTTCACGGATTCAAATCTTGTGGATGGTGAGAATCAGCGCATAGATGCCAGTTTTAATACTTGGAATTTTAGTGCAGTGGTATCGACACGAAAGATACCCGTCATCAATTTTTATGGAGGCTTAGGCTATATTACCGGAACATCTGACATCGATGTCTTAGGGGAGTATGTTGTTCGCTCAGGGCCATTTCAGGCAACCTATACAGATCCTTTTTCGGTATCCAATAATGTTAGTGGCGTTACCGCTAATATCGGCACAAAATTAAAATTGGGCTTTTTTAGGCTCAATGTAGAGTATAATATTGCCCAGTTCAACACGCTGACGGCAGGTATCAATTTCGGCTTTAGGTAGTGCCGATCTAACATACGAACAAAAAATGCCCCATTAATTGGGGCATTTTATTTTCATATAGTATTTCGATTGACTCATTCACGAACCGCAAACGTGCCGCCACTGACAAGCTCTAATTGCTCGGGTTCATCCGCATTGTTCATAATAACTTCGGTATCGGAAAGATTCGCTTCATTATAAATAATGGAGTAGGTTTGATTTTCAACCGACCAGGCAAAATCAGTATAAAATACAAGGGTTTTACCAGAATATCGATGATAACGCCCGAGATAGGCATCATTGAAAATCCATTCTTCCCTTTCGACAACTTGCTCTTTTGAGCTTGTACCAATAGCGGTTTTAGACCATATTCCTAAAATAGGGTCGTTGTTTTCCGGTATACGTGTACAGTTGCTTACAGCTATTATGCAAATAATAGCCAACAATGAAAAAAGCTTTTTCATAAGTAGGTAATTCAATTTGATTTGGGATAGTTATAACGTTACAATGAAAGGGCCTATTGCAATTTTTCGATGTACTACATGTTTAGCTCGTTTTCTTCGTTGAAAACACTTTTTCTTTAACAAAACAGTAACCTTTTTAGTGTCAATTTGTTTAGGGAATATGACATATTTCATAAAAATTTGGTTTAAAAAATCCCTATTTTTGGGTTCCTTTAAAACAAATAAAACACTAGAATATGAAAGTTACCGTCGTTGGGGCTGGTGCAGTTGGGGCAAGCTGCGCAGAGTATATCGCCATGAAAGATTTTGCTTCTGAAGTTGTACTATTGGATATCAAGGAAGGGTATGCCGAGGGTAAGGCCATGGATCTGATGCAAACGGCCTCATTGAATGGGTTTGATACCAAAATTACAGGTAGTACCAATGATTATTCAAAGACGGCGGATAGCGATATTGCGGTAATAACTTCAGGAATACCCCGTAAACCGGGGATGACCCGTGAAGAATTGATAGGTATCAATGCCGGAATCGTAAAAACGGTTTCACAAAATCTATTGGAGCATTCCCCCAATGTGATTTTAATCGTGGTCAGCAATCCAATGGATACAATGACCTATTTGGTGCATAAGACCACGAACCTCGCTAAAAACAAAATTATCGGTATGGGTGGGGCCCTAGATAGCGCACGCTTCAAGTACCGATTGGCAGAAGCTTTAGGGGCGCCAATATCCGATGTTGACGGAATGGTAATTGGAGGTCATAGCGACAAGGGTATGGTACCTTTGATCAACCATGCGGCGCGTAACAGCGTAAAAGTTTCTGAGTTCTTATCTGAAGAACGCATGCAACAAGTGGTTGAAGATACCAAGGTCGGTGGGGCAACATTGACCAAACTTTTGGGCACTAGTGCATGGTATGCTCCCGGTGCCGCTGTTTCAGGTTTGGTACAGGCTATAGCCTGTGATCAAAAAAAGGTCTTTCCTTGTTCTACGTATCTTGAAGGGGAATACGGGTTGAATGACATTTGTATCGGTGTGCCCGTGGTCTTGGGTAAGAATGGTATCGAAAAAATCGTGGATATTGATTTGAGCGATAGCGAAAAAGCAAAAATGCAAGAGAGTGCCGCTGGCGTGTCTAAAACAAACACGTTGCTTGAGCTTTAAAAGCCTTACTGGGAAATATATAGTATAGAAAACCTTTGATCTCTCACGTCAAAGGTTTTCTTTTTACAGGGCGATGTACTTCCAAGATGTAGATATTCAATAATATACTGCCAAGAATAATCTTTCTTTTTATATTTGCCGGATGAATGCAAAATGGTGCGTTGGTACGTTGATAATCGTTTTGGCCCTGTTGGGGCTGAACCATGAGCAAAAAAGGGCTTCCAATCAGCAGATTTTAGTACAATTTGCAGATGCAAAACTAGCCTCTGAAACGGCCCATGACGATGTTTTGACGGCGATTACGAAAAAGCTGCGGGTTCTAGGTGTCGATGACATTGAAATTATCAAGAGTGGCGATGGCCAAGTAAATATTCTTTATTACAGCAATATTGAAGCACGTAGGGTCAAGGAATTTCTTTCTGATGAAAACAAGCTTTTATTAACATATGAAGATGAACTACCTTCCGATGCCCCAAAAGAAGATTTTCCCGAAGGGTATAGCCTAATCGTAGCTGACCTGCATCAACAGGCCCATCATGGATTAAACGTTAAGGGGAATTTTGTTCCAATCCAAAAAGAAGGCAATGATGGGGTTTCCAATCCTGTAGTACTTCAGTTTGGTACTACGATTGCCCTACCGAATAGCATTGAAAAAGTAGCCCTTAAGGTTAATGGAACCATTGCACTTGCAATAGCTAATACTTCACGCCATATTCCAGAGGTAAGGGCCGGACCTTACACTTTAAGAAATAGCTAATTGCCAATAGCAACTATCATTTAAGAATACGATCACTTTTTTGAAAGTGCGTTGCTTTGGATTTTTTAACACACAAAATCGTAATCAACATAAATCAAATAAATTATTAAAATGCAAAATAAAGGACTTATAAAGCTTTTTGCACTGCTTTTTGGTTTGGTGAGCATCTATCAGCTTTCCTACACGTTCATCACCGGAAAAATCGAAAATGATGCTGAAACCTATGCCATTAATCAGGTTTCGGAAGCAGAGGAAGACTATGTAACCAAACGTGAAGCTGTAGAAGCATCATATCTTGACTCAATTAGTTCAAACCCGATTTTAGGATATACCAGTTATGACGATGCTAAAACGAAAGAACTGAACAAAGGCTTAGACCTAAAGGGGGGAATCAATGTTACCCTGCAGATTTCGGTAAAGGATATTTTGAAAGGCCTGGCCAATAATACCAAAAACCCTGTTTTCAATAAGGCTTTGGCCGATGCCGATGAAGCTTCCAAAGATAGTGATGAGACGTACTTGGAATTGTTCTTTGATGCCTTTGACGCCATCAAGGGGGATACTAAACTAGCCTCTCCAGACATTTTTGCGAATAAGGCACTAAGTGATGCCATTAATTTTCAAATGACCGATAATGAGGTGAAACCCATTATTAGGACAAAAATCGATGAGGCCATTGTTTCTGCCTTTGAAGTATTACGTAAGCGTATCGATGGTTTTGGTGTTACACAGCCGAACATTCAACGTGAAGGAAACTCAGGCCGGATTCTGGTAGAACTGCCTGGTGCCAAAGATATTGCCCGAGCCCAAGAACTACTTTCAAGTACCGCACAATTGGAATTTTGGGAAACATATCCGCAAAGTAACCCAAGCTTGGGCCAATTTTTCGTGAATGCAAATGAAAAATTACGCGACATATTGGAACCAGTACAAGAAGAAGAGGTCGCGCCCACACCGGAATCTGAAATTGACTCGTTATTATCTGATGTCGCACAAGACTCTTTGGATCTAGCATCCCAATCCAATCCGCTTATAGAAAAATTGATTCCTGCATCCCCAGGTAGTAATGCTATTGCCGTAGTAGCGGTAACGGATACCGCTGAAGTCGGGGCTTACTTGAGAATGCCCGAGATCAGGAGGTTGCTACCCGCTGATGTGCAGTTTACCAAGTTTGCATTTGAAAAGCCGCCAAAAGATTCAGAGTTGGCTGAATTGTTCGCATTAAAATCCAATCGTGACAATACACCGCGAATCAGTGGCGATGTGGTTTCAGATGCCCAAGATACGTTTGACCAATTCAATAAACCTGCCGTCAGCATGACCATGAACACACGAGGTGCTAAATTGTGGGAAAAATTGACTGGCGACGCCTTTACCAATCAAACAGGTATCGCGATAGTTTTGGATAATAAAGTGTACACCGCACCTGGGGTATCGACCGGTCCAATTTCTGGGGGGCGTTCAGAAATAACAGGAACATTCACTATAAATGAAACCAAGGATATTGCCAATGTATTGCGAGCGGGTAAGTTACCTGCGAAAGCGGAGATCATCCAATCTGAGGTTGTCGGTCCATCATTGGGTCAAGAGGCGATTGACAGTGGCTTTAAATCGTTTATGATTGCCATGGCCTTTGTACTGGTTTGGATGATTTTCTATTACGGCAAGGCCGGTATTTTTGCAGATATAGCCCTTATTCTGAATATCGTGCTGATTTTTGGCGTATTGACCAGTCTAGGTGCCGTATTGACCTTACCGGGTATTGCAGGTATTGTGTTGACCATTGGTATGTCTGTAGATGCCAATGTGTTGATCTTCGAACGTATCAAAGAAGAGTTGGATAGGGGCAAGGGAAAGGCACAGGCCGTAGCTGATGGTTTTAGCAACGCACTTTCCTCGATTTTAGATGCTAACATTACTACCGGGCTAACGGCAATCATATTGTTTATTTTTGGGTCTGGTCCAATAAAAGGTTTTGCTACCACACTTTTGATAGGTATTGCTACTTCATTGTTTACGGCCATATTCATAACAAGGCTTCTAGTTGACTGGTACATATCAAAAAAGGGAAGGGATCTATTGTTCTCGACAGGGGCTACAAAAGGCCTCTTCAAGAATATGAGCATCAACTTTTTGGGAAAACGTAAAATTGCCTATGTCATTTCAGGCATTTTAATCGCTGTCAGTATATTTTCATTGGCAACTAAAAGTCTACAACAAGGAGTTGATTTCGTTGGGGGTAGATCTTACCAGATTCGTTTTGAGAAAGCGGTTAGCCCTTCAGAGATCGCCTCTGAGTTGAATACGGTTTTTGGTAGTGGTACCAATGTGAAGACTTTTGGTGAAGCCAATCAGATTAAGGTGACGACACCATATAAAGTAGATGTTGAAGGGATTGAGGTCGATGCTGAGATTCAAAATAAACTGTACACCTCACTTCAAGAATATTTGCCCGATGGTATTACGTTTGAAGATTTTACGGTAGGTGCCTCTGATAAATCCATTGGAATTTTGCAATCGGTTAAAGTCGGTCCTACAATCGCGGATGATATCAAGAAAAATGCCTTTTTGGCGATTTTAGGTTCGTTGGCGGTGGTCTTTCTTTATATTTTGTTGCGATTTAGAAAATGGCAATTCTCATTGGGTGCGGTAACCGCTGTATTTCATGATGTTTTGATTGTGTTGGGAATCTTTTCATTGACCGGTGATATCATGCCCTTTAATATGGAAATTGATCAGGCCTTCATTGCGGCCATACTTACGGTAATAGGGTACTCTTTGAACGATACTGTGGTTGTTTTTGACCGTATACGTGAGATTATTGGCCTCAAGGGTTGGAATGGCGGTGACAATGTCAACGATGCACTGAACAGTACCTTGAGTCGTACCTTGAACACTTCTTTGACTACGTTGATCGTACTTCTGGCCATCTTTGTTTTCGGTGGGGAATCGTTACGTGGATTCATGTTTGCAATGATCGTTGGTGTGATGGTGGGTACCTATTCATCAGTATTTATCGCGACACCGATTATGTTTGATGCATTGAAAAGAAAGATTACAGGTCAAAAAGCATAAATCCAAAAGACTGAACCAAATATAAAGGCCGCTTCATGCGGCCTTTTTTATTGAGGGATAATGGATACTGGATACTGGTTGGGTTCAGTACTGTTCTAAGTTTTTATGAATTTGTTTTTCATGATGTTTCACATGGTACATGGTGAAATACAGTATCTCCCTTAACGTGAATTTTCCCATTATGGGATGTGGTAGCATATACGAATCCAATTCCTCCTCTGAATACATCGCTATACCTTCGTTCAGGTGTTGTATCAGTGATCTTAAATAATCAAGTTGTTCACTTCTGTTCTTGGCGTCAATTTTCTCAGGGGCAAAATCTTTGGTAAGTATGTAATTTGGGTTTTCTTCCAATGTTTTCAGGTAATTGGTAACCAAAACCTTATAGGTTCGACTTGGTCGTTTGGCCTTACCAAACTTTTCCGCTAGAACGTATTTTGGTATCCCAAAGGCCCTATTTACAGGTTTGACCGATTTGATAATATGGTCAAGTTGTTGCCCGGCACACCATTTCCCTTTAGGTACTCGTTCAAAATCAGTTTTGGAAAGGTCGGTAAGGGTTTGGATAAAAGTTTGATGATTTTGGGTCATCAAATCAGTGATGTCTTTCTTAATCATTTTTAAATGTAACGGTTTTTCCTGTAGAACCGTTTGGGGAGGGAATTAGTTGATAGGTATGCAAAGGTTTTAAGCCAGGTTCTGGTTTATGGGAAACAAATAGTATAGTGGTATCCGTTTCTTTTGCGATCTTATTGACCAAGGCTACGAATAAATGGGCATTTGCATCATCCAGGTTCGAGGTAGGTTCATCCAAAATAAGTAAGGGAGGGTGTTTTACCATAGCCCTTGCAAGCATTACCAATCGCTTTTGACCATTGGAGAGTTCGTGAAAGTAACCGTGTTTTTTTTCAGTGAGGTCGAGCAGGTCTATCCACTGCAACGCCTGCCTTTTTTCGGCCTCAGAAGGGGTATTGTATAACCCGATGGAATCGTGTAAGCCCGAGATGAGCATGTTTTCAATAGTGTGATGACCCCTAAATTTATCGGTCATGGAGGGAGTAAAATAACCAATATTTTTTTTAATGTCCCAAACACTTTCACCAGAACCTTTTAGATTGCCAAAAAGCCATAAATTTTGCCCAAACCCTTTATGACTGTCTCCCGTTATCATGTTCAATAGTGTTGACTTACCACTTCCGTTGGGGCCGACAAGTTGCCAGAATTCCCCTTTTTTGATGGACCAACTGATATTTTGTAACACTTTTTTTCCCTCAAAACATACCGAGACTTTTTGAAACCTGACGAATTCGGTCATGTCCAATATTTCCTTTTTGATTACATGGGGAATAGACGCAACGAAAATTTCTTTTTGCGGAAGACTAGTAGCCAAATCCTCTGCGTTCGCATAATCGATTAAACGGTCGTCCCTTAATTCAAAAAAATCAGTCGTAAATTCCAATATATCGTCAACCCTACTGGCTAATTGGATGATTGAAATAGTCTTGGCAAGTTCACTAAGCCTATTTTTTAAATCTATTTGACTTTCCATGTCAAGATGGTCAAAAGGATTTATCAAAATTAAAAAATCTGGTTTCTGACACAATAGATGCTGCAGTAGTGCTTTCTTTCGTTCACCGCTGCTCATGGATAGTAAAGATTGGTTATGTGCGGTTGTCAAGATTTTAATTCCGTGACGTTCTTCCTTGTCCAAATAATGTGCTATTTCAGCAACGGAAAAAAGTGCCCCCGATTTGTTTTGCAAGATTTCAAAGCCTTTTGGTATGTTATTACCAAGAAGCTTTGCCACAAGGCCTTTGGTCTGTGATTGATGGTCTATACGTACGGCGAAATGTTTCAATCTCAATCTTTTACTAAAATTACGGATTGACGGGTTGACTTGAAACCCTAAAAATATGTACCTGATTGTTCTTGTAACTAGTGGTTTTGTCCAAAAACATCCCATTTTTAAGGGCCACCTTTTGAGAAGGAATATTGTCCACTTGAATGATGGATATCAAAGATTCCGCCAACCGATGTTCAAAGGCAAATTGTTTGCATTTTTGCGCAGCTTCAAAGGCATAGCCTTTTTGGCGGTATTGAGGTAATATGGAGTATCCGATTTCCAATTCTTCAATACCATCGACAGTTTGTAGTAAAAGGCCGCATATACCGACCAAATCCCCGGTTTTTATAGAAATTAAGGCATTCATTCCTCCCAAGCCATTTTCATAGCGTTCAAACTGCCTCTTGAATTGTTCCGTACACGCTGTTTCAACATCGTTAGGTAAGCCGTCCCAATATTTAGTGGAATTTGGATCATGATAAAACGGCAACCAAGATGTAAAATCGCCGCTGGTAAGTTTTCGATAATGCAAGCGCTCCGATTTTTGACGTTCTAGTAGATAATCACCCATTTAGTTTCTCGTAAAAGCAATACTATCCCCTTCTTGAAGCTGCCATTTTTCAGAAAGGCCTGCGTTGACCTCAAGAACGAACTTAATGGGTACCCGTGAAGAAAGACCACTTTCATTAAGGGGTTGGGCATTTTTCTGAAAACTGGCAATTTTAAATTCTTCGTCGATAAAAATAATGTCAAGTGGAATTAAGGTGTTTTTCATGTAAAAAGAATGTACGGCCACCTCAGGAAAGATGAACAGCATGCCCTGTTTTTCTTCCATCGATTCACGGTACATCAACCCGGTTTGGGTCTCGTAATCTGAATCTGCTATCTCAATAGCCAAATCAAGGATTACCGAGTCTTTTTTAAAAATATGGAGTTCCCCTTCTTTCTTGAAGGAAACAGTTTCGGTCTTCAATTCTTTTTTGGCATTATCCCTACAACTTAATAGTATTGTTGTTAGTAGTGCTAAAAGTGCAAAAAATATCTTGGTATTCATCGTTGCGGATTGCTTGCAGGTCTGAACATGAAATAAAGCCCGACAAGGACCATGGGTATGCTTAACCATTGACCGGTTGTAAAGGTGCCCCACGTTTCTTCAAAACCACCTTGACTCTTTTTAAAGTATTCGACCACGAATCTTGCAGTCCAGAGGCCGACCATGAACATACCAAATAAGAACCCTGGCTTTTTACGCTTTGTGGTCTTCCAATATGTGAAATACAATAGCCCGAAGAGTATAAAATATAAAAATGCCTCATATAGTTGAGCGGGGTGACGGTATGGTATACTTTCTAAAATCTGGGCGAATTCCGGTTTGTTTTCAATCGCCTTGTATGCGGCACTAGCCGTCTTTTCTTTGGTCAATTGTATGGCTTTGTACGCGGGCATATCATCTGAATCCCGAATAAATCGGGTAGCGAAAGCAAACGATTTATCAACGATATTTCCGTTGATCTCAGAATTGAAAAAGTTACCCAAACGTACAAAAGCACAACCTATGGTACTAACTACGGCTACCCTATCGAGCAACCACAGAAACTTCATGTCTTTATGCTTTCTTGAAAAAAGATAAAGGGCTATAAAGGCCGCAATGGTAGCCCCGTGGCTTGCAAGACCGGTGAAGCCGGTAAATTCAAACTCAGGAACCGTTCGTATGGGTAATAAAATGGACAGGGGGTCTTCAGTAATAAGTTCGGACTGATAAAAGATAACATGCCCCAATCGCGCGCCAAGCATTATGGATACAACGCTATAAACAAAAAGGGAATCTAATTTCTCGATGGAGATATTTTCCCTTTTAAAGATTTGCTTCATTATAGACCAGCCTACGACAAAGGCCAGTATCCATAGTAAATTGTAATATTTTATCTGAATGAATCCTATTTGAAAAAGAATGTCATCAGGATTCCAGTTAAAACCTAAAAAATGCATAAAACGTATTTTGGGCTAAGATAAATAATTTAGATGCTAGACCGTATTGCTTTTAAGAATTAAGCGGTAATCTTTAATTGTAGGGGTTAGGGGTTAGATATTAGGTGTTAGGTGTTAGGTGTTGGGAGTTAAGGGTAATTTAGATTTTGATTCTTGAACTTGAACTTGCACTTGATTTTGAACTTGAGCTTGGGTTTGTATTTGACATTTGAGTTTGTATTTCCCTTGAACTTGAACTTGAACTTGATTTTGAACTTGAACTTGCATTTTAAGGAACGGGATCATAGCCACTACCCCCCCAGGGATTACAGCTAAAGATACGTTTTAGGGAAAGCCATCCGCCTTTAAATAGGCCATGTTTTTTCAAAGCTTCTAAGGTATATGTGGAACAGGTAGGGGAGTACCGACAGGTTGCAGGGGTGTATGGGGATATCAATAGTTGGTAAGCCCTGACCAAAAAAACAAAAGGAGCAATCAATATTTTTTTCACCATAGTATCAAATAGGGGCGATACAGCACCGTTACGTGGTGCAAACTAGTAGCGCAACTTAATTGAGGCTAAAAGTAGTACCTTCTTTTCCATCTTTTAGTTGAACACCCAACGTCAAAAGCTCGTCCCGTATTTTGTCAGAGGTGGCAAAATCTTTGTTGGCCCGGGCATTGTTTCTTAAGTCGATCAGAAGATTAATGACACCGTTTATGGTAGTTGCGTTATTATCATTATTATCTTGGTCTACAAGCCCAAGAATATCAAACACAAAGGTGTTCACGCTGTCTTGCAACACTTTTTTATCCGCTTTACTGATGGTTTCTTGGCCCTCTTTAATCAGATTGATTCGCTTTACCGCATCAAAAAGATGGGCGATCAAGACGGGTGTATTGAAATCATCGT
Source organism: uncultured Croceitalea sp. (assembly GCA_947503285.1). GTDB lineage: Bacteria > Bacteroidota > Bacteroidia > Flavobacteriales > Flavobacteriaceae > Croceitalea. Next base: position 106,532 of record CANNDD010000005.1, read on the forward strand.
TCATGGCATCATAACATGCTTTTTGCCAGTTCGCCACGTCAAAACTAGAGCTTTCTGAAGGCTCTATTTTTTCAAGGGTTTTCAAGGCATCCATCAACCGGTAATAGCCTTTTTCGGAAGCTAATAAGGCATCATTGCCCAAATCTAAAATACTGGTATAATGCGCTTGCATCATAAAAAACCGAACCACTGATGGGGCAAACGGTTTGCTTAAAATACGATTGTCACCACTGAATATTTCGTCCGGATAGATGTTGTTATCGGTTGACTTTGACATTTTTTTACCGTTCAAGGTCAACATATTGGCATGCAGCCAGTAATTTACCGGAGAATGCCCACTGCTTGCTTCAGCTTGGGCAATTTCACACTCATGATGCGGAAATTTCAAGTCCATTCCACCGCCGTGAATATCAAAGGTCTCCCCGAGGTATTTCGTGCTCATGGCCGTACATTCTAGGTGCCAGCCCGGGAAACCATCGCCCCACGGAGAGGGCCAACGCATAATGTGCTGGGGTTCCGCTTTTTTCCAAAGTGCAAAATCTTGGGGATTTCGTTTTTCATCTTGAGCGGCTAAATCCCGGGTGTTCGCAATCATGTCTTCCAATTTGCGGCCACTTAATTTGCCATACGTGTTTGATTCGCTGAACTTGATGATATCAAAGTATACCGAGCCATTCACTTCATAGGCGAAACCTTTTGCTAAGATCTCCTTGATGATTTCAATTTGTTCTATAATATGGCCCGTTGCGGTAGGTTCGATGCTTGGCGGTTGCAGATTGAACGCTTTTAACGTCTCATGAAAATCTACGGTATATCGCTGTACGACTTCCATGGGTTCGAGTTGTTCCAACTTTGCTTTTTTTGCAATTTTGTCTTCCCCCTCATCGGCGTCGTTTTCTAAATGGCCTGCATCGGTAATATTGCGCACATACCGTACTTTATATCCTAAATGCTTTAAATACCTAAAGATCATGTCAAATGACATAAAGGTTCGACAGTTTCCAAGGTGAACATTACTGTATACGGTAGGACCACATACATACATACCTACATAACCTTCTTTTACGGTCTTGAAAACCTCTTTTTCTCCAGTAAGTGAATTGGATACCTTTAAGATTTGGTCCTTAAATAATTGCATTAAAATTCTGTGTCAAGATTGATATAAGCTAAAAACTCACGGCGTAGTTGGTCTTGCCTGAATTGGCCTCCATATTCCGCGGTCACCGTACTACTTTCAATATCGCGGATACCCCTTGAATTTACACAAAGGTGCTTTGCGTCGATGACACAAGCCACATCTTCGGTACCTAAGACTTTTTGAAGCTCTTTGACGATTTGAATGTTCAAACGTTCTTGCACCTGTGGTCTTTTTGCATAGTAATCTACAATACGGTTCATTTTAGAAAGGCCAACAACAGTACCGTTTGAAATATAGGCCACATGGGCCCTGCCCACTATTGGCAACAAATGGTGTTCACAAGTAGAATATAAGGTGATATTCTTTTCGACCAACATTTCTCCATACTTGTATTTGTTGTCAAAGGTCGATGCTTTTGGTTTTCTATCGGGGTGAAGTCCTCCAAAAATTTCCTTGACATACATTTTGGCAACCCTTTTCGGGGTACCGCTTAAGCTATCATCTTCAAGGTCTAGACCTAAGGTCAACATGATTTCGCGAACGTTTTTTTGAATGCGTGCTATCTTTTCGTCATCGTCCAACACAAAGGCATCACTTCGCATAGGGGTATCTTGTGATGAACCCACATGGTCATTGCCTATTTCATCGTTCTGTTCTTCAAAAGTCTGTTCTAATTTCATTTTTGCCTATAAAGACAGCAAAGATATACATTAATGACCTATTTAACATCTGAATTATTTCGTTTGACAACATAAATTCTTGTTAAGGTTAAAGGGGTTTTATTTTTGCAAAAGCCAAATTTACAGCTACTTATGTTCAGGTATTATCATTTTAGTATCGCCTGTTTTTTTGTAGGACTATTGGCTGCCGGACAAGTTTCCCCCGATTGTTCCTCAGCCATACCCATTTGCTACAATACACCGATCAACGGCGGAACCAGCGGTTTTGCCAATGATGATTTTAATGGTGCATTGACTACTGGATGTTTAGAACAAACTACCTCAGGCGCGATAGAATCAAATTCGGCATGGTATCGTTTTAGAACCAATGCCTCAGGGCAACTGGGTTTCAATATCATGCATGACCCAGCTGAAGATTGGGATTTCGCACTTTATCAGGCAACGGACTGTAGTAATCTAGGGGAGCCGATTCGCTGTAATTTTTTTGATAATAGTGACGGCAATGCATCAATAGGTGTAGGTGAGGATCCCACGGGCGACCAAGATTCCGTTCAATATGAAGATTGGTTACATGTTGAACCGGGACAAGACTTTTTTTTATTGATAAATAATTTCAGCGATGCCAATTCCGGGTTTTCAATTCAATTTTCAGGTACGATTCTAGAGGCTAACCCAAACAGCACGTTAGACTGTACGATAATAAATAATCTATTGGGTTCGCCCATAGTGGCATGCGAGCCTGATATTGTTACCTTAGATGCCACCACTATGGATGCTTTCAATTATGTATGGTATAGTGATGTCGGTAACGGATTTGAGGAAATTTTGGGTGAGAACAATCCGACTTTACAGGTTTCCATTAGTGCGTTGTATCGGGTGAGTGTCATGACACCGACCGAGAATATCATAAGTGATGTACAGGTATCTTTTTCTGTGGTTCCCACCATAGCTGTCGTCGAAAACGAAACTTATTGCCTCAGTGGGGCGGGCTATGACCTGAGCCGAAAAGATGAAGAGGCTTTGGGTTCACAAAGCGCAGATGATTTTTTTGTAAGTTATTATTTGTCGCAACAAGATGCTGAACTAGGCATTAATGAATTGCCCAGCCCATATATTCCCGATTTGGGAACGACCACGGTTTTTGTGCGCATGAGCTCTAGACAAAACCCAGACTGTTATGATGCTTCCCAAAATTTTGACCTTTTTACTATAGCACCTCCCGTTTTGGGTGAAGACGAAGAAGTTTTTCTATGTGAGAACGTTTCCACGATTAACATCGGTGAAGAGACTTCTGACCCAAATTACGCCTACTCATGGGATACCGGTGAGAACTCCTCGAGTATTTCCGTCTCAGAACCGGGTACCTATATCTTAACGGCAACGGTAAGTGATGGTAATGTTTTCTGTGTCAGAACCCGAACTTTTACGGTGATACCAAGCGCCATGCCGGTAATTTCAGACGTGCTAGTTGATGACTTCAGTTATCGAAATACGATACAGGTAGTAACCGAACTCGAAGGGGACTTTGAATACCGATTGGATGATGGGGAATTTCAGGATAGTTCGATTTTCGAAAACCTACTACCAGGCAATTATCGTGTTTACATGAGGGATTTGAATGGATGTGGTGTTACATGTGCTCCGATTGCGGTCGTGGGATATAATTCCTTTTTTTCACCTAATGGCGATGATCGCAATGACGAATGGCATTTATTGGGGATGGAGTATTTGGATGATCCCAAAGTCACGATTTATGACCGTTATGGAAGGATGATCATTGAGTTGACGGCGAATGGTCCCGGTTGGGACGGTACTTTCAACGGAACTGCCCTGCCTGGAACCGACTATTGGTTCAAACTTTCTTACAAAGACGATACTGGATCCAGATTGGAGCCCAAGTTTTTTCAAAATCACTTTTCACTAAGGCGGTAGGTCGTTTGCTGAAATTGTATTTCATCGATTAAGTGTACTTTTTTTCGATTATCGTATACTAAAGTATTGTTTATGGAAGTTATACTATCGATAGAAAGCATAATATTAGCCCCAACAATGAGAATGCGAACACTATTTTGTGCTACATGCTGCTTACTTTTTGCATATGTCCTTTCAGGACAAAACTCTCCCGACTGTAGAACCGCTATACCCGTTTGTGCTGATGCCCCTATTATGGGTATTGCCGATGGCAATGGTGATATAGATGATTTTGATCCCGATGTCATACGCCAGACCGGATGCCTGGAAAAGGGCAGTGTTGCCTCAGCGAACATTGAGAATAATACATCTTGGTATGTTTTTCGGGCAGGTACCGATGGGCAGATAGGCTTTGATATTCAGGCCTTACCGGTAACACCGGGCGGTATTGTTACCGCAGAATGGGATTTTGCCTTGTATGGCCCTTTCGATCAAACTACGGGCGATAACTTTTGCGGTGTCATTGGTGATGGTTCGGCCCAACCCATACGGTGTAATTATGAGGTGAACGATACTGATTTTACGGGTATTGGCATAAATCCTGAGAATGGACAGGTAGGGGCACCCAACGTAACCGGAAGCCAGAATACTTATGATGAGTTTATTGATGTTGTTGCCGGCGAGGTATATTTTTTATTGATCAATAACTTCAATACCAATTTTGATGGTGATGCAGAAATGTATGAATTGACCTTCACGGGAAGTTCTGTTGATGCAGACCAAGATACGGCGTTGGACTGTACGTTGAGGGATGAGTTCTTAGGTTTCGATATCATTGCCTGCGAAGATGACCCAGATATTGTATTGAGCGCCCTGAATTCTCCGGCCGGTCCTGATATCGTGAATATCACTTGGACAGTGGATCGGGATGATGATGGAACCATTGATGAAATTCTGGCTACAGGGGTTACCGAGTTTACGGTAACCAGCCCCAATTCTGGTCGTTATTTCGTTTCAATAGAAAATAGCTTTGGGCAGATAATCGCAGATGATATTCTAATTACATTCTTTGGTATTCCAATGCTTCTACCAGGTGAGGAGGGCATTATCGTTAGGGAAGATCTGACCAATGCCGATGACCCCGACCGTTATGCAGTCGAATTTGTAGTCGATGGTGATGGTGACTATGAGTATGCCATCAATGGCGGGGATTTTCAAGATGACCCAATTTTTCTTGATGTACCACCTGGAATAAACACTGTGGTGATCAATGATAAAAATGGATGTGGTGCTACGGAGCCCATTGAGTTTTTGATTGTGGGGTACCCCAAGTTCTTCACCCCGAATGGAGATCCTTTTAACGACCAATGGAATGTATTGGGTTTAGAGGAATTGATTGATCCCGTAGTGTACATTTTTGATCGGTACGGAAAACTTATCAAACAATTGGATGAAACCGGTGGCTGGGACGGCACCTTCAATGGTCGAGACCTACCTTCGTCAGATTATTGGTTCAGATTGGATTATCAACGTAATGAGCAAAGTGTCATCGTGGCCAAAACCGTCCGCAATCACTTTTCACTGGTAAGATGACCTAGGGGTTTTCTTTGACCAGGATCGGTATATGGTTTTTTACATTAAAACTTCAAAGTGTAAGATAACGTGATATTGGTATTGATCCTATTGACTAGGGCTGCATTTGAAATTCCCGTTTCGTAAAAAAGTTCACTTACATCCTGTGTTGTCCTACCATAGGCCAAATCGAGCCTGCTTCCTCCGAAATCGTACCCAATACCCCCTGAATAACCTTCTAAGTCACCGATAATACCATCATTTTCATAGGGGCTTTCCTCATAGCGATACCCACCTCTGAGACTAACGTTTTGAATGCGGTACTCCCCACCTATCCTATAGGTATTGACCGTGCCGAGTTGAGCTGCGATAAAATCATTTTCAGCTGCAAAAGCAGGGTCCGCGGTAGGTCTTAGTTCGGCTTGTGACATATCTTGATACCCATAATCAAAACTCAGAAGGCCTTCTTTACCGAAAACTACGGCCAAACTACCTGTAAGTTTCGAAGGGGTCTTGATACGATACTCTTCAAAAAGATTGACAATATTGAAATCGATAAAATTGATATCGTCATCCGCCAGATCCGAATTGATACGTTGCGAAGTATCATCCGTTAGATAATACCAAGTAGGTGACTGATAGCTACCGCCAACCCTAATGTTGTTGTTCAATTTGGCTATGGCCCCTAAACTGAATGAAAATCCGTTTCCTTGTGTGCTCAAAAAATTATCGAAAGTAGTAGTTTGAATGGGTGAGGTCGTTTCATAACCAGACTCATCCAAAAGGGTCAATCTTTCATAATATACACTGTGAAAGTTCAATGAGGCACCCAAGTAAAGATTCTCTTGGTACTGTCCTGCGAGATTCGCCGTAAACTTACTGTTGTAACCATTGGTGATTTGCCAATATTGTTGGTTGACACTTGTGTAATCGGCATTTGAAATATATGCGGTATTACTGTCACTCGTTTCATCAACGGGATTGATTATTCCACCAAAATATCCTAAAAATGCTTGCTGATCTGCGAAACCTTGTTGCTCACCGATCCTTAAATAAGCTTCTTCGATAAATTCATTTTGGCCCAAGAGCAAATTTCCAAAAGGCACGCCTTGCGCAAAATTCAAGAAATAATTATCAATACCTTCGGTAGTATTACCTGACGCAAAAAATTCATTGTCAAAATTTTCCACCAAATCATAATTGAAGGCCAACGCTATTTTTTTCCATGGGGAGTCTGGTGATTTAAAGACAAAAACACCACCTGCTTGATTGATTTCAGGCGCGTTTATACTAGTGTTGAATGTACTATTACCAAAAGAGGCATCATTATTTCGATGGTAATTCGATCCACTTACGGTAAATTGGCTAAAGTTGAATACGGCCGAACCCGCCGGATTGATATTCAGCGATGATAGGTCGCCCCCTAAAGCTCCGAAGGCTCCGCCCATGGCTTGAAATCTAGCCGTACCTTGCAGGTTTTCGGTGCTGTAGCGAAGAACGTCATTGATGTTTTGGGCCGTTGCCGTTAAGCATACCATACCCATTATGAAAGTTATAAAGCTTCTCATTTTCTAATTCTTTACGTTGTGAGATTGATTTTTCGACTTTAGTTTCGTCTTCCGCCTCCGCTTCTTCCCCCTGATGACCTACCGCCTGAAGATCTACCGGAACTCCTGAAACTTCCAGAACTACGGGAACCAGAACTTCTATAGCTACGACTTGAACCGGAACTTCTGTATCCAGAGCTTCTTGAACTTCGGCTTGAACTACGATAACCACTGTTTCTAGAAGGGCTACTGGATCTAGAATATGAACTTCTTCTAGGGGCAGTTCTTGTAGAAGACTGATAACTTCTCGTACTTCTACCCGCTGATGATTGCACCGCAGATCTAGAACTTCTGTTACCATTACCGTAATTTCTTGTTCTTGCAGCGGCACCACTATAGGTTCGGTAACTTCTTGTCGCACCATCATACCTAGGTGTCGACCTTGTACTTCTACTAGAGCGGTAATTTCTATTTCTGGCTATCGCCGAAGAACTTATGGATCTTTGATTGGGTACACCCCTTCGAACCGTTCTTGAACTTCTAGATGCATTTGCACTACGGCCTATATTTGAGCGGCCACTGGTAGTACGCAATCTTGAAGCGGTGGAATTACTTCTGTTATAGAGGTTGGATCGTCCCCTTAAGGCACTCGATGCAAGTGTAGTTCTTGTTGCCGACCTACGACTTCTGTTAAAAGCGACATTTGGACCGTAGTAATTTCCATAGAATCCACGGTTCCAACCGAAGCCTCTACCACCCCAGCCAAAACCACCACGCCATCCGTAGCCGCCCCAACCAAATCCACCGTTCCACAACCAAGGATCGTTCCAACCCCATCCGAAGCCACCGCCCCATCCGAAGCCACCTCCCCAGCCAAAACGATTCCACCTCCAAGGGTTGTTCCAACCCCAACCAAAGCCGCCACCCCAGCCCCAGCCGAGACCACCGCCCCAAAGCCATGGGTCGTTCCAACCCCAATTGTTGCCATATACATTAATGCTCAGGTTCGTTGGGTTGTCCCCCCATCCTGGGTTACCTTCGTAACTATTATTATTGGCGAAATAATTGATTTCGTCATTAGGTAAAATAGAGTCATTTTGAACCCCACTATAATAACCGTCAACATCCGTAAAAACCTCAGAATCCAATATGCCATCGTATTCCTGCGCTTTTTCACCAAAATAATCCCCGTAAATATCATTTTCCAACTTATCGTTCCTGACGGCCGTTTCCGATCTTTTCTCTACGGAAACAACGCGATTTCCGCTGGAATAAATTCCATCATCATAGTAAGAGGCTTGTTGGTATGAACCACATGATACAAGGAATGCCGTGGTTAACAAAAGTGTTGCAACATACTTTAAGTTTAAGTGGGATGTCGAAATGCGCATGTTATTAATTTTATTGTTGGACATAGTAAAAATAGTTAGTTTTACGGACTATTTTTGTTCAATAAAACACAAGTTTTATGCCAAACTACGTTAGATGGGAAAAAAATTAACAAGCAGGGCCGAAGATTATTCGAAATGGTATAATGAGCTGGTGGTAAAGGCAGATTTGGCCGAAAACTCGGGAGTAAGGGGTTGTATGGTAATCAAGCCCTATGGCTTTGCAATTTGGGAAAAAATGCAGGCGGGGTTGGATAAAATGTTCAAGGATACTGGGCATCAGAACGCCTATTTTCCACTGTTTATCCCAAAATCCTATTTGAGCAAAGAGGCAAGTCATGTTGAGGGATTCGCTAAAGAATGTGCCGTTGTGACCCATTATCGGTTGAAAAATGCGGAAGACGGTAGCGGGATCGTTGTAGATGAGAATGCTAAATTGGAAGAAGAACTTATCGTAAGGCCTACTTCTGAAACGATTATCTGGGATACGTATCGAAAATGGGTACAGTCGTATCGAGACCTACCTTTATTGATAAACCAGTGGGCCAATGTGGTACGGTGGGAAATGAGGACGCGTTTGTTCTTGCGTACGGCAGAATTTTTATGGCAAGAAGGCCATACGGCCCATGCGACCGAAAAAGAAGCTATGGAAGAAGCCGAACTGATGATGAACGTATATGCCGATTTCGCGCAAAACCATATGGCGGTGCCCGTTATAAAGGGAACAAAAACCGAAAGTGAACGTTTTGCCGGTGCAGAAGAAACTTTTTGTATCGAGGCCTTGATGCAAGACGGTAAAGCTTTGCAGGCAGGGACCTCGCATTTTTTAGGTCAAAATTTCGCAAAGGCCTTTGACGTAAAGTATGCCAATAAAGAAGGAAAACAAGACTATGTGTGGGCAACGTCATGGGGGGTTTCCACAAGGTTGATGGGGGCCTTGATCATGACCCATAGTGATGATAATGGGTTGGTATTGCCGCCAAAGTTGGCGCCGATACAGGTCGTTATCGTACCTATATATAAAGGTGAGGACCAGCTAGGGGCCATATCTAAAAAGGTGGCACCTTTGGTAGAAGAATTAAGAACTAAAGGTGTCTCGGTAAAATATGATGATCGCGATACCCATAAACCAGGCTTCAAGTTCAATGAGTATGAGCTTAAAGGGGTGCCCGTACGGCTGGCAATCGGCCAACGCGATTTAGAGAATGGAACTTTCGAGGTCGCGAGACGTGATACCTTGGAAAAACAAAGTGTTCTGGCTGATGAAGTCGTTGAAAAAGTGGTAACGCTCTTAGATGAGATTCAAGAACATATTTATAAAAAAGCTTTATACCATCAACGATCAAATATTACCGAGGTCGATACTTACGAAGAATTTAAGACTGTTTTAGAGGAAAAAGGAGGATTTATAGCAGCCCATTGGGATGGTACTTCTGAAACAGAGGACAGAATTAAAGAAGAGACCAAGGCAACCATTCGATGTATTCCAATCGATGTTGCGAAAGAAGAAGGAACCTGCATGATTACCGGAAAGCCATCGCCATATCGCGTTCTTTTCGCCAAAGCATATTAGTATGGTCAAAAAATAATATATTGAACTTGCAATAATTAAAAATAGTTGTATTTTTGCATCCGCAATTATGCGGCCTTATGGCCCGTTCGTCTAGGGGTTAGGACGCCAGGTTTTCATCCTGGTAACAGGGGTTCGATTCCCCTACGGGCTACGAAAAGTTCTTTGAAATTAGGGAATTGTTTGAATCGAGAATACGGATTATCCGGTTTGATTTGAAAATACCCTAATATAACCGGCCCGTTCGTCTAGGGGTTAGGACGCCAGGTTTTCATCCTGGTAACAGGGGTTCGATTCCCCTACGGGCTACAAGTTCAATAATAAAATTGAAAATTATAAATGTTAAGTTGAAAGTTAAGCGAATGCATACCTCACCTTAATTTTTAGTTTTTCATTATCAATTTTTAAATAAAGAAAATGGCAAATCATAAGTCAGCGTTAAAGCGCATTAGAAGAAATGAAGCAGTACGCTTGCGTAACAGATATCAGCATAAGACTGTTCGTAACGCAATTAAGAAATTACGCAGCGAAGAAGACAAAAAGGCTGCGGAAACCTTGTTGCCGACCGTGGTAAGTATGATAGACAAGTTGGCGAAGCGAAATATCATCCATAATAACAAAGCTGCCAACCTTAAGAGTAAATTGACCAGCAAAGTTGCGGCGATGTAATCAGTCTTGAAAATAAGAATAAAAAAAGCTCTTCATCGAAGGGCTTTTTTTTATGGTTTTGATTCTTAGTTCTTCAGGTCACCTTGGTTTCTGTATCCCGGATTGTCTTTATACCAATCAGGGAACGTAGTGCCACCAGAAGTAGCCCAATCGTTAAAGAAATTATAGGCACGATTCACGGGAACACGCTCTTTCGGAACCCTGAAATTATGGATAATATTAATGGCCCACGGCAAACGCGAGTCCGTTTGATAGTTGCCATCCGGGTCTCGATTCACCCCTTCGGTTCCCACCGTATTCACCCCTAAACTAGTTCGTAACCTGTTCGGTAGATGGATTTCACGACCCCTGTCCCTATTGATGATCAAGAACGGGTTGAAAGGGGCAATGCCCAGTTGTGCCGTTGTCAAAGGCGTCGTAAATCGAACGTTGACCTCGGTTGGTCTATTTAGCATGGTCTCATTATTGTCAAATAAAATGATAACCGCCCTATTTTGACCTTCTTCGACTCCGTTACCTGCAACATTGATGTATCCTTCGTTTAAAACCGTACCGACAACCGATGCGACTTGATTTGGGGCTATACTTTCAAATTCAATACCAAAGGCATTTGTCAAACCGGCCCCATCAGAGGTCACTTCAAAATGGATATCGAGCTGTACTACTTCGTTTTGGGCATTTTGAATGGCAACGAACCTATAGTTTACCGCAGTATCATTGAAGTCGTAGTCGCCCAAGAAAGGCCAAAGATCTTCGAAGGCCACCGTGCCCCAACCATATTTGCTGGGTGTGAATATCTCAAAGGCCTTTTCTGCATCTTCAGGAAACTCATCATTGCTATCGGTAATGCCATCACCATCGGTATCAGGGTCTTCGATATCTTCCGATACGGTATAGGTGGTCAAATCATTAATCGTTCTACCAAAGTTCAATCCACTAGTTGAATTGGGGCCATAAACATACTCCCAGCCTCCAGTGACCGTATCCATGATGATCAAATCTGAACTTGAACCGTTTGAGGCAAGCCATAATTCATTGTTCGAGTCGAAGGTCATCGAGGTAGGGTTGAACGGTAAATTGTCACTACTTATTCGAGTAGCTTGATATACATTATTATTATCAAGGTCTAAGCGATAAAGCCCGCCAAAACTGCTTAAAAACAGCGTACCGTCTTCTGCGAAGGCTAGGTCGCCACCACCGGTTACATCGAGGTTGTTGATATCCCATGAAGAAAGCACTGTGGCATTGGTCGGATCTATAGTGTAAACTTTTGCCTGGGTCGAAAAGTATAATAATCCATCGTTTTCATTGTATTCCAATCTTGGGCCACCCATTCCGACATTGGCAATGGTTGTCCATGAATCGTTGATCATATCATAACGCATTAAGGGGTTCCCGCTATTTTTTCCGATGGAATACAGGTACATATTGGCATGATCAATAGCGGCGGTATAACTACCCAAGGGCATCGGGGCAAGTTCTTTCAAGCTCCCATTTAAAGGATTTATCGAAAATAACTGCCCAGAACCGTTTACGGCGAACAAAGTGTCGATTTCAATGTTTTTTCCGCTTGCACGGCTATTTGTTATTCTGTCTTTGAACCTTGAAACTTCAGCCTTTCTGACTTTTCCTGAGGTGTTGGAAAAATTGTAGGTTACGTTTCCATCGTTGATCGCTACTATTTCTGAGCTGAAGACAGTCCCTTCTTTACGGCGAATGTACAACTGCGAGTAATATGAGGGCATCATTATGGTATGTTGTAGCATACCATTGATAGGTCTGCCAGTGAATAGCACCTGGTTCAGTTCATCAGTTTCAAAACTGGTTTCAGTATCAGGTTCACCCTCATCATTGATAACATCGACTTCTTCTAGATTGTATTGGGTACTATTATAGGCGTAAACCGTATAAATGGCATTTGGGGTATTGTCATTGATGGTAACATTTACCGTTTCAGAAGTGGAGAATTCAAAATTCTCTGGGATCATTAGATTGGTAATATCCGTGGGTGAGGAATCGGGTTCCCCCTCTTCGACTATATTTTCCTCTTCGGGATCGGTGCCGTCTGCTAGGTTATCTTTGACACAAGACTGTATCAAACCTACGAACGTCAGGATGGTAATCAGTTTTAAACTTTTTTTAATCAGCATAGCATAACATTTAAAGACCTACAAATTTCATTTTATTGTAGATAACTTAGGTTTCGTATTATTTGGGACTAGAGTGAAGTTTCGACGTATGGCAAAAAACCATCGGTAAAGTGCAAATACATAAAAACAACATCAAATGAACGAAAAAGACTACAAAAATGTGTATTTTACCGACGAACGGTAGGTTAATGTTGTGAATCTCGTGTAAATCGTGGTGAACCCCGTTTATCTGAATGCGCGACGCCGACCTAGCAACAGACCAATTAGATACATGGTATAGGAGGCCACGATGGTTAGTTTTAGAATATCCCTGAAGTGATATTCGACCCAGATTTTGGGTTTAAGAAAACCGGTAAGGTTTAGAAAAGGAAAAATCAAATGAAAAATCAACAGGCCCAAGGTTATCCAGAACATGAAATTGTGGCGCTCAAACCTCCAATTCCGTCCACTAAAGTACATTAGGGCTACCACAATATAAAATAGGGATGCCAGTGTATCAGCCTGATAAAGCCCGCTATAAAAAGGATCTTCGATAAAACAATTTAAAACATAGCTCAACAATACGGTAAAACCAAAATACAGAATGACCTTTTTGTAAATTTTTCTTTTGACTATTTTGAAATACACCCAGAAAAAATAACCGAATACGAGAACGGAATGGATATTGAATATAATGACATTGTACCATGCATACTTTGGGTCTTCAAAAAAGCTGATATCCTCGTAGGTAATGATGAAGTACCCGAGCAATTCAGTGAAGATGGTATAGGCAATATAAATGGGGAAGAATTTTAAGACAGTATCAAAGTAACGATGGTAAGTAGCTATCGCCACTACGAGAATTATGACATAAAGGAGGATAAAGTAGCTGGTCTGTATGAATTCTAACATTTGAAGTGATTATTCAAAAGCTCTTCTTTTTCCTTTTACAAATCCTATGATGATCAAGCCATACATTACTATGATTAAGATTTTTAGAACGGTTCTCAAGCTATACTTTTCCCAAGTATAGTAGTCTAAATAACCTATTAAAAATAAGATTGGAAAAATACTGTAGAAAACTAAAAGAGCTATACTTAGCCAGAAAACCAAATTGTTCGGTTGAACTAATTTTTTATTCCTTTTGTGTTTATCAATAAAATATAAACCTATAAATAGGACTAGTACCCATGATCCTATAGAAACAGAGTAGAACAAGTCGGTTTCAAAAGGATTTTGAAAAATACAGCTAATTACAAATGAAAATATGGAGATAAATGAAATCAGCTTAACATATTTCTTGTATGACTTATCTAAAATCAATTGCCAATAAACAGAATAGAAAAAGATTAAAAATATTACAAAGTATATATTGTAAATTATTTGATTATAAGAACTATAGCTTAAGTTCTTGAAAAATGAAAAAGAAGGATACGTTCTTACCAAAGTACCTAGGAGTTCGTTAAAAAATGTATAAGCGATTAGCATCGGATAATACTTCAAAACCGTATCAAAATAACCACGATACTTAAAAAGACTCACCACCAAAGTGACAAAATAAATGGGTATAAAATAATGCTCGCCTAAAAAATCTAAGAACTCCTGGAACATTTTACTATTAAAAATCTGTTTTTGGTGGTGGTCCTGAACCTCCATGATTAAGAGTTAGACTTCCTCCATTATACAAATTGGGTGTAGGCGAAAAGTTTGGCAAAAGGGATGCTTTTGATTTTTGTTCGTTGTCTTGCCCGTTACCTTGGTATTCCCTGATCCAATCACGAATTAACTGAGCTTTACCGTCAGCTGCTATGAAAATACCACCATAATCACCATCAACTTCAGCGGCTGGGACTATAAACACCGTATTTCTTCTGAGGTATTTTTTATTTCTTTTTCCATAATTGCCAAAATAAATACGTAGGCTGTCGGTTTTTGTTCCTCCTTTTTTGGCTTCTTGCTCTACGTAAGCAATGTACTGTTTCAATGTATCAATATTAAATGCTACAAAACGTGTCGGTACAAAAGGTTTTCCGTCCTCTTGATTTTGCGACTCTATTTTGGCGATATTATTTGCCCTTCTATCTGAATAGTCCACATATAATGAATCGGCATCTGCAAGGGATATAATTCCTTCAGGTGCTTTTACCACCTTTTCAACTTCTGGGGTCGGTTCTGGTTGATGTTCTTTTTTCTGTTGTTCGCATGATAAGGTCAAAATGGCCAACCCAATAGCCATCAACATCGGTTTTTTAATGGTTTTCATAAGTTTAGTGTTTTTTAGGATTACAAGTTTTGGGGAAACTTCCCTAAAGATATGGTTTTATTCAAACATGTTAAATCAAAAAACCCAATGGATTTCCATTGGGTTTTTAACTATAAAAAACTTTTAAGGATTATTGGTTCATCGTCATCAAAAACTCTTCGTTGTTTTTGGTCTGTTTAAAACGTTGCTCAATAAATTCCATGGCCTCGACCGGATTCATGTCCGCAAGGTATTTGCGCATGATCCACATGCGTTGAAGGGTACTATCGTCGAGCAATAGATCATCCCTACGGGTGCTGGAAGAAGTAAGGTCAATAGCAGGGAATATCCTTCTATTGGCAATTTTACGATCTAATTGCAATTCCATATTACCAGTTCCCTTGAATTCTTCAAAGATGACCTCGTCCATTTTTGAACCGGTCTCGGTAAGTGCCGTGGCAATAATGGATAATGAGCCACCGCCTTCTATGTTACGGGCCGCACCAAAGAAACGTTTTGGTTTATGTAATGCATTGGCATCGACACCACCACTTAAAACCTTTCCTGAAGCAGGTTGCACGGTATTGTATGCTCTTGCCAAACGCGTAATGGAATCCAATAAGATGACCACATCGTGACCACATTCGACCAAACGTTTTGCTTTTTCAAGTACGATATTAGCCACACGCACATGTTCTGAAGCTTCTTTGTCAAAGGTTGAGGCAACTACTTCACCGCGTACATTGCGTTGCATATCGGTAACCTCTTCAGGGCGTTCGTCAATCAATAGTATGATCTGATATACCTCAGGGTGATTGGCTGCTATACCATTGGCAATATCTTTCAACAACATGGTCTTACCTGTTTTGGGCTGCGATACGATCATACCACGTTGTCCCTTTCCTATAGGGGAGAACAAATCGATGATTCGCGTTGAAATGGTACTTTGCCTTTCTGCCAAGTTGAACTTTTCTTGTGGAAAAAGTGGGGTAAGGTGTTCAAAAGAGACCCGGTCGCGAACTACTTGTGGGTCAATTCCATTGATTTTGTTCACTTTGATCAACGGAAAGTACTTTTCTCCTTCTTTCGGTGGGCGTACGTTTCCTAAAACCGTATCCCCGGTCTTTAAGCCAAATAAGCGAATTTGTGACTGCGACACATAAATGTCATCAGGTGAGGACAGGTAGTTGTAATCCGAAGATCTTAAAAAACCATAGCCATCTTGCATAATGTCAAGCACGCCCTCACTTTCAATAATGCTATCGAATTCAAACTCGGGCTCCTTATAACGGTTTTTAAGGTCTTTGTCAAAATTGCTGCTCTTTTTTTCGTGCTGTGGACGCTGGTTTTGAGAACCCCTTCTGTTTTGCCCTTTCTGTTGTTGGGTATTGGGCTTATGCTGTTCCCTTTTCTGGGTTTGCCCTGGTGTCTGGGCCGTTGTCGGTGCCTTTTCTTCTTTTTGCTCAGCAGGGGCAGATTTTTTCTCCTCAGGTTTAGGGGCTTCTTTTCGTGGTGCCCGGGCCCTTTTTGGTCTTGCTTCTTTTTTTTCTTTGACCTCCGGTAGCTTCTCGGCTACCACTTTCGGATTAGAGGCTTGTACATCAAGGATTTGATATACCAAATCCAATTTTTTGATGGTCTTGAACTTTGGGATGTTTAATTCTTTTGCAATTTCCTGTAGCTCAGGAAGCTTTTTTGCTTTTAGATCTGAAATCTCGAACATTAAATAATCAATAGGTTAAACTTGTATCTGATTTTGAAGTAAAATGTTGTTTGTTGGATATTACAGTGGGGAAAGATTTCCCGGGGTAAGTGTTCTATTACAACACTACAATTATACAAATTATTTTCAACAACTTAGGCGATTTATTGAAAAGACACGTATTTTTGCTATCCGAAATCGATAAAATAGAATGATTCAGCGTATTCAAACCTTGTATTTAATTTTGGTTGCCCTCTTATCTGGGGTATTGCCCTTTTTTATACATCTTTGGGTCGAAGGCGGTTCGGGGCAATTTTTCGCCAAAAATGACATCCTTATATCCATTGCCTTTTATGCGGTTGCGGCTTTAGCCATCGTTGCTATAGTATCATTCAAGAAAAGACAGCATCAATTTGTGTTAAACAGATTGAATATGATATTGAATCTTTTTTTACTGGGATTTTTCGTTTATCGATCACTAAACTTATCCGGAGGGGCGGCAGTCTCTGAGAAGGGTATTGGGATGTTGATTCCTGTATTTTCTATCGTTTTTCTGGTTCTTGCAAATAGGGCTATCAAAAAGGATGAGGATCTTGTAAAATCTGTGGATCGTCTACGTTAAACCTAACATCTTAGTAATATTAGTGCGTCAAGCCCCGAAAGATTTCGGGGCTTTTTGCATTTTAAAAACTTTTTGACCCTTCTATCTGGTTGTTGCCATAAGATTGTCAGTGGTGAAACCATTTCCGAAACTGACATCGGTAAGGGTTTGTACCAGGTTAGGTGATTCTGAATATCCATTTTCACTCGGCATAAAATAGGTTCTTTTTGTGGCCACCATTTGACCTTCTATATCGGTGTATTCATAATCAGCGATAATAACAGGCTCGTTTACGCCCATGAACGGTAAGGAGAAATAGAATCGATCAATTAGTTTCGTCTCAGGGTTTACATATAGAATGTAAGTATCGTTCTGCTCTTTACCCGTTACGGCAGGATCATAGGTGATTTTAAGTTTATCATAGTTCGTGCCCTTCAATTCTTCTTGCCCTTCAAAACTCGCTATGGTTCCGGTATCATTTAACTTGTAGGGCATCACGAACCAGAAATAGTTTGCCTTTCTTAAAAAATCACCGACTGTATTGCCATTCGGGTCATCTGTTTTTTTGTCGTCTATCATAACTATGGTCTTTTCCCCATCAAAACATTGTGTAACTTCGCCGGCCACGTCAGGCATTACATTGATTTCATGTTTGGTATAATGACCGTATGAGGCTTCATTGTCAAAAATGTAACGCTCTGTTGAAATATCCGTTTTGTTGACATCTGGGTTATGGTACGTATAGGTATATTGAACATCACCCTTTTTCCAAAGATCGTTCCAACCACCATGTGCATATTCAATTGCCGCCAATACCGTTTGTGGATCTTGGGTATCGTAGACGGGGGGCTTCTCGATTTCCTTAACTATGGTTTCCACCTGTTGAATTTCCTTCTTTGGTTTTTCCGCGCAAGAAATAATAGCCGTAATGGCGAGAACGGATAAAGTCTTAAAAAATAATTTCATAATGATTTGTTGTTGTTTGAAGTCTTAGACGAAAAAAACCAAGATGCTTACTAAAGTGAAAAAACGGCTTTGAATTTCGAAGAACGAAAGCCGCCTTTGAAGACCTCATCGCTTTGCGTGCTTTTCGCATTCAATAAGGGATTGGTATGATTAAAATGGATGAAATGGACTTTTTTCTTTTCCAATGGTGGTAATGACTTCAGTAAATGCATACTTTCAATGACAAACGGATGGGGAATTTCTGAAATATCGCGATTGTCGATTTCTGCAGCGTCAAAGAAAGTGGCATCTAAAAAAGCGTAGTCTACTTTTTTGATTTCTTCCACAATCGATTTTTTCCATTTTGACCACTTATCGATATCGGGGATAAAAAGAACGCTCTTACTTGGGCCGACGATTTTATAGCCTACGGTTTCTGAAAACTCATCACGATGTGGTACCAAAAATGGAATGATATCAATGTTATTGGTAACCGATACGGCTTGCTCATTTTCAATTTGATGGATCTGAATGTTCTCAAGTTCTACCAATTGACTCCACGGGCCATTGGTCTCCAAGAATTTTTTCAATTTTGGCATCACATATACTTTCGCCTTTTTGGCGCCTAAAACTTCCCGCCCCAAATGCATGAGGCCCGTATAGTGCCCTATATGGGCGTGGGTTATAAAAATGCCATCAGGTAATGTTCTTTCAATGCTGGCATGGCTTTGTAGCAGACGTATTTGCCGTGGCAAGTCTGGGGTTGCCTCAAAGAGGTAGGTTTTATTGTTTTCATGGTCGACTAGACCCAATGAAACCACTTTTCGATTGGGATCGGGCTTATCAAAGAGCGCTGCACAACATTCTTTTTCACAACCTATATGGGGGCTTCCAGCGTCTTGAACAGTGCCCAATACAAGTAAAGATACTTTTAGGTCCCCCGTCGGTATTGTTTGACCATAACACGAGAGGAAACTGACAAGTAAGATAAATGGAAAGCTGTATTTCATGACCCTCTTTTTCCTAGCTCGACGACTTCTAAATCCTCGATTTTCTTGCCATCGATCGTAAATCGTAACATGGTTCGAACTGAATGGAAACCATGTTTACCACAGGCACCGGGGTTCATATGCAGCACCCCTATATTTTTATCGTGCATGACCTTTAAAATATGCGAATGACCGCAGATGAACAGTTTAGGGGGATTTGCCTTGATTTCAGCTCGGGTACGTGTATTATATTTTGGGGGATAGCCACCAATATGGGTAATCCAAACATCGACTTCTTCACATAAGAACCGGTGATGTTCAGGAAATTCCTTTTGAATGATATGGTCATCGATGTTGCCATGAACGGCCCTAATGGGCCTTAGTGCTTTTAGGGTATCCGTCACCTTTAAATCACCAATATCACCAGCATGCCAAATTTCATCGGCCTGTTTTGCATACTTTAGAATGGTATTATCTATGTAGCCATGGGTATCTGAAAGCAATAGTATTTTGGTCATAACGCTAAAAATATGCTAAAATGGAATGACCTGACTACCTGTAAAAGGGATTCAAGTATCTTTATTCCGCTAAAAATAGCAGTTTACTTTGAGATATTTTATTCGCTTCTCTTATTTTGGTAAAACGTACCATGGATGGCAAAACCAACCCAATGCCATTACGGTACAGCAGGTTTTAGAAGAGGGGCTCACCTTATTGCTAAGGTCGAAAATCAGTATGGTAGGTGCCGGTAGAACCGATGCTGGGGTTCATGCCAAAGAAATGTTCGCCCATTTTGAACATGGGTTTGTTCAAGATATCACAGATTTAACCCACCGATTGAATAATTACCTGCCACCCGATATCGCGGTCACCTCAATTTTTGGCGTCCCTGATGACGCGCATGCGAGGTTTGATGCACTTGAACGTACTTATGAGTATTGGATAGTTCAAGAAAAAAACCCTTTTTACATAGATATGGCACACTATGTTTGGTCTTCCTTAGATATTGATGCGATGAACCGTGCGGCAAAAATTCTTCTAGAGTATCACGATTTTGAATGTTTTTCAAAATCGAATACGGATGTCAAAACATTTTTATGCACTATTAAAAATGCGGAGTGGGCCCGAAAGAGGGATAAATTGGTTTTTACGATAACGGCCAACCGTTTTTTGAGAAATATGGTCAGGGCGATTGTGGGTACTATGCTGGAAGTAGGTCTTGGTAAGAAGAAACCTGAAGGGCTACGGGATATTATAGAAAGTAAAGACAGGGGGCAAGCGGGCGTATCGGTGCCGGCAAAAGGATTATATTTGACCAAGATTGTATATCCGGAAACAATTTGCAATGAGTAAGGATAAAGACACGGGAACAGCATTTGATTTTGGACTATTCCAAAGGGTTTTTGCCTATACAAAGCCATATAGGACCGTATTTTGGTTGGTAGCTTTTGTGGCCATTTTTTTGGCTGCCTTTGCGATTTTCACCCCTTTTTTGGTAAAAGCGGTCATCAACCAAGCGCTTCCCGTTAATGACATCGATCTTTTGGTAACCTTGGTTTGGTTAATGCTTGCCGCCCTTTTTGGCCAAGTGGTCTTACAATTGACCTTTAACTATTATGCAAACCTTTTGGGGGAGTCGGTCATCAAAGATTTGCGTATTAAGCTTTTCAAAAAAATGATGGGTTTTAAAATGACCTATTTCGACAATTCTTCCATTGGGGTTTTGGTAACAAGGGCCGTGGCCGATATGCAACGTATCGGGGAAATCTTCAGCCAAGGTTTTTTCGTCATTGTTTCAGACCTATTAAAGATGATCGCTGGTGCATTGGCAATGGTGCTGATCAATTGGAAACTGGCCTTGATCGTCTTTGCCATATTACCCATTATCCTTATTGCTACGCGTCTGTTTCAAAAAGCAATGAAAGTTGCTTTTATTGAGGTTCGTACACAGGTCTCAAACCTAAATTCTTTTGTACAAGAGCGAATTTCCGGGATGAAAATAGTACAGTTGTTCAATAGGGAAGCGATAGAGCGCGAGAAGTTTAGGGTAATCAATGAGAAACACCAGAATGCCTGGCTTAAAACGGTTTGGTACAACTCCATTTTTTTTCCTATTGCTGAGATTTCGTACTCTATTGGTATAGGCTTGGTGGTTTATTTTGGGGTACTTCAAAATATCAATATCGAAGGGTTCAATGACACCGGAACCATCATTGCCTTTTTCTTTTTAATGGACCTGTTGTTCCGTCCGTTACGACAAATAGCCGATAAGTTCAATACCTTACAGATGGGTATGGTGGCGGCCAATCGAGTCTTTCAGATCATCGATACCGAAAGCCATATAGACGATCTCGGTACCGTGGTAAAAGACGATGTTACCGGCGTGATCGAGTTTAAAGATGTTCGCTTCGGATACGTGGAAAACGAAGAAGTACTTCATGGGGTATCCTTTAAAGTCAATGCGGGGGAAACCATCGCAATCGTAGGTACTACCGGAGCAGGTAAGTCTACGATCATTAACTTATTGAATCGTTTTTACGAAATCAATTCAGGTGATATCAAAGTAGACGGAATATCGATCCGTGATTATAAATTGAAGTCATTGCGTTCACATATTGCCGTAGTATTGCAAGATGTTTTTTTGTTTGCTGATTCCATAGCGAACAACATCTCTTTACAAGATGATTCGATTGGTATTGAGACCATTGAAGCTGCGGCCAAGCAAATTGGAGTGCATGAATTCATCTCAAGATTACCTGGTGGTTTTCAATACAATGTGAAGGAACGGGGTACCATGCTATCAAGCGGGCAACGTCAATTGATTGCCTTTTTAAGGGCATATGTTAGTAATCCGGGGATTTTGGTTTTAGACGAGGCTACTTCTTCCGTGGATACATATTCAGAGCAGTTGATACAACAAGCTACCTCAAAAATAACGGAGGGCAGAACATCCATAATCATAGCCCATCGTTTAGCGACTATCAAAAATGCCGATAAAATATTGGTAATGGATGCCGGTAAGATTGTGGAAAGTGGCACGCATAAAGAACTTTTGCAACAAGGGGGCTACTACAACGATTTATACGAAGCACAATTTTTGGAGGAAGAAGTTGCCTAGCCCTTTTCGTCAAGAAGCGGCTTTGATCTGTTCCAAGAATTCAGGTTGGGTCAACATGTATGCCACTACTAAGAATATTGCCACAATAATCAAAATCACAAGTATACCCAAGAAAAGGAGCAGTTTTAAAATAGTCTGTTCAAGACTAAGTTTAAACAGTTTTTTAAAGACGTACGTGAAATAGACAATCTGTGCGATTCCGGTTAGAAAACTTAAGATCATAAGCATTTGGGAGTTCCAAATGAACATTATGTACAGCAAATTGACACATATCGACATTTGTGCGTATCCATAAATATTAATCACAAAGTGTTCACTGAAATTGTACGTTTTTTTATTGAAGAAGACAATCTTTGAGATCAACGAAAGCAAGGGAATCATCAAAACATAGAAAAGGTTTTGGTACTCGAAAATAGCATCGTTGATTTTTTTACCCATTTCGATATTGGCATTGTACCTAGGATCCGTGGGTTCTATCATTGCGTTTTGTGAAAAATCCATGGCTTCAGGAAAAACGGAACGTATCAGAAATACGAATAAGGCCCCCAAGGTCACGGCAATCGTAAAGTAAGAAATCGGATTTAAATATTTTTTGCGTACTCCATTAATGTAGCCGCCTATGACATCTTCGGGTCTGGTGAACAGCGCAAGAAATGTTTTTAAAAAGGTGTTGTCGATATTAAAAAAACGTTCAACGGCATCGTACCATAGGTTTTTTACCGTAATTCGATTTCGAATTACTTTTGCTCCGCAATCTGGACAATAACTATAATCTGTTCGTAGTGTATTCTCGCAGTTTTTGCAATGCATTACGTCAAATCTTTTTTAATCGTCTCTGATAATTCGTTTAGATTTTTATAAAGGACGAATTCCCCATTTTTTATATACGAAATAAGTCCCGTCTCTTCACTGACCACCAAGCAAATGGCATCGGTTTTTTCGGTAATGCCCACTGCGGCGCGATGGCGCAACCCAAAGCGAAGTGGAATATTCCTCTCGTTTGAAACTGGCAATATTACCCTGGTCGCGGTAATGTAATTGTCTTGTATTATGGCCGCACCATCATGTAAGGGACTGTTTTTGTAGAATATACTTTCAATAATGGGTTGGGTGATTTCTATGTTCATCGTATCACCTGTAGACCTAACGAAATCAAGACTGTTATTTCTTTCTATGACTAAAATAGCCCCGGTTTTGGTCATAGCCATTTTCTCACAGGCAGCCATTATGGCATTTACATCGGTATCTGTGGGTAATGCCTCTTGTTTTAAAAACTTAAAGTGTTTGATAAAACTACGTTTAGAGGCAAAATTAGTAGAGCCGATCATTAACAAGAACTTACGGATTTCTTGTTGGAATACAATGATCAAGGCGATAAGGCCGATATTCATAAAACCGCCTACCATACTACTGATCATTTTCATTTGAAGTAGCTCTGTGAGCTTCCAAAGTGCCCAAACGATAACAATACCGATGAAAATGTTGATGGCAACCGTACCTTTTACGAGTTTGTAGATGTAGTAGAGTAGAATAGCGACCAAAAAGATATCGATGAAATCGGTAATCTTAAACTCTAAAAAATTAAGGAATTCCAACGGCCGTGTTTTTGTAAAATTAGGAAAAATAGGTGTATTAAAGCGAAATTCCGTTCGCTTCCAATTCTTTGTGCAACAGAACACATTCGACGGCCTCTTTTACATCATGAACCCTTAAAAGGTTTGCACCGTTCTGTAGTGCTATCATATGTAGTGCGGTCGTTCCATTCAAGGCCTTCGAGGGGTTTGAATGTACTGTTTTGTATATCATTGACTTGCGGCTGATACCCGCAAGCAATGGTACCCCAAAGGTCTTGAGTAAATTGAAATGGGCCAGTAGCTGAAAATTTTGTTGGGTCGATTTTGCAAAACCAAACCCTGGGTCTATGATGATATCGTTGATTTTCAGTTCCCTTGCCAATGCGACCTTTTGTGAAAAAAAATAGCGTAAGTCTTTCATAATGTTGCCGTAGTTGGTAAGTTCTTTCATGTTTTGTGGGGTACCCTTCATATGCATCATGATATAAGGAACTTGGTTTGATGCTATGGTATCGAACATGTGTTCATCTAAATTGCCGGCAGAAATATCGTTGATCATTGCCGCACCAAGTTGCAAACACTTTTGGGCCACTTTGCTTCTAAAGGTATCTACTGAGATCAGGGTTTCAGGAAATTCTTGTATAATCAGATTGATTATGGGTAAAATACGATGTAACTCTTCATCTTCTGAAACATGCTCTGCCCCAGGTCTCGAACTATAGGCACCGATGTCTATGAATGTTGCTCCTTCCAAAAGCATTTTCTCAACTTGTTGGAGAATAGTTCGCGAATTTTTGAATTTTCCTCCATCATAAAAAGAGTCTGGGGTTATATTCAGGATTCCCATGATTTTCGGATCGGTCAAATCAATCAGGTTCCCCCTACAGTTTATTGTCATAAAAAAAGTTAGCTTTACTGGGTTTCGTTATCTTTGTCGCTTTCCGATTACGGACTTTTAATTGAAACGAAATTTACACAAATAAACCCATTCATGCAGCAGACCTCGCAACAGTATGATGCCGTTATTAAAGAATGTCGAAAATTATTTGAGAACAAAACGAAAGACTATGGTACGGCCTGGCGAATTCTGAGATTACCGTCACTTACCGATCAAATTTTCATAAAGGCCCAACGCATTAGGGGCTTGCAAGAAAATGAGGTGCGCAAAGTAGATGAAGGGGAACAATCAGAGTTTATGGGCATTATCAATTATGCGGTAATGGCGTTGGTGCAATTGGAAAGGGGAGTGGTTGAAAAGCCTGATTTGAATGAGTCGGAAGCCATCGCCTTGTACGATGAGAAGATAGCTTCGACCAAAGCATTGATGGAAAACAAAAACCACGATTACGGTGAGGCATGGAGGGCGATGCGGGTGAGTTCGCTTACAGATCTGATTTTGCAAAAATTACTTCGTGTAAAGGAAATTGAAAACAACAAAGGTAAAACCTTGGTCAGTGAAGGTGTTGATGCCAATTACCAAGATATGATCAATTATGCCGTTTTTGCGTTGATACATTTAAATAGGCCCTAATGAAATATATCGTTGGATTTTCAAGAGTATTCGTTGGAATATTGTTTATCATCAGTGGATTGATCAAACTGAATGATCCCGTCGGGTTTTCATTTAAGTTGGAAGAATATTTTAGCCAAGGCGTTTTTGATTGGCCGATATTTATGCCCTATGCTTTGGGCATAGCCATTTTCGTAGTAATCGTTGAGGTTATTCTTGGAGTAATGTTGTTAATTGGTTTTAAGCCGAGGTTCACCGTGTGGAGTTTGCTGGCCATGATCTTGTTTTTCACCTTTTTGACCTTCTACTCGGCCTATTTCAATAAGGTTACCGATTGTGGTTGCTTTGGTGATGCCATTAAGCTAACCCCGTGGGAATCCTTTACGAAAGACATCATTTTATTGGTATTGATAGCGATATTGGTTTTTGGGGTAACTTACGTTAAACCACTTTTTAATAGAAAGGTAAATCTAAACGTGATGGCCTTCGCCCTCGTTGGGTGCATTCTTTTCTGTTATCAAGTTTTAAGCCACCTGCCTTCTTTGGATTTTAGACCTTATAAAATCGGTGCCAACATCAAAGAGGGAATGACGGTCCCTGATAATGCCCCGAAGGCCATTTATGAATACGAATGGAAGTTCAAGGTCGACGGTGAAGAACAAATTATTGTTACCAATGGTGATTACCCTGATATAGCCGGTGAATTCATAGGTGTGGAAACTACTGAAATACAAAAAGGATATGAGCCTCCCGTACATGATTTCACTATTGAAAAAGAGGGTGGTGATTTCACCGAAAGTATGCTTCAAGAACCGAAATTGGTGATGGTGGTTTCCTACGACTTGGCCAAAAGTAATTACGGCGTTTTTGAGTCACTTAAATCAACTACTGATGAGGCTATTCGAAAAGGTTATAAGGTAATCGGTATGTCAGCGTCAAGCAATGAAGTGGGCCAGGCCCTAGCCAAAGAATATGATTTGAACTTTGATTTCTATTTTACCGATGAAACCACTTTAAAGACCATTGTGCGTTCAAACCCGGCAATTCTGGTGCTAGATAATGGTACCATCCTTCAAAAAGTGCATTATAATGATTTTGATACGTTGGAGTTTGAAGAACCTGAAAACGGTATTTATTTTGACCTTAGGTTAAAGAAGGGTTTGGATAGTATTCTTGAATTGGACCAGAAGTATCGCGCCAATCCTTCGTCAGAGACTTGGAAACTTCAGATGGCAATAGATAGTTCGAATATCGACTATGTGGCGAAAGTGATAGCTGAGCATGGATATCCGGGCAAAAGCATGGTTGGTGAAGGGGCAAATGTTGCAGCTTGGTACGTAATTCAACATTCTGACGAAATTGGGCAATATTTGCCCGTGATAAAAAAGGCTGCTGATCAGGGTGAATTGCCTTTTAGATTGTATGCCATGATGTTGGACAGACATTTGATGCAAAGTAACAAACCCCAGATATATGGAACGCAAGGTTCTTCTTATTTCATGGGTACGCCTAACCAGATAAGCTTTATTTGGCCCATACAAAATCTTGATTCCGTAAATATTTTAAGAAAAGGTATTTTTGAAAATACCGTTGAAGAGAACGCCAAGCGATTGTTCGGCGATGACTTTGAATTGAAGTATTATACCCTAGAAGAAATTAACAAACTTATTCCTGAAATAAATAATTAAGACGATCATGAGAACCAAAATAGTTGCTGGAAATTGGAAAATGAACAAGAATCTCGAAGAAACGGAAGCCCTATTGGGCGAATTGGCTGCAAAACTTCCAGATACTTCTGCAGAAGTTATAGTGGCCCCTACCTTTGTAAGCCTATCTTCTGCCGTACAACAGTTGTCACAATCGGTTATTCAGGTTGCGGCTCAAAATATGCACTTTGCGGAAAACGGTGCCTATACGGGTGAAATCTCGGCCGATATGTTATTAGCCATTGATGTTGATACGGTGATTATAGGGCATTCTGAAAGACGCTCGCTTTTTGGTGAAAATGATGAATTGTTGGCCAAAAAAGTAAAGTCTGCATTAGACAAGAACATGAAGGTGATATTCTGTTTTGGGGAAGAACTCGATGATAGAAAGTCAGACAATCATTTCAAGGTCGTCGAAACACAATTGAAGAATGCATTATTTGATTTGACGGCATCTGCCTGGAGTCAGATCGTGCTCGCTTATGAACCTGTTTGGGCCATCGGTACAGGCGAAACAGCAAGCCCGGAACAGGCTCAAGAAATGCATGCGTTAATACGCAAGACAATTGCCGAGGCTTTCAATGCCGAAATAGCGGGCAATGTTACCATTCTCTACGGCGGTAGCGTAAAACCGAATAATGCGAAAGAGATATTCTCAAAACCTGATGTCGACGGGGGCCTAATTGGTGGTGCGTCTTTAAAATGTGATGATTTTATTGAAATCGTCAAGGCAATCTAACCAGAACGAATAAAGGTTTGAACTATTTAGAATTTCAGTTTCATTTGCTACCGCTACAACCAACATCCGATATTTTAGTGGCGGAACTGAGCGAAATCGGTTTCGAAAGTTTTGTTGAGCATGAGCACGGGCTTACCGCTTATTGCACTGAAGATGACTTCGACAAAAGCCAATTTGAAGATTTATTTATTTTCAGTTCCGATAATTTCAAAATCACATGGTCCTCAAAATTAGTAGCACAGCAAAACTGGAACGCCGCATGGGAAAAAAGTTTTGATCCGATCAAAGTTGGTGACGATTGTATTGTTCGTGCACCGTTTCATGAAAAAGAAGGGGTTACTTACGATTTGGTCATAGAACCGAAAATGAGTTTTGGCACAGGGCATCATGAAACAACCCATATGATGTTATCGCATATTCTCGATAATGACTTTAAGGGAAAAAAAGTACTTGACATGGGTTGCGGAACGGGGGTCTTGGCCATACTTGCCGAAAAACGGGGGGCCATCGAACTTGAAGCAATAGATATCGATAATTGGTGTTACCAGAATTCGATAGAAAATTCCCAAAGGAACAACTGTAAAAAAATAAAGGTCTTTGAGGGTGATTCGAGTTTGCTCAAGAACAGAAAATATGATATTATCCTAGCCAATATCAATAGAAATATTCTATTGGAAGACATTCCCTACTATGTAAATTCTTTGAATGCAAAAGGCACCCTTTTTCTTAGTGGGTTCTATTTGAGGGATTTAGATACGATATCCGCAAAATGTGAATCGGTTGGATTACAATTTGAAAAAAATCTGGAAAATAATAATTGGGTTGCTGCAAAATATGTATTTTAGATAATCTAAGGTCAAGCAATGGGAACAAGAGAGAAGATTTCTGAAGAGGTACTGCTAGAAGAAGAGGTTGTCAAACAAAGTGAAATCATACTTTTCAATGACGATGTAAATACCTTCGATCATGTTATCAATACGTTGATAGCCGTTTGTGAACATTCCCCAGAACAAGCGGAACAATGTTCACTGATAGTCCATTACAAAGGCAAGTGTACGGTAAAGACCGGTGAATACGATGACTTAAAGCCCAAGTGTTCAAGATTGCTTCAGGCCGGTCTGAGTGCTGAAATAGTCTGACTTGAACTTGGTTTGAGATCATTGCCCTCAACTCAATTTTATCATATTTGTAAAAAAGCTATTCGTTTTTTGCGATTTTGGTGCTATATTTCGATATAATTATGTGATTGTTTGATGTTTTTCGTATTTTTTACGGATTTTCTTTATAAACATTAAACAGATTCTTGAAATATATTTAACCAAACTTCAAAAAAACGAGATGAAAAAAAATAGCTTTGCTTTAGCTTATTTAGTATTGTGCGCATTCATTGTGTTATTATCATGCGATGATGACGATATTCCGGCCCAGGGCGTCATTCCGGTAAACCTGACTATTGATTCCAATGTATCCGCTGATGGTTCAGGGTTAGTGGAAGTCACTCCTTCCGCTGAAAATGCGGTTAGTTTTGTCGTTGATTTTGAGCCTGACGCAGATGCGGTCATTATAGCCCCTGGTGAGACGGCGTCATATCAATACACCCAAACTGGTGAAACCACGTATGAAATAACCGTAACGGCTTATAGCCTTGGCGGTGGTAAGGTGAGTTCTACTATCACGGTTGGTTTAGAGGTACTTCCCGGTATTGATCCAGACATCTTACAGAAGTTGGCAGGTGATGGTGAAAAACGATGGGTTTGGGCACAAACTGTCGGGGGTCATTTTGGGGTAGGTCCTACTACAAATGATTTTCCTGAATTTTTCAGTGCTACCCCAAATTCGTTAAACCCTTGCCTTTATGATGACGTCTTGGTTTTTAGTTACGACGATAGTAACAATTTCACTTATACCTTGGAACCAGGATCAACTAATGAGGTTTTTATCAATTGGACAGAAGTGAATCGCTTTTTTCCGGAAGCTACTCCACAACAATTCGTGGATGAGTGTCGGGACATTACCGACCAAGCTAGTTTTCAATCCGAGTTTACGGTTATCGAGAATGTTGATGGTACGCAAACCTTGGATATTGGAGAAAGCTTTTTAAGTTATTGGGCCGTAATACCCGGACAGTATCAGATTACCGAACTCACTGAAGATAGATTAGTAGTACGTGGAATAAGCCAGCCTTTTAATGGTGACGACCCCCTAGCTTGGTACAGCATTTTTACGCCAGAAGGTGAAACAGGCGGTGGAGATCCTTTAGAGACCGCTTTTACAAATCTGGTTTGGTCAGATGAATTCGATACGGATGGTGCACCTGACCCGGGAAGTTGGACGTACGATTTAGGTAATGGCGATAACGGGTGGGGCAATCAAGAACTTCAGAGTTATACCAGCGACCCAAGCAATGTGGTGGTCGAAGGAGGTAACTTAAAAATTACCGCCAGGTCTGAGGGAACGACTACGGATGGGATTTATTACTACGATGAATTTCAACTCGTTGATGCGGGTAATACGACCCAGGTCTTGGTAGAGGATTTTGAAAATGCCGCGCCTGCACTCAATAATTTTGGTGGTGGCTTTTCTGAGGTAATAGACAACCCCGATCCGACCGGTTCGAATACGACTGCAACCGTAGCAAGGTTTACAAAACCAATTGGTTCAGAAGTTTTTGCCGGGACCTCATTTGATGTTTCATCACCTTTAGACTTATCGACTACCAATCAAATCAGTATTAAGACCTGGTCACCTACCATTGGTACGGTGGTTAAATTGAAATTGGAGAACTCGGCAGATGCCGATAACCAGTCGTTCGAAGTGGATTTAAGCACTACGGTCATGAACGCTTGGGAAGAGCTGGTCTATGATTTTAGCATGGCCCCGGACTTTTCTTACGATCGAGTGGTGATTTTCTTTGATTTCGGCAGCACGGGTTCTGCGGGCGCAGCGTATACCTCTGCGAGGATCAAGAGTGAAGGTCTTCAAGAATTTACCTATGGTCGGGTTGCTGCAAGGGCAAAACTCCCTACAGGAGGAGGTACTTGGCCGGCTATTTGGATGCTGGGTGCCGATTATTTGACGAATCCATGGCCAGCGGCCGGTGAAATGGACATTATGGAGCATGTAGGCAATCAACAAGATGTTGTTTTCGCCTCAACACATGACCCGAATAATTTTGCGGGAAATGCAAGAACTGGTTCTACTTTGGTCGAAGGGGCTTCCGATGAATTTCATCTCTACGAAATGGAATGGAACGAGACGGAGATTAAGTTTGCGGTAGATGGTATTGTTTATCATACGGTCAGTAATGATACATCCTTGCCATTCAACAAAGACTTTTTCTTTATTCTTAATGTGGCCATGGGCGGTACCTTTGGCGGTAACGTGGATGCGAACTTTACAGAATCTACAATGGAGATCGACTATATCAGGATGTATCAGTAATAACACTGATTTTTTCTAAAAAAGGCCGGATTTATCTGGCCTTTTTTAATAAATGGACTTTGATGCCTTCCGTTGGAATCAAGAAAAGGACTGGTGAAAAAAATAAGCACAATACATTGAACTAAAGATTTTTTGATATGTAATGGAAAGATGGGTGTCATGCTTTTTTAAAGTGTTTTTTTCGTTTTTGACCTTTGGGATGTATGCCCAAGAGCTGCCACCTATTCGAAATTATGCCCCCATTGAGTATAATGCCGAGAACCAGAATTGGAGCATTTCGCAAGCAGCTTCCAAACTAATTTATGTCGCCAACAATAAAGGACTTTTAGAATATAATGGTGCCCGATGGAAATTATATCCTTCACCGAACGAGAGTGTTATAAGATCGGTTAAAACGGTTGGGGATGTCATATATACGGGCTGCTATATGGAGTTTGGATACTGGGAAAAAGACAATTTGGGCCAACTTCAGTATACCTCATTATCCCAAAAATTGGAAATCGATCACATCGAGGATGAAGAATTCTGGAATATTCATGCTATTGGTGATTTGATGGTCTTTCAATCTAAACGGGCAATTTACATAACCAACCTTGCTAAGGGTACGGTGAACAGAATAGCTTCGGATAATACCATTGGCAAAATGTTCAAAGTAGATCAAACCATTTATTTTCAAAGAATTGGCATCGGCCTGTATAAGATTGAATATGGTAGGGCCAAGCTTGTTACAGATCATCCGGCAGTAAAAACCGATGAGGTCATCAATATTTTTCAAGATGGTCGAAATCTACTCTTACTGACACAGAATAATGGTTTTTATACTTTAGATTCCAAGCTAACCCTAAATCAGGCTGAATTCACTTCGGCCCGGTTACTTTCCGATTACAGTTTCTATACGGCAATAAAATCAAAGGATGAAAAGTACATTTTGGGTACCATATCAAATGGGTTGATTTACTTAAATGAAGATGGGGTATTCGAGAAACAAATCAACCAAACCAATGGCTTGATTAATAACACGGTTCTATCAATATATGAAGACGTAAGCGGTAGGCTGTGGTTAGGTCTTGATAACGGCATTTCTTTAGTGAACACAAATTCCCCCTTCAGGGTCTTTGATGATAGTAAGGGAACTCTTGGAAGTATTTATGCTTCGGCTTTACACGACGATTTATTATATATAGGTACGAATCAAGGGCTTTTTTATAAAAGGGCGAATAGCAATGCTGCTTTTGAGTTTATAAAAAATACACAGGGACAAGTTTGGAGTTTGCAACTAATAGATGACACTTTGTTCTGTGGCCATCATTCAGGCACTTATATTGTAGAAAAAGAGAAGGTCAAAAAAATCGTGGATGTACCCGGTACATGGCGTATTTCAAAATTTGACAATAATCCTGACCTACTATTACAGGGTAACTATGACGGATTGTACGTATTGAAAAACGACCAGGGTTCTTGGGGCCTTCGAAATAAGATCAAGGGTTTCGGGAATTCCTCTAGGTATTTTGAGGTTTTTGAAAACAAGATTTTCATCAATCATGAGTATAATGGCATTTTTGAATTAGAAGTAGACCCATCTTTTCGAGAAGTGCAAGAGTTTAAGAAAGACACCTCTATAAGGGGAGCTAATTCCGGATTGGTAAAATACAGGGAAGATATTCTGTATGCCTATAAAAATGGAATTTTAAAATATAGTAGGGAAGAAGATAGGTTTGTAAGTGATAGCGTCTTGAATACCTTATATACCGAAGGGGATTATGAATCCGGAAAGTTGATTTTCAATGAGCGTGAAGACGCGTTATGGGTTTTTACAAAATCAGGTATTTCTTGTTTGACCTATGACATACTATCCAACCAACCCAAAGTAAGTACGATTCCACTAGCTAACAATATCAGGAATGATGTTTTAGGATATGAGAACATGCTTCCATTAGGTGATGGAAAGTACCTTTTAGGAACAGCGTCTGGTTACATCGTATTGAACAATACCAATGTCGGGACCAAAAATTTCGAAGTACGACTTGGGGAGGTCATATTTGTCGATGCCCCCAGTTCAAGAACCAACAAAGACGTAAAGACTAAAGGTAGTTTTGATAGCGGACCGAGTAGTATAGAAATTTCTTTTTACGTACCTGAATATTATAAGCTCTTGAATAAACAATATCAATACAGGCTAAGTGGATTTTATAATAATTGGAGCCCGTGGTCAGAAGATGATGTGGTCACTTTTGATAACCTACCCTACGGTGATTATACGTTTCAGGTACGAGGTAAGATCGGTAACAAGATTTCGGAAAATATCGGTGTGTACAATTTCAGCATTGCCAAACCTTGGTATATCTCTAACCTGATGTTGGGCATTTATGTCTTATCAGTGGTGTCGTTCTCAATACTTATGCATACGATTTATAAAAGGTATTACACGCGTCAACGTGAAAAATTGATGGAACGGAATAAAAAAGAATTGGCTTGGAACAAAATTCAAAGTGAGAAGGAAATAATCAATATCAAAAATGCGCAATTAGAACTGGAAAATAAGGCGAAGAGTAAAGAACTGGCAGCTTCAACGATGAATATTATCAAAAAGAACGAACTACTATCCAACATTAAGGATGAATTGTTGCAGATTGATCACAAAGAAACAATGAAGCCTGTGATTCAAATTATTGATAAAAATCTAAATCAAAATGATGATTGGGAGTTGTTTCAAGAAGCTTTCAACAACACGGATAGCGGGTTTTTGAAAAAAATCAAAGAATTGCACCCGTCAGTATCACCAAGTGACTTGAAACTATGTGTATACCTGCGCTTAAATCTTTCATCGAAAGAGATTGCCCAATTGTTGCATATTTCACCTAGAAGTGTGGAGATCAAGCGATATCGTTTGCGCAAAAAATTAGAACTTCGACATGAAGATAATCTTGCAAACTACATTTTAGGTCTTTAACCCGCCCTTAACTCCGGCATCAAACCTCAACATTGTCATACTACAACTCAACATTACCTATACAATCGTGAATTGAGGTTGTTTTTTGTTTAGGTATATCCTTCAATACCGACTCTAAGAATATACCGCTAAACAAGCATGCTTTATATGAAATCCGCAAAAAATAAAATCCATAAATACGTTGTATACTTTTTGTAAAGGTATTTTTTGAAGAATTCATAATGTTTTACAGTATGTTTAAAATTCGAAAAATACTGGAGTATGAACAAAAACTTTAAATGGGTACTCGGGCTAAGTTGTTTATTAGTTACAACAACAGTGCTCACTCAGTCGGCAAACGTGTCCGTTGTGAAAAATGAAATGGGCATGACGTTGATGGTAGACGGAAAAGACTTTATGGTGAATGGCATGAATTGGGATTACATTCCAATTGGTACGAACACCGTGAATGCCCGTTTTTGGGAAAAATCAGATGATGTCATCAGGGCAGGATTGGATATTGAGATGCCCTTACTTCAAAATATGGGGGTGAATGTCATTAGGCAGTACACTGGTGTTCCAGCACGGTGGATCAAATACATCTATGAAAATTATGGCATTTATACGATGCTGAACCATTCTTTTGGTAGGTATGGTCTTACATTGGATGGTGTTTGGGTCGAAATCACGGATTATGCCAATCCACGAACCCAAGAATACCTTTTAACGGAAGTTGAAAAGTTGGTGACGGAGTATAAGAATACACCAGGGCTCTTAATGTATCTTCTTGGTAATGAGAATAATTATGGCCTTTTTTGGGCAGGGGCCGAAACGGAGGACTTTCCAGATGATGAAGAGGAAAAGAAGTTCATAGGCGAAAAAAGGGGGCGCCCTATGTATAAATTGATGAATGAGGCGGCCAAACGTATGAAGATGATGGATACCTCGCATCCAGTGGCAATCTGTAACGGTGATGTGTTGTTTATCGACATTATCGCAGAAGAATGCAAAGATGTCGATATCTATGGTACGAATACCTACAGGGGTGTTTCTTTCGGTGACATGTTTCAAGAAGTAAAGGAAAAACTTGATATGCCCATTATGTTTACCGAGTTTGGGGCTGATGCATTCAATGCAATTGAGAATGAAGAAGACCAATATTCCCAAGCCTACTATATGGTCGGTAACTGGAAAGAGATCTATGAGAATGCCGCGGGTTTGGGTAAAGCAAATAATTCCATTGGGGGGTTTACCTTTCAGTTTAGTGATGGCTGGTGGAAGTATGGTTTTGATGAACGAAAAAATGCGGATAGACATGACAACAACGCCTCTTGGTCAAATGGCGGTTATGCCCGAGATCTAGCCGCTGAAGGGGTGAACAATATGAACGAAGAGTGGTTTGGTATTTGTGCGAAAGGGCAGACCAGCTCAAGAGGTCTTTATGAATTGTATCCCCGTGCGGCCTACTACGCGTTGAAAGAGGCACATCAATTGAATCCGTATGATGAAGGTGTTGATTTGGGTTTTATTCAAAATCATTTTGAAAACATTCAATTGACCGAGGCCGTGCTTAAGGCACGTGGTGACAAAGCCGCCTTAAGGGGTGAGCAAAGTAACCTACTTCGCATCAGTAATCTTACGGCGAGGTTTTCAACTTTCAGCACCGGTGGTAGTCTTATCACGACTCCTGAAAATCCGGATCCAGATGATCCATTGACATTTCCAAATCAATTGGGTTTTGATCATATGCAATCCTATTTTATAGGTGTTGAAGGCAACCCAGCTTCCAACATGCGTGCAGAAGTCAACTTGAACGTTGTCGGTAACGTAGCCCAAAACCCTATCAACGAGATTTTTTATGAGAATAGGGCCAGGCCGATAACGGTAAGCTCGCCAGATGGTAATGTGATATTGGCCGATAATAATCGGGTAGCGGTATATCAGGCCAAATTTGAATGGAATGCCAAGGAATTCGACTTAAGGGGGTTTTTCAGAACTGGGCATTACCATTGGGGTTATGAAGGGGATTTTTTCAATTTATATCGAGAAGCAAACTACGGACCGAACCTTGATATTTATAATGGCGAAACCTTAGGCGTTGAGATTGACGGTAAGGGTCCCTTAAAAGGGATAAAGGCCGTGATTGGACCCCAGATTTGGTGGGGGGCTAATCCGACGATGCTATACAAATACAGTACCGATTTAGGCAAATTCGGTATTTCAGGTATTTACCAGAGGGATTTTGAAACGGAGATTATATTGGATGATAATGGGGTGCGGGTTTTAGACGCCAACCAAGTGGCAAGTGGTATTATCCCCCCGTTTCCTACCGAAAGGGCTACTATTGCCGTAGAACGCGAGTTCGGTAAATTCGGGGTTACGGCAGGTGGAATATGGGCTGGTAGTCCTTTGAATGGCACGATATTCCAAGATGTTAGGGGTACCCCGGGTAACTACACGGTTTTTGAGGATAAGATTCAAGCAAGTGATAATTGGGGAGGTAAAGTCAAGGTCACTTATGAAGGGGGAAAGTTCAATTGGTACGGTCAAGCTGCGGCGATGGGATTGGTCGCTAGCGGTAGCGCAGATCAAACCTTGACCTTTACGGGTTGGAAGTTGAGGGATACCGGAAGTGGAAACCAAACAAATGTTCTTAGCGGTTTCACCTATAGTACGGGAAACTTCCAAATTGCACCAAATTTTTTATGGCAAAAACCCTTGGTTGATCCAATACCGAATGATGTTCAAGGGCCAGGACGCTTACGAAACGTTATCGATGACCCCTTTGCGGTTCGGGCAAATCGAGAGACCACCGGAGGGGAATTGTTGATTACCTACGACCCAACACCAGGTACTTGGATGTATGAATGGGATAATGATAGGGCAGAAGATGCCAAATTTGCCATGAACCTGGGCTTTGTATACCGTCACCTACCAACGACCCAAGATGCGCATGTCGGATTCTTGGCCACGAGACAATTTTTTGCTTTTCCGAAATCTGTTCCAGCAGAGGATTTATGGGAGGTACATTCCAGAATGGTTTCCAAACTGGGTCCTGATTTAGGTATCATTGGTAACTTTTATTACGGTAATGGACAAGGTAATGGTGATTCAGAACGATTGATCAGACGTTTCGGTGGAGATGTACGAATGATCTATAAAAAGTATAGACTACAGTTCACACAAAAGATCAACGATTGGGGCCCTTTTGATTACCATCGTGATTTTAACTTGACCTTTCCGGTACAATTGATGCTTGATATATCTACCACCCTTGGCAAACCAGACTGGTTTATTTTGCCAAGCACCCAAATAGGGATACGGGGTATATGGAGGTCTTTAGACGAGTTTTCACCTCGATTCGCCCCTACGGCGGTAGACCCTAATGTATTTCCACCTGCGCCCATTCTGGATCCGGCTGGATTCGATAATGGAAATGAGTGGGAGATTATGACGTACATACATATCAATATCGGAAAATAAAAAGAAACCAAAATGAAGAATAATACATACAAGCACTTACAGTTCATACTTTTTATGAGCTTGGGTATCACTGTTTTCTACAGTTGTGAAAGGGGGTTCTCTGATGATGTACAATTTGCGACCTTTTCTAATACCGGTGATATTTTTACGGATGGGCCCATAGGCTTGGGCAGTGATTTTTACTTTCCCTTTATGGGATCCAAAGCGACCGCAGCCTCTTTTACTGATGAAAACGGATTTGAAAGTGAGGTAGCCATACGCATTGACGTGCCCAATGCAGATGATC
The DNA here is from genome assembly GCA_947503285.1 of uncultured Croceitalea sp. GTDB lineage: Bacteria > Bacteroidota > Bacteroidia > Flavobacteriales > Flavobacteriaceae > Croceitalea. Next base: position 144,401 of record CANNDD010000005.1, read on the forward strand.
CTGAGGGAAGTTTTGCCGGGGCAATTCTAAGAATTGATGGTTCTGGTCGAGACCTTACCGGATTCGATGCATTAACATTTTATGCAAAAGCCTCACAAGGTGTGGTTATCGGTGAAATAGGGTTTGGACAGGATTTTTTGGAAAATAGGTTTCAAGTGACCAGAACCAACCTTAGTTTGAGTACCCAATGGACAAAATACATTATTCCGATCCCAGATCCTTCGAGATTAATTGAAGAAAGGGGCATGCTCTGGTATTCCGCAGGGACCGATGATACTGACGGGTTGGGATATTCATTCTTTTTAGATGAAATACGGTTCGAAAAATTAGGTACGATTGCACAACCGAGCCCCGCCATTTTAAATGGTGTCGATGCTGAACAAACGGGCTTTGTAAATATCCCATTGGAATTGTCAGGTCTTACACAAACCTTTAATACCGCTTCTGGTGAAAACATTACCGTTATAGCGACACCGGCCTATTTTGATTTTGAATCCACCGATATAGAAGTGGCTAGGGTAAGTGAATTGGGTATTGTTTCGGTGGTAGGCCTTGGGCAGGCTACCATTACCGGCAGTATTGGTAATGTAGCGGCGGCAGGTTCGCTGGCACTCGATGTTACTGGTTCATTCGATTTTGCACCGATTCCACCGCCACGAGATCCCGATGATGTTATTTCCATATTCAGTGATGCGTATGCCAATGTGCCGGTAGATTTTTTCAACGGATTTTTCACCGACGGTTTTCAAACCACCGAAGGGGGTGCACCACCTATAGATGTTAATGGTGATGCAATAATCAATTACACCATGTTGAATTTTGTGGGTATTGGAACATTCGAAGAAGTTCCTTCAATCGATGCCACCGAAATGACCACGCTACATATTGATATAAAGGTCAATGAAAATATTGATCCGGGCGATTTCATTACCATAGAATTACTTAACTCGGTCGGTACAAATGAAACCTCCGGTTCAGTTACGTTCAATGCAAGCACTTTTATAACGGATGAGTGGGTCGGCTTAGATATTCCATTAGATGATTTCGGCCTGGCCGATCGCTCTCAGATAGGATTGTTGTTCTTTATATCTGACGCGACCATCTCTGATATTTTCGTTGACAACATCTATTATTTCAGGTAAGGGAATGAATATGAAAACCAAGAAAAAGATGAAAAATTCCATACGGCACATTAGCGAAAGAAGGATCTTATTTTTGACCTTTCTGTTATTATTAAGCTGCTATGGTTGCGAGACCGATGATGAACAGACCGTTGCTATGTTCACGACTAATCTTGTCTTGGCCGAAGAGTTTGATACCGATGGTATTCCCAATGCTGAAGTTTGGGGTTATGATATTGGCACTGGGCCCAATGGCGATGGCTGGGGAAACCAAGAACTGCAGTACTACACCGATCGTACTGATAATGTAACTGTTCAAAATGGGGTTCTATTGATTACTGCGAAAGAAGAACCATTTGAAGGCGCATCGTACACTTCGGCGAGGTTATTGACCAAAGATCTGTTCGAGCAACGGTATGGTCGCTTTGAAGCTCGAATTCGGTTGCCCTTCGGTCAAGGAATTTGGCCTGCCTTTTGGATGCTCGGGGCAGACATTGATGAAAACCCTTGGCCAGCGGCAGGTGAAATCGATATTATGGAATACCGAGGGCAAGAGCCTACCAAAATATTAGGAAGCGTACACGGACCGGGCTATTCTGCCGGAGCAGCAATTTCTAAAGAGTTCAATTTAGAGAATGACAGATTTGATACCGGCTTTCACATATTCGGTATAGAATGGGGTCCTGAATTCGTCAACTTCTATGTAGACGATATGCTTTATAATCAAATTACACCCGAAGACGTTACCGGTCCTTGGGTTTTTGACAAACCCTTCTTCATTTTGATAAACGTTGCCGTCGGGGGAACTTTTGTAGGTGCACCCAATGAAGAAACGGTTTTTCCCCAGACCATGTTGATAGACTACGTAAGGGTCTATGAAAATACAAACACAAACTAAAACAAGCTAAGATGAAAAAATTGACAAAAAAGTTAAAACTCATTTTCACCCTGCTGTTGGCCATATCTTTTTTTGGATGCGACGATGATGACGATAACCTACCCCAGGTAGTCGCGGGATTTACCTTTACCCAAAATATGGAAACGGGTACCGTGACCTTTATCAATATATCTGAGGAAGCGACCGCCTTTGAATGGGATTTTGGAAATGGGGCCACCTCCACGGAAGTGAATCCAATTTTCACCTTTAGCAACGGAACCTTTACAGTAACCCTGGAAGCTTCAAATGTCGCTGGCGCTTCAGCTACTTTTGAAGATGAAATTATCGTACAGGTAGCGGATCCAGATCCTGGTTTTGATGCAGGTTTATTGACCAACGGCGATTTTGAAAATGGGACTGAACCATGGATTGGTGGAGGACTTAATATCGTTACGGAAGAAGACAATAGCTTCAACTCGGTCAACGTAGAGGTTGCCGGAAACCCTTTTGATGTGAATTTAAGCCAGGTGGTCGAATTAACCCAAGGCACCAATTACATTTTAACCTTTGACGCTTCTGCCAGTGTCGCTCGTTCAATACTCGCAGGGATAGGGCTAAATGAAGCCCCTTTTACGAATAGTGCACCTGTGGTTGATTTAACTACTGAAACACAAACATTCACACTGCAACTTTCCGCTGCCGATTTCGGTGGAGCGAATAGTCGTGTGCTCTTTGATATGGGTGCCGATGTGGGCACCGTTGTAATCGACAACGTATCCTTGGTAGAAGGCGGGGACGGCAGTGATACCAATGGGGGCGGAGGAGGCTTCGACTCGGGTCTGTTGACCAACGGTGACTTTGAGAACGGTGGCGACCCATGGATTGGCAATGCGTTGAATGTTCAGACCGAAGGAGGCAATAGTTTTAACTTTGCCGATGTTCAAACGGCGGGGGATGCTTTTGCCGTGAATTTGAGCCAAGTGGTGGAAATCACGCAAGGAACAAATTATATTTTGACTTTTGATGCCTCATCCGATCAGGCACGAACGATGCTCGCGGGGATAGGGCTGAACGTGGAACCTTTCACAAATACGGCCCCTGAGGTTAACCTGACAACGGAGACACAGACATTTACCCTACAACTTTCCGCTGCCGATTTCGGCGGGGCGAATAGTCGTGTGCTCTTTGATATGGGCGCCGATGTGGGCACCGTTGTAATCGACAACGTATCCTTGGTAGAAGGCGGGGACGGCAGTGATACCAATGGGGGAGGAGGAGGCTTCGACTCGGGTCTGTTGACCAACGGTGACTTTGAAAATGGGACGGATTCTTGGATTGGCAATGCGTTGAATGTTCAGACCGAAGGAGGCAATAGTTTTAACTTTGCCGATGTTCAAACGGCGGGGGATGCTTTTGCCGTGAATTTGAGCCAAGTTGTTGAGATTACCCAGGGCACGAACTACATTTTGACTTTTGATGCCTCATCCGATCAGGCACGAACGATGCTCGCGGGGATAGGGCTGAACGTGGAACCTTTCACAAATACGGCCCCTGAGGTTAACCTGACAACGGAGACACAGACATTTACCCTACAGCTTGCCGCGAACGATTTTGGAGGTGCGGACAGTCGTGTGCTCTTTGATATGGGTGCCGATGTGGGCACCGTTGTAATCGACAACGTATCCTTGGTAGAAGGCGGGGACGGCAGTGATACCAATGGGGGAGGAGGAGGCTTCGACTCGGGTCTGTTGACCAACGGTGACTTTGAGAACGGTGGCGACCCATGGATTGGCAATGCGTTGAATGTTCAGACCGAAGGAGGCAATAGTTTTAACTTTGCCGATGTTCAAACGGCGGGGGATGCTTTTGCCGTGAATTTGAGCCAAGTGGTGGAAATCACGCAAGGAACGAATTATATTTTGACTTTTGATGCCTCATCCGATCAGGCACGAACGATGCTCGCGGGGATAGGGCTGAACGTGGAACCTTTCACAAATACGGCCCCTGAGGTTAACCTGACAACGGAGACACAGACATTTACCCTACAACTTGCCGCGAACGATTTTGGAGGTGCGGACAGTCGTGTGCTCTTTGATATGGGCGCCGATGTGGGCACCGTGGTCATCGACAACGTATCCCTAATTGAAGATACCAGTGGTGGTTCAGGTAGCGGAGTTACGGCACTATCTTCTTTACCTGCCGATTTTGAAAATGGGGAAGAATTCAGTGCTGTTTTCGAACCAGCAAGCGTTAACGGTTCCATTACCGCAAATGTTGTCGCAGGTGGAATCAATACCTCACCTAACATTTATACTTTCAATAAACCTGAAGGGACGGAATTTTTCGGGGGTATGGAAAATGTTTTTACCACTCCGTTGGATTTGACTACGGCTAGAACATTTCGGGTACAGATTTATTCCACGAAACCAAATGTAGTCGTTCGGTTTGAGTTACAAACAAGGCCCGACGGTCCTAATTTTAGTATAGACCAAACGGTGGTCAATGCAAACGAATGGGTTGAGTTGACTTTTGATTTTGGGCCGGTCACTAATGGGGACGCAGGCTTTAATCCGAATATATACAATGCTATAGTCATCATTCCTGATTTTGACCCGGCAAATGACCCAACAACCACTTCGGAAACCTATTACATCGACAATATAATCCTTGAATAAAATGAAGAACGATGATGCGGCAGAAAAGGTGGCCCACGAAAGTATATTACCGTCTTTTTTCTTGGTGAAAGATGAAAAAAGATAACTGATATGGTCTTAGTGGCAATTTAAGAAGGAACATGGAAAAGACGACAAATACGGTTCAAATGAACAGGGCTTACGCCATTTTGATTAGCCTAATCGTTGCATTGGGTGTTTTTCGGTTACCTCTGTCTTTTCTTGGGAATTAATGACCTTAGGACCGACGATAACTTTTAAAATCAACGCTGCGTTTTTCACTGCCAACCGTCGTTTCGATTTATAGGTTCATCATTAAAAACCAAAGGAAAGAAAGAAGGGCGAATAGAAGAAACCTAGGCAGTACTAATTGATCATAAAGTTTAAATATTTAAAAAAAATTGAATGGATTACGTTCAAATCGGAAATGAGGGGTACTATAAAATAGAGAACAGCGATTCTTTGAGACCTTTTTTTATGAGCATCGTTAGTGATTCGAATCATTGGATGTTCATTTCAAGTAATGGAGGGCTGAGCGCGGGCAGAAAAGATAGGGACAATGCTATATTTCCCTATTATACCGATGATAAGATTACTGAATCATATGATACCACCGGCAGTAAAACAATAGTTCAAGTTGCCGATAGTAATGGGAAGAACGTAATCTGGGAACCATTTTCGAATAGATATACAGGGGTATTCAATACCACCAGAAACCTTTATAAAAATGAGTATGGTAATAAGATCATCTTTGAGGAAATCAATCATGATCTTGGTCTGAAATTTCAATATCAATGGAGTTCCAGCAATCGTTTTGGTTTTGTTAGAAAAAGTAAGCTAACCAATACTTCAGAAGCAAGTGTTGCCGTGAAAGTTTTGGATGGTATTCAAAACATTATGCCCTATGGGGTAGGTGCAAGCACCCAGCAAGCGAGTAGCAATCTGGTCGACGCTTACAAACGAAGTGAACTATTACAAGGTTCCCGATTAGGGATTTTTGCCCTTAGTGCCATTATTGTTGACAAAGCAGAGCCAAGTGAAGCCTTGAAAGCCAATGTCGTTTGGTCTATTGGTCTTGATACGGCTATGGTCTTACTATCATCCCTACAGCTCGATAAATTTAGAAAAGGGCTATCAGTGGTTCAAGAGGTTGATGTAAAAGCAGAGAAAGGGGCATATTTTGTCGTGACCAATTTGAACCTGGGTCCAAGACAAGAAAGAGAATGGGCTATCGTCGCTGATGTGAACAAGAGTACTGCCAAGGTGATTAGCCTATCAGAGCAGCTGAAATCGAATAAAAAATTATGGTCTGAGGTTTTTGATGATGTGGCAATAGGCACCCATAATTTATTGAAACTTACCAATGCTGCGGATGGCAAGCAATTGACAGCTGATAAAAGAAGCAATACAAGGCATTACGCGAATGTAATGTTCAATATAATGCGTGGTGGAATTTTTGATGCCAATTATAGCGTTGAAAAAGACGATTTCGTAACCTACATCCGCAAAGCGAATACGAATGTTTTTACAGCCAATAAGAAGACATTGGAAAACTTGTCTGATAGGTTTACTTATGAAGAGCTACAAAAAATTGCTTCTGAAAGTGATGACAAAGACTTTAGTAGGCTATGTTTGGAATATTTGCCATTGAAGTTTAGTAGAAGGCACGGTGACCCAAGTCGGCCATGGAACCGATTTTCGATTAACACCACTACCGAAGACGGCAAGAAAATATTGGATTATGAGGGTAACTGGCGCGATATCTTTCAAAATTGGGAAGCTTTGGCACATTCATATCCCGAGTTTATCAAAGGCATGATTTTTAAATTTTTAAATGCCACTACATTTGACGGGTATAACCCTTACAGGGTTACAAAAGACGGTTTTGATTGGGAGACTATCGAGCCAGACGACCCATGGTCTTATATCGGGTATTGGGGTGATCATCAAATTATTTACTTATTGAAGTTTTTGGAGTTCTCAGAGAATCACTATCCAAAGCTTTTAGAACGGTACTTCACTGAAGATATCTTCGTGTATGCCAATGTACCCTACACTATCAAAGGGTATCAATCAATTTTAAAAGACCCAAAAGATACTATCGAATTTGATGACGGGTTGAATAGGGCAATTTGTAAAAAAAGAGCTCGACTTGGTTCAGATGGCGCACTTCTGACCAATGCCCAAAATGAAATTTACAAAGTCAATCTAATTGAGAAACTGTTGGCCACCCTATTGGCAAAATGTGCCAACCTTATCCCAGAAGGTGGAATCTGGATGAATACCCAAAGACCGGAATGGAACGATGCCAACAATGCCCTTGTTGGTAACGGGGTATCAATGGTGACCTTGTATTACATGAGAAGGTTCTTTGTTTTTTTTAAAGGATTATTGGCTGGTAGTAATATGGGGGCCTTACCACTGTCCAATGATTTGAAAGTACTTTTTGATCAGGTCTTGCGGGCATTTGATTCTTGCAGCCAATTAGCTCAAAAAGGTTTTTCAGATAAGGAACGAAAAAGGATAATGGATGATTTAGGAACTGCTGCTGGCGATTACCGTTCCTTTATTTATGAAAATGGATTTTCAGGCAAAAAGGCCGCCGTAAAAAAAGAGGATATTCTAGAATTTGCAAAACTTGGTATAGCGGTTCTAAATCAATCGATTGCAATCAATAAAAGGCCTGACGGATTATTCCATGCCTATAATTTAATGACGGTTCGCAATGATCAAGAGGTTTCCATTTCACACCTAAGTGAAATGTTGGAGGGCCAAGTAGCCGTTCTTAGCTCTGGTTACTTGTCTGCAAAAGAAAGTCTGGCCGTTTTAGACAGCATGAAAAACAGCAAACTGTTTCGTGACGATCAGTATAGTTATTTGCTTTACCCAAATAAGGAATTACCGCATTTTATAGCGCGTAATACCATTCCGCAAAGTGTGGTCAAAAATTCGGATCTTCTAAAGCGTTTGTTAAAAGAGGGGAATACCCAGGTCATCGAACAAGATGTTAACGGTGCCTATCATTTTAATGGTGATTTCAACAATGCAAATAGTTTGGCGAATGCCCTTGAAAATCTTGATGCCACCTACCAAGATTTGGTCGCCAAAGAGCGAGGTCAACTCTTAACGGCTTTTGAAGAAGTGTTCAATCATAAGGCATTTACGGGCCGATCGGGTACTTTTTATGGTTATGAGGGTTTAGGGTCAATTTATTGGCACATGGTATCGAAGTTGTTACTCGCGGTTCAGGAGACAAGTTTAAAAGCCATGGAAACCAATGGGAATGAAGAAATTATAGGAAGGCTTCTAGAACATTACTATGAGATAAATGCAGGAATAGGGGTGCATAAATCCCCTGAGCTGTATGGAGCCTTCCCTATAGATCCCTATTCCCATACACCAGCGGGTAAAGGGGCTCAGCAACCGGGAATGACAGGGCAGGTCAAGGAGGATATCTTGAGTAGGTTTGGTGAACTTGGTGTTTTTGTGAACGATGGTAAATTAAATTTTGCGCCTTCCCTATTACAAGAAAAAGAGTTTTTAAAAGAGTCATCGGCTTTTGAATATGTGACTACTCACGGAAAATTCGAGAAACAGCAGTTAGAAAAAGGTTCTTTGGGTTTTACTTATTGTCAAATACCGATAATCTATAAAATTTCAGGGTATGAGGGCATGACCGTTTTTTTAGATAATGGTTCTTCCTTAGAATTTGAAGGGTTGGTGCTGGATCGTGCCGTAAGCACTATGGTGTTTAAAAGAACGGGTGAAATACAAAAGATTGAGGTTGCCCTTACAAAAAATAAAATGCGATAATAAGCATATGATCATGAAGAACTTCCATAGAATAATGAATTGTATCATACTACTCATCATGGTTTCTTCATGTAAAAATGCCACTAAATCAGAAGGTAAGACCATTTCAGTGAAGCAAGAAATCAATAGAACGGCAAAAGAAATTTTAGGTAACCCTGATTATTTGGCAATTTCTTATGGGGGCTACCGTCATGTGGATCATGGTATTGAACCAACCATTTCAGAGCTTAAAGAAGATATGAGGATTCTTGCCGCGATGGGAATCAAAATTTTACGTACCTACAAAGTACATTTTCCGCACGCAGCTAACGTATTGAAGGCCATACGTGAACTGAAAAAAGAAGACCCTGATTTTGAAATGTATGTAATGCTGGGTGCTTGGATAGATTGTAAAAATGCATGGACGAATCTAGAACCTGACCACTACCAAGAAAGTGGGCGCAATGCCACTGAAATAGAAGAAACTGTTCGATTGGCCAATAAATACCCAGACATCGTTAAGATTATTGCGGTAGGTAATGAGGCCATGGTAAAATGGGCCACAAGTTATTATGTACAACCTGGGATAATCTTAAAATGGGTCAATCATTTGCAAGATTTAAAACAATCGGGAAAATTATCTAAAGACCTTTGGGTGACCAGTTCTGATAATTTCGCTTCGTGGGGAGGCGGCGATGGTGGGTATCATGTTGAAGATTTGAATAAGTTGATTGCCGCTGTAGATTTCCTTTCCATTCATACCTACCCCATGCATGATACCCATTATAATCCTCAGTTTTGGGGAATTCCAGAATCGGAAAAAGACATTTCGGATATTGAAAAGATAGAAGCTGCCATGCTGAGGGCCAAAGAATATGCCATGTCGCAATATAAAGGGGTTTCTAATTATATGAAAAGTTTGGGTATTGATAAACCAATCCATATTGGGGAAACGGGATGGGCGACAACCTCTAATGGGTATTATGGCGCTGAGGGCTCAAAAGCAACGGACGAATATAAAGAGGCATTATATTATGGGCATATGAGGGATTGGACCAATGCCGAGGGTATTTCATGCTTTTATTTTGAAGGGTTTGACGAACAATGGAAAGACGCTGCCAACCCTTTGGGTTCTGAAAATCATTTTGGATTGATAAACTTAAGGAGTGAGGCAAAATTCGCCCTTTGGCATTTGGTGGACAAGGGGCTCTTTGAGGGCCTCAACCGAAACGGTAAACCTATCACAAAAACATTCAACGGCGATAAAGAAGCATTGATGAAAGAAGTATTGGTGCCACCTTACAAACATGAATGAACTTTAAGTAAAAGGCATTTTTGGACATAGGTGAACTCAAATAACGAAAATAGACCAACAAAATTATCATAACCTAAAGTACCACCCACTAATCAAAAAACTATGAGTCAAGCAAAAACACTTTCAAAGAACAGGGTCCCTTTTGGGCAAAAAATCGCTTTCGGCATTGGTATGTTGGCCAATCAAATGTTTCCTGCCATATTGGGCATATTCATGGTAGTGTTGGTGCAAGATCTGGGTTTTCCTGGTTGGATGTGGGGAATACTATTTTTCTTACCAAGAATATTTGATTGCTTCACCGACCCTGTAATGGGTTTTATTTCAGACAATACCAAGTCAAAGTGGGGTAGGCGAAGACAGTACGTTTTCATTGGCGCCCTTCTTATGGGGATTTCATTCGTGATCATGTGGCAATTATATCGTGAAAACGGTTTAGATTATAATTTTACATATTTCTTATTGTGGTCATTTGTGTTCTATTTGGGTATTACCATTTTTGGCGTTCCTTATGTGGCTATGGGTTATGAGATGAGCAATGACTTTCATGAACGAACTGATATTATGGCCATTGCGCAATGGATAGGACAATGGGCATGGGTGATTGCCCCTTGGTTTTGGGTCATTATGTATGATGAGGGCTGGTTTGCGTCAGCGGAAATCGCGACAAGGGAGCTTTCTATCTGGGTAGGTATTGGCTGTATGTTGTTTGCAATGGTTCCCGCTATTTTTATAAAAAGCGAATCAACGATCAATGCCGATTATTCACCGTTGACCATCAAAAATATTGGTGGCAGTTTAAAGGAAATTGGAAAAGGATTCAAAGAAGCATTCCGATCCCAACCTTTTAGACAGCTATGCATAGCTACATTTTTGATTTACAATACGTTCTATACCATTGCCAGTTTCTCGTTTTTTATTGTGGTGTATTATCTTTTTGGTGGCGATGCCGGAGCGGCCGGACTTTGGCCAACACTTTTTGGTAGCGTAGGGGCTTTGGCCACCACTTTTATCGTAATTCCAATTATTACGGCAATGTCCAAAAAGATGGGGAAAAAGAAGGCCTTCATAATTTCGCAGGCCATCTCCATAATCGGCTATATTATGCTCTGGTTTTTGTTCATTCCCGGAAAGCCTTATATGTTCTTGTTCGCATTACCCTTCTTTTCTTTTGGTATCGGAAGCCTCTTTACCTTAATGATGTCGATGACCGCGGATGTTATCGATTTAGATGAGCTGAATACGGGGCAGCGCAGGGAAGGGGTATTTGGGGCGATTTATTGGTGGATGGTAAAATTTGGATTTGCAATAGCAGGGGGATTGACCGGTGTCATCATGTCCGCCGTTGGATTTAACCCTGATTTAGCGACACAACCCGAAGGAGCGGTTTTAGGATTGAGGATATTTTACTCCGGTTTCCCGATTATTGGTACGTTGATAGCCATCTACGTGATGTGGAACTATGATTTAACCGAAGAAAGGGCAAACGAGATAAGCGAGGCATTGGAAAAGCGAAAAGGCATGAAAGGTTCTGGGTATCAACAAACGGGATTGCTTTCGAACGTCAATTTTGAAGAAGTTACGGAAGCTGATTTCAACATAAAACACCCTGATTTTTTCACTACCAAAGTTGATTTTACAAGCATGCCCCTGAAAGCTCTCAAAACGGAATTCCAAACCGTTTTCAATAAGGGAATGTCAGGCATCTGTTTTAGTGCTTACAAAGTGGGCCAAGAACCTGGCGACCCCATAACTGAAATGCAGATTAGGGAGCGACTTAAAATCTTAAAACCCCACACACAATGGATACGCATTTTTTCTTGTACCAATGGGCATGAGAGTATCCCTAAAATTGCCAAGGAAATGGGACTTAAAACCTTGGTCGGTGCTTGGTTGAGCGATGATTTGGAAGAAAACAAAGCTGAAATTGAAGCGCTGATAACCCTGATGAAAAACAACTTAGTTGATATTGCGGCCGTAGGGAATGAAGTGCTTTATCGGGGAGAACTGAATGATGAAGTCATCATTGAATATATTCGAGAGGTCAAGAAAGAAGCAAAACATGTTCCTGTTGGTTACGTAGATTCTTACTATGAATTTGCAAATAGGCCACACTTGACTGCCGAATGTGATATCATACTAGCCAACTGCTATCCATTTTGGGAAGGAGCCGATATTCGAACTTCAGGTTTTCACCTTCAAGAAATGTATCGCAACACATTGAAGGCAGCGCAGGGCAAAAGGGTAATCATAACTGAAACTGGCTGGCCAAGTAGGGGAGAAGTCGTTGGTGCGGCAGTTCCTTCTGAAGAAAACGTATTGCAGTATTTTATAAAAACACAACTGTGGGCAGCGCACGAAAAGGTCGACATGTTCTATTTCTCTTCTTTTGATGAATCTTGGAAAATACATTTCGAGGGTTGGGCAGGTACTTCATGGGGCTTATGGGATGTCAATGAGGACTTCAAATATCAGTAGTTTGCCTCACAGTAGGTGAAAAAGGCGAGCAAGGTGAAAATGGTTCACTAAAAGGCACCATGGTTTCAAGGTGGATACTATAATATATGTCGTTAAAAACCGGATTGGAGGGGCTAAATGGGGATATCGGTAACATTTAATTCGTGTCTTTTGAAGGGTGATGGAAAGTCATTACTGAAGGTAATTTCGGTGCGTAATAAAGACAGTATGATAAAATGAAAATTTGAAATTTCCTTCCTTTGGTTTTTAAGATTGATTTCTAAAACTATTTTTTACGGGAACATGTTGCACTTTTATGGGATGGAATCAAAAAAAATAGCTCCAAATAATATGGGTTTGGTTTATTTTTGACGAAACTTATGAGGTATCTAACCACCGCGATTACGAATGAGTGAATTCTTCAAGGCTGAATTAAAGGATAAATTTTTAGAGTATGCTTCAGAACGTGATGATTATTTTCAGCTTCACTTGCTCTATGATGAATTTTTAAAGCCAAATTATAGTCTTCAATTTGTCGAAAAACTTGTTTATGAAATCATGGAATACGATTCAGCACTCTTGGACATCATGAGTGGGAATGGTTCCAAAATTTTTATGCTTTCCGCAACCGCCCTTACCAAAGATTTTCTTGATGAAAGTGGTTTCAAAAACCTTTATATTCAAGAGGAAGAAAAATGGGACGTGTTTTTGACACAGTTGGCAGATAATCGCAAATTGTCTTTTTCTAGTAAGGTTACACCCAGTAATACGGTAAAAACTGAAAACAAAAAAGAACGTTTTCTACTTTTAAGTCTGCTAAGCGCCGTAATTCTAAGTTTCGTCTTTACTTTATTCAGCTTACTAAAACCTCTCTTTAGAAATGACGATTATGTCTCTAGGGAAGAGTTTCAAAGGGTCATTTTCGAAATGGAACGAAAGATAAAGGAGAATGATGTTATGCCCAACGATTTGTTCTTACAGTCCAAGCCCACTGAAATAAAAAAAGATAGTATAAACTGATTTTGAATATTATTGCGTAACCGGATCCAATCTGGTATATACTACACTTTGAATACCTGGCAAATCATTGCCAAGTAACTCGGTAAGTTGGTTTGTTCCACTTATCGTAAAGGGTCTAGAGGTACCTGAAACCAGAAAAAGCTGTCCGGCCTGAACCCCCCAATTGCCATTTGTGTTTTGAAGGTCGGAACAGGTAAGGGCATATAGATTTCCGGTAATGGCAGTCAATAGTTCAATAGATACGGTACTTGCCGTAAAGGTAAAATCAGGATTCAATTGCAGTGTGCCGGTCAGACAATCGGCCTCATCCAAAAGATTGGTGGAAGTAACCCCATCATTGTTGATATCTATGGCCGAACTGACGGTGATTGCGGTTATTTGCCATGAACCGGCGAACTCGACCCCTGTACTTTCACCGCCCCCATCACCATCATCATCAGAACATGAAAGCATAAACAGAACAAACAGGCCAAAAAACAAATACTGGAATCTCATATCAATTTTTTTATGAATTTAAAGTTTTAAGTTTAATTTGGGAAATTAGTTCGAGGTTATTTCTTTATATTCGAAAAATCATTGCTATTGAACTTGTTTCGTTTTAAAAGTAAAGGGAAAACCTCGGGTATTGAGAGCGTCGATCTGCCCATAAAGTTTAATAATGATAAGAGTAGTATTAAATAGTATTTAGTTTTTAAATTAAAATAAAAAATGACCGCAGATTTATTGGCAAAAGCAACTGAGTTTGAGAATAGAACCTTAAGCCACATGTCTACAAGTGACAGGGTTGCCGCTTCGAGAGAGGCAAAACAGCTTATTCTAGATATTAATGAAATATATAAAAAGACAAAAGATTCCAATTTGATGGATATCATGAAGCGTCTTACCGAAAAGAAAAAGAAAATCGAAAAACGTTTGAAGGGTACTCCGTTGGTGTAAAACTTAAGTTTTGAACATTAGCAGAGCCCATTACATTGTCGTAGTGGGCTTTTTAGTTTTCGGTGACCAACATGACATAATGAATCAATATCTTGGGCTTACCTAAGACTAAGAAAAATGGATGTAATACCAACTATTATTTTCCTCGATTTTTTGCTTCCATCCTTATATCTTCCGCATAAGAAAGTTCAATAACGCTGACTGTTTGATTGGGTTCCAAGACCGTCAAATCAAAAACCAGTTTACCCGCCTCGGTCTTCTTAAAGGGTACGGCTTGATTGGTTCCAAATATCGTAGCCCCCTGTAAACCTTGTTTTAATTGGGCCAATTCTATTTTTTGGGTATTGGGTTTTGTAACGAAGAGCCAAGCCTTGTTCTTTCTTCGAGTGCTGACACCATATTCAAAGGGGTAATATGGACCACCCCTAGTGCCGTATATGGCATTTGCATGTTGATGTAACCATTCGCCCAGTTGGTCCATTAAGGCTATTTGATCGGGTTCAAAAGTGCCGTCTGGTCTTGGCCCGAGGTTGATCATGTAATTTCCATTGTTACCTAATGCACTTAGCATATCCAATAAAAGCTCGTCAATGGTCATGAGTTCGGTATTCTTGCGATACGACCATTGCCCCTTATCAATAGTGACCCATGCTTGCCAAGGATGGTCTGCCCAGGCAAAAACCTCATTTCCCTCACCTACCACCCGTTCCCGTTCTTGGTAGTCACCGGCATATTTTTGACCGTCAATGTCAATGTGGTTCTTTGAGAAAGTCCGCCCTTTGTCAATTCTCGTGCTTAGTAGTACATCTGGGTCCGCTTCTCTAAATTTACGGTAGAGTTCAGCTCCGATTTCATGGGTGTAAGTATCATCCCATTCCCCATCAAATTGAATGAACTCCACACCATATTTGGTGATTAATTCTAAAACCTGACCTTCCATAAACTTAAGATATCGCTCCATATTCGGGCTATCAGGATAGGTTTTAAATAGTTGGCCAGGGCCACCATGTTCGTTAGGTGACCAATCAGGGTGGTACCAATCAAGGTTTGAATAATAGCTACCAAAAGCAATGTTGTTTTCTTTACAGACCCTTGCCCATTCTTTCATTAAATCTATAGAAAGTTTGGCATTTTCCATGTCGTATTCGGTATAATCTGAAAACCATAATGTAAAGCTGTCATGGTGTTTTCCGGTTGGGGCCATATATTTTATTCCCCAACGTTTCATGAGGGAGGCCCATTCATTGGCATCAAAATTGACGGGATTGAACTGCTTGTAATAGCTATCGTAAATTTCAGTCGCAATGCTATCCCCACGAGACCAACTTATTTCCTTCCCTCCGATGGACGAAGGCCCCCAATGGACACTCAAGCCTATGCGAAGGTCCATGAACCTTTCTTGAGCCTCTTTTGGGGCTTTTAAATCAGGATTGAGGTCTCCGCCACCGCTAAGCTGGGCTTGAACTGCAACCAAACCAATTGTCATGAAAATTATAAGTACACTAACTGATTTTTTCATTTGTTTTTGTTTTTTTATGCCGCGGCCGTGTCCTCTACATAAATATTAAACCCTGCACCGCTGCCATTACGAAATTGTATTTCCCCATTGAGTTGTCTCACCAATCCTTTAACCATTTGTAGTCCAAAAGAGCTTAATTTATCGATATCAAAATTTTTCGGAAGCCCGTTGCCGTTATCATAGATTTCTAGGTTGTAGCTATTCATCTTGCTGGTCTTTTTGAACTTTATAGTTATCAGATTTTCTTTTTGATTTACGTTAAACGCATATTTATAGGAATTGGTTATCAATTCGTTCAAAATAAGCCCTAGTGGTACGGCAAGGTCCATTTTAATTTCACTATCATCAATATCCATATTAAAGGTTACAGTCTTGTTGTGGGGTTCATTGTTGGAATTTTTGACATGTTCAATAAGGTCTTTAAAGTAGTTGGAAGTATGGACTTTTACGAAATTATCGGAATTATAGAGGTTTTGATGTATTAGGGCCATCGTTTTGATTTTATTCTGACTATCTAACAAAACTTCGTTTACCCTTTTATTTCCCTCTACGGTCTTGGTGTTCAAAAGGCTTGAGATTATTTGTAGGTTGTTTTTTACCCTATGGTGGGTCTCTTTTATCAATAACTCGTTTTCGGTATTCTTTAGGGTAATGGCCTTTTTCTGTTCTTCTATGATTTCAACCGCTTTTTTCTTCAATAAAAAACGGTTGTAAAGCATCCCTAGTGAAATGGCCAATAAAATCGTACCTATCAACAAGCCTATTTTTAAATTGCGCTGCTGCTTGGCTTCTAGGCTCTTGATATTTTTCTCTGCGGTCAGCAACGAAATCTCCTCATTTTTTTTATCAAGTTCAAAATTTGCGGTAAGCTCTTCCAATTCCCTTGCCTTATCGATATTGAAGATCGAATCCCTTATCGCATAGGCGAGTGATTTGAATTCGTAAGCTTTGTAAAAGTTACCTAGGGCAGAATCTACCTGTGCCAATGATTCGTAAGTAGAGCGTTTTCCATCTAACATGTCATATTCTTCTGCCACCCTATTGGCCTCTAAAAAGAATTTTTTAGCTGTCCTAAAATCGTTACGCATAAAGTAAACCCAACCAATTTGTTGGCTGACGGCCATTTTGCTTCTTTGGTGCCCACTATTTTCTATTATTTGGTAAGCTTTTTCAAAATTGGTCATTGCCGCTTCATATTGTTCTAGTTGTAAGTAAAGGTTGCCCATGTCAATATGGATATCCGATTCTACCAAGCGGTCCACAGAACTTTTTGCAATAAGCAAGGCTTTGTTCATATAATCCAATGCTTCTTCGTAGTTTTCTTCAAGCTTACTTATTTGGTACTTATTGACCAATACTTTTACTTTTAACCTATCTGATGTATCACCTATCAAAACAAGTACCTTGTCCAATTGCTCGTGGCATAGCCCATATTTTCCGGTTTTCTGGAAGGATGCCGCAAGATTGATTCTAAGACTTGCAAGTACCATGGTATCAGTGGGAACTATCTTTTCTTGTATATCCAATGCCTTTAAAGAAAGTTGCAATGACTTGTTATAGTTCTTTTTTACATAGTTCAGATTGCCTAGGTTGATATAGCATTTTGCAATGTTCTTTTTATCGTTTAATTCAATATAAGTATCAAGTGCTTTGTTTAAAAGGTCGAAGGCCTTTGGAACATCTCCTGAAAACCAGTATGCTACGCCAAGACGTTGGTTGGCATTGGCTATTTCCAATTGGTCATTATTATTTTCGGCCAGACTTAAATATTTCTTTCCATAAAAAACACCGGAATCCGCATTTACGACTACATACCTGAAGGTTAGGTCCCATAAAGAGCGATAACGGTCTTCGTCATTTTTTGCTTGTTCAAATTGTAAGCGTAACGAATCTAGAGGAAGGTTGTCTGAACTTTTACGCTGCCCCTTAATAGTACTACTTAACAAGCATGTTAATGCGAAAAAATAAAGAGCAATCCTATAGTTCATAAGTGTGCCTTTGATATTATGTAAGATTAATTGCCTAGCGTAGTTCCATCGTTTTTTCAACCTGATAAAACAGGTCTTACTTTATGCATTGGTACTATTTGACAAACAGGTGGCTCATCTTGATTTTTATAAAAATATAAAAATATGGGGTATCATACGGTAAAAGATTAAGTGGCCAGTTTTATCAGACAAAACCTATCTCAGATTGGTATTGTGACAATCACCACTAAGTTTAAAGGTAGTTTTTAACAAATCACTTTTTAAAAATTTCATACTTGTTGCCTGAGGATTTTGAAATGGACTTCTTTGGTTTTTCATCAGTTGTCTTATAAAGATCTTTTTTGGGATAGAGCACCTCGTTCGCCACCCCATCGAAAAGAAATGATTTAATCTCAAGGGTATGAATGGGTTTTTTGTTCTTTTTGATCTTACCGAATAGGGTCTCATGTTTCATGGGAATCAAAATACCTTCCACCTTTTTAAAGTCACTGTATCGAATACTGCCATAAAAGGAATGCCTACCAGGTAAATAGCCCTCATGGGCCGAGTACGAGACCAGTTCCATAAGGCCGGTTTCTTTGCTGATATAGACAAGATATTGGTCATGTGCCTTTGTGGGTTTACTGTTTGTCCCCCAAGTAACCAATACCATTTCATAATCTTTGCCTAATAACATTGTGGCGCCTGCATAAAGTTTTAAGGGCGCGTTTTTCAATCGATTGGGCAACTCGGTCAAATAATGGAAAGTGGGTATGGCAAAAGCTCTTTTTTTATCTTTCTTTACGTTGAAATCAGGCGGTGTTCTTTCATTACCTTCATAATATTGCCATGATTGGAGTCCGAAATATGTTCCCGTTTTTCGACCTGATAAGATGGTGACCCTGCCATCGAACGTATTGATTGCATATTCAAATAGGAGCAATTCATTGTTCAGCCGCCATGGGTTCCCCAACTTTCCTATTAATGATCGCCAAGCTTCGTGACCAACGAATTGAATGGAGCTATGTGACATTAGCCTATCCATCCCCTGTGATTTCCATGAGGCAGCTAATAACTTATTGCCCTTGATTTCCAATTCATGGCTATGATTGGCCAAGTTTTCCTTTAAATAAGGGGTTCTCAAATCTACTGTGCGACAGCTCTGCAGGGCAAAACCCATCACAAGTGCCATAATAATCGGATATCGCATTTTCTAATCGTACACTTTTACCTTATCTAAGTCGCAAGAGTATCCCTTTACTTAGAAAATAGTTGCAACCAATAATATTGCGGTGATGGTGTATGAAAATTCAAATACTACCACCCAAAATAAAAAATCCAGGTTTTTATTGGCACCGCCAAAGGGTATAATACTCCGAGGCTTGCCTCGAAATCAAATGTTTGTTTCCTATGAATGCCTCGCGGACTTGCCCAGAGGTAGTTTACTTGATACGTTCGGTTTATTAGAACCTTTTAAGGATTTTGTTTTTGATTTCCTTCCCTTTTTTACCCACATACTAATGGGAAATCCATCGGCTAATTAAGATTGATTTGAAAACCAATATTTTACTTCTTTTACGGAGTTTGTAAATTTTACCATTTTATAGCTTGGCTTTGGCAATACCTGACTTTCATCGAATGTTCCAGTGTTTGTGCAATATGAATTCTCTCTTTAGCGTTGGCACTACAAATACCGGTATCATGAGAAATCTTTTAACCTTGACCCTGATGATTCTAGTGACGTTACAATCTTGTAGTAGCGAAGATGGAGCAATTGAAGAAGGATTGCCGGAAGATGCCATTGAACAAGAAGACGAAACACCTGAAGATAGTGACATGATGGACGATTCTGAAGATGATGGGGAGCCTACGGAACAAGGTAACGAATGTCCCGATTCCATCGGTTTTGTTTTTGAGGAACAAAATGGTCTGATTTCCATTGAATTTGAGAACAACGATTTTCCTGAAGGTTGGATACTGAAGAATGATGTCACCGACGTTTCGGGCGAGGGGTACATGCAATGGGAGGGCAATCCAAGTATGGCCAATCCTGGGAATGGAATGGTAACTTTTCCGGTGAAGATTACCAATACGGGAACCTATAGATTTATTTGGAAGTCTTCCTATAGAAAGGGGAACAATGGAACGGAGCATAACGATTCTTGGTTGCGGTTTCCTGATGCCGATAATTTTTTCGGAATGAAGAACGATGGTAGTGTAGTTTATCCAAACGGTTCGGGTAAAGAACCTAATCCTAACGGAGCTTCAAAAGAGGGTTGGTTTAAGGTGTATCGAAGCGGAAACGACAACGAATTCAAGTGGCAGTCGAAAACCTCTGACAATGATGCCCATGATATCTATGTAAGCTTTGAAACCCCGGGGGTTTACTTGATGGAAATCTCTGCGCGTTCTGACTTTCATGCCATAGATAGAATATTGATACACCAAGAAGACATTTCATTAAATGCGGCCATTGACCAGGCAGATAATTTTAGCCTTAAGGTGACCTGTGATTGAAGTATTTGGTTTAAACTTATAACTAGCGCTGGTACACCCAAACTAAAGTAAAACCGAAAAGTCTGGTTTTAAATCAAAACTGCGGCCTTAGTCCCTTGCACCGAAAGAGGTGAATTTTAGTGAAGGTTATATTTTTACTTCCATTTCCAATTTGATTCATCGCTGTATTCTAAATTTAAATCGGAAAATAGCTTTTTGAATTTTTCATGATCAATTACCTCCCGTTTCGGAATAATGAATGATAATCCGGATTTAAGCCTTAAAAAGTAGTGTTCTCTTATTTCAATAAGTTTATCAAATTCAGAATATTTTATTTTTGTTTCAGCGCCTGAATCATACGTTTCTAGAAAGTCCGCGTTTTCGTGAAAATCTATAGATAACTCTTTTCCGATTCTGTTTTTATAATTTTCCTTAACATGATTTTTAAAGTGTTTCCTATACTTCCATTTCGAGTATAAGGGATAAAAAAGATACCATAGAATTGCAATTCCAAATATCACGATTGCTTGATTGACAAAATTTATATATGACAATAAAGATGCAATGGCAAAATATATTACAGGAACTATAATTCTGATTTTCTTACGATTCTTTTTATGCAACTTAGATTTGGAAGAGGCGTAAAGTTGATATTCTAAAAAATCTGAAAATCTTAATTTGTATTTTAGTTTCATGGTTGCATTTATGTCCAAAGGGCATGTAATTTACGGCAGCAATTTTTGCGTTTAGTGCCTTTTCAAATTTAGGAAAACTATGGCTTGCGTTTTTGGCTAATCGTCAACATTGTTGACGATTAAAAATCTGTTTACCGATTTGTTGACGTTTAGAATCATATCAATTCAAGTCTTATTATGGTCCAAGAAACCACGAAACCTTGCAAATCATAGCTTTTGCAAGGTTTTCTATTATTTTGGAGTTCCCTCGCAGTGACCTCGGCAAGGGCCCCCACTGGACATCAAAGGTCTTGTGTGCCTTTTGATAAGTAGGAGCCTGATGGCGCGCAAGCATCCTTCTAAGCAAGATTTTCTTCAAATGTCCAGACAAAGCTTCGCTTTGAAAATTGAAAATCCCCAAAATCAAAAAAGCAAGCTTTACGATTTTGCTTGCTTTTCAATTTATTCGTGACCTTGGCAGGGTCATAACTTACCTTTTACCCCTTTGATATTCAAAAAGTTATATTTTTTTATTTTAAAATAAGCGCTGAATTACTCACTTGGTTATTTTCATAATTAAAAAAATCTCTTTGATATTGAATATGGGTAAATTAAATTGATTTTAAGTGTTTGAGGAGGCCAACTTGATAAATTAATTTTTATTTCTCTTCATTTTGTATCTCATAAGAATGTACTGCTATCAATCTCAAAGAATGGTCGATGATTGTTATTTGAATTATAGATGCTTGCGGAAAAAATTAATCGCTAACTTGGTTGTTATCTGATGAATTTCTCTTCGGTCTATACTGGGATGGTCAATGGTTAAGTCTGGTAATATCTGTTTTCCAAATTCCGTAGCTTCATTTAAGAAAACATAATGGTTTACATGTTCTCCAAAAAGATAAAGCTCACTTGTTTCTATTAATAGATGATAATTTTCAGCATTTCCTGAGATAGGGGTATTCGTATCACCTTTCCCTGCTATTATAAAAATTGGAGCGGTAATACTTTTAGTTTGTTTTTCGGATTGAAACCCAAAGCCTATAGCTGGAGCCATTATAAAGAATGCTTTCATTCTTTCATCTTTAACTTGGTCTTTATACTTATTGTAAGATGCAATTATTAAACTATCCGTATAAAAATCAATAATTTCCTCTCCTTTGGGGAATTCAGGAGGTAGTTCTATATCCATTGTTTTAGTTAGATTTCTATTAACATAACCACCAGCTAGTGCAATATTTGTATATCCTCCTAATGAGAATCCAACGCCTCCAATTTTTGAAATATCAATTTTTGACCCTACTGTATCATCATTTAATACTTGTGTCAGGACATGCTTAATATCAATGGCTCTTTCCCACCATTTTACAAATTCACGAGGAATTTTATCAAATGATGAGTTTCCATAATGGTCTAACGATACTACGATATAACCTTCTTTTACCATTTTTTCAATGAACCAGGTTAATGAGAACCGATTACCACCAGTACCGTGGGAAACTAGTAGTAAAGGGTGTTTCTCGTCTATAATGCTTGCATCTGGTATCGCATTTATTGTGACAAAGGGAGTTCTTTGAGTATTAGTAGCGATGTTTTTATCTAGACTATCTTTAGTAGGATACCATATTTCTGTTACTAAAGGACGGTTTCGAGATTCATCGATATAAGTGATGGATTTTTGACCTACGTTAAAATCACTTTCTTGCGACCTGCAAGAAAAGTAAAAAAGAACTGTTGTAATTATCAAAAAAATCTTCATTTTATTTCTTTGATAGTTAAAAATAAATATTTCCCTATTGACTTGGTACTATTTCTATATGCCAATTATTTTTAGTCTTTTTAGAAGGAATAAGTACTGGACTTAAAAATCCTAACCCCAATACACCAACACCAGTAATCGATAATGTGCTCCCACTAATTGCTGTTGCTGCGCCAAAAGCATCAAAAACCAATCCTACAATTATTAGTGAGCTTCCTAAATAAATGAGACCACCTGTTATAACGATTTTTAGAGCAAAAGGGTCTTTTCTTATATAACTAATATCTTGAATAGCTATTGTATCATTTTTGATACATATTCTAGAGTTATCAATGATTTTGAATCTACCTTTAAATTTGTCTTTGTTAACAGTTTTGATTCGTATTCTTCTGTTCTCCTTGATTATTTTTTCTTTGCCATTAAGTGTATTCTTAATCGAAAGAGATTGCCCCTGAGTAGTAATAGGTAAGCAGCATAAAAAAGCAAAAATTAATAAAATGTTATATAAGTATCTGTTGTTCATACTGTTTATTAATCGGTTATAATAATTATAGAAATATGACAATTCTTGTATCAAAAATTTTAGCTCAAGAAATATTCAACACTATCTTTTTTTTATAATTAAATCAAATTATTCAATCTTAGTTTGCTTTCTTTTTAGAATCAAACCAATTACAAAAGAAAAGAACAGCATAAAAACAAAATTGAGAACTACATTGGCAAATAGCATGTTCCATACACTTCCATTTCTTGATACGTGAATATCCATATCAGCTTGAGTATAGTCTCTACCTATTTCTTGGTGCCCTTCTAATAAAATAGTATAAATCTGCTCTCTATTGAGTTCATAAAATTTGGTGGCAAATTCAGGCTCAATAATAAATCTGAAAAAAAGATTATAGCCAATAACAACTATCGTATTTATAAGAAAAATCCAAAGTCCAATTTTAAGTGCTTCTTTTAACCTTAAAGTTCCAGAATTAGATTTTTTGTAAATATATATCGCTATAAAAAGTATAACAGGCAAAAGAAATGACCTAGCTTTAGTATACGATTCTCCTAAACCATCGCCATAATAATTGTAATCTAAATGCAATCCCATTATCACTAATCCAATATTGTAAATGGTTGGGATAGCTGCCAATATGAGTCCATATTTTAAAGCAAACTTGTATAGTGGTTGTTCTAGTGATTCCATACTCTTATTTTAAGTTATTTAGAAAAGCTTTTACGGCTTCCCAATATTCTGCGGCATAAGGCTGTCCATTCCATAGTACACTTGAGCCATGACCACCTTCACTATTTGGTATAAAATGGATTAGATTTTCTTTTTGTGGCACATCCTTGAGCAAGGTTTTTATTTGCGAAGCTTCTTCTTTTGAAGAGGTCATAAAAACAGGTTTCTCTAGTTTTAATAGTTCTTTGGATAATCCATTTGCGAGACCACTAAAACTTATAGCCGCATTTACGTTGTCATTTTTTGTTATGGATATAGCATAATTAGCAGAGTAAGAACTTCCCCAAACTATCACTTTTCTGTTGTACTTTTTATTTAGGTAATCGATAGCTGCTTCTAATTCACCCTTAATCCTCTCAATCATTTTACGTCTGTTTTCTGGAGAATTGTCTATTGGTGACCCTTTGTCTACGGTTTCATTATTATGCGCCGCAAATGTGCCACCGCCAGTTAAATCTATTGCTAAAGCATTAAATCCCATATCATTTAACTTAGGGGCGATATCTGAGTATTCATATTTATTATAACCGAATTGATGAAGTAATAAAATGACTGGTTTATTGTTTTCAATATCATATAGTTCTCCAAAAACAGTTCTGTCATCTAAAGTTTTGAATGACACTTTTTTTGCGGGATATTTAGTAGTGAATTCGTCTGCGATGGGTTGCTCGGCATCTTTGCCTAGTTTGCGCTCTTGAGCTTCTTTAATAAGTTCTCCTATAATTTTAATATCCTTTATTTTCCCTTCGGAATCTAAAATAATTGACGATACTCTATCTTTTGTTTTAACATCTATAAAATCATAAAAAACGACTATTTCACTATCTGTATATTCTTTTATGGATACAGAATTAATTTCTTTAAAAACATCTTGAAAAACACGCTCTAAAAGTGCAGGTGATAGTCGCTCTTTTGGCAGAAAAGGAAGGAATTCAATTTCTGAACTAACAAAAGGCTTTAAAGCAGTTCCATTTTTTGCTTCAACTGATTGCTTAAAAGCTTCGAATTGTTCCGTATAGCTTTGTGCTCTCATACCCATTGATGATACCAAAGCGAGTAGTATTAAAATGAGATTTTTTTTCATAATTTATTGTTCTTGCAAAAAACTTAATAGATTAAAACATAAAGGCAAGAGTAATAAAGCTGTTCGTTTCATTGTATCTACTCTATTTTCTTACCTGGATTATCTTGCCCATTTTGCTGTAGCGTAAGGCCTATGATATTGTCTTTGTCGTCGGCTCTAAAAATCACTTTTGCTTCAACTACTTTTAAATAAAACTCGGTCATTGACGACGGAAAAATTTCAAATTTTGATTGCCCTGTCATTTGTACAAAAATGCGATTAGCATCCGTCGTAACATCTATAATTGCACCTGGTGCCATTTCATATTTGCCAACGTAAGTTTTTAATGTTTCAATAGGGACTTTTACATCTGGAGTGTCTTTCTTATCCTGTGCAGATGCGGTTAAACTTAGACATACAACACTTAGAAATACTAGTATTTTTTTCATTTTTATGAGTTTATAATTTGATACAAATGAAGTAGAAAGTTCATTTGCAAATCCTATGAAGTTATAAAGAGAGTATGTTTTGTTATGAGATGTAAAAAATATGTGATGTAGTAAATTTTGCTCAATTCATAACAAGAAAACCCTGTTTCATAACACTAGCAGATTATAATTGGTGCAGAACAGTATCTTTGATTTGTGAAATTTAAACGTATAGAAATACTGCTGAATGTTTTATTCTGGGGATTCATGACTTGGTTTTTTGTCTTTGGAAATGGTTCTATGGATGTAGTCGATATTGAAATTATTGACGGAAAAAAGCATAAAATACAAGTTAGAAATGCAGAGAAACTAATTGTGCTTGCTATTACACAATTCTTGTTTATACTATTCTTTTATGCTGAATTGTATCTGATTCATAAACTTAAAAAGCCACAGGCAGTTAAAGGTTTTGTCCTAAAATCAATAGGACTTTTTACAATCACATTATTACTTTATGGCATATTAGTAACGGTAATATTTTTTCCTGATAACAAGGAGAATTGGGAGATTGATGGAGCTATATTTTTGAATATTTTTTATGTAGCAGTAGTTGTATGCTATGGGTTTACCAAAAAATGGACCAAGCACGAAAGAGAGAGGAAAGAGTTAGAGCTGGTTAAAAATCGAGCAGAATTAAATTTATTGAAACAGCAATTGCAACCTCATTTTTTATTCAATACAATGAATAATTTGCTATCGATGGTAAACCAGACAGATAACCCAAGATTAGCACAAAGTATCGATAAGTTATCAGCATTATTGCGCTATGTAGTATATGATACTAAGAATGAAAAAGTAGCTATTGCCGAAGAGATTAAGTTTCTTAAGAATTTTGCTGAATTACACCTGCTACGTTTTGAAGATGACGAAATTGACTTCAAAATTAAAACTTCAGGAAATTTTGATGCACAATATATTGAACCAGGTATTTTCGTATGCTATGTGGAAAATGCATTTAAACACGGTGTACAACCTGAAGAAAATGCATTTATTACTATAGATATCGACATATCTAAAGAAGATACAGTTGTATTCCATATTGAGAATTCCATACCTAAAGTGCCTTTTACTACTAAAAGTGGAGGGTTTGGATTAAAATCTAATCAAGAGCGATTAGATTTAGCTTACCCAGATAAACATTCGATAGCTATTAAAAGTAATGGGACATACAAAGTTGAATTAACAATTAATACAGATGATTAAGGCAATTATAGTAGATGATGAACCAAAGGCAATTGAGTTAATAAGCTCATATGTATCTCATTTTTCTGAATTTCAATTGGTAAAGACATTTAGAAATGGCCTTAAGGCTTTAGAATTTATTAATGTCAATAAAGTCGATGTTATTTTTCTAGATATTAATATGCCTCATTTAAGCGGGTTGTCTTTATCTAAAATGATACCTAAAGAAACTGCTATTGTTTTTACCACTGCATATTCTGAACACGCAGTAGAGAGTTATAATGTTAATGCGTTTGATTACCTTTTAAAACCGATTAGTTTAGAACGTTTTTCTAAAACAATTACAAAATTGACTAGCGCCTTTAGTATAAATAATGTAGTTGATACAAATGAGTCCAGTAAAACAATTTTTGTTAAAAGTGGCCTTGAAACACATCAACTTAAAGTTGATGATATAAATTACCTTGAAAAAGACGGTAACTATATTTATTACGTGACGCCTCACAAAAAAATTATGGCAAGACAAAGTATTAGTGAGGCAATGCAAAACCTAACTACTGATTTTATACAAGTTCAAAAATCTTTTATTGTCAACTTTAAAAAAATTGACTCGATGACTCCCGATTACATTACTGTAGGTGAGATTAAGATACCAATTGGGTCTCAGTTTAAAAGTATATTAACGAAAAAAGTGAAATCTTACCCTAAGCGATAGATGGTAATTTTATTCATTACATAGAACTTGCTAGACGTATTAATTATTCATTTCAATAATTATCGCAATAGTTTTGGAGCCTTCTTCTTTACTTTAAATTATAAAGAATCAAATATTAAGTTTATAATTTAAATTGACTTCATCTCCTGTCAGCCCTCTAAAGCCCCAATTGAAAGCTTCGCTTTCAATAATAGTAATCTCAATATCATTTAATGAAATATGCAACTGCTCATTAATCTTTTTAATTAGCATTTTAATTAATCTTTTTTTAGTTGAGGACGTTCTACCCGATATCATCAAAATTTCAATAATGATGTAAGCATCTGTCCTTCCTTTTGGATAAAGAAAATCATCTTTATCCAGATTAATGAATCTATGAAATCGCTTAGAAATAGGAAGCTGTAATGTTTCAACAATACAATTGTGTATTATATCAGATAATTGAAGTTTAATTTCATTCAGATTTGTTCTTAAGCCGTAAATTTTAATTTGTGACATTAGTTTTGGTTATTGTTTGGGCCTAAGATTTTCAATAACCTGAGCATCTACCCAAAATATATCTACATTCTCATACTTGTCTGACCCTATATTTCTATTGAAAAAAAGGTATTTCCCGTCAGGTGTTACACTTGCAGAAGCTTCCCAAGCCTTTGTGTTTATTTTATCACCCAGATTAATAGGATTGCCCCAAGAACCATTTTGTAGGCGAAAACTAATATAGATGTCTGAATCTCCGTATCCATCTTCTCTTTTACTATCAAATAGTAAGTAAGATTCGTCTGGTGCAATAAAAGGATGAAAACTTTTCCCCGTATTAATACTTTTATTGAGTAACCTCGGTTCTTCATACGTTCCATTTACAAGTCGCGAATACCGAATATCACCAGTGAAGTCACGTTTGAATTCATCAAAAAAATAGGTGCCTTTAGAAGAGGCAGAAAGAGACATAATGGGTAGACTATCAAAAGGAGTGTCGAGTTTTTTTATTTCAGACCAGTCTCCATTTTCCTTACGTTCCATATATCTTTTTCCTAAGAACATTATCTTTCCGTCAGGAGAAATAAAAGGTTGCCCTTTACGAGGAGATATGACTGTTTCTTTCCATTTATTGTCATCATCTTTATAGACAACAAATTCTTGTTTTTTATTAGTTTCGCCAACTTGTCGTAGAAAATAAAACTCTTTCATATCTGGACTAAAAGTACCGCCGTGTTCCCATCCTCCTGTAGTAACTAAACCGGGAGCGAAAGCTTCAGGAATTGAGCCTGGAGGTTTTTGACCGAGATATGGATTTTTAGTATTGCAAGAGTTTAAAATTATTAGTCCTACTATTAATATTTTAATGATTTTCATACTATTTCTTTGTTTATAAATGCTACATTATCTTATTAGCAGTAACTCCCGCTCCTGGGATTGTATATAGAGTAATGCTTTTAGGAGCTTTTCTACCATCCATATTGAAAATACAACGCGTATCCTCGCCGCTTACCCAAAACTTGTTTTGTTCATATGGCAATAAACTTATTTTTCTGCCAGATGCATCTAAGCTGCGGGTTCGTTCTAAAATGATTTCTTCATCTTTTCTGAAAATCTTTAGAAAGTTTTTATCATTTATTTTATATGAACCGACATATCGATTTAATTCTTCCCCGCTTAGTGTTATGGTATGTACTTCTGATAGGTCTTTGATTGTATATTCTGCTTCAAATATATTTTCACGTCCCATGTAAAATTCATCTTCGTTTACCTTATACCAATTGGCATTTGTGTCAGGCTTGTAGGCTGGTGTAAAGACATCGATCAATTGAGTTAATTCATTTGGCATGATGGAATGAATATTTCCTTCATCTGCAGTAAGAATACTAACATCTCCACCTTTAACAACTTCATTTCCTACTTCCCTGATGGTGCACTTTCGCAATACTTCTTTTCGCCCATTCTTTATAACTTCCCTTGTTGTTGAGAGTTGTTCGGTTATTGAATAATTTTTTGTCAACAAGTTTCCAGAAACAACATTTATCACTCCAGTCATATCCGGATGGTCATGATGTGAAATATATTCACCCTTTTCAAATTGAAATAGAGATACCTGAAAGTCTACTTCCTTATGTAAGCGCGCAGCTTCGATCCAGTTTGGTGTTTTATTTTTAAAAGATTCAATTTCTTTTTTGACATTTTCAAATTCAGGGAAGTTGCAGTTAAGAAGTAATTGTTTTACCTGTTCAGTATACCTTTTCTGTTCCCAATGCGGTTTGTGTTGGGCTTTAGCTAGTTGTGTAAGACGCTCTAAAAAGGCATCCCAATTGAGACTAGTGTCTTTATACCATTTCCCAAAATGTGCGTTAGCCGACTGCGCATACGAAGAAATAGAATTAAGTTGCAAAGCAATGCTCGCAAAACCTATCGCACTCAGCTTGATAAATTCTCTTCGTTTGAAATCATCCATATTTTACCTTTAAATTTCAATCAATTTCTATTAATAAAAATTGACTGTCGTAGCTATTAATAAAAACACACAAGAGTTTAACCTTTCCGGTAAGTTTTTATTAAAGTTAATTTTAATTCAGGCCCGATTAGCCTGAAAGTGACGAGGCTATTTATTTATGTTATAAAAGCTACCAAAAATGGTATGGGTACTATTTATTAATGCTTGTTTTTGCAGTTTTATATCTTTTTAAATATGTCACTGCTAGTATTTTATAGCTATTAAAAACAACTTCTTTAAGGCATCCCAATATTCATTGGTGCTTTTTTGTCCTGTCCAAGGCACATGCGAATCGTGTATCCCTGAAGATTCTAGAATAAACTGCTGTTGATTCTTTCGTTGGTGAGCACCGGAAGCAATGTTTTAGAAACAATGGTAATTGGATCATCCACATATTTTTGAATAATGGATTCTGCTTTATCCAACAGGGGAATTTTAACGGGTGTTTTTGTTTTCTGTCTTTTGGTATATATCCACCTGCTACCATCTATTCCCAAAACAATGTGATTTGGTGTCAACTTTATGAGGTCTGCATAGCTAATTCGGGTATAACAGCTAAAAATGAACAAATCATGAACCCTATCCAGTCGTTCCAACGGAAAAGCATAAGTTTCTAGATTAGATAGCTCATTTGCATTTAAAAACTCACGTTGCTTGGTCTCAAAAGTGGGTTTCCATCTAATAAATGGGTCTTTGTCCAACCATTCCAAATGATAAGCCAAGGTCACAATCTTCCGAAGCTTTTGAAGATGCTTCATGACAGTATTATGGCTCATAGCTTTGGGATACCCTTTTGGATAATAACCAATCAGAAAAGTTTCAAAATTTGAAATGAATTTGTAGTTGAGCTGCCTCAAGTGAATATCTGAGGTTCTAAGTTTTTTTGTAAAAAGCGATTGATATAATTTTCAGTGATACCGAAATTTCTAACGGTTCTGGAAGCTAGTGTTTTTTCAATTTTTTATTTTGTGGTAGATAAGAATTTCTTGAAGGGTTTTTGAGTTATCATCTTTCCCATTGTATCTGGCTTTGATGAGCTGAGCGGTAATGAACTGATTCTTATATTTCAATTCTTGATAGATCTCATACAGTCTAACGCGCACAGACTCAATATGATTGTTTATTTTTATCAATTCAGTAAATGTTCCACTAGCCTTTTTAGCTTTAGTGTCCCATCGTTTAATTTCAATTTTTCTTTTTAAACCAAGGTTGGTCCGACGGCCATCTACTGTCGCTCGTTCGAACAGTTCTGCCTTTCCATCAATGATACGTGATTTGTTTACCCAAAATAGGAAAGTGAAGGTGAGTGACGTTTTCATAGTTGTCATCTTTAAGGTTGAACATTAAGATGAAAGTCAAATCAACTATGGCTGGTGTTTTTGGCTAATCGTCAACACTGTTGACCGATTAAAAATCTGTTGACCGATTTGTTGACGTTTAAAACCAAATCAATTCAAACCGTATTACCGCCCAAAAACAACGAAACCTTGCAAATCATAGGTTTTGCAAGGTTTTCTATTCGTTTGGAGTTTCCTCCCAGTGACCTCGGCAGGATTGTTTCATACCCTTTGAGCCCATTCCTGAAAATGCAATTGTGCATCGCAATTGCATTGCGGTTTTGCTATTTCTTTCCGATTACAAAAATCTCGTGGTTTTTGATACTCCATGAAATAACAAAACCCTGCATTTTCATACAGGGTTTGCGCTTTAAGTGACCTCGGCAGGGTCATAACTTATATTTTATCTATTTGATATTCAAAAAGTTATGTTTTCAATATTTAAAACAGGCACCGAATTACTCACCCGATTCTAATCTTATTTTAAAAGAACCTATTTTATGTTAAAAGTACTTAAATTTTATTGAATCCACTGTCTGGATTTTACGGATATATATTATTTAATAAAGCCAAGTAACCTTATGGCGTAATTCAAAAACCAAAAATTGTAGATTTATTGTAATTAATGTGTCTCATAAAAGGTGAATTAACGAAACTACTAAAAGAGACCTCGAATGGGACTTTTAAAGAAATGGCTTTTCTCCCTTTTGAAACTGTCCTATTAAACGGCCTTTCAATAGAACTAAATCTACAAAAAATCAAACTCAGAGAATTTATGGTTTTGAGCTATATTTATAACTTCACTATTACATTTCACAAACAACGAGTGACATTTTAAAAAAAACCATTGCAATCTACCATTTCTTTACTTTTTTTGTGGAATACTTCGGGGCTGTACCAGTAAATTAAGTTCTTCTCAACTTGAAAGATAACTTTATCCTTTAAAAGGGATCCTAACAACTTGTTGTGGGACAAGAAAGTTAATTGAGTGAAAAGCTCCCAAAAAATATTTAAGTGAACTATCGAATATTCCTATTCTTAACAATTCTCATAACTGAACTTACCTATTCACAGGTAGGGGACCTTCAATTAATTAGCGAATTAACAAATGACTTTGAAAACCAACTTCGATATTCCCACGAAAATGCACTGGGGTTGTTCAATCAAATTGAGGAAAGAGCCCTAAAGGTAAATACACGGGAGTCAAAGGCACTCCTGAACTAT
Source organism: uncultured Croceitalea sp. (assembly GCA_947503285.1). Classification (GTDB taxonomy): domain Bacteria; phylum Bacteroidota; class Bacteroidia; order Flavobacteriales; family Flavobacteriaceae; genus Croceitalea. The sequence goes on from CANNDD010000005.1 coordinate 176,734, forward strand.
GTTAAATCCTTGCGTTATCTTAAACTGGACAAATTGCAAGATTCTGCAGTTCATTATGCAAAAAAATCTTATTCGGCCCATAAATCATTAAATGACACCTTATCCCAGTCTAAAGATATAAACCTATTGTATAGATGTTTTCTAACCACCAATGAACGTGATAGTGCTTTTTATTATGCCTCCAAAGAATTGGAATTGGCCAAGTTAATTAGGAATAAGGAGTTATTGGCCAGGGCCAATTTGGACATGGGCGATGTTTATTATTTGACCCGTCAGTATGAAAAGGTAAAATACTTTAGAAATAGAGCACTGTCCTTTGCCTATGGGTATGGGGCAAAACGTTTATTGGCCGACACTCATTTAAAAGTGGGCCAATCGTATATCAACCTCAGTAAAGAAAGGTCCAAAAAGAACTTGGATTCTGCCGTTTATCATGGGTACAAAGCGCTTTCATATGCTCAAGCTGCAAACTATGATTATGGCATTTACCATAGTACGGTAATTTTAGCTGATTTTTTAAATACAAGCAAACGACATAAAGAAGCCTTGCAATTGATAGAGACCATTGTCAGTTCGCCCAAAGATAAAGTTCCTTTAAATTATGGGTATAATGCCCAGTTTTATTACGCCACTATTTTAAAGGACAACCAGAAATACAAGCAGGCCAAAATCATAACGCAAAAATTGTTAAAAAGCACTGCAAAGGAAGATTTTAGCAGGAGGAAAGCATTGAACTATTTTTTAAGCGTATTATACGCCTATAACCAACAACCTGATAGTACCGACTATGCCATTAAACAGGCTATTATAGCAAGTAATGCCCAAGATGTGGCGAAAATTAACGCAAGCATAAGTAAACTGCAGACCCAGTACGAAACCAAAGAGAAAGAGCAAGAAATTAAGTTGCTGGAACAAAATGAGCGTTTACGATTGCTCGAGGTAAAAGAATTACAGCGACAGCGTCTTATTTTAGGGTATGCATTGCTCATTCCCTTTGTCTTGATCATAACTGGAGGTTGGTATTGGAACAGGCGTAGGTTAAAATTACAATTAGTAACTGAACAAAGTGAAAATGCGATTAAATTGAGCGAGTTGAGAGCCTTAAGATCTCAGATGAACCCCCATTTTATCTTCAATGCTTTAAATTCCATACAGGAGTATATTCTTTCAAACGACAAGACATTGGCAAGCTCATACTTGGTGAAGTTTTCAAGGTTGATACGAATGTATTTGGAACATAGTAGGGTCTTGGAAATTTCCATAGCCGAAGAAATCAAAGCCTTAAAACTTTACCTGTTTTTGGAAAAGAGCCGTATGGACAACGAACTCCACTACACCATAGATATAGATGAAAAACTCGACATCAATCAGAATATATTGCCTCCGTTATTTATACAGCCATATGTTGAAAATGCCATTAAACATGGATTGCTACACAAAAAAGGGCGTAAAGAACTGGGCATTTCATTTAGCCACGACAATGTATACAATGCCCTTGACATATCGATTAAGGATAATGGCATTGGAATGGAAGCCTCAAAAAAGTACAATAGAAATAGGAGATATAAACCGTTTGCTACAGATGCCAATGTGCATAGGTTAGAGTTGATTAATTTCAAAAGAATCAAAAAAATCAGTTTAAAGTTTATCGATTTAAATGGTGGCAATAATGAAGTTAATGGTACGGAGGTAAGAATACGAATACCCTTATAAAGTATCGTTGGAATCAATATTTCCTGTATCGGGTTTTAGTTTGTTTATAACGAAAAAACAAGAAATATGAAGATACTAATAGTCGATGATGAGTTAAGCGCGAGAAAGCTCTTAAAACGTATGCTGTACAAACTGTTCAAGGAAGAAAAGGAAGTTATCCTTTATGAGGCGAAAGATTTGCCAAGGGCGGTCGAACTAATCAAAGAAGAACAGCCGAACATTGTCCTTTTGGACATTGAAATGCCCGAACATTCGGGATTGGAAATCTTGGATTTTTTTAAAAATACACCCATAAATTTTCAAATCATCTTTACCACAGCTTATAATGACTATGCCCTAGAGGCTTTTAAGCTTAACGCTACGGATTACCTGCTAAAACCGATTGATATTGTCGAGTTGGAAAATGCCATGCAAAAGGCACGAACAAAGTCAATGGATAGTCTGGAACAAAAACTGGAAGATCTGCGACAGACTTTTTTGGAATTAAAAACGACCAAGATAGTCTTGGATGTGCCCAACGGGTTCATGTTTGTCTCCCCGGATGATGTCATTGCCTTGATAGCGGACGGCATGTACACCACAGTGTATCTAAAAGACAAAAGTAAGACGGTTATCGCGAAGCCCATAAGGCATTTTATCGAGCGCTTGGAACAGCATAAATATTTTTACAGGCCCCACAGGTCATACTACATCAACTTGAAGTATATCAAAGAGTTTTCTAAAAAAGATGGTGCCACGATTGTGCTGGAAAATGGAATGTCCATTCCTATTGCCAGAGATAAGAAAGAGGAATTTCTGTACATCATAAAAGGTATTTTTTAGATTTCAAAGACCTAATGATCTCTCCATTGAACTTCCTTCACGACCTTGTTGTGGGGTTCGGTTTTTCTACAGAATTACATTTTAGAAATAAGCACTCGCATTTTAGAAACAAAAGGTCGCTTCTACATACTAGTATGGGAATTTTGCGTTCAAAAGATTCAATATAAAACAGAATTTTCATGAAACAGCGATTCCATTTACGCACGTATTTTATGTGTCTTACTTTTACAATTTTAATCTTTTCCTGCGGAAAGGATGATGATGGTGGTATGCCATCCTCAACCAATAACGCCCCTGAGATAATAGCACAAAGCTTCAATGCCTCTGAGGCCATAGATGACGCCACGGTCATTGGCAAGGTAGCCGCTACGGATGCGGACAATGACGCTTTAACCTTTAGCATCAAGACCGATAGCGATAACCTATTTGAGATTACGGATAGTGGCGATATCGGTTTGCAATCGGGCAAAGCCTTGGACTTTGAGACCAAAACAAGCCACACCTTATCAATTGATGTTACAGATGGTGAAGCAACTGCCAATGCCGCGGTGACCATTACCGTTGTAGATGTTAATGAAAATCAGGCTCCAGTTTTTACAGCACAGACCTTTACTATAGGAGAAAACGCAGCTTTGAATACCGAAGTAGGCATTCTAGGGGCAACCGACCCAGATGGTGATACCATAACGTATAGTTGGGATCCAAATGGAAGTGTCAGTGCCTTTGCCTTAGAAAATTTAAATGGTGTAGGCAAGATCAGAACGGCAGATAATGCCGCGGGCAATCTGGATTTTGAGACGACTTCTCAGTATATAGTGTCTGTTATTGCCAGTGACGGGGAGCTATCTACACAAGCCAATATCACTATTAATGTAACGGATGAGAATGATAGACCATTAATTGACTCCCAAACATTCACCGTAGCCGAGGATATTGATGAAACAGTGCTAATTGGGCAAGTTGTAGCCAATGATCAAGACAACGACCCTCTTACCTTTTCAGTGGATATTGATTACGATTTACTTTTTGAAGTATCAAGCACAGGTGAAATCAGCTTAAGATCAGGAAGCACCCTAGATTTTGAGACAAAAACGTCGCACCAACTGGACCTATTTGTATCGGACGGCACGGAAACCATCGGGGCAACCATTACCATTGATGTTACCGATGTTACAGAAAGTGGGGGAACTGTATCAAGATTTGCAGGCAACGTAAATGGTATTGCTGGAAATATTGATGGCGATGCCTTAAACGATTCTGCATTTGGCAATCCATCAAGTATCGAAAGAGACTCGCAAGGGAATATTTATATAATTAATTCTGGATATAGTAATGTAAGAAAGATTGATGTTAATAATCAAGTAACTACTTTAAGCTTGAACTTACCAAACCAAGTAAGACAATTCATTCCCCAGGGACTCGCTGTGGACTCCAATGATAGATTATACATTTCCGATGGTGGTAGCCATGTTATTTATAGATGGGACCCAACAACGGAGGTACTCACTACTTTTGCCGGAACTATCAACTCACCTGGTTTTACCAATGGAAGTTCGGGAACATTTAATGGGCCAGCCGGTATGGATTTTAACGCATCGGGCAATCTTCTTGTTGCCGATGTAAATAACCATAGTATTCGTCAAGTAAGTCCGAGTGGAGTAATATCAACCATAGTGGGAACAACCGGTATGAGTGGTAGCGGAAACGGATTGTTCAATCGACCAGTTGACATCGTAGTCTCTCCTTCCGATGGCTCTTTGTACGTTGCAGATAGTGGCAACAATGCTATTAGATTAATTGAATTTTCAACATTCGGTGCCGGTATGACAGCTATTACTATGTCCACATATGCAGGTGACAACAGTGGGGCTTCTGGGTTTGTTGATGACAATGGACTCACCGCACGTTTTAATGACCCCAGAGCACTTGTAATCGATTCGAATAACAACCTTTATGTTGCCGATACAGGTAACAACACTATTCGTAAAATAACACCAAACGCAGACGTTACCACACTTAACTCATCCAATCAATCTGGTTCCACTAACGGGAATTTGAGTGTCGCCCGTTTCGATGCCCCTTCGGGTATTGAACTTGATGCTTCGGGAAATCTTTATATAGGGGATAGTGGTAATAACGTGATTCGATATATACAATTTCAATAACAAGAATTAAACAAGTTCCCATTACCTAAAAGGTTAAGGGGACTTGTTATACTCCATATTTAAAACTTTAGATCTTATGAAAAGTAAAACATTCAAAACAACATTATTCTCCTGCTTGACCCTGCTAGCGGTCAATATTGAATCCCATTCACAGGAGGTTGTCAATCAAACCGAACAACTTAAAACATTACGAACTGGAAAGTACATAGCCTTTGATGTCAAAAAAAACAACAACGGAAATTATGAATACCATGATTTAAAGGGAGAGCACGAATTGCTTGAGATTCATCAAGAACCCAACTTTCCTGAACACAAATATTTTGAAATGAAAATTTATGGTGATGACTATAATTTTATTCCGGATAACATGGCCTTTCCCGTAACCTATGCTAGATTATCCTATGAGGGAAATGATAAGTTAAAAAAACAAGTTGGTTTTGTTCCAAGGGAAATTAGACCAGGATCCACAAACAGGGTGTGTATTGTTGACGGAGTTATTTTTGATTTAAGCACTTCATTTAAAGAAGACGATACAGAGACTTATGTTCCTTATCGTTTATATGTTCACGAAAATTTTGGGGAGGACTTCAAAGAGGGGGATAAAAAAGAGAGTGGTAAAAAGAAAAAGTTGTCCCTTAAAGAGCGAATGGAGCAAGCCATGGTAAAAAAAATAGCAAACAAAGACCCTGAAATGAAGGCCCGTTACAATAGCATGCAAAAACTTATGGCCATGGATGCAGCGGGCCTTGTACAACGGTATCTTATCAACGCGGTGGCCCAACAAAAGTCAGCAGAGCCTAAATGGCAACAAGACCCTTTAAATACGCAGAGAGTCCAACTGGTGGAAGAACGAAGAGAGCTCATGTTCGCAGCGATGAAAAAGTATAACGAAGATTTGATGGATACTCCTGAGTGGAGGCGTATACAGGAGAACAATAGAAGGGCCAATGCCGCCTTAGCTGCGAACAACGTGACTGTTAAAAACGCAACAGGTCGTGACATCTATCTTTATGAGGAAGGCTCAATGAATGGCACTCGCATCAATGCAGGTAGTTCAGGTTCTTTCAGTTGTAGCAGCTCCTATTATTATGCCTTTGATGGCAATTCAGGTACCCGAGGTGGCAATGCGGGTCCTTTGGCTTATTCGGCCAATTCTTCCTGTGGCGGTGCAGTTACCGTGAATTAATTTGAACACCCATTTTGCATTGACAAAGAACTCATGACACCTTTTCCCATTTACTTTCGTTTGGGAGCTTATAAAGAAATAAGATTGATGCTTTTCCAAAGAACGGCTCTTCAATTCATAAGGGCCTTTCTTTATATTAAAGGCTTCGTAAAAACATTTAATCCAAATAACAAATTCATATCCTAAAGAAATTTCAATGAAAAATTGCATGCTTCTTTTATGCTTTTGCACAACATTCCTGACGTTTTCCCAAACGGCTATGCCAGATGAAATCGATACATCATATGTCGCTAAATTTGAGGTAGAGGGAGTAGGCGGAAGACCAGTGAATCCAGAAAGGAAAATCAAATTGGCGTTAAAGGACGGACATCCTATTCTGTCCGTTGTTCTATGCGAAGGGTGCTTCCCGGCTACTTTTGGACTTATGGAAGAATTAAGTGATAGGTTTGGCGAACTTGTTTTTAAAAACAGCCTTGGGGTTTACATATTGGTTTACAATGAACAAGGTTTTGTAATTGCAGAACCAAGCTCGGAAGAAAACAAAAGATTTTCCTTTATCGATTTTTATACTAGAAGTAGAATTGATTATGATACAATCACCAAAACCACTATTGAAGCTTATGCCAGGAGACTTTTGGAAATTATTTAATATCAAAGACTAAATCTTAATTATACATAATCAATAAAAGAAACGCATTTATTTTGGAGTATCACAAAAAGAACGATTTCTAGTACATCGGCACTTTTTATTACCCGTTCTATATATTTGGCCATTTTAAGGGAACAAATAATTAGAAAAAATCATAATGTTTAAGATTGTGGATTCTTATCTTAAGTTGCCAGTGACAAAACTAAAATCCTACCGCCTAATAGGGTACATCCACCTAATAAAAATCAAGTTTTACTTAATAGTGAAGCTCCTTATTTTAAAGCTGAATTGAAATAAAGATAGTAAACACGCGTTTCTGTTTATTCAGGAATAACCTTACAAATAATCCACTGAAAAAAAAGGCTCAATTTCACTTATCTATCGAATATTAATTTACCATAGATTAAACCATTTGGTTTTTAGGTAGTCTGACTTATCAAACAATGTAATTATGAAAACCAAATCTAATAACCTACTAAGGAAAACCTACACGCTCTTTTTAATAATTTTTCTAACAGTTCTTAGCTGTAGTAAGAGCGAAGAGACAACGGCAGAAATTGAACAGGTAGAGCAAACCGATGATAGTGATGATACCACACCCGAAACGGATAATACAACAGATTCATCCGGAACCGTTGATTTGACAAGTTTACCTTTTGGTGGTATCGGGGAAACTAAAATTATGATTCGAACAGATGGTGTTCAATCTCCAGATTTTTTATCACTATGGCTTTGCGGACTTCCTTCCGACGGTGCCGGTGCCGATAATGCAAGCGATTGGACCAACCCTGATGGCACTTGGAATTATGAATTGAAGCCGCAGGTCGAGGGAAACATCACCTGGAACCATGTTTTTGACATTAGTTTAGATGGTAATGGCAATCGAATTATTACAGGAAATAATTTGCCGGACCACCCTACCGGTATATTTCCAATAGAACAAGGTACTGACGCTTTTGAGTACGACAGAAACCCGAATATCATCTCTGAACAAGTTGTAAATTATACCTTACCGGCAATACCTGAAATGGCCCAAGAAGCAAATTGTGTTTTTTTTGGCCCTGCAGGGTTTTCTTTGACCGGTGCAGCGATTTACCACGGCGCTTCAACTTTAGGTACCGATGCAGCTGCCCACGAAATGTTGGATAGGTTCGGTGGCCATACGGATGGTACGGAAAGATACCATTATCACTTTCCTTCACAAGACCTTCAAGATCACATTCACGAACACGAATCTGGTCACGGAGCACTTATGGGATATATGTTAGATGGTTTTGGAATATATGGTCCGCAAGGTGAAAATGGCGAAATTTTGACTTCGGCAGATTTAGACGAGTGCCATGGTCACAAACATCCTGTTATGTGGGATGGAGAGATGATCGAAATGTACCATTATCATTGGACTTACGATTTCCCATACAATATTGGATGTTTTAAAGGCACACCTCAATAAGATTGATATGATAATTAAGAAATCAATTATAGTTTTATCCAGCATTCTTTTGAGCCTAGTTATTTTTTCCTGTTCAAATGACGCGGTAGATGTCATAACGGATACGGATGAGATTGCTGATACTGATGAAGAAACTATTGATACACCAAATTCAACTTCATCATCTCCCAATATTTTGTTCATTATAGCTGATGACTTGGGAAAGGATGCAATTAATGGTTTTACAGAAGGGAGCATTAAGCCCAATACCCCAAATATTGATGCCATAAGAACCAATGGAATATCATTTGACAATTTTTGGACCAACCCGACCTGTACCCCGACAAGGGCATCTATAATCACGGGAAAATATGGATACCGAACGAATGTTAAAGGAGCAGGTGATGTTTTGGCACAATCAGAAGTTTCCTTGCAACAGTATATAAGCGATAACACTAATGATACTTATGCCTCTGCGGTTATCGGTAAATGGCATTTAGCCGGGAACGAATCTAGTGTAAATCCAGAGGATTTTGGCATCGATTATTACGCTGGTTTAATTCGCGGTGCTGTTGATGATTACTACCAATGGCAACTCACCGAAGATGGTAGTAGTAGTTTACAGACCGAATATACTACGGAGGTTTTTACTGATTTGTCCATTGATTGGTTAAATGGGCAATCAAAACCTTGGTTTTTATGGCTGGCTTATAATGCGCCCCATACACCGTTTCACATTCCGCCGAGTAATATGCACAGTCAAGGAAATTTACCGGAATATTCAGATAGTTTAGACCCATTGCCCTATTATATGGCCGCTATTGAAGCTATGGATTTTCAAATTGGAAGGTTATTGGATGCCATCCCTGTAGAGGAGAAAGAAAATTTGGTCATAATTTTTATAGGGGATAATGGCACTCCAAATCAAGTAGCCCAAAGCCCTTATTCAAGTAATAAGGTGAAAAATACCCTATATCAGGGGGGCATAAACGTACCCATGTTCATTTCGGGAAGTTCTGTTTCCCGTATGGGAACAGATGATAATCTTATTACGAGTACGGATTTATTCGCAACCATAGCCGAAATTTCAGGAACCACTACGTCCGAGATTCACGATAGTGAAAGTTTCAAAAGTCTATTGAGTAATGATATGTCAACTAGGGAATTTCAATATTCAGAGATGAACAATGGGATAACTGATCAATGGACAATCAGTAACGGTGTATATAAGTTTATTATTGATTCAGGTGGAGATGAGCAACTATATAATCTTATGGATGATTCCTATGAGGATAATAATCTGTTAAATGGTAGTTTATCTTCAACGGAGCAGGATGCTAAAACTTTATTAGAAGCTGAACTTAGTGCTATACGAGATTGATATAACTACCTATAAGAAGCACCATGAGGATTTATCTTTTTTAATTTTCCAGGAATTTATAAGTAGCCAGTGGTCTATTTCTTGAATTGAAATAGTTTATGCCAACCAAATCACGATACCTTGCGAGGATGTTAACAAAAACGCCTGGTATTCCTTTAAAACGAACGTTATTAGAAACTCAAGTGGGATACACAAATGATTACGTCTTGTGATACTTCTGGTCTTAAGCTATTGACCCAATTAATCCTTATGCATCCTGTATTAATTCAAACCTTTCACTAAAATATCCTTGATTTTTCCATTTAGCGCTTCTTAAAACCTAGGAAATCTCAGCGAAATGTAGTAAAGGCCATTACCTTAAAAGTAATGGTATTCCGAAGTCCCCACTCGTGGGGAAAAGGAATAGCAAGAGGGTAACGCGCTAAAGCGACGTTGCGTTGACGATTTGCTTTGCAAATAATTGATTTTAAGGTAGTTATTAGGGGTTTTTTAATTGGACTCAAATCCAAAGTTTGTTGAAAAACATCCTGAATACCCCATAAACACAGAAAAAGTTTGTTGAAAAATGGTTGTAAAAGGGAAATATGAGTACAAATACCTGGCTTTGAACCTAAGGGCATCCGTGGTAAAACGGTTCCGCTCGTTCGCTAAAAAGATAGCAGGTTCGCAATCCGAAGCTTTGGAGAAAATGATTGATTTTTTTGAGTGGCACGGCTTTAAGCCCAATGACCGTTTTGTGGATAGTATCTTGGAGGAAATCCGAAAGAACCGAAAACGCACCGAGGCCAATATTGCAATTCTTCGGGATATTGAAGTCACCCAGACAAAGCCCAGCAATATCATGTTGCTTTCGCTTTTCGGCGAAAATCTCAAACAGCAAGAACCAGTGAGAAGGGAAAAAGGGTTTATGGAGAAACCAAAACCACCTCAAAGGGAAATTGATATTAAGGTACCCAAAATTCGGTATGAACGTCTACAAGATGAAATGAAAGGACTGTCCCAGGATTTTCATTATGTCTTGGGTAAAGCACGTTTGGTGAAGAGCAGTCTTGGCAAGCCTTACCTAAAACTTGAGATTTCCAGAAGTGAACTTGCAAGGTATAAGAGAAAGGCAAGTAAAAGCATTTCAAGTGAATGATTGTTGATAGCAGCATTTAGCAGGTGCGCCCTATTCGATTTTTGCTTCCTGCCTGCCGGCAGGCAGGTACGCTTATCTATCGGAACACTACAAAAATCGAACAGGATCCGTGCGCGAAGTATAAGGGTAAGATTTGGGGATTTTCCATTTAAAATGCCCATCAATACTTACCAGCAACACGCTTCATGTCTTCACTTAGTTTCTTATCAATGACCTTGGCGTAAATTTGGGTGGTCTTTAAGGAAGAGTGTCCTAACATTTTACTTACCGATTCAATGGGAACGCCATTCGCTAAAGTAACAGTTGTCGCAAAAGTGTGTCTTGATAAATGGAAGGTCAACTTCTTTTCCATATTGCAGATTACCGCTATCTCCTTTAGATAAATATTCAGCTTTTGGTTACTGATTACAGGAAGAAGTTTGCCGTCCCTGATTTCTATATCCGAACCGTATTTTTTTAGTATTCTCGAGGCTACTGGAAGAAGGGGAACACTACTCTTGGTATCCGTTTTTGAGCGGTTGATTTTTATCCATTTTTCACCGTTCATGTTTAGAACGAAATGGTAGTCCGATAGTTTTTCCACATCGATATATGACAAGCCAGTGAAACAGCAGAAAACAAAAACATCCCTGACCTGTTCCAATCTTTGGTTGGGCATTTCGGTTTCCATCAAGATTTTGAGTTCCCGTTCGTTCAGGATATCCCTTTCCACTTTCTTCCATTTTGCCTTCCAATGGTAAAAGGGATCCTTGCTTATCCAGTCATTGGCATAACTGATACGCATTATCTTTTTTAGGTTGGTGACATATTTGGTGATAGTGTTCTGACCACATGGTGTTAGGTTGGTTTTAAGGTAATGCTCAAAGCGGTTAATGAATTTCAAATCGATTTCCTTTACGTTCATATCTTCATAACCGTATTCCTTATAAATAAAAGCTTTTAAGTGTCTTGCGGTCCTCAGATGTCGTTGATACGCCCCAGATGAGAACTCCCTACCGACCAGTTCGGAAATCTCTTTGTTGTGGTTACCATAAATTAAGAGAAGCGTTTTATGTCGTGTGCTTTTCCCTTGAAACACGTTCTTTATCATTTCAGGGCTATAATGCCTTCCATCCGCCACGCACTTTCCCTGTATCTGATAAAGCCGAGCACGAACATCCTCTAAGAACCTGTTCAGTTCACGGTTGGATACCTTGGAATTCTTGGCACGTCCCGAACCAGTGTTCCAATCCTCAACTTTGACTTTGCGATGGACACTGGTCTCCGCCCGTTTTCCATTTACGGTAATGCGAAGATAGATGGTACATTTGCCATTTCTATCAGGTTTATTTTTCCTGATGTAGAACAAAATGGAGAAGGAATCGTTCATTTGCTTAAGCTTTTAGTTATTTAATTTCAACTAACTTTTTGCTTAAAAAACTGAGCCTCAATTTTTTAACATACAATCATCGGTGTTTTTACGAATACCAAAAGTACGCACCGAATTACTCACCAGATAGGGTGATTTCATATGATATCAAACGATATTTGTTAAAATGAAAAAGTCCATAAATCATTGATTTACAGACTCTTTGAATTTAATTGATAAATCTAAGTGACCTCGGCAGGATTCAAACCTGTCATGTAAGTTCTAATGTTTTCAGAGCTTTGTAAATATCAAGTCTTAATGGGTAACTAAATAACTACCTTTTTTATTGAATTAGATTAGCCTAAAATGAATTTCAAATCATACTAAATATATGATAATTTGCACTTATAAACGGCAAAAAATATTTCTAATTATTTAATTTTCGTCAAAATAATATTGTGCAATTTGTTTGTAGAAATCCCATCTTTCCTTACCGTTGGTGTGTATGTATTTATGTTTTTCGAATTCTGGGTTTATTTCTTTAAGACTTTGGTTAATGCAATCAAGTACAGGTTGAATTGGAAGTTTTACCCATTCATGTCTTCCATTTACTGCCCATTTTCTTAATCTCCATTTAACAATTTGTTCGATTAGTTCAGCTTGCCATCGAGTATTAAAATCTATCTTTTTGATTACGGTATATACAGATGATTTCAATTCTTTATCGTACATCTTCATACGTTTATCCCAGTTTGAGGTAATTCCAAATTTCACAAAAGAATTGACTATCAGAACATAAAGAATCGTCGGTTTGTTCCAGTCTATTGATTCAGTTTTCAAATTCATTCAATTATTTACCCTCAAGTTATAAAAAAGAAATATGTGGATTAATTATTTAGCTCCACTCCCTTCCATTTTAAGCTTCCCATAGTTTTTTGATTCACCTACCGAACCCTCGCCATCACGCTTTTTTAGACAGCAAAACACCAACATTCAGAAGTTGACCAGACTGCATAAAGCCAGTCGCAAACTCCTTTTTTATAAGTCTTTGCTCAATTCTGAATATTGAAAATGTGTGGCATCAAAAAAGGTAACAACGAAGGCGCTATGGGAAGTAAATCAAAATATCAAACCATGAAATCATTTCAAAATATCCAAAAAGGGAGTGAAACTAAAAGAATCAAAAAGGAAAACACTCAGGATATAATAAGTAAATCCCTGCCAGCCGGCAGGCTGGAATTTTTTAATCCTTTAAATCTATAATTATGAGTACAATTAAAAATCACGTACAACTGATCGGGAATGTTGGTATTGCGCCAACCGTTACAAACCTTGAAAGCGGAAAGAAAGTAGCCCGCTTTTCATTAGCCACAAATGAATATTATAAGAACAGCAAAGAAGAAAAGCAGACCGATACGAATTGGCATACAGTAGTAGCTTGGGGCAAAGTAGCCGAAATCATAGAAAAATATGTCACCAAAGGAAAAGAGGTTGGAATTGTCGGAAAACTTAAGACGAGAACCTTTACCACGGACGATGGCAACCAACGCTATGTAACCGAAGTGGAAGCAAACGAAATCTTGCTTTTAGGCAATAAGTAATAAGAAAAATTAAGAGGGTGATACCGTCGAAAGCCTCACCCTCTTTTTCATTATCAATCCTTAACAGAAAAACAATGAAAAGTAAAGTTAACGAAATAAGTATCAGCTACAAAGAGCAAAACAATATTGAAAATGCACCAAGTATTAAGAGTTCATCGGATGCCGCAGAATTGCTTTTTGAAAATTGGGATTCAGACACCATAACACTGTATGAAAGTTTCAAAGTATTGTTTTTGAATAATTCCAATAAAGTCAAGGGCGTATATGAACTATCACGGGGAGGAATAACAGGAACCTTGGTGGATATCAGGATATTGTTTGCAACGGCACTGAAATCTTTGTCCGTAGGTATCATTTTGGCGCATAACCATCCCTCTGGGAAATTACGAGCGAGTAATGCCGATATTGAACTCACCAAAAAAATAAAGAATGCAGCCGAGTTATTTGACATCAAGGTTCTGGACCATTTAATCATAACGCCAGACGGAAACTACTATAGTTTTGCTGATAATCATATCATTTGAAGGTAATTGGCTTAAATTACCTATAGTCGGGTTTCGCTAAATAACTTAAATTTAGAGTGTCGGAACCCGACAATTTTTATGTGTGGTTATCTCATATTGATTTGACTTTCCTGATGATCACATCCATCAAAAATTACAAGTAAAAGCAACTGACTTTTTTGCTCAGGTTGTTTGGATTTTTGTTCGCTTTTGGCGAACGAAAAGGAAAAGCAAGAGGGTAACATGCTGCGCAATGTTTCAGAAGGCCTCTTATTTTTAAATCACTGAATAACAGCTTATTAAAAAATTACTAAATCAAAATCAAATTTGGAGTATTGGTTTTTTAGAGTAAAAAGGCATTCAGCGCAATAAAACCAATGAATTTTTAAAGTAAAAATGGACAACGGATACGAAAAAGAACAATTTACAACCATCAGTTTCAAAAGCTCGATAGCCAAAAAGTTTCGGGTGTTCAGCAAGAAAATGGGAGTGTCCAATTCGATAACCTTGCTTATGATGCTCGACTTTTTTGAAAGTAATAACCTTTCCCCAAAAGAGTCCATTGGCCCGACCGTACATACGCTTGAAAATTTGATTAAGAAACGAGTAAGTGCGGTCATTGCCATTTTAAGGGATATGGAGAAAAGCCAGACAAAGCCAACAGTTGCCATGATGCAATCCCTTTTTGAAGAAGTTGAACCAAAAAACAAACCGCCACTGGTCGAAAAGAAAGTACTATTTCAGGAAAAGAAAAACAGTGAAAATCAGCTATAAGTCAAAATGTATATAACCATCACACCCCAAAAGCTCGGAGGTTCCTATTCGCAAAGTGTTGCCGATTATGTGGACTATCTAGAGAAAGAAAATCAAGATTTGGGCCAACAGGACATAGAACATTTTTTTAATCAATATGAAGATGAAATAAGTGCCAAAGAGGTCGTAAAAGAGATTGATGGGAACACTGCAAAATTGAAAAAGATAGAACCTAAGTTTTATTCCATTACCGTAAGTCCTAGCAAGTACGAGTTAAAGCAATTACAAAATAGTAGCAGTGACTTAAAAGCCTATACCCGTGAACTGATGAAAAATTATGTGACCTCATTCAATCGGGAGATCAATGGCAAGCCCATATCCATGGATGACATAAAATACTATGCCAAAATTGAGCACCAACGCACCTTTAAAGGAACGGATTTTCAGGTCAAGGAAAACCAACCCTATGCCTCCAAAATACTTCAATTGAAGCAAGACATCCGTAGAATTGAGGATGGCAAACAACAGGGAAATATTTCCAAACTAAATCAGAGAATCAGTGAGTTGGAAAAAGAAGCGCCACATCAACAGAACGGAAAAC
This sequence comes from uncultured Croceitalea sp., assembly GCA_947503285.1. Taxonomy (GTDB): domain Bacteria; phylum Bacteroidota; class Bacteroidia; order Flavobacteriales; family Flavobacteriaceae; genus Croceitalea. Next base: position 192,026 of record CANNDD010000005.1, read on the forward strand.
GTATAGTACAGGGGATGAAAAAAGAGGGTAATCAAAGCCATATCCATATCATCGTTAGTCGAAAAGATGCTTCGAACTCCGTGAGTCTGTCACCGGGAAGTAAATACAAAGCTTCAGAAGTGGTCATGAATGGCAAAAAAGTAAAACGGGGATTTGATAGGAATGCATTTTTTGAAAGAGCTGAAAAAACATTTGACAAGCAATTTGGGTACAGAAGAAACTATGCAGAAACTTATCAGGCCAAAAAGGATTTTATCAAGAATCCTAAACTTTACTTTTCTCTATTGATGGGATTGCCTACCAATGAGAAAGCAGCTGCATTCAAAATTCTGGGAAAGTCAGGAGTGCCAATAGTGAACATCCCGAAGAATAAGGTTCAATTGGCAATTAAAGCCCTCAATCGACTTAAAAGGGGAGTGGACATTGCCATCAAATCAAGTTCCATCGGAATATGAGTTGGACACTTTCACATATCATTCTTTATATCCTAGTTCCTACATTGTTTTTATGTACAGTTCTTTATGTGTTTTTAAGTGCTTCAGGTAGTATGACAGACAAGAAATATCGGGTTCAGTTCAAGGTCAAATCAGGCAGGTTTCAAATTGATAATGTCAAACGAGGAGCGTCTGTAATTGGCTCTGCAGGGAGCGGGAAAACCGAAAGTGTGGTCCATAATTTTTTGAGGCATTTCAGCCAGTATTCCTTTTGTGGGGTACTTCACGATTACAAACATTTTGAACTCACGGAGATTGCCTATCCATTATTCAAAGCTGTTGAAATTCCATTCTATATTGTTTCATTTGATACAATTTTCCATAAAGTAAACCCCATTGCCCCTTGTTATATGGAAAACGAAGAAAGTGTGAATGAAATTTCTAGGGTATTGATTGAAAATTTATTGGAACAAAAGGAATCTGGCAGTTCAGGAACAACAAAATTTTTTACCGATGCAGCAGAAGGATTGATAAGTGGATTGATTTGGAAACTGAAAACATCCTATCCCAAGTTCTGTACAATACCTCATTTAATTGCCATCTACCAACTTTTGGATACCGAAAGCCTTATTGCTTTTCTGGAAAGCAACATAACAGCCAGAGCAATGGCAGATGCTTTTATCAGTGGTAAAGAGTCTGACAGGCAGACTGCAGGAGTGAAAAGTACCTTGGCCAATGCGTTTAAAAAGATAAGTACACAGCGCATTTTTATGGTTCTATCTGCCGATGAAATACCACTCGATATCAATAGTCAAGAAAAGCTTGGGGTTATTTCCGTAGTAAACAATCCCAAATACGAATCAGCTTACTCGCCTATAATTGCAACCATTGTGCATACCATTACCAAGCAAATGAGTGTGCGAAATGCAAGACCCTCATTTTTGATGATGGAAGAAGCACCGACCATTCGTTTGCTTAATATGCATCGAATTCCAGCAACCTTGCGCAGTTATGATATTGCTACGGTCTATGTGATGCAGGATAAGATTCAGAATGATATGATGTATGGTGATAAAGCCAGTAAAGCTATTCTGAGCAATTTATCCTATCAGTTTTTCGGAAAGGTCAATGATCCTGATACGGCGAGATATTACGAGCGATTTTTTGAACTTATTAAACAACCAACGAAGAGCATTAGTAAAAGCAGTGGATTAAGTTTTGAGAGCCGCATAACCAAAGGTGAAAAGGAGGTTTCCAAACGTAGGGCCGATAGTTTCTTTAGGTTAAGAGCAGGTGAGTTTATCACTTTTGCTGACGGTAAGGACAAGAAAGTACAATTTAAGTTGCAAGAAATTTTCAGGGAGCTTCCAAAACGAACAAATCAGTTCTCAGCTGATGAACTTCAATTAAATTTTGAAAAAATATATTTAGAGGCCAAGTCCCTTTTCAATGGATGACCACCATTTCCATTTTTGAAAAAAATGGACCAGGCCTAATTATCAAATAACGATTTAAATTGATAAAAAAATCGTTCAAGAAGTCTCAAGTCTTCTGTTATAATTTCGGCAGATCCACTCATCTCTTGCCTAAAGACTATTTCCTTATTATAACTGGTAATCAGTTTTTGAGGTAAAGAAACATCGATATAGTATTTTCCTTCGCTATCCGGGGTCAATGATATATTGGAGATTTCCCCACGAAGCATCCCAAACTCAGTTTCAGGATAATTTTCCAATTTAATGTTTACTTTTTGGCCTGTTTTAATTTTACCAGAATTTTGGGCAACCGCCCTTAATTTGGCCACATAATTAGTCTGATTATCTGGGATGATGGTAAAGACCAAATCCCCTTGGTTAACTGTTTGGTTATTGCTCCAATAATTCAAGAAGGAGACTTTGCCATCTATTTCTGATTTGAGCACGTATAGGTTTTCCCAATCCTTGATGGCTTTTTTGAGCTGGTTGTAGGATTGCAAGGTGTTCCGAATCAATTTGGCCTCTTCTATTGTACTTGTAATCCTCGTCCCTTTCACATTTTTGCTGGCATTGGCAATGGCCTCCCTAACTTGGGAGATGGATGCTCCTAGATTTTTAAGCCCTCGTTCTACATTCAGTAGTTCCAGTTGTTTGGTCTCATAGTCCAATTGTGAGATGACCCCTTTGTCCAGTAAAATTTTGTTTCTGTCGAGATCTTTTTGTTTCAACTGAAGTTCTGAACTGTTAAGGGCATATTGCGATTGTATATTACGCAGGCGTCTCTTGAGCTCGTCCAGGGATACCTCATTGGCCTCTACTTCATTAAGGTAAGGGTTCAGTGCTTTGTTGAGCTCGTATTCTGTATAGCTATTTTCAAAATTGGCATAGGCAGTCTCGACATCGCCCAAAAGTAATATTGGTATCTCATTGATGGGAAACTCAATTGTCCTTCCTTCGAATTTCAAAGTATCCAGAATGGACTTGAGGTAATAGACATCTTCGGTGATGGCAGGATTTTCCAATACCGCCAAAACGGTGCTCTTTTTTATTACTTGTGACTCATGGACATAAATGGAATCCAGTTTTCCCGTTACTCTTGCAAATTCTTTTTGTGGTGGTACCTGAGTGGTAATGATTGTCTCTGTTTCGATGATGTCAGGATACTTTATTACAAAGCTTAAAATCAATAATAATAGAATTAGGGAAAGGAAAAGGACACTGCCCCAACGAATCATCCAATTAGGGGTCTTGGATAGAATTTCTTGTACTTCTTCGCTCCTTAATTCTATTTCCTTTAATTTTTCTGGCATATTTATTTTCCGAGTTCCAATTGGTTTTTTACCAGGTTAAAATAATCTCCCTTTTTGCTTATTAGCTCTTTATGGTTTCCTAATTCAGTTATTTTTCCTTTGTCCAATACTACAATTTGATGAGCATTCTTAACGGTGCTTAACCGATGGGCGATTACCACCACAGTCTTATTAAAAAAAAATTGTTCCAACTTTTCCATAATCACCTTTTCATTATTGGCATCCAATGCAGAGGTTGCCTCGTCGAAAAACAAATAATCAGGATTTTTATATACTGCCCTAGCTATAAGCAGTCTTTGTTTTTGACCGGTACTCAAACCAACTCCTTCCATTCCTATCTTTGTGTTGTAGGACAAAGGTAGTTCTTCAATAAAACCTTTAATATTGGCAACATCCACTGCATAGCCCAGCCGTTCTTTATCTACATGACTTGCCCCAACGGCAATGTTATTGGCAATAGTATCATTAAAAATATAGTCTTCTTGCATGACTACTCCACACTTTTCCCTCCAAGTATGTTGGGAAACGTTCTTTAGGTTGTATGGCCCTAATTTAATTTGACCTTTATCGGTATTATAGAATTTCATCAGTATTTTCATCAAGGTGGTCTTACCGCTTCCACTGACCCCTACAATGGCCGTGATTTTATTTGCCGGAATATGAAGGTCGAGACCTTTAAAAACTGATTTTTCGCTTCCGGGATATCGAAAGGAGATATTATTGATATTGAAATCAAGATCATCGGAAATCTCATGAATCTTATTTTCCAAATCAGCTTCTTCATCTTCTTTATTGTGTATTTCTGCCAACCTTTCCAAAGAAATTTTGGCATCTTGGAGTTCCCTGATGAATTCTATGATTTGACTCACTGGTGAGTTCAACTGTCCTACGATATAAGCTATGGCTAACATCATACCCAATGTTATCTCCCCGTCAATGACCAATTTTGCCGATAGTACAGTAATCAAAATGTTCTTGAGTTCGTTGATAAATCCAGATCCTACACTTTGGTATTGTTCAAGGGCAAGTCCCTCCATTGAAACTTTAAAGAGTCTTGCTTGCAGAAATTCCCAGCCCCATCGTTTCATTTTTTCTGCGTTATTTAACTTAATGGTCTGCATACCATTGATAAGTTCGATGACCTTACTCTGCTCTTGACTTACTTGTGAGAACCTTTTATAGTCGAGGTCAGCCCTTTTTTTTAGAAAGATAATGATCCACAGAAAATAGAGTATGCTCCCCGCGAGGAATATCAAAAAGACATAGCTATTGTAATAGGCTAGTACAGCGCCAAAAATGACCATGTTTACCATAGAAAATAGGACATTGAGCGATGAAGTGGTCAATATGCGCTCGATACGTTTGTGGTCGTTAATACGTTGTAGGATATCCCCAGTCATTCGGGTGTCGAAGAAGGCAATTGGCAGTTTCATTAATTTGATAAAGAAATCGGAAACAAGGGAAATGTTGATACGCACGCTCAAGTGCAACAAGATCCAGCTTCGTATGACTTCAATAGAGGTCCGTCCTACGAAAAGGGCAAGTTGTGCAAACAAAATCAAGTAAACAAAGTTGATGTCTTGATTTTTGATTCCTACATCCACAATGCTTTGTGTCAAAAAAGGAAAGATCAGTTGAAGTAAGCTCCCGGCTAGAAGCCCAATTACCAACTGCCATAAAAAACTCTTATAGCGAACTAAGTATTTGGTTAGGTAGTAAAAGTTGATTTTTTCATTCTTATCATCTTGTGAATTCTCATAGAATTTTACAGTAGGTTCCAATAACAAAGCAATGCCTTCTTCGGTAGACTCAGAAGCATTATTTCCAATCCAACTTTTAAGGAAATCTTGTTTGTTATATTTTAAAAGCCCATAAGCAGGATCTGAAATGTAATAAGTGCCATTTTTTATTCTATACAGTACAACAAAATGATTTTTGTTCCAGTGTAGGATACAGGGTAAAGGTGTTTCGAAAAGTTTCGCCAAAGATATTTTCACCCCTATCGTCTTAAAGCCTATAGCCTCGCCAGCATTGCTAAGCCCCATTAAGCTGCTTCCTGAGCGAACAGTTTCGGTCAACTGTCTTACCTTTTGAATCGAAAGCGATTTACCATAATATTTAGTTACTATACGTAGACAGGTAGGTCCACAATCCTTAGAATCTGGTTGTTTGAAATTTGGAAAAAAATTGGGCATATTATCTTTCTATCTCCTTCAAACCATAATACTCAATTGCTTTTTTCTTTAGCGGATTGATACTCCAATCTTCCCATTGGCTTTTATAAGGATCGTAACCACACTTTAATGGTTTGGATTTGTCAATGTTATTCTTATTAAAATGAGTCCTTTCGGTAAATGCTCGGCAATCTGTACAGATATATCGAAATTCACAATCTTTACAGACTTCTATCTCATCTTTTGTTAAGTTCCAATATTTTCTAAACCCCTCTTTCATATATCCTTCGTTCAAAGGAATATTTTGAATATTTCCATAAGATTCACTCATTGCAGGACAGTTTTTAATATTGCCATACCTATCAATGGAAATCTTTTTATGAAGACATGAATTATGATTTAATGATTCAAGAAAGGAATCAATATTTGCGACAAAATAATTTCTTATTTGACCGCAATGTTTAAACGAAGAAATATTTCTCTTTGTATGAACTATACTTGGTAAACCTTCAAGGGTTTTTTCATATGGTGAGTTAAAAAAAATGAGTTTGGTAATTCTTTGATATTTTGTTTTTATTGATTTAAAATTTACTTTATTTCTAAAGGGATAAAGTATCTGAACCGAAATCAATCGACTATCACTAAACTCTTCCATTATCTTAGACAATAAGGCCTTATCATCCTCATAAAACATAAGGAAACAATCTTGAATTCCAAATTCATCAAAACTTTCCTTAATTTCTTTAATCTTATGTTCGATTAATTTAGATATTTCTATAATTGCATTAGTCAAAACATAAGGTTTAAAAAAAGATGTGCTAATTGGTGGAAAGTTGTCCAACTCATTTTCAGGACACTCAAATATCATCTCGTTTTCTAAAAGAAAGGATTTGTATTCATCTACAATATTTTCATCACCATATTTAGAATTTAACATATCAAAATCTAGTACCGGATTTTCAACCAAAATATTGTAAAGGGAATTCGGAATATTCTTATAGTCATTTCTTTGTATGTCGACAACAATACTTTTGGCCGCTCCTTTAACCGGAAAACAGTTAGAAAATAATTTATATTTCATAGCTCTAATTTGACAATTGGCTTATAGTGGGAAATAACAGCTGTTTCAGTGTTTCTTAACTTTTTTGAACCCTTAGCAACCGTTATATGAAGGGAATTATTTTCCTTTCCAAATTTCACTCCTTTTGTTAAAACTAAGGAAAGGGGGGATACAATTTTATTTAAAATCTGTTTCATGAGTTATTAGAATTTCATAAATCTTTTTCTCTAATTGATAATTGCAAGGTTTGGAAGTCATTCCAAATTGTCCAACTGGGTTAACTTCTAAAAAATAAAACTTTCCATTTATAGACTTTATCAAATCAATTGATCCGGAATTTAAACCTAACTCGTTCATTAGTGCAATAATTTTTTTCTCAATCTCTATGGGTAGCTTATAGGGGACTGTTCTATTTGGTTTGGAGAAATTGTACATTCTAAAGTCTACTTTGGTTTGCTCATCACTTTGGGAAAATATAGCCATACTATAACACATTCCATCAATATAAAAAGTTCTTATTTCAAATGATTTTTCAATCTTTTGTTGGATTAACGAGGGTAAAAAATTCTTATTGACAGCCTTAACCACCTTGGTATATATAGCATATTGTTTACTGCCATATATAAATTTAGTAGTATTTCCTATTGTCTTGGTAATGAAATTTCCATTGCAGAAATTATTTATTTTATTGGTAATAAATGTATTTGGAACTTCAAGGCCGTTTTTTTTGGCAATTCTAAGAACATCAATTTTGCTTTTACTCAAATAAGGGAAATCAATCCATTTTGTGTTTCTTGAAATAGCTTGAACAAATATTCGTAGGAATAGTTCCCATTCATTGAAAACCAGTTGAGAAAACAATCTTGAATTATTAAAATTTATTTTATTATTTAGATATCTATCTATGTTACTTCTCTTACCCAGCCTTCTGTACCAAATAACCTTCTTTGCGTCGGAATTAATATTCTGTCCAGCTATATTAATCTTTGCTTCATTTTTCTGAAAATCATATTCAAAATTTAAATAGTCTTGTCTTTTCAGCTCATCACAGTTAATACGAATAAACTTTTTCTTAAAAAACAAAAAATAATCAATTACTTCATCAGTACTCCTCTCATAACCAATACTTAATAAAATAATCATAACTGTGAATTCTGTCTGCTTTTGTAAATGACTTTATACTTAATTGATTTTGGTATGTAAATAAAGCTTTTTAATAAGTTTTGTTTCATCGATTTAAAAATTGGGAAATAAATTTCTTTCTCGTTATATATCGGTAAAACTTCAACTGTAAAAAAATCTTTTCTCAAATCAAACTCGATTTTATGGTTCATAAGTTCAGATTCCTTATAATACCATTCATAATAATATTGGTAAAATGGGCTTATTAGGTGAGCATCAAACTGTGAATCTGGTTCTTTGTAAATAATAGGTTCATTTATTTTGTAATCCAAAGTGTCTAAATTGGTACTTATATATTTTGTTTGGCTAATTGAAACCATTTTTTTCATAGGGAAAAGACTTTGAAGAACGACTCTCATAAAAGTCCAATCATCTCTTGGCCTTTTTTCAATATGGGCGTGTCCTCCAAAAATCAAGACCTTTGAATTAGGAGCTTCTTGAAAAATTTTAGCAATGTTCTCAGCCTGTACCCTATCTCTGCAATCACGCCTTTCAAATCCTATAGTTCCATCACATTCCTTGTGAAATTCATATGGGACTAATTTATAACCCAGACTAGCGGCATAATTTATCATTAACGAACAATTAGGTTCTTCTACATAGTAACCTTCTACTTGATTAATGGGTGTTGCCAAAGGTTGGTTCGGACTTCTCGGAGATAAAGTTTCCAATGCCAAATATTCATAGCCCAATTCTCTGAGTTTTCTAAGTGCAAACATGAAATTGAAACGAGTATGGGGATAACTGTGGAATTCATTGAACATTACAACATCATTTTCCTTAGCTATTACACCTAAGTAATCTTCTAAATCCAAGAATTTTGAAGAGTCCATTGGTATTTTGAGTCTTGGTGTAATCCTTTCTCTAACAACTTCAAACGTACCGTTATAGGTGTGTAAATCAAATAATACAGAACCATACTGAGAACTAGTGGAATGTTTTTTCTTGTCAAAAGATTCAATGATCTCAATTTGGCTTATATAATCTTTAAAGTAGTAAAAATCAAGAAGCTCTAATATTTCTGATGTTTTGGTTTTGCCATTTCTTAAAAATTTTTCAAACCCAATAAAGATTCTATTTTCCAATCCGTTAATATATTTTGAATCTAGACTATTTACTACTACCCTTAAGAATAGTTTTTCATTCAAATCAAAAAAGAACTCGGTTAAATTGGAATCTAAATTGTTGTCATGAATCAGTTTTATCCCTTGACTATGTTTAAAACTATTGTTAATCCTTGGAAAACTAATGGAATCTGCTAGGCTAATCAAATTCTTTAAAACAAATTCTTTTTCAATAATTGAAACCTCTAGTCGCATTAAATAGTCCTCAAAGTTCATTAAAGTTTCACTGAACAATATTTCTCCATTGTCCATATAATCATAAATCAATCCAGAAGTACCTATATTAATATTTGAACCCTGTACGCCTTTATATATGAAATCAAATTCTTTATTGAAGACTGTTATTGGGGTTTCTCCTTTGTAGTTAAATTTTATGTCAGAGTTTTGACTACTTTCAGTACGGCAAGAAACCAGGCATAATAAACAAGCTATAATAATAGAAAGTTCTTTCATTTAGGAGTGATTAATAGTATAACGGCTGTAATGTATTAACAATACAGCCGTATTAAAATAAGAATTATTTACTGATAGTTGCCACCATCACAATCACTACAGTAATCGTCTTCAGAATTCGAAGATTTAGTCCATGTAATGGTTGCTTCTGAACCACTTCCAATAACTTGTGACATTTCCATCTTTTCTAGCTCATTGAACTTTTTTGAATTCAAACTTTCTAGTTTCATGTTTTTAAAATTTTTAAGGAGCCTACTCTTTTCAGGCTTTTCGGTTTCCGCCTGTCATATCGCGAATTGACTGTTTAAAATTGTAGGAAAAAAAAACGTTTTGAAACTATTATATATCTGGATTTATGAATCACGACCCCTAGTTCATAAATTAAGACCATATTGCATGAGGCATTGGTAAGCTGACCATTTGAAAAAGAAACATCGGTTTATGATTTACTTTAATTTATTTTCAGGAGGCTATGTCAGATAAGAAAATGACAAGATTTCCATATTTCTTTTTTGACCAAATACTACTAAACCATATTTCTCTGTGTTTTGATAATAAAATAGAAATAAGCGATAATTGAAAAATTATATTTGACATTATGATTAAGCAATCAACTAACCATTTTGATACATTTGTTTTAAGAGCTCCATTACTATCACTGAATTTTTACAATGATTTGACTAATATCGCGTCGGATAATAGAAACTTGATATTATCTTATTTCGAGGAATCCCCTATTAATGCTGCGATTAAAACTGCTTCCCCTTCATTATATCAACAATTAAGTAAGCTGATAAATGGCAAAGCTGTTTCTGAAAAAGAAGAGAATAGGCTGATAATAGCGCTTGCTAAGTATTTGATGAGAATGTCAACTAGGCCAACACCTTTTGGAGCATTAGCGGGATGCTGTAGCGGTGAATTTGGTTCGAGAACAAATATTGTATTAGACCATTTTACTAAACACAAATTAACAACTCGAAGAAAATGGTTAGATACAAATATTACCAATGACTTAAGATTAAATTTTCTATCAAAAAAAGACACAAAATGGTTCCCAAACTCAAGCTTATATCAATTTGGAGCCAATTGGCGATATCTGGAGATTCACTTTCAAGAAAAAGGTTATGAGTATTCCTCTGAAGAGATTGAAGGCAATCAATTCATTAGTAAAGTAATTTCTGAAGCAAAGAATGGCGTAACATTTTCTGAATTAAGTAATATTCTTCAGAGAATTGGCGTTTCTGCTTTAGATGCTGACTCTTACCTTAGAGAATTGGTTGTTGCTCAAGTAATTGAACCTTATAATTTACGCCCTTTACTAAATTCAGAAATTCATAAGTATGAGATTTGTACTTTAGAACAATGGACACCTAACCCAATTAGCAATGTTACCAATGATTTATTTCTTTCTACCAAGAAAAGTCAGTTGTCAGAAAAAATAAAGAAAGACATCTACGATTCAATCCTCTTTTTGAGGAAAATAACGCCCAATTCTGATAATAAAAGTCAAAAAAAATTTAAAGAAGAATTTGTCAAAAGATACGGTGAACAAGAATTGCCTTTAAGTAAGGTATTAGATCCAGAGTTTGGAATTGATTATATTGAAAGTAATCCTTTTATCGGCGAGTCTCCATTGTTGAGCGAACTAGATTTGAAAAGGGTGGGCAATCAAAATTCTATAAACCTTACTCTTGATAGAAACATCATTGTTCTAAACAATAAATTGCAAAAAGCTTTACTTACCGGTGAAACTATCATTGAGTTAACGGATGATGATTTCAATTTTAAGGTTATTGATGAGATTCAAAAGCCCGTCACCTGTTGTGCATTCATTGAATTAACCCAAATTGGGGATTGTGAAACAGTACTTATCAAAAATATTCATCAAGGGAATGCTGCTAAAATGATTGCACGTTTTGGATATGGTGATATTAAAATTCAGTCATTGGTAAATGAAATAGTGGAGTTGGAGGAAGAGATGGGGGAAGTTGAAAGTGTTCTGGCGGAAATCGTTCATCTGCCAAGCCAAAATTCACTCAATATTGTAAGCAGATTTGTAAAAAGAAAATATGAGATTCCATATTTTGGAACAAGTAGTAAAGATTATGAAAGTAAAATTGAAGTGGATGACATTTTTGTCACAGTACGAGATAAAGAAATTATTTTAAAATCAAAAAAACTTAATAAAACAGTAATACCCATAAATACAAACGTTCATAATTATAAAAATAGCCCATTGGCTATCTATCAGTTTCTATGTGATTTTGGTGTCACTAAAAATGAAAATATATTGAATTTCACATGGGGAGGTTTAAAAAGTATTTATAGGTATTTTCCAAGGGTAACATATAAATCTGTAATTCTCAATAAGGCTTTCTGGATTTTTAAAATAGATGAAGTGCCAAAATCAAGTGATGTATCAATGGAAAAGATAGCCTCTTGGCGTGAAAATTATAAGCTGCCCCGATTTTTATACTTAGTTGAAAATGACAATAAATTATTAATTGATTTTCAGAGTGAGCTGTTAACTGAAGTTTTTTACAATGAGATTAAAAAAGAAAAATGGATTATACTAGAAGAGTGTTTATTTGATAAGGGTTCGGCAGTGACTGATATAAATGGAAACGGCTATGCCAATGAACTTTTAGTCATACAAAAATACTGATATATGCAATCAACTTTTTTTCCAGGAGATAAATGGATTTACCTTAAAATATATTGTGGGCCGTCCTATTCAAATATGCTTCTTAAAAAGCATATTTTGACCATAGTACAAGAACTTTATGATACCGAAGTTATAACCAAATGGTTTTTTATAAGATACCAAGACCCTGACTTTCACATTAGATTTAGAATTCAACTTGCTGATCAAAATGATAGTGGTAGAATCTATGCTATAATTAATGGAAAGCTCCAAAAAGATATTTCAACAAATCAAATATGGAAAATACAAATTGAACCTTATCAAAGAGAACTGAGCAGATATGGAAAAAACAATATTAATATAATTGAAACATTGTTTTGTGCAGACAGTTTTTATGTTTGCAAAATGCATGGGAAATTTTCAGTAAATGAAAATTCGATGTTATTGCTGGCCATGACGAATTTAGACCTTACTTTCAAAAAGTTTGGTTTTTCTTTTAAAGAACGAAAAAACCTATATGAAACAATTCGAGATAACTTAAAAAAAGAATTTCAAATTGATTTGAAGCACAAAAAAAAATTGAACGTGTATTATCGTGAAAACGTATCAACCAAGTTTAAGGAATTTAAAAATAATCATTTGACAAGCCCTACATTGGAAAGAAAGCTTGAGACTTACAGGAAAAATTTTCCTCTTATAAAAGGAGATGATGAAACTTTGTGGAACGTATATTTTGGTTTGAACCATATGCACTGTAATAGACTGTTCATGCAACATCAACGATTATACGAAATGATAAGCTACGATTTTCTCATACAGTACTATAATCAAATAATTTACAGTTCTAAATAATCACAACAATGAGATTGATTTGTGTTTCATTTTTATCACTTTTCCTCTTGAGTATTTGTAATGGTCAGTATACTAATAAAGAAGACTTACATTTATTAGAATTCAATGAGCTTATTCAGCTTTTAAACAGTGAAGAGGATCCCAAAAAAGGAAAAATTTACGCCGATGCCTTTTTGAAAAAGGCTAAAAAAGAAAGGGATACCCTTTTTATTATTGGAGGTTATGAGTTATTATCGGGTTTCTCTGAAAATAAGGATAGACAGCTTCAATATTTGGATTCTCTTATACAGCTATCTAAAAATAATCCTGATGATTTTTATCCAGCAAAGGGATATCTAAATAAGGGTGTCATATATTATCAGTCTTTGGACTATGTTAAATCTCTTGAAAACAACATTTTAGCTCTAAATTATTCAACTAAATACTCAAATATAAAATTTCAACATCTTAGCGAACTAGGTATAGCTTTAATCAAAAATAGATTAGGAGATTTTGAATCAGCATATGCCTTACATCTTAAGAATGCATCTTACTTCAAAAAAAATATTAATGAGTCCAACAATTACGACCATTACTTGAATTCTTTATTTGGATTAACAGTAGCCGAGTTATATATGGGGAAATATGGTAATGTAATTGAAAACTCTATTACAGGTATCTCTTTCACAGAGAAATATAATAAAGAGAAAAAAAGAAGCTTGTTTCAACTTGCAAGTGGTGCCGCCCTTTTTTATTTAAATGATTGTGAAAGTGCCATTGATAGTATCAATAAAACCTTACCTGTTTTCAAGAAATTTAATGACACGCAAAATTTGATATTTGCACATTATTATTTATCCCAATGTAACGATAAAGAAAGTACTTCAAGCTTATTTCATTTGGAGCAAGTAGACTCTTTGGTTCAAATTGATAATCACGTTGACGTGATGGCACAGGATGCATATTATAGATTGATGAATTTCTATGAGAATATCGGAAATGAGGGACAACAATTAAGATTTTTAAAAAGGGTCATTGTTTTGGATAGTGCTATGGATGCAATGCGAAATACTATGGGGCTGACATTATTTAAAGAGTATGACATGCCTAAAATGGTAAAGGGCAAAAATGAATTGATATCATCATTAAAGAAAAATCAACAGACTTACACACTGTATTTTCTTTTAGCACTATTACTATCGGTAGCAATAGGTGCTTCAATTTATTTTAAACAAAGAAAATTAAAACAAAAATTTAACACCCTTTTGGAGGAATATGAGTCAAAAGCACTATCTCCTAAATCTAATAAAGACTATGGGTCAGGGAAAGAAAGCAAAGATTTGGATATACCCACTGAGATTGTATCTAAAATTTTGGATGAACTGGACTCATTTGAAAGAAGTAAAGGTTTTTTAGATCAAAATCTAAATCTAACTGGGTTAGCAAAAGAAATGAATACAAATACAAGCTATCTTTCAAAGATAATCAACCATACTAAAAATAAAAGCTTTGCAAGATATATCAACAGTTTGAGAATTGATTATGCCATTGTCGAACTGAAAAAAAATTATGAAGAGTATAGCAAGTACACTATTAGCGCCATATCTTCAATGATGGGTTTTAAAAGTTCAGAAACCTTTTCTAAACTTTTCAAAAATAAAACAGGTATATATCCATCATTCTATCTTAAAGAATTAGGTAAAAGGTTATCGTAATTTATAAAGCAAGAGTTGTTTGTTTATTCGACAAAACCCATTCTTTAGTACTTTCATCTTGAATTCAAAAACAAGTATAGAAATGAAAAAAGAATCGAAAAAGCCGAGTTTTTCAAAATTTAGAGTGGCCAAAATTAACCGTCCAGATTACATTGTAGGTGGAGGCGGAGGTGATGGAGATGATGCAACATTAGGAGATACCAATAAGGATAAGTGCGAATTGAAATCTACTGTCATAAGAAAAAAATGAGAAGTTTCTAATTTAAAATGAAAAGAGCGGTTTATCCGCTCTTTTTTTCCTTAATTATGAATATGGTATTTTTAAGAAAAATTTGAAATCATAAAATTGATGAAATTTAATCGCAATACATTTCTCTTACATGCCAATATTATTTTTTTCTGTTTAGCCCTAACATTAATTAGTTCTTGTTCAAATTCAGAAAAGAAAGACACATTTATTCAAATTGACCAGATTTCGATTCTCACTCAAAAGAAAGCCCCACTTACCGCTGAAGAACTAAATAATTGGCATTTCAAAGATATATTTAAGGATACTATACCTGGAATCAGCCTAGAAAAGACATATGCTTTTCTAAAAGATCGACCCGTTCAAAAACCTGTCATTGTAGCAATAATAGATATGGCCATTGATATTGAACATGAGGATTTAAAGGGTAGGATCTGGAAAAATTTGGGGGAGATTCCAGAAAATGGAATCGACGACGATGATAATAGATATATTGATGATGTTCAAGGTTGGAATTTCTTGGGGCGTAAGGATGGAACGTCCAATGAGTTCACCAATTATGAATATACCCGAATATTGAGAAATTTTTTAGAATATAAAAATGGCGTAAAAGATACTTCCTTGCTTAGTCCAACTGATAAGAAATTATACAATAGGGCTTTAAGTCAATATAATGGCCGGTTAAAGTATGCAGAAGAGCGACTTGTGATAAATGAGAGCAATATTGCCTATTTCAAAAGTTTAGATTCGGTGACAAATTTATTTTTTACCAATAAAAATTATGATAAATCTGATTTGGATAGTGTAATCCATTTGAACAAGAACAATAAAGAACTGGTGGAATATTTGGAGAATATTTCAACGCTTCTAGAACAAAAAGATTTACGACCTCAAATTGATGAGCAATATCTACAGGCGAAAGAACGAATTGATAAACTTTTGAACCTAAATTATGATGATAGGGCTTTATTAGGGGATAATCCTGAAGACCTTGAAGACATTAATTATGGCAACCCCATAGTTAATTACAATGTAAAGCGAATGGATCATGGCACTCCGGTAGCTGGGATTATTGCTGCCAATAGAAAAAATAACGAAGGCATAAAAGGTTTTTCCGATGCGATAAAAATTATGCCATTGGTAATTTCGGGGTATGGTGACGAACATGATAAAGATATGGCCTTGGCTATTAGGTATGCAGTGGATAACGGTGCTAAGATTATCAATATTAGCTCAGGAAAGTATTTTTCAAGTCGTGAAGACTGGATACTAGACGCAATAAAGTATGCAGCAAAAGAGAATGTGCTTATTGTCCACGCTACGGGCAATGATAATTTAGAGATAGACCAGAATAAAAATTTCATATATCCGAATGATATCGATTCTTTAGGACAAGAAGTTGCCCAAAACTTTATTGCAGTAGGTTCCTCGAGTAGCTTCTTGACCAAGAAACTAAAAGCTTCATCCAGTAATTACAGTAAAATAAATGTTGATGTATTTGCCCCTGGCGTAGATATATATACAACAACAGCTGAAAATAATTCTTATGCTACAAAATCTGGAACCTCTTATGCCGCTCCAATGGTTTCAGGTATTGCGGCGTTAATAAAAATATACTATCCAGACTTAAAAGCACATGAATTAAAAAATATCATATTACAGTCTGCAATAAAATATGATGTAATGGTCGAAACAAAAAACGATTCCTTGGTGCCATTTCATACATTAAGCAAAAGCGGAGGAATTGTAAACGCCTATAATGCAATGCTATTAGCAAAAGAGTTATCCAATGACTAGTTGAGATTAGTAATGAGACTGCCCTTTTATAAAAAAAGAGTTTTAATCTTTTCTGTTTTTAATATTTTGGAACATCTCAAAATTATCTTTCCATTGTGGCCTATCTTTAAATAGATTGTAGTGATGAGTGAATTTTTTTCTGAAAATGATCTTTTCAATGAAATTGAAAAATTAAAAAAGAGGCAAGAAACGATTTGGAATTTCATAGGAAATCAATTTCGTTGTGAATGGTACGAAATCGGTTTTAATTAAGTGTCATTAAAAATTTAAAGAATATGAACGGAATTAATCATATTTAGTTTTCGCTTTGAGAAAATTATTATCTTATTTGTTAAGATAGTATCAGTTTAAGAACGGCTAGGGTTAATACTCTAGCCATAGAATCCAAATAAAAATGCATTGGAGAGGTTATTTGTTGATTGCTATGATGGGTATAAATTTGTCATGTCAGAACAAAGTTCACATAAATTACCCAGGTTTAATTTCCAAACCTCACTTTGATACCTATCACGGAGTTGAGATTGAGGATCCTTTTAGGAACCTCGAAAACTTAAAAGATTCATCTGTGGTGGAATGGTTTCGAAAAAATGGCGAATTAACCGATGATGTCTTAAGTGATATTCCCAATAATTCTTATTTTTTTGATAGAATAAAAGAATATGAACGAAATAGTCATGATCCAATAAGTGATATTAAATTAATGGATAATGGAGACTATTTTTATTTAAAAAGGTCAAAAGAAGGAGGAACGGAAAAACTGTTTTATAAGAGAAACAATGGGGATGAGATGGTATTGTTCAAACCTGAAGAATTTAAAAAGGATTGGAGAATTAATTATTATAAAGTAAGTTGGGATAGCCAAAAAGTTGCCATTAGTATTTCTCCTAAAGGTGAGGACCAATCTGAAATTAGAGTTTATGATTTGGTATCACAAACCTTACTTTCTGATATTATTAAAAACTTAGCTCCTAATGTAGCAGGGACTATTGAATGGCTTCCAGATAGCTCGGGATTTGTGTATGTAAGGTTTCCACATTTCAGATATGACGATTCCACGTACCTTCAAAATACTGAAGCGGTGTTATATCGACTAAATCAAGAAAAAAAAGCTCCAAAGGTTATTTTTTCGATAAACAAGAATCCTGATTTACCATTTCAAGAAGGAGATGTTCCAAGAACCCTAATTCCTGAAGTTAACAGTCAATACGTATATGGGTGGATCGGTAATGTATCAAAAAATAGCACTACCTACTTTTCGGATATTTCTGATTTGAAAAATGGTAATTTAAAATGGAAGCAGTTGTTCACAAAAGAGGAGCAGATACCTCAATTTTTTGTAAATAATGGATACCTGTACTTTAGAACCTCAAAAAATACTCCAAATTTTAAGATATGCCGTACACCTATGAATGTTTTGGATTTCAATAATCCTGAAGTATTAGTTCATTCCATTGAAGATGAAGTTATTGTTGATTTTGTAGTTTTTGAAGATGAAGTTTACTTTTCTACATTGAAAAACGGAGTTCAATCAAAATTTTACGAACTCTCCTACGATAAAAAGCTAATCAATCTTGAGTTACCTACTCCATCCGGTTCTTGTAGTCTAAAGAGAATAGGAGGGGATATTCTACTTGGTCTAGAAGGTTGGACTAGGCCACATACTCTTTTTAAGTATAATAGGGGAACAAAAACTTTTGAGAACAAATCATTACAAAATGATATTATAGAGGAGTTTGAGGCTCTTATTGTCGAAGAAATAGAGGTTGAATCACATGATGGGACCATGGTTCCGCTATCACTGATTTATAAAAAAGATTTAGAAATGAATGGAGTCAATAGGACTTTATTATTGTCTTACGGCTCATATGGAACAATCACAAGTGCTATTTTCTCAAAACTGTTATTAGTTTGGCTTGAAAAGGGTGATATTATCGCTGTTCCTCATGTTAGGGGAGGAGGGGAAAAAGGCGATGATTGGTACAAAGGAGGATTAAAAATCACTAAACCAAACACTTGGAAAGATTTTATTGCGTGTACTGAATTTTTAATCAAGCAAGGCTATACATCGGAAATGTTTACAGTTGCTTTTGGTAACAGTGCCGGAGGTATTCCAACCGGCAGAAGCATCACAGAAAGACCAGATTTATTTGCTGCATCAATTATGACTGCACCGGCTTTAAATATGCTTCGATGTGAATTTCAGCCAAATGGACAAACGAATATCCCAGAATTTGGAACGGTGACCGATTCGGTTGAATTTAGAGCTTTATTGGAAATGGATTCTTATCATCATTTGAAAGTGGATGAAGAATATCCCTCGGTGCTAATACAAATAGGAATGAATGATGGTTTGGTCACTCCTTGGGATCCGGGAAAATTTATGGCTCGCCTACAAAACCTAACCAGTACCAAAAAACCAGCTTTGTTGGATGTGGAATTTCAGGCAAATCACTCTGGTGGTGGTACAATTGATGACGTTTATAATAATTTCTCTAGATTGTATTCCTTTGCGATGTGGCAAACAGACCACCCAGATTTTCAACCTCTTAATTGATTAGAAGGCATACTAGTTATGAAATAAACGATAGCAAAAAAACAAAATAAGCACTTTGAAGCTGAACAAATAAAAAATAGCTAAATTAAATAGTTGTGATAGAGTTATAGGCGGTCTAAAATTACCGACTATGATTTAAAATTGTGCCATAACAGAAACTCGATAGAATATAAGTTGATTCATTCAAAAGATGCAATCCGCTATTTGAATTAAATCAATACGCTCATTTGCAAGAAAAAATCAGCACTTAATTTTGCTAAAAGGTGGTAGGAAAGCAGAATTTTAGCAAAAAGCATGTAAGTTTTTATGGGTAAAACCTAGAGCTTGCCTTTAGATTTTAATTTTTCAGTTCATTTCAAGTTAAGCTATGTCTAAATTTCCTACAACACTTATTTGTTCACTTTTTGTTCTTTTTTGTAGCTGCATCGATAAAAAAGAGAAATTATCGCCCTTTACCATTGAATCAGTTTCAATGGTAAAGGAAAGACAACTTCCTATTGAAAATAAGGATAATGACTTCTGGTACCATAAAGATATTTTCCAAGATACTATACCTGGTATTAGTTTAGAGAAAGCGTATTCTGAGTTTTTGAAAAATAAAGCGGGTAAAGAAGTAATTGTTGCGGTGATTGACATGTCAGTTGATATAGATCACATAGATCTTAAAGAAAGTATCTGGTACAATGATGATGAAATTGCGGATAATGGTATTGATGATGATGATAACGGGTACGTAGATGACATTAACGGTTGGAATTTTTTAGGTTATAAGGATGGAGGGGCCAGTGAATTTGTAAACTATGAGTACACAAGAATCATCAAAAAATACTCGGAAAGATTTGATGGCAAAAATGAAAATGAAATTGAAAGGGAGGATTTAGACCAGTTTAAGACATATCTAAAAGCTAAACAGAAGTATTCTGAAAGAATGGAATATGCAAAGTCTAGTTATGATAATGACCTGGGTACATATGAATATGCCCTTGTCATGAAAGAAGCCCTAGAACCCTTCTTTCCCAATTCTGAATATGATTTGAATAAATTGGATAGTCTTGGCAAAGTATTTAAAGGTCAAGAACCTATTTCCACGTATATCGCTGATAGAATAACATTCGATACCTATGGCATTACGGAAGATTATATCTTGGAGTCCAAAATTAAGTCTGAAGAACGAATCAATAAGTTATTGAATTTAGAATATAACGATAGGGAGTTGATAGGTGATGACGAAAGTGATATTGATGATACGGACTATGGAAATAACGTAGTCAATAGTAATGTAAAGAGAATGGACCATGGTACCAGTACTGCAGGCACAATTGCTGCTGTAAGGGATAATCTAAAGGGTGCCATGGGGGTTTCGGACAACATTAAAATAATGCCCATAGTCATATCTGGTTTTGGAGATGAACACGATAAGGATATGGCTTTGGCCATCAGGTATGCGGTGGATAATGGTGCTAGTGTGATAAATATTAGCTCAGGTAAGTACTTCTCCTTACATGAAGGGTGGGTGCATGATGCCATGCGTTATGCCGAAAAGAATAATGTCATTATCGTAAATGCAGCTGGAAATTCCAATAATAAATTGGATATAGATGAAAATTATTTTTACCCTAACGATTATGATGGAAAAAAAGAAATATCCAATACGTTTCTTAAAATAGGCTCGTCCAGTTTTGATTTAAGTGATTTAAAAGACCCAGACAGTAATTATAGTAAAGAACATGTTGACTTATTTGCTCCCGGAGTTGATATTTATACGCTTGATTCATCCGACGGAGGCTATAAAACAGTATCCGGCACTTCTTCAGCAGCGGCTTTGACTTCAGGAGTTGCCGCATTGGTATGGTCTTATTATCCAAATTTAACGGCGTCGGAATTGAAATACATACTAATCAATTCAGGTGTTTCATTCAATGTAATGACCAATTTGAATGAAGATTCTGATGAGAATGAACGAGTACCATTTAAAGATTTGTCGAAAAGCGGAAAAATTTTGAATGCTTACTATGCCCTCAAAATGGCCGAAAAAATGAATCAAAATTAAATTCGATTATTTTTTAGCTACTCTTATTCCTATAATTCATGAATCGAAGGCTTGATTAATGAATATAGACCTAAACTATTTTTTGAAGATTATTATTTTTCCAATATTTAGATAGCCAAAAGTCTTGTCGCACAAAGTAAAATTTGGGTGTAGACTTCCTGATCTGGATAATAGGGGAATATGGGGTATAAGACATTCATAGAAAAGTTTGAAAACGATGTAGAAGTCATCAATACTTCAAATGATGACCTATACCACAAGAATATAGCACTCATTAAACTCTGTCAGAATAGTTTATCAAAGCTCAAGACAGAAATGAAGAAACTTGGTTTTAAAGATGAGAACGCAGAAATAGATTTTTTTAAAAGAATAAAGCGGGTCCCTCTACACAATCTCATTTATTATACAGAACTGCGTTCCTTTGAAATTAAGTTTCCCGTAGGTTCAAAAAGAAAAAAAGCGAAGTACATCAACGGCGAGCTTGATAAACTCAACCGTTTCTTTGAATACAATATTGACTTTATCCAATATATCGATTCCAATCAAGTTCATTTAGACGAAGTCTATTTCTTAAGAAAGAACCTTGATTTTTTAAGAACAGTACACCTAAAGCTTTATAACATTGACCCAGAATTCAACACAAGCCACGATTTATTACTCGCTAAACTTCATGGCTATAGAAAATTGGCAGATTACCTGACCAAACGCTTGAACAGACTTCAAAACCCTTCCTTCAAAGAGATTCCCAAATCACAATTAAAATGGACTTCTTCCAAAGCAGCATTGACTGAATTGACCTATGCACTCTACCATGGTGGCGCAGTAAATCATGGCAATACCGATATTAGGGAAATAGCCACTGCACTTGAACAGACTTTTAACTTTTCCATTGGAGACGTGTACCATACCTATTCTGAAATACGCTCTAGAAAAAAGAGAAGATCCAAATTCTTGGATGAACTTTCCACTTCATTATTGTCTGGTATGGATTCCCTTGATGAATAGCTAATTATATGATAAAATTACCCAAGTTGGGGTCAAATGGGGTAAAGTGTTTTTTTACTTTTTCTTCCCTATATACACCCCTATTCAAATCGTATTTGGTGGTTTTTAACCCGATTTAGCAGACGAATTGATGAACATCAAAATTTGACCCAAGTTAGGTACAACTTGTGAAAAAGTTTTTTCAAATGGTTTCAGTTTTGTAGCACGAAAGTCAAATCAGTGCAAAGCCGTCATTAAAAAAAAAGAACCTTGGCGGCTTTGTTTTTAAACTAAACAAATGGGAACAACAATTATTACCACAGAAGACCTTCGAGAGTTTAAAATGGAACTACTCGATGACATTAAAGAACTATTGCAAAATCAATCTGGCCATGCTATCAAAAAATGGCTCAAATCTCCCGAGGTGAGGGAGCTTTTGGGAATCTCACCAGGTACACTGCAAAACCTCAGAATCAATGGTACGTTACCCTATACCAAAATAGGAGGGGTGCTCTATTATGATTATCAAGAAATCATGCAGGTTTTGGAAAAGAACAGAATCCATAACAAATTCTAGAGATAGGTTTGCAGGATATCAACTATATCAAACATTTAAATGGGGTGTTTGAGCAATTTTCAAAAGACACCCGGCTAAATCCAACACACATTAGCCTATATGTAGCGCTATTCCAAATTTGGAACCACAATTTCTTTAAGTCTGAATTCTACATCAACCGAGAAGAAGTCATGGACTTTTCAAAGATTGGTTCTAAGTCTACCTATCACCGTTGTATCAAAGAATTGAGCCATTGGAACTATTTGCTGTACACACCATCTCACAATCCATTTAAAGGAAGCCGAATCAAGATGTTCAATTTTGGGACAAGTACCGAACAAGTCCTGTACCCAAGTCGTACCGATATCGAGACAAGTAGTGGACAAGCATTGGTACCTATAAACAAACATATACAAACAATAGAAAACAGTAAAAACGTAAACAAACGCGAAAATTTTAAAAATTCAAATTTTGAAAAAGAAGAAAACGATAACAAACAAAAAAATGCTTGTGCTGAGCGCAGTCGAAGCGTACCATATAGGGACAACCTAAAGACCAGTTCAGATAAAAACTATGATGACCCTTTATAACCGTCGGGCTCATAACCCGAAGGGAAACGTAATATGAAGCACCTATCAAAACCACATATCATCGTCGAAGGCGCTGCTCAGTATTCGTTGGGTACGATGCAGGGCAATCAAATTTTGTATGATTTTGATAAAATGTTAGTCTATCTGGATGCTAAAGGAAAGTTGCTTTTCGGGAAAAAGTTCAAAATTTACAAGGAAGACCAAGACATTTTATACAAACTATGCTTGTATTTCATCCAGGATAGAATTGCCTGTGAAAAAATCGGAATTGATATCGATAAAGGTATTTTACTTTCTGGTCCTGTAGGTTGTGGTAAAACCTCTTTGATTCGTTTATTGAAACACCTGGTGCCACACCGAAAGCCCTACGAAGTTGTACCCACTCGAAATATTGTTTTTGGATTTAACCATATCGGTTACAAGACTATTGAAGACTATGGCAACTCCCAATTTTTCTGTTTTGATGATTTGGGCGTGGAGCCTATGGGAAGGCACTACGGTAAAGATTGCAATGTAATGGGTGAAATATTATTATCTCGCCATGACTTATTTCTGAGCAAGAGAGTTAAAACCCATGCTACCACGAACTTAAATGCTGCAGAATTGGAAGAGCTCTATGGCATTCGTGTTCGTAGTCGAATGCGACAGCTTTTTAATTTGGTGGTTTTTGGTAGGAGGAAGAAAGATAAGAGAACATAATCTTATAAAACAGAGAATTAAATGTGGAAATCTGTAAAAAAATAATATTGTTATGAACGATTACACATAAAAAAATGTTTGAGAGAGCTGATGAGTGCTTCATGATATCTAACGTTTGGCGAAAATTACTTTCTTTTCAGCCCTAACTTTTTGGCAGATGTTCAAGTAGAGAATGTGGTAATTCTTTTCATTAATAAGGCTGTGGCCCTCTATTTCAAAGAGGTTGCTAATTATTTCTGGGTCGAAGCCTAAGTCCTTGGAACATTTGGAAACACCAAAATCAGCACAGTTGGAATTTAAAAGGGTTTCAAGTGACTGATTATATAATTTCATGGCCTTATCGGTTCCATAAATTATATAGGAAATTTTTTTCATTGATGCGTATTTTTTGAGCTTTCTCAGTTGTTGAGTACTCTTTGCCGATAATGCCACAAAATGTATTATGTTGGTTGAACGTTTTATTTTTATTGAACCTATTTGAAACTTACAAGTATGTTTTTTTTGGTATCTTGGATTAAAGATATACGCAAATCGTGAATAATACTACAAAAAATTTGCAAAATGCGAAACAAATAGTTCTTCGTCTAAAAGAATTGTTGGGTTGTAAAAGAGATTTACAACTCGCTGGACTGTTAGGAATTTCGCCCACTACCTTATCTACATGGAAATCACGTAACTCAATGGATTATCATTTGGTCATTGAGTTTTGTTCAGGTAAAAATTTTGATTTGAATTATGTTTTACTCGGTATAACATCAAACCCAGAAGGGAATGGTTTCGAAAAATATGACGACTCTATTTTTGCAAAATTGAAGACTCAATTCGAAAATCAAATAGAAGACGTAAAATCCGTTAGAATCGAACTGGAACAGCTTTTGGAAAAAATCAAAACAAAAGATGAAATTGATCGAGCAAAAACCAGAATAAAAAAGGTAAAAGGGGCACAGACCTAAGAAGTTCTATTGAGATAATTCAATAGCAATTGTTCCACTTCATTAGTTTCCATTTCAACAACAATCCTATTGTAGTCTTTTTCGATTCCTTTTACCAAGGTTTCATATTCCGTAAGACTGATTTTACCTTCATCCATCAGTTCATTAGCTGCATGCAGTATTAAACGTATTTGGGCAAATCTATTAGTTGACATGCTCGTTTTTATACTTGTTAATTCTTGCTTTTGCTTCTTCAAGCATCAGTTTGGTCTTTCTTTGGGAAGCATTTTTCACCCAGACCATCATTAAAAGAAGTATTACCGTCATTCCAAAAGAATACGCATAACTATATCCATCATCTATTAAAGAATAATCGATTAAAATAAAATAGGCTTGCAATATGTAACAATAGATGGGGACTGCATAAGCATATATATGTGCCCTTAGAATAGCTCCGATTATAATCAGTAATGGTGAAAACGTCACTCCACAAAGCCATACAAAATAACCCGGATCAAGATTTTCACTATTGAACTTTTCAGGCATAATCGCGGCAACATCCAAATGGGGGATGGCCTTGTCAAGGTATAAAAAAGTACCTGACAAGACCACTATTATAGAGCCAATAAGCCTAACCCTATCCCCAATGGGGGATTTAGCCGTTTCCAGGTCTATGTCCCTTTTTAAGATCGACCGCTTGTTCGTTATCATACAAACTTTCTAAATCTGTCGTAGATTCATTTTCACATGAACCTAGCATGAATGCCGCTAAAAATACAGCGAAAAAAACGATTTTTCTTACTCGCATAACTTAAAATTTTTAAGGTTTATATTACCTCAAAGTTACTAGCTAATTGACATTAAATCAGTAAGTTTAGTTATATTTCTTTATGCCGTATTAACAAATTTTTAGGTTTTTTCCTACCAAATCATTGTCTGAGTCAGCATAATAAACCAGAAATGGTTTAAAGTGTTTGCACGAGAAAAATCAGGTTCGCCACTTCTTATTATTATGAAAAATGGCGTTAATCGCTTGTATAATTGAAAAGTACCTATCTAAAAATGGACCGTGCTTCTTGGTGTATCCGCTCAAAATTCTCTAGTCGTTTTTGTTGTATATTCTTTTCGCCGGTAATTTCTCTAATGGCAAAATCAGAAAATATGATTTTTTTAAACGCCAATTTCTGTACCACGGAATAACCTTGATGCTGTACCAAGTTTTGAAATAAATAATTTAGCCATCAAAATCTACAATTACCCAAAAGCAGAAAGTATGGTTTTTTGACGGGTACTTCCCATTCCTAGAATTAAAACTTAGTCAAGATATTTTTAGTAATAAAAGCTCAAAGGTTTTCTAAAAAGGTACGTACTAAACAAGAAGTTTATTCTATTACACTCTTTACCGAAGGAACCTTTTGTGAGATTTACACTATATAATTTTTAATACCTTTTAGAGAAATGGACTCCTAAAAAATGTCAGAAAATAAATCGACAAAACGCAATTTTTATCGTTCATTGACAACTCACTTGTATTGGGAACAACAGTATTAAAATCTAACTTTAAGCAATTATCATTATCGCCAGAGACGATATCGTTTTAAGAAATCAAAGAGAATTTCATGGAAATTTATACTACCCAACAAGATTTAGGAAATGTTGATGTTTTCAAAGAGTTATATGAGTTCGCAGAAAATCAAAAACTTCAAGATACCAATACCCTTACAATACTAAAGTTTAATGAAGCTACCCAGGCGTTGGAGGTTCAATCAAATAGTTTTATTGAAGAATCTAAAGAGAATATTGCAATTATTGCCCATAATTATTTGGAGGCAACTCTTAAAGTGTTCTTATATGTACTGCAGAGGGGTGGACTACTTGACCGTCCGATACTAACCGCATATTTCAGGTATTTGAAATTCCTAGAGCTGATATTTGATAAGGAAAAAAGCTCAACCAACGAACTATTCTTTTCTAGAAATTTTACGATAAACTTTCCTTCTCTGGTTGGACCAAAAGCAAGGTATTATGATATTTTATTTGTTAAAAATCATATTGACCATGGTCTGCCTAAGGATTTGACGGAAAAAGACCCCTTCTATCTCAATATGGATTTCAAAAAGCTGGAATTAAGTATTGAATATGATTTTAACTTAAAGGATAGGACCATTGTTCCTTATGACAAGGAATCAGAAATAATAAATTTCTATTTAAAGGATTATATGGTTGAACAATTTATTTTTAATCCAAACGACAATGAATTGGTCTTTCAAAAAGACTATTACGAGTATGTGTTGGACTTAAGCGTCCATGATTTAAATAAGGATGCTCAAAAAATGACATCATCACTTTACAAAATATTGTCTAGTATTTCCAGTATAGAAAATGTAAATATAGAGTTTGAAAATTTGGAAAGAGGTAGTATCCTCGCTAGACTTAGGATTAAAATGAAAGATTTTGTAGCCAAAAATGAGGTAAAAAACTTTTTTATTTTACTAAGGGAACTGATTTTTGGCATCATGACCGGAGGGAAGATATCAGCTCTTGAAACTTTAAAGAAAACAGCTGAAAAAGATAAAATAGAAATGGAAAAAAAGCTTCTTCAAAAAAAGATTGATGAAGAATCCGACAAGACTAACATAGAAAAACATCGTCTCTTAGATATTGAGAGAAAAGAACTGGAAAATCGTAGATTAGAAATTCAAAACAATTCTGATAGGCTATCAAATTTAAAGACCATTGTGGAACTAGCAAAAGATGGTATTCTTGAAGCAGATTTGACCAAAATTGATTTAAATGGTATCAATTTTATTAATACACATGCAGGAGAAATCCTTGATTCAGAAGAAGATCTGGACAAAATGACTTAGGTGTAAATAAAGAAAAAATACTTCAAATAAGAGTGTAGGGAAGGCTACAATCAGTACAAAATAAAAAGTTCAAATAAAGGATTCATCTGAAATACCCAAAATTAGATATGACCCATTTCAATAAGTATTTATTTCTTCTCTCTTTGATATTTAGTTTTTACCATGGCTATACCCAAAACAAAGAAGTCGTCTTCAGTTCTGAATTGGTAGGAAATGATGGAGTCATAGGAATAAATGAATTAGTAAAAATCAAATTCACCGGCAATGTAGATTTTGATGGTATTAGTAATCTCCCTTTTAAAGACTTTAAAATTATAAGTGGCCCAACCCCTTCAATTTACACTGATAAAGAAACTGGAAAAAGAGTAAGAAAGGAAAGCTCCGGTTCCTTACTCAAATCTTACTATTACATTCTAATGCCAGAAAAATTGGGAATTCTAAATATTAGGGCTGAACAAATGGAGTTTAAAGAAAGGTTATACGAAGCCCCACCAATAGGAATTAAGGTAACTGATAGTGTTGAAATTGTAGATTACATAACCAGTGGAATGATAACTGCACAAGAAGAAATTCAATTAACTGCCGAAGTAATTTATAATTCGACCCACAAAAATTCTCTAAATGTGGTTTATAAGTTATTCTTTCCTTATTCCATCGGTTTGCAAAGATTTGGGTTCTTAAAAGTTCCAGACTACAGTAAATTTAAAGGAGTTGATGCGCCAATTACAGATTACGAGCCTAAAAAGGAAAATCATGACGGAAAAAACTATAGAAGTATTATTTTAAAAAGTTTTATTGTTCCGAGTGCAAAGGGTGAAGAATTTGAAATAGAGCCTTTATCTATAGAGTTGTTTTTTGAAGTTCCTACTTTTGAGTTAGATTCTAATGGAAGTAGAATTTATGAATCTCTTTATTTTCATCTAGATTCAGTTCTAAAATAGAGGGATTTGTTCAAAATTCAAAATAAGGATTACTTATGATAGTACGACATCACTTTGTAGCCTTCCCTTAAAACAGCTTTATTTTCCCATGTGCAATATTCATTTCGATCAATGGGTTATCTCAGGCGAATGATGAGCTAAATAAAGAGGCGTATATGAACCTATCGATAGGGACGACACAAATAAATCCGCTTTTAAACTTTTAGTCAATTGACTTCTATCCGATAAGGAAATCAATGTATCTGTATATCGGGTCAGATAAATATCCAGTTCGCTATCAAAAATGGATTTGTTAAGGTTTAAAATCTCTTTAGCAACTTTCAAAACCACATCCTTTTCATACATGCCATTTATACCAATGGCACCCGAATCAATTCCACCATGACCAGGGTCGATGACTACGACTATTTTCTGACTAAAAACGAAACATATTTTCAGCAGTAAAATCATAAAACTGACGTTTTTGAGCATCGAGCCATTCAAAATTTTTGGGGTTATCAACATAAGAGCTTCAATTTTTCATACGATTTGATGCCAAATCATATCATTAAAAATCAATCTGTTATAAATAATATTTTATTCACAAAATACTGATAATCAGTATTTTGATATTCAATATAGTGTATTTTTCAAACAACGAAATCCAACAAATTTTAAATCAATTTCGACATGAAAAAATCACTATTCCTGACCGCTTTTTTACTGCTCATTTCCAATACCATTTTTGCCCAAATTGGGGGTATTGAAGATTCCGTTAACGATGTTTCCGATACCATAAGAGCCATCTTTCCCATTATTCTGGGAGTTATTTTCTTAATAGGCTTCCTATTCAATGCAGGACACTTTTTTGGTGAGAATGCAGACCTCAAAAAAGGAATTACCCGAGTCTTGGTATTTGTACTTATTGCAGGTGCTGTGGTGGGCATATTTACCTATCTCATAGGTATCGTAGTATAGCATGAAACGCTACGAAATCTATAAGGATATCCGAAAGCGAGCGGTGATTATGGGATTGCCCATTTCATTGTTTGCTTTGATGATGACATCGGTCATCGGGTCATTGCTGTTCATCATCTTCTCCTTTAGTTTGTTGGTCATTATATCAACATTCCTTTTTAACGGATGCCTATACGTGGTATTGACCCAACTGACCAAATACCCTGCGGTATTGCATTTCAAAAAAGTGTTCCCAACCACTATCAGTAATAAACGAGAAAGTCAACTCCATTATGAAAACCCATAATGGGTATTTAAAAGGCAATCTTTATGAATAAAATAAATCTATCCGCATACCATCCCATTCTAAGCATAGAAAAGCATATCGTTTTTGCGAATAATGGCAATGTGGTACTGTGCTATAAAGCAGACTTTCCAGAAATCTATTCCCTATCCGAAAAAGATTTTGAGGATATCCATGGTTCTTGGTTTCAGGCCTTCAAATCATTACCAACTAGCACTGTTATCCTTAAACAGGACATCTATAAAAAAAGTCGCTATGAGGCGGATAATTTACCAAATGACAGCTTTTTAGAAAAGGCAACCTATCGCCATTTTAAAGGGCGGGAGTGTCTAACTCATAAATCTTATTTATACTTCACCCTGCCATTGGATAAGACTTTGAATGCTTCCAAGTTTACCAATCCGTTCCGTAAGGTGGAAAAGGGAATTCATAAACAACTGGACCATAATGTCCAAGAGTTTGTTGCTTCGGTAAATGATGCCGTTTCCTTTATCAATAATAGCCGCAGGGTGTCCCTGAGACAATTAAAGGAGAATGAAATTTTAGAGCTTACGAATGCTTACTTCAATGGTTTTAATGAGGGTTTTGATACCGATATTCAGCTCAAAAAGTCTGCTATTGAAATTGGGGAGAACCATTTTGATGTATTGGCGGTAAATAGTGAACTCTGTTTTGGTGATGCGGTACAAAGCAGTAAAACCAATGACAAGTTTACTTCGGATGATTTTGTCTTCCATCAGGGCTTTATTGATGGATTGGGATTGAACCTAAATGAAAACCATATCATCAACCAAATCATTTACCTAGATGACAAACACAAATGGCGAAAACTACTGGACAAGAAAATTGAAGAACTTAACAAGAGTTCCAACTTCGGAACACAGAACAAAGTCATTCAAAAGAGAATTGAAGCTATTGTTGCTAAAATTAATGAAGACGACAGTTCAAGAATTATACGCGGGCATCTCAACATTGTTTTCTGGTGTCCGGAAGCCGGACAGCTAAAAAATATTGCTTCGAAGATTAAGACCGAATTCAAGGAACTGGATATCGTACCATATTATCCAAAAGGCGAAGAGCGGAAGCACTACTTTCTCAATTCCTATTGTTGCTTCAGTTCCAATTTCTCCAATGAAGATTTATACGTCACCGATTTAAAACATGCCCTGTGCCTGTATATCAATAACAGTAATTATAAATCAGATGAACAGGGCATCATTTTCAATGATAGGCAATACAACATTCCTGTTTTAAAAGATGTTTGGGACGAGCAAAAGAAACGTATAAAGGCTAGAAACTTTGCCATTTTCGCCCCAACGGGAGAAGGTAAATCCTTTTTAGCCAATAATATACTTCGGCAATACTTCGAGGCCGACGTTCGGCTGGTCATTATCGATTTAGGAGGCTCTTATTCCAAGTTTGCCAAGCTCTATCTCAATGACCATATCATTCTACGCTATGAGCAGGGAAAAAATTTGGGTATCAATCCCTTTTATATTTCCAATGAAGCAGATTTGACCCCTGAACGATTGGAAGACCTTGCCATTTTTCTATTGGAACTATTGGCTGAAGGTAATCAGGTTTCAAAAGCCAAGGAAGTGGCCATTAAAAAGGTACTGCTGCATTACTACAAACACGTTCGATTAAATCACTCACTGGCTTCTTTGTATCAATTTATAGACGATAAAAAAGATGGCCTCATAGAGACTCTTAGTATAAGGGAAGAGCATTTTAGTGTATACAACTTCCTGCATATCCTTTCCGAATATGTAGATGGTGGATTGTACAGCTTCCTGTTCAATGTGAGTGAAGACCAAACTTATAAGATTGAGGACAAGCGAATGATCGTCTTTGAACTGGATGAAGTGAAGGACAATAAGGAAATCCTTTCCGTAATGCTGAAACTCATCAAATCAGCTATCCAAAGAACCATCTGGCGTAACCGTTCCGAAAGAGGAATCATTCTTTTTGACGAGTTTGCCAAACAACTGAAGTTTGACAATGTTCTGGAAAGTGTCGAATTCTACTATCAAGCTATCCGAAAACAAAATGGAGCTATCGGTATCATTCTACAATCCATCAATCAATTGCCGAACAATTCCACATCGGCCAGTATTCTGGAAAATACACAGGTCATTTACAGCCTTCGGAACGAAAAAGGGTACGAAGAGCTTCAAAAGCGATTGAACCTGTCGAGCCACGATTTGAACCAATTAAAGTCCATTCGCAACAACCTTACAGGAGATAGAAAGTACACGGAAATGTTCATCAAGATTGGAAAAGAAAGTAACATTTTTCGTCTTGAAGTGCCCAAAGAAGTTTATGCGGCTTACCTCACGGACGGAAAAGAAAGCGACCGCATAATGCGGATTTATGAAAAAACAAATGACATGGAAGAAGCCATAAATACATTCATTAAACAATTATAAATCTAAAAAACGAAAACCATGAAATCGAAGATTCACGAATACCAAAACCAATTTACGGCAATGAGTAAATTAAAAATCAAACTATTAGGAATAGCCCTAACCTTTGCCCTTTTAATGCCATCAGGCGCTGCCTGCCAAGGGATGCCAGTGTATGACAATACCAATTTTATCAGTTTTACCAAATCCCTGATAGAATCGGCAAAACAAACCTCTGAGCTATTAAAGACAGTTCAGTTTCTAAAGCAGCAAAAGGAGAATATTGAGAAGGTCAATAATGTCATTAGGCAGCTAAAGGCGGTTCGGGAAATAGCAAGGAACAACCAACGCTTGTTCAACATCGTACAGGATGATTTGCGGGAAATTCTCAATTCACCCTATATCAAATCTCATGAAGTGAATCGGGTTTCACAATCCTTTAATTCCATCATTGAAAACTCCTTATACGGATTGGAATATATCGACCAGATATTGTCCAGTAATACCCTTAAAATGACCGATGCAGAACGTGCTGAAGTCCTAAAGGACATGGAACTAAAATCCAAAGAAATGGTGGCTGAGATTGAAGCCAAGACGAAACGCTATCGTGAGATTATCGCCTTTCGTGAAATGCAGGCCGTTATCAACGGCAGAAAAGCAAAATATTAATTGATGTCTGTGATAGCTCTAAGCATTGGATTGGAATATGTTGATGCGTTGTTTACCACCATCAAGAACAGTGACTTTTCACAGTACACCATTACTGGAATGAAAGCATTGGCCATTCTGTTCTTTCTCATCAATATCCTTAAAAAGTATAATGAGGGGGTTGCCAACAACGAGGGATATACCTGGGGGCTGACCCCTGCAGAACTGGCAAAGAATTTTGCCGTGGTTATCCTGGTCATATTTTCAACGCAGGTGTTGGATGTTTTTGATACCATTCTTGTGGCTATCGAAACCCATTATCGGGACACGGCTCCTGCGCTCCTCCCGTTACAGATGCAAGACATTGATTTGGAACAAGATGTGGGCGCATTGGAAGCCGCCAAAAAAGCAATGGCCATGCTGTACGAAGCTCTGGTAACACCTTTATACGGCTTGAAAATGCTGGCTTTTATCATTGGGATATTCCTTTGGTTATTGGACTTGTTCATCTACCCATTATTCCTAGCAGAACGTTTCTTTTTGTTGGGCATCATGCAAGCCTTTTTTCCATTGGTCATAAGTCTTGCTGTATTTGAAAAGTTCCGTTCACTGGCCTATAATTTCTTTAAGCTCTATGCAGGAGTCTATATGTTGGTACCTGCTTTTTTCTTGGTGAATGTATTTGTAAACAACCTCTACACAGAAATCAATACCAACTTTTGGAATACCCTTTTTGGAACAGATTGGGGAAGTGCATTTTTTGCGCCATTACTTCAATTTGGCTCCATCGGATTTATCGTTTTACTCAAATTCAGGCTCTATCGCAGGGCAACCTCATTTGTCTTTAAACTCTTTTCCGGTGCCTAAGGCACACTTAATTATAAAAACCAAAAATGAAATCTAGATGAAAACACCCTATCAAAATATTTACAATGTTCTCCGCTTGAACCGATTCCTAGTTTTGGCTGTCGTTATTGGTGCTGTTTCGGTCTGTATTGCTTCAGTACTAATGGTCATAAAACTTCACAAAGAATCCGTCAATAATGCTTTTGTGGTCAATTCGGACGGAAGTGTCATTCCCCTTAAAATGGTACAGCAGCGCGAAAATCTGGAAGTAGAAGTGTTGTCGCATTTAGAACTGTTCCACACCTATTTCTATCACATTGATGCAAGTAATTATGAAAAGAATCTGGAGAAAGCTTTGTGGCTTGGGAATAGCGCTGTGGATGCATTGTACAGACAGAAAAAAGCAGATGGCGTTTACAACCGATTGTTGCAATATTCCTTAGTGCAAAAAGTGCTGAAGGTTGAATCGAAAATTGAAATACAAAATGAACCCTATGGGTTCGAAACCACAGTAATTTTTGAAATCAATCGTGGGTCGATAATCGACATTTATGAATTGACTACATCTGGGAATATTATACATGTGGATAGAAACTTTCCCAACAACACCCACGGATTATTGATAACTAATTTTTTTGAAAACAAACTGAAAAAACTAGAGAATTATGAAGATAGAGAAGAATAAAATCGTGTTCGTCGCCGTAATTTTGTGTGTGGTACTTTTTATTGCTTCCTACTCAGTGATTGTATTGGGAGAGGAAGAAGAACCAACGATTGAAAACAATCAGATTTCAATTCCAGAATTGAAGGATGAACAAAGGATCTACGGTTCTAAACTTGAGGCCATAGAAGATATAAAGGAAGAGAGACAATTTACGGCCCCTTCGCTTTATCCAGAACACATGGTGGACGAAAAGGGCTATTTCAATCCCGATTATATGGAATATGAAAAGCATCGTATCATCGATAGTATCTATCAAAATGGTACAATACGTTATGCTGAAAGACAGTATGATAACATTGATGCTTTACAAGGACAATCTGTGCGACAACAAACCGATACCATAGCAGAGCTTAAAGAAAAAGAACCTTTCATTTCTACAAAAGAACTGGCATTGGAACATTTGCTGTTTTTTGCTTCACATCCTTCAGGGAATGATGCTCAAAAGGCCGAAACTGCGGACAATGAAATTTATGTTCGCGTGGATGGCACGCAGACGGTGAAGAAAGATTATCGGTTACAGCTGCGCTTATCCAAAGCGGCTACGATAGATGGGAGAAATTATCCGAGAAATACATTGCTTTTTGGTTTTATAAGTTTTAAACCAAATCGCACGGTCATTGCTATCGAGAGTATTGATCACCAATCCGTAAAACTAAAAGCCTTTGACCTTCAGGATGGGGGTGAAGGTGTCTATATCGAAAACAGCTTTCGAGCCAAAGCCACTCAAGAACTAATAGACAATGTTGCTGACGACATCAATATTGCGGGAGTTCCACAAGTCACAGGAATCAAAAGACTGTTCCAAAGAAGCAATCGAAGTGTCAAGGTGACCATAATCGATAATTATCAACTCATTTTAAAACCGAATCCATGAAAATTTTAACATCAATCTTCATTCTTCTCAGTATCTCCTTGCAGGGACAAACCAAAACTTTGGATACCATTTACGCCAATGATACTAAAAATGTGGCCCTGTTTTTTCCAGAACCGATTCGCCAGGGGATAACCGGCACATCCAATTTTGTATTCACGTATAACCGAGAAAAGGAGCAATATTTTGGGTTGTTGCAAGCCACTCCAGGGAGCGAAAGCAATTTGTTGACAGTGACCAAAAATGGACAGGTCTACTCCTATATTTTGAAATACAAAGAGCAACTGCCAAATCTTAATTATTTCATTGCTACAAAAGAAAGTATTGGGAATGAAAGACCGAAACTTGAAATACGGAATCCAATTAAAAAATCGATTCAAGAGAATTCTGATAAGACCGTCTATTTTGATAAGTACTGTAAGTACCTACTAAAAATATCGAATGGATTTATTTCTTCTAAACAAAAAGAAGGGGTAGTTCTAAAACTGCTGAAAAAAGTATACAGGAGTTCTGAAGTGTATTTGGTGATGGAAATCAGGAACAAATCTGAAATTGATTTTGAAGTCGATTACTTGAATATATATCGTGTAAATGGCAACAAAAAACGAAAGGCCTCTTATCAGCGATTGGAACAGGAAGTTATTCACCAATACAAAATGCCCAGTCAAGTTAAAACTGGAGAGGGAAAACGATTTGTTTATGTATTACCAAAATTTGTTCTTGGTGATAATGAAAAATTAGAGATTGAGTTAAGGGAGTTTAAAGGGAGTAGGAGATTACATATAAATCATTAAATGAAACATACCTATATCTATCTGACCTCCCCAACCGCATTCTAGTATGTGTAATATGGTTGATTGAAAATGATCCCGGTTAATTTTTGAATTCAATATTGTTAAACATATGGTAAACCCTTTCTCCAATTTCGGCGGTTACTTCAACTCCTACGTCAGTAGCAAAGTTACCACCTAAACTATTTGATATTTGTCTTTTAAATTCATTCCCTAGGAAATTACTCACCCCAGTATCCAAACTAGTATTGTCATCCAAAAAAATAGAAGCAATTTCAACCGTTCTTGTTACATTATTGGCATCTGTATCGAATATCCAACCTAAAAATTCATAAAATGCCCTTTCGCCTGATTTGTTCTGCATGATTTTCTGGTGGTCAACAGAATGTGCCCCGACCATGTACTGGTGGCCACTTCCAAAAACAGGACCATTATTAAACACTTTAATATAGAGATATTGATTATGATACGAATCAAATAGCACATTAGATTTGAGGGAACTAGATGCTAATTGTGTGAAGTCAGAATCGGTATAGACCTCTACTTGCAGTTTAGAATCAGAGGAACGCTCCTTAAATGTAATTACTCCTAATCTACTACCGTAATTATAATATTTATAAAACCTTGAGTCATATTCTTGCAATTCTCCCGTGTAATAGTAGTTTTCATTAATTTCTATTATTGGCGCTTCCAAATGCTGGGAGGACGATTTGCGAAATGACTCCCCTTTCCAATCAAATTTAATGTCGTATGTTAGTTCTAATTC
Source organism: uncultured Croceitalea sp. (assembly GCA_947503285.1). Taxonomy (GTDB): domain Bacteria; phylum Bacteroidota; class Bacteroidia; order Flavobacteriales; family Flavobacteriaceae; genus Croceitalea. The sequence goes on from CANNDD010000005.1 coordinate 228,936, forward strand.
TCCTTTTTTACTGAAGGCTTTTTTAATATCATTCTTCAACGTAGTGAATTGGAGAGTATTAGTTTGGAAACGTTTAAGTGTAAATATGTCTGAGTAATTATAACCACTCTTTATAGGAAGAGATTCTGAACTAGTTTTACCATTAAATTGAATATCAATAGTCCCAGTTGCATTAAAGATACTTTGGGCAAATTCCTCTGTACTGCTATTATATTTGTTACGATAAAGATCTGTTCGGATATAAATACTAGGGTTATTTCTATCTCTAAAGCTGATGAGCGGCTCTATTTTCAAAGACTTGTTGGAAGAATAGCGTATTATACTATCACAGACGTATTTTCCTTTTTTATATTCCCCACATACTTTTAATACGATGGGTACATTACTTCCAATTTCTTTATCCGGAAGAATTACATTTTTCCTCGTGCTCTTTCTCGATAAGTAATCAGTGCTTGGAACCTTTACTGTAATAATTTCTCTGATGGGTTTAACTTTCTTACCATTCCTAATATAATCTAAGTCTATGGAACAGCTATCATAATTGTTTTGATTGTAAGAGAGATTTTTAATTTCCGTCTTACAAGAAGCGAAGATTAATATACATAATAGAAGGAAAGAAACTTTGATATTATAATTCATTTAATCAGTGATTTCTTATAATAACTATTGAATAATTGACTATTGAGGATTTATCTTGTTCGTTAATGTCTGCTTGCTTACATTTTCATCTGGCAAGCTATACGCTAAAATTTTTGGTGTAATAACGGTTTCATTATCATAAATATGTGATTTAATAGTTGCAACAGATTGGAGTGCAGTTGCGATGGAAGAAGCTGATAAATCTGACGTTGTCGGTATTATATCATTAATTTTTTGCGAAGCAGCTCCGCTAACTCGTACTTCCAAGGAGCCTTCAATTTTCCCAGTGTTCGCAACTAGTCCAAAAGGACTAGATATGTTGATACCAGCTTTTCTAGTCTTAATTTTGGCAACCATACGAATACTTACACCGACTAAAATAGATTCATAGCTAGTTAAGTCATCTCCTAGTAAGGTTTGTGATTGCGAAAAATCATAAATCACCAAATAGTCCTTACTCTTAGCCGACAAACCAATGCCAAGCACTTTTAATTCTCCATAATTATTTAATTCATAGGTAGTTACATTTGATACGAGGTTTGAGAACGAAGGTAGCATTGATTTGTCATGCTTTAGAGAATCCACGAGTGCAATTGAAACAGTCTTGTCTTCATTCACATAATAAATTTCACCAGCGTATTCGCGTGGAGTTGTCAAAGCGATATAATCAGAAGTAAACTTTTGAGCTTGTACAATGTTTGTTGCGAACATAATTAGTGATACCATAAGGGATAGTGCTTTTCTCATGTCAGTTTTATTGTATAAAGTGTTAAATTAACCATATGCGTTTCACACTGGTCTAAAAAGGGGGGATAATTAAGGGGTATGCTCCTAAGATAGAATAAATCTGTTTTTCGGCCAAACGAGCTAATATCAAAAAATAAAATAAAAATGAACTAATAGTTTATAACCGTTGTCTAGACTTTCAATTTGTAATTTTTTTAAAAGCTCTAAGAAAGTTAGGTAGGAACTAAAGTTATCCATTCGGTTATTTTTGTTAGAAGTTAAATAACTTCTAATGACATAAGGAAAATCACTTGTCGGCTAGTTTTTTCTTTAAGATTGCTATATCCTCACTCACTTTTTTATCAAGAACCCTAGCATAAATTTGTGTAGTGGCCAATTTGGTATGACCTAGTAATTTTGATACCGTTTCAATTGGAACGCCATTAGATAGAGTAACAGTAGTAGCAAAGGTATGTCGAGCCATATGAAAAGTAAGATTCTTTTTAATCCCCGTGGCATCCGCTATCTCTTTTAAATACAAATTGATTTTTTCGTTGGTGAGCACCGGGAGTAACGTTTCAGTAACTGTGGTGACTGGGTGCTCTGAGTACTTTTGGATAATAAATTCGGCTTTATTCAATAGAGGTACCTTAACTGGTGTTTTCGTTTTTTGTCTTCTAGTGTATATCCATTTGCTACCATCCATTCCTAGGACAATATTATCTATGGTCAGCTGAATAATATCTGCATAAGCAATCCCGGTATAACAACTGAAAACAAATAAATCCCTAACTCTTTCTAACCGAGCAATGGGAAACTTGTAGGATTCAATATTTGATAACTCATTTTGAGTCAAGAAAGGGCGTTCTCTTTTTTCATAAATTGGTTTCCATCTTATGAAAGGGTCTCTATCTATCCATTCGATATGGTATCCTAGCGTTACAATTTTTCGAAACCGTTGAATATGTTTCATAACCGTATTATTGCTCATGGCTTTTGGGTGTCCCTTTGGCCAGTAGGTGTGGAGGTAATTTGCAAATTCACTTATAAATTTATAGCTCAAATCTTTTAAATAAATGTCGGAAGTTCTCAAAACATTATTTAAGTAGGTATTGATATACCCTTCGGTCACTTTAAAATTCCTTATAGTACCTTTTGCAAGTGTTTTTTGAATTTTTTTGTTGTGGTATTGGAGTAGGTTTTGAAGTGTTTTTGAATTTTTTCCTTCCCCAAGATAATTTGCTTTAATCAATTTTGCCGTAACCAACTCGCCTTTAAATTTCAAATCTTGGTAACATTGAAAAAGCTGAGTTTGCACCTGTTTTAAGTACTCATTTATTTGTCTAGCTTCATTTGAAGTGCCTTTGGCATTTTTCTTTTTAGCGTCCCATAACAGTAAAGGGATTTTTCTTTTGAGGCTAATATCAACTCGTCTTCCATTTACAGTAATCCTCACATATAGAGGTGCCTCATCATAAATAGCTTTGGATTTTTGCACTAAAAATAGGGTTGAGAAGGTGTTTTGTGTACGCATAGTTGTCGTCTTTAAATTGTTGAACATTTACCGAGACGAAAGTCAAATCAACTATTCCAATTCAATGAAAAGTTTGAAGAAAGTGTGGGCTAAGCCCACACTATTAGAAAAGGTACCTTTTTAGCACACATTTAAAATCAAATCAAATCAAATCTTATGTACTCCTAAAAACTTGAAAACCATGTAAATCATAAGACTTACATGGTTTTGTTACTGCTTGATACAGTTTTTAGTGACCTCGGCAGGATTCAAACCTGCAACCTTCTGAGCCGTAATCAGATGCGCTATTCAGTTGCGCCACGAGGCCTATTTGGAATTTTCACGCATTCCAGGGCGTCTTGTTTTTGTCCTCGGCAGCCCCGAAACTTCGGGGAAACCTGCAACCTTCTGAGCCGTAATCAGATGCGCTATTCTCCCGATACTTCGGGAGCGTCACGCGGCCCTTAATTTTCCGTTTAAAGGGTTGCAAATATATTTCTTTTTACATTTAACCACAAACTTAAGTGCAATCTATAGCTATGGATTTTAATAACTATATCAGGGATGTTGCCAATTTTCCGACCACTGGTGTCGGTTTTAAGGATATTACCCCACTTCTAAAAGATAAAACTGCCTTTAAAGCGGCCGCCAAAGCGTTGCTTCATATGGCCGATGGACTAAAAGTGGATAAGGTGGTGGGTATGGAAAGTCGTGGGTTCTTCTTTGGGCCGGTCTTGGCGGTTGAATTGGAAGCTGGGTTTATCCCTGTTCGCAAGGTAGGGAAACTCCCAGCTGAAAAAATTTCACAAACATATGATTTAGAGTACGGTACCGATACCCTGGAAATACATAAGGATAGTATCCAAAAAGGGGACAAGGTCTTAATTCATGACGATGTGCTGGCTACAGGCGGAACAGCAGCTGCCGTTTGTAAGTTGGTGGAGGCGTTGGGAGGCGAAATCGTACAATGCAATTTTTTGATTGAACTTGGTTTTTTAAATGGAAAGGAAAAATTGAAGGGCTACGAAGTACATTCTTTGTTACGATATTAGCCCAGTGCCTTTGTAGTTACGTAATAGCGCCAACCTATAATGGCCAATTGAAATTTTGTAGCCTTTGATAGGTCCAATTGTCTTTTAGTATAAGAGGGAAGTAGCAGTTTGTTGCATTTCGCAAGTACTTTAAAAAACGCGTGGCTCATCGATTGTTTTTGACCAAAATACAAAAATAAAAGCTCGACACGGGGCCGAGCTTCTATTCCAATTTCGTTTTTTGATTGCGATTGGGTTGATGAGACCCTTTTTGATTGATTTCAGGGTTGATGAGGCCCTCTTTGTTTTTTGATAGTGATAACAAAAGATTAAATCGCGATAGCTATAAGACTTAATACTAAGGTTACAACAAACTTTACTAGTGCGATCATTTTTGATTTTTTTTAGGTTATTAATAGTTGTTTTATGAATTGATTTTTTGAAGATATGTTGATAACTATCATGTTTCCAAATATCTAGCATCGATTTAATATAATTGCATACACAATTGTAAGTAAATAAATGAATTCAAATTTAAAAATGATGTGAATTACTTTATTAAGGTTTCATATTCAAATACAAAAATGTATTTTATATTATAAAATGAAATAAATATAGCGTCGTTTTTTATCAATTTTTGACCAACAAGGGCCTTTTCGTTTCCGAAAGTTGGATTTTCATGGGTTTCATTTTTTGGCAAATGAAAAAGCCGACCAAATCCAGGTCGGCTAAAGGTTACTGAACGCTATGTGGTCGAACCTACTTTTTATTTTTTGTCGTTATTTCCACAACCCCATTTTTTGCCTTTTTACCGTATTTGGCAATGGATTTTTTTCCTTTGTAGACATTTACGGTTTCAACGTCTTTTGGTAACAGTTTTTTTACTTGTTTTTCAGAAGCCTCTTTTCCATCAACTATGAACAGGGGTTTCTCTTTGCCATTGGTATCAATGAAAAAAAACCCTCCATCTTCACCAATAACTTCAATATCCTCATGGTCGTCTGAATCTTTCATTATGAAGACATGACCGTCCTTTTTATCACTTTTTGAATTTTTTAGTCTTATTTTTTTTCGCAATACCCTTTTTTTGTCACCATCACTATTGACGATTACGTGTACCCCTTCTTCGTCTGGGTCTTCATCAAAGTGAATATCAAGATCATGCTCGTGTATTTCGTCTTCGTCGATTTCAATACCGTTAAGATAGAATTTGTTAGACCCGTCTTCCTTTTTGATTATAACTTCAGTATGATCGTCATTCCCTGAGCTGATCCAAACATTTTTGCGAGCCGTATGTATCTTTGTGACACCCGAACCCGCAGAACCCTTACCACCTATAGAGACTAAATTGTTTTTAGGATCTATTAAAATCACCAAGGGAGAAATACCACTGTCATTATCGGATGATTTAAAGGAATTCGAGAACTTACCCCCATTTTCCCCTATACCTGAAACGTTGAGGCTAATGTCGGTGATCTCATCATTCTCGTTATGAACAACGGTATATGAAAAATCGATATCGTCTTTTGCCAAATCGGCCTTGATCTCTTCCAACTCTTCATTAGTAGTGTTCTTGCCAATTAAGATTTCTATGGACTTGCCTTCATTGACAACAATACTACTATTCGATTTAAAGGTATATACTTTAGAGGTATTGAAAGCCATTAAGAAAAGTGCTAACAATGGTATGATCAGCAATAACTTTAAAGTGTTCATTTTTTGGGACTGATTTTGGTTTAACATGACTATTCGATTTTTGATTAATGAATTATAAAATGGATTTGCGATAGGAAGCTTGACCGTTCCAATCGCTTGTTTGAGCATTACATATTGATATGACTTTTTACATAGGGTATTTTGACAAGCTTCCGAATCGGCTAGATATTCAAGATTTTGCTTTAGAAGGTTTTTATAGACCCAGATAAAAGGATTGAACCATTGAAATATCAAAACGAGTTCCAAAAAAAGAATATCGATGGAATGTAATTGTTTTGCATGACCCTCTTCATGGGCAATAATCGCCTCGAGCTCATTTTTACCGAATTGACTAGGGTGGTAAAAAATATAATTAAAGAACGAAAAAGGTGAAAGTTCTTCGTCGGTTTCAACATGGATAAAAGCATCACGTTTCAAAATTTTCCCACCTTTAATGCGGGTTCGTATAGCATTGAATTGCAGCACCAACCGGGTCAGAAAAAAGAGAACGCCAAGCGTGTATATAAATAGTAACAAGCTATTCCAGTTTAAGAGGGAAAACAAATCGTTGGTCGTAATCACCTTGAAGGAATCGTCACCTGCCTGTAAACCGTTCAATGTGTCAAATGCTATGGTGACTTCTCTTTTAATGGTAACAAGGGGAAGTAGAATCGAGGCAATAAGTCCTGTCAACAAAAACCATCGATTTTTCACAAAATAAGTTTCCCGTTTAAGAAACAAAATATAGGTCAACCCAAAAAGAAATAGGACCCCTGAAGCCTTTAGTAGATAAATTAAGAATACTTCCATTACTTTTTGTTTTCAATGAGTTTAATGATCTCTTTCAATTCTTCGATGGAAATTTTTTCCTCCTTGGCAAAAAAAGAAACCAAGCTTTTGTATGAATTATCATAGTAATCTGCAATGGTGTTGTTGATGAATGTTTTACGATAGGCTTCTTTGGTCACCATGGGGAAGTACCTATGGGTATTACCAAAGGCTTCGTGGCCTACATAACCCTTTTCCTCTAAATTTCGCACAATCGTCGAAAGGGTGTTGTAATGCGGTTTGTCACCCGTTATTTCATGAAGTACTTCTTTGACGAAGGCTTTTTTAAGCTTCCAGAGTATTTTCATGACCTGTTCTTCTTTGTTGGTAAGTCTTTGCATTTTTCTTTTTTCTGGATTCAAACATAATACGGGATTTTTAGTTAAACAACTATTTTTATAGTTATTTAACTATTTATTTAGTTTTCTGTTTTATTTTCTAAATCACTTTTAGAACAAATCTTAATTTATCTTTATGCTTTTAAAATAGCTATGCTAGATTTTATATTGATAATCGCAGGATTGGTTTTATTGATCGTTGGTGGTAACTGGTTGTTGAAGGCTGCGGTGGCATTATCTTTAAAATTGGAAATACCCAAGATCATCATTGGTATGACCGTGGTCTCTTTTGCGACTTCAGCACCCGAACTTATCGTAAGTATAAAAGCCGCCCTCGATGGTTTTCCCGATTTGGCATTGGGTAATGTGGTAGGGTCTAATATTGCAAACCTAGGTTTGGTACTTGCCATTACCGTTCTAATGGGCAGTATGGATGTGCGTAAAAGCTTCTATACAACCGACTGGCCCGTTATGATGATTGCCTCACTGTTGTTTGTCGGGTTTGTTTATTTTGACGGCACCCTACAACAATACGAGGGAATCATAATGGTTTCTTTGTTATTTGCCTTTTTGGTTTACCTATTACGTTTTCAAAAAACTGCGGTCGTAGACGAGTTGCCAGATGATGATGAACCACTACCGCTTTATAAGACGGCACTTTTTCTCGGGCTAGGGGGTACCGCACTTTGGGGAGGCTCTGAATTACTGATCAATGGCGCGGTCGGGCTAGCTTCCTCTTTTGGGGTTAGCGACCGAATTATCGGTATTACCATAGTTTCGGTGGGCACCAGCATTCCTGAATTGGCAGCCTCCATTATTGCCGTTTTGAAAAAAGAGAAGGCCATTTCATTAGGCAACCTTATCGGCTCCAATATCTTTAACCTGCTTGCGGTATTGGGTATTACTGCAATAATTACCCCGATTAACGTAGTCGATCAAGGGCTATTGACCAATGATATTTTCTGGATGCTCGGTATATCCTTTCTGATCCTGCCCTTGGTCTTTATTCCGAAAGGGCTTCGTTTGGAATGGCGAGATGGGTTGGTTCTGATTGCGATATATTGCACTTTTATCTATCTTACCGTTAATTAAATAGCAAAATGAAACGGGTTTTAAGAAATTTTCTAGTTGTTGGGGTCCTTTTGTTTGGTTTAACACTTTTTGGACAAGATAATGACTTCTTTTTCGGAAAATTGATTGATGCCAATACAGGGGAACCTGTTGTTTTTGCAACAATTCGTTTAAAAGATAAGGCCCTTGGGGTCATTTCGAATAATGATGGGGGATTTAAAATACCATTGGATTTTCAATTTAAAGCGGATTCCTTGTTGATATCCAGCATGGGCTACGAAACGAAACAGCTTGACTTTGGTGTATTGAGAAAAAGTGCAATCAACAAAATATTCATGAAACCATCTGTTTTTGAATTAACGGAAACGGTGGTGACCGCCAAAAAGAGAAGAACTTTGGGTGGAGCAAAGGGAAGCCTGACAGCAGAACAAATCATAAAATACGCTATTGAACGTATACCCGATAATTACGATAATGATCCATTTGAATTGGTAGGCTACTATAGGGATTATCAGTTGAAGGATAAAGAGTATACGAACCTAAATGAAGGCCTGATCAAGGTTGTTGATAAAGGTTTCAATGTAAAAGACCATACAAGTTTGCAGTTCGGTCTTTATGGTTATGAGGCCAATTTAGATTTTGAGGTGGATTCTTTTGCGGCCAAACCCTATGATTACCAATCCAACGACAAATACATACCAGATGCGGTGTTTAGACAACGTAAAATTCCTAACGAATTAACCCTCTTGTTCAATCATGATGCCATAAGAAATAATAATGAACGCACTTATTCTTATATTAACACTTTTGTCAAAGACTTTATAAATGAACATGATTTCGTCACCTATTTCCTTACGAATTATGGCGATCAGAAAGTTTACAAAATTAAGTTCAAAAAGAACCACACCCCTTTTCAAGTTCGAGGTGACATTTATATTGATACCGATACCTATGCGATTCGAAAATTGGAGTATGCCGTATATCGGCAAGTCCTAGAAGAGGCTTCTTCTACAAACTATAGTGAATCCGATATGGATTTACTTTATGAGATTTTGGTTGAATATCAAAATTATGGAGACCATATGTACCTAAACTACATTTCTTTCCATAATCAATTCAAGTTAGTTCGCCCCCCAAAGTTCTTTATTGAAGATGTGATCATCGATAAAGATTCAAGAAACATGATATTGACTTTAAACAGACCTTCTGTAAATTGGTTAAAATTGAAGACTAGGGATTTTAGGGTCTACTACCAAGGAAGCCGGTTGAAGGTAAAGAAAGTGGTACGGGTGGGAGACCTTGGTGACACCTATGAGATATCCTTTCTGAAAAAAAGTAAGCCGCAACGCAAGCGTCTTAGACTTCTTATTTCTGAGGAAAAGGATAGGCAAAAGGCTACATTGGCGATTGCCGTGAAAAAAATGATGGATGCCGATGGCAACCTATTGGCAGAAAGAAAGTCAGAATTGCTTGATCAATTCCGTGAATTCTTTACCCAAAAGATAATTTCTGGACGGAACAAAGAAGTTGCCAATACTTCATATGTAGACAAAACGGTTTCATTGGGCCAACAAGAACAATCCAATATCAAAGTTGAAATGGATGAAGGATTCTGGATGAATACGCCCTTAAAAGATATGACAAAAGAAAACCAATAAGGTGTATTCACTCTACCCCATATGATAGTTATTTATAATCTTACTATGGTATGGATTTTAGTTTAAAAAAATACTTGTTCTTTCTTTTGTTCTTGTCGTTGAATATTGTTTTTTCACAATTTAAAGACGAATTTATCAATGGCGTTTTATTGGATTCAAAAACCAATGAACCGGTTGTTTTTGCCACTATTCGGGTCAAAGACAAAGCCTTGGGTGTCATTTCAAACCAAGATGGTGGTTTCAGGGTACCTACGACTTTTCAACTTGAAGGCACAATTTTGGAAATTTCCAGCATGGGTTACGAAACCAAGCGTATTCCGTTTTCCGTATTGACTACAAGTGGTGTCAATACCATTTTAATGACCGCTGCGGTTTTCGAATTGAACGAAACTACGGTAACGGCAAAAGCAAAACGATTGACCGCTCGTAAAATTATCAAATACGCCTTAAAACGAATCCCCGACAACTATCCGCAAAACCCATTTAGTATCATAGGGTACTATCGCGATTATCAGCTAAAGCAACGTGAATATGTCAATTTGAATGAAGCCATTGTTCAGGTGTTCGATGTGGGTTTTCAATCAGACGACTATCAGCAAATCTCCTATGGGCTGTTCTCCTATACCAAGAATAAAAAATTTGAGATAGATTCTTTTGCCGCGAAACCCTATGATTACATAAGCCAAGATAAGTTTATTCCCGATGCGGCATTAATAAGTGATTATGGTGGTAACGAACTCGTGATAATGCATATTCATGATGCCATAAGAAACCACAATGTGCCGGCGTATTCCTTTGTTGGTAAAATGACCGAGGACTTTATTGGCCAGCACCGTTTTTCAAAAGTGGAAACCACCGCTTATAATGGGGAAGAAGTGTACAAAATAGGAATACGGAAAAGTCCTTTTCCGTTTCAGGTAAGGGGCTTTATTTACATCGATAAAAATGATTATGCCATTAGAAGGCTTGACTATGCGGTTTACAAGAAACAAATTGGTGCCGAAGGGAATTTCAGTGAAAAAATTCGGGACCGAAAAGTATTGCTATATGAAATATCGGTCGAATATGCCGATATCGAACAAAAGATGTATCTCAACTACATCTCATTCCACAATAAGTTTGTCATTAGGCGCCCCGCAAAATTCAAGATTGAAAAGCTTATTTTAGATAAGGTGAATGGCCTACTTGAGGTGCAATTGAACAAACCCGCAAAAAATTATGATGAATTGAAACTGAAGGACATTGAGCTTAGGTTCAAGGGACAGCAGATACAATTTCGGCGTATCGTTTCTGCCGCTGGTAAAAGTTTGACCCTAAAGCTGAGTGACGGAGCCAGTCAAGTAGCGTTGAGGAATCAACTATTCTCAAACACTGAAAAAGGGGTAAGGGAAAAACCGTTTCTTCAAATAGGTACTTTAATCGATGAGGAAAACAATCTGTTGGATGAAAGGAAATTGGAACGTCTAGATCAATTCAGGGAATTTTTCACCCAGCAAGTTGCAAATGAGGGGATTGCGTTCAAAGACAGTCTAATGCTTAAAACAAGACCGCTCTATGATACAAGGCAGCCGATGTATCCAAAAAAGCAAAGGTTCGATTTTTGGATGAATACACCACTTAAAAATGTGGACCAATAAAAAACCGCCCTTCAATAATTGCATCGAGACGGGCGGTTTTTTTAGTAATCAACAACTAATTAGTATCTATACGTCAGCTGATTTGACGGTTTCTATAATTCTTCCTGCAATTTTATAAGGATCTCCGTTAGACGCCGGTCTGCGATCTTCCAACCATCCCTTCCAGCCACTTTCTACCGTGGCGATTGGAATACGGATTGATGCCCCCCTATCGGATATGCCGAAGCTGAATTCGTCAATGGATTGGGTTTCGTGATCACCGGTCAAACGCTGGTCGTTGAATTCACCATATACGGCAATGTGTTCTTTCACCACAGGTCTGAAAGCCTCACATATTTTTTCATAGGTCGCCTGATCGCCACAGGTTCTTAATGTGGTATTAGAGAAATTGGCGTGCATACCTGAACCATTCCAATCCATGTCTTTACCTAGTGGTTTTGGGTGGTATTCGATATAATATCCGTATTGCTCCGTCAAACGATCCAATAAATAACGGGCGACCCAAATTTCATCCCCCGCCTTTTTGGCCCCTTTGGCAAATAATTGAAATTCCCACTGACCAGAAGCTACCTCTTGATTGATACCTTCAAAATTAAGTCCGGCTGCAATACAATAATCGGCATGTTCCTCTACCAAGTCCCTTCCGTGTGTGTTTTTGCCACCTACCGAGCAGTAGTACATTCCCTGCGGGGCAGGATATCCACCGATAGGGAAACCTAGGGGAAGTTGGGTCTGGGTGTCCATAATAAAATACTCTTGTTCGAAACCGAACCAGAAATCATTATCATCATCATCGATAGTGGCCCTGCCATTTGAGGTGTGGGGAGTACCATCGGCGTTCAAAACTTCCGTCATGACCAACCATCCGTTCTTTCTGGCGGGATCGGGGTAAATTGCTACAGGCTTCAACAAACAATCAGAAGAATCACCTGTCGCTTGGCGCGTTGAGCTTCCATCAAAAGACCACATTGGACAGTCTTCCAATTTACCGCTAAAATCAGTTACTACTTTAGTTTTGCTACGCATGTTCTGCGTTGGAAAATAACCATCTAACCAGATGTATTCTAATTTCGATTTGCTCATAGTGTGTTGTTTACGTGTAACGTTTCAAATTTAAGGCGTAAAAATAATTTTTTTTGGTACAATCTTAAATTTTTAGGGGGTGAATTCTTAAGAAGTTATTAATATTTTTTTACACCCTATTTTTCAGGGGGTAGATTAATAAAAAATCATTTTTTAGAGGGTCTTATTGCTAATTTGTTAATTTTGTATGTCGAAATTGAGGAAAACAGATTATGAAGAGATTTGAAGCATTATCGCAAAGCGATAACAGGGTAGTTATCAACATGGAAGAGTCTGAAAAACGCTCACATTTGTTTGCCAAAAACGTTTTTAATGATGAGAAAATGTTGCAGTTTCTTACGACTGAAGCCTATAAAAAAGTGCAGACCGCTATTTTTTCAGGAAACAAGATCGACCGAAAAATCGCAGATCAGGTTGCCGAGGGAATGAAAGCATGGGCACTTGCTATGGGGGCTACCCACTACACCCATTGGTTTCAACCCTTGACAGGGGCAACGGCCGAGAAGCATGATGCTTTTTTTGACCTTATGGAAGACGGCAGGGCCCTTGAAAAATTCGGGGGACGACAATTGGTACAACAAGAACCTGATGCCTCGAGCTTCCCTAGTGGGGGAATACGAAATACTTTTGAAGCACGTGGCTATACGGCATGGGATCCGACTTCGCCTGCTTTTGTATATAAGACCACATTATGTATTCCAACTATTTTCGTGTCATATACGGGCGAGGCCCTAGATAATAAGGCACCGCTATTGCGGGCCTTGCATGCCGTCGATCAAGCGGCCACCGATGTGGCCCAATATTTTGATAAAACGGTCAGAAAGGTTCATGCGACCTTAGGGTGGGAACAGGAATATTTTTTGATTGACAAGGCACTGGCGCAATCACGACCTGATATTTTGATGACAGGGCGTACTTTGGTCGGTAATGCGGCGGCCAAGGGACAGCAGTTGGACGATCACTATTTTGGGGTGATTCCCAGTCGGGTACTTAGTTTCATGAGCGCCTTAGAGAAGCAATGTATGGTACTGGGCATACCGGTCAAAACACGGCATAATGAGGTTGCCCCCAACCAATTTGAACTTGCTCCCGTATTTGAAGAAGCGAACCTTTCCGTAGACCATAACCTTTTGTTGATGGACGTAATGGACGAAATTGCCGATAAGCATGGGTTCAAAGTGTTGTTCCACGAAAAACCATTCGCTGGGATCAATGGATCGGGTAAGCACAATAATTGGTCTTTGGCTACGGATACGGGCGTGAATTTGCTGAGTCCGGGTTCAACCCCAATGAAAAACCTACAGTTTTTGACATTTTTCATTAACACCATAAAAGGGGTCGATACCTATGAGGAGTTATTGCGTTCGTCAATTGCATCTGCCAGTAATGACCACCGTCTGGGGGCAAATGAAGCCCCACCGGCCATATTATCGATTTTTGTAGGGAAGCAATTGAGTGACGTCTTGGATGAATTGGAGGGGGTGTCTAAAGGAAAACTATCCCCAGAGGAAAAAACGGAATTGAAGTTGAACGTGGTAGGTAAGATACCTGAAATCCTTTTAGACAATACCGATAGAAACAGAACCTCCCCTTTTGCATTCACGGGAAATAAGTTCGAAATGCGTGGTGTCGGATCTAAAATGAATTGTGCTAAACCCATGACGGTGCTCAATACCATCGTTGCCAAGCAATTGACCGATTTTAAAAAAGAGGTCGATGCTCTTATCGATAAAAAAAGCTTGAAGAAAGATGAGGCGGTTTTTAATGTGCTGAGGGAGTATATCAAAACCTCAAAACGAATTCGCTTTGATGGTGATGGTTACAGTAAAGATTGGGAAAATGAGGCGAAGAAACGAAAACTGAGTAATAATAAGAATACCCCTGACGCCCTTAAGGTGTTGACTTCAAAAGACAGTCTGGCCTTGTTTGCCGCAACCAATGTGATGAATGGGAAAGAATTGGTGGCCCACCAAGAGGTGGAACTCGATAATTATGTGTTCCATATTCAAATTGAAGGTAGAATTTTAAAAGAGTTGGTCTACAATTATATCATTCCGGCAGCGATAAAATATCAAAACCTATTACTTGAAAATGTGGCCGGACTTAAAGAAGTATATGGTGCAGCACATAAAAAGATTACCGAACCGCAGTTGAATATCCTTGAAAAGATTGGGGAGCACCTGGTGGCCATAAAAAAGTCGGCTGATCGCATGAACGAAGCAAGGGAGAAAGCCGATAGGTTTGTCGATATCGACAAAAAGGCCAAGGAATATTGTGATACCATACAACCTTATTTTGAAGATATTCGAGGGAATGCCGATGTATTGGAGCAATTGGTCTCAGATGAACTGTGGCCCTTGGCAAAATATCGAGAACTGCTATTTGTAAAATAAGCCGGTTCCTTTATTCATGAAAGTGGAGGAATGGCTATTTTTAAACCATGGCACTGAAACTTCAAGACATTGAAAAGGCAAAAGAACGGATAACGCCTTACATTACGGAAACCCCGATATTGACGTCTTCGCTATTGAACGAATGGCTTGGACATAAAATTTATTTTAAGGCCGAAAATTTTCAAAAGATAGGTGCCTTTAAGGCTAGGGGCGGGGTCAACACGCTATCGTGGCTATTGGAGCAAGGATTTCGCCCGAAACACATTGTAGCAAATAGTTCGGGCAACCATGCCCAGGCGGTAGCTTTTGCGGCAAAACAATTCGACATTCCTGCTACGATTTTTATGGCGGCCTATTCTTCAAAGGTAAAAATACAGGCTACCGAGGCCTATGGGGCCAGGGTGGTTTTAAGTGAAACCAGAAATATTACGGACACTTTGGTCGTCGAGGCTGCCCAAGAAGAAGACACATTTTGGATTCCCCCCTTTAACCATGAACAAGTGATTTGTGGCCAAGGTACCGCAGCATATGAAGCGTTGCAAGGGCTTGGTGATATTGATGCTGTTTTTACGCCATGTGGGGGTGGCGGACTCACCTCAGGAACTTTGATAGCGGCTCGCGGACTTTCACCACAAACCAAAGTGTTTGGTGTAGAGCCCCTTAATGCCAATGATGCCGCAGAGTCGCTTCGAAAGGGTAGTATACAGCGTTTGCCTGCCGTACCAAACACCTTGGCAGACGGGGCGATGACCATGTCAATTGGCGATATTACGTTTGAATATTTAAAGCAGTTGGACGGTTTTTACGAGATAGAGGAAGAATATTTGGTGTATTGGACGCAATGGTTGACCCATTTGTTAAAATGTCGAATAGAACCCACTTGCGCGATGCCCATGGAAGCGATTCGAAGATGGTTGAAAACCCAAAAGAAAAAGCGACGCGTATTACTTATTATCTCAGGTGGAAACATAGATCAACCTACCACCCAAAAAATCTGGGAAAAAGATTACTTGGGTCAACTTCCGCAACTTACCTGATAAAAAAATAGTGTGTACTTATCGGTTTTTATGAACATAGGAAAAGACGAGGAATTGAGAACTTTAAAATAAGATTAAGATCAATTCAATTATACGATACTCTAGTATTGACAAAACACACCAATAATAAGGGGATTTGGCATAAGTAAAGAAATTACAGCGGAAGTTCTTGTATTGACCTACTACTGCCTAGATGGCATTCGGGTCGGGGATTTACAGGTTGGCTCCCGGTAGTTAACAGTAATCACACCTTACTTCGAGGCCCTAGATGCTAATTTAATATTTACGAATTCAAACATCTCAATACGGTTTTCTTATTTTTGCGCAAATACCTAATCCATGTCTTCAGATACCAGTAAAAGATATGCACAACGTGGAGTTTCGGCTTCAAAAGAAGATGTGCACAATGCCATTAAAAATATTGACAAAGGTCTTTTTCCCAAGGCATTCTGCAAAATCGTGCCAGATTACTTAACCGGTAGTGATGAACACTGTTTGGTGATGCATGCCGATGGGGCAGGTACCAAATCGTCTTTGGCCTATACGTATTGGAAAGAAACCGGTGATCTATCGGTATGGAAAGGTATCGCCCAAGACGCCCTGATTATGAATATCGATGATTTGATATGCGTGGGTGCAGTCGATAATATTATGCTTTCTTCCACGATTGGGCGCAATAAGAATTTGATTCCCGGTGAAGTTATTTCCGCAATTATCAACGGAACGGAAGAACTGATTTCCGATTTAAAAAGCCATGGAATGACCATTCATTCCACCGGGGGTGAGACCGCTGATGTGGGTGATCTTGTGCGCACGATAATAGTTGATTCCACGGTTACCGCTAGAATGAAACGGAGTTCGGTTATTGATAATGCCAATATCAAAGCTGGCGATGTTATCGTCGGCTTGGCTTCTTTTGGTCAGGCCAGCTATGAAAAAGCGTACAATGGGGGTATGGGTAGTAATGGGTTGACCTCGGCCCGACACGATGTATTCTCAAAATACCTGGCCGAAAAATACCCAGAGAGTTTTGATGCCTCCGTGCCAGAAGAATTGGTGTATTCGGGCAGCACTAAATTAACCGATACCGTAGAAGGTGCTCCTTTAGTTGCTGGAAAATTGGTCTTATCGCCCACTCGAACCTATGCCCCGATCGTGAAAAAAATCCTTGAAAAATATACCTCAAAAGAGATTCACGGTATGGTACACTGCAGCGGTGGGGCACAAACCAAAATATTACATTTCATTGATGGTCTTCATGTTGTAAAAGACAACCTTTTTGAAATTCCACCCTTATTCAGATTGATTCAAGAACAGTCCGATACCGACTGGAAAGAGATGTACCAGGTTTTCAATTGCGGCCATCGCTTGGAATTATACGTAGATGAACGGATAGCTACTGATTTAATGGCCCTCTCGAAGAGCTTTGATGTGGCTGCCCAAATTATCGGTAGGGTAGAAGCTTCTGAACGAAAAAGGCTTACGATCAAAAGCGAATTCGGAACATTCGAATATTAGCATACGATTTTTTTGAAAATAACGTTTTCTCTATAAACCCCAATACTGCTATGGAAAGAAAAAAATTTTTAAAAACGCTGGGTGCTGGTGCTGCCTTTGCGGTAGCCTTCCCTTGTTTACACGGTTGTTCTTCTGATTCTGATGAAGAGCTTGATACATTTCCTGTTCCAACGGGAGTGGACTTTACAGTGGATTTAACTTCTTCAGAGGCTGCTCCACTGGCAAATAACGGAGGTTTTATTCTAAAAAACTTCGTAGTGATTGCCCGTAATCTTGAAGGGGAATTGGTCGCTGCAAGCCAAGTTTGTAGCCATCAGCAGACCGAAGAGGTACGTTTTATTACCGAAGATGGTGGAATTTTTAGGTGTAGTACCCATGGTTCGCGGTTTTCACAAACCGGAACACCATTGAACACCATAACGAATAATCCGCTTAAAATATTCAATGTCGAACTTACGGGTGATACTTTAAGGATTTTTGAGTAGTGAACACGACGAATAAAATGAAAATGAAACTAGGCTTGGTTACCATGCTGTTTCCATTGGTGCTGATGGCGCAAAATTGGGAATCCAATTATCAGGATGCCTTAACAAAGGCCAACACCGAAAATAAGCCGCTTCTGGTGGTCTTTAGTGGTTCTGATTGGTGCGCCCCTTGCATAAAAATGGATAAAAAGATATGGCAGTCAGCAGATTTTAAAAAACATGCCGAAACCAACTACGTGCTTTACAAAGCTGATTTTCCGAAAAGGAAATCAAATCAACTTTCGAATGATTTGATGGATGCCAATAAGACATTGGCGAAAAAATTCAATCCGAAAGGGCATTTTCCGCTTGTAGTGCTTTTGGACGGAAATGAGAACGTACTGGGCGAAACAGGGTACAAGAGGGTATCTGCCAGCAATTATATTGCCCATTTGAACGCTTTTGTCCCTCAATGAAGCTCTACACTGTCATATTTTTACTATTGACATGCACCTTGCTGTCTGCCCAAGAGGATCTTGTCACGGTCAGCAAGGCCTTAAAACTCATGGGTACGCGGTTTGAGATTACACTCGTGGCCCAAAACGAGGATATCGGTTATATCGCCATAAATGAGGCTATAAATGAAATTACCAGAATAGAGAAATTGATTTCTTCTTGGGATCCAGAATCGGATACTTCTTTAATCAATAGAAATGCGGGTAGAAAACCTGTCAAAGTTAATAAAGAGCTTTTTTCACTTATAGAAAGGGCCAAGAAAATTTCGGAAATTACCGATGGGGCCTTTGACATTTCTTATGCTTCCATGGATAATATTTGGAAGTTCAACGGTCAAATGAAGAAATTGCCCACAAAAAACGAGATTACCGCATCGGTAGCCAAGATAGGATACCAAAATATTATTTTAGATGCTGACAAGGGCACGGTTTTTTTAAAGGAACCGGGCATGCGATTGGCTTTCGGAGCGATAGGTAAAGGTTATGCCGCAGATAAAACAAAAGCTTTATTGATTTCAAAAGGGGTAATAGGCGGAATTATAAATGCTTCTGGCGATTTGACCACTTGGGGTACCAAGCATAGTGGGGAGAAATGGATGGTAGGTCTTACCAATCCTTTGGATAAGTCAAAGGTTTTTTCGTGGTTACCGATTATAGAATCATCGGTTGCCACTTCAGGTAATTATGAAAAATATATTGTTTTCAACGACGAAAAGTACTCGCATATTATCGACCCTAGAACAGGTTATCCCACTAAAGGAGTACAAAGTGTGTCGGTGTTCGCCAAAAACGCGGAACTCTGTGATGCCTTGGCCACGGCAGTATTCATCATGGGGCGTGACAGCGGTATTCATCTCATCAATCAATTGGAAGGCGTTGAGGTGGTCGTAGTTGATGATGCGAATGATATTCATAAAAGTTCGGGTATCTTATTGGATACCTCAAAATAATCTTGAAATGAAAAAATTGATCCTCTTAATTCTTATAGTAGTTGCAAACAGCTCATGTGTGGTCGTCAGGGAATATGAAAAAGTATACTTGAACGATAGCGAAATGCAATTGAGTTTAAAAGGTATGGAACGCTTTGAAACAAATTTCCAAATCTATCGTGAAGCCGCTTCCGGGGCCAATGGAGGAAAATCCGGTGGCGGATGTGGTTGTAATTAAGTGAAACCCAAAGTTCGCTTGCGAACTTTGATGGTTGAACTTACCCTGAGCGAAGTCGAAGGGTCTTTTAAAATTAAGTTTGTTGATGGAAGTTGGAATGGTTTAAAAAATTTAAAGTTTATTTTGAGGCAGTCTTTTTCAATTTTAATTTGTTTTCTTGCACACCTCTGTTGCTCAGCCCAACAAACCACTACTTCTTATAAAAAGAGGGTGTTGGAAGCCGCTGAATTGGACATGCTTTTTAGTTACTACGGTCAAGAAGGACAAAATGCCGCAGTCAATGGAGGTGAAGGTACGGAAGAGTTGACCGATGCCACATCCACCCTGGTTTTGAGGATGCCCTTGAATGAAGACGATGTTTTGACCATTGATGTTGGTATTTCGGCCTATACCTCGGCGTCGTCGAGTGATGTAAACCCTTTTGATAGTCAAGGGCGAGCTTCGCCTTTTGATGCTTCCTCGGGCGAATCGCGCACTGATGAGTTGGTCTACTTCAATCCTTCGTATTCACATTCCTCAGATGACCGTAACAAGATATGGTCCGCAAAGGGGTATGTGTCCAATGAGTACGATTACTTTTCAGTTGGGTTTGGTGGTTCGTACGCGTATTTGTTCAATGAGAAGAATACCGAAATATCGATTTCGGGTCAAGTATTTTTAGATAGTTGGAATCCTCAGTATCCCGTGGAACTGCGTGGTGGTTTCGCTGAAAACATTGCGGGGTATGACCCCATATTTGAACGTTTTGAAAATGAGAATCGCAATTCGTATTCTTTATCGTTTGGCTTTTCCCAGATTCTTACCAAACGCATACAAGGTTCGCTTTCCGTTGATTTGGTTGCTCAGAACGGATTGCTGAGCACTCCTTTTCAGCGGGTTTATTTTGGCGATGTACAAGACTTTTTTATTGAGGATTTTCAATTGGCCGATGACGTGGAACGCCTGCCGGACACCCGATTTAAGGTACCTATAGGGGGGCGATTGAACTATTATTTAAATGATATTATAGTATTGCGCAGTTATTACCGCTATTACTTTGATGATTGGGGCATTCAATCACATACGGCGAGCTTAGAGGTGCCTGTAAAGCTTAGCGATAAGTTCACTATCTATCCTACATATCGTTATTATCAACAGACCGCAGCTGATTATTTTTTTCAAAAAGAGATTGCGCAGTCAACTTTTGATTTCTACACTTCTGATTTTGAC
This sequence comes from uncultured Croceitalea sp., assembly GCA_947503285.1. GTDB lineage: Bacteria > Bacteroidota > Bacteroidia > Flavobacteriales > Flavobacteriaceae > Croceitalea. The sequence goes on from CANNDD010000005.1 coordinate 249,458, forward strand.
CTTTCTGAATACACCGCCAATCAATATGGGTTTGGGGTACAGTACAAAGATATTCTTACCAAGATGCGACTTTTCCTTTTTGGTTTAAAAACTATTGACCTAAGGTTCAATTATTACGATAGAAGTGATGGGCTGACGGCATCCATCTTGACCCTAGGTACCACGTTTATTGTGGATTAAAGGGTAGATATCCTACCCTTATCAGACTTTCTTGATTTGTTACAAATTTTGAAGAACCGTCTTTTAAAAGATAGATACTGTCACCCACGCTTAAGATAGCTTGGTAGTAGTGATCGGTAATTATGATGGTTTTTTCTTTTTTCAATTCGAGCAACCGTTCTTTTAGTTGTTCGATATAAACTGGTGCAATGAAAGAGAAAGGCTCATCCAACAAGATAATGTCGCAATCTTTGCTTAGAATGAGATAGGTTTCTACAAGACGCATTTCCCCACTTGAAAGTTCGGCAATAGGTATGTTTTTATAAATGGAGAAATTTTGAAAACGCGAAATGAATTCCTGCCAGTCGACTTGAAACAAATTAAAGGCCGTTACCAATTTAATCGTTTTCGGGAGTAATGCGTGTTGGGGCAAATAGGCAACGTTCCTAGCAGCAAACAAGGGTTTGGTACTGTTTTTTCCATCAATTCTTATCGAGGCATATTTTGGCTTTAAACTTCCAAAAATAATGTTCAGTAATGAGGTTTTACCAAATCCATTGCGTCCAAGTAATGCCGTGATTTTTCCTTGCTCAGCTTTGAGGTAGATACCATGTAAGATTTGTTTTGAACCGAAGCTCAGTTCTATGTTATCTATTTCAAGAACCAATACAAAATGAGGTTTAAGCCTATTGTTAAAAGTAAATCATAGAGAAAAGCGACGTAAAATAGAACTTTCTTGGATAGCCCTAAGTTGTAATAAAAAATCAATCGTTGCTTTAGCCGTTGCTCCGTCCAAACAAAATACAAAAAGACCCAAAAAAGCAATTTAATGGGCAATACCAGTGATAGTGGTAGTTTTATGATGAAAAGGAAAAGCCCGAAGATTGTTGAAACCAATAGTAAGGCCCTACAAAAAAGGAAAGCAGCAAAATAGGTAGCGCGATACAGAAGGGCGGTCATAGCGAATTAAATGTACAAATTAATCGTAAATTCGCTTAATTATACGACGAATGAACTATGCTTGAAAAATTGAACATTGTTAAGCAACGCTTTGACGAAGTTGCCGATCTTATCATTCAACCCGATATTATTGCCGACCAGAAGCGTTACGTAAAGCTCAACAAAGAATATAAGGATCTAAAAAACCTTTGTGATAAGCGGGAGACCTATATTACCCTAACCAATAATTTAGCTGAGGCAGAAGAGATTATTGCAGATGGTAGTGATCCAGAAATGGTTGAAATGGCCAAAATGCAATATGACGAGGCCAAAGAGGCACTGCCAAAGTTGGAAGAAGAGATAAAACTCATGCTTATTCCCAAAGACCCGGAAGATTCCAAAGACGTGGTCATGGAAGTTCGGGCAGGTACGGGTGGTGATGAGGCCAGTATCTTTGCAGGGGATCTCTACCGCATGTATGCCAAATATTGTGAATCAAAGGGATGGAAAACCAATATTATTGATTTAAGCGAAGGTACCAGTGGGGGGTATAAAGAAATCCATTTTGAGGTAACCGGTGAAGATGTTTATGGTACGCTCAAGTTTGAGGCTGGGGTTCATCGGGTACAACGCGTACCCCAGACAGAAACCCAAGGAAGGGTGCATACAAGCGCGGCGACGGTAATGGTAATTCCTGAAGCCGAAGAATTTGACGTCCAAATTGATCCCAAAGATGTTCGAATTGATTTTTTCTGCTCTTCCGGCCCAGGGGGCCAATCGGTGAATACCACTTATTCAGCCGTGCGTTTAACACACGTTCCGACAGGTTTGGTGGCACAATGTCAAGATCAAAAATCACAACACAAAAACAAGGAAAAAGCGTTTAAAGTGCTACGTTCACGTCTGTATGATCTAGAATTGGCAAAAAAACAAGAGGCAGACGCAGCCAAACGTAACTCACAGGTCAGTAGTGGTGACCGTTCCGCGAAAATCAGGACTTATAATTATCCGCAGGGTAGGGTCACCGACCACAGAATTGGTTTGACCCTTTATGATTTGCAGAATATTATCAATGGTGATGTTCAAAAAATAATCGATGAATTGATGTTGGTAGAGAATACCGAAAAGTTAAAGGAAGCTTCAGAGATTTTTTAATTAAGGTTTTGGGTTATAGGTTTTGGCACTTTTTATTTTTAAATAATGAGGAATTTTAGAGATTTAGAAATATGGAAGAGTGGAATTCTTTTAGTCAAAAAAGTTTATTTACTTGTAAATACATTTCCAAGTGCGGAGAAGTATGGTCTTTCTTCTCAAATGTCTCGTTCTGCAATTTCAATTCCATCCAATATTGCTGAGGGTTGCTCAAGGGAATCCCAAAAAGATTTTAGTCGGTTTCTTCAAATTGCATTAGGATCTTCATTTGAGTTGGAGACACAACTGCTTATTTCATTGGAAGTCGGATTTATTTCTCAATCTAAGTATTCAGAGATTATAGAGAGCCTAAATCAACTTCAAAAGAGCATCAACTCATTGAAAAATACGCGGAAAAGCAAACCCTAAACCGATAACCTAACATCTCATAATGAAGATACAAGAATTAGTAGCCCAAATAAGAAGAAAAAAATCTTTTTTATGTGTCGGCTTGGATACGGATCTGGATAAGATTCCGAAACATCTTTTACAAGAGGAAGATCCCATCTTTAGTTTTAACAAAGCTATCATTGATGCCACACAAGAATTCTGTGTGGCCTACAAACCCAATATTGCATTTTATGAAGCATATGGTCTGAAAGGGTGGAAGTCGTTGGAAAAGACCATCGACTATCTTAACGAAAACTACCCTGAACAGTTTACTATTGCCGATGCCAAGAGAGGTGATATTGGAAATACCTCGACCCGATATGCGAAAGCATTTTTTGAAGCGTTGAATTTTGATTCGTTGACCATAGCACCCTATATGGGTAAAGACTCTGTAGAGCCTTTTTTAGCTTTTGAAGATAAACATACCATTCTTCTGGCCTTGACCTCAAATCAAGGGGCTTTCGATTTTCAAACCCAAAAAGTGAATGAAAACGAGTTGTACAAAGAAGTGCTGAAGGTATCAAAGACCTATGATCATTCTGAAAGGTTAATGTATGTGGTGGGGGCTACTAAAGCTGAATACTTAAAGGAGGTTCGCGAAATAGTGCCTAATAGCTTTTTATTGGTTCCAGGTGTGGGTGCCCAAGGGGGCAATTTACAAGATGTCTGCAAATACGGTATGACCAACGAAGTCGGTTTATTGATAAACTCCAGCAGAGGTATTATCTATGCGTCGACCGCACCTGATTTTGCTATCGCGGCAGGGGAAAAAGCAATGGCAATTCAAAATGAAATGCAATTGGAACTTAATAAAATAGGTTTTATTTAAATCAAGTTTTCCAAGGTTCTTTTAATACTTTGGGCCTTTGATTCAAAAAAATCGGCAAGACGGGAATCAATGTTACCCATATTGGAAGCTTTTTCTAAAAAATGTTGGTAGCGGTACTCTAAAACGGCTATGGCCTGATTTCCACTTGTGATTGGTTTGACCGAACCAACCCTACAATATTGATTTTCCATAACGAATAAGATTTGTTATACCAAAGATACGTTCCAAATCCGTTTTTAGACTATAAGTTTCAAGTGTATACACCTATAAATCAGGTAGTTTGTCTAATTTTAACTTCAAATTGGCAATTGTCACCTTATGTCGCGGTGTTTGTTAGTTAAAATTTAACGTATTTTAGCCCAAATTTTATTTTTGCTGCATTACACCAAATATCAACACAACACTTCTAAAGAATGGGTAACCTTTGTACATGGTGCCGGAGGAAGTTCTACAATATGGTACAAGCAGTTAAGGGATTTTAAACAACATTTCAACATACTGCTTTTAGATTTAAGGGGGCACGGAAACTCAAAACCAAATCTGAAAGATGCTTTTAGTGATAAGTATACCTTTGATAGTATTACTGAGGATATCGTTAAGGTAATCGATCACGAAAAAATCGAGAAATCGCATTTTGTTGGCATTTCATTAGGTACCATACTTATTCGAAACCTTGCAGAGAACTACCCAGACCGAGTGGCCAGTATGGTCATGGGTGGTGCAATTATGAAATTGAATTTTCGTTCGCAGGTCTTGATGCGATTAGGGGTGATCTTCAAATCAATCGTACCCTATTTATGGCTGTACAAGTTCTTTGCATTTGTAATCATGCCTAATAAAAACCATAGGGAATCTCGTCTTCTATTTGTTCGTGAGGCCAAAAAATTGTACCAAAAAGAATTTATAAGGTGGTTTAAACTCACCTCAGAGATTAACCCACTGTTACGGTTCTTTAGAACGGTCGATATCAAAATACCCACGCTTTATGTCATGGGCGCCGAAGATTATCTTTTTTTACCGACAATTCAAAAGATTGTTAAAAGTCACCGCGTATCTGAGCTATTTGTAGTAGAAAACTGCGGCCATGTGGTCAATGTAGAACAGCCTTTGGTCTTTAATGACAAGGTAATCGGCTATTTGTCAAAGTTGACAACTTAGCGGTACTTGCATGAACCTTTTGTGCCGGTTAATCATAACTTCCTTGATCATATGTAAAGACAGCCCTGGCCTTTGTATAGCTAATTCAAATATGTAATCTAAAAATGAGATAAATTTTTTAGATGATACCAGAGCTGTCATACATAGTTAAGCCTAGGTAATTAACGCATTATCACATTGATTTTAGGTAAGTCTTATCAACTTTTACCTAAGCCGATAAATAATTACTTGATACTTGGTCGAATTAATCTTAATTGCTTAAACTCAATTTGTATTAAAGTAATATTCTAATGTCTTTAGCACATCTTTTTCGATATTGGGATTAATGCCATTTTTTTTCACGAATGTTTTTATAGCGGCTTGTCGAGGAGCGAAAAATGCATAAAATGGCTTCTTTTTTCTCGGTATTTCAATGAGGTAATCCGTAGATTTTAGTGGATCATTCAAGTAATAGGCATCTTCAAGTCGCGTGAATTTTGCCTCGACCTTTTTTTCATAACTACTTTTTGCCGGCTTTTCCGGCTCATATTTAATACGGTATCTTTTGTAAAGAATGTATTTCTCCGTATTAAATCTTTTTTCAAAGAAGGTAGTCTCAATTTTCTTATTTGGTTTAAGAAACTTGTGGATTTCAAATATTCGCTTAGGGCTATCACCGATCAATTCGATGACGTATGGTTGATTCTTAGAAAGGAATAGAATGCCACCATCATTGGATTTGAATTCAATAGTATTGTCAACAGCATCAAAACGAACCTCATGGACTCCTTTAAATCCTTTTATTTTGGCAGGTTTGAAGTCATCGAAGATATATTTTGAACCCGTTACGTCTTCATAATTTCTAGTATTGGTGTTTACATAAAATGACAGTTCATTCAGGGAACCCGATTGATTGGGTTGAATTTGCCCAAAACTTGCGATGCCAAGGAACAGTAAAAAATAAAAACCGACTTTTTTCATAAAATGGATTTGAGAAGTCAAAAAACCACTATTCAAAATAGTTGAATAGTGGTTTTCATTTGATTGATGAAGTATTTTAAAAACTACCCGGATTTTGTGTGATGTTTGGGTTATTCGTGGTTTCATCTTCTACAATGGGGAAAATTACCTTATTTGCCCCCGGGGCAGAGTCGGCACCGCCATCTGGTCTAAGGTTTTGATTATTTCTCAAAAGATCCATTCTACGATGACCTTCAAAACAAAGTTCTTTTCTGCGTTCTAAAAGAATGGCGTCTAAATCTACCGTTGTAAGATTGCTTAGGCCGGCCCTATTCCTCAAAAGATTGATGTCATTTAATGGGGTGTCGCCTACTGAAGAACCATTGCGCAAATTTGCTTCGGCCCGTATGAGATACATTTCAGTAATGCGCAACGCCATACCATCAGAGGCATTGTTTACGATATCAGGATATTTCGTGGTGAAAAAGGTGTCATTGCCCCCAGCATCCGTGGCTGGTTGTGCTAGTTCATCAAATCTTCTGTCACCTGCCTCTGCCGCAAAGGCATCTATGAGTTCTTGACTGAATGGGGCATCACCCCTACCACCAGGTGCGGGATTATAAAAATTGGTATATACCTCATCGGTTCCCGTAGTTTCTTGCGGTCCATCAGTAGGGGTGTTGATGACCACGAATATGTGTTCAGATGAATTCGGATTGTCATCGTAAAAATCATAATCGCCGGCCAATGTATATTCGCCCGAATTGATAACTTGATTTGCCAAATCGGCTGCTTGTGCCCATTGTTCACGATATAGGTGCAACCGGGCCAAAAGTGCTATTGCGGCACCAGATTCGGCTCTATTGCCATTGTCTGCGGGTAATGTCGCAATAGCATCTAAAAGATCTTCTTCTATAAAAGCATGTACTTCGTTGACGCTAGAGCGTTCCAATTGAAACTCTGAGATATCCCCTCCTTCGAAAGGCTGGGTAACGATGGGGATACCAAGGTTGGAACCGTTCTCAAATTGAAAGGGTTGTGCAAATAGATTTACGAGTTGAAAATTGGTCAATGCACGCAAGAATTTTGCCTCTGCAACAAAAACGGCCTTATTGGCTTCGGTCAAGCCCGTTACGTCGTCAACACTTACTTCTGGTAAGTTTTCAATAATATTATTGGCAGCACCGATCAATTCATACCCATCCAACCAAATATTATCTATTGAAACGTTGGTAGCCAAGGTTTCGAATTGGTCAATTTCTTGCAATGACGGAAAACTCCCCACGAAATTCACATTATCTGACATAAAGTCTGACATCAACTGGGGGTTTCCGTTGAGGTCCCCACTTTGGTTTTTACTGTAGATGCCCACCACAGCACCGTTGATGGTGGCAAAGCTGCCGAACACGGTGTTGGAGGCAACATTATCTTCTGGTACGACTTCTAACCTATCTTCACAAGAGACCGCAAAGAAAATCGCTAGAAATGGTAGTATTGTTTTTATCGTTTTCATTTCTATTTTTTTAAATTAAAATTGTAATCGGGCACCAAATGAATAAGATTGTGCTTGAGGGGCCGTGAAGAAAGACTCTCCCTGAAACAAGGGGTCGATATCGTCGGTAACCTCTGGATCTATTCCATCCATTTCATCAGCTTTTAGCGTAAATAAGTTCGTGGCGGTTGCATATAGTCGAACAGATTTGAAAAAGCCCCCGATTCTGTCTAAAGCCGATTCTGGCAGACTATACCCAAAGGTCACGTTCTTTAATCTCAGGTAAGAAGCATCGAGTTGTTGTTGTGAAGACCGCTGGTTGAAAAGATCGAAGGTATCACTTGTGGGGCTCGGTAAAAAGGCATTGTCACCGGGCTGTCTCCAGAAATTTAGATTTTGCCTTCTCACATTGACGATACCTCCGATGGCATCATTACCATCTGCGAAACGTAGCCCATCGATAACAACATCATTGCCGTATGAATAATTCATCAAAAATGAAAGATCGAAATCTTTGTACTGTATGGTATTGGTCATACCACCAGAAAAATCAGGTAGCGGACTTCCCGTAACTACACGATCAGTGGATCCCGGGTCGTTGGTGATATTGCCATTGGCATCCAACCATTCAGCATCCCCGGTTTGTGAATTGATACCTACATATCGTATCAAAAAGAAATTATTCAAAGATTCGCCTTCAATGGCCCGTTGTATGGGTCCATCAATTATTCGCCTCCCTTGTTCGTCGGTTGCGGCATCTTCATTTAACCTCAACACTTTATTATCAATAGTGGTTAGATTAAAATTGGTTCTCCAACTGAAATTCTTTGTCTGTATGTTTACGGTGTTCAATTCAAACTCCCATCCAGAATTTTCCATTTCACCAATGTTTCGACTAATGCTGGTAAAACCTGTTTGCGGTGGCAGTACCTGATTTAGCAGTAGGTCACTGGTCGTTTTATTAAAATAAGAAGTATTAAAGGTAATTCTACCGTTCAAAAAGGTCGATTTTAAACCTATGTCAAAAGTTCGGCTTTCTTCCCACTTAAGGTCCGGATTCTCGGGTTGGTTCGGTATTACCCCTGATTCACCATTATAGTCAGCTATAGGCCCGGCGTTGAAAAGACCAAGCGAGGGAAACGTACCCAATCTATCGTTACCTACGGTACCCAAACTGGCGCGTATTGATAAAAAATCGAAAAAGTCAAGGTTTCTGATAAAAGACTCTTCAGAAAGAACCCATCCGGCAGCAGCCGACCAGAAATATCCAAACCGGTTGTTTGCCCCGAATCTTGATGATCCATCCCTACGTATCGAGCCTTCCACGAGGTATTTTCCCTTGTAATCATAGGTTGCCCTAGAGAAAAGACCGAACAGGCGCGACGGATTTCGATCAGCGTTCAATACCGTAGGCGTAGATCCAGAACCCAGGTTTCTAAGATCATCGGTCAAGAACCCTGTTGACGAAACGTTTGACCTGGTCCTTAAGGTTTCTTCATAATTAAGTCCTAAAAGTAGTGTAAGGCTATGGTCTTCAGAAAAAGTGTCTGAATAGTTTAACGTCTGGTTGGTCAACCAACGGTCTTCATTGATGAATATTTGTTGTGCAAAACCCCCTGGTGTATTAAATTCGGCATTTCGTATAAACTCTTCCAAACTTAATTTATCAATACCAAATTCAGAACGCCATGTCAACCCCTTGACGGGGGTTACCTCGGTAAAGGCGTTACCGATAACCCTGAATGTTTTCAGTTCATCAGTATTAAGGGCGACCCTGGCAAAAATATTCGGTATAAAAGAACCTGATTGTAAAAAGTTACCTTCATCGTCAAATGCCCGAACGACGGGACTTTGTAGAAATGCAGTGGTGAATGGGGCGTTGATATTATTTTCAATTCCGATACGGTTTAACCTGTTGTTGGTGATGCCTAAGTTCATTCCAGCTTTGAGCCAATCATTGATATCGGTATCGATATTGATTCTGGCGCCGGCCCTTTGCTGATCGTTTCCGATAATAAAACCCTCGGTGTCCTGAAAATCCAATCCAATGAAAAAGGACGTTTTTTCACTACCCCCACGAATACCGAGATTATAATTTTGTGATATCCCAGTGCGCTGAACACCGCCCAACCAATCGGTGCCGCCAGAGCCTATGGCACCTAGGCCAAGGTCTTCAGGGGTGGTGAGGGTTCCATTTTGCAGCGTTGCGACCTCTGACTTGAATTCACGGAATTCGTCTGCAGTCAAAATATCCGGAACATCCGTCGATTCAGAGTATTGTGTATTTACATCCAAAGTTACGGTGGTCGGCGAGTTCTTTCTACCTCTTTTGGTGGTTATCAAGATAACGCCATTGGCACCCCTGGAACCATAAATTGAAGTGGCACCTGCATCTTTCAATACGGTCAACGAAGCAATGTCATTCGGATTTACATAAGACAGCGGATTGATCCCCGTATTTCCGCCCCTATTTAAGGTATTGCCCGCTGTATCGGTGATGGGTACCCCATCAATTACGATTAGCGGCTGACTACCTGAATTGATGGAGTTTACGCCCCTAATACGAATAACCGCGGCAGATCCCAATACCCCAGAGGCATTTACGATTTGGGTACCTGCGCTTTGACCTTGTAACAGCTGATCCGCAGATACTACTTGTAAGTTTTCGATTGCCTCTTCTTTTACAATGCCAACATTTTGAATGATTTTGCGTTCTTCTTGATTACCATAACCAATGACCACAACTTCTTCAAGGGCCTGCGCATCCTGTTCCATGGTTATGTTTAAGGTGTTTGATGCACCAACAGCTATTTCAACTGTTTTTTGACCCAAATAAGAAAATACCAGGATATCACCAGAATTTGCTTCAATAACATAGTTGCCATCAAAATCTGATTGTGTTCCTGTAATTGTTCCCTTTACCAGAATGTTAACCCCTGGTAATGGAACACCTTCAAAATCGGTTACAATACCCGATACCGTGTTCTGTTGTGCTGCTACGGAAAAAAATCCAATTAAAAAAAGCATGCACAACCAATGTGTTCTGTTTTTCATACTTAACTATTGTTTTGAGCAAAATGTAGTGGCAGCCCTGAATTTTTGCTGACTAATTCAAATAATACGCTTGAGGAAAATGAGACCGAAAACCCAGCCTTTCATTTAAAGTGTATGTACAACAGGGCTGCTTACATTTTTAGTTATTAACTCAAATTAACAGTGTGCATGGGCCTTTTCAGGTAATTCCTATAAACGTTTACCTACCCGAAGAATCTTTACCAATAATTTACGCCCGAAGTGGTGGCATGAGTTTTAGAAACTGGCTTGGGGTCAATTGTGTGTCTTTCTTGAAGGCTTTATTGAAGGTAACTTTATTATTGTAACCAACTTCATAGGCAATGTCGATGATGTTCAAATTTCTTTGCTGGTCATCGCATAGTATTTCTTTTGCCTCTTGAATACGATATTTATTGACCAACTCGTGAAAACTTAAATTGAAATGTTCATTGATGATTTGCGAAGTATTATGCCTGGTGGTATTGAGCCTTTCGGCAACCATTTCAAGATTGATGGTGTTCTCTTTATATATTTTATCAACCTCGAATAAATGTTCAAGGTTGTTCTTGAGTTCTAGGGAGAGACTGAAGGTGAGTCCTGATTTTTCATATTTAGGAAACAATTGATTCGTATAGCGAAGAACGCCATTGAAAACAATAGGCTGAATATTGGCTGAATATCCTAAATACAGCACCATTAAGGCCATACTCAAAACCTGAAAATGATAGAGGAACCCTGAGGCTATGGTATTACTGATCAATATGCCGTAAGCACCATACGAACATACGTAAAGCACATGTATGGCATATAGGTTTCGCTGCCAAACATTATTGCCATTCTGCGCAGCGACTTTTTTTGAGTTTATGAAATACAATTTTCGTATAAAATAGCCATAGACTATCAACGAAGTGAGTTTCAATAATACAAGGAGTACCAGAAGTTCAGAATCGGAAGGATTGAGGCCTTGTCTGACTCTTTGCAGCATCAAACTTAGTTTTTCGGTATGTGATAGTGTATATATGGGAATGATGTAAACCAAGAAAACAAGGGTAGGGATCAAATGGAGTAAATCGGTGTACCCAAACTTCTTATTCAATACTACTTTTCGAAAATAGAGGTATAGTAGTGGCCCATACAAAAAAGAAAACCCGGTAGACATTAAATAAGAATGTGGATATTCATATTGATAATTGGAAACGGCAAGACTGATGTGAAAAATAAAAACGGAATGGATGAAAATAAAAGCACTGATCAAGAGTCTTGCGGATACCTCGATTTTCTTGTTAAAGTTGATTAAAATGGCCGTGTAGAAACCGATTGCCGCAATAAATAGGTAAACAAAGGACCAAATAGTATGCTTTGGGATATATTTTTCATCAAGGGACTTGAATTCTGAAGTTGACCTTATTTTATCAAAACCTTCATGATTGATGAAATCAACATCGAAATCAGTGATGAGAAGTTGTTCTAAATACGCTGTGGATTTTTTTGAATTTCCTAAGCCCGCTTCGCAAAGCGCTAATTTTTTTAGGTATTTCCCCTTGTTTTTTACATCGAAATCAACCCCTTTTTGATATAACGGAATTGCTTTTTGGTATTGTTGTAGGTTATAATGGTAATCGGCCAATTTTATGGAGTCCTTTAAAAAAACTTGATGATACCCAACATCTTTTACGACTTTAGGCAAAGGAATCCCCATACCAAATGTTACATTTGATACCCAGAGGAACAGCAGAAAAAAGGAGGTTTTCAGGGGTCCCATTTGATGATTGATGAATTAGCACTCCCTACAAGTTATAAAATTTTAACAAACAAAGCCTTCAAAAATCAACTGAAAATGTAAGTCCCGATAAGATTTTACCTTTATAAAATGCCAAATGGCACCAGTTATATGTTTCATTTTTAAATAAAAAAAACCGATGCGAACATCGGTTTCCTAAACTAACTAACTCAAAAAAATGCTAACTCAAATAACTCGTACAAAATTCAATCAATACCTCAAAAGCGAGGTTAATTAAACTTTAGCAATTTGTTATAATTGCCTTATTCTGTTAAAGTTATAACGGGGGATAAAAACCTTTATTGTAATGTGGCCATATTAAATAAAAGTTAATCACGATCCTGTAGGGCAAACACGCGTTTGAGTAATGCTGTCGTTCTAGATGATGTTTTTGTTCGTATTTCCTTCTCTTCGATTGCAATCATGGTATATACACCCTTAAGGGATTCCGTAGTCACATAATCCGTTAAATCGGGATTTATGTTGGTCGTAAGTGGTAAGTTGTTGTATTTGGTGATAAGGTTTGACCAAATTTGATCAGCACCTACTTTTTTAAACGATTTATCGATTATGGGATTGAACTTTGTGTATAGTGCGTTTTCGGTCTGTTGTTTCAGAAAAGAAGTAGCTGCATCGTCATTGCCCAGTAAAATGTTTTTGGCATCATTGAAGGTAATGTTCTTTACGGCATCAACAAAAATTGGTGTGGCCTCACCTACGGCATCTTCAGCTGCACGATTTAAAACCTTCAGTCCTTCATCAGCGAGCTTTCCAAGCCCGATACTACGCAATGTCTTGTCTACCTTTTTCAGTTCATCTGGTAATAAGATCTTGACTAGTTCGTTTTTGAAAAAACCATTTTCGCCACTTAGTTTGGCGACCTGTTTTTCAATGCCAAAATTTAAAGCCTGTTTTAGGCCATTTGCAATTTCATCATTACCTAAGGTCCCACTTTGTGGTAGCTGATTGACCACTTGTTGTAATTCATTACAACTTGAAATGAGTTGAAGGGTGACCAAGCATATTATAATTTTTTTCATTTTTTTGATTTAGGGATTAGACTAGGGCGTTATGTGACGACCACTATTTGATTATGTAAAAATAACGGTCTTATTGTTATAAACCATGGTCTTTCGCGCTACATGCAGTCGTACCGCATTTGAAAGTACTATTTTTTCTAGGTCGCGCCCTTTGGCAATAAAGTCTTTAATACTATGGGCATGGGAAACGGGTGTTACGTCTTGGGCTATGATCGGCCCGGCATCAAGCTCTTTGGTAACATAATGGCTTGTGGCGCCAATAATCTTTACCCCTCGTTTAAAAGCGGCATGATAGGGTTTTGCGCCTGCAAATGCCGGTAGAAAAGAGTGGTGTATATTGATGATCTTGTTTGTATATGCCCTGATCAATGGGGTATTGATAATTTGCATATACCTTGCAAGTACGATAAAATCGACATGATGTGCTTTTAATAACCTAATTTGGGTTTGTTCCGCTTCGGTTTTGATGGCTTTGGAAACAGGAACGTGATGGAACGGTATCTTAAACTGCTCGGCTACATGTGATAAATCATTATGATTACTTAATATGAACGGAATCTCAACCTGTAATTCCCCTGAATTATAGCGTCCTAAAAGGTCATAAAGGCAATGATCGTATTTTGAAACAAAAATCGCCATTTTGGGTTTGTTGCCATGCTCATAAAAACGCCACTGCATTTGAAATGGCATGACCAGGTCAGACTCAAAATCAGTACGCAACTCCGATAGCTTCGGGGCATTTTGAAACTCACTTTCGAGCCTCATAAAGAATATACCTGTTTCTTTATCGACGTGCTGATCTAAGTACACGATATTTCCACCTTTTATGTAGAGAAAGTTGGTGACTGCGTTAATGATACCCTTTTGATCCGGACAATAAATTAAGATAGTTAGTTTCACAAGAAGTCTTTAGAATAGTAAAATTATACTATTCTAAAAAAGCAAACCTTTAAGTGATATTTTTTTGTAAAATTATAATTAAAAGTTAGTTTTTTTTACATTTTTCGTAAATTGCAATACAATTTTTGACCTATTTTGAATGATGGAGCAAGTAAGGCCATACATACCTAAAAACAAGATTCGCATCGTAACCGCAGCATCGCTTTTTGATGGCCATGATGCAGCAATAAATATCATGCGAAGAATTATACAATCAACTGGGGTTGAAGTAATTCATTTAGGCCATGATAGAAGTGTTGCCGAGGTAGTGGATTGTGCCATACAAGAAGACGCCAATGCCATTGCCATGACCTCATATCAGGGAGGTCATAATGAATACTTCAAATATATGTTTGATTTGCTCCAAGAAAGGAATGCAGGGCATATTAAGATTTTCGGTGGTGGCGGCGGTGTAATCCTTCCGAAGGAAATCAAAGCATTGATGGATTACGGTATCACTCGAATCTATTCGCCGGATGATGGCAGGGAAATGGGATTACAGGGCATGATCAATGATTTGGTCAAAACCTGCGATAACCATGTTCCTAAACTTGAGATTGAACAAAATAGTACTATCGAAGGTTTACTGGCCACCAAAGATGTGAATACTATTGCGCGATTGATTTCATTAGCTGAAAATAGGCATGGGGAGTTCGAAAAGCACTTCTCGAAAATTACGCTAAATGAAAAAATTCCCGTTCTGGGTATTACCGGTACCGGTGGAGCCGGAAAGTCAAGTTTGGTCGATGAGTTGATCCGCAGGTTTTTACTGGATTTTGAGGATAAGGATATAGGTATCATTTCAGTTGACCCTTCAAAACGTAAAACTGGCGGAGCGCTTTTGGGGGATCGTATCAGAATGAATGCGATAAAGAACAACCGTGTTTATATGCGGTCTTTGGCCACCAGACAATCAAATTTAGCTTTGTCAAAATATGTTAGTGAGGCGGTGCAAATATTGAAAGCGGCGCAATTTGATTTGATAATACTGGAGACTTCTGGTATTGGGCAATCAGATACTGAAATTCTCGAATATAGCGATGTGTCCTTATACGTGATGACACCAGAGTTTGGGGCGGCAACGCAACTTGAGAAAATTGACATGCTTGATTTTGCCGATATCGTAGCCATTAATAAGTTTGACAAACGTGGTGCTTTAGATGCCCTTAGGGATGTTAAAAAGCAGTATGTGCGCAATCATAACCTGTGGGACGTCGCTCAAGAAAGCCTTCCCATTTTTGGTACCATCGCCTCTCAGTTCAATGATCCCGGTATGAACCGCTTGTATAAAAAAGTGATGGATACCTTGTGTGACAAAGCAGGTGCAAGTTTGGTATCCCATCTTGCGATAGGCGATGAAAATTCTGAAAAGACTTTTGTGATACCTCCCGCACGTACAAGATACCTTTCTGAAATTTCGGAAACCAATAGGGCCTATGATGATAGTGTGGTCAAACAGACCCATATTGCCCAAAAACTTTACGGCATCTTTACTACAATTTGCTCGGTCATTAATAAAAACCATACAGCGAATGATTACGGATATCTAAAGAGGTCCGGTTTGGATGAAGAACGCATTTTTAAAGATGGCGAGGCCTTGAACAAAGACCTACTTTCTTTGCTTATTAAGGAATTTGACAAGGTCAAAATGGATTTGAACCCGCATAACTGGGAGATGATCTTCAACTGGAATAGCCTTGTAAAACGTTATAACGAACCAATCTATTCCTTTAAGGTAAGGGAAAAGGAAATTCAGATTGAAACACATAGTAAATCGCTTTCCCATTCTGATATTCCCAAAGTGGCTTTGCCGAAATTCAAAGCTTGGGGGGATCTGTTGCAATGGATGCTGCAAGAAAATGTTCCAGGCGAATTTCCATACACCGCGGGTATCTATCCTTTTAAAAGAACGGGTGAGGATCCCACTAGGATGTTCGCGGGAGAAGGCGGGCCAGAACGTACCAATCGTAGATTCCATTATATAAGTCTTGGGATGCCGGCCAAACGCTTGTCTACTGCTTTTGACTCTGTTACCTTATACGGTAACGACCCCGATTATCGCCCGGATATTTACGGTAAGATTGGAAATGCAGGGGTTTCCATTTGTTGTTTAGACGATGCAAAGAAACTATACTCCGGGTTTGATTTGAGTGATCCCATGACCTCGGTGAGTATGACAATAAACGGTCCTGCACCGATGTTGCTCGCTTTTTTTATGAATGCCGCGATTGATCAAAACTGCGAAAAATACATACTTGAAAATGGATTGCAAAAAGAGATAATCCAAAAAATTACGGCGTTATACAAAGACAAGGGGGTCGACAGGCCTCAATATGCTGGGGAGTTGCCAGAAGGAAATAACGGTCTGGGGCTGCTATTATTGGGGGTAGCGGGTGATGAGGTACTTCCATTAGAGGTCTATAATGATATTAAAAGAAAAACGCTACATCAAGTGAGGGGTACGGTACAGGCTGATATCCTAAAAGAAGACCAAGCCCAGAACACCTGCATTTTTTCTACGGAGTTTGCTTTACGCCTTATGGGTGATGTGCAGGCCTATTTTATCGATCATAACATTCGTAACTTTTATTCGGTATCCATTTCTGGGTACCATATCGCTGAAGCTGGGGCCAACCCAATATCCCAATTGGCCTTTACCCTATCCAATGGTTTTACGTATGTGGAGTATTACCTAAGCCGTGGGATGGATATTGACAAGTTCGGTCCTAATCTATCGTTCTTCTTTTCAAATGGTATAGACCCCGAGTATGCGGTTATTGGCCGGGTTGCCAGACGAATCTGGGCCAAGGCAATGCGTGAAAAGTACGGGGCTGGCCCACGTGCCCAGATGTTAAAGTACCATATTCAAACCTCAGGTCGTAGTCTACATGCCCAAGAAATAGATTTTAATGATATTCGTACGACGTTGCAGGCCCTTTACGCAATTTATGATAATTGTAATTCGCTGCATACGAATGCCTATGATGAAGCCATTACAACACCAACGGAAGAGTCAGTGCGCCGGGCAATGGCCATTCAATTGATTATTAACAAAGAACTCGGACTGGCCAAAAATGAGAACCCACTTCAAGGTTCGTTCATTATTGAAGAACTTACCGATCTAGTTGAAGAGGCCGTGCTTTTAGAGTTTGACAGAATTACGGAACGTGGGGGAGTACTCGGTGCTATGGAGACCATGTACCAACGTTCAAAAATACAAGAAGAAAGTTTGCATTATGAAACCTTAAAGCACACCGGCGAATTTCCTATTATCGGGGTGAACACTTTTTTAAGCTCAAAAGGGTCCCCCACCATTTTACCTGCTGAGGTTATAAGGGCAACTAAAACGGAGAAGGAAAATCAAATCACTACGCTTAGAAATTTACAACAGGGCAATCAGGGCAAGTCCAAAAAACTTCTGGCCGAATTGCAAGAAACAGCAATCGCCAACCAAAATATCTTCGAAAAACTTATGGAAGTGGCCAAATATTGTTCATTGGGTGAGATTACCAATTCCCTATTTGCGGTTGGTGGCCAGTATCGACGAAATATGTAATGATACTAATACTTTGATAAGGCTTAGGTAGATATAAAAGGTGGCCTAAAAAGCATACTTGCGGACATCAATCATCACTGATGGTAAGTGACTTTCTCCACTGTTTGAAAGATTTTCTGAACACCTTTATTTCCCTTCTGAGAAGGTTGATGTATTCTTTTTCCTTTACGCCATCTTTTTCTAAGCCATTGCAGTACGAAAGAATATTCCGTGTCATGACATTAACAAAAGTAAGATTCTTGTTCCGTAAGGTTTTAGATGAGGATTTCGCCGCTTGTTCGACGGTAACCGCGATCAATGAGGCATCCGTTAACAGCGCATATGCGATGTCATTTCGAAGTCCCAATTTCTGATTATAAGAAAAAAAATTGCCGTCATATGAAAAGTAATTCGCAATAGCGTTACTAAGGTCTTTAAGGGCTAAAGACTTTTGATAAACCAATTGTGCACTTGTATTACTACTCCTCATTTTTCTTTAAAATGTACCCTAAAGATACATCGTATAAGAATTATTTAACTTATTGATAACAAGTAAAAATCCTATATGTATTTATATTTAAAATATTTTATGAAGTTTTACTATGGATATTAAAGTAGACGAGCTAAATAAGAAGATTTTAAAGTGTCTTCAAAAGAACGCAAGGGCTACTTTTGCCGAGATAGGGCGTGAAGTTGGCCTCACCTCACCCGCAGTAGCTGAACGGGTAAAAAAAATGGAAGACTTGGGGATAATCGATGGGTATAAGACCATCATCTCACATGTGCATTTGGGTCGTCAACTCAGGGCCGTAATTACTTTAAGGGCTTTTGCCGGTAAGCTAAAACCGTTTCTTGATGTGGTGAAGACCTTTGAAGAGGTGCTAAATTGTTATCGCATCACCGGAAATGAAAATATAATCATGGAAGTGGTTCTTAAAGACCAGTTTCACCTTGAAAAGTTTATTGACAAATTGATTACATACGGTGAAACAAGAACGCATATTGTGTTGTCTGATGTAATTTCAAATGCTTTCACCATCAAGTGACCAAAATATTTATTTTGTGAAAGGTTTGGCTAGATTTTTGATATCTTCAGGAATATGAAAAAGAAATACCTGGTATTGTTTTTACTCGCAATGAGCATGCAATTCAGCCATTCACAAGAATTGCGATTGCAAAAAGGACAGCTTATTGACTCCATCATTAGTAATGACTCCTTGAAGGAGAGTTTTGCACTTTATTTGCCAAAAAAGTTCGACCTCAAACGAAAATGGCCTTTGATAGTTGTTTTTGAAATGGGTGGTAGGGCAAAACAGGCCTTAAGCGTTTTTAAGGATGCAGCTGAAAAGAAGGGCTTTATTTTAGCCGCTCCAAATTCAATTCACGACTCTATTTCCCTAGCTAAAAATATGGCGATCTCGCAACGTGCCATCGAAAAACTCATTACTCTTTTGCCGATTCATAAGGGCAGGACCTATACTGCCGGTTTTGAAAACGGTGGCCGGTTCGCAAACTTGGTTCCCGTGTTTATCAAAGAGATTGAAGGAACTGTTTCCGTCGGGGCCGCGGTAGCAAATCTAGAACTCTTGGCGCCAAAAAACCAATTTTATTTTATAGGTATCGTCGGTGTGAACGATTTCAATTATACTACCCTCTTAGAGGATAAAAAAGCGCTGAACAAGTTAAAATTCAAGAATACCATTCTCGTATATGAGGGAGTTGGCAAATACCCTGCGAGTGGTTATTTGGAAGAAGCCCTAGACTTATTCAATTTAAGTGCAATGACCAAAGGGAATCTCGCCAAAGACTCAGTTTTGATCCAAAAGCTCTTTCAAGAAAAACTAAGTGATATAAGACTGCTGCAACAAGAGAAAAAACTTTTATTGGCGCACCACGCCATGACCGAAACCCTCTCTGCATTTAGGACCTATGTAGATGTTGACTCATTGAGAACAGCGCAGCGTAACCTTAAAAAGGATAAATTATACCGCAGTTTAAAACGAAATGAAAGTGCTGCTTTTTTCAAGGAAAGTTTGAAAAGGGAAGATTTCAATTATTTTCTTCAAGAAGATGTTTTAACCTACAACTACAAAAACCTTGGTTGGTGGAATTATCAAATGACACAACTCAATGGTTTCATTTTTGGGGATAGTAAAGTAGAACAAGAGATGGGAACGCGTCTAAAAGCCTATCTCAATGCATTAATAGAAGATAATATCGTCTTACTCAAACTTGAGGAGACCGTAGATGAGGCGGCATTGATTTTTTTATATATGTTGAAAACGATTACACAACCGGATATTTATGATAATTATCTGGAAGTTATCTCAATAAGTGCCAAAAACGATGATTACGGAACGGCGCTCTTTTATCTGGAAGAAGTATTGAAAAAGGGTTTTAAGGATACGGAAAAGCTATATTCGATAGAACATACCACACTTTTTAGAATAACACCCGAGTTCAATGAAATAGTAGAAAAATACCTTAAAGGTGCGCGCTACGAAATCAAGGACGAATAAAGTGCGGAATCGCTTCCAATTGCCAATCAATGACCAGTCCGCCAGCTAAGGATCTTGCAATTTGTTTGCCATACAAGTGTTCGCATAAATACAATGCCGCTTCAAAACTCTTTGCGCCTCCGGCAGAGGTAATGTACTTGCCATCATGCACAAAAAGCACGTCTTTTTTTACTTCCAAATCAGGAAACATATTCTCGTAGGTTTTAATGTCACTGGGAAATGTCGTAGAAGCAACACTATCTAACAAACCAGCCTTGGCAAGCACAAATGCCCCATCGCAATGTGAGGTCATGAATAGGGCCCGTTGGTCTACTTTTTTAACGAAATCAAGCATAACCGTATCTTTCAAATCGGTATCTAAATGATGCTCGGCACTCGGTATCACAAGAATATCTATTTTCGGAAGCTGGTCTTTCGTATAATCAAAATCAGGTAAAATTCGAACCCCCTCGAAAGAGGTAATGGGATCAAGGGTGTTCGCAACCGTAAAGGTATTCATCGCTTTAATCCCTTTTCTAAACTGGGTGTGCTGAAAAATATCAAATGGGGCCGTAAATTCAGTGTTGTATACACCGTTCATTATTAGAAAAGCGACATTATAGCGTCCAGGTTCGATTTTAGGCACTGTGCGTTGTTGCTTATCAATTTTATCCATGGGTTTTTTAGATGCCTCATGATTGCAAGAGGTCAATAAGATTACGGTAAATACAATAAGGTGAAATTGTTTCATTCAGACGGATAGGTTTGACATGCAAAGTACGACACGTGTTCAAAGAATAAAACAGTTTCGTTGTATTTTTGGCCCATGCGACAGATTTTGTTTTTATTGGTTTTGGTATTGATTTCGTGTGAAGGTGGAAAAAAATACCATAATAAATCGGTTTTGAAACCCGCTTCAGAGGCAGTGCGGTCCATTATAGCATTTCAAAATAAGTTAAACGAAGAATATAAAGACCCTGAGACCTCACCCTTGCCCGACAGGTATCGAAAGAATTTTGAGGGGTTGGATTTTTTTAAACCCAATGAGGCCTATATCGTCAAAGCACGATTTGAGCGCACTGCTGATGCAAAACCTTTTTTACTGCCGAATACCGGGGGTGACAACACTACGGAAGTTGTTTACGGTATTGCACATTTTGAATTGAACGGAAAACAGCATCGATTGGAAATCTACCAAAGTCCTGAATTGATCAAACAGGAAAAGTACCGTGATTATCTGTTTTTACCCTTTTTAGATGAAACCAATGGCGAAGAGACTTATGGCGGTGGTAGGTATATTGACTTGAGCATACCAAATTCAGATACCTTGATCATTGATTTCAACAAGGCCTATAATCCGTATTGTGTGTACAATAAAAAGTACTCCTGCCCCCTGGTTCCGAGGCAAAATTATTTGAATACCAAGGTTTTGGCAGGAGTACGGGATTTTATAAAAAAATAATCCCTTGATATAATACCAAGGGATCAGTGCTATCGATTATCAGGTGCTATTAATTGAATGTGTAGATTGCCGCAACTAAGAAAGACGAAAGATTGTTGGTAGCGAGACCATCGCTATCTAAAAAAGGTTCATTGTCATTTCCGAAGCTATCCAAACGGATTTCAGGTTTGATAATCAAATTATCTTTAGTGAAACTCCCAGTAAGGGTTAATCCGAGAACTGGGGTATCATCAAAATCATCTTGGGTAAAAGCAAAATACTCTCCTCTCAAGCCAATGGAAAAACTTTCAGATGTAGCGTATTGAGGGTAAAGGGCAGCCCCATAGAATCCTGTCGTTGTGGTTCCCCCACCTTCAATTTCTGTATTGGAATTAGTATTGTAGGCAGCATTGATACCGAGAAAAAAGTCTTCCGTGACATCAAATCCCCCAGTATAGTCGATTTCGAACCCTAAACCACCATTACTACCACTATCGTAGTAAAGGTTAAGGTATTGACCATATGCACCCAACTGACCGCCTAATGCATACTCACCAGTGCCACTTATATCGTTGGTATCCCAAGGATTGGTTACAGCTAACATCAAACTTACATCATCTGATAATGCAAAATCAGCTTTAACTCCTAAATGGGAAAAAGGTCCGTTAGAGAACAAGTAAGAAACACTGTAATTAAAATTTGCGGCTGGGGCAATTACCTCATAACCTACCCAAGTATTGAAACGACCAATGGTAAGCGTTGTCTTGTCAGTAACGTTCCAGTAAGCGTATGCCTGATTGATAATACCATTTAAAACATCATTTTCAAAAGTGGCTTCAGTTCCTCTAGGTCCAAAAACCAAGTCGACTACCAATCCGGTCGAACCAGTTTCGTAAGCACCTATTAAGTTAGCCATTCCCAAGGCAAAACCTGTTTGGTTCGCAAATGATGTTGGTGTCGCCGTCGTGGCTTCACCTGCATCATTAAAGGTGGTTCTGAAATAAGTATCAATGCTGCCGGATAAAGAAAATGGGCTTGTGGATTCTTCGGTTTCTTGCGCGACAATGGCGGTTGAAACCAATGCAAAACCTGCTAGGAAAATTTTTTTTACGAACTTTGTATTTATAATCGTTTTCATAAGAATAATAGTTATGGTCCCATATATTATGGGGTTAATAATTGAATGATGAAATTCTGAATTGAAAGGGTTATTGTACGGAGCGTTCTGCAAAACGCTCCGTTTTTTTATGATATTTTATTAATGTTGGTTCATTCTAAAATCTGCATAGGCGTCCATTCCATGCTCATGAATATCAAGGCCTTCGACTTCTTCCTTTTCAGAAACCCGGAGTCCTGAAGTTTTCTTGATCGCAATTAAAATGATGAATGCTGTTAGCGAACAGAATGTTGCCGCCGCACCTACGCCTGCCAATTGTATCAAGAATTGGTCAAAACTTGCCATGGCCCCGAAAATACCAACGGCCAGGGTACCCCAAATACCACAGATGAGGTGCACCGCTACCGCACCTACTGGATCGTCCAGCTTCAGTTTGTCTATCAGTGCTACACCGAATACAATGATGATGCCTGCGAGTAGCCCAATAATGACGGCTTCGTTGGGTGACATTTGATCTGCACCTGCCGTAATACCGACTAGACCGCCCAAAATACCATTTAAGAACATGGTCAAATCGTAATTCTTATACATTACGGTTGAAGTAATGAATGCCGAAACACCACCGGCCGCTGCGGCAAGACATGTGGTTACCAAGACCAATGAAGTAAGTTCAGGATCGGCTGAGAGTACTGAACCCCCATTAAAGCCAAACCAACCCAACCATAATATCAACACTCCGGCAGCTGCCAAAGGAAGGTTGTGGCCCGGTATCGCCTTCGGTTTTCCTTCTGAGTCGAATTTTCCTTTTCTGGCACCTAAAAGGTAAATGGCAATCAATGCCGCCCAGCCACCAACGGAGTGGACTAAAGTCGATCCGGCAAAATCGTAAAAGCCTAGGTTGTCCAACCATCCGCCGCCCCATTTCCAGGCACCTACGATAGGATATACCAGGCCTACATAAAGCACGGTGAATATCATGAAACCACCCAGTTTTATGCGTTCTGCTACTGCACCGGATACAATGGTCGCTGCTGTGGCGGCGAACATGCCCTGAAACAAAAAGTCCGTCCACCAAGTATAACCTCCATCGGCATAATCAGGGGTCATGCCATTTTCAGGTGCCGCAATACCGAAACCCGCGAATTTGAAAATGCCCAAGTCGCCATCTTCAAAACCTGGGTACATTAAATTGAATCCACCTATGTAATAGAGTAATAGTCCTACACATATGATGAACACGTTTTTAAATAAAATATTGACAGTGTTTTTCTGCCTTGTTAATCCTATTTCCAAAAAAGAAAATCCTAAATGCATAAAGAAGACCAGTGCGGTACACACCATCATCCAAACGTTGTTTGCTGTAAATAATCCTGCTTCCATAAAAAAAATATTAATAGTTGGTTGGTTTTAGTTGATACCCGCGCTTCCGCTTTCCCCGGTTCGTATTCTATAAGCTTCTGAAACTTCAGAAACAAAAATCTTTCCATCACCTACATTACCTGTAGAAGCGGTTTTGATCAAAGTATCTACCGTGGGTTGTAAGAATTCATCAGAAACTACAATCACTAAATACCTTCTTTGTATATCCGTGGTACTATACGTTATGCCGCGATATACATGTCCTTGTTTTTCGTTGCCAACCCCAGTAACATCCCAGTAACTAAAGAAATTGACCTCAATCTCATGAAGTGCCTTTTTAACTTCATCAAATTTTGATTTTCGAATAATTGCCTCGATTTTTTTCATAATTGATTTTGTTAGTTCAGCGTCAAATATATATGAATATGTAACTAACCCATCCTAAAATAGGGGGCTGGCTATCATTTTTACGAAATGTGAAAATTGAACCCTTAAAAATTAAGGGTATGTTAATTTAATATTAATAAATTGAGAAAATGGATATTTTAAACAAATGCAGCGATAGGGTTCGCGTGTCATAGAATTAAATAAAAGGTGTAGTGAAAAGGGTGTCAGAGCAGTTTTGCGACCCAAATACCGGCCAGTACCGCCAGTATGCCCAATAAAATACTGGCAAGCGTGTAAAACGAAAAATTATACAGATCACCGGTCTTGATAAGGGTGTACTTTTCAAATGCAAATGCTGAAAACGTCGTAAAACCGCCGCAAAAGCCGGTCACCAATAATAAAAGCTGGTTTTCACCCAACCATTTACTTTTTAAGGACATACCCATTAAAAAGCCGATTAGCAAACAACCAACAACATTCACCAAAAAAGTACCTAGAAAAAAACCCTGAAAGAGGGGATTTAAGTTTTTTGCGATAAGATAGCGTAAGGCACTACCCAAGCCACCGCCTAGAAATACAAGTAAGGCCTGTTTCATGCCTTAAATGTACAAACTAAACTGCTTTTTTGTATTCAGCCTCGTCGTACTCTGAGGGTAGCAACTTGGTAACACCAAGGGTGGAGATTTTTCGGACAGGCTTTTTAAATCTGTCCATCGCCCCATTAACGCTGAAAATCAGTAGCAATGCATTGACAATAAGTAACCCGAATAATATGCCAAAAAAAGTTATCATCGTATTGATTAAGGTTTGTTTAACAAAAGTACACCTTTTCTTATGTTGTACGAGGGAAATGCCCAGAATGTTGTAAATGATTTGATTTTTGTGGTGTAAGCAAGAATAGTGTTAATTTTTCAGGAAGTGTTTGATCAGAAAAAGAAAAACTATAAAAATGATAAAGGAAAAAAGCACCCATTTAACACCACTGTAATTTTTGGCGTGTAAATTTCTATCCTTTTTGTAAAGGATTACCATTGTTGCTACAAAGCCAACAATAAACAGTATGGCAAAAACAAGCTGTCCTGTCGTGAACGACATAGTTTCTTTATTTTTACGCAAAGCTAATGCAATAAATAACCAATGAAAAACAAAATAGAAGCAGTAGAGTTATTTCACCGTTCTTTTGGTTTGGGAGTATCCAATTCCCCAAAAGCCGATCTTGGGAAAGCGAAGAACGAACTGAGGTTTAATTTAATGGACGAGGAAAATAAGGAATATCTCGAAGCGGCCAATGATAATGATATGTTGGAAGTCGCCGATGCGTTGGGTGATATGCTCTACATCTTGTGCGGTACTATTCTCGAACACGGAATGCAGTATAAAATAGACGAGGTCTTTGAAGAGATTCAACGAAGCAATATGAGCAAGCTTGGTAGCGATGGAAAACCGATTTACCGAGAAGACGGTAAGGTCTTAAAAGGACCAAACTACTTTAAGCCTAACATAAAAAAGGTTTTAGACCAACAGTAAAAGCGCCCTCGGGTGTTTTTATTTAAACCTTATGGCGCCAACCAAATTTATCTTCCGATTTGTTGTATTGAATATCGGTAATGCTCTTTTTCAATTGAGATGCGTAACTATCCGGAAGTTCAGGTAAATCGTAATTCGTGCCTTGGTAACCAAAGGTGGCTATCGGCGAAATTACCGCAGCGGTTCCCGCCCCGAACATTTCCTTAAGGGTACCTGATTTGGCGGCCTCCACAACTTCCGAAACACTTATTTTACGTACCTCTGTTTTGATTCCCTGAACATTCGCCAGTTCTAAAATGCTCTTACGCGTAATTCCGTCAAGTATTCTATCACTGGTCGGACCCGTTAGCAAAGTATCCCCAATGCGAATGAAGATGTTCATTGCGCCAGCTTCCTCAATATATTCATGGGTGTTATCATCGGTCCAAATAACTTGGTTATACCCTTTTTCAATGGCCAGCTGCGTTGGATAGAACTGTCCGGCATAATTACCGCCCGCTTTTGCATAACCTACACCACCATTGGCGGATCTCGAATACTTTTCTTCTATCAAAACACTTACTTTCCCTGAGAAATAAGGGCCTGACGGAGCAAAACAAATGATGAACTTGTACTCATCGGCCGGTGAGGCATGAAAACCCTCACCAGAGGCAAATATGAACGGGCGAATATATAAAGAGCTTCCGGGGGTGGTCGGAATCCAGTCTTTCTCTAAATTCAACAATGCGGTCAATCCTTCCATGAAGTGTTCTTGGGGAATTTCGGGTATTGCCAATCTGCGCGCCGAGATATTCAATCGTTTGTGGTTGTCCAAAGGCCTGAAAAGCCATGCTTCCCCATTAGCGTCTTTATACGCTTTCATTCCTTCAAAGATGGATTGCCCGTAATGGAAGATTTTTGAAGCGGGATTTAAACTTATTGGTTGATAGGGTGTAATTTTTGGGTTTTCCCATCTCCCATTTTTATAATCACAAACCAACATATGATCTGTATAAACGCTACCAAACTTTAAATTGTCAAAATCAACATCATTGATTTTGGTGGTTTTTGATTTTTCAACGTTTATTTTTCTTGACGCTACCTCCATGATCGTAAATTATGAACAATAAAATTAGCTATTTCTCGTAAGTTTTATTTGTTTTCTTAATTTTAAATCGAATTTAGAGTGGTAACAATTTCGATTTTTTTGCGATATGAAAATATTTAACAATTTACTTGTCATATTCTTATTGGTATTCGGGCACAATCTATCCGCACAGGCCGATTCGGGAGCGACGGTGCATGGTAATTCTTTTAGTGAGGTCACGGATGCCAGTCAGAATTGGAAGGTATATGAAGACTTGGCCGTTATGGATACGGTAGACATTCAACTGGCAGGTGAAATAAAAGAGGTGTGTCAAGCCAAGGGATGTTGGATGAAAGTGACATTGGACAATAAGCAAGAGGTTTTCGTGAAATTCAAGGATTACGGTTTCTTCGTGCCCACCAATGTTTCCACCAGAAAGGTTGCCATGAATGGTTTGGCCTTTGTAGAAGAGATGTCAGTTGAAGAGCAAAGGCATTATGCCGAAGATGAAGGGGCGAGTAAAGAGGCAATAATGAAAATTACAAAGCCAAAGAAAACCTTGCGTTTTGAAGCTGATGGGGTCATCATAAAAAAGTGATTTGAAAAGAAGGATCATCACTACTGCCGATGGTTCTAAGACCATACACCTCGAAGATTGGAATGAACAGTACCACTCAAAGCATGGTGCGGTGCAAGAAGCCTACCATGTATTCATAAAGCATGGACTCCAATCTTTCTCGAACCAAAGGATAGCCATTCTAGAAGTGGGTTTTGGTACAGGGTTGAACGCGCTGATCACCCTAAAAGAGGCACCAAGGCTAGGGCTTGATATTCTATATACGGGTGTTGAGGCTTTTCCCATTACCAATGCGGAATTGGAGGGATTGAATTATACCGAGGTGCTGGATGCCAAAGCGTTGGATGAAGCTTTTCTTTCAATGCACTCCGCTCCATGGGAAGAACACGTTGCCTTGACACCAAACTTCAGTCTCATTAAAATGCAAAAACGTTTTCAAGAAATCAACGCGGTCGGTTTGTTCGATCTTATCTATTTTGATGCATTCGGTGCTAGGGTACAACCTGAGTTATGGACGGTAGCCATTTTTCAAAAAATGTATAATGCCCTGTCTGACGAGGGAGTTTTGGTTACCTATTCGGCCAAAGGTAGCGTGCGCAGAGCATTACAAGAGGTTGGTTTTAGGGTTGAACGACTTCCCGGTCCCCCCGGTAAACGCGAAATGCTCAGGGCGCTAAAAACAATTTCCGTTTCTTGATGAGATCTTAATGTCCCCTTATGCGATTTTTTAATTGCCATAAACTTTAGACAGAACTGTTAAACCTTATTTAATGCCTCGTTTACAGCACTTTGAATGCTTTACATTTGTAAAAAAGAAGGTAAATGAAGGTATTGATTACGGGTGCGACGGGTTTGGTCGGTAAGGCCATTGTAAAAGAGTTGCATTCTAAAGGAGTTCAAATCAACTATCTTACAACAAGTAGGGAAAAAATAGCGCATAGCGAAGATTACCAAGGGTTCTATTGGAATCCCGCTAAGCGTGAAATTGACGAAAATTGTTTTACGGATGTCTCTGTGATCATAAATCTAGCAGGGGCAAGTATATCCAAAAAATGGACGGAGTCGTATAAGAAGATTGTGCTCAATAGTCGTATAGACAGTCTTAAAACCTTGAAAATGGGCCTTGAAAAAGTGGGCTCTGAAGAAATCGATTCGTTTGTATCCGCATCGGCAATAGGGATTTATCCGAACTCATTGAGTACCTATTACACCAATGACGTCAATGAAGTTGATGATAGTTTTTTAGGTGAGGTCGTCAAGGCATGGGAAGATGAGATCGCAACCTTTGAGGTATTTGACTTCAAGGTAGCCAAAATACGGATTGGATTAGTGCTTTCAACCGAAGGAGGGGCATTGCCCAAAATGGCCCAACCTATCAAATATTATGTGGGAGCCGCCTTTGGCTCCGGTGAGCAATGGCAGTCATGGATCCATATTGAGGATCTGGCCCGAATGTTCGTTTTCATCGCTTCCAACAACCTATCGGGAACTTATAATGGCGTGGCACCAAATCCTGTCACCAATAACAAGTTGACGATGGAATTGGCCAAAGTACTTGGTAAACCACTTATATTACCTAATGTGCCCGAATTCATGATGAAGATGATTTTAGGTGAAATGGCTTATTTGTTGTTTGCTAGTCAGCGAGTAAGTAGTAAAGGTATAGAAGAACAGGGTTTCACCTTTAAGTACCTAAACATCTGTAAGTCTTTGGAGGCGCTTTATCAAAAAGGTTCTGATGAAGAAAACTCCATTTCGACCTACACCAAAGAATATGTCTGAATTATATAGAACCCTATAAATTAAAAAATCCGCAAACAGCGGATTTTTTAATGTTTCTTGATGACATTTTGACATTTTTAGACAAATGGCAGTACTTTTGCCATCTTAAAATCGATTACAAATCTTAAATATTCATGAGCAAAAAAAGTAAGGTTCAAGAAATTGATGAAGAGTTGGCACAACAAACCGCTGAAACTTCTGAGAAAGATACTGATACAGAGGCCGAGAAAGTAGAGGAAGTCGAGGTTTCCGCCGAAGATGTGCTTAGGGAAGAACTTGCCAAGGAGAAAGATAAGTTTTTAAGGCTTTTTGCTGAATTTGAAAACTTTAAAAAGCGTACTTCCAAAGAGCGTATGGATTTATTCAAGACCGCCGGCCAAGACGTTATCGTTTCCCTACTTCCCGTTATGGATGATTTTGATAGGGCATTGAGGGAAATCGCGAAATCGGAGGACAAAGAAATGTTCAAGGGGGTAGAGCTTATCAATAATAAGTTTCGCGAAACCTTGAAAAACAAAGGTTTGGAAGAGTTGGAAGTAGGTCAGGGTGATACTTTTGATGCAGAAATACATGACGCTGTAACACAAATACCGGCACCTGATAAAAAGTTGAAGGGGAAAATTATCGATGTCATTGAAAAGGGCTTTAAGCTCGGTGATAGAATCATTCGTCACCCGAAAGTCGTGGTAGGCAATTAATAGCATCTTATGAAACAAGATTTTTACGAAATACTTGGCGTTTCCAAAAGCGCATCCGCTGCCGAAATAAAGAAGGCGTATCGCAAAAAGGCCATTGAATACCATCCTGATAAGAATCCTGGGGATTCCAAGGCCGAAGAAATGTTCAAAAAAGCCGCAGAAGCCTATGAGGTACTCGGTGATGCTGACAAGCGGGCAAAATATGATCAATTCGGTCATGCTGCCTTTGAAGGTGGTGGTTTTGGTGGCGGTGGCATGAATATGGATGACATATTCAGTCAGTTCGGTGACATCTTCGGAAGTGCATTCGGAGGTGGTGGTTTCGGAGGGTTTGGTGGTTTTGGTGGCGGTCAGCGCCGCGTGAAGGGGAGCAACCTGAGAATTAGGGTAAAGCTTAGCCTTGATGAAATTGCCAATGGTGTTGAGAAGAAAGTAAAAGTACGTCGAAAAGCACAAGCCGATGGGGTTACTTACAAAACCTGTTCTACCTGTAATGGTAGCGGTCAAGTAACGAAAATCACCAATACCATTTTGGGTCGTATGCAAACGGCAACTACCTGTAGCACATGTGGTGGTGCTGGGCAATCCATCGATAAGCGCCCAAATGATGCCGATGCACAGGGTTTGAAGGTGGTCGAAGAGACTGTTTCGATTAAAATACCCGCTGGTGTTGAAGAAGGTATGCAGTTGAAGGTCAGTGGTAAAGGTAATGGCGCCCCTGGTAACGGTGTGCCTGGTGACCTCTTGGTGGCTATAGAGACTGAAGAACATTCCACATTGAAACGTGAGGGTGATAACCTGCACTATGATCTCTATATCAGTTTCTCTGAAGCGGTTTTAGGCAGCTCAAAAGAAATTGATTCCATTGGGGGCAAAGTGCGTATAAAGTTAGAACCGGGCATACAGTCTGGTAAGATTTTGAGGTTGCGGGGCAAGGGTATTTCAAGCTTGAATGGTTACGGTAGCGGTGATTTATTGGTACATGTGAACGTCTGGACACCTAAAGAACTGAATCGAGAACAACGTGAGTTCTTTGAAAGAATGCAAAACGACGATAATTTCGTACCCAAACCAGAGAAGTCTGACAAATCATTCTTTGAAAAAGTAAAAGATATGTTCTCTTAAAAGTTTTACTGTTACCAATTAAATAAAAAACGTATATTTGACATTGATACTGTTTAACAGTATCTAATTTTCTTTTTCATAGCAATTTTTTTCCCATCCTTAATCCTTTTAAGGGTGGGTTTTGTTTTTAAGCCTGTTTCAGATATCGTTATCTTTGATAAAAACAAGTGCATGAACCATATTCTTGTTGCCGAAAACGTCTCTAAAAATTTTGGGAGACATACCGCTTTGAGCAACATTTCACTTAAAATACCGGAAAACTGTATCTACGGTCTTTTAGGCCCCAACGGGGCCGGTAAAACCACACTTATCCGTATCATAAACCAGATTACCCATCCTGATTCCGGACGGGTTTTTTTAAATGGGGAACCCTTGGCCCCCCATCATATCGCGACTATAGGATATTTGCCGGAAGAGCGAGGTCTTTACAAAAGCATGAAAGTTGGGGAACAGGCACTTTACCTGGCACAATTAAAGGGACTTTCTAAAACCGAGGCCAAGAAGCGCTTGTATTATTGGTTCGATCGTTTGGAGATAGGCAATTGGTGGAATAAAAAAATTCAAGAACTCTCAAAGGGTATGGCCCAGAAAATACAATTTATCGTGACGGTACTCCATGAGCCCAAGTTGTTGATTTTTGATGAGCCTTTTAGTGGGTTCGATCCCATAAATGCGAATAAGATAAAAGATGAAATTCTTGAATTAAAGAAAAAGGGAACCTCCATCATATTTTCAACACACCGAATGGAGTCGGTTGAAGAACTTTGTGAATACATTGCATTGTTGCACAAATCTGAAAAGATCTTGGACGGAAAACTTTCTGAAATTAAAAACGCATATAAGAACCACACCTATGCGGTGGGCCTACAACTGAATGAAAACGGAGCGTCTTTATTGGAGGATTTAAAAGCGAAGTTTGCCATTAATGAGAGTACTTTCAATGATGATGAAAAACAACTTGACCTTACTTTAAGGTTACCGAACGAAGATACTTCGGCAGTTTTAAATTACCTATCTTCTAAAGCGAATGTCAATCATTTTCAAGAAATGATACCGTCAGCGAACGATATCTTTATTCAAACCGTCAATTCCAAAAGTCAATGAGCAAGCTTAAATTGATTATCATAAGGGAGTATCTGGCAAAAGTCCGTAATAAATCTTTTGTGGTAATGACTTTTTTAAGTCCGATTTTAATGGTGGGCATGATTGTATTGATAGCCTATCTTACAAAACTCAATGATAATGAAAAACGCATCATCACGGTATTGAATGAAAGTGATTACTTTTCGAATTCGTTCTATGCTTCAGAAAGTCTTTCTTATATCGAATTCAAAAATTTAAGCTTTGAAGAAGCTAAAGACTCCACCTTGGCAATGGGTACTTATGGTTTGTTGTATATACCGAAAAGGGATGATTTGGAGGCTACGGCAAATTCAACATTTTTATATACTAAAGAGAGTCCCGTAAGTTTAGTACTGCAGCGACTTGACAATATCTTTCAAAATCGATTGCGTCAAAGTAGGTTGCAACAATTAGGGGTGACGGCCAAAGACTTCGCTAATATAGAACAAGACTTTGAATTAAGCACGGCGACATTTGAAGGCCAAAAGAATATTAAAGGTATCAATGAAATCAAGGCCGGTATCGGTGGTGCTTTCGGATATTTGATCATGATGTTCATAATTATCTATGGCGGTTTTGTCATGCGCAGTGTTATTGAAGAAAAGACAAGTCGTATTATTGAGGTGATCATTTCATCAGTGAAACCCTTTCAATTGATGCTCGGTAAAATTATAGGTACTTCTTTGGCGGGCATCACCCAATTTGCCATTTGGATACTTTCGGCCTCTATTTTACTTTTTGTATCGTTATGGATTTTAGATATGGAAATGGACACGATACCTACCAATTCGATGTTGACCACAACTACGTTTACGAATATGACCAATGCGCAGCCCGAAGTAAGCGATTTAGAATTGTATACCGCAGAGTTTCTTAAGATTCCGTGGGTCTTACTAGTTTGTTCGTTTCTGGTATATTTTGTTTTAGGATACCTTATTTACAGTTCCATTTATGCCGCAATAGGTGCCGCAGTGGATAATGAAACAGATACGCAACAATTTATTTTTCCGATAATCTTACCACTGATGCTTGCTATTTATGTCGGGTTCTTTTCGGTTTTCAGCAATCCCCACGGGCCAATAGCAGTTGGTTTTTCGCTCTTTCCATTGACCTCACCTATAGTGATGTTAATGCGTCTACCGGGTGGCTTGGGTGAAGGTGGTGTACCCATTTGGCAGTTATTGGTCAGTATCACGTTGCTTATCATTACTTTTTTAGGTATTGTGTGGTTTGCGGCGAAGATCTATCGAGTGGGTATTTTGATGTACGGTAAAAAACCGACGTATAGGGAATTATATAAATGGCTTAATTATTAAAATGCAAGATCAAAACCAAGATAACGGACTCGAAGAAATTCTAAAAGAAGATATTTGGGGGTCTGTAAAAGAGTTTCTGGATGCCGGTTTTCATTATGGGGAAGGAGAGCATTCCATTCACATTACAGTAGGCCTACTTTTACTGCTTACATTGGCTTTGGTATTAACGAGTTTCTTTCTGAAATGGTCAAGAAAGTTGTTCACCAGAAAAATGGAGCAAGAAGATAAGTTGAAGTTCATCAGTATCTTCAAGTTTATCAAATATGTGGTCTATGTGGTGGTGATCTTACTGACCATGAGCGCCGCCGGTATTAATGTTACCGTAATACTTACGGCCTCAGCCGCGCTTTTCGTAGGCTTAGGGCTAGCGCTTCAAGAACTTTTTCAAGATATTATCGGGGGTGTTTTCATTATCGTAGACAAATCACTTCGTGTGGGTGATATCGTTGAGGTCAATGGAAAAGTAGGTAAGGTATTTGAAATTAAATTGAGAACGACCCGGGCCCTGACTAGGGACGATAAGGTGATCATAATACCCAATCACAAGTTTATAAGTGATATCATCTACAATTATACCCAGAACCACAAGACCACCCGTGAAAAAGTGAACGTTGGCGTGGCCTATGGTAGTGACATCACTTTGGTCACACAATTACTTGAAGGAATTGTCAATGAACAAAAGGGAATACTGAAAAATCCCAAACCTTTTGTCCTTTTTGAAGACTTTGGGGATTCGGCACTTCTTTTTTCCATAAATTTCTATATCAATGACAGTTTTGGTGACCCTAGGATAAAAAGTGCGATCCGTTATGCTATAGATGCCAAGTTTAGGTCAAATCAAATAACGATTCCATTTCCCCAACGTGATGTCCATTTATTTCAGCACAAACCCACATCAAAAGAATAGGTCAGGGCTTTAAACGGAAGACGTACACTAGGTAAACAATACGATACTTGGTTTTTCCACTTTAAAGATTCTAGGGGATATGGCATTATTATTGAAAGTCACATAACAAAGTATAGTTGTTCCATGAAAAGGCAAATGGTTACTTTAGAACAAAATTTGAAATAATAATTTTTTAATGAAATGAATATGTCAAAGATATTGGTCATAGAAGACGAGGCGGCAATTAGAAGGGTTTTGGTCAAAATACTAAGTGAAGAGAACGATGCCTATGAGGTTTTCGAGGCTGAAGATGGATTAAAAGGTATTGAGGTCATTAAGAAAGACGACTTCGATTTAGTGCTTTGCGATATTAAAATGCCAAAAATGGATGGGGTCGAGGTATTGGAAGCCGCAAAAAAGCTGAAACCAGAAACCCCATTTATCATGATATCCGGGCATGGTGATCTAGATACGGCGGTCAACACCATGCGTCTGGGTGCCTTTGATTATATTTCAAAACCACCGGATTTGAACAGGTTGCTGACAACGGTACGAAACGCCTTGGATAAAAAGGAATTGGTCGTTGAAAACAAAATTCTTAAGAAGAAGGTCAGTAAGAATTATGAAATGATCGGCGAAAGTCAAGAAATAGGTGCAATCAAGGATATGATTGAAAAAGTGGCGCCTACCGATGCACGGGTTTTGATTACCGGTTCGAATGGTACGGGTAAAGAATTGGTAGCGCACTGGGTACATGAAAAAAGTCCCCGCTCCACGGCCCCTTTTATCGAGGTGAATTGTGCGGCAATACCTTCTGAACTTATAGAGAGCGAGCTTTTTGGGCATGTAAAAGGTGCTTTTACGTCAGCCGTAAAAGATAGGGCGGGTAAGTTTGAAGCAGCCAATAAAGGAACCATTTTTCTTGATGAAATAGGTGATATGAGCCTTTCGGCGCAAGCAAAGGTCTTAAGGGCCTTGCAAGAAAACAAGATTTCAAGGGTAGGTAGTGATAAAGATATCAAAGTTGACGTGCGTGTACTCGCTGCGACGAATAAAGATTTGAAGAAGGAAATCGAAGACGGTAAGTTTCGTGAGGACCTTTATCATAGGTTAGCGGTCATTTTAATAAAGGTACCTGCTTTAAATGATAGACGGGACGATATACCATTGTTGATCAACCATTTCTCAAAAAAAATCGCTGATGAACAGGGAGCGGTCACTAAAGATTTTTCCAAAAAGGCCATTGAGCTTTTAAAAAGTTATGATTGGACGGGTAATGTTCGGGAACTTCGTAATGTGGTGGAAAGGCTGATCATACTTGGTGGAAAGGAAGTAAATGAGGATGATGTCAAATTGTTCGCTGCCAAATGATCATTTGCCAGTACAATCCCCTAAACTTGTCAGGGCATCGAAGGTGATTTGTTTGACCTGGGTATGATAGTATCGCTTGGCTTCAGTAAGTGCCTTATCCTTTAATTTGATGCTGGTCTTTGCATGAATGTCAGAAATAAATTTGAAGGCGTCCCCGCATTCCACATGATGTACGATTTGATCAAGGGACCCTTTAAATTTAGAAAGGCTATGATCAATGGTTTCTTGAAGTTGTTCCCTTTTTGATAAAAGCACGCCCCCTTGTTCATGAAGCACCTGTTTAGTGTTCATTACGAGCAAGTCATCACTATAATCGCTCGCTTCCCCGCTATCAAAGTTTTCCAAAGCAGCAATGCTCAAGAGCGTGCTTTTTAGCGCTATTTTCAAAAAGTCGTTTAAATCTTCAAATGAAGATGCTTTAGTAGCATTTTTTAGACTCTTTTCCGCTTGATTGATGTTGTGTAGGGCATGCTCACAACCACATTCCTTGAAATTACCTTTTGTTTTGTGAATGCCATTTAGGGCCTTGTAAGCATGGTACTTTCCCTTTTCAAGGTTTTTGGATCCCAAGGCCAATCGGGTTTGTTTTTTGATGAATTCCGTATGTTGATTTGCAAAATCGCAGGCACTGTATGTAGTGAACGAAACCAAAAGGCATACTGCCATTATTCCAAAAATAAGGGGAACAAGAAAAGTGGCCTTTAGGTTGATTTTCATTGAAGGTACGATTTGGTCTTATAAAATTAATGACGCGAGGTACCCCATAAAAATTACATCGTTCAAAACCCGATTTTTACCTACAAAATGAAGAAAATCCTTGGATATTCGATGAACGGCCTGAATCGGTCTTTGCAAGTTCTGAATCATCAAAATTGCGTATATTTCAAATTATGGATAAAATAAACATTGGAAAGTATCGGGTTGATGAACCTATTAACATAACTGAACGAGCTACCTATGACGATTTGGGTGTTGATAAAAAAGCCTTGCGCAAGGCGCTGAAAACCGTTAGTAGTGAATTGGCCGAATTTCAAGATACG
Source organism: uncultured Croceitalea sp. (assembly GCA_947503285.1). Taxonomy (GTDB): domain Bacteria; phylum Bacteroidota; class Bacteroidia; order Flavobacteriales; family Flavobacteriaceae; genus Croceitalea. The sequence continues at coordinate 286,215 of CANNDD010000005.1, forward strand.
CTCTACGCCCACGGAAAATATGGTGTTTTGATATGCTTGCAAGGTATGGATACCGCTGGTAAAGACAGTTTGATCCGAGAGGTCTTTAAAGAACTTAATGCCCGGGGTATTGTCGTACATAGTTTTAAAGTACCCACTAAGGTAGAATTGAGGCACGACTATTTATGGCGGCATTACATTGCTTTACCCGAACGCGGAAAATTCAGTGTTTTCAACCGCACGCATTACGAGAATGTTTTGGTCACGAAGGTGCATCCCCATTATATTTTAGGGGAACGTATACCTGGTATTGAAAGTGTTGCCGATATAAATAATGGGTTTTGGGAAAAAAGATATCGCCAAATCAATGATTTTGAACGACACATAGCTGAAAATGGAACTTTGATATTCAAGTTCTTTTTACATCTTTCGAAAGAAGAACAGCGGCAACGTCTTTTACGCAGGCTACGTCTAAAACAAAAAAATTGGAAATTCTCCCCGGGCGATTTAAAAGAGCGCAAACTATGGGATGACTATCAAACCTGTTATCAAGAAGCCATCAATAAAACATCAAAACCACATGCACCATGGTATATCGTTCCTGCTGATGATAAGAATGCGGCAAGGGTTATCGTTGCCACGATTTTATTGGAATCGTTAAAAAAATATAAAGATGTTAAGGTACCCGAGCTAGATGAAGAAATAAAAACTAATTTAGAAACCTTCAAACAAGAATTGGAAAAAGAAAAAGAATGAAAATCCCAATGTTGATGGTCTTCTTCACCGTAAGCACCGTCATTTCCCAAACTACAGACGAAAAGCAGTTGAAAGCCATATATGATATGGCCTTAACCGATGGAAAAGCCTATGATTGGTTGAATCATCTTTCAAATCAAATCGGAGGACGACTTTCGGGATCGGTACAAGCCCAGCAGGCTGTGGAATATACTAAAGAACAACTTGATTCCTTAGGTTTGGATCGTGTATGGTTGCAACCCGTAATGGTTCCTAAATGGGTGCGGGGAACCCCAGAATTCGCTTATATCGAGACAAAACCAGGAATTACCACGAACGTTGCGATTTGTGCATTAGGTGGTTCGGTGGCGACACCAGATGGCGGAATTAAAGCAAAAGTGATTGAAGTAAATGGAATTGAGGATCTGGAGAAATTGGGTAACGAAAAAATCAAGGGTAAAATAGTATTCTTCAATCGGCCTATGGATCCTACCCAAATCAGCACCTTTAGTGCCTATTCCGGTTGTGTAGACCAACGCTATTCAGGAGCTGCGGAAGCAGGAAAATATGGAGCACTTGGCGTAATCGTACGTTCTATGAACCTTCGGATTGACGATTATCCGCATACGGGTTCAATGAGTTACGGTGATACCCCCGTTCAAAACAGGATACCGGCTGCAGCTATCAGTACAAAAGCAGCAGAACTTTTGAGTACTACCTTGAAGTTAAACCCGGCGATCAATTTCTATTTTAAACAAAATTGCAAACAGTTCGATGATGTACAATCCTATAATGTTATTGGTGAATTGAAAGGAACGACGTATCCCGATGAGATTATGGTAGTCGGCGGACATTTGGATTCTTGGGATTTGGGTGATGGTTCACATGATGATGGTGCCGGTGTCGTACAGAGCATGGAGGTACTCCGCTTGATGAAGGCCAATGGCTATAAACCACAACGCACCATTCGGGTCGTTTTGTTCATGAATGAGGAAAATGGACTAAGGGGCGGAAACAAATATGCCGAGGTGGCCAAGGCCAAAAATGAAACCCACATTTTCGCATTGGAAAGTGATGCAGGGGGCTTTACCCCTCGCGGATTTTCATTTGACTGTTCGGATGCGGATTTTGAACAGGTTCAAGGTTGGAGAAAATTGTTTGAGCCTTATTTGATACATATGTTCTTAAGGGGAGGTAGTGGTGCTGACATAGGGCCCTTAAAAGATGAAGGTCTGGTGCTTGCGGGCTTAAGGCCAGATTCACAACGCTACTTCGACCATCACCATGCTGAAAACGATACGTTCGAACATGTCAATAAGCGTGAACTTGAATTGGGTAGTGCTACCATGGCAAGTCTGATTTATTTGGTGGATAAATACGGGTTCGGAATACAAAAAAAGGTAAAGGGTTGATCAGCGGCCTTTGAATTTTATCTGAACAGTGGTTTCGCATGATTGCTTTGATACTTAGAAAGAAGAAACCCCTACCTTTGCACGCTGCAGACAAGAACATCAAGTAATTAAAAAATCAAATTATAATAGTATGCAAGACGGTATTTACGCAAAATTCAATACCTCAAAGGGTGAAATCCTAGTGAAACTAACCCACGATAAAACCCCGGGAACGGTTGGTAACTTTGTTGCATTGGCAGAAGGGGAAATGGAAAACGGGGCGAAACCCAAAGGAGAACCCTATTATGACGGATTAAAATTCCATAGGGTAATTCCTGATTTCATGATTCAAGGTGGGTGTCCACAGGGTACCGGTACAGGTAGTCCAGGATACCAGTTTGATGATGAGTTCCATCCAGATTTAACGCATGATGGCCCGGGAGTACTCTCGATGGCGAATGCTGGCCCAGGTAGCAATGGGAGCCAGTTTTTTATTACCCATGTCGCGACCCCTTGGTTAGATAATAAGCATACAGTGTTCGGTAATGTTGAACATGGACAGGAGGTAGTTGATGCCATCACCCAAGGTGATAGTATTGAGAATATGGAAATCATAAGGGTAGGGGCAGAAGCAGAACAGTGGAACGCCATCGAAGCTTTCAAGACATTTGAGGGCGCACGCGAAAAACGAATAGCGGAACAAAAAGCACAAGCTGAAGCGGCCATGGAAAAATTGGCGGCTGGTTTTGAAAAAACCGATTCTGGCCTGCGTTATAAAATGATCCAACAAGGTAATGGAACAAAAGCCGAGAAAGGGAAAACGGTTTCCGTGCACTATGAGGGTAGTTTGCCAAACGGCCAGGTTTTTGATTCTTCGTTCAAGAGAAACCAACCTATTGATTTTCAATTAGGTGTTGGTCAGGTTATCGCCGGTTGGGATGAAGGTATTTCTTTATTGCAAGTTGGTGATAAGGCCCGATTCGTAATACCTTCCCATTTGGGCTATGGAAGTGCCGGAGCTGGTGGGGTAATTCCACCAGATGCTACTTTGGTCTTTGATGTTGAGTTGATGGGCGTAAAATAGACGGGATAGGTTTATATCCCTAATCCATTTTTCAAATACTTATTAAAAATAAAAGGCTTCCTTTTTCTCAAAAGGGGGCTTTTTTATTTGGCCCTATTCACACTTAAAAACAAGAGAAATAAGTTGATTGCCACCAAAAAGAGTAAAATTGCGAAAAAAGTATTCATTGACTGTGCTAATTATTTTGGGGAACACTTAACAAACAATTGAACGGGGATAAACCCTACTTTATTGTTGTTAAATCTTTTTCAGTGAATTCTTACTCCTTAATTCCATTGACGCTCCAAAACAACAATAATACGTTGATGAGTAATAAGGCAAAAAGTATCCCAAAGAATGTGGTCATGGTTGCTTTATTTATGGGAGAACTTGAGATTGTTTACTATTAGAGGGTCTTTTTTTGATTTAGTTGCGTAAATCGTTAAACAAAAATCAAAAAAAAGCCCCTGCAATAAAGCGGGGGCTATCTTATAAAAAAGTGTGCTGCTTACCTTAATCTATAACTTGTACATTTACGGCGTTCAATCCTTTTTTACCTTGTTGTAGTTCGAATTCTACAACATCACCTTCGCGAATTTCATCAACTAAGCCTGAAATATGTACAAAGTGATCTGTGTTTGAACCTTCTTCAGTAATAAAGCCGTAGCCCTTTGAATCGTTGAAGAATTTTACTGTTCCTTTACTCATAATAAAAATTAAATAATTAAATAAAGCACAAATGTAAGGCTAAAATATTCATAATGAGGTTTTTTGTTAAAAAATTAGTGTGAACTTAATTTGTGGGATCCGGTGTCATTCGTAGGTAGGGCCTTATTTCTTCAACGCCTTTAGGAAATAGTTCTTTTGCTTCGCCTGTTTCAATGGCGGGGCTTACAACCACCTTTTCACCATTTTGCCAGTTGGCAGGGGTCGCTACCTTATGATATGCGGTTAACTGCAAAGAGTCGATTACCCTTAATAATTCATAAAAATTACGTCCGGTTGAGGCCGGATAGGTCAAAATAAGTTTGATGCTTTTGTCGGGCGCAATAATGAATACCGATCGTACTGTTAAATTATTGTCCGCTTTGGGGTGAATCATGTCGTATAAATCAGCCACTTTTTTATCTTCATCCGCCACGATGGGAAAATTGACCAACGTGTTTTGAGTCTCGTTGATGTCTTTGATCCACTCGCTATGAGACTCCACACCGTCAACACTTAAGGCCATCATTTTTACATTGCGTTTATCAAACTCATCTTTAAATTTGGCTGCAGTGCCAAGTTCCGTAGTACATACTGGTGTAAAATCAGCTGGGTGCGAGAATAAGATACCCCACGAATCCCCAAGGTAGTCATACAAATTAAGGGTTCCTTGCGAGGTTTCTGCGGTAAAATCGGGGGCGGTATCGCCTAATCGTAATGTTGCCATTTTTAGTTGTTTTAAATCGTTACATTCTAGTATCCTACAAAATTAGTAGATTAATAATCTTACTTCTGTTAAAGAGTACAAAAAATAGTAAAGTTTTTATGAGGTTCCCATGATGGGAATCATTGTATTAAGAAAGTTTTCTACTTTTAATGCATGGAAGAAACTACATTGGAAAGATTACGTTATCCGATTGGGAAGTACGAGATTCCCAATCCCATTACTGAAGAACATCTTCAAGAATGGATAGCAATATTAGAACATTTGCCAGAACGGTTGGGGGCGCTGGTAAACCCACTTTCAGAAGTACAATTGGAAACGGCATACCGCCCAGGGGGTTGGACCGTTCGACAGTTGGTCCATCATATTTCTGATAGCCACCACCATAGCTATATTCGATTTAAGTGGGCATTGACGGAGGCCAACCCTACGATCAAACCATATTTTGAGAAAGAATGGGCAAATTTATTCGATGCGAAAACCGCGCCAATACAACTTTCCTTAAATCATTTGACTGCAGTTCATGCCAAATTAGTCTACTTGCTGAAGGGATTGTCTTCTGACGACTTGCAACGGAAATTTACACATCCAGAGGGTAATGAAGAAACGACACTGGCTGAAAATATAGGAAGATATGCATGGCACGGAGGTCACCATTTGGCCCATATTGAACAGTTGATCAAACGGAGTAAGTGGTAATTTAAATTTCGCGGGCCATAAGCCACATGGCTTTTTCACGCTCTAGTGCGTGCGGAAGTTTAATTTGGGCTTCTTTAATAATGCGATAGCCGTACTTTTTATAAAACTCTAAAGGCTTTCCTTTTTGCATAGTGTATAGCCAAACAATATCTTTTGCATGTTTCTTGGCAATGGCATCAACGAATTTCAGTGTTTGTCCCCCAATGCCCAAATTCGAGAATTTTTTCAGAAGGTATAGCTTATTGAGCAGCAGGTTGTTTTGTGATAAAAACAATCCTTTTTTGGCATCAAACGTAAGGTTCAAGATTCCTGTCGGTTCTTTGTCACGCATAATAAGAAATAGTAGTTGCCTTGGATCTTGTATGGCATTTTTCACAACATCTTTTGTTAAATGGGCTTGTATGAAAGGGTAGGGGTCTTGTTTTTCCCAAAGATGCAAATAATGTTCCCTATACGACTGGATGCCGATAGTTATGTATTGGGCCATATTTACAAAGGTGACTGGCTCAAAAGTAATCTGCATTGTTAATCTTCTGATTCTTCACCGCCTTCAGGACCGTAAAAAATAACCCATGTGGAAAAATCCTCACTGAAGTTCTCAAAGCGATGTTTCGTTCTGGCAGGTACGAAAAGAAAATCTCCAGCAGAAAACGTTGTTTTCACTTTTCCATTTATAAACTCACCATATCCAGAGATAATGACATAAATTTCATCCCTTGAATGAGGCTGTTGTTTATCCATCCCTTCAGGTTTGTAAATTTCTACTGATAATGTGCCATGTTTGAACAGATGAAGAAATGGTGCCTCATGTTGATCTAATTTGGCAAGGGCATCCTTCGGGCTAAGTTTCATATAAATTGGGTTTTATCCGTAGGGTTAAGAAATTGCTTTCAACCGGCAATCCATTTAATATTACAACCGATACTGGGCTTTTGATTCGAATTTATTTCCCTTTCCTCTAGTAAGGCATCCATGGCATTCCGTAAATCACGACCTGAAAGCGCAATACCGTTGCCAGGTCTCGAATCATCCAATTGTCCACGATACACCAATGCCAAATCAGTATCGAACAGATAAAAATCAGGGGTGCAGGCGGCGTCATAAGCTTTGGCCACTTCTTGTGTCTCATCGTAGAGATACGGAAACGTATAGTTTTCATTTTTTGCAACCTTCTTCATGAGATGTGGTGCATCTTGCGGATAGTTGTTTACATCGTTGCTTGAAATGGCTATAAAAGCGATACCCTTTTTTTGGTACTCTTTTGCAAGCTTGCTGATTTCTGGGTTTACATGAATGACAAAAGGACAATGATTACAGATAAACATAACCACGGTACCTTTAATACCCTTTAATTCAGCTAAGCCCATAATTTGTTCGCTTACCGTATCAAAAAGTTTAAAATCAGGTGCTTCCGTACCCAACGGTAACATATTGCTTGGTGTTCTGGCCATCTTGTTTTTAGTGCTAAAGTATGAAATTGAACCTTCAAGTTGACTACTTTTAGCTTAGGGGTCTCTTAAAACACTGATGGGTTATTCCTTATATTTTTCAAACCAAGTCAAAATACTGGCCATTTTGGCAATCAGGTTACTTGGTCTGTTCGCAATGCCATGTGATGCCCCAGGTATGCGTACCATTGCGGTTTCAACACCTTCTAATTTCAGTGCGGTATAAAACTGTTCTGATTCGGCAATCGGTGTTCTATAATCTTGCTCACCCGTCAAAAGCATGGTCGGCGTTGTAACATTGGCAACGTACGAAAGGGGAGACCGTTTAAAGTAATTTTCTGGATCTTCCCATGGTTTTTTTCCGAACCAGTATTTAGCGAAAAATGCGGGATTATCCGCGTAAAGTACAAAGCTGGTCCAATTAATGACCGGCTTTGCGACTACGGCTGCCTTAAAGCGGTCGGTTTTACCCACTATCCAAGCGGTAAGAACCCCACCACCGCTACCACCGGTAACAAAAAGATTGTCTTTATCAACAAAACCTTTGTCGATTACCGCATCCACTCCAGACATTAGATCTTCATAATCGTGATTGGGATAATCATGATGGATAAGATTACCAAATTCTTCCCCATAGCTATCACTACCCCTAGGGTTGGTATATAAGACCACGTACCCTGCCGCTGCGAAGGCCTGTATTTCCGAAGAGTATACATCACCATAACTTAAAAAGGGCCCCCCATGGATCTCAAGGATCAATGGGTATTTTTTCGAAGCATCAAAATTTGGTGGCGTAACCACCCACCCCTGGATCTTTCGTTGATCATAAGAGGACTCCCACCAAATTTCTTCTACGTTACCCAAATTTCGAAATGAAAAAACATCGTCATTAACAAAAGTAAGCCTGCGATTTCCTTTTTTATCGAGAACCCCCAAATCTGAAGGGTGCCGGGTATCTCCCTTTGTGTAGGCAAGTCTTCCGGTCTTTGAAACCGAAAAAGCCCCCGAACTGTAAGGTCTTCCCAATGAAAGTCCCCCTAAGCCACTAACTTTTTCTTTAACGGTACCGGACAATGTGATATGACCCACTTTTGTTTTGCCCTTGTCATTGAATTGAAAGTAAAGTCCATTGCCGTCATCTGCCCACTGCACATTTTGGATGTTTCTATCAAAAGACGACGATAATACTTTTGTTGTTCCACTCTTGATGTCCATTATGTACACATCATTAAGTTGGTATCCTAAAAGTTTATCATCAAGACCAGTATAGGCTAGTTGTGTGCCGTCGGGTGAGACTACTGGGTCGTTGTCTGGCCCATATCGGTCAGTAAGGGCCTTAACGCGGTAATTCAACAGGTTCAATTCATAAATTTCACTATTGTTCGGTTCAAAATCTTCATCAGGATTGAAATTAGCGGAGAAATAGAGCGTGTTTCCATCTTTTGACCAAACCGGTGCCCCATGATCGAAGTCAGAATCGGTCAGCTGTTTGGGGGTACCCCCATCAATTGATAGCGTAAAAAGTTCCATGTTGCCTGATTTCAAGTAACCCTGGCCATCACCGCGATAATTCAATTCGTCTATATACGTTGGGGGACTGTTCCAATTGGCCCCTTCCGGTTTCGTGGGCATTTTGATTTTGGTGCCACCTTGCTTAGGTACAAACATGTTAAAGGCCAGTTGCGTATCGTCGTTAGACCAAGAAACTTGGTTCGGTGCCTTTGGCGTATTTGTTAAGACTACGATTTCCTTAGAATCCATCCACATGAGATATAGCTTCATTCTATTATCGGTCATGTTCGATTTAAAGATGATCTTCTTGCCATCATGTGACCAACGGGGGTAGAAATCATTGTGATTGCCTATGGTTATCGGTCTGTTATTGGAGCCATCAAAATTGACCAACCAAATGTTGGACAAATTTTTATCGGTCATGACATCCTTGAAATTGCGAACATAGACCACTTGTGTGCCATCAGGAGAAATTTGGGGGTCTGAGATATATTCCATGTCGAATATATCAATGAGTTCTAGATTTGACTTTTCTTGTGCACCAACAAGATGGACAACGAGCATCATGACAAGGATAACGGGGGTGGTCAGCGTTTTCAAGAGCATTGATTTTAGTTTACTACCCCAAAAGATATGAAATTAATTACATCTTGAGGTTTGTAAAAATATGACTTGGTTCTGTCTAGCCGTCTTCGTCAAGCGCTTACGTATTATTTTAGGCCGTAGAAACCAAGCGTAACCTAAAACAGCATACCAATACAAAAATGGGTATGCTGTTCTATGTGAATCGATCCAGCTTAAAAATAGTGCGGTATTACATCATATCGCCAAAGAAAATAGCGTTCATCAACAGTTTATTGGTGCCATACCAGAAAGCCCTAAAATTCGTGTTGTCGGTGAATAAAATTACCCGACCGTTACCATACCTGGTCGTCTTAAAGGGGACACTGTTTTTTATCAAGGCCGTATTCTCTTCTGAAATATAGCCACTCAATAGCGGATTGTCGGTGTATTGAATAGGATTGTTATAACTCTGTTTGTCAGGCTTAAGATAAATGTTGGTATTTCTGAATAACGCTATTTTGTCATTTTTATAGCCAAAGTTCACGGGGTGCGATCTATCGATATTGGCTTCGAAAATCGCTCCGCCCGTAACCTGGGCGCCCCTAAAATCACCCCTTTGGTCAAACGCAATGTTCTTGGCCACCAAAGTATCTTTCTTGAGTTCAAGTTTCAGAAATTCGTTCTTATGAAACCAATTCGCCGCATTTCTGAAACCTATGACCGTTCCACCTTGCTTCACCCACTCCTTGACTTTTTTCGTCTTGGAATCATTTAGAATGTTACTGCCCCATCCACTCGGAACAATTAAATCAGTATACCTGCTTAAATCAATCCGGCTTAGATTTTTAGTATCGATTTTGGTGATTTTTATATCATAGCGGGTGTCAAAGAGGTGCCATATTTCACCAGCGTCGTAAGAGCGTATGCCATCACCGACCAAAATGGCTACATTTTGTTTTTTGATGGGGTCAAAATCGTTACTACCCAAATCAATACCTTTTGTCAAGCCCGTGGCCACGGCTGTAATCTGGATTTTACTTTCTTTGGCCACTTTCAATAAGAAATCATAAAGCCCGGTGGCATCCAACTTTTGATTTTGTACCGGTATCATAATGGTACCATAATCGTATTGTTTTCCTTCTAAACGGAATGGTGACTTGGCAGTCTTGGCACGTAGTCCTTTTTCTAAAATTGAATTAAGGGCTTTTGGGGTGTAATACTCGTGCCACTCAAACAAATAGGCGTAATTGCTTTTTCCGGTCACGTTACCTTGAATAGGCTCTAGATTCGTAATTTCAGAACCGGCATTGCTTAATGTGGGCAGTTCGGCATAATCGACATTGAATGCCAAAGGAAAGGTCCACGCCGAAACATCATAAAAAAGACTGTCGGTAAATGAGGTACGCTTTTCAAACATAGCCCTTATTAATCTCGGATTCTTTTGATTAAGGGGTACCATATAGGCTTTCCCTTTTTTATAGGATTTTCCGTTGACAGTGGCATCGCTTTTCAGTTCATGAAACTTAATTTGATGACGGTTTAAAATTTCTGCCAAATGCCATGTTTTTACGGCATCTTTGTGGTCACCGAATAGATACGCCTTTGTTTTGCTTTTAGCACCTTCAAGGGCAATGTCGTTGTAGAATTTTCGCTGATAGTCCAATATTTTTGTTCGCATATTACTTGCAGCCTCTATGGTCGATAGGGCGGTCGTAAACTGATTTCGTACCGTAAAGGGAAAGGTCAAGATTCCGTTTTCACTTTCTTGAACATGTCCGCGAGAACTCCCTTGCTCAAAAAGAATTCCTATACTTCCATTTACGTCAGGAAACGTGGACCCCTTACCGTAATAGTAGTCATCATAATTTTCTTCAGAATAATATAAGGAACCTATTTTGTCTAAGGCCTTGGCATGGTACGTTCCGATTTCCGCAGTCAACTCTTGATTGATTTTCGGTGTCAGCGGGTGGACCCGTGTAGGTTCACCGGGTTGAAAGAAGAATGTCGAGTTTGTACCCATTTCATGGTGGTCTGTCAAGATATTGGGCAACCATTTATGAAAGGTCTTGATTCTTGCCCGGCTTTCGGGTAATTGAACCGGTAACCAATCACGGTTCATGTCGAACCAATAATGGTTGGTTCGGCCACCCGGCCAGACTTCCGCATATTCCCTATCATTTGGATCTGGATTAAGATTGATACTGCGATTTGTGTTTGCCCAGTAGGCAAAACGTTGTAGCCCATCTGGGTTGAAACTGGGATCTAATAAAACCACCATATTATCAAGCATGGTCTCAATTTCAGGCCCTTGGGCTGCGGCTAAATAATAAGCGTAGGCCAATGCGGCATTCGAGCCGCTAGGTTCATTGCCATGAATCGAAAACCCTTGATAGACCACAATGGGCATTTCTGCAGTGTTGAGGCTAGTACCACCATTTTCGGTCAGTGCCACATGGTCTTTACGGATTTGATCTAGGTTTTGATGGTTTTTTGGCGTGGTAATGGTCAATAAGGCAAGGGGCCTTCCCTCAAAGGTTTCCCCCCTAGTTTCAATGGTGATCCGATCGCTCGCTTTGGCGAGGGTCTGCATGTAGAATAGCAACTTATCATGTGTGATGTGCCATTCTCCCACTTCATGACCAATAACGTCTGCAGGTTTTGGAATGGAAGCATCATAACTTATATTTTGGGGCAGGTAATAGTCAAGCGTTACTTCATTCTGCGAAAAGCCAAAACCGGCTAAAAGCAAAAATATTGGAAGTAGTATTTTTTTCATGTTATATGTTTTGAAATTAGTCATGATTAAAAATAAAAAACGACCTGTTCATACAGGCCGTTTCTATTGATTATTTTAGTTTTTGGTTAGATATCGTCAAAATCGACGTCAGTAAAACTACCGGAACCATTATCCGTATCAGTGGTTTTGTTACCAAAACCTTCCTCTTCTTTTTTGAAATCTTTTTGATGACGTTCTGAAATGACCTCGGTACCTTTTTCATCGATGATATAATCCATCATTTCTTCCATGATGTCCTTGAAAGCATGAAAATCTTCTTTATAGAGGTAAATTTTATGTTTTTTGTAATGGAAGGAACCATCATCATGGGTGAATTTTTTACTTTCTGTAATGGTTAAATAGTAGTCACCTGCCTTTGTGCTTCTCACATCAAAAAAATAGGTTCTTCTCCCCGCCCTTAGAACTTTTGAAAAAATTTCTTCTTGATCCATTAAATCTTTATCGCCCATGTGGTATAGTGTCTGTTAGTGTCAATGTTATCTAATTCTTTCAAAAATGTGAAAAAAAACCTAATCCAGCAACTTTTTTGTTTATTCTTTCTCAGTCAATTGGTCTAAGTAAAGTTGCTTATAGTAGCCCTCTATACCGTTCAATTCCTCATGTGTTCCTTCTTGTATGATCTTGCCCTGATCGAGCACGATGATCTTGTCCGTATTCTTTGCCGATGATACCCTATGGCTTACGATCAATGTGGTTTTGTGCTCTGAGGCTTGTTTGAGGTTTTTTAAGATTTCCTCTTCGGTTTCGGTGTCTACAGCAGAAAGGCAATCATCAAAAAGATAGATATTCGGGTCTTTTAATAGGGCCCTTGCGATGGAAATCCTCTGCTTTTGCCCCCCACTTAGGGTAATGCCACGTTCCCCCAAAATAGTCTCATATTGTTTTGAAAAACCGCTAATATTATCATGCACTACCGCATTTTTGGCAACAGTGATTATCTCGTCTTTTGAGGCATCTTCCTTTCCGAATCGGATGTTGTTCTCTATGGTGTCGGAAAATAAAAAAGCATCTTGGGGCACGGCCCCGATAGCACTTCTTAAGCTATCAAGATTCAAGTCTTTTATAGGAACACCATCAATTAAAATTTCGCCCTCATGAACGTCATATAGCCTAGCCACTAAATCAAGTATGGTCGATTTTCCAGCTCCGGTCTTTCCTAAGATCGCGATGGTCTGACCGGCCTCAATAGTGAAAGAGACCTCTTTCAATGCTTCAATATTCGTATCCTCATAAGTGAAGGAAACGTTTTTGAACTCGATTTTCCCTTTGATTGGTGTTGCCGAAGTCACTTCATTTTTAATGGAAGGTTGTTCTTTTAAAAATTCATTGATGCGTTTCTGTGATGCCTCGGCACGTTGTACAATAGAGGTCAGCCAACCTACTATGGCGACGGGCCAGGTCAACATGTTGACATACAATATGAATTCGGCGATAATGCCTAGACTTACCTCACCATTAATGTATTGTTTGCCTCCGATATAAATTACAAATATGTTGCTGATGCCTATCAATAAGATCATTAACGGAAAAAACCATGCATTGACCTTGGCAAGATCCATACTGGTATTTTTTCCTTCTATGGCCAAATCGGTGAGCGAAGTATTTACATTTTCTTCAAGATTATATGCTTTTATGACCGATATACCTGCAAAAGATTCTTGGGTAAATGTTGAAAGTGTTGAAAGGTACTCTTGAACCTTGGTGCTTCGTTTATGGATGATTTTACTGATTTGATAGATCAAAACGGATAAAATAGGCAGGGGAACCAAAGTGTAGAAAGCGATGGTAGGTGCTTTGATGAACATTAACGGAATCAAACAAACGAAAAGGGTAAGTGTTTGAATGCCATACATAATGGCGGGCCCGCCGTACATACGAACTTGGGTGACATCTTCACTGATACGGTTCATTAAATCACCGATGCGATTGCGTTTGTAGAAGTTCAGGTTGAGATACTGATAGTGGTCGAAAACCTCATTTTTCAGGTCGTACTCAATATAGCGTGATACGTTTATAATGGTCTGTCGCATTAAAAAAGTAAATAGACCCGATAGCAATGCCGCCCCTATGATGATCAAGATGTATTCAAAAAGCATCCCCTTTGCCGCGGATTCGCTTAGATTTCCGCTTGCAAACTTTTCTACTGTGTCAACCGATTTACTTACGTACGAGGGCATGACCAATGAAAAGACACGCGCAATAATCGTAATCAGTATTCCTAAAAGTAATTTCCATCTGTACTTTTTGAAATACTTGTTGATATGTTTCAATTCTTTCATAAAGAGCGCCTCGTTTTCCAATTTTTGAAAAAAGTCAAAGATATAGGTTTAGCCACAAAGCCAATGTTATAAAACTGATAAGATAAACCAGTGCGGTAGGTAAGAATGAAATATAAGCTTACTTTTGCGCTTTTAAATTTATCAATCTTTAAAGTTCTTTTCATAATGCTTACCAGAAGGCATATTAGGGTAAAAGTAATGCAGTGTATTTATGCATTGATACAGTCAAAAGACGATTCACTCGAAAAACAGGAAAAATTCTTAAAGGTAAGCATCGATAACATGTATACGCTATACCTGTTGATGCTTAGTTTGCTTATCGAACTCCATCAAATGGCAAGCAATCACGTCAAGCTTTCCTCGAAAAAATATCTTGCCGATACCAATGTATATCCAGACAAGGAAAAATTCATAAAGAATAGACTTTTAGTTCAATTGTCAGGAAATCAGCGGATAAAAACCCTTTTAGCGAATAAAAAAATACAGAATTGGTATTTGAACGAAGAATACGTTAAAATCATTTACAAAGAGATCACCTCAAGTGGTTTTTATGATACTTATATGTCATCAAAAACCGATAGCTATGACGATGACCTTGAGTTTATAGTGACCTTATACAAGAATATCATAGCACCCAATGAAAAGATCTATGAGTATTTCGAAGATGATAAATTGACGTGGATCGATGATTTTCCAATAGTCAACACGTACCTGGTGAAACGATTGAAAAAGGCAAAACCACATAGTGGTGAAGACTACTTTTTGCCTGCCTTGTTAAAGGATCAACAAGATATGGTCTATGCCAAAGATCTATTGGTAAAGACCCTATTGAACAATGACAAATGGGAAAAGGAAATCGATGGTAAAACACCAAACTGGGATAAGGATAGAATTGCCGAAATCGATAACATCTTATTGAAAATGGCCATTTGTGAATTATTGAATTTTCCCTCGATTCCTGAAAAAGTCACGCTGAACGAATATTTAGAGATAGCAAAAGAGTACTCCACCCCAAAAAGTAGCATTTTCATAAACGGTATTTTAGACAAGTTGGTAAAAGAGTATAAGACCGACGGTAAGTTAAATAAAATGGGCCGTGGACTTCTATAGACCATCACATGCCCAAATAACCAATAAATCGTTATTTTTGCCTAAATAAAAAATCTAAAAATGAAAAAAGCAGTAGCATTTTTAAGTGTTTTTACACTTTTGTTTATTTCAGTTTCATGTAAGGACAAGGCCGCTTCAAAGGTTGTGGCCGATAATGTTGAAAACGCCTCTAACCGCGATGAGGTTGCCAAGAAGATTCCCGTGATGAGCTTTGATAAGGCAGAACATGACTTTGGTCAAATCGTTCAAGGTACTCCGCAAGAAACCATTTTCACCTTTACCAACACCGGTGATGCCCCATTGATCATTACAGATGCAAAAAGCAGTTGTGGTTGTACGGTGCCACAATACCCAAAGAACAAACCGATTGCACCAGGCGAATCTGGTGAAATGGTGGTGAAGTTCAATGGTTCAGGACAAAATCAAGTGACCAAGACCATTACGGTTACGGCGAATACGGCAAAAGGTTCAGAATTACTTCGTATCAAAGCCTTCGTTAACCCTAAAGGTGCGGCGCCAGCAGGTCCCGTTAAAAGTTAAAAATCGTACATGGAAGGATTAGGACAGTTTTTTCCGCTAATACTCATTTTCGTAGTGGCTTATTTTTTTATGATTCGCCCTCAAATGAAACGGCAAAAAGATGAGAAGAAGTTCGCCCAGGCTTTAAAAAAAGGGGATAAAATTATTACTAAAAGCGGATTGCACGGCAAAGTAGTCGATTTAAATGATAAGGATGGTTCTTGTGTTATCGAGACCATGGCAGGTCGTTTGAAGTTTGATAAAAGTGCCATTTCAATGGAAATGAGTAGAAAATTGAATCCTACTCCGGTTAAAAAATAATATCAAATCCGATATTTTTAAAAAGCATCTGTGTTAACAGATGCTTTTTTTGTGGGCAATAATTCGCTATCTTTTTAGGAATTCTAGGCACTATGGAAAATCGAAGGAATTTTATCAAGCGCAGCACATTATATACGGCGGGAATAGGCACGGCATTCCTATTTCCTACCGAATTATTGGCCACAATACGTAAAAGGGTAAGCGCGAATGACACCATTCAGGTAGGTCTAATTGGCTGCAAGGGAATGGGGTTTACAGATTTGGTGTCAATGCTTAAAATAAGTGAAATACAATTGGTTGCCCTATGTGATATCGATGAAAATGTTTTAAGGTCAAGAAGTGAAGATCTAAAGAAAGCTGGAATTAAAAAACCAAAGTGGTATCGTGATTATCGTAGCCTTTTAGCGGATAAGGATGTTGATGTGGTCATTATTGGTACACCTGACCATTGGCATTGTTTGCAATTAACGGATGCTATTTCTGCTGGTAAAGATGTCTATTGCGAAAAGCCCATTGCCAATTCCATTACAGAAAGCAAGGCAATGTTGGATGTTGTCAATGGTAGTGAAAAAATTGTTCAAATAGGGCAATGGCAGCGTAGCCAACCCCATTTCGTAGATGCGATTACATATGTCCATTCTGGTAAGCTAGGGCAGATTCGTTTGGCCAAAGCCTGGGCCTATCAGGGTTGGATGTCTTCAATTCCGGTTTTACCCGATGCCAACGTTCCTGAGGGTGTGGATTATGGGATGTGGTTAGGGCCAGCACCAAAGCGACCTTTTAACCCCAACAGATTTCATTTTAACTTTAGATGGTTCTGGGATTATGCCGGGGGATTGATGACCGATTGGGGCGTACACTTGATGGATTATGCCCTCTATGGAATGCGGGCTACGACCCCTAAATCGGTAATGGCATTAGGAGGTAAATTCGCTTACCCAAATGATGCCCAAGAAGCCCCCGATACCTTACAAACGGTTTATGAATACGATGGCTTCTCCATTTTATGGGAACATGCCACGGGTATTGACGGGGGCAATTATGGTCGTGACCATGGTATTGCCTTTATAGGAAACAACGGAACATTGGTATTAGATCGCAATGGTTGGGAAGTTATTCCCGAAGATGAGCGTCAAGGTTGGGACAAAAATCTAGGACCAAAAATAGAAGCAGTGCCGTTACAAACCAATCAAGGTAATGGTCTTGATCTACATACCGCAAATTTTATTCAGGCTGTGAAGACCCGTGATGGATCTGTATTAAAAGCACCGATAAAAGTTGGGTACGATGCCGCATTGGTCTGCCATATGGGCAATATTGCCTATAAGACCGGTAATCGAATTTATTGGAGTGACGCCAAAGCGCAATTTGATAACGAAAAAGCGAATGAACTACTTACACCGGCGTATCATAACGGTTGGCGTATTCCAAAGGTTCAAAACTAAAACTAACAATTGCGGTATTGGTCATGAAGCCCTTTGCCTTGGGCGATAAGAAGTTTTGATTTTTCGAGGCGTTTGATTTTGGTTTTCTCTTGCTTGGCGGTTTGAATATATTCGCAATAATCATTTTGCTTGTACGTAGACATGCCTTTGAAGGCATCTTTTAGGGCCTTATCGCTTTCAAGTGCTTCTGCCAGCAATGTCGGAATTTCAACTTTTCTTGGGGTTTTCTTGGTTGAGACCAAAACCTTCCCCTGTTTTTGATTTTCGATGGCTTCCTTCAAGTACCCTAGAACCATTTTCTGGTCGATATCTTCTTTGGCATGGAACTTCCAGTGGCGCATGGCCATGGTTTTTCCTTCTTGGGCATTTTCTAAAACCGCCTTTGGGTCTTTCAAAAATGCGCCGTTGAAAAACCAAATTCCGAAGTGGTTGTTGAATTTGCATATGGCAAAAACATTTTTACCGGCTACGGTATACGTCGGAAACTGCCATTTATAGGTTTCTTCAACCTCGGTTTGCAACGCTAGTTCGCGAAGCAAACCAATTGCATCTTTATAGTGGTGTTCTTCATTGAAATAGAACGCAACCTTTTCAGACCTATCCATAATTCAAGGGTTGTTGTTGGTTATTCCGGTTGGTTATAAATTGACTTTTACCTTTAGCCTCAAAACTTCTCCGCTGTAAGTTCGCAAATTTTCACGATAGTCTCAACTGCCTTCTGCATGCTTTCTAGGGGCACATATTCATATTTACCATGAAAATTATGGCCACCGGCAAAAATATTGGGACATGGCAGCCCCATAAAACTTAATTGTGACCCGTCCGTACCCCCGCGAATGGGCTTTATAATAGGTTCGATACCGATTTGTATCATGGCTTCTTCGGCGATTTCAACAATATGAAAGGCGGGTTCGATTTTCTCTTTCATATTGAAGTATTGGTCGTTGACCTCAAAAGAGACACAGTTCTCGTACTTTTTGTTCAATTTTTCAGTGATATTGGCTATGAGGTCTTTTCGTGCCTGAAAATGTTCCCTGTCATGATCTCGTATGATCAATTCAATTTCTGCATGCTCGATATCACCTTTGATCTGGTGAACATGGAAAAAGCCTTCAAC
The DNA here is from genome assembly GCA_947503285.1 of uncultured Croceitalea sp. Classification (GTDB taxonomy): domain Bacteria; phylum Bacteroidota; class Bacteroidia; order Flavobacteriales; family Flavobacteriaceae; genus Croceitalea. The sequence goes on from CANNDD010000005.1 coordinate 304,623, forward strand.
ACCTTCGGTTGTTTCGGGCTTTTCGCGCTGCGGAAGAAGACTTAAAAAATCGTTTGCCAGTCCGATGGCGTTGATCATTTTGTTTTTTGCATATCCTGGGTGCACACTTTTACCTTTAAATATGACTTTAGCTCCCGCGGCATTAAAATTCTCATATTCCAATTCACCGACTTGACTTCCATCGATGGTATAGGCCCATTCGGCATCAAATTTTTCAATATCGAATTTATGTGCCCCCCTTCCTATTTCTTCATCTGGTGTGAATCCAATCCTGATTTTTCCGTGTTTAATTTCCGGGTGTTGAATCAAATACTCCATGGCAGTAATGATTTCAGCAATACCGGCTTTGTCGTCGGCACCAAGTAAGGTAGTGCCATCAGTGGTTATCAAGGTTTGTCCTTGATATTGTAGTAAATCCTCAAAATAATCGGGTGATAGCACGATATTCTTGGTAGTATTCAAGACGATGTCGCCACCGTCATAATTCTCGATAATTTTCGGTTTTACCTTGAACCCAGTAAAGTCAGGTGTTGTATCAAAATGCGATATGAAACCGATAGTGGGTACTTTCTTTCCAATATTACTTGGTAAAGTGGCCATAATATAGGCATGCTCATCAATGGATACTTCCTGCATCCCTATTTGGTGCAACTCCAAAACGAGTTTTTTCGCCAGGGTCCATTGTTTTTTTGTGCTTGGGGTCGTTTTCGAATTCGGGTCACTTTGGGTATCTATGGAAACATATTCTAAAAATCGTGGTAGTAGTTTTTTCATCAAAAAGCGCTTTTCATCAAAAATAATGTTTATTCAATCGTAAATATTCCAAATCATTTGTTTGCTGGTGTATATTTCACCTTCAACTGTTTTTATGAGAAACGTCACCCTATTGTTATTCTTTATGACCGCTACGTTTAGTATCGCACAAGAGGAATGTTACCTCGGTATCGGTGGCAAAGATGATGAGGTGATAACCAAAGTATTTCAATTGACCGATGCACAGGTTAAAAACCTTAGAAATTGGGGAGCTGAATTGAAGTTTAGAAATGAGATCTATGAGTTGAAATTAGAGCATCTGTTGAAAAAACATGCGCAAAGTTCCCCCGAGGATTTAATGAAGATGTCGATTACCTATAAGGCATATTTAGATTCCATATCTGGGAATATGATGCTATTGGATAAACGCATGCTAAGCACATTTAACGATGAACAGTACAATCTGTATATCATGTTATGCAATCAACTGCTAAGAAGCCCCATTGCTACCAGTAGGTCACTTAACGAAAAATAACCCTTTTTGTTAAAGACTCGTTTTTAAGTTTCTATTTTTGTGCAAAATCCATATTGATGTATAAATACGTTATCCGCCCTCTGGTATTTCTTTTAGATGCGGAAACTGCCCACTATTTTTCTTTCGGTATGATTCGGTTCTTGTCAAGAATTGGATTGACCAGATTATACAAGAGGTTTTGTGTGATTTCAGACGAGCGACTTGAAAGGGAGGTATTCGGTCTGAAATTTGCAAACCCGGTAGGTCTTGCGGCCGGCTTCGATAAAGATGCCAAATTATACAACGAGTTTTCTGATTTTGGATTCGGATTTATTGAAATAGGGACGCTAACACCAAAACCCCAAGCGGGAAACCCTAAAAAACGCTTATTTAGACTTGTTGACGATAATGCGATCATCAACAGAATGGGATTCAATAATAGCGGGGTATTCGATGCGGTCGAGCGACTTAAGAAAAAGCATCGCGTCTTGGTCGGGGGCAACATTGGAAAAAATAAAGTCACCACAAACAAAGATGCCGTAAAAGACTACCTTATTTGTTTTGATGCCCTTTTTCAACATGTTGATTATTTTGTGGTCAATGTCAGTTCCCCCAATACACCGGGTTTAAGGGAACTTCAAGATAAAAAACCGCTCACCGATATTCTAAAAAAACTAAAGCGGGCCAACGAAAAAAATGCCAAAAAGTTTAATACGACTACCAAACCCATTCTTTTAAAGATTGCCCCAGACCTGACCAATGATCAACTGTTTGACATCATCGCAATTATCGATGATACCAAAATTGACGGGGTCATTGCGACCAATACCACCATTGATAGAAAAGGCCTGAAATCACATTTGACCTTGGCAGAGGAAAAGGGTGGGCTTAGCGGCAGACCCTTGACCGATAGAAGTACCGAGGTCATCCGGTTTTTATCAGAAAACAGTGGCAAGGCCTTTCCAATTATTGGGGTAGGGGGTATTCATTCGGCCCAAGATGCACTTGATAAATTGGATGCTGGTGCGGATTTGGTACAATTATATACCGGTTTTGTGTATGAGGGCCCGACGTTGATAAAAAACATCAACAAAGCCCTACTCGAAAAAAACACTAAAAAGTCATTCTAGGCTGATCGTATCAATTTCAAGTTGAAAGGATTCGGCTTTTTTGTTTCCAATCAAAAATCCGAACGAAGCTATTTCCTGTTTATCGAAATTTGGAACGCTGAGACGGCGCCCCCTAAAATTGGGATAAAGCGATTCAAGCGGAATTTCAATAGTCTCCCAAGTCTTTGAGGTCTTAAAGTAATTTACGTACGACCAGTAATCGTTGCTGGTATCCTTAATTCGAAACTGATATCTTTTTCCATCCCCTTTCAACACGATTTTTACGAGGCTGTAGTTTTCGATATTCAAAGGTTTTAACGAAAAACGGACCGACGCAAAGCCCCCATTGTTTTCTAAAGAGACAGTACCCCTAAAAACCCCATGTCCCTTTTCATTGATAGTAAGGGTACTTAACGATTTTCCACCCATAACCGTATCATTTGCGATTTTCCAATGGCTTAAATCTGAATTTTGGGTAAAGTTGAATAGTTCAATTGGGTTCAAAAGTAGTGCGATTAATGGTCCGTAAAGTATAAAATGGTCTAACCGTAAAATTAAAGTAATTTAGAAAAGTAAATAGGAACGGTACCGACATGAAAATTTATTTTAGAAAAAAAGGACTATTGGCTTTAGTATTCAGTTTGACTTTTTACCTGCTCCCTGCCCAAGGGGAAGTAGCGCCGAAAACCGCATTTACGAAGATGTATTTGCCGGTATGGCTAGAGGCCCAAAAACATTGTTTAGAGGTCGCTGAGGCAATGCCCGAGGCTTTATATGGCTATAGACCCACCGCAGAGAGTAAGTCTTTTGCAGAACAGATGGTACATATCGGGTATACCATAGAATTATTGACCAAGCGCTACGTTGAAGGTATGACGGTTAAACCCGATACCCCCGATGCTTCCGTAATGACCAAAGATGAAATCGTGGCCTTGTTGAAAAAGGGGTTTGCCTATACCACGAATGTTATCAACACGATTGACCAAGCCCAATTGGACGAAACCTGTGTGATGTACCACAGTGGGAATACTGTGAGTAGGGCCTTTGCCCTGTTTTATGTACAAGATCATTTGACCAATCACCGGGCAAAGGCAAACCTTTATTTGCGAATGAACCATATTGAACCCCCTGAATACACCTGGTGAAACCCATCGATTTTACTTGCGGATCAGTTCGTCCAGTAATCCACTACCAACACGTCTTCGATGTAAGGAGAGGCCAATTCCACAAAAGCCTTATGGTCGGGGTGTGGCAAGTAAATGGCACGGGCTTCCTCAGTTTTAAAAGTGACGAAAAAGCAATGGGTAAATCCTTTTTCCAAACCTTCCGGACTGTTGTTCAATCCCCATTCGTAATCTTGGATTTCTTTGATTTTACTGGGTAGCTGGCTAAAAGCAGTTTCAATTTCAGTCAATTTACTTGCAGAAGTTTCTTCAGTGAATTTAAAAAGTACGACATGACGTAAAACACTATCCTTGGGTATCATTTCACTAGTATTGGTTTTGGAGGTATCGGTACGTTTTTCCATTGTAGCAACAGAAAAGGAAATTCCCAATGCTAAAACAAAAAACAATACATAAGGTAAATGTTTGGTCTTCATGTCTTTTTTGTTTTGGGAAGATACAAACTAAAACTACAATAACGGTATTTTTGTATTTTGACTCGTTAATTTAGCTTTAAAAGCTTTTAGCTTGCTTCGAAATCGTATTTTAGTTTTCTTTTGATACCTCACGGCCTTGCCTCGAGGTAGTTCATTTTTTAATCTTTCGTTCTTGAGCTACGAAATACTTAGTGCTTTTATGTTAGCGACTGCCGTTTTGGCAATATCACCTGGTCCTGACAATATTTTTGTAATGGTCCAAGGTATGGCCAACGGCAGAAAGTATGGTCTGGCCACTGTTGCGGGGCTCATGTCGGGTTGTCTGATCCATACCACACTATTGGCTTTCGGGGTTTCGGCCTTGGTCAAACAAAACGATTCCCTTTTCTTTATCATCAAGTTGTTCGGGGCCTTGTATTTACTATTTTTAAGCTACAAAGTCTTCAAAAGTGATTCGAAAATTGATCTTTCGAACCAGAAAACGGTACCACAGGGCTTGTGGAAACTATATCAAACCGGTTTTTTGATGAACGTACTTAATCCAAAAGTCACGATTTTTTTCTTGGCCTTTTTTCCTGGCTTTTTATTCAGTGACACCTTGAGCACCACAGTACAATTTTATGTGCTCGGTTTTCTGTTTATCGCGGTCTCTTCCCTGATTTTCGGAACCATTGCCGTTTTGGCGGCAACTATTTCGGGCTATATCTTGAACCATCCCAAAGCCGGGGTTTATTTGAAATGGACCCAGATTTTTGTTTTTGTGGGTATTGCCGGCTACTTATTGTTATCTGATAAATAACACTAATTTTATAGCATGTCAAACGATACGGTTAAAATGGTGGAGTGCCCAAGGGATGCCATGCAAGGTATCAAAGACTTTATCCCAACTGAAAAGAAAGTGACCTACATTCAGTCTTTGTTGGGCTGTGGCTTTGATACCGTGGATTTTGGAAGTTTCGTATCGCCAAAGGCCATTCCGCAAATGGTGGATACCGCTGAGGTACTTCAAGGTTTGGATCTTTCAAAGACTACCAGTAAATTATTGGCGATTGTTGCCAATGTTCGTGGAGCCCGGGATGCAAGTATGCATGAGCAGATTGACTTTTTGGGTTTTCCATTTTCAATTTCTGAAAACTTTCAGATGCGGAATACACATAAGACGATTGCCCAATCCGTGGAGACTTTACAAGAAATCTTGAATATTGCCGATGCTGCCAACAAAAAGGTAGTGACCTATATTTCGATGGGCTTTGGAAACCCCTATGGCGACCCTTGGGATGTGGATATTGTGGGGGAGTGGACCGAAAAATTGGCCAAAATGGGCGTGGGCATATTATCACTTTCCGATACCGTGGGCAGTTCAACGCCCGAAGTAATTGATTACTTATTTTCTAACCTAATACCGAAATACCCAGAAATTGAGTTTGGTGCCCATTTGCATACGGTACCGACCAAATGGCATGAAAAAGTGGATGCAGCCTACAAGGCAGGTTGTCGACGTTTTGACGGGGCCGTGCAAGGCTTTGGGGGTTGCCCCATGGCCAAAGACGAACTTACGGGCAATATGCCTACTGAAAAAATGCTTTCTTATTTTACGGAACAAAAAGCAGATACAGCGGTCAACTGGATGGTCTTTGAAGCTGCTTATAATAAGGCTACGGAACTTTTTTCGGCATACCATTGAAACAACATTCATGGATGGGTTGAGGTTTTATCTTGAATTTATTGGAAAGACTCTTTCTTTAATTAAGAAAAGGAATCGATTTATTACAAAAACTCCTCCCTTTAGAAAAGGGAGGTGATCACAGCAGCGCTTGTGAGCGGAGGGATTGAAATTCAATCTCCCCTTTCTTCCTTCGCTGCGCTCGGAATTCATTCCCCTCTTTAGAAAAGAGGGGAGCTTTTTGTGTAGGAACTAAGATTAAAAATTATTGCTCACCTTTTTATAGCTCCTCCCTTTTTTAAAGGGAGGTGGCAGCGAACGGAGTGAAGTTGACGGAGGGATTGCCTTTTCCTAATTCCCCTTTCTTCTTTCATAATTTGGTCCGAAACCCATTTCGCTATTTTCTAAAATGAAGGGTCTTCTTAGATCAGTGCTTATCCTTTACAGGAACCCAAATCTCTTCTTCGGAATTTGGGTCATTGTTTTTGTATTTGGGCCCAAGGACTTCAAAATGGGGACGGTCATCCACCACGTAATTGGAGTTGGGCAACCACTCTGAAAAAATATACTGAAAGATGGCAGGGTCAGTACTCGACCCTTTATAGTCAAAAACGGCATAGTGTCCGCCTTGCAGTTCAAAGGATTGCAACCCCTCGGGGATATCATCAAAAGAACTGACCTCCACAGTGGCCCACTTTTCAAATTCGGTTATGGGGCTAAATTGAGCATAGTAGCTTTGGGGATAGATTTGCATCGAAATCTTGTCTTCTGAAACGCGGTGTGGTATTTCTTTGATTTGAGGGCCAAATTGCCCCCACAACTGTGCGGTAAGATTGCTGGCCAAACTCATTTTTAAAGAAAAACCGACTAGTTTTTTGGGTTGAAGGATTTCGATTCTGGGTTGCATGATTCCGTATCGCAAATTTTAAGGGAATATAGTAAAAACTGGTAACGGTCTACTGATAATCTGTTTTAGGGTTTATTAAATTAATGCTGCCAATGAAATGCTTTTAAGTTGCTAAACGACGCTAATTGGGGGAAGCTTATAATTGGGTTGCACATATATTAGGCTCACCTAAGTAAAAGCAAAGGCTAAAATTAAAATAATCTGTCCGCTGCAGTAATCACAGCAGTTGGTAGGTAGACTTTTTTCATTTTTCCGTACTTTCATTAAAGGTCTAGTATAAGAATAGTAGTGGATTTTCATGCACTAACTTTTGGGTTAAACACTGACCTCTATTATTTTTATACATTGTTGTGCTTTCGTAATTTTATTTCGACTGCTTTCTTAAACCTACAACTGCATTTGCAATATCTTGTTCAGCCTTATCATTACCCCATTCTTTCCAAAAATCAATAGTTGCACTTTGCGGTTTAATAGTTGGCTCATCTATTAATATTCGTGTCGGCAATAGAGATGAATCTCCAACAACCAAAGCTTCTCCAATATCTAAAATCGGTAAAACATCCGTTAATCCCGAAAGATTATCAGGTAGTAGTCTTTTTATAACGGATTGGTCTTCTGCATTTGATAGCCTTAGTGATATGAAATTATTACATTGACTTAGGACTGTTCTGTTGACTTCTGCGGGTCGTTGACTTATGACAGTTAAACTAACACCATATTTTCTGCCTTCTTTTGCTATTCTCTCAAAATTCTTTAAACCAAGTTCGGTAGCAGAATCTTGACTTGTTCTTTCGGGAATGTATAAATGAGCTTCATCACATAATAAACAAATTGGATGTCGTTTATCATTAGTTGTCCATTGTTGAACTGTAAAAATAATTCTAGCAACTAAACCTATAACGAGTGGAAGAACATCAGAAGGTACTTCTGAGAAGTCAATGACTTTGACACCTGCTTTCTGATTATTATTCTTAGAGCCTTGCATTAATGAATTGCACAATTCATTCATCCAGTTTATATCTAATTCGTCATCAGATATTTCATACATAAAACCAAGTCTTTTGTCTTGACTTTTTGCTTCTAAACGTTGTATAAATCTTGTTAGTTTTCCGAAAAATGGACCTTGTTTTTCTCTTCCGTTTGAGCCCTTTACCATTTCTTGGTCCAATTCTTTAATAATTTTTAGTACATTTTCCATTTTATAAGGAATCGGACTATCGATGGTTATACTATCCTTAAAAGTTGTATCTCCGATTTGTTCCAGATAATTTATTTTTTCCTCAAAAACGGTTTTTGAAAAAATCATTGCTTGATTTGGTGCATTATTATCGCTTCTGTCTAGTAGCATCGCCAACATTTCTTCGTAGGTTAAAAGCCAATACGGTAGCATTAATACATTATTACCTAAATTTCCTTTTTTACCTAAATCGGATGGGTTTGCGATTTTAAAATGTTGGATTCCGTCAGATTTGAATTCCTTCCCGCTATACTCTCCGTGAATATCGAACAAAACTGAATTGGCCATAGGAAGTTTAGCAATTTGCTCAACTAATTTTGCAACGCACCAAGATTTTCCAGAACCAGTACTTCCTACAATTACAGCGTGTCTTTGAAAAAGTTTATCGCCATCTAAATAAGCATCTGCATTTTCATCAATTGAGTATTTACCTAATGAAAGAGGAATATCATAATTTTCCTTCGATGATATTGTACGCATAAACTTTGTGATATTTTCTCCGTCAATAGGAAAACAGTTTGCTTCAATTTCGGGAACTGTATCTAAAGTTCTTTTGAATACATTTTCTTTCTGTCCGTGCTTGTCTATTAAAGTTCCAATTAGGTTAACTTTTAAAATATTTTCTGTTAGTAAAAAATTGGTAAGACCTAAATCATCAGAAACTGGATTCTCATCATTTGATACTTTTCGTGTAATTCGGTTTATAATACCAATTAGATGCTGTCCAGCTTTTGAGCTTTTTATAGCAATTAAATGATTTACCTGCAGTTTCCTTAGCTTTTCAAGTTCTTCAACTTTCACGATTAGAGTAGAAGTGTCAACACTAAAAACGGTACCGATTTTTGTAGATTCTTCAAATTGGAATATTGCCATAGTTCTGCTTATGAAATGATTAGTTTTAAATATTCTCCTAATTCCCAGTAACTAGTATCGTCAATTCCAAATTCTCCAAATTTGGAAGAATAGATTTTGGTATCATTAGAATTGGCCTCTTCGATAAGCAAGTACTTTTGACATTTATTATCGATGATTGATTGTTTAGTTTTTTCAGTAAGTTCTTTTGTGATTACAATAATTGGTTTATTGTTTTTTATTTGTTCAATTAGTTTTGGTTGAACGTGAGTGTCATTAAACCCATAACCAATACATAAAAAACCATTCGCATTTTCAATTTCAGAGTCTGCTTGTGTAAAAATTGTTCGATATGGTTCATTATGTGTCTCTGAATATTTGCTTAAGCCAGGTGTTACAATTAAAGGTCGATAGTCGTCAGGAATACTTTGTCTTAACGGAAGTTGAATATTTTCATCTTCATTAGATTTAAACCAGTCTAACGAACCGTGAACTTTCCAAATGTTTACTTGTCCTTTATAGCCATTTAAAGAAGCTAAATTGTTGGATTGAATATTGTTTGAGAAGTGTCCAATATGACTTTGAGCATAACCACTGCACACAATGGCTTTAGAAAGACTAGTAGCATATTCAGCTAGCCTATCATAGTTTGTTGTTATGATTGAAACTTTTTTACCTGCTGTATCTAAGAAGTATTTTAATAATTCGGCTAAGGGAAATTCAATTTCTTTATTGATAAATTTCTCGTACGCTTTTAAATCTGATTCATTGACTAGTTCCCAAGTTTTATCTACGATTTCAGCAAGTACCTTATCTCTTAGTTGAAGTTTCGTAAGGGTTGCTTCTAAATCGCCAGTTTTGTCAAATTCGACTTTAAATTTTTCAAATTGGGCTTGGTCATCAGTATCGGCAAAACTTATTGAGTTTTTCAAGAACTCTCCCAAAGTCCACATTGAAGGAAGATTGAAAGGAACAGAAGCTCCGCTACCAAGTACAATTAGTGGAATATTATTTGTCCAAGTTTGTAATTGCTTTAATATAGCTTCTTTATCCATTCATTTTTTGTTTTGTTGCGGTGTTTTTTCAGTATGAAGCACCACAATTGTGTCCAAATCATTAATGATCTATACATACCTTAATAGGGTTCACTTTTTTATGGGGGAAAACTACTTGGTCTACAAGATAAGGGGAGTGGATTGGATTTGATTACAGAAAAGCCTTAAAATAATTGGGGTTTTGTTCTATACTTTAAAGGGATTTTATGAGTCCGCTCGTCATGACTATTGGGCATAAAAAAACCGGAGCAAAAGCCCCGGTCTTGAACTAAACTAACTTAAATCAATACATAATATTTTTAGTTGCCGACCAGTGAGGTTTCCCCTTCATTAGGGTTATACACATAGGTAAACGTGTAGTATCGCGAGGCATCGGTGAAACCGTCAGGGTTGGCCGGGGCGTTTTCGTAATAGCTCAAAATCTCGACCTTGGCAAACTTGCCATCGTTGGTACGAAAGACCAAGACCTTGCCAGGAATGGAGGTTACCAAGTTGGTCATGGGATTATAATTGTACCAACCATTGTCACTTCCGGTAGGTATGGCAAAAGCGGCATTGGCATCCCCTGCAAAAGTAAGTCCGTCAGTGGAGTTGATTTCGTCAAAGATACCGTTAACGATAGTTGCGCCAGCATTTCCATTACGTTCAGGTTCGTCATTGGTTCCTGTAACCGTGCCGCCATTAACGGCAATGGTCGTTCCACGAAAGGCAATATCCCAGTCGGTATCACTATCGGTTACGGCCCCCGTGGCAAAGCTGAACTTAGTGAAGGGTCCCCCAATAGGTTCTCCGCGACCACCGGTTTGCGGAGCGAAGATGTTCTGCGCGGTAGCTTCGACCAAATCAGAAAGTACGGTAAAGCTGGCCGGTGTCGACTTGGTCAGTCCGTTGACCGCAACATTCACTTCCCCTGAACTTGCCCCAGAGGGCACGGTCGTGATGATTTCGGTACTGCTTACTGAAGTGATGGTGGCGGCAACACCCCCAAACGTAAGGTTGATGGCCGAAGCATCGGTAGGGAAATTCGTTCCCGTGATGGTGATCTCGGTGCCTACGGGCCCAGATTCCGGACTGATGGCCGTAACGGCAAATTCGGCTATTTCGTTACCGTCACCATCATCATCGCTACAGGCGACAAAGGCGGTCAAAGCGAATAGTAAACTGAATAATTTGATTGTTGTTCTCATAGCTGTTTTTAGATTTAAAATTGGATGTTCAATCGGGCGAACACCTGTCGCCCAGGGTTAATTAATTGTTCGTTGTCTTGTGTCGCCAAGGGGTTGGCCCCCGTAAAATCCAACAGATTATTGGCCCCGACCTGAAATTGATAGTGTTTGTAAAAGGTCTTTCCGAAAGAAAGGTTGACGAGGGAATAGCCCGCTACAAAAGCATTGTCCAGCTCGTCTAAAAGATCGTTGCCGTTGCGGTCGGTCAAGCCGAACCGACTGCGATAGACCACCCGAAGATTGGCATTGGCATCCCATTCGGGGATTTCGTAGAATACCTTAACATTCAGCGTATGCCGTGAGCGGTTTTCCAATCCGAAATAATCATCACGGGTCAAGCGAACGGTCTCCATGGTCTCTGGGTCACGGGCAAAGACCTCCCCATTGTCAATGGCATCCTCTTTATCCTCATCAAAAGCAAATAGTAATTGATACCCGGCAGAGAGGTTTAGGTTTTCGAAAAGTCTGTATTGCAGGTCGACTTCCATCCCTTGCGTATATACCCTTTCACGATTGATATAGCCAAAGACATTTTGGCCATTGGTCTTTGAAGCGAGTATGCGCGTATCGATCAGGTTTTGAAAATCATTCCGAAAGAAATTGACATCGCTACGCAGTTTCCCTTTTTTATAACCAAAGCCAAGGTTGTATCCCACAGAGCTTTCCGCATCCAATGGATCCCCCAGATCAGCGGGATCAACGACAAGGTTCGCGATTTCATCATTGTTTTGTAAGCGTTGTATCCCCGCAGCTTCCACTTCCTTACCAAAAACAGAGTATCCGCCACCGGCCGCATTGGTAAAGTCGAGGTACAATTGTCGAAAATCTGGGGCCTTAAACCCACTGCCCACTGAGCCTTTGATGTGAAAGGCATCGGTAAAATTGTAACGTGCCGAAAGTTTGGGGCTCAGTTGTGAGTTGTATTCGCTGTGGTTGTCGAACCGGGCACCAGCAATAACATTTAGTTTTTCCCAGGGGTTAAAATCGTATTGGGCAAAGATGTATTGCGAATCAAAAGTAACCTGTTCGGCAAAAAGGGAACGGTTCAGGGTCTCAAAATTGTAACCGGCCCCTGCGGTCATCGTATTGGTCTCGCTAAAGGAATGGTTGAAGCGCACTTCGGGGCGAAATAGTTTTTGGTCAAAATCATTATCCAATAACAGTTCATCGTTGATGGGGTCGATGGTCCGTTCGTTGGTCACATAATTGGTATAGTAGAGTTCGTATTCAAATCGCGATTTTTCGGTGAGTTTATGGTCTATCCGTAGATGGGCATTGCCATCACGCTCTTCACTCGTGCCAGAGGGAACATCGAAATCTTGCAGAAAATAACGCCCAGAGGCAAAAAAGCGGAGCTTATCCGACAGGTCATAAAATACCCTTCCATTAAAAGTGTAGTTAAAGAAGGGATTAATGGTCTGTCCTTCGGTGTTCGGTGCGAGGTCAAAACCTTCGGTGCTCAAACGGTCTACAAAGAGGGAGTACCCCAAGTCGCCGTTGCGTTGGTTGAGGCTAATAGTGCTGTTTTGACTGTTAAAGGTGGCCGTGCGGTGTGAAACCTGACCAGAAATGGCCTCGGTCTTTGGGCGTTCGGTAATGATATTGATGACCCCACCCAAGGCTTCAGAGCCGAAAAGGCTCGAAGAAGGTCCTTTGACTACTTCAATCTGTTTGATATTACCGATGGCGAAACGGCTCAAATCAAGATTACCACCACTGCGGCCCACTACCGGTACGCCATCGATCAATATCAAAACATAGTCAGAGGCAATCCCCTGTATTTGAACACCCTCACCACCTCCTATAGTGGCATCGGGTGTCATAACGATACCGGTTTGTTCATTGAGTATTTCATTTAAACGGGTTACTCCAGTACGGGCAATCTGTTTTTGGGGAATAAGGGTGACGGGCAGGGGTAATGACGATAATTGCCTAACCGTGCGCGTTGCGGTAACGACGACTTCCTCTAAATCTTGGGTAAGAACGGTGTCTTTCTGAGATGGAATGGGTTCTTGGGCATGGGCCAATGCCAAGAAAAAAAATAAAAAATAAAAAGGTGATTTATTTTTATTTAGACTCATTCTTATTTAAATTTGACACAAATATAGATGTTATTTTAAATCAGTCTAAATAAAAAGAATTTATTTTTAGAAAAATCCTTAACAACAAAACAACACCATTGACATGAAGAACAATTTTTTTTTAGTCGTAGTCAGCCTATCCGTATTCGGTATGGCACAAGCGCAAGGGAAGAAAGCCTTGGACAAACAGGCCATCAAGAGCATGTGCGGTTGCTTTGAAGTGACCTTTAATTTTGCGGAGACCTTTAATTACAGCCAAGATTCGTTATACAAACCTTCGAAAAATAAGATTTCCAAGGGCTTGGAATGGGCAGAATTGGTAACCGATAATGACGATAAAGTGGTCATTCAGCATATTCTTCAAGTGGGGAATCCCGCAGAACCCATGATCGTGAAGCATTGGAGGCAAGACTGGTTGTTCGAGAATACCGATTTGTATACCTATAATGGCGATAACAATTGGACCTTTAACCAGAAACAGGCCGATGAGGTGACGGGGCAGTGGACCCAAAAAGTATATCAGGTTGATGACAGTCCGCGTTATGAGGGGAGTGCCACTTGGGTTCATGTAGACGGAAAAAGTTATTGGGAGAACACCACACCGGCACCCTTACCAAGAAGGGAATATACCACAAGGGGCGATTACAACATCACGATGCGTGGCAACCGTCATGAAATTACCCCAAATGGTTGGGTACACGACCAAGACAACGCCAAGGTACTTCGTAAAGATGGGGAGGATGATTTTGTGCTGGCTAAAGAAAAAGGGTACAATACTTACGTAAAGGTGCCCGATGCACGTTGCCAAGCAGCTGCTGATTGGTGGATGGAAAATGATGATAAATGGGCCACCGTTCGTTCAAAATGGGATGAGGTGTTTGCCCGTGACACTGATTTGACCTTAAAGCAAAAAGTAGACAATAAGGTATTGTACAAACATTTGTTCAACGAAGAAATCACGGCTAAAAAAGATATTGCCGATGTTATAGAATCTTTTGTGGTTACAGAAGACAAAGAAAAAGCTTCGAAAACGAAATAGCAATATGAAAGTACACATAACACTGTTTATTGGGCTCTTTTTTGCGGTCTTCACTTTTGCACAAGACAACGTTTTTTTGCAACGGGAATATTGGAAGGGAAATCCCTCTGTCGCTGATGTGGAAAAAGCCATTGCTGAGGGAAACGATATTACCGAATTGAACCGGAACCTATTCGATGGGGTCTGTTATGCCTTTCTTGAACAGGTTGATAATAAGACGATAAAACACCTTCTGACCAAGAAAGGAAATGAAGTCGACAAAATTACCCACGATGGACGCACCTATATGTTTTGGGCCGCTTACAAAGGCAACCTCAAAATGATGCAATACCTGTCTGATAAAGGTGCCAAATCAGACATTGAAGACGCCCACGGCTACACTGTATTGAACTTTGCGGCCAATGCAGGGCAATCCGACCCCCAACTGTATGATTTCTTAATGTCCCATGATGCTAATATCAAGGCGACCACCCATAGTGGGGCCAATGCCCTGCTCTTGGTTTCTTCGGCAGCTCAGAATGTGGACATTATTGAATATTTTATGGATAAAGGACTGGCCTTCGATAGCGTCGATGACAATGATAATGGTATTTTTCAGTATGCTGCAAAAGGTGGCAATCTAAAGCTACTAAAAACCCTAGTAAACAAAGGTGCAGATGTAAAGCGAATTAATAATAACGGGGAGAACGCCACTTTTATGGCTGCCCTGGGCACGCGAGGCAAGCAAAACGGTAAAGCGGTCTTTGAATATCTCGAAGGGTTGGGCCTTGCTATGGATTTGGTCAATAAAGACGGAAAAAACCTATTGCACCTCGTATCTTCTCGAAATAATAATGAGGAAGTCTTTCAATATTTAATGGACAAGGGCTTGGATGTCAATTTACAGGATGCTAAGGGAAGTACACCCTTAATCAACGCTTCACGGGGAAATAGCCTGGAAGTCATTCAATTATTAGCAAGTAGCGCAAAGGACATTAACGTTCTAGATGCCCAAGGGCGTTCGGCCCTGGCCCTGGCGGTATCAAGAAATAAACCCGAGGTGGTAGAGTATCTTTTGGATAATGGTGCAGCCGTGGCCGTTGCTGATAAAAAGGGAAATACGTTGGCATATTACTTGATGGAAAGCTATAACACGAAACAACCGGAAGCCTTTGAGGCAAAATTACAACTGCTGCAAGATGCCGGTTTGGCTATGACCGTTCCCCAGCACGATGGCAACACGCTGCTGCATTTGGCCGCCAAGGAAAACAATCTTCCCTTGTTGAAACGGTTAACGCCATTTGGCATTGCCATCAATCAGAAGAACGATGAGGGCAATACAGCCTTGCACCTAGCGGCCATGTCCACCAAAAATGCCGAAATACTAAAATACCTCATCGGGCAAGGTGCCGATGTGGCCTTAAAGACCAATTTTGAGGAAACGGTATATGATTTGGCCAAAGAAAATGAGTTGCTACAGCAACAGGTAAGCCAGCTCGATTTCTTAAAATTGTAACGAAAAAGAATAGTTGTTATGAAGACTTTTTTTAAAGGCTTGTTAGTACTAATGTTTTTGGGTCTGTTGGCCTTCTCGCAAGCCCCAGTTGAAACCGCAAATTACAAATGCTTGATTCAACTGACCAATTATGAAGGTGAGGGGGCGTATGTGGTCGTTTCCATTTTGGATGCCCAGGGCAAATACATAGAAACCCTCTATGTACAAGGTGATGATAGCGAATGGTATCGTGATATTGAAGAATGGTGGAAAAACCTCTATGGTATCAGAAGGCCGGATATCGATGCCATTGTGGGTGAAACCGTTACCGGGGGACAACGTAAGATGGCAGTACTACGGATTCCTGTCAATAAGATTGATTCCGGATATAAAATTAGATTTGAGTCGGCCGTAGAGGATCAAGAGTATTATGCAGATGATGTGGAGTTTGATTTGACTGCGGAGAACTTAAAGACCAAAACCGAAGGCAAGGGGTTTATTCGGTATGTTCGAATGCTGCCACAGCAGTAAAATATGACCCTATCGATTTGGAGATATTGCCATTTAACATTGGCCCTGGTTTCAGGGCTTTTTTTGGTTTTGGCCTCTTTAACGGGAATCATCTTGGCTTTTGAGCCCATGCAAAGTGCCCTAAAACCGTATCAACCTGAACAACTTTCCAAAATTTCCCTTGCGGAAACCATAGGCGCCTTAAGGCAAGAGTATGATGAGGTCTTAACGCTTAAAGTGGATGCCAATGACTTTGTGGTTGCCAATGTCGTCAACAAAACAGGGCAGGGCGAATATATCTATGTGCACCCCAGAACGGGCAAACGTTTGGGAGCACCAAAATCGCAGCATCCTATTTTTCAATTTACGACCAACCTGCACCGGTCTTTGTTTTTAAAGGGTATTGGGCGCTTTTTTGTGGGGTTGGTTTCCTTTTTATTGTGTCTCATTGCGATTACGGGCCTGATTTTGATCATCAAACGTCAAGGGGGTCTCACAAAACTCTTTTCAAAAGTACAGAAAGACTATTTTGAGCTGCGCTATCATGTGATTTTTGGGCGGTGGTTTTTGGTACCTATTAGTATCGTTGCAGCGACAGGGGTTTACTTATCTGCCGAAAAGTTTTCATTACTGCCTAGCTCCAAGATCGTCCATAAGCCGGTGGAGCCCGATACGGAAGTGGACCTATCCGTGCTGCCCCAAGATTTGGTTTTGTTTAAGAACATTACCCTTGATAAGGTGCGTTCAGTGACCTTTCCGTTCTCTGAGTTTCCCGAAGATTATTTTGAACTGGCCTTGCGCGACAAAGAACTTTTTGTACACCAATATAACGGCGAAATCTTAAGTGAGCAATACTATCCCTTTACCTTTTTGGCAAGCCAGCTAAGTTTAAAGTTGCATACAGGGCAGGGTACCATGTTATGGTCCATTGTACTCTTATTGGTCAGTGTTGCGCTATTGTTCTTTATCTATTCGGGTTTTGTCATGTGGCGCAAGCGCTTAAGAAATTCCAAAATGGTTGTTGCCCAAACCGATAAGGATGAATGTACCCACATTATTTTGGTGGGTTCCGAAACCGGAAGCACCTATGCTTTTGCCCATGCTTTGAAAAAGGGACTGACCCAAGCGGGCATAGCCGCTTTTGTCAGCCAGATTAATGACTACACCACCTATGCAAAGGCAGAACAGCTCATTTTTTTAACGGCAACGTATGGTGAGGGTGAGGCTCCATCCAATGCGAGGCATATTAAGACCTTGTTGCAATCACATACCCAAAAAGTACCAGTGCAGTATAGTGTGGTCGGTTTTGGCTCCTTGACCTACCAAGGTTATTGCCAGTTTGCCATTGATTTAGAAAGGCTTTTGGCGTGCATACCGAATATGGAGGGCAGCTTACCGCTATACAAAATCAATAACCAATCTTTCGGGGCCTTTATGGATTGGGCCAAACTATGGGCGCGGGCCACCAATACCCCAATGCAAATTCCACCTTTAGAGAAAAAGGTCAAAAAGGCCAAGACGCAGCCTTTTAAAGTGCTTGAAAAAACCGGACTTAATGTGGATGATACCTATATGTTGCATTTAAAGCCTAAAAAGAAGGTGAAATTCCAGTCGGGTGATTTATGGGAATTTGTTCCAGAGGAAGGTGATAGACCAAGATGGTATTCCGTTGCCAAATATCAGGACAAGCTTGTCTTGAGCATAAAAAAGCATGAGTTGGGTGCTGTTTCCCAATTTTTGAACCGTGTTGATGCTGGCGAATACGTACAGGGCGGTATCAAACGCAATGTTGATTTCCATTTTCCAAAGAGCGCACCCGCACTTGTCTGTATCGCCAATGGTACCGGTATAGCGCCTTTTCTGGGGATGATTGACGAAAACACCAAAAAAATCCCCATCGACCTCTATTGGGGTGGGCGTACTATGGAATCCTTTTCCATTTATAAAGCTTATATCGACAATGCCATTGAGACCAAGAAAATGAGCACCATGAATATTGCTTTATCCCAAGAAAACAATACCAAAGAATATGTGCAACAGTTATTGCAAAGGGATAGGGAGCAATTGGCCCAAAAATTGGAAAATGCATCGGTATTTATGATATGTGGCTCCATTGCAATGCAACGAGGGGTATTGGAAGCTTTGGAGGAAATTACCACCGACCTCCTCGAAAAACCCCTTAGTGAATTTGAACATCGGGAACAGCTAAAAATGGACTGTTATTAGCAGTACGATACAAACCATGTCATGTTCTTCTGCCATTAAAGGAACCTTAGAGTAGCCAAAAATGTTAAATCCTAAATTTTATTTAAAATAAGTCTAAATTAATTTTGGTCATCAGAGCAGTGGGGATATATTTGTCAAATAAAATTATTTATATCTAATCTAAATAAACTTAATATCCAGAATGAAGAAATTAGTATTTGCCCTATTGGCGGTTTCAGGTGTAATGCTCACCTCGTGTGATTCAGACGATGACGATATGCCCGATCAGGTAGCCACCTGCAACGACAATATTCAAAATGGTGATGAGACTGGGGTTGATTGTGGCGGTAGCGCCTGCTCTCCCTGTGTTACTGCGCTTGAAATACCAGCTACCTACATGTTCACAAGGGAAGGGGAGTCAACCGTAAGTTTTAGCGGCCAAACCACGCGTTTATTGATGGCCAACGAAATACTTTCAAAATTCAAGGATGAGACCGCAACTGAAGCACAAATAGCTGCTATGTACGACCATCAAGAGGGTGCAGCTGATTTTGAGGATGCTGACTTGAATGCGTCTGATAAGCAAGTTAGAAATAAAACGGCAGGCTCGTATTTTTTCAGTCAAGTTGCACCCTCGATCGCATCAATAAGCATAAAAGCCGACTTTGATGGTTATATTGCCGAGCAGGTCGCTGATGTTTTCCCCAGTTGGAACCAGGTGGCTGCCGAAGGTATGGCAGGGCAATTGACCGATGGTTCCTCAACACGTTATGTGAATGGTAAGGGGCTTGAATTGGACCAAGCCTTCAATAAGGGACTTATCGGCGCTTTTGTTACCGATCAAATCTTGAACAACTACACCAATCCGAATCTTTTGGCACAATTTGAAGAAGCCAACGATGCCGGAACCCTAGTAGAAGGTAAGACCTACACCGACATGGAGCATGATTGGGACGAGGCCTATGGCTACGCCTTTGGGGTCGTTGCCGATACTGAGGATCCCATTGCCGATATTGATGCTTTGGATGCCACGGATAAGTTTTTGGCCAAGTACATCAAAAGGGTTGAAAACGACCCTACATTTGCCGGTACTGCAGAGAAAATCTTTGATGCCTTCAAGGCAGGTAGGACAGCTATTGTCAATAAAGATTATGAAGAACGTGATGCACAAGCAGATATACTCCGCGCCGAAATCGCCAAAGTGATTGCGGTGAGGGCCGTATTTTATTTGCAGGCAGGTAAATCAAAACTTGCCGGCGCTGAGCCTGGGGACACTTTTCACGATCTGTCTGAAGGATATGGCTTTATTTACAGCCTGCAATTTTTGAGAAGGCCAGGTACGGGTGCGGAATTTTATTTTTCAAGCAACGATGTTATCGGTTTTTTGGATACCATTTACACCAACCTTGCTAATGGCTTCTGGGATGTTACCGCAACCGAACTCGACACGGTTTCTGAGGCCATTGCCGCCGAATTTGATTTTACGGTTGCCGATGCTGCAGATAGTAGCAACTAATTTTCATGGCATGAAGGGGCTAAAAAATTAAACCAAAATTTATAAAAAAGGGGTGGATTTCTAATTGGTAAATCCATCCCTTATTTTATCTTTGAAAAAATTTATTTAGAATAAATAAAAATTGTAGAAAATGAAAAAGATATGGTATGTACTGCCAATTGCAATTACCTTATTTATTTGGGCCTGTTCCTCTGATAGTGATAGCCCAGAACCTATGACCGACGATGACGTAAGCATTACTGATGATGATGTGGTGCCGGTCACTTTCGACCGTTCTGCGATGTTGACCAATTGGGCGGATAATATTATTCTTCCTGCTTACAACGATTTTTTCGTCGTCTTTGCGGATTTTCAAAGCGCTTATGACACCTTTAGAACGGCTAGGACCGAAGAAAATCTTGTTGTGCTTAGGGCAGAATGGCTAGAGGCCTATAAAAGTTGGCAGCGTATTTCAATGTTTGAGGTCGGACCGGCCGAGGAAAATGGACTGCGATTGAATATAAACACCTACCCCACGGATGTGGATTTGTTAGAGCAGTATGTGGTCAATGACGACCAAGACTTTTCTTTGCCATCAAACAGGGATGTCAAGGGTTTTCCGGCACTGGATTATTTGCTGAATGGATTGGCTGAAACGGATGCGGAGATTATTGCCATTTACAACACCGACACCACAGGTGACGCCTATGTTGATTATTTCAAAGATGTTATCAGTGATATCGAAAGTAGGGTATTGACCGTACTTGATGGATGGAATGGAGGTTATAGGGATACCTTTGTGGCCAATGATGGCGCCTCTGCAACGGCCTCGGTCGATGTTTTTGTGAATGACTTTATCTTTTATTACGAAAAGTTTTTAAGGGCTGGTAAATTGGGTATTCCGCTAGGGGTATTTACGGGATCACCTGCCCCGAATACCCTTGAGGCATTTTACAGCGCAGACGTGGCCAATGAGTTGTTTTTGGAAGGTTTAGATGCAACGCAAGATTTTTTTAACGGTAGGCATTTTGCGACAACGGGCTCTGGCGAAAGTTTGGCGAGCTATCTTCAAGCACTTAATAGCCTTAAGAATGGTGAGGAACTGGATGTTTTGATAAACGATCAATTTGACGTGGCGCGAACAATGGTTTCCAATTTAGATTCTTTTCGAAGCGAGATTGAGAATAACGACCCTCCTGCCGACATGTTACTTGCCTATGATGAGGTGCAACGTGCAGTACCTTTGCTAAAAGTCGATATGGTATCTGCAATGAGTATCAGTATTGATTTTGTTGATGCCGACGGCGATTAAATGTCACAAGTACGAACTTATTTAAATCAACGTGTTGAGGCCGCTCCTTTAGCGGTCTTTCGCATTTTGTTCGGTCTATTGATGTTTATAAGCATCATACGCTTTTGGGCTTACGGTTGGATCGAAAAATTGTACCTGATACCAAAATTTCATTTTTCGTATTACGGTTTTGAATGGATAAAACCGATAGGGCAGTGGACGTATCTCATTTTCGCAGTATGTGGTTTGGCTTCCTTGGCCGTGGCAGTTGGCTTTAAATACCGATTGGCAATCGTCACTTTTTTTATGTCGTTCACCTATATCGAATTGATGGACAAGACCACGTATTTGAACCACTACTATTTTGTCAGTATACTTTCCTTCCTGTTGATTTTTTTGCCCGCGAATGTCTACTACTCCATTGATGCTAAATTAAATGCCCAAAAAAGGTTTCAGTTTATTCCTAAATGGAATATTGATGCCTTAAAACTGCTGGTAACCCTGGTGTATATCTATGCGGGTCTGGCCAAATTAAATTCAGACTGGTTGTTCAAGGCCATGCCGCTCAAGATTTGGTTGCCTTCTAAATTTGATTTGCCCTTGATCGGTGATTTAATGGGAAAAGAATGGGTGCACTATGCTTTTAGTTGGATTGGTGCCGGCTACGATCTATTTATTCCCTTTTTATTGTTGTATCGCCCGACAAGGGTCGTGGCTTTTGGTCTTGTGGTGGTCTTTCACATATTGACACGGGTGCTGTTCCCCATCGGCATGTTTCCGTATATCATGATTGTTTCCGCATTGCTTTTCTTTGATTCAAAGCTGCATCATAACATACTGGGTCTCTTGTCGAAATGGTTGCCTATCGACAAACGTATTTTTGACAATAACGCCATCCTGCAACCAAAGAAGGGGGTGATCCATACCATAAAGTACGGTTTGGTAAGCCTGTTTTTTATAGTACAATTGGTATTCCCGTGGCGTTACTTAGCCTATCCCGATGAATTGTTTTGGACGGAAGAAGGGTATCGTTTTTCATGGCGTGTCATGCTGATGGAAAAATCTGGCTATGCCCAGTTCAAAATCGTCGATAAGGATACACAACGGTGGTTTTATGTGGATAATACCAAATATTTAACCCCATTTCAAGAAAAGCAGATGGGTTTTCAGCCTGATTTCATTTTGGAATATGCACATTTTTTGGCAGACACCCATAGGGCGAAAGGTATTAATAATATTGCGGTTTATGTAGATTGTCAAGTAGCGTTGAACGGACGCTTGAGCCAGACTTTTATCGACCCAAATACTGATCTAACACAAATAAAGGATTCTTTTGAGCACAAGTATTGGATATTACCCTTTGAAGAAGAAATCAAAGGTATTTAGTTTTGTAGCACTCTTTTTTTTAACGCTACCGTTTTACGGACAAATGACCATATCGGGTACCGTCTCTGATGAGACGGGTGCCCCTATAACCGGTGCCGAGGTTTACCTCAAAAATATCAAGGCTTTGCAGACCACGGCTAGTGATGGTAGCTTTGCCTTTTCCAATATGAAGGGCGGAAAGTATACACTTATCGTCTTTGCCTATGAATATGAGGTGTTTGAACAAGAACTGACCTTTGATAAAACATTTGACCTTAAGATTCAGTTGAACGCACTGAAACAGCAGCAATTGTCAGAAGTGGTTTTGACACAGCGACGTGAACAGGTATTTGCATTACAGCAGTTGAAAAAAGTAGAGGGAACCGCTATTTATGCAGGCAAAAAAAGTGAGGTCGTTTTAGTGGATAATATTGTTGGTAATACCGCTGCGAATAACCCAAGGCAAATTTACAGTCAAGTAGTCGGGCTTAACATTTATGAAAATGGTGATGCCGGCCTACAATTGAATATCGGGGGTAGGGGATTGGACCCAAATCGAACGGCAAATTTCAATACCCGTCAAAATGGTTACGATATCAGTGCAGACGCCCTAGGCTACCCAGAAAGTTATTATACCCCTCCTGCAGAGGCGTTGAGTCAAATTCAGGTGGTGCGTGGTGCGGCATCGTTGCAGTACGGACCTCAGTTCGGTGGGCTGATCAATTTTAAGATGAAGCAACCTAACCCCACAAAAAAGATAGAATGGATTTCAAGACAGACCTTGGGTTCTTTTGATTTAAGAACAAGTTTCAACAGTCTTTCTGGGTCCGTGGGTAAGTTTAGTTACTATACGTATTTCAATTATAAAGAGGGGAGCGGGTTTCGACCGAATTCGAATTTCAATAGTAGAAACTATTACGGTCATTTTTCATACCAGCTAAGTGATAAGACCAAGTTGGGTTTTGAAACGACTATACTGAATTACTTGGCACAGCAACCGGGCGGGCTTACCGATGCACAGTTTTTAGAAGACCCTACATTCAGTAATAGAACCAGAAACTGGTTCAATGTAGATTGGAAACTTTTCTCCCTTCGGTTAGACCACAGGTTTTCAGTGGCCACGGATTTTAGTTTGAACCTTTTTGCACTGGATGCCTCGCGTAAAGCACTTGGGTTTCGAACCAATCGGGTATCACAACCCGACGATTTGACCCAACCCAGGGAACTACTAGTTGATAATTTTCAGAATTGGGGTGGTGAGGCCAGATTGCTACACCGTTACAAATTAAAAGATACCGATGCCGTTCTTTTATTGGGTTCTAAATTCTATAATACGAACAATGACCAGCGTCAAGGTCCGGGTACCAATGGTTTGAATGCTGATTTTAGCTTTGCGGATGAGGAATTCCCCAATTTTGAGCGGCAATCACAGTTTGATTTTCCGAATTTGAACGTGGCGGTTTTTGGAGAGAATATTTTCAATATAACCAATAGGTTTTCGGTGACCCCGGGTTTCCGTTTTGAATATATCAAAACGGAGAGTGAGGGATCCTTCCGCAATATTGTACTGGATCTTGCGGGTAATCCTTTGTTGAATGAAGAGCTTCCCGACAATCGGACTTTTGAGCGAAATTTTGTGCTTTTGGGTGTCGGGGCTGCTTATAAATTGAACACCTCAGGGGAATTTTATGCCAATTTCTCAGAGAATTATCGTTCGGTAACCTTCAGCGACATTCGGGTGGTCAATCCATCTTTTCAAATCGATCCGAACATTACCGATGAAGATGGTTTTACAGCAGATTTGGGTTTTCGCGGGCGATTCAAGAATATCCTTTCTTACGATGGTAGTGTTTTTGGGTTACTTTACAATAATCGTTTAGGGGAAGCCTTGTTTGAGAATAGTACCGGAAGTATTATACGGGGAAGGGGCAATATCGGCGATGCTTTTATCTATGGATTGGAAACCTTTGTGGATTGGAATATTGTTGGAACCTTTTGGGAAGGAAATAAGGATTTTAAATGGAACTTTTTTTCAAACCTGGCCTTTACGCAATCGGAATATACCGAGGTAAACTTGTTAAGCTTTGGTGGAGATACCCAGGTTACGACATTGGAAGAGGGAAATAAGGTGGAATTTATTCCTGAAGTAAACTTAAAGGCCGGATTCAGTTTCGGGTATAAAGACTTTTTAGGCAGTTTACAGTATACCTATTTGAGCGAGCAATTTACCGATGCTACCAACGCCCCGCAAAACGTAAATGACAATCAACGGGGTATAGAAGGTACCATACCCGCTTATGATATCTTAGATCTTTCATTGTCGTATACCTATAAGATGTTTCGTTTGGAAGCTGGGGTGAACAACCTTTTAGATAATAGCTATTTCACACGAAGGGCAACCGGTTATCCTGGTCCCGGAATTATTCCAGCAGAACCAAGAACGTTTTACACGACCTTGCAGGTCAAGCTTTAAAAGAAAAGCTACAGCACCCAGTAGCCTTTTTCCAAACTTTACCAAGAACCTGAAAATGCTACGAAGATTAGTTTTCTATTGAGCGATAGTCGATATCGCGATACGCTATCAAGTTAACTTCTTCAGCTTTAAGGGTTAATAAGGCCTTGAACTCTTCTAACTCCATCTTGCTCAATAGTATAATGAAATGCTTGGTGCCGACCGAAAGCGGTATTTTACGGTGTGTTGCAGTGCATTTTAGCTGATTTTCCCAATAGTTGGTGTCCAAATTGAATAGATATTCCTTCAAAGCCTCTAATTCCCATTCAAACAATTCAAAACAGAGATTGTTGTATAGTACTTGAAAAATGTTACTCTTATTACAATAGGTAATGATACCGTTTTTTGATTGATGGATTATTTTTCTTGTCAGACACATAATCGGTATTTGTAATGAGTTCAAATATAATATTATTTGTATTAAGTCTAAATAAAAATAAATAATATTTCTGCCGTTTCAAGCCATATTAAATTCTTGATTTAAAAACAGTATCTTTGCACGCAATTAATCCGTAATTGCGATGAAAGCCCACCTAAATAAAATTCTTGGCGAAGGCCTTACCTATGATGATGTCCTTTTAGTGCCCGCATTTTCTGAGGTGCTTCCTAGAGAAGTCAATATACAAGCAAAATTTACAAGAAATATTACTATAAATGTGCCTATTGTCTCTGCTGCCATGGATACGGTAACCGAATCAAAAATGGCCATTGCCATTGCACGTGAAGGAGGCATCGGGGTATTGCACAAAAACATGACCATCGAGCAGCAGGCCATGAAGGTCCGCAAGGTAAAACGTGCAGAGAGTGGAATGATATTAGACCCTGTGACGCTTCCTTTGAATGCCATCGTAAAAGATGCCAAGGCTAGTATGAAAGAACACAGTATCGGTGGAATTCCAATTGTGGATGATGCCGGTAAGTTAATAGGTATCGTGACTAATCGCGATCTACGTTTTGAAAAAAACAATGAGCGCCCTATTCAAGAAGTGATGACTTCCGAAAACTTGGTGACAGCCAAAGAAGGGACCACCCTGGGTGAAGCAGAAGATATCCTTCAAGAGAATAAAATTGAAAAACTACCGGTTGTAGACAATGATTATACTTTGGTGGGCCTTATTACATTCCGTGATATTACCAAATTGACCCAAAAACCGATAGCCAATAAAGATAAGTATGGAAGGCTTCGCGTAGCTGCAGCCTTAGGGGTCACAGCTGATGCGGTAGATAGGGCAGGGGCCTTGGTGCATGCCGGTGTGGATGCCGTTGTAATCGATACCGCACATGGTCATACCAAAGGGGTGGTTAGTGTTTTAAAAGAAGTGAAGAAAGCGTTCCCTGATTTAGATGTTATCGTGGGTAATATCGCTACCGGGGAGGCTGCGAAATATTTGGTAGATGCGGGAGCTGATGCCGTAAAAGTGGGTATTGGTCCGGGTTCAATCTGTACCACCCGCGTGGTTGCTGGTGTTGGTTTTCCCCAATTTTCAGCAGTGCTTGAAGTCTCAGCGGCTATTAAAGGTTCTGGCGTTCCAGTAATCGCTGACGGTGGTATTCGTTATACAGGTGACATCCCAAAGGCCATTGCTGCTGGTGCCGATACCGTAATGTTGGGTTCACTATTGGCTGGCACCAAAGAGTCGCCTGGGGAGACCATCATCTACGAAGGTAGAAAATTCAAAAGTTACCGCGGTATGGGTTCGGTCGAGGCCATGAAGCAAGGTTCAAAAGACCGTTATTTTCAAGACGTTGAAGACGATATCAAAAAATTAGTACCCGAAGGTATTGTAGGTCGCGTTCCCTACAAAGGGGAACTTTTTGAGAGTATCCATCAATTTGTAGGTGGATTGCGGGCCGGAATGGGTTATTGTGGTGCCAAGGATATCGAAACATTGAAAGAGACCGGGCGTTTTGTGAAAATTACCGCTAGCGGAATCAACGAGAGTCACCCGCATGATGTAACGATTACTAAAGAGAGTCCGAATTATAGTAGGTAATCTATCACACTTTCCATAAGTTAAGCATTCAATTTCTTATGTTTGCTACCATGCAAAGTATAAGATGACCTTTATTTATAATCCTATTTATGTACTGACTGTTTTGGCCTTAATGGTCCTGCTGTCTTTGTATGCAGGTAAGACCAAATGGGGCAAACCTTTTGGGGCCGCCCTTTTGGTAATTGTATTTACAGCCGTAATGGCCAATCTAAAATTGATTCCTTCGGCATCAAATTCAATTCCGCTATACGATGCTATTTTTACCTATTTGGCACCTATCTCTATTTTCTTTTTGCTTTTGGGTGCAAATCTAAAGTCCATCAAAAAAGCGGGTGCCCCTATGATTGCCCTTTTCTTGATAGGTTCATTGGCAACCGTATTAGGTATTCTGATTTCGTGGTATTTGGTTTCGCCCCAAAATGTACTTGGTGATGACGGTAAGATATTGGCGGGTATGCTTACCGGCACCTATACTGGTGGTAGCGTTAATTTCAATGCGGTGGCTTTGGCCTATGATTTTCAAGAAAAAGGAGTGCTTTATGCAGGGGCTATTGCCGTAGATAACGTTGTTACCGCATTTTGGGTCGTGATTACAATAGCTTTTCCAGTTGTGTTGAGACGCTATTTTAAAGACAGGAAACTTAGCAGTCAAAGTAGTGGGATAAAGGATGATGGATTAAGGTTCATGGATTTAAAATCGCTGGGTTGGTTGGTTTTTATTGGATTGGTGTCTTTTTTAGTTTCAGACTTGATCTCCGAGTTGGTTCCAAATATTCCGTCGATAATAACCCTTTCAACTATTGGGATCATATTGGCCCAAACCTCGTTTATTTCAAAATTAAAGGGTGCACATGAACTCGGTTTGTATTTGGTATATCTTTTTCTAGCCGTAATTGGGGCGTATTGTGAGATTGGTGCAGTGTTGGCACTAAAAGAAGTGGGTTTACTATTATTGTTGTTTACCTCATTTGCGGTAATGGTTCATGGCCTACTTACTATTTTATTGGGAGGGTTGTTCTTTAAAGATTGGGATATGATTTCCATAGCCAGTCAGGCCAACATAGGAGGTGGTACTTCCGCCATTGCACTTGCTGAAACCTTTAATCGTAAAGAGTTGATATTACCTGCTATTTTGGTGGGCACTTTGGGCAATGCGCTTGGCACTTATCTTGGGTTTTTAGTAGTTTCAATACTTTAGAAAAGACAGTGATACCCTACTGCTGTTTGAGTAATCGCAATACTTCATTTTTATAACTTGCCCCAATGGGTATCTCTACCTTACCCAATTCAACATCCATTTTTGTAAAGGCCGTCACTCTTTGGGTGTTTACAATATAAGAACGATGAACCCTAAGGAATGTCGTTGGAAGCTTTTGCTCAAAATTACTGATAGTATCCTTGGTAATGATATTTTCGGTGCCGGTGTGTATTCTGATATAGTCTTTGATACTTTCTATGTGACTGATGTTATCAAAATTTACCTTGATGAATTTTTTATTGGAATTTACATAGATATGGTCATTTCTCACTTCCTCCTCAGCAGGTTTCTCCAGTGAAGGAGTTAGGTTTGTAAGGTCCTTAAATTTATTTATTGCTTTGAACAAGCGCGAAAATGATATGGGTTTTAGCAAGTAATCAACAACCTCTAATTCATAACTTTCTGGGGCGTAGTTGCGATGTGCGGTCGTTAAAATAATTTTAGCCGAAGTTTGGGAGGTTTTGATAAAATCGAGACCGGTTAAAAGTGGCATTTCAATGTCCAGAAAAATTAAATCAACATGCAGTTCTTTAACAGCTTCAAAGGCTTCCAATGAATTTTCAAAAGTGCCGATAAGTTCTACGTCTACCAATGACTTCAAATGCGTTTTAATTACACTTATGGCCAAAGGTTCATCATCGATAATAATACATTTAATTGCCATTTCTAATTCAAATCTATAATTAATGCCACAGTGAAGACTGTTGCGGTTTCGTCAATATGTAATTGGTGCCGCTCGGGATAGTTTAAAGCTAGCTGTCGTTTTAAGTTAGCCGTACCGATACCACTACTTGAAGCGGCAATAGTTTGGCTTTTACTATTTTCCGTTTTTTTATTTGAAACTTCAAAGGATAACTTTCTTTCTGTTGCGGCGAGGTCAATTTGTATGTGGGTGCTTTTACTACCTTTCGTTCCATGTTTGAAGGCATTTTCGACCAAAGGTAAAAGCAATAGTGGCGCAATCTGGGTTTGGGTATTGGTAACATCATGCTTGAAAGAACAGTTCAACCGATTGCCATAACGCAGGGCCTCCAACTCTATAAAAGCCTGAATTAACTCTATTTCTTTTTCAACAGCTATTGTCGGTTCGTCGCTTTGATATAAAATAAAGTCCAATATCTCAGAAAGCTTTAGTACAACTTCGGGGGCAACATCTGACTTTGCCAAGGTAAGTGCATATAAATTGTTAAGCGTATTAAATAAAAAGTGAGGTTGAATCTGGGCCCTCAAAAACTTAAGTTCGTTGGTTGCCTTTTCTTTTTGAAGCACTTCAATGCGATGTTTCTCTTCAAACCTCTTTTTAAAGGCCTTAATGAAAAACATAATCAATGCATAGACATAGACTGCCGGAAAATATGCCGAAAATAAATAGGCTAAATCTTGTAAAATCTCTACTATGGACTCTTGGGTAAAATCTTCCCTGACCAAAGGTTCAATGAGATAGACAATACTAATTCTACCCAGCGCCGAGAATGTATAAATAGAAGTTACCAATGAAAGCCCAAATGCCCAATACTTCTTGTGTAACAATAGCTTTGGTATTTGGTAGTAGTTTAAAAGATAGGCTGCCAATATCTGAAGCGGCAAAAGGCCTAAGTAGTTCGTGACACTGGTTAAAAATGCTCCAGAATTTATAGTGGCCAATATGACAAAAACGCTGAATAGAACCACCCAAAACAAACAATGGGCGATGCCTCTTTTTTGAGAAATATAATCAATGAAAGCGCTTTTTTCTGACATACTGGTTTAAAAATAATGGAATTCAAGTTGCGCCTATAAATTAATCTTCAAATGAGATTTATCACATGACGTATATCCGTTTTCTTTGGATGAACAATTCATAATCGTAAAAAACAATTCTATGGGTAGCAACTGGCAATTGGTCTATTACTTAAAAAGTGAAACCAACATACTACTAGTTTTACCCTATCAATTAAAAACGAACATTAAAATAAAATCATTATGAAGACCGTAATTATTCATTTTATTCTTTTGGCAGGCTTTAGCTTCAATTTACAGGCACAAACATGCAAAGAATTGTTATTGGCCGTAAAGCATGAAAACACAAGCGAGGTTCAAGAATTACTTAAATCCATAAACCCTAATTGCAGTTATAATGATAGTATTCAACCAAGAACACCCTTAGGTATGGCAGCTGCTAATGGTAGTTTAAAAATGGTGAAGCTTTTGGTGAACGCCGGCGCTAAACCAAACTATCGATTTAAAAGAGACGCAAGCGCTCTGATGATTGCGGCCGGTCATAGCGACTTAGAAGTGGTGAAGTACCTAATTGCCAAAGGTGCTAAGGTCGACGTTTCCATTCGTGGTGATGGTACACCATTAATGTCCGCTGTTAAAGGAGGTAACCCTGAAATTGTAAAATTATTGCTACAGAAAGGAGCAAACCCCAATAAGGCAGTGATTGGCGATGGCAACGCTATGGTGCATGCCGGTAGGTCTGGTAGCAAGAAGATATTACAATTATTGATTGAATACGGTACTGATATCGATGATGCTGTTATTGGCGATGGTACCGCTCTAATACGGGCATCATCGTCAGGCGATATCGAAATGGTAAAGGCATTGGTAAATTTGGGTGCAAATGTTAATAAAGAAAGTAAGGGCGATGGAAATCCATTGATCATGTCCGCAAAGAATGGGCATTTAGAAGTTGTAACGTTTTTAGTGGAATCGGGCGCTGACGTCAATGCGCATGTCAGGGGAGACGAGACACCATTGATACGAGCTGCTTGGAACGGACACTTGGCCGTGGTGAAATACCTAGTTTCAAAAGGGGCAGATGTAAACGTTTCGGTTCGTGATAGTTACTCCCTGAATTCTGAAGTAAGAAGTGCCTTGAGAATGGCAAAAAAGGAAGGGCATACCCAGGTGGTAGCGTACTTGTTGAGTAAAGGAGCAACCCGCTAAACGATAACCGTTAAATAAGTTGACCATGGCAGCTCGTATTTTTTTAATTATAGGATTGTTTTTTATACAATGTGCCCTAGCACAAGATTATGAACGTATTGAAAAATTGGCAGGTTTATTTCTCCAACAAACAAATGTGCCAGGATTCTCCATGGCAATTTCGAAAGAAGGGGATGTTGTGTATTCGAAGGGTTTCGGACTTGCCAATGTAAAGGCCTCCATACCAATGGATCCTACTATACAATTGCGTACGGCATCTGTTGCGAAGGTGCTTACCGCTACGGCCATTGGGCGTTTGGCCACCGAGCAAAAATTAAATTTTGATGATCCTATTGGTATCCATGTACCATATATAGATGTACAATACAGTAACCTTACGATTAGACAGCTGTCGGGGCATACGTCAGGGCTAAAACACCGCCCTAACGTTACTGGCTATAGAAACAAGCAATTTGCTTGGATGAAGGAAACTTTGCCTTTTATTACCGACCCGTTATTGTTTGAACCGGGAACGGACTATCAATACTCTACGAATGCCTTTAATTTATTGGGCGTCATAATTGAAGAAGTATCGGGCATGTCTTATGAGATGTATATGAGGAAGCACATTTTTGAGCCTTTGGAGATGAGGCAAACCTTTGCTGAGGATATTAAGAAGACAAACCCGAAGAATACGGAATTGTACTTTCTAAAAAAAGGAAAGCTCTTGAAAGAAAAATTAACCAGTGCGAGCTATAAACTACCTGGGGCTGGTTTCAGAAGTACGCCTACTGATTTGGTCAAACTTACCAACGCATATAGTAACGGAATGATTTCAGAAGAAGTGGTCGCCCAAATGTTTCAAAACAATATGTTGAGGAATGGAAAGAAAACCAATGTTGGTATTACATGGCGTATTTCTACAGATGTTTATGGAAACCAAGCAATAGAGCATGCCGGAAGCTGGCGTGGTACACGAACCGTGTTGGTGTATTACCCAAAAGAACAACTTTCCATTGCGTTAATGATAAATACAGATTGCAACATACTAATAGAAGAGACAGCACATATTTTTGCACAACTTTTTCGTGCTGAGAAAAAATCATTCACCCCTGATGTATTAGAAGAAAAGATAACTATTATATTCAATTCCCAGAAAGGGGAAGAAAGGTTTGGGGGCAGTATTCAAATACAAGGGGAAGAAGGTATCTTTAAAGGGGAAGCGGATAATTTTTTGGCTAAGAACAGCCTTCTAAAAATCAGTAATACAGCTTATGCAATGGCTACTGAGTTTGGTCTATTGTATCTTGAGATGGACAAACATAAAAGTTTTGGAGGTAAAGCATATGCCTATACCAACAGAACTGAAATAAACCCCAAAGAGAAAACGCCGTTGGTTGCCTTTAAAATTGTAGAGTAAACTACTTGCTGGTCTTTGAGTATGCCTTCCAATCTTTTTCTTTGTAGATATCATCACCAAAATAACGGGCAATCTGTAAAAAAGGTTTTACTTTTTGATATCCCGGTACAGGGGAGAGCATTTTTAATTCCTCATCTAAAAAGACCACAGTCGGGTAGCTCATTTTTCCCTGCAATAAGGCGGCTGCAAGTTCATGATATCCCCGTTTTCCCTGAGGGATAAAATTAAAGGTTTTGCCATCATGTTCAATAGGCTCTTTCCCTTCCGCATCCATTTTTACCATATAAAAGTTTTCAGCCATGTAGGCCGCAACTTGCGGATTTTGAAAGGTATCCTTATCCATTTTTTTACACCAACCACACCAATCCGTGTATACGTCAACAAAGATTTTCTTCGGGTTTGTTTCTGATTTGGAAAGTGCAACTGCCTCATCCCAAGAGATCCATTGCACTTCTTGGGAAGTCAATGTCAACGAAAATAATAAGGTCAGGGTTATTAAAAGGCTACGCATATCTTTTGATTTTTGATAATAGTCTTACAACTGTACCAAAACTAACGAAAATTATGCCAAATTATTTCGCGGTAAGGGCCTCCGATTCACCAGTGAAGACGTCGGCAATATCTACTTGGTTATGGAGTATATCATCAAAAGTCTCACGCTCCCGAATTAAATGGGCCTTGTCTTTATACCATAATACCTCGGCCGGTCTATAACGTGAATTGTAATTGCTGGCCATGGTGAAGCAATAGGCACCGGCATTTTTGAATGCCAAAATATCCCCTTCTTTTATTTCATTGATCCTGCGATTGCTGCCAAAAGTATCGGTTTCACAGATATAACCGACTACCGAATAATAGCGTTCACGACCTTCAAGATTCGAAATGTTCAAAATTTCATGTGAGGCACCGTATAACATGGGCCGTATCAAATGGTTGAAACCTGAATCTATACTGGCAAATACCGTGGATGTGGTCTGTTTTACCACATTCACCTTGGCGAGAAAATAACCGGCTTCACTTACCAAGAATTTACCGGGTTCAAAAGCCAATGTAAGTTGCTTTCCATAGGTGTCACAGAATTCATTGAAGCGTGCGGTAAGTTTCATACCCAGCTCTTCGACATTGGTTTCAATATCACCGCTCTTATATGGTACTTTGAAGCCACTGCCAAAATCAATAAAATCGAGGTTTTTAAAATTCTTGGCCGTCTCAAAAAGAATTTCCGACGCATAAAGAAAGACATCAATATCTAAAATATCGCTACCAGTATGCATGTGTATTCCGTTGATGTTCATATCAGTGAGTTCCACGATACGCAATAAATGTGGGATCTGATGAATGCTTATTCCGAATTTTGAATCAATATGGCCTACGGAAATGTTCGAGTTTCCACCGGCCATCACATGCGGATTAATTCGGATACAGACGGGTATGTCTGGATGTTTATTCCCAAATTGTTCCAGTATGGAAAGATTGTCAATATTTATTTGAACCCCCAATGCGGCAGCTTCTTCAATTTCTTCCAACGAAACCCCATTTGGGGTGTATATTATGGATTCTGGTTTAAAACCGGCCAATAATCCAAGCTTAACCTCTTGAATCGAGACCGTATCCAATCCGCTTCCCAAACTATTCATAAGGCGCAATATCGAAATATTGGAGAGTGCCTTACACGCATAATTCAACTTTAGGTTTTCCACTTTACTAAAGGCCTTGGTCAGTCTCTGGTATTGAGACGTTATTTTTTCAGCATCATAAACGTATAGTGGTGCGCTGTATTTTTCTGCAATGCGCAATAACCGTGAAGATTCCATGAATTGTATTTTGGATAAAACTAATTTACGATTTGTTTCAAAACAAAAATAGCTGCTAAAAATAAATAAATACAACAAATTGTTATAAAAATAACATTACGGTTAAGTTGTGCCATTGTTCCGATGTGTTTATTTTAGAAGAAAATTTTACTATGAGGCTACCCATGTTTCCATTGCAATCCGTATTCTTTCCTGGTGAGACCGTTCCATTGCATATTTTTGAGGAACGTTACAAACAATTGATACACGATTGCAGGGAAGAGGCCATTACCTTTGGGATTCCGGTCTACATTGATAAGAAGATTGAGTATGGTACGGAAGTACAACTGGTAGAGGTCGTTAATTCTTATGAAGGTGGTGAGATGGATGTTGTTTGTGTGGCCAGACAGGTGTTTAAGGTATTGACTTTCGATAATGAACTGGAAGGGAAACCCTATGCCGGGGGTGTTGTCGAGTTTCTTGAGGCCGATAACAATGCAGACGAGGCATTGCGTGAAGAGGTATTGGAAAAAATCAAAGAACTATACCAATTGATGGGGGTCGAACTCCCCCAAATACCGTTATCCAAATTCAATAGTTACGCCTTCGCTCATAAAATGGGGCTCTCATTCGATCAAGAGTATGAACTTTTGCGATTGACCAATGAAACCGAAAGACTTCAGTATATTAGGCTTCACTTAGATTCGACCATTACCGTGCTGAATCAGATCAATACAACAAAAGCCGTTATTGAAATGAACGGCCATTTCAAAAATTTTGACCCATTGGATTTTGAGGACTTCAAACTAGAGTAAACCACATCGATGTAAATCAAGGGTTATTTCAATATGGAATAGGGTTTTTCAATTCTTCCATATTAATTATTAATTGTAGTCGTGGTTTGCTATTTTTGTGACCTAATAAAATTTTACGATCATATGAACCTTCACGAATATCAGGGGAAAGAGATTTTGGCAAGTTTTGGAGTACGGATACAACGAGGTATCGTTGCCCATAATGCAAAAGAAGCCGTTGATGCAGCAAAACAACTTACTCAAGAAACCGGCACGGGATGGCACGTTATCAAAGCCCAGGTACATGCTGGTGGTCGTGGTAAGGGTGGAGGTGTGAAACTGGCCAAGAACCTGAAAGAAGTAGAAGAATTGGCGGGTTCTATCATCGGCATGAACCTGATTACCCCACAAACTTCTGCAGAGGGTAAAAAAGTGCATCAGGTTTTGATTGCGGAAGATGTGTACTATCCCGGTGATAGTGAAACCAATGAGTTTTATATGTCGGTCTTGTTGAATCGTGGGACAGGCCGTAACATGATAATGTATTCCACCGAAGGTGGAATGGACATTGAAGAAGTCGCCGAAAACACACCTGACTTGATTTTTACCGAAGAAATAGACCCAGCCGTTGGTATAATGCCATTTCAAGCCAGAAAAATCGCCTTTAACCTAGGGCTTTCAGGAACCGCTTTTAAAGAAATGACCAAGTTCGTGACCGCTTTGTACAAGGCATATGTCGAAAGTGACTCGAGTATGTTTGAGATCAATCCTGTCTTAAAAACATCTGATGATAAAATTATGGCGGTTGATGCCAAAGTCTCTATCGATGATAATGCATTATACCGAAGAAAACAATATGCTGAAATGCGTGACCTGCGTGAAGAGAATGCCATTGAGGTAGAGGCAAGGGCAGTTGGGCTGAACTATGTCGATTTAGATGGTAATGTGGGCTGTATGGTCAATGGGGCCGGTCTAGCAATGGCAACGATGGATTT
Organism: uncultured Croceitalea sp.; assembly: GCA_947503285.1. Taxonomy (GTDB): domain Bacteria; phylum Bacteroidota; class Bacteroidia; order Flavobacteriales; family Flavobacteriaceae; genus Croceitalea. The sequence continues at coordinate 340,672 of CANNDD010000005.1, forward strand.
GATAAAAATGGCAGGTGGCGAGCCAGCAAACTTTTTGGACGTTGGCGGTACGGCCGATGCAAAAAGGGTGGAAGAGGCTTTCCGAATCATCTTAAAAGACCCGAACGTAAAGGCAATACTTATCAATATTTTTGGGGGAATCGTTCGTTGTGACCGCGTTGCCCAAGGGGTGGTTGATGCCTATAAGAATATGGGTGATGCCATTAAAGTACCGATTATCGTCAGACTACAGGGAACAAACGCCGAGCTTGCCAAAGAAATCATAGATAATTCTGGTTTAGCGGTACATTCCGCGGTTCAGTTTCAAGAGGCCGCAGATAAGGTAAAAGAAGTGCTGGCTTAGGTTTTTAGTGTATATACAAGTTAAAAAGAGGCTATTCAGCCTCTTTTTTTATGCAAACACAGAAAACCAAATCAGATAACGAAACTGTCTATCCTGATAGGCTGTTTTCGAAAAAGGATACCCGTTTTATTTGTACTAGGTGCATGATACCTAGGCCACAAAATGAGTGTTGGGATTGTTCAGAATACCCATGAATTGTTGAAAAGAGGTGTTATTCAATTGACGGTACCTTTCCTGATTTTAAGCACGGACCGAAGGACTTTACTTCGAAACCTGAGGTAACAACCTCACTTTTGGCGTCGAGGGTCTTTTCCTCAACCAAATTATGGATAATCAGTTTGGTTCGGGTTCGACTTAAGATTTGTCTTCGATGGATATCGCCGAGGGCACTTCAACTTCACCCGGTATAACTGTAGTCGAGATCCCCATAGAATCGGGGGCATTCAAGGTACCAACTATACCTGTCTGCAAACAAGGCTGTGCAATCAAATAGTAAAACATAAACCATAGAAAGCTTGTATCCTATCCACGTTAGTTTATTGTTATGAAGTTTATTAAAGGATTAAATGACTTACTTGAATTGGATTTTACCATGATTACGGTCTAATTTTGAATTGAAAAAGTTTAAAGGAGTTCATTGTGAAGAAATAACCACAAATCATTAAAAACTGTTAAAAAACAACTTTGATCGTAACATTATTGATTTTTGGGCGTCTTTATAGCATATTCATCAATTTTTATCAATCTTAAAAACGAAATCATCATGAGAAAAATTAGTTTAGTAGTGGCAGCCGTTACACTTTTGGCTGTTAACAGTGTATCAGCAAACAAAAATTTAGAACCTGTAAACCCCAACAAAGACTTATCCGTCCAAATTCACAGTATGTTGGAAAGCAACTCATTCGACGTGAGTGAAGACCTTACTGCCAATGTGCAGTTCACTATCAATAAAGACGGTGAAATTGTCGTGCTTTCCGTTGATACGAATGATGCCTCATTGGAAGGTTTTGTAAAAGGTCGTTTAAACTATAAGAAAGTTGAGGTAAGCGACATGAAAGAGGGTAGAACATACACAGTTCCTGTGAGAATAGCTGTATAACGTATAGTTATTTGAATTAGCTGAAAAATCCTGGAGTAATCTCCAGGATTTTTTTGTATACGAAAACTGAATTCTTTTAGTTATAATAGGGTAACCTCTTAACCATGAACACCTACGAAGAAAGGCTAGGCATTTTGAGCGAGCTTATCCATTTTGCCCGTGTAGACTATAAAATAAAAGAATCGGAATATGATTTTTTGCTAAGTGTTGCCAATTTACTGAATGTCAAAAAATCTTCTTTAGATGGACTTTTAAAAAAACAATCTTCAGTAAAAGTACCAACGACGCAGTTAGAGAAAATAATGCAGTTCCACCGTCTTTTATTATTAATGAATGTGGATCAAGAGCAGCATAAAAAAGAAATCGAAAGACTTCATAATATAGGTTTATGGATGGGGCTGCCCCCTTCGGCAATTTCCCAAGTACTTGAGGTCATGCACAAGTACCCAGAAAAGGTCGTTCCGGCCGATATACTTCTTAATATCTTCAAAGCATATCATAATTAAAGTGTCATTATGACACTATTTTATTTCGAATTAATGACAAAAAGTCATTAATTGTCAAATGGAATGCAATTTGACTATATCATGGTGAGTTTAATTTTAAAAATCAAGAACCATGAGTTTAGTAAAAAGAAATAATCTAGTGTTACCAAGTTTAATGAATGAAATTTTTAACCCTGACTGGTTTGGGGGAATGGAAAATGTAAGTCGTAATGTCCCAGCCGTGAATATTGTGGAAAGGGACGAAGACTTTATATTGGAATTTGCCGTGCCGGGTTATAAAAAAGAAGATTTTAACATTGAGTTAGACAACGATATTCTTACGGTATCATCTGAAATAAGTACCGAAGACAAGAGTGCCAATGATAATTTTACCAGGAGGGAGTTTTCATATAGCACCTTTAAAAGATCTTTTACGCTACCTGAAACAATTGATTCGGGAAGGGTAAATGCAAAATATGAAGACGGGTTGTTAAAATTGACCTTACCCAAGCGGGAAGAAGCATTGCCAAAGCCAAAACGATTGATCGAGATTGGCTAAGAAGGAATTATGTTGCCTTTACGGCATTTCATAATGGTTGTTTAGTTGGTTAGTTGGAAAAGGCGTCATATTTAAAATGTGGCGCTTTTTCTTTTTAATCCTGTTCCTGAAGCATTTTTATTTCATCCCTTAACTTGGCTGCCTCCATAAAATTCAATTCTTTCGCGGCCTTCTCCATTGCCTTTCGTTTTTGTTGGATGATTTTTGCCCTTTGTTCAGGTGTCAAATATTCTAAATCCGGTTCGGCCGCACGCAATTCCTCTTTTTGAAAGTGGTAGGTGGAGACTGAATTTTTTGCTAATGCACTGTCCAAACTTTTGTTCAAGGCTTTTGGCGTTACATTATGCTCGGTGTTATAGGCAATCTGTTTTTCCCTTCTGTAGTTGGTTTCATCGATTGTTTTTTGCATACTGTCCGTAATGGTATCGGCATACATGATCGCCTTGCCATTTAAATGCCTCGCGGCCCGACCCACGGTTTGGGTCAATGACCTATTACTTCTTAAAAAGCCTTCTTTATCGGCATCTAGAATCGCTACCAACGATACTTCCGGTAAGTCAAGTCCTTCCCTTAACAAATTGACGCCTATCAGCACATCGAAAATTCCCTTTCTCAGGTCTTGCATGATTTCTACACGTTCTAAGGTGTCCACATCACTATGTATGTACCTGCAGCGTACATCAATTCTTGTGAGGTACTTCGTCAACTCCTCGGCCATCCTTTTGGTCAGGGTGGTCACCAAAGTACGTTCATCAAGCTCCACCCTTTTTTGGATTTCTTCAATGAGGTCGTCAATTTGATTCATACTTGGCCGTACTTCTATGATGGGGTCTAAAAGTCCGGTAGGTCGAATGACCTGTTCCACATAAATACCTTCTGAGAGTTGTAACTCATAGTCTGCCGGGGTGGCACTAACATAAATGACCTGATTTTGCAGCACCTCAAATTCCTCAAATTTCAAAGGTCTATTGTCCATTGCAGCGGGCAACCTAAAGCCATACTCCACTAAATTTTCCTTTCTTGAGCGATCTCCACCGTACATCGCATGAACTTGTGGTATGGTAACATGGCTCTCGTCGATAATGGTCAAATAGTCATCCGGAAAATAATCGAGCAAACAGAAAGGTCTTGTGCCTGGCTCCCTTCCATCCAAATACCTCGAGTAGTTTTCGATACCCGAACAGTAGCCCAGTTCACGAATCATCTCCAAATCAAAATTGGTGCGTTCTTCCAGACGCTTTGCTTCTAAGGGCCGCCCGATTTCCTTGAAATAATCCACCTGTTTTACCAAATCATCCTGAATGGAACGAATGGCATTTTGAAGTACATCGGGTGAAGTGACGAACATATTGGCTGGGTAGATATTTAGATTATCATAGATTTCGATCACTTTATTATTAAAAGGATCTAGGGCCTCAATTTCTTCTATCTCATCACCGAAAAAGTGAATTCGGAAAGCATGGTCGGCATACCCCGGAAATACATCCACAACATCACCCTTTACCCTAAAGTTACCATTTCTAAAATCAGCAGTGGTACGTGAATACAGGCTTTGAACCAACTGACGCAAAAATTTGGTTCTTGAAATCACCTGGTCCCGATGTATGGATATTACGTTTTTTTGAAATTCTATGGGATTTCCGATACCGTAGAGGCAAGATACGGAAGCGACCACCAAAACATCACGTCGGCCTGATAATAGCGAAGAGGTTGTGCTCAACCGCAGTTTTTCAATATCCTCATTTATGGATAGGTCTTTTTCAATGTAGGTTCCACTGGTTGGTATATAGGCCTCTGGCTGATAATAATCATAATAGGAAACGAAATATTCTATCGCATTATTAGGAAAGAACTGTTTGAACTCTGAATATAACTGAGCTGCCAAGGTCTTATTATGGGCCAGAACCAGTGTTGGACGTTGTACTTCGGCAACTACATTCGCCACGGTAAAGGTCTTTCCTGAACCGGTTACCCCTAAAAGGGTCTGGTGCTGTTCCCCTGATTGTATTCCGGTAGCCAATTTAGCGATGGCTTGAGGTTGATCACCGGTGGGTTTAAATTCTGAGACGACCTTGAATTTCATACCGCAAAAATACTAAAGTGGATAGCTAAATTGACGTATGCGGAAAAATTATCTCTTCAAAGTAAAAAATCCCTGAACTTCCCTTGCCATATCATCAACGGCCCTGAACCAATAGCCACCGGCCGGTAACGGTCTGCCATTGAAGGTACCATCCCAACCATTCGAGTTTTGATCTATTTGGGCCAAAAATGTACCGTAACGGTCATAGATACGGATACTTTCAAATATGATGGGATTTCCCTCAGGCTGTATAAATTGCCAAAATTCATTTCTATCATCCCCATTGGGAGTGAAAAATTTAGGGAAACCTTCAACCGTTAGGTCTTGTATAAAACCCTCCTCAACAATACCACAACCATTTTTATCACGAACATAAAGTACATGACCGCCAGGAGCAACCCCTGAAAAAACGTTACTATCTTGATATGGCCCATTAATGTCGTCAATGGCATATTCATAATCGCCAAGACCAGTAGCTTGAACTTCTATACGCAGGCCAAGGCCTTCTTCTATAACGTTCAAATTGTTTATAGTGGCAATCGAGGACGATACGACCTCAAAATTCAATATCGTCGGGCATTCGATAACGTCACCAGGTTGTGAGACAATATTAAAGGCTTCCAAAAAGTATTCACCACTCTGAGTGATAGTAATTTGGGTATCTTCAGAGAGTAGGCTCTCATTCCCAAATTGATCTACGTTGAACCATCGATAACCGTCAGCACCTTCAGGAGCATCAATGGACAACAGGGTATCCCCACTTTCGCAAAATGAAAAAACACTTGGCAACGTGACTTGGGGGCTGAAGTCGGTGAATTCCCCCGTACTGGGGTCTAAGAAAGGTCCACAGCCTAATAAGGTAGAAAAAGACTCTTGCCCACAGCCCTGGGCCTCACCTGAATCGTTAAATGGGATGATCGTTATGAAAAAAGTCCTGTTGGGCTCAAAATCGATGACAAAAGTACTATTGGTGAAAAATGTGGCATTGTCAAGTACATCACTTGAAGTTGGGGTTGAGCCTATCGTTACGCGATAGCCGGTGGCACCTGGTACTGCATTCCATTCAATAAGCGGGGTGAGTGGTACGTTGAATGCCCCGTTTAAGGGTGTGATTAAATTTGTACAGCTCGGTATGGGTGCCAAAGCACCGGTTCTAAAGGTAAAATCAGAACAACTTATGGGGGCTGAACCATTCTCGTTTTTCGGTACGATCCTTACGAATATCTGGGTGTCTGCCGGTAATTCCCCAGGGGGGTTAAAACTTAGGTTTTGAACATCAAGGGCCGTTGCGATATCGCCAAGACCGGGTGCTGTTCCAATGAAGATGTCATATGCCGTTGCGGTCGGGGCGTATTCCCAGATAATGTTCGTGAATACGCTGACCCCGGTAGAGCCATCTACGGGTGTTCGCATTTGCGTGCAACCCGGGGGAGTGGTCACATCCTCAGTAAAAAATGATTGGCTATCACAGACGATGTCCTCCCCACCTTGAAAAAGGAAGTCAAGGATAATGGTTACAAAAATCTCAGTGTTATCCGGTAAGCCTTGCGGTGGTGTATATGAGGTGGCACTACCTACGGATGCCTGACCCAGATCCGCTGCCCCTGGTGCCGTACCCAATAAAATCTGATACCCGGGAATACCGTCGACAGGCTCCCAAGTTATGGTGGTATTGACAGGAACGTTTACAGCACCGTCGACCGGACTTAATAAATCAGGACACTCTTGGGCTACACCAATAGCAGTAGCCAGGGTTGTAAGTAAGAGGAGCAATTTTCTTTTCATACAGCATCGTTCGTACAACACTGTAATATACTACAAATCCCGCTTTTTTAATAACGCATAAGACAAATAGACGAAAATTGCGGTCCAAATGAGCACGATAAAGACCTCGTACCAATGTACATGGTAGTTCAATGTAATATTTTCACCTACTTGGTCGGCCACTGTCTGTACGGCCTCTAAACGGGTTATAGGTTCTTTTATAAGGTTGAACATGGACTGTAATGGAAAAAAGCCCATCACGGTTTCCGTGGTTTCGCCATCAAAGAGTTTCCATCGTATCAAGCCCCTTATGATGCCTTCCAAGACCTGCCAAATAAAAAGGAAACCGAGCGCAAAGGCAGACCTTTTAACCAGTATTCCCAAGAAAAGGCAAAACGAAAAGAACCCCATTAACTTGACAAAAAATGCCAAAACAAATTCCAGATCGGAAAATATTATTGAGAGTTCGTTGTAATCGGAGTAAAAGAGTCCCAGTATTAATGACACCACAAAAACAAAAACCGTGGAAATCAGCGAAAAAGAGATTACCGTCAAAAACTTCGATAAGATAAATTCTTTTTTGGATAGACCGTCAATTAAGTTCTGTTTGATGGTCTTGTTACTGTATTCATTCGCCATCATTGATACGATGACAATGGCCAAAAACAGTTTGAAGAATGCGGTAATAAAAGTGTTGAAATGCCAGATGTAGGGGAAATTAAAAATACCTATTTCGGCTAAGTGGAACTTTACCGGCCCAATGTCGAATTTAATTGCTGCAATCAGGGCAATTGAGGTCAACAGCACAAAATAAGAAGTAATCAATATCTTACTTGCCCTATTGTTCCAGAGTTTTATGAATTCTATTTGTAACAGACGTACCATTTGTTTTTTGATTAATTGTTTTTGGTCAACGCTAAAAATTGCTCTTCAAGACTTTCTTTTCGTTTGACAAGGTGGGATAACACAAATCCTTTCCCAAACAAGATCTTGTTGAGTTCTTCGGCATCCATCTCTTCTTTTAAATAGGCGACCAGGTTTCCATTTAGCCTCTCAATTTTGCCAAAACTGGCGTTCTTATCCAATAGTTCTTTAAGACCGTCCATGTTCTTTGATCGCAATTCGAAAAAACCATGGCTTGCAAGCATGCTATCGACGGGGCCAGAATACAGTTTTTCGCCTTTTCTAAGAATGACGACATGTGAACATACCTTTTCAACCTCGTCCAACAGATGGGAAGCTAAAAGTATCGTGGTGCCCAATGCGGCAATTTTTTTGATGATTTCCCGAATTTGATGAATCCCCTGGGGGTCCAGTCCGTTTGTGGGTTCATCCAAGATCAATATTTCTGGGTCGTTGAGCAATGCAGAGGCAATCGCCAATCGTTGTTTCATACCTAACGAATAGGTTTTGAATTTGCTGTCTTTTCTATCCAAAAGGCCTACAAGCTGGAGTTTCTCTTCAATTTTATCCTCAGAAACCTCCTTGATTTTACAAACTAATTTTAGGTTTTGTACTGCGGTCATGTAGGGATAAAAATTAGGACGTTCTATAATTGCCCCTACTTTTTTTAGCGCCTCATGGGTAGATATGTTTCCGTCAAACCAACTGAACCCTCCTGACGTTCTATTGACCACATTGAGAATAATGCCCAAGGTTGTGGATTTTCCACTGCCATTAGGCCCCAAAATACCATAAACATTTCCTTTGTCTATAGTAAATGATAGATTTTTAACAGCAGTTAGATGGCCAAACTTTTTGGTGAGATTGGTTACGGTCAGTATGGTATCCAAAATGGGATTGTTTTTTGATTGTTATAACCATCTGACGACAAACGTATCAAATTGTTACACCGACCCCCAAAATTAAGATACCCGTGGCGTTATCTTAATTTCGATTTACCCGGTACGTAATCCTTCGGTTAGTAATTACCGTTGTCGGGGCAATCATATTTACAGTGACATTTACACTCGGATTGTCCATGGTTACGTTCAAATCAGTTTGATCCTGTGAATTGGTCACGGTGTTGGTATAGGTTTGTGAACTTAAATAGGTATTCGTAATGACTGCTTTCACTGTTAGGTCAAGGGTTTCAAGTTGCCCTGGATTCAAGGTTCCCAAACTCCAATCAGGATACGTAAAACTTCCAGAGGATACAGTAGCAGAAACGAGCTCCAGACCATCTGGCAAGATATCGGTCACCATTAAATTGGTGACGGGCTCATCCCAAAAATTTTCTACGGTAATGGTAAAATTGACGTTCGTACCATCTGCTACGGTGTTTTGATCTACCGTTTTATTCAGAACGACATCGGGATCACAATTATAGACCGATATCGAGTTGGAGTCATAGGTACATGGCCCACGGGTAACCCTTAAAAAATAATCCCCTGCAACGGTGGCCGTATAACTGGCCGTTGTGGCACCTGGTATTAACACACCATCACTGAACCACTGATAATTATCAAAGGTCTCTCCGCTCGAAATTTCCAAAACGGCACCTGGCAAACAATTGTTTCCGGTAATCTGTAGGTCTATGCTTGGTACGGTATCAAAACCGGAATAATAGCCGGCAACACCCCTTGCGCCATTAAATCCGAAGAATCCTACTGCAATTGGCCCTGTCGATTGAACACTAACATTGCCGGTCAGACTAGGCAGGTAAAATGTTTTCCAATCCGTTGTTCCTGCCACTGTTGAAGAGGGTGGTAAAGTTACCGTACCACTGCCATCAGTGACCGTAATATTACTGTCTGGTGTAGTCGTGGCCGCAATGATGGTAACCCCACCTGTTATGGTTATCCCAGCAGCATCGGTGATATTGGGGATATTGTCCATAGTATCGGGCAATAGGCAATTTACAGGTGCCACAAAATTCAATCCCTGTGTATAGGCTTGCGTTGACCCACCCACACATTGATAGGCGTAAACATCTTTTGAAGTTTCTATATACATATTGGCCCCCACCGAATTCGATGAATAATTACTGCTTGGAATTTCAAAGAAGTCACCTTCGTTAAGGGTGGCTATTGCCGTTGTAGAGCCGTTTACAAAAATTTGAGTATTATTTTCCGTAGCTATAATCAAGGGAAATTCCGTCCATCCATTGGCATTTCCATTACCCCTGATAAAGACATATTCTTTCCCTAACCTATTTTCAGGAACCGGTTGGTCAATACCTGCATCTCGATTGGATTGTCCTGCCTGGCGGCCGTAGTTCATTGATCCATTACTGATGGCGATGTCTTTATCTGCGACAATAGAGGCGCCGATCCAGCCCCTTTCATGGGCCAAAGTCGGTGAAGTGCCTATATAGGTCTCAAAGACGAAGGATTCGTTTTCATCTAAGGTCACGGTATAACTATCATCTGTTATTCCCGCCCGATTATTGCCTACACGAAACTCACAATCAGGGTCATAACCTGAGAGTGTTATCGTCGTATTATCCTCCGTGGCCATTATACCCAGGGTGTTTGATTTGGAATTCTCTGATCCCAAGTTGGGTACGCCGCCCCATTTGAACTCCGTACCTAGCGCAATTCTTCCCTTTGATGTCAAAGATGCTCCCTGTGAATTGGAATTACCACGGTAGTTGACGTAAAAATTCTCACCGCCGGGAGATTCAAAACGAAGTCCACTATTGGTCAAAACCACTCCTGTGTTATTGTCATCGACTAGGGTGATGTTGTTGTTTCCGTCCGCTAAGGTATATACTACTGGAGCAGTATTCGATATTGAAAAAGTCGCCAATGGTGTCGTACTGGTACCGCGATATGCATTTACGGTGAATGCGGTGGTTTCAGGTGTTGACAGGTAAATAGCTTGATCTCGAATCGCCGCATTATTGGCCCCTTGTCGTAATGGGGGCAGGTAATGGAGGTCACTTAATTGCGCATGGGCAAATCCGACGGATAAAAGTGCTAATAGAAAAAATAACTGCTTCATGAATAGTGGAATCAAAAACCGGCTAATATCAAAATAACAGCCGTTCCAATTGATGGACAACTGTTTGTTGTGAATCACGACAATACTGTTGTATTTCATCGATAATCGTAGTATGACCAATATACCCAAAAGCAAAAGCCACTTGCAGTACATTGCAAGTGGCTTTTGCTTTTGGTTTCTTTTAGTTTATCGATATAGGGTAAAATGCCCAATGAATTCCCTTTGGTCATTTTCACCGTTCAATTTGATGATATACCAGTAATCCCCTGTAGGCAGGTTTGTATCATTGTATAAACCATCCCAACCTTCTTCATTATCCTGTAATTGATATACTTGGCGTCCGTAGCGATCAAATATTTTAATGAATATATTTGGATATTGGTCAATATTCCTAGGCAGCCAGTAATCGTTCAATGAATCCCCGTCAGGTGTGAAGAACGTCGGGATTTCGATATCAATGAACTCCATAAAGATACTGGCAGTAGCTTCACATCCATTCTCATCCACCACCCTTACCAAATAGGTATCGGTTTGGGTAATATAGAACTTATTGTCATCACCATTGTCAACATCGTTGAAATAGTAGGTGTATCCTTCCCTTCCGCCTGTAACCAAGGCGGTTATCTCATTGAGGTTTTGTTGCTCCAATAGCAGCTGAAGTGGCATGAAATCCTCTATTTCGAAGTCCAACGTATTGATACAGCCATTGGCATGGGCAATGGTGATATAGTGTTGCCCTGGACTTAGATTCCCAAAATCAGGTTCCAATACCATATTTGCCGGGTCATCAGTATCGATACCATAAAGCACGTCACTGGCTACTGTTGGGTCTTCAAGGGTAATCAACAGCCTATTGTCAGGCACGTCGCCTGAACATTCATAGATTACCTCAATACCCGCATTTAGATTGGCACCCGCATCGATTTCAATAACTTGATTCGTCGTACAGTCGTTGGCATCTTTGACAAAAACCACATAGGTTTCGCTTGCCAATCCGTTAAATGTCATTTGACCTTCTACAAAGTCATCGTCATTATTACTGTTCAAACTGGTACGGTAGGGTGCCGTACCACCGGTAATTGTCAACGAAATGGTTCCGTCTTCATCACCAGCACAAATCTCTGGAGTTGATGTATAATCTATTTCAAGTGCTTCAGGTTCCGTAATCTCAAACTCAATGAGTTCAAAACAACCATTACTATCTTGTACGATAACCTCATAGCTATCAGGACCAAGTTCGGTAAATATATTGCTGCTATCGAACTGGTTTAGGTTGGGGGAGATGGCATATTGATACACTCCTGTTCCTCCTGAAACATTTAGGACGATGCTACCATCTTCACCACCGTTGCAAGTGATATCGGTTATATTCGGTGTGACCACCAATGGGGTCGGTTCTTCAATTAGAATTTCCGTAGAGATCGTTTCACAATCCTCACTTCGCACATTAACATAGTAACTACCCATGGGCAAATCAGCGAATGTGCCCGTAGCTTGATAGGGTCGGACTTCGTTTACCAGTCCGGAATCGGAGAACAGGGCGTATTCGTAATTACCGAGCCCACCATCAGCGGTAGCCATAATGACCGCTGTGCTATCGCCATTACAATTAATTGAAGCACCACTGCTATCGATATCCAATGTCAGCGGCTCAATTGGACTCAGGGTAATTTCATTGGAAACCGTTGAAATACAGTTGAAACTATCCCTTATAAAGTATTGGTAAGTGCCTGGGGCCACATTCTGGAAAAGATGGGCATTTGCATTATTGGTCTCGTTCATTGCATTGAAAGTCGTGCCGTCGATGCTCCATTCATAGGGTCCGGTTCCACCAGTGGCACTAAGTTCCAATTCCGCTTCAGAAAGGCATGTTAGGTTTGCTGATGTGGTCAGCATTCCCCTTGGTTCAATGGGATCTACAATTTCAATGATGTTTGATTCGAAAGTACAGTCCATATCATCTAAGACCGTGATACTGTAAAAACCTGCTCCCAAGTTATCAAATACTGTAGTGGTCTGCGTTGTTGAGCTTTGTAAAAGGTTACTGCCCGATGCATCCTCATAATTATTCAAAATGTATCTATAGGAAGCTGCAACATTCCTAGCATCCAGACTTATGGATACTGAGGCATCGGTATCCCATTGACATACCAAAGTCGTAGCGGCGATATTGCCCGAAATTGGATCTGGAAGTAGCAATTCAAATACATTGGAAAATGTAGCGGGACATCCTAGGGCATCTGTGATTACAACATCATACCTACCTGCGCCAAGACCTTGAAAGAGGTTTGAATTTACTTCGGTTACACTGAAAACTGTGGACGTGGTAGTATTGGTCAAAACAATATCGTATGGCGCTTGGCCTCCAGTCGGTGTAATTCCCGCGCTACCCTGGTCATTGCTACACCCAACCTGTGTCAAATCAATTGGTGCCAAACCAATCGGGGCACTGGGAGTGGTGATACTAAACGCTCTGATTTGGGCACATTCAGGAAAACCATCTTGTGTTACCTCAACAATATAATTACCTGCGGGTACCGCTATTGGCGTAGTCGGTCCGAAATCGGGGGAAGTGCCCGTCAATATCGCGGCCCCATCATCTGAACGGTCGCCTGGTGTGCCGTTGGTGTCAAATATATTCCATGTAAAGCTACCGGAATAGGTGACGTCATTCATAGTCAAACGAATGCTGCCATCGTCTCCAAAGCAAGTAACATCCGCTAATTTTTCTACATTGACATCAAAGGTGTTGGGTTCTTCCACCACATGGGTTATGGTTACTTCACAGCCCGTTGTTATATTACGCACCCCAAAAGTATAAGTGCCTGGGGTCAGATTATTAAAGGTGTTGTCCCCTGCAGGTTCATACGTCACCGATGGCAACTGCCTGAACTCATAGTTGGTCGGGTTTGTTCCAAAACTTGTAAGACTACTAGTGACATCAATACTAATGTCCTCACCTGAACTGGTACAACTTACGGGGTCATCTATATGGATCGTAGGCGTACCCAGAATATCGAAAGGCGCTATTGTTGCCGTTGTTGTACCAAAACAACCGTTTTCATCATATACATTAATCGTGTAGACGCCACCGGCTGGGTCCGTTTCGATGTACGTAGTAGCCGTACCTGATTGAACTACGTTTGAAGGTTCTACAGTGCCTGTATTCGGATCATCTTCCTCGATGAACTCATATCTGATGAAGGTACCGCTTCCACCTTGAACAAATGGGGTAACATCATTTACGGTAATGGAGGCATTGTTGGAGGTATTGCCAGAGCTACAACCGAATTCCACTATTGTGGGTGTCGGTACCGTAATTGCCGTCGGTTCCGAAATCGGAATTGGTACGCTGACCACGCTACAATTATTGGTGGTCACATCCCCGGTCACGGTTATGATATAACCATTGGTCACTGCAGGGCCTAGGCCCGTAAATGTTGCTGAGTTCCCTGTAGTGCTTGTTGGGGCAATACTGGTCGCCACACCATCCCTTGACGTAATTTCAAAGGTATAGGGAGCTGCTGCACCATTGGTCGTTGCTATTGTAATGCTACCGTCATTGGCACCCAAACAAGAAACGTCTGAAGTCACAATAGCAGGATCAATTACCGGAACCACCCTGTCGGGAACATTGATTACAAATTGTCTATCACAGCTCGTATTACTTGGCGTAGTGGTATCATAAATAGTAACGGTGTAATCACCTGATAACGGTGCATGATAGTCAAAATTAGTACTTGGAACTACCGTTTGGGTAACTGCGGGAGCACCAGCCGTATTGGTAATGCTATATTCATAACTACCAGAACCATCTAATATTTCAATAGTAATGATTGCATCCGGTGAAGCGGTACAATCGAGCAACTTTGTTAGGGTTGCATTTGCCGTCAACACGGGGTTGACCACAAAATTGGCTTCTACTGCAATACACCCATTTCCGTCCATGACATATACATCATAATTGCCCGGAGTAACATTGGAGAATACTCCTCCATTGTCCTCATAGGTCGATGGGGCAGGATCGCCAGCGTTTACCATGGCATAACGCAAATTGCCTGCAGCTGAGGTGCCAACCGCGGTTACGGTTATTGGCGCAACACAATTGTCTTGGCTCACGCTCAGTGTCGGATTTGGTGCCAATGCCATCGTTACGGTATTCAATGTAAATGAACAGTGATATTGATCATAAAGGGTAACCGTATAATCACCGGCAGGGGAGTTTACGGGAATTTCCACAGGATTATCAGTTGTTCCACTTAAAGCCGTAAAACCTACAGGCCCTGTTACGTCATAAGTATAGGGTGCGCCACCGCCCCCTGAAATACCATTAATTGCGATAAGCCCGGGTAGGTTACATGAAATATCCCTTGACACGGCTGCTGTAGCAGCTAAAGGTGCCAATTCTGATACATAAGCGTTCTCACTTGCCCCGACACAAGCATCTACATTTGAACCATCGACTTGGGTCACTTCTATGTAATAGTCGCCCTCTGCCAAAGGATTCGTCGTGGTTATCGTATTGGTATAGGCCACATTAGTGGCTGTTGGGCCACCACCACTAACCTCAATAGGTGTTGGATTGCCCAATTCATAAATTTCCCATCGTATCGAGGGGTAAGCGGTTGATGGATTCAGGGTAAAAGTGATTTCACCATTGGCCGCACTATCACAGGTTGGTGTAATGGTAGTACTGATCTCTACAGGTGCTGGTGTAATCAAATCATTTACATTGACCAAGCTTTGACGCACACAATCGGTGTCATCGCGCACGTAGAAAACATACGTTCTGCCCGGTGTCAAACCTGTCCAAGTATACCTTCCATGACCCGCGGGAACCGTAGCTCCCATGGAATTCACAGTACCCCCTGGTTGCCAAGTTGCGGCCAACGGATCAAAATTTGAGGGATCTTCAGAAAAAGTATACTCGTAAGGGGCCACACCGGCCGTACCTTGTACCCTGACCTGTAGTTCATTACAGTTTACGACTATGGCACTGATGCTTATGTCCAAATTATCAAGGGGGAATGGGATGATATACCGATCAAAATCTTTTTGACAGAATACCCCAGGTGCCACCTCTACCCGTATGGATGGAAATACTTCGGTACCTGAAAAAGTAGGATTGGCGACGGTACCCCTTAGCTCCGTTGAGGCTTGCCAAGTGGTTCCCCCATCATTACTATATTGAATGGTACCCGATGGCGCATCAACCGTGGTAAACTCAAAACCAAAGTCACTTTCAACCGTGCTTGCACAAGCGGCAGGTAAAATGGGTATGATATCCGCCGTTATTTCGGTGGCATTGTTTATGGTCACTGTCGATGAAGTTGTATTACATCCGTTGGCATCGGTAATGGTGACTTCGTAATCGCCTACACCTATACCCGCGTATTCCAAAGTATTTGTTGAAATATTCGTGTTATTTCGTCCGTAGTCAATACCGTCGCCAGATGAAAGATCGGTCAAGGTGTAGGTATACGGCGCCGTGCCCCCTGAAACAGATATGTCAATAGCGCCAAGCCCATTAAAACATAAGGGGTCTGCGGGGGTCGCAGTAACCGACAATGTTGGTACGGGAGTTAAAATGATGTCTTCTTCCATATAGGTACATAGGGCCGGACTGCCGTTGTTATCTTGTACGTACACGTCATAACCGCCTGGATTGGCAGTGGCCATTGTTTCGTCGATAGTCAAACTATTAGTGGTGCTGAATAAACCGGTCGGACTAGTATTTGCAGGTACAATCGCATACAATAGGGTGCCATTACCTCCAGTGGCGTTAACCGTAATAGAACCATCATTACAGGCACTTAATTCGATGACATCAACATCTACGACCAGTTGTGGATTAATAATGACCGTTTGCGTATTCGGGGCCGTTGGGCATCCCAATTGGTCCCTGACCTCAATAGCATAGCTACCGGCCGAAAGCCCCATAAAGGTGTGGCTTGTCGCCGTAGATGGCGTAGGGGTGATCCATGGGCCCGAGTCTATCCTAAATTCATAATTGCCATTCCCTAAGGTCACATCGACTAAAATAGATCCGTCATTGGTGCCTGAATAACAAGCTGTAGGTGTTACGTTAAATGTCAAATTGGCTGGCGGTGCAATGGTTACCGCGTCGGTCAATGAAAGTGCTACTTCACAACCATTTTGGTCTCTGACACGGACGATATAATCACCGTCCGTTACATTCGTAAATTGAGTAGTGGTTTGATAAGCGGTTACAATAGCACCCCCCGTAGTTTCCAGTTGATATTCGTAAGATGGGTTTCCACCGGAAGCCGAGGCTTCCAGGGTTCCGCCCGTATTAAAACAGGTATATGCGGCGGTTTGGGTCAATGCGGGAACAATGGCCGAAGGCTCTGTTAGTACTGCGGTAATATCGGTGGTACAGGAAGTATCGTCTACTTTTCGTATTTGTAGGGTGTAGTTACCATCTGCCAACGTACTTGTTGTAGTTACGGGTGAGGTCAAAGAGGTTGTCCAAGTCGTGCCGTCAGTCGAGTATTCAAAACCTGATGCGGCATCAAAGTTGGAAACCTCAAATCGAATGGCCCCGTCTGAACTTCCGTTACAACTGGGATCTGTTATACCCAATAGGCTGGCCGTAAACTCTTGGTTATCTTCGACTACTACGGTGATATCGGTCGTTTTTTCACAGATTTCAGGTAGTTGAAAGGCCTGAATATCATCAAGGATCAATTCGTTGCCATCGTCGCTAAGCTGGCTACTTATCAATACGATATCAACTTGTGTGTTCGCACCGGGATTGAAGGTAACCGTTCGCTCATGCCAATCATCGGCATTATTATTTTTGGGTATTTCTGCAGTACCGGCACTATTGATGAGTGTACCCCCTGCATCCAATAATCGAACCTCAATTTCGGGATTATTGCCTGCTGAACCTGTCTGACGTAGGTTGTAGGCAAAGAATGTAATGGTGATATCCCGGTTCGGTAGTACCTCTAGACCCCTTCTTGCCCATATGACACTATTACTGCCTACCAAGTTGTTACTGGGGTTTATCGCTAAAAATCGCCCATCCGTCAACCCTGAATGGTCGTTGGGGTTACGATAGGCCGGTATCGGATTCGTTACAAAATTGGTCACGGCATATTCGCCATCAACTAATATTCCCGCAGGCCCCAAATTACATGCGGTTGCCGAACCATCTTGTGGTTCATAGCAGTAACCCGCTCCTATTTCCCCGATTTGGGTCGTTGGTCCTGCTCCAAAATCCTCATTGAACAAGGTGCTTTGTTCGGGTGTAATGCTGCTAGAGTAGCCTACGGTTACCGTCTGTGTACCATCGGTGACATCTGCGAATATATTATTATCAGAAGGCGTGTTTAAGGTTCCATTTAAGGTATACGAGTATGTAAAATCAGTAGTATTTGAAGGGTTGATGGTAATCGTACCTAGACCATCACAATCATAGGCCACAGCTTGTGTAAAGCTAGGGTCAGTGGCCGTGGTCGGAACAGTTAAGTCCATGTCAAAGGTACAACCCAAGGCATCTTGAAGTACCAATTGATATGTGCCGGGCAATAGGTTTTGGGTGTCTACGGTATTAAAGGAGCTACCACCATCAAAACTGAATTCGTAAGGGGCTTGACCACCGTTGGGATTTAAAATTTTGACCAACGCACCAGCTGGGTTGCATGAGGCATCTTCAATAATGGTTGCTGAGGCTGTTAACCTAAACGGTTGTACGATTTCATAGTCAATGCTTTCTACACAATTGGTCGTGCTTGTACCACTGGAGTCCATGACCGTAATGGTATAAATGCCTGCGGAAAGGTTGAAAAAGGTATTGCTATTTTGATAGGTTGCCCCACCATCAAGGCTATATTGATAAGGTGCCGTACCGCCCGTAACGCCTACCGTCAGTGTCGCCGTTGACGAATCTGAACAGGTAATGTCAGAGTTGGATGCCGTGATTACTGGGCTACCATAAAATTCAACCGTCACTGTATTTGAAATCGCATAACATCCACTGCTATCGAAAACAATGAATTGATAATCGCCTGCATCTGCGCCATCCCTAAATAGGAAATTATTCGTTGTTTGGATATTGGCCGCTGGAATGTCCGAAAGGTTAGGAGGACTTGGATATAAATCCACACCATCCCTGCTCCAAATAGCCATATTATAATCAGGGTCTGGAAGTCCATTGCTTGGTGTCACGGTTACAATCCCTGAGTTACAAGTGATATGTTCAGAAACAACGGCACTTAGCTCTGGGTCATCTATTTCTGTCACCGTGATCTCTTGCGAATCAAAACACCCGTCTTGGGTACGTGTGATGACAAGGTAATCTTCTGGGTTCACATTGATAAACGTGTAGGTGTCCGCATTTAGAGCTGGTTGATTACTGACAAGTGACCCTTGTCCACCATTACTGCCATCGTCTAATCGAAGTTCATAACTATAATTTGGTAGCGCGTTCAATGCTTGAACCGTAATCGTACCTAAATCATTACAATCTGCTGGTGTTGTGCTGATGTCAACACTAAAGTTTCGTTCTTGTATGCCAATTTCGGGCGTTTCGAAAATACAGCCTCCTGTTATAGGATCACCGGTTATTGGATCCAACTGTGTGATTTGAACCTTATAGGTGCCACTTGTCGTAATATCGAAATTAGGGCCGTTGTTCGCGTTATAGGGTACAATCGGATTATCGTTGTCCATGGCATCGACCAATTGAAAACCATATCCAGAACCTACATTGGTAATCCTGATATTACCAGGGGTATTACATAAGATATCCGATGAGGTGAAGTCAATATCCAATTCATTTTTAAATACATTAAAATAGAAGCGACTGAAACACCCATTTTGGTAATTAATGACCACCCTGAATTCCCCACTTTCGGTTAGTGTGAAGTTATCTGATGTTGCGACGGCATTCCAAGTACAGGTACCATTCTTATTGGCGCAATCATCACCGGTATCAGAGCAACTTGTCTCATCCAACTTTTCCCAGGTAATACTTTGGGCATCAGTGATACCTAGTTGTATGGTGGCTTCGTCGGTCGCACCGCACAAGAATATTTTTGGTAAGAGATCACCATCAATGGAGCAGGTCACAATCTCACCCTGCATATCATTGTCAGGATTGGCGTCACTATTCACTTGATTAAAATAATCGACTATCGGATTGGTTTGTGTGGTTCCAAAGCGTTCTACTGTAATTCTTTCCACTAAATCAGGACAGGCACCGCCTGCAGACTTTTCTACAATGTAATCCCCTATTTGGGTTGCCAGAAAAGTACTGGGATCCCCATCTGGATCTCCATCATTTAAAGCGGTGTCAGTGCCATCTACCTGACCATTTCCATTGGTATCCAACACCCAATTGTAACTGGTAAAGCCACTACCTGCGGCCAAGAGTACATCATCTCCGCAAAGTTGAACGGTTCTTGCCTGGTCACAATTGGTCAAGTCGTTTAAAATGGAATTGCTTGCAACTTCAGGTGTTCTGGCACAAGCAGTTATCGAGGTTGAACCATTCTCATCGGTAAATGTTGCGGAATTAGTTTCACCTTGATAGGTGGAATACGCTAAATTTTCTAGGGTAGAGGAGCAGGCCGCAACGAAATCAGAGCAATTTAAAGCTATGGTGACCTCAATGCGTATGCTATATTCGGGATCACCGACTTCCACCAGTCCATCAGGAACTTGAAATGTGATTTCATTGGTTACGGGGTCGTGGGTGGCGATAACACCAGGTGCGTTGGAGACATCGACGGTATTGAAAGTTACATTGGCAGGTAGTATGTCCCGTATCGTATAATTCACGGCATCATCATCACCCGTATTTTGAAAGCGCAACACATATTCAAAGGTCTGTCCGAGGCTTACATCTTGACCATTGATATCATTACCCGACAAATCTTCGGCGGTATTTCCTAAGAGGATTTCAGGTGCCAGCACTTGAACGTAAGAGGCATCATTAACGGTACCATCGTTGGGGTCGACATTGGGTGTTCCACTGCCATATTCACCACCGTCACCACCATCTGCATTATCATCTTTATAAAATTCATTGGCATCACTACAACCATCACCATCACTGTCTAAATCTAAATTGTCAGGTAGCCCATCATTATCAGTGTCCGCACAAACGGGAACGTTGGCGATGGTAATTTTAATATCATCAATGAAGTTACCTACTGAAAGGCTACCCCCGGCCGTTGAAACCGCCTCAAAAATAAATACGGTATTGGTTTGACCCATGGGAACCGTATACGTTCCTGTATAAAGACCCCACGCAGTATCGTCGTCACTCATGACGGCTTGTTCGGTGGCAGAAGCCAAATCGGCCCCGATTCTAACGCGCATCACATCAGTACCCTCTCGGCCACGATGTCTCAACGACCAGTTCATTACGGTACCAGGTGTCAAACAGAGATTTTGGTACAGTGCCGAACTTTGGTTCGCATTGAGCTCAGCAAACTGATTGCCATTAAAAGCGGGTACCCCTTGGAAATTGTCGGACCAAAGTTCTATTTGACCATCAGTGGCGGTCGTAAACCAGCCGGGTACGTCATTTTCGCTCAATACCCTAAAAGTAGCCCCTGGAATTACGGGGTTCTCAAAACTTTCATTGACAATGGTCTCAAAACAAATAGTACCACCGCATTCGTCAGCATCGTAGATACCGTCGTTATCATCATCCAAATCCGTTATATCCCGCACGCCATCATTATCAAAATCATTGTGAACGATAACACTTGCTGAAGGAATGTCTTCAGAAATGTTGGTGTCCGTTTGGTCTTGGGTGTGCGTTGCCGTGTTTGTTATATTTAGAAGGGGCAGGGTATCGATTTCATCACCCCGTACCGTGATTTCCAATTCAGCGGTCTCACCACCATCCAAAGTTCCTATGGTCCATGTATTACCGCTCCAACTACCATCAATGGTGAAGGCACTAATGAAGCTTAAACCGGCTGGAATGTTATCGGTTACCTGCAAGTTGGTCAAAGGGCCAATACCCAGATTTCGAACTTGAATCGTAAATGTGGCCGTTTCGCCTTCCATAATTTCGGGTCGGTCGACCGATTTATTAATGACGATATCGGGATCACAATAGAGTGCACGAATCGAATTACTGTCATAAGTACATGGCCCTTTGGTACCGCGAACAAAAAAGTCACCAGCTCCCGAAGGTGCATAACTTGGGGCGTTTGCACCTGGAATGGCGACACCGTCTTCAAACCACTGGTAGGCATCGAAATTACCGGTTGCCTCAAAAATTTCTGAACCCACGAAACATCCACTACCACCACGAATTTCTAAAATCACTTCGGGTACGGTATCAAATCCTGAAAAGTATCCTGCTACTCCACGAGCGCCATTATAGCCAAAAAAACCAACGGCCATGGGCCCTGTTGATTGTACGCTTACGTTCCCATTCAGATTGGGTACGAAAAAAGTCTTCCAGTCTGCTGAACCAGCTACTGGAACGTGTGCTGGTAAGGTTACCGGGCCGTTACCATCGGTAACGATAATATTTGCATCCGGTGTATTTACGGCAGCAATGATAGTCATTCCACCCGTCACGTTTTGCCCTGCCATATTACGAATATCAGGTATGTTATCCATAACGTCCGGCAGTAGGCAATTCACCGGAGCGACAAAATTCAGGCCTTGGGTATATACTTGGCTGGCACCGGCCATACATTGATAGGCATATACGTCTTTAGAGGTCTGAACGAACATATTCGCACCCACGGTATTCGAAGAAAAGTAACTACTTGGAACCTCGTAATAATCACCTTCATCTATGGTCGCGATAGGTGTCGCGTTGCCATTTACAAAAATTTGTGTGTTATCCGCTATGGCTATAAGTAAAGGAAATTCCGTCCATCCGTTGGTGTTACCATTACCCCGAACAAAAACATAATCCTTACCCAATTTATTCTCGGGTACAGGTTGATCAATACCTGCATCCCTATTGCTCGCATTTACTTGTCGACCAAAGTTTATGGATCCGTTACTGATCACAATGTCCTTATCCGATTCAACGGTCGCACCAATCCAACCATCTTCATGCGCTTGTGTCGGTGCGGTACCGATATAGGTTTCGAAAACAAATGATTCATTGGCATCTAAGGTAACGGTATACGTATCAGCCGTGATGCCCGCTCGATTATTGCCTACCCTAAATTCGCAACCAGGGTCATATCCAAAAAGTCTGATGGTCGTGTTATCTTCGGTTGCCATAATGCCCAAGGTGTTCGACTTTGAAGAATGCGAACCTAAATTGGGCACACCACCCCATTTAAAACGCTGCCCGAGGGCCTGACGTCCTTTTGATGTAAGTGATGCAGCTTGAGATTGTGAATTACCCCTGTAATTGACGTAAAATTGATTGCCGCTTGGGGATTCAAACCGCAACCCGCTATTATTCAAGACAACACCAGTATTGGCATTATTGACCAGAATTATATTATTGTCACCATTACTCATGCTATAAACCGCAGGGCTCACATTTGAAATATTGAATGTCGCCACTGGTGTGGTATTGGTACCGCGATATGCGTTTACGGTGAAGGTCGTAGGCTCTGGTGTAGAAAGGTATACTGCTTGCTCCCTAATACCGGCATTATTTTGACCTTGTTTTAAAGGTGGCAAATAATGGAGGTCGCTCAACTGTGCATTTATTGAAAAACTAAATCCTATTACAAAAAAGAAAAACAGAATTTTACGGCTCATTAATTGATTTTTTGGGATAACTCCACATTTCACAGAACTTCAAAAAAAATATAACCCTGTACGATGGGCAATAATATGTTGTAAAATGGTTGAAGAATGTTGGTAACCCTTAGAATTATGTAAATTGTAAAAGGGAATTGAACTTAATAATCGAGGTTCATTGGGATATACCGCGCCTATTTTGTGCGAAAACACTGTAAGTGTGCAAGGTAGGATATGCTTTGTTGGAACATTCCTGATTACCAAGAATCAATAGCGAATTATGTCTGAAGAAAGATTAATGTCAAAGAAGAAACCGGCCTTTCCGGTAAGCGAAAAGTTGGATGGATATTTAAGCCGATATAGCAGAAAAATCGAGATTCCTATATTTTATGAAGACCTGCTCCGATTTTCGGGTTCGGTTACCGTTTATAACGCTAATGACGAAGATACCTTATGGATTAGGGTCTACTATTCAGAATATGATCGAAAAGAAATTGACGAGAGTCTTAAAAAAGTATATTCCATACTTCATTCTGATGGAAGCAATAACATTCATCAATATTTGAACGTTGATGCCGTCGACTTTTGCACTTTTGGAAATTCGAAACCGTTCCGGATCAAGATTCGAAATATCCTAAATGATAACTTTACCTATTTCTACGTAAAAAGAACGGATGCTTCACGTATTTATGGATTGGAGCTGGAGCATATGTTATCTCCATACAACCTGAATTTTTTGGTCTATAAAGATACCTTGATAGAAGAACATATTGCAGGGATACCGGGTGATGAATTTATCAAGAATATGCTTCCGAAATGCTCAGAACCTGAAAAGGCACAATTGGCCAAAGAATTTGTAAAGTTCAATGAAAGATGTATGATTCGGCTGTTGGGTGACATGCGTTCTTATAACTATGTTATTGTTCCGGTACATGATTTTGATCATGTCGTTTATCGAATTAGGGCCATAGATTTTGATCAACAGTGTTTTGAAGGAAAATTAAAGGTGTATCGACCACAATTTTTCAAGGAAAATTATCAAATGGTCGAATTGGTAAGAAACAAACTATTGGGTGATTCAGTTGATCAATATAAATTAGAAGAACGCTCCATAGTCGCCAAACGAATTCTGAGCTCAGGTAACCGTATAAAAAGGTTAAGGAGTATTTGCAAGACGGATATCATTTCAAACAAAGAAAACATTCAAATACTGGCAGGTCAGATTTATGAATTGACCTTGGATGCTAATTTCAAAAAGTGCCGCACCATGGGTGAAATATTGGATTTGGCACTCAACTTTGTCAAACGAAACTACGAGGATGTCAGCATGAAACAGATTATTGAAAACAATATCAAATTGTAGTTTCGTTATGTGCCTTATCTCTGGTAAAAAAGAGCAACTAAAACCATAAAAGTTTCTAATTGCAACAACGAATATCGGCCATCAACTCTTCTGTTCTTTGTTAAAATAAACGAGGTAATAATACATTTGACGTTCTTCGTCCCAACCCTTTTCCACAAATTTCTCAGCGGATTCCGGATTGATGAAATCCATTTTAATTTGGATATTGGTATCAAGATTGATGACGTTTTTTATCTTTTTTCGAGCCTCTGAAACCGCTTTGTTCGCGATATCAAAATTGGAAACATCCTCGATACTATATTTTGGACCTTTCTCGACTTTGTAATGCTTAAATTCGGGAATCAGCTCCGGATTTTCCATGACCTCGTTCAAAAAGCCACTTTCTTCAAAAGCGTCATTTTTAGCAAAATGATTTACCGCCCTGTTCATAAACAATACTTCTTGTTGTTTGTCTTCTGCGTGTAGAACAACGTCTTTAGCAAAGTTCTGGCAAAATTTCAAATAGTTTTTGGTGTAAAAATTTTCATCGGTCAGTGGTTCCAATCCCAAGAAATTTTCCAACCAATATTTGGCATCATATCGATTGCTATCAACCGAAAGTACTTTATAACCTTCTTCTTCGTCTACGTTGAAAACAACACAGCCCTTATCCAGTTTATTGACATTGATGCCTTGTTGTATAACAATATCAAGATTTTGATGTTTCTCTTCAAACTGCAAAAAGTCGTGTTTCAATTCACTTTTAAAGATTCCGATCGCATCTGTCTTTTTGTTATCTATGACCATGTCTGAAAAATGGACCACATAGACTTCCCCACTTTTGATATGGGGGTGATTTGATTGGTCATAGAGGTGGGTCGCGATTGTTTTTGAAGCAGTATGGGCTTTCGAAGCATCACTGAAAATTTCCGTTACGGACTTATATACTTCATTAAACTCTACATCGACCTCATTAGAAAACTTAAAGTAGTTCTCTTCTTTTTCGCGAAAGGGCTTGAAAAAATATTCTTTCAACAACCCGGCCATTTCATCATTTAAACTAAAGGGCTCAGCAGATAGAAAAACAGCCTCATTTTTATTTTTATTGCCGACGCGATGTAATGAGATACTTTCTATTTGGGCAGAATATAAGTTTAACATTTTCTGTTTAAGGGTTAAAGGTTTAAGGTTAAGTGAGGTTTCTCATTTTTGCACTACGCACTATTTTTTATGAATAATCAATTCCAATTTTCATCAAAATCAAGATCATCATAGCTGCCGAAGGAATCATCAAAGTCTATTGATGGCTTGGATTCGAACTTTTTTTCTGGCGGTGAATCGGGTAATTCCCCAAAACTGAAGAGTACATTTGGGTACGTTCTGCCATCCTCTTTTTCAACAATATCCGCAAGTTCGACAAAGAATGTCCACATATTGAAAAAGTCATAAACGTAAATCATTTTCGGGGATTTTTCAGATAGCACATCCTCAAGTACGGTTTCATTCATCAATCTTACGTCTGAACCGTTTTCGCCCATATCAAAAAGCGCAATTTCCTCATCTTGGTTCCATTCTTGGTCACAAGTGTAAAATGAGGCCATTTCATTTCCCATAAAGCCAAAAGCTTGTGTTAAGGCATTGTGGAATTCTTCAAGTGAATCGGAATTTTCAATTTCCAAATCCCTAAAAATATCTTCTTCGGCATCAAGAATTATTCTGATTTTATATATCATCTCCAAAAAAATTGAATGGGGGTAAAGTTACAAAGAATTAAGCCGTTTGTTCTGTAGGGATACTTCTAAAAGCAGATAAAATTGAATTCCAAAAAGAATACTGGCCAAAACAAGGTGCAAAGGTTGGCTTGCAAACGGAAAATCGAAATAATACATAGCTATACCTGTAAAAATCTCTAAACCCAGCATCAACATTACCCAATTCATCTTGGTCAATTCGTATTTCGACTTTCTCAAGGTTAGAAATAGATAGCCATTTAATATAAGAACCACAATGGACATCGATCGATGAATATAAAATTTTACCGTTGGGTTCAATAACCAAAGTTCTTTTGATGTTTCGCCATAAACCTTTATTTGTTCGTCAACGAATTGCCGCACTTGGGTGCCCAATATAATTTGAATCAATGTCAACACTATGGTCGCCATAAAAAGGCCCACTATTGTCTTTGAAGGCTTTCTTGTGCTTGCTGGAACTGTTTGAAAAATAATGTAAAGCAATAGGGCAACAATCACTAGCGCCATAAGCATATGCAGTGTAATACGCACTGGAGCTAAAACAGAGTAGACCACTGTGGCCCCTAGCCAAGCTTGAAAGGCCATTCCTACTACCACAAGCCAAGAAAAAATGGTCACCAGTCTGTTCTGTTGCCAAAGTCTTAGGGAAAAAAATGCTAAAACCAATGTGGCAAGGCCTGCAAGGGCCCCTAAAAGGCGGTTGATATATTCGATCCAAGTATGCCAGACGTTAAACTTGGCATAATCATGTTTCGTGTATGCCACCCATGCGGTTGGTTCAAAAGCGTCGTTTGTGGTGAAATCAGATTTTGCGACCAGTAAACCTTCATTCATCATAATGACCTGCCCCTTTTCAAATGTTCTGTTCGGTTGCCACTGTAGCGTCTCGACATTTGTAGGCGGTATGTAATAACCAAAACACTTCGGCCAATCTGGGCATCCCATGCCACTGCCGGTCATACGAACTACGGCACCTGCCACGATTACCAAATAGACCAATACCAATGTAGTTTTCGCAAGGGCGATAAATTTTTTATTCATTTCACAGTGGGCGTTAATCCAATTTTCTTTCCTTTTTCCAACATTAATTTGTAAGCCGCTTCATGGTCATTGGGGATATCGCCTGCAAGAATAGCTTCTTTAATGGTTTCCTTGATTATACCTATTTCCTTTGAGGGCCTTAAGCCAAATGCCTGCATGATTTCTTCCCCTGAGACCGGTGGTTGAAAATTGCGAATACGATCCCGTTCTTCTACCTCGATGATTTTTCGCCGTACTACTTGAAAGTTTTTGAGATAGCGCTTTTGCTTTTTCGGGTTTTTCGTCGTGATGTCAGCCTCACAAAGGGTCATTAAATCTTCAACATATTCCCCAGCATCAAAAATCAACCTTCTTACGGCTGAATCCGTCACATGGTCTTCTGAAAGTATGATAGGGCGTGAGCTCATCAGCACCAGCTTTTGAACGAACTTCATTTTGTCATTCAATGGCATGCGTAGGCGTTTAAATAGTTTGTAAACCATTTTTGATCCGACAAACTCATGGGCATGAAAGGTCCAACCAATTTTTTTGTCGAACCGCTTCGTCGGTGCTTTACCTATATCATGCAATAAGGCCGCCCACCGCAACCAAAGCTTATCGGTTTTTTTGGAAATATTGTCAACGACCTCAAGGGTATGCCAAAAGTTATCTTTATGCCGTTGGCCTTCGACTTCATCAATGCCTTGTAAAGCAGTAAGTTCAGGAAGAATCATTGGTAACAACTCGATTTTGTGCAACAAAGCAAACCCAATCGATGGTTTTTCAGATAACATGATTTTATTTAGTTCATCAACAATCCGTTCTTTTGATATGATGTTGATCCGCTCTTTATTGGTGCGGATTGCATTTAGGGAATCTGATTCAATTTCAAAGTTCAGCTGGGTGGCAAAACGTACGGCACGCATCATCCTTAAAGGATCATCAGAATAGGTGACTTCAGGTTCAAGAGGTGTTCTGATAGTTTTATTTTGAAGGTCTTTCAAACCATTAAAAGGATCTATTAAGGTGCCATAACCATCTTCGTTAAGCCTAAAGGCCATGGCATTAATGGTAAAATCCCTTCTGTTCTGATCATCTTCAAGGGTGCCATTTTCGACAATCGGTTTTCGACTGTCCCTCTGATAGCTTTCTTTTCTGGCACCAACAAATTCCAATTCAAGCCCTTCATGTTTAAGCATAGCGGTACCGAAGTTTTTAAACACGGTAACTTTTGGATTTCCTTTTAGCCGATTTGCAACTTTTTTTGCAAGTTCGATACCACTGCCGATGGTCACGATGTCGATATCGGTAGGTGCTTCACGGTTCAGTAAAAAGTCCCTAACAAACCCACCGATAACATAAGTATTTAAACCCAGGTCATCTGCACATGAGCCAATCATCTTGAAAATCGGGTTTTCCAATGCTTTTTGGTTATCCATTCAAAAAGAACATTTTGTTTGTTATTCACGAATTACTTTCACCGTTCCGTCATTTCCTAATTTGATAATTGACGAAAGTGAAGTGTTTTCTTTTTCAGGTTGCAAATTTACCACATAGTCGACGCTTTGTGAAATTTGGGATGGAATTGGTTGGAATTTTTTGTGTGTAGTTGGCGTGCGAATGGATATACTTTTGGCAACCAACGGTTTTTTATATTTATTGATAAGGTATTGACAGAATTTGGTTCTGGCCACACTGAACGGAGCAGTATTATTATTGATGAGATTTGCAGCGATTCCTTTCGGATTGTCGAGTATGAGGGTTACCGATTTTTCAGAAAAATCCAAGATATCATAAGCCACTTCGGGCAGTGATGTTACATATCGCTCTAACATCGCCTGACTTGCAACCAACGAAGTCAAGGGTTCGTTGTCAAGCGCTGTATTGAGATCGAGTACTTTAGAAATGGCCTGTTCATCGGTGGCGTCGCAACCGATTGCCCAAGTCGCATATGTGGGGTAAAGTACCAATCCACCTTTCTCAAAAATATTGATACAGCGGTCGATTTCTTCATTAAAAATGCCCATTAATGGCTTTTTTGATTGTGAAGGCGTTTGAGTTCTCGATAACGTTCCAATACCCCTAAGGCATTTAGATAGCAAATGGTAATACCCTTTTTACCATCTAAAAAGCCCAATCTCATTACATAATGATTTAAGAATTTATAGGTCGGTCGAAAAATAAAATGATACCATCTTGCTTTTTTACCCTTAAGAAATTCTTCCTGTGCCTTCATCCTTCCATATTTCAACATTTTGCCTTTGTAATCGTGGTGGTTTTTGAAGGAGTAATGGAGTAGTTTGTTTTTTAAGGTCAGTGATTGTCCATCAACCACCAAGGTTTCATGCACGATTCGATCTTCGGTAAAATGAACCTTGCCTTTTTTGAAAAGCCGGTAATTTTTATCGCTTTGCCATCCACTAAAACGCAGTATTTCTTTTTTGAACATAAAGGTTCTTAGAAAATAATAAGCGGATGCCGAGGCATCGTTCTGGGTAACTTCCAATATCTCCTCTTTCAATCCCGGTGTAATCCGTTCATCGGCATCCAAAAATAAGATCCAATCATGTGTGGCCTGTTCCATGGTAAATTTCTTTTGATCGGTATAATTGGTGAACTCCCTTTGGATCAATTTTACATGCGGATGTTTTTTGATAAGGGTGACCGTATTATCGGTACTAAAAGAATCTACCACGATGATTTCATCAGCGAAGTTGATGTTATCCAATACAGCTTCGATATTATCCTCTTCATTAAAGGTTATCAATAAAGCCGATATTTTTGTCTTTGCTTTATCCATATACCAAATAATCTTCTATTTTTTTTAGCTGTACGTCTTTGTCGAAATTAGTTTTGATATGGTCACAGCCTTTTTCACCCATCTTTTTTCGTAATTCGTAATCTTGGTATAAATCGATGATCTTGTCGGCAAAGGTGTTGAGATCATTCACCTCAACCAAATACCCCGTAGCATCATCTAAAATCAATTCAGGATTACTGCTTACATCAAAAGCAACGATTGGCTTATGACATAGCGCAGCTTCGGCCAAAACGTACCCAAAACCTTCCCAAAATGAGGGCAGTACAAATACGTCGGCACGGTTGATGAACTCTAAAGGTCTCTCAATAAACCCTTCAAGGGATACATGGCCCTGAACATTTAGCTCCACAATCAGTTTTTCCAATTCTTTTCGCAAACTACCTTCACCACCAATAATAAGTTTGAAGGGGATTTTTCTTTCTTTAAGACGGGCAGCCAAATGAATCAAGAATTTTTGATTTTTTTGATATTCCAATCGTCCGAGGTTAATAATGGTAAAATCCTTGTTTTCTTTCCGCACATCGATATCAGTAATAGACTGGGTATGTATACCATTATAAATTACCGTTATTTTTTCTTTTGGAAATAGGGTGTCATTATTTTGCGTAACGGTATTTTTGGTAGCAAACGAATTGGCCAATATTTCGGTAACGATATGTTTGAAATAGTACCTGTTCAATAGTGTGTTTTTGATGGGAATGGCACTTCCCCTTCTATAAATAATTCTCTTTACCCCAGATTTTTGGGCCGAAGGCCCTGCAATTTTAACATCGCGGGAAAGATTCATTACTATGGTATCAATATTGGATTTTCTGAAAAAGGAAATCAGATTGAAATACTTGAAAGGATTCAAAAAACTAAGGTTGCTTATAGCGATACCTTTACATGGTATTTCCGCTTTCATAAGACGTTTTAAAAGCTCACTTTCCTTATGTGCGATTACAAAAACATCATGTCCCTTTTCATAGAGATAGTTGCTTATTTCAAAGTGCCATTTTTCTCCACCGCCCCAAGCTTTGGCAGTGTTAAAGAAACAAATCTGCCCCATTTAAGCTATGGATTTATAAAGTTGAAGTAAGTTGTTCGCCACATTTTCATCGGAAAATCTTTGAACATACCGGTATCCTTTCTCAGCCATTTCGTCACGCATCCCTTGATTTTCAAAAAGTTTGGTGATTTCCAC
The DNA here is from genome assembly GCA_947503285.1 of uncultured Croceitalea sp. Taxonomy (GTDB): domain Bacteria; phylum Bacteroidota; class Bacteroidia; order Flavobacteriales; family Flavobacteriaceae; genus Croceitalea. The sequence continues at coordinate 371,775 of CANNDD010000005.1, forward strand.
CCTAATCTGATCGATATCGTTTGGGTCAATGTAGATGGCGTCTGGTCCGGCAGCTTCAGGAAAACATCCGTTCTGTGTCGTGATTACGGGTAGCTTACTGTACAAAGCCTCAATAATTGGGATTCCGAAACCCTCACAAAAAGAAGGATAGCAGAAAACCGTGGCATTTTGGTAAAGTATAGCTAGCTCTGTTGAACTGATGTTTTTAATAAAGCTTACTTGATGTTTCAGGTTATTTTCAGCGATATAGTCGTGTATTTTTCTCGCATAGCTTTTTTCTTGACCAACCAGAACCAGATGAAAAGTTGTTCTGTGTATTGCTTTCACCAATGACAAGGCATTTTTGCGTTCTTGTATCGTTCCAACATTGAGCACATAGTGTTCTGGCAGTTGAAATTTTTTTTGAATCGCTCTTTTTTCGACCTCATTGTATTCTTGCTTAAAAGCCTTGTTACAACCTTGATGTATCACGGTGATTTTTTTGGCATCAACATTCAAGAATTTGATGATGTCCGCTTTGGTCTGTTCGCTTATCGCAATAATATGATCTGCGACACTTACCGCATATTGAAATTTTAGTTTGTATATGATACGATCGAAAAAATTGTAATATTTAGGATGACTTAAAAAAATTAAATCATGGATGGTGACAATTTTCGGCACGTAGTTTTTTTTGAGTTGTATGGGTATTTCACCAGAAAGCCCGTGGTACCAATCTACGTTTGAAGAGTTTATCTGTTTCCATTGCCCAATTAAGCGCCATAGCGAAGGAAACGTTTTCCAGAACCAGCCCTTAGGATATACTATGGTGGCTTTTTCTAGAGGTATTTGTTCTTCGTAATGTGATTTTTTGGTGTTGAACAAGAAAAAGTGTTCTACTAAAGACTGCGTGTTTAAGATTCTAACAATGTCACGTCCGTAATTTCCAAGTCCCGTGTTGTTGTGAAAAATCCGTTTTGCGTCGTAGCCGATTCTCATGGTGATAAAACTACATATTATTTCTTATAGTTTGATATTGCTTTTATCAACTCTTTGCCTAATTATTGGTTACAAAATTTACGTACTTGTTCTTTTGATAGGTATATGCCCATTTTGTGCTGGTATATGCATTTTTATTGCTAAGAACGTTCCGGTGAATATTTGATATCAATGTTGGCAACCGGTTAGCATCGAAAAAATAACCGTTTTCTTGAAGATCTGGCAAGGTTTTGAAATAACCGTTACAGATCAATGGTTTTTTATAGGCATAAGCAATGTTGAAACTTCCTGAGATTTTGTAGCGCAGATAATCTTCATTTTCTGAAAGAAGGGGCATGATGTAATCGCAACATTTTAAATAGGTGTGAAAGTCCTCATTGGCAATAAACCCGTCAAAAACGATAAAATGATCTTCAAGATTATTTATTTGGATGAGGTGCCATAATTTTTGACCTTCAGAAGATTTGTCATCCAATCTTCCCAGTAGCAAAAATTTGATGTTGGTTAAATCTGGTATCGCCTTCATGGCATCTATCAACAGGGTATAATCCCTTCTTTTCCAATCAATTCTGCCGGGAATCCCAATCCATATCCCTGATTTCTTTTGTAAATCAACTTTTGCGAAGCCAGGAAAAAAAATGGGATAAAAACTATCGACTTGAAACCCTCTTTTTTGTTTGACCTCTTTAGCGATTTGATCACTGAGCACAAGGTATTTTTTGATTTTTAAGGAAATTATACGTTGGGTGAAACTGGAATTTAGTTTTCTGCCATTGTGAAGTATACCAATACAAGTAACCTTAAAGGGTTTTAAGAGCAATGCCAAATTGCGTACTGTTTTGCTAGAACTTGCCGTATTGAAAACAACGACTTCATGGGCTCTTAGAATATCCGCTAATTTCCACTGCTGTTTTAATTTTTTGAAAGCCCCCGCTTTGATAGGGTCAATAAAATGAATATGCTCACATAGGTTGGAATAGGTCTTTATTTGATTTTCAAGTGCCTTATTTAAGACAAGGGATACCGAATGGCCAGAGTCGGTCAAAAATTTGACTTGACTATAAATACATTCTTCATGACTGGTGCTGATTTCAAACAACGCGATTTTCATTGTTCAATATTACAGCTTTATGTTTAAATGTTGATTGGGGTATGCGAAGTTGTAGTATTCTTCAAAAAATAGGCGGTCAAGTTTAAGAAGCCAATCTTTTCTCGTCAAGTTGCAGTTCTCGGTGGGTCGTTAATTTGGTGTACACCGCAGGCTGTTTCGAGCGTTCTAAATTACTTAATTCAGCATATCTGGTATAGACACTTAATGCGTTTAGGTAACACACGTTAAACCCTTTTCTCAAATCTAAAAAGCCCAATCTAACAACAAAGTTGTAAAAGAATTTCCAGGCGGGTTTAATAATTAGTTTTAAATAATTGAATTTTTTACCTTTTAGAAGTTCTTCTTGTGCCCTCAACTTGCCGTAGTGAATCATTTTTGCCTTGTAATCCTGATAATTTTTAAAGCAATAATGAGTCAATTTGTTTGAAAAACATTGAGAGTTACCATTAATACGAAGCGTTTCATGAACAATCTTTTCATTGGTGAAACTTGCCTTACTTTTTCTGAAAAGACGATGGTTCTTATCTGTTTGCCAACCACTAAAACCTAAGGGTTTATTTTGATACATAAACTTGCGATAGAACCAATAGGCTGCGGCAGTATCTTCAGATTGAATGGTTTTTAAAATTTCTTCCCGTAAACTTTTATTTACGATTTCATCTGCATCGATAAACAAAATCCAATCGTGTGATGCTTGCTTTAAGGCAAATGATTTTTGTGCAGTGAAGTTCTCAAAAGGGTGCTGAATGACCTTTACTTTTGAATGATTCCTCAAAAATTGAAAAGTTCCATCGGTGCTGAAAGAGTCTACCACAATGATTTCATCTGCAAATGAAACGGATTCTATACATCTTTCGATGTACCCTATCTCATTGTAGGTAATAATCAATGCTGATATTTTTTGCCTTGGGGTGGTCAATACAGCGCGTTTTTTAGTTTATTCTTTTGGTCAGTACAAAGGTATAACAAGAAATTAAGGATTAAATTGTTTTATCACATAAATTTCTTACAAATACAAAACCCAAAAGAATACTCAAAAATACGTATGAAAGGATGTTTGTTTTAGCTATTTTCATGTAGCGTATTAAACCGCAACGTCATATTCCCGCAAGGCATCATTCAATGATGTTTTCTTGTTGGTGCTCTCCTTTCTTTTTCCGATGATCAGTGCACAAGGCACTTGATAATCGCCAGCCTTGAAATTTTTGGTGTAGCTTCCTGGTATGACAACCGAACCAGATGGTACGATACCTTTTCGTTCAATAGGCTCGTGACCTGTAACATCAATGATTTTGGTTGAGGCGGTTAGTACCACATTCGCTCCTAAAACCGCTTCTTTTTCGACACGTACCCCTTCAACTACAATACATCTTGAGCCGATAAATGCATTGTCTTCAATGATGACCGGTGCGGCTTGTAAGGGTTCTAAGACCCCCCCGATACCAACGCCACCGCTTAGGTGGACATTTTTGCCTATTTGGGCGCAACTTCCGACTGTGGCCCAAGTATCTACCATGGTTCCCTCATCGACATAAGCACCAATATTGACATAACTGGGCATTAGTATGGTGCCTGAAGAGATATAAGCTCCGTGACGCGCCACAGCATGGGGAACGACTCGAATACCTTTTGCCTGGTAGCCCGTCTTTAATGGAATCTTATCATGGTATTCAAAAATTCCGGCTTCTAGGGTCTCCATTTTTTGGATCGGAAAATAAAGTACGACCCCTTTTTTCACCCACTCATTGATTTGCCAGCCATTTGAACTGGGCTCGGCACATCGTAACGCACCACTGTCAAGTAAATTGATAACTTCACGAATCGCGTTTTGTGTTTCCGGTTCTTTGAGAAGTTCACGATTATCCCAGGCATTTTCAATTAGTGTTTTAAGCGCTGTCATTTTTCTGATTTTGCGCAAATATACCGCTACAAAGGTAATTTCGATGACAAATTTAAATGCATAACATTTTTAGGTTTATTTTTGCCAAAACTTCTGTATTGGCAAGAATTTTGGCATTGGATTTTGGAAAAGTTAGAACAGGGGTAGCTGTAACCGACGAACTTCAACTTATAGCATCGGGATTGAAAACCGTACAAACCAGCAATTTGATTGCTTTCTTAAAAGATTACATTACAACAGAAAATGTTGAATGTATCGTTATCGGTGAACCTAGGCAAATGGACGGTACGCCATCAGAATCGGAAGCCTTGATCGAACCATTTTTAAAAAAGTTAAAGCAACTTTTTCCTCAACTCGTTTTAGAACGTCAAGATGAACGTTTTACCTCAAAAATGGCCATTCAAAGCATGATAAGTGGCGGACTCAACAAAAAGAAACGTCAAAATAAAGCCCTAGTCGACGAGATCAGCGCTACATTGATCTTACAGTCATTTCTTAACAAAAAACATTGATCGTATCAGAACGATAGAAGTCTATATCAGAAAAAAGGTTCGACAATTGATTGCTTCTTGGCTTAAGAAAAAAGAGTTACGACGATTACTCCATAACGAATTTGTGATAATCAGTAATAATTGCTGGGGGGGTCAAGTATATCAATGGTTTCAGAAACCTTATCAAACCCCTTTTGTTGGGTTGTTTTTATATGGGCCCTGTTATATGAAGTTTCTACGCGATATCGATTACTATCTTGCTAGCGAGTTGGTTTTTATACAAGCCTCTAAGTACAAAAAGCGGCCTAAAACGTATCCCATCGGTGTATTGGATGACATTGAAATTCATTTTACCCATTATAAAAGCGAAGAAGAAGCGCTCGAAAAGTGGATGCGTAGAAGCACGAATGCTTGACATATTAAAAGAGAAATGGCTACATATGATTTGTGATCGGGAATCTGTTACAAAAGAAATGATCCTGGATTTTCATAGTCTGTCTTTAAAATCAAAGATTTCTTTCGGAAATTTTGCCTTGCAAAATCAAGGTCATATCCAAATATTGGAGACCCCAAAAGGAAACCCGGCGTTCGTTCCGAACGGAAAACAATTATTCAAATTGAGTTTTTTATATTTTGATATTGTGCATTGGCTTAATTTTGGCATTGTAAAAAGAACAAGATTTAAAGATTGAAGACATGATTTTACCTATTGTAGCTTATGGAGACCCGGTTTTAAGAAAAAAGGCAGGGGATGTTGCCAAAGATTATCCAAAGTTGAGTGAGCTAATTGAAAATATGTGGGCCACGATGTACAACGCTAGTGGAGTTGGTCTGGCCGCACCACAAATAGGATTGCCCATAAGACTCTTTGTAATAGACGCTACCCCATTTGCCGATGACGAAGAGTTGTCACCAGAAGAGCAAAATAAATTAAAAGGATTCAAAAAAGTGTTCATAAACGCAAAGATCGAAGATGAGACCGGTGAAGATTGGGCATTCAATGAAGGATGTTTGAGTATTCCCGACATTCGTGAAGATGTTAATAGAAAGGATACCATCAAAATAACCTACACTGACGATAAGTTCAAAACGCATACCGAAGTCTATGACGGACTTTTGGCCCGGGTCATTCAGCATGAGTATGATCATATAGAGGGTGTACTGTTTACCGATAAGCTTTCCTCGCTCAAAAAGAGGCTTTTGAAAAATAGATTGGACAAGATTTCAAAAGGGAAAATCAATGTAGATTATAAAATGCGTTTTCCCAATCTTAAAAAAGGACGTTAATCCATTGATTCTTGGCTTAAAAACATAAATTTGCACGCACAAAATTCAGTTGAAAATGGCATTGGACAAAATTTTATCAATAGGGGGTAAACCAGGATTGTATAAACTATTGACCCAAACCCGTTCGGGGTTCGTGGGCGAATCGCTAATTGATGGTAAAAGGGTTACGGTCAGTTTGCGAAACAATGTAAGTGTTCTATCAGAGATTGCCATTTATACACTAGAAGAAGAAGTGCCCCTTGGTGAGGTTTTTCAAAAAATAAAAGAGAAGGAAAAAGGGGCAAAGACATCCATTGGTCATAAAGAAGATAAGTTAAAGTTGGAAGAATACTTTTTTGAGGTACTTCCAAATTATGACGAGGATAGGGTCTACCCCAGCGATATCAAAAAAATCATTCAATGGTATAACATTCTCCATGAGAATGGCATAACTGATTTTTCAGAGGACAAGAAATCTGAAAAGACCAAGGTCAGTGACGAAGAAGAGTAGTTGGTATGGTCTACCTGACCATCATTTCTCCCAATTTACCAATGTGGTTCTATAAAAATTGATATCCATATAATTCATGTAGGCAACTTGGCCTACCAAACGCTTTTTATAGTCATTCCAGTCACGTAATTCGGCTGGGGTCCAGGCTAATTCGGCATATCCGATTGCCCTCGGGAAAGCTAAATACTCCAGTTCAAAACTATTGCTTATGGTTTCTGACCATAATGGGGCTTCGAGTCCCAGAATAGACGCTTTCGATAGACCTTCGACATAAGATTCAGGATCCCAATTGTAGGCGTCGTCTACAGGAATGTACGCTGCCCAATGTAAACCGTGTTTTGAAAGGGAATCGTACTGCATATCCAAATACGCTTTTTTTGCAGGTGACATGATGATTTTATTGCCATTTTCCGCTGCTTTAATGGCATTGTGCGGTTCGTTCCAGAATTGATTGACACTCGAAGGGCTTATTTTGGCTTGTGCAATCTCGTTCCAACCCACCATAATTTTTCCATGTTTTTGAACGAGTTTTTCAACCTTTTCCACAAAATGGATGTAGTCACTTTTTTTAGTGGCATGACTTTCATCACCTCCGATATGAAAATAGGGGCTTGGTGATATCGCCGCAATTTCACGAATAACATCATCCAAAAACGAATACACCGTATCTTTTCGACTATCAAATGTGCTAAAACCTACATGAGTGCCCGTATATGCTTCAAGGGTCTTGCCATTACCATTTAAGATTGGGTAGCTAAATGAGGCCGCATTGGTATGGCCTGGCATGTCTACTTCAGGAATGATCTGAATATGCCTTTGTGCGGCGTAAGCCACCAAGTCTTTGAATTCTTCTTGGGTGTAAAAGCCACCAGCACCGCCCCCAACTTCGGTTTGACCTCCGATTTCGGTCAATTTTGGCCAAGATTTGATTTCAATGCGCCAGCCTTGATCGTCGGTCAAGTGCATATGAAAGGCATTGTATTTGTAATAGGCCAAAATATCTATGTATTTTTTAACCTCTTCCACGGTAAAGAAATGACGGGCTACATCGAGCATGGCCCCGCGATATTCAAAGTTGGGGGCATCATCTATCTTTCCTGTCGGAATTAGCCACATTGGTTGTTCTGAAAGTGTATCGTTGGATTGTTCCGGAATTAACTGACGCAAGGTCTGAATGCCCCTAAAGGCACCAGCAGCAGTATTTGCATTCAATAGGATGGAGTCGCTTTTGATGTACAGTTGATAGGCCTCTGGTGCATCGGATTCCAAGGTGTCGGTTTGATGGATATAGATGATACGTTCAACGCTTACATCTGCGGTATTGTTTACGGGGATTTCAAGGTTTAAACGGGTTTTTATTTTGTTGGCTAAAAAGTCTCCGACCTCTTGAAAACCGTTATTGTTCTGGTCCGTATAAATCACGGTCTTACTATCCAATCCAAAAGCCGAATTAGTGGCAATCATTTTTAAGGGTTTAGGAATCAGTGCGCTTGTAGTGAGATCTGTTTTGGGATAGTCTATTTTTTTCTTGTCGGTACCACATGACAAAAAGAATACTAAACCGACTAACAACATTGCACTTTTCAATACGATGGATTTTCTCATAACGTTGGTATTTATTTTATCAAAACCCTAGAGCTTTTCAAAGATACAAGGGATTGCTATAAAATTATCCGTACTATTTTTTCAAAATTAGATAGTATTGATAATGAATTCGTTTAAACTTTTTCAATTGGCTAAAAAATCGCCATTTTTCCTCCACTTTTGTCTTTTTCATTCCGTAGCACTGCTATACAGCTCAAAAAAGTCTTCGAACGGGTAAAAAATTTCTGATTCCCGCCTGCCGGCGAGACAGGTTCGTTGCAATTCAAAAAGTTTAAACGAGTTCAATGGGTTTATGGTAAAAATGGTTTTATGCTCTCGTACCACAAATCGTAGCCCAAGCTATTCATATGTAGCCCATCTTCAATAAAGATATCCTTTCTGACCTTTCTTCCCTTGAGCATGATATCCCATACGTTGACATAATCAATACGTTCACTTTGTAACGCTATGGTTGCGAAACTTTTATTTAAACGTCTGTATTTACCCCTTAACCTCCATCTCGAAAGGCTTGGTTTTGCAGAAATAAGTACAATTTGCGTTTCAGGAAACCTACCCTTAATTTGCTGTACTACCTCGTTCATGTCCGCAATGATTTTTTTTCTTCTTTTTCGGGCATGAACATCATTGTCCCCTTCATAGATGAATATTTTTTTCGGATTATACCGCAGCACCAGTTTATCTAGAAAATACAATAAATCACTGGTTTGGGATCCCCCAAAGCCAGAATTCAATATCTGATAGTCTGGAAATCGTTCTTGTATGTCTGTCCAAAATCGAATACTTGAACTCCCTGTGAAAACAATGGTCTCTTTGGTACTGTCCCAAATGGAATCATTGCGTTTGACAATGGCATCCACTTCTTTTTGAAACCCCTGTTGGGCTATCAACTGGGTACAAAGAAGAAGATAAAAGAAGATAAATGGCTTTTTCATTTCGTCTTTTTTTGTGTTAACCCCTCAGCTAATGCCCAATCATAAAAACGGGAAATCCATGAATCGGATGGTAACCCATTCTTACGCATTCCAAAGCCATGACCTCCTTTTGAATACATGTGAAGGCCAATGGATTTGTTGGCCCCTAGCATTGAAGTGTATAACTCGACACTTCCTTTGGCAAGCCCTAACGGATCATCACTGGCGCATACAATGAGCATTGGGGGCGAATCAATTTTCGGTTTTTGAATGGGCATGACATCCGTCCAAGGATAAACGGGTACCAGAAAATCCGGGCGAGAGGTTTTTTTATAATTGTAGGCTACCCCCATAGTGACGGCACCACCTGCTGAGAAACCCATAAAACCAATTTTATTTGGATCTATGGCGTACATCTGTGCATTTTCACGCACATGAAGTATGGCGTTCAACCCATCTTGAATGGAGTGGGGCAATACCGTGGCAACTCGCTCACCTATTTTTTGCGGATTGGTCTCTGCGAGTTGCGAAATATCGGCTACCCCATCTTCACCCGTCGGAACCAATCTGTATTTTAATACGAAAGCCGTGATGCCTTTTTCAATCAGCCATTTGGCCACATCATTTCCCTCACTGTTGATACTATGTGCGAAAAGCCCGCCGCCAGGGGCAACAATTACCGCTGTGCCCGTATTATTTTCCGCCGATGGTCGAAATACTTGCATCGTTGGTTCAGAAACGTTGGTGACCACCTGGGTTTTCCAAATATCGGAATAGTATTCTTTTTCTGGATTCTTCCAAGAGACACCGTCTATACTTTCGTTCGGTAGTGTCACGATTTCTTGGGATGCCACCACAGTGGCCAAAAAAAGAAAAAAGGGAATATATATATTTTTCATAGTTCAAGGTATAAAGAAAAAGTAATCAATGCGCCGTGGGCGTTCTGCGAATACACCACAATCCAAAAAATGTCAACAGCCCGTTTAAGGGTAATAATTCGTACCCGAGTTCATAGCCAAACAGGTATTCAGGTTTTAAACTCCCTAAAATAGCGATTAGAACCACGGCCAATACCGCAACCAACCATACCCATTTGTCGTTAATTTCGTGTTTAGTGAATATTCCGAAAGCGAACAGCCCTAATAAAGGCCCATAAGTATACCCCGCAACGGTTAGTAAACTATCGATGATATTGCTGCTCAAGATATACTTGAAAATTATGATGACCAAAATAAGCACAAGGCTCATGACGATATGGGTTCGTTTTCTAGTTTTTTTTTGTTCTGTAGTGGGTTGCTTTTCTAAATTTAAGAAATCGACACAAAAAGAGGTGGTCAATGAGGTCAGCGCACTATCGGCACTGCTGTAGGCAGCTGCTATCAAACCAAGCATAAAAGTAATGGAAAGTGTAAGGCCCAATCCACTGTTCAACGCAATCTCAGGAAACAACAGATCCGTTTTGGGCTTACCGTCCATCAAAGGTATCGCGATATCATTTTGGTTTGAATAAATGAAGAGTAATGCGCCCAATAACATAAAAAGAAAGGTTACCCCAACAAGAACGAAACTAAATGACACCATGTTTTTTTGCGCATCCTTCAGTGTTTTACATGTTAGGTTTTTTTGCATCATATCCTGATCTAGTCCGGTCATGCATATCGTCACGAACATACCGCCCAAGAAAGATTTGATAAAATGATTTCGGGCCAAGATATCATCGGTAAAAAGAATGCGATTGTAGTTTTTCAATTCATCTGAGGCTAAAAACCCACCAAAACTCCAATCAAGTTCTTTAGTTATGAAAATAATTGACAAAACTACTGCTGCGACCATAAAGGTAGTTTGTAGCGTATCTGTCCATACGATGGTTTTGATTCCGCCGCGATTGGTGTATATCCAAATCAATAAAATGGATATGACGACCGTAATTTCAAATGGGATTCCGAAATCGTCAAACACAAATTGTTGTAGCACGATGGCTACGAGATAGAGCCTAAAGGCAGCACCCAAAACCCGTGATACAAAAAAGAAAAATGCCCCTGTTTTGTGGCTTACGGCACCAAAACGATTCAAAAGGTATTCGTATATCGAAGTAAGATTTAGCTTGTAATAAATAGGAAGCAGTAAAAAAGCAACGACGAAATAGCCCACCAAATAACCTAAGACCACCTGAAAATAACCGAACTTGGAAGCTTCCACCCAACCAGGAACCGAAATGAAGGTCACACCAGATAGAGAGGCCCCGACCATGCCAAAGGCCACCAAGTACCATGGTGACTGTTTTCCGGCTTTGAAAAAATCCGTATTGGAGTCATTTTTTCCGGTAAAATATGAAATAAGTAGCAACAGTAAGAAATAGGCCCCTATCAGGATTAGAATTTGTGTCGAGGACATACGGCGATTTTATGCCGCAAAATACGAAAAGATTGTTTCTACGGCGATGGATACCGGCTTATTGACCTCATCCATTGTCTAGGGATTATTATTTAGTATGGTTTTTATAAATTGTAATTTTACAAAATGGAGTATTCGTCAAAACTTTTGGGCAACGCAGTTAATGAAATCTCGCAACTGCCAGGTATAGGGCAACGTACGGCTTTGCGTCTGGCCCTTCACCTTTTGAAGCAGTCAGAATCACAGACCATACATTTATCAGAGGCTTTGTTGCGTTTACGTACCGAAGTAAATTTTTGTAAATCGTGCCAAAATATCTCGGATACTGAAATCTGTGAAATCTGCGCCAATCCCAAAAGGGATAGGAGTCTGGTTTGTGTGGTGGAAGATATTAGGGATGTAATGGCTATCGAAAACACCTCGCAGTACCAAGGCCTTTACCATGTTTTAGGTGGAAAGATCTCGCCAATGGAAGGTATTGGTCCGCAAGACCTGAATATTGTGCAATTGCTTAATAAAGTGAAGCAGGGAGAGGTAAAAGAGTTGATTTTTGCGTTGAGTTCCACCATGGAGGGCGATACCACCAATTTTTATATTTACAAACAATTGGAAGGTTACGAAGTTGCTACTTCAACGATAGCCAGGGGAATCTCGGTAGGGGATGAGTTAGAGTATGCCGATGAAGTGACCTTGGGTCGAAGCATTTTAAATCGAGTACCTTTTGAAAATTCAATGAAAGCCAATTGAAGCGATTAAAATGCGTTAAAACTAAGAATAAGGTCTTTTTTGTATTATTTTTGCAAAATATAAGCCGTAATCGATACATTAATTAAGAATATGTCAAAATTCGAATTGAAATTACCGCAAATGGGAGAGAGTGTGGCCGAGGCAACACTGACCACTTGGCTAAAAGAAGTAGGTGACACCATTGAAATGGACGAAGCTGTTTTTGAAATAGCGACCGATAAGGTAGATTCTGAAGTGCCTAGTGAAGTTGAAGGTAAACTTATCGAGAAAAGGTTTGATGTTGATGATATCATAAAAGTAGGTGAGGTGGTTGCGGTCATTGAAACTGCGGCAGGGATAGAAAAAGATGGTTCAGTATCAGCCGTAAATCCACTTAAGACCGAAAAACAAGTTGAGCAATCGATAGTGCAATTGGAAGAACAACTTGTCAAAGCTGAGGAAGCTGTTGCCGTGCCTGTTCAAAATGTTTCAGGTTCAGAACGGTTTTATTCCCCATTGGTCAAGAATATTGCAAAACAAGAAGGTATTTCAGTTGCCGAACTTGATACCATAGCGGGAACGGGAAAAGAGGGGCGCGTAACGAAGAATGATATTTTAGCTTTTGTAGCGTATAGAAAGAGAGGGGTAAATGATGCCCCTGAGCCTGAAAAGCCAGGGATTGCCGAACCGATAAAAGAAGTTTCGGAAAAAGAAGAACCCAATATCGAGGCCGAAAAGACCATTTCGAAACCGAGTAATGCCAATGTTGCGGATGGCGATGAGATTATTCCACTATCAAGAATGGGTAAATTAATCGCCCATCATATGGCGGAAAGTATTTCTACCTCTGCCCATGTTCAAAGTTTTATCGAAGTCGATGTCACCAATGTGGTCAACTGGAGGAATAAAACCAAAAAAGTATTTGAAGAAAGGGAGGGTGAAAAGTTGACTTTCACACCAATCTTTATGGAAGCGGTCGCAGTTGCCCTCAAAAAGCATCCAATGGTAAACATTTCGTTGGATGGTGACCAGGTGATCAAAAAGAAGAATATCAATATCGGAATGGCAGCTGCCCTACCAGATGGAAACCTGATCGTTCCCGTAATTAAGAATGCTGACCAACTTAATTTGGTCGGAATGGCCAAAACCGTAAATGATTTAGCAAGTCGTGCACGTAACAATGCACTAAAACCTGACGAGATCAAAGGTGGCACCTACACGGTAACCAACGTTGGTACTTTTGGCAGTGTGTTCGGTACACCGATTATCAATCAGCCCCAGGTAGGAATTTTGGCTTTGGGGGCCATTCGTAAAATGCCATCGGTAATCGAAACACCAGAAGGTGATTTTATTGGTATCCGCAGTAAAATGTTCTTATCACATAGCTATGACCATAGGGTGGTCAATGGAGCTTTAGGCGGTATGTTCGTGAAAACAGTCGCTGATTATCTTGAAGGATGGGATGTAAATAGGGAAATATAGGTTTTTACACTGCACAATAGCCCAGACTTTTCTAATTTAGGGGACGTTTTAATTCGTCAATCAATGAAACCGATCACCTTTGTCGTTATAACGTCGTGGCTGCTGTTTGTACCACTAAATGCACAAGAAACCCCTTTGTTCAAAAAGGAAGTGTTTGAGATGAACAGTGCGACCATGCCTTATCGAATATTGTTCCCTGAAGATTATGACACCCATAAAAAGTATCCCCTGATACTTGTATTGCATGGTTCTGGGGAAAGGGGTAATGATAATGAGATTCAACTTGTACACGGATCCGACCTGTTTTTGAAAAATAGGGATATGTACAGAGCCATAGTCGTTTTTCCGCAATGCTCAGCAAACAGTAGTTGGGCCTCAATCAGTGTCAATAACCAAGGAAATGGACGTGAATTTGTTTTTTATGAAAAAGCTGAACCTACCAAAGATATGTTGTTGTTGGAAGGACTTTTGAAATACTTAAAAAAGACCTATGCCATCAATAAGCGGAAAATGTATGTAGGTGGCCTTTCCATGGGGGGCTTTGGTACTTTTGAAATAGTCAGAAGAAATCCTAAATTATTTGCAGCGGCATTTCCCATCTGTGGTGGTGCGAATACGGCAATCGCCAATCGAATTAAAAATGTAAAGTGGTGGGTGTTCCACGGTGCCGATGATAAAGTGGTACCCCCAAAATATTCGACAGCTATGGTCAATGCTCTCAAGGCGGTCAATGCCGATATACATTATTCACTTTATCCTGGAGTAGGGCATAACAGTTGGGAGAACGCATTTTCTGAACCGGAGCTCTTACCTTGGTTATTCTCGTTTAAAAAATAAGATATATATGCAGCTTAAACTTACAAAACCGATTTGCTTCTTCGATTTGGAAACAACAGGTACCAATGTTGCCAAAGACCGCATCGTCGAAATATCCATCTTGAAGATCCATCCCAACGGAAATAAAGAGAGTAAGACATGGTTGGTAAACCCAGAAATGGAAATACCGGCACAGGTTATCGCCGTACACGGTATCTCTAACGAAAAGGTAGCAAATGAGCCTACTTTTAAACAGCTCTCAAAAGAGGTCTATAAAATGATCAAAGACAGCGATTTGGGTGGTTTCAACTCTGATAGGTTCGATATTCCCCTTTTGGCAGAAGAAATGTTGAGGGCTGGGATTGATTTTGATATGAAGCATATGGTTTCTATTGATGTACAGACCATATTCCATAAAATGGAAAAGCGTACCCTAGGGGCGGCCTATCAATTTTATTGTGATAAAAACCTGGATGATGCCCATAGTGCCGAAGCGGATACCTTGGCAACTTACGAAGTACTCTTGGCTCAATTGGATCGATACCCAGAGCTTGAAAATAACGTAAAGAAGCTATCAGAGTTCACGACTAGAAAGCAATCCCTCGATTTTGCGGGCTTTATTGGGGTGAATGAAAATGAGGAACCCATTTTTGCCTTTGGCAAGCATAAAGGTAAAACGGTCGATGAAGTGATGGAGAAGGAGCCCGGTTATTTTGGTTGGATCCTTAATGCGGACTTTCCATTATATACCAAAAAGGTGTTGACACAATTGAAACTTAGCAAATTGAACAATAAACTTTTATAACCCATAATATCCTTTTCATGAAGTTGATCTGTATCGGTAGAAACTATGCGGCTCATATTGATGAGCTTGAGAATGAACGCCCAACAGAACCTGTTGTATTCATCAAACCCGATTCTGCCGTGCTTCCCAAAGAGCAGGATTTTTACATTCCGGGATTTTCGAAAGAGATACATTACGAAGTTGAGGTGCTCGTAAAGATCAAGAAAGTAGGTAAGCACATCTCGAAGGAGTTTGCACACAAGTACTATGATGAAATTGGCTTGGGAATCGATTTTACGGCGCGTGATGTTCAATCGCAATTAAAAGCAAAAGGATTGCCTTGGGAGAAGGCCAAAGGATTTGACGGAGCTGCGGTGATAGGTAAGTGGATAACCAAAAATAAGTACGAAAATTTAGACAAACTGGGGTTTTCATTGTTAAAAAATGGGGAAATCGCACAAAAAGGCGATACAGGCCTGATGCTGTGGAAGATAGATGAGTTGATTTCATACGTTTCCACCTATTTTATGCTTAAAAAGGGTGATATTCTGTTTACGGGTACACCTGCAGGTGTTGGAAAAGTAGCGACAAATGACTACCTTCAAGGAAGAATTGAAGGAGAAGAATTCTTTGCAATCCATATACGATAATGATTTACAGTTTAGATAAAATAAATGAAATGGCAGAAGGTGATGAAGATTTTATCGTTTCCGTCGTTTCCGTTTTTTTAGAGGAAGTTCCCGCCGATTTACTGTCTTTAGAAGAGGCCATTGCGAATAAGGATTACGAACAAACGTATAAGTTGGCCCATAAAATCAAGCCCAATGTAGATTTATTGGGTATGGAGCAAACAAGGGCAAACGCCTTGGCCATTGAAACCTTAGGTAAGGCCGAGGGAGGTTTTGATGAGATAGAAACCAAGTTTCCACTTTTGAAAAAAGATATCGAACAAGTCGTGGCCGAACTTCATAAAGACTTCCAGTTATAACACGCGGCATTCGCCATTAAGATTCCGTATTTTTGAAAAGACGCAGTAATCCGTTTACGTGCGACCCTAAATTGTATTCCATATTATATGCAAGCAGAAATCATTACCATCGGCGATGAGATACTCATCGGTCAAATCGTCGACTCCAATTCCGCATTTATAGCCAAGGAGTTGAACAAAATCGGAGTTTCGGTATATCAGATAACCTCTGTTCAAGATAGCCGAGGACATATTCTCGATGCTTTGCATGAGGCCAGTAAAAGATCACAAGTGGTCATATTAACAGGTGGGTTGGGCCCTACTAACGACGATATAACCAAGCATACCCTATGTGAATTTTTTGAAGACGAAATGGAGCAGGATGAAGTAGTGCTGCAACACATAGAGATGCTTTTTGAGAAATACATTTCAACACCAATATCCGATTTGAATCGTCTTCAGGCCCTCGTACCCAAGAAAGCGGATGTATTGAAAAATAATTTCGGTACGGCCCCAGGTTTATGGATGGAAAGGAACGGGACTTCGTTCATCGCTTTGCCAGGTGTGCCTTTTGAGATGAAAAACTTGATTCGCGACGCCGTAGTACCCAAGATCATAAGTTCTTATAAACGACCGTATATCATTCATAAGACCTTATTGACCTATGGCTTGGGCGAAAGTGCGATTGCAAATAACATCGAAGATTGGGAAAACAACCTTCCCCCTGAAATAAAATTAGCCTATCTGCCCAGTCTAGGAAGGGTGCGATTACGTCTATCAGCTAAGGGACAGGATAAGGAACGGCTTCAACGTTTAGTTGAAACGGAAGCTGAAAAGTTGTATCCGCTCATTGGGGATATCATATATGGGGAAGAAGAAGAGGGTAGCCTAGAAGAGGTGATTGGAAGGGTATTGACTGAAAGGGGGCTAACCTTATCAACTGCCGAAAGCTTCACAGGTGGTAAAATTTCGCAGTACCTAACGGCAATACCCGGTGCATCGAACTATTTTAAAGGTAGTGTCGTCAGTTATGCCACCGAGACCAAAATAGAGGTGCTTGGGGTGCCGAAAAAACTCGTTGAGGAGCATTCCGTGGTTAGTGAACAAGTTGCCATGGCCATGGCAACAAATGTGAGGCAAATGTTGCAAAGCGATTTTGCCATTGCTACGACCGGTAATGCAGGCCCTACCAAAGGGGATTCAGAGGAGCCCGTTGGAACGGTATTTATAGCTATTAGCACCCCCAAACACACTTTTGCCAAAAAATTCACCATGGGAAATCATAGGGAACGTATTGTACAAAAGTCGGTGAATAAGGCTTTTGAGTTACTTCAAAAAGAAATAGTAAATTTTTAGTTCTGAATTTTGTGTGTCTGAGAGAAATACCTAAATTTGCACCCTCAATAAAATCACGCTAAAGTAAGGGAGATGTCCAAAGTTTGTGAAGTTACAGGAAAAAAGGTGATGTTTGGTAACAACGTTTCTTTCTCTATCAATAAAACAAAGAGAAGGTTTGACGTTAATATTTCAAAAAAGAAATTCTACATCCCGGAAGAAGACAAGTGGGTTACCCTTAATGTTTCTTCTAAAGGAATTAAAATTATCAACAAAAAAGGTATCTCTGCTGTGTTGAAAGAAGCAAGGGCCAAAGGTTTGGTGAAGTAAAAGCATTAGAAAATGGCAAAAAAAGGCAACAGAATACAAGTTATATTGGAATGTACCGAGCATAAAGAGTCAGGTAAGCCCGGCACATCGCGTTACATTACCACAAAAAACAAGAAGAACACGCCAGATAGATTGGAGATCAAAAAATTCAATCCTATTTTAAAGCGTATGACCGTTCATAAAGAAATCAAATAAGATTTAGTCATGGCAAAGAAAACCGTAGCAACTTTACAAGGAAGTTCGAAAAGATTGACAAAAGCGATCAAAATGGTAAAATCACCTAAAACGGGTGCTTACACGTTTGTGGAATCCGTCATGTCACCAGAATTGGTAAATGATTGGTTGTCGAAGCGATAACCTTTTACGAGAACACCATATAAAAAGCCGCTTTTAAGCGGTTTTTTTTGTTTCTACCTGTTTTCTAATCTGCCAGGTTTTCTAATTTGTCAGGCTGAGCGCAGTCGAAGCCCTTACTAGAAACTGTTGACCTTTCAATCTCATTAAGACTGTAAATGCGAAACGAACTTTAACAAAACTCCCCTTACTTTCCTATCTTTGATTTACAACTAAGAATGCGTATGGGGCTCTTCAAAAATATATTCTCAAAAGAGAAGAAAGAAACGTTGGATAAAGGCTTGGAAAAGTCTAAAAACAGTTTTTTTGGTAAACTCGGCAAAGCCGTTGCCGGTAAATCAAAAGTCGATGATGAAGTACTTGATAACTTAGAGGAGGTGTTGGTCACTTCTGATGTGGGAGTGGATACCACCCTGAAAATTATCGACCGAATTGAGGCTAGGGTATCAAAAGATAAGTATTTAGGTACCGATGAGTTGAACCAAATCCTTCGTGAGGAAATTGCAGGGTTGCTCTCTGAGACCCATGTGGGTGAAGAAAAAGAATTTTCCATTCCTTCTGACAAGAAACCCTACGTCATTATGGTCGTAGGCGTTAATGGCGTAGGTAAGACGACGACCATTGGTAAATTGGCGAAGCAATTCAAAAATCAAGGTCTGAAAGTGGTATTGGGCGCTGGTGATACGTTTAGGGCCGCTGCCATTGACCAATTACAGGTATGGGCAGCGCGTGTTGACGTCCCCATCATTAAACAGAAAATGGGTAGTGACCCCGCTTCGGTTGCTTTTGATACATTGAATTCAGCTGTCGCCGAAAATGCAGATGTGGTCTTGATCGATACTGCGGGCCGATTGCATAATAAAGTAAATCTAATGAACGAACTTTCAAAGGTGAAACGGGTGATGCAAAAAGTGGTGCCAGACGCACCACATGATGTTTTATTGGTTTTGGATGGTTCTACAGGCCAAAATGCCTTTGAACAGGCCAAACAGTTCACAAAAGCTACGGAAGTAACTTCATTGGCCGTCACAAAATTGGATGGAACCGCAAAAGGCGGTGTCGTCATTGGCATTTCAGATCAATTTCAAATTCCGGTCAAATATATTGGTGTTGGGGAAGGTATTGATGACCTACAGGTCTTTAATAAGTATGAGTTTGTGGATTCGTTTTTTAAGCTTTAAGATGTCCCCAATAGTAAAACAGGCGCTGTTCTTTTTAATTCTTCTCGATGCTCTAATAGTATGCTCACAAATCACCCACCCTAAAGCGAGTCCGTTTTCGCGAGTAGAACAAGAAATTGGTTTGTCCAAAATCAGTGTGGCGTACTCACGACCAGCGGCAAGAGGGCGTACGATTTTTGGCGGATTGGTGCCCTATGGGCGCATATGGCGGGTTGGTGCAAATGAAAGTACTAAAATCACCGTGGATACCGACATGACCGTTCTAGGTCATAATTTACCAAAAGGTACGTATGCGCTATACGCATTTCCTGAAAAAGAAGAGTGGCAGATTACCTTTCATACCAACACGCAACATTGGGGTGATGGTCGTAAAAATTACGATTCGAATGAAGATTTGTTTCGAATTAAGGTAGCACCCAAAAGCATACCATATCACCAAGAAAATTTTTTAGTAAACTTCGATTTCATCACCCACAATGCGGCCAATCTGAACTTGATTTGGGCAGATACGATGGTTTCCATCCCCATTCTAGTAGATACCCATGGCCAAATGCAATTGGAAATTGCAAAGCAGCTCAACGAAAACCCAACTGCACAAACCTATTATGAGGCCGCCCGTTACCTTCAAGAACAGGGTACTGATTTTAAAACGGCTTTGGGGTACTTGAACAAAGCGCTTGAATTAGGCGGGGATACCTATTACTTTCATCGCGTAAAAAGTTTGATTGAAGCGGAGTTAGGCGATTATAAGGCTGCCATTACCTCCGCCAAGGAGTCGCTTCGGATTGCCACTAAGCTTGAAAAGGACGAATTTGTGCGAATGAATACAATTAATATTAAGAAGTGGGGCGCGTTGGTAACGGGTAAGGGGAACTAATGTCGAGTGGCTTTAGCAAGATGAAAAGTCGAGCCTAAGTTCCTATAGACAGAGGTTATTCCAAATAACAGTGCCAAATCAATTGATAAATTCGTTGATTTTTCCCCACAATTCATTGTCAAAACTTGAAGGCCCAAGTAGGTCTTCGCCTGAGTCTTCCCCCATCCTGATGACCACCAATCCTTTGCTGGGCACCACATAAAGCTTTTGGTCATTTTTTCCGAGACCACCATACATATCCGAAGGTGCGTTTTCGACTAATGGCCCGCTAAATTCCAACTGTGAAGCGGGTGCACGGTAACTTGACTTTCCGTTCAACCACCATAAATATCCATAGGCCCGGTTTAGATTTTGCGAAGTACTTTTCATGGAGTTTAAATATTCGGTATCGGCCAAAATGGTTTCTCCGTCCCAGACACCATTATTTAGATTTAAAAGTCCGAAACGCGCCATACTTCTTGCGGAACTGAAGTAAACATTATTTAGGTCATCTGTTGAGAACCAAAAACCATCCATTCCAATTTTATCCCGAAGACTTTGATTGAAATAGTCTGACCATTCCGTTTCAGTGGCATTGGCGACTACCTTTTGTAACAAGGTATAGGGCCCATTGTGATAGGCCCATCTGCTGCCCGCATCGGCTACGTATGTTAGGCATTCAGGTGTAATACAATCAAATTGTTGATCGTTTAACCCCGTGGTCATCGTCAATTGATGTTTGACCGTTATTAGGGCCTCCTTATCCGCTTCCAGTGCCGTCCATCCTGTTTCGAGATAACCTGAGGTTTTGTCATCGCTATTCAAAAAACCATTTTCCTGTGCCAGGCCGACCGTAAATGCCGTCAAGGTTTTTCCGGCAGAGGCCCAATACCAACTCGTATTTTGGGTGTGTTCATTCAAGTACCATTCTACGGCAATTCTTCCGTCTTTTAAGATAATGAACGCTTTTGTGCCGTTGTTTTCCAAAAAGGTGCGCAATTCTTGTTCATTTTCAGTGTTCCAACCAAGTTCTGAAGTAGTTATGGTCGCCCATTCCGCCGATTGGCTTGGTGGAAAATAGAGATTTGCGACTATCGGTGTTTCTTCTTGTTGAATTACAGGGGCTTCATCAGCAGTAGTTGAGCACCCAACGAAAATCAAACTCCAAATTATTAAAATGAACAGCGGTTTCATGAACTTACTTTTTCTTGTAGGACGATGTGGTCCTTTATTGGTTTAACGCGGTCTTTAAAGAATTATGCATTAAAATCGACCAATTGCAACAGGGTGTTGTATTTTTGCCATCCATTCAAAAAAATATGCGTACAAAATCCCTTAAAAAGAATAAAATCAATGTAGTAACCTTAGGTTGTAGCAAGAACATCTATGATTCTGAGGTTTTAATGGGGCAACTTCGGGCAAATAATAAGGAAGTGGTTCATGAGGAAGAAGGTAATGTAGTTGTGATCAATACTTGTGGATTTATTGCCAATGCGAAAGAAGAGAGCGTTAATACGATTTTGGAGTACGTTGAAAAGAAAGAAGCAGGTGATGTTGATAAGGTTTTTGTTACCGGATGTTTAAGTGAACGCTATAAGCCAGATTTAGAGAAAGAGATTCCGAATGTAGATGAATATTTTGGTACCAGTGATCTACCCAATTTGTTGAAAGCCCTAGGTGCTGATTATAAACACGAACTTATTGGTGAGCGGTTGACGACGACCCCAAAAAACTATGCCTATTTAAAAATTGCGGAAGGTTGTGACCGACCTTGTTCGTTCTGCGCCATTCCATTGATGCGGGGCAAACATAAAAGTAAGCCCATGGAAGCGTTGGTCGAAGAAGCCGAAAAATTGGCAGCCAATGGGGTCAAAGAATTGATTTTGATTGCCCAAGACTTGACCTATTACGGTTTGGACCTATACAAAAAACGAAATCTTGCCGAACTATTGGAAAAATTGGCGCAGGTGTTGGGAATTGAGTGGATCCGCCTGCATTATGCCTTTCCCACAGGTTTTCCAATGGACGTCTTGGAGGTAATGAAAAAAGAACCTAAAATCTGTAATTATATCGATATTCCCTTACAGCATATTGCCGACCCGATTTTAAAGAGTATGCGTCGGGGAACCACAAAGGCAAAGACTACAAAATTGTTGGAGGACTTTAGGGCCGAGGTCCCAGGGATGGCGATTCGAACTACGTTGATTGTCGGTTACCCCGGTGAGACCGAAGAAGATTTTCAAACCCTAAAAGATTGGGTGGTCGCTATGCGTTTTGAACGTTTGGGATGCTTTACGTACAGTCATGAAGAAAACACCCATGCGTTCCATTTGGTCGATGATGTTCCCGAAGAAGTCAAACAGCAACGCGCCAATGGGATTATGGAGGTTCAGGCACAGATTTCATGGGAATTGAATCAAGAACGGATAGGGAAAACGTACCGATGTATCATTGATCGAAAAGAGGGCACCCATTTTATTGGCCGAACGGAATTCGATTCACCGGATGTCGATAATGAAGTACTTATCGATGCCACAAAGCACTATGTGAAAATCGGGGATTTTACCGACATTAAAATAATCGAGGCTTCCGACTTTGACCTGTATGGAGAGCCCGCTATAGCGTAACGTAGGCAATCAACTTCTCAACGGTCGGGTGGTCATTACCGCCTGCAGGTTCTATGGTAATATTCAAAGACTCGGCCTTGTCAATGTATTTTAGGGTAATCAATTCTTCATCGGTTGGCAACAATCCCATATCGATCATTTCGCCATCTACATCACTCCACATTTGATAGGTACTGTGATCTGGAAGTTCTGGCAAACCCTGCGCATTGACCATAACGATCCTTCTGTCATGGTTCACATAGGCCACGGCCCTAGAATTGGGCGCCAAGTTGTTGCCATCAAGAATCAACGGAATGGTTTTTGGGCCATTTATGGTTTTTAAACGCCGATTGGTGAGCAAATAGTCTTCTTCTAAAGCATTTAAACGTTCTTGCAATGAAATGGTTTGTTCTTGTAGGATTTCAAAATCATTTTTTGAATTTTGCCAACGATTGAACATCCAGAAAGCAGAAAGTACAAATAAGATCGTCAAACTTGCAGCCGCGTAGCGCCAACTTTTTGGCATGGGTATCACCTTTGATTCCCCCAATCTTTTTTGTAGTCTGATTTTAATATGTCCAGGCGGTGCAATTGCATTCTCAAAAGCCATTTTTTCAAAATCTTCTTCTAAGGCTTCGAATTGTTTTTTTAAACCTTCATCATTTGCAATAATTGAACTTAATTGCTGACTTTCTGCCGCTGAAAGTTCATCCAATATGTATTTCTCCAATAATCCCTCTTCCAATATTTTCTTTCTATCCATCATCAAAAAGTTTCTAATAGTAACCAAATGATCAGCAGTTCATGCTTATAGCTCTCACGCAACAATTGTAGTGCTTGGCGTATGAAAGATTTGAAAGTGCCCAAGGGCACGCCCATTTCCTCATAGGCCTCGCGATGGGTGTATCCCCTAAAATAAACCAATGAAATCGCTTCTTGATGATGCGGTTCCAACCTACTTATAGCGCCATTGAGCTCGGTAAAGTCAGGTTCTGGTTCTAATATTGTTTTAGTAGTATCTACACGTAATTCTTCGTTTTGGATGAGTAAATCGGGTTTTCGTAAAGAATTTAAAGTAACATTCTTTGCAATTCGGTAGGCCCAAGTGTAGAATTTACCTTTTGAGGCATCATAAGTATCGATTTTTTGCCAAATCTTAACAAAGGTTTCCTGCAGTAAATCTTCGGCCAGAACTTGATTTCGACACATTCTTAAGATCACGCCATATAAGGCACCCGAGTACTTATCATATAATAGGTACAGGGCTTTTTTATCCTTTTGGGACAGGCGGTCGATTATTTCAATGTCATCTTGATGATGTGACATAAGCTATGTTAAAGATATGATAAAATCGGTAGGAACTCATCCAACACATTTTTTAGGGTGTACATAGTAACAAATAACATTGAAAAATTAATCATTCTATTAAACAATTAAAACACAAAAAATGAAAAAAGTAATTTTTATCCTTTCAACGATTGCATTGACCCTTTTCACACAAACGACTACTGCTCAAAAATCCCAAGATATTGTGGATATCGCTGTTTCGGTTGATGATTTCTCAACACTGGTCACCGCTTTAAAAGCAGCGGATTTGGTCGGGGCATTGAAAGGTGATGGGCCATTTACGGTATTCGCACCGGTAAATTCAGGATTTGCCAAAATTGATGCCAACACCCTAAATTCTTTGTTGAAACCAGAAAACAAAGAAAAGCTATCCGCAATTTTAACGTATCATGTAGTCGCAGGTAAGCTGGCGGCATCCGATGTTGCGGCAGCTTTGGAAAAAGGTAACGGTAAAGCTGAATTGACTACGTTGAATGGTGGTAAGATAACTGCCGTTAGTAAAGATGGTGGTATCTTTTTGATGGACGCCAATGGCAACTACAGCAAAATCGCAAAAACCGACGTGATGGCTTCCAATGGTGTGATCCATATTATTGAAGACGTGGTAATGCCATTATAGGCTCACCCATTCGGTTAATAATGGATAAAGGCATCACTTTGATAGTGATGCCTTTATTTATTTGATTCCAATTCATAATGATACAGTTCCCTACCCAATTGCGCCAAAAAGGGAATGCCGATTTCGTCATATTCGTAATTATCATTATTGAATATACCGTCTTTATTGACCAATATAGTTGCAGTGACCATAAAGTCGATTTTGTTTTTCTCATCCATGATATAGGCACAATCGGTCAACGTGCCATAGGCATAACCGACTTTATTGAAGATTTTGATATGATCGGGAATAACATCCTCTGAATCACCATACATGAAAAACTTTCCATAACTATCATAATATTCCTTCGCATCATAACCTGCATTCTTTGGCAAGGTATGCATGGCTTTCAACAAAAAAGTACGTTGCTCCTTACTTAGATTGAAACGTTTTTCTTTTGGGAATTGATTCGGGAAAATCACTCGTTTCAAAAGTTCATGCTGTGCATGGATGGGATAGTAATTTTTTAGCCCAAAATCGAAGGGCTCCGAATATAATGAATCGCCCGAAAGAAAGCCCTTCCCTTTTTTTATGTGCTTCAATTGCAATGGGGTCGCACTTGCACTTATGATACTGGCCGTAGTGGCCGTAGTACTATCATTTAGATAGATTATTAAAGGTTTCGTAACGATATCATCAGCATTTGCCGTCGACAGGCGATGCGAAATACGAATCGGTCGAACACCGCGGTTCCTTATCATTTTGTTCAGATTATCTTGACCGATAAATTCAATAAGCCTATTGTTGGCCGCATTGTCACTGACCGCAAAAATTTCTTCTATTGCCCTTGCGAATGTTGTCTTGATGGAGTCCCCTTCAACATAAAACAAGGTATTTCTACTTAGGGTATCGATCTCATTTAATTTTTCAAGGGCCGTAACAGTAGCAGGAAACTTTACGGTACTTGCGGGGTAAAAATATTTGGATTCATCTACTTGAAAATCGAAATCGTTAAAAATGACACTGTCGTTTCTTCGATCTATCTTGGTATAGCGTATTTGAACCTCGTATTGGTCAATACTATCCATAACCCTTTTGATGCGATCATCTTTCGATGAGAGTACTGCCTCTAAAGGATTAGCGGGCCCCTGTTCTGAACATGAGATTTGAAGCCCAATAAGCACTATTAAAAAATAATTCTGATAACGCATAGGTTCGAGTTATTGGTCTTCCGTTTTGTATATTTCGCCCCTATGGGGTCTCAGGTCATCTCGAGCTTGGATCATTTCAAACTCTGCGACCACTAGAAAAGCGATACTATGCATATCACTTAAATGTTTATGGCCCGTTGTATCGAATTTCAATTCTTCATTAAAAATATATTCCTGCAAGTGTTTCTCATAGTGTTCTGCCGTTTTAGCCGCGGCGGGTCCTTTAAAATCCCAAATAAGTTTGATTTTTCGATCTAGTATTTTTTCCATGCTATGCTACTTCTTATAAAAACTACTTCCTTATCTTTCAACCCGTTCGAGGCGCAACGAAAATAGTAAAATAATCAACTCAGTAAGGCTGCTAAAAATGTGTTAATCCATTTTATCACAGCTTGTATGCCTAGAAGTAATTGTTATTTTTGCGCAATGCCCTTGCGAAAAAACCTTATTGAAAAGTGTGTATTGCTCGTAGTACTGCTGGTCGCTACTGCATGCGGGTCTTTTATAAAAGATGACGATGAAGTCAAGCCAATAGCACGGGTCGGCGAATCCTATTTATATCCTAATGATATTCAATCTTACATAACGAGTGAAATGTCTGCTCAAGACAGCGCTGCTTTTGTGGTAAACTATATCAACAAATGGGCGTCAAAACAATTGTTGTTGTCAAAATCCAAGATCAACCTCTCTGAAGAACAGTTGCAGGAATTCGATCGTTTGGTAAGTGATTACCGTACTGATTTGTACACTAGGGCCTATATAGAAGCTTTGGTGGGTTCGGCAAATGATACTGTTGTCAACCAACAGCAATTGACCGATTTTTATGGAAAACAGAAAGAAAACTTCAAGTTGAATGAAAAATTGGTGCAGTTGCGCTTTGTGGTATTGCCAAACCAATTTTTGGACCAAGAGGAAGTAGTGGCAAAACTCAAGTCGTTTAAAGAACAGGATAAAGCCTATCTAGACTCCATAGCCGTCCAATTTAAAAAAATACATTTCAATGATTCCATTTGGGTAAGCGCCTCACGGGTGATGACCGAAATCACCCCATTGAACTATGGTAATCAAGAAAAGTACCTAAAGAAATCACAATTTTTTGAGTTGCAAGATTCATTGGGGGTATATTTGGGTAAAGTAACTGATGTTCTTGAGGTTAACGATATAGCTCCACTGAACTATATTATACCGGATATCAAGAGGATAATTTTGAACCGTAGGCGATTGAAATACGTTCAAAAATTGGAGACCGAAATTATTGATGAAGCAATTAAGGAAAATGAGTTTGAAATTTATGAAAATCAAGATTAGTATATTTTTTTTAGGATTGGTTTGTTCCCTTTCCGCACAAAACAATGAAGATACAAGCGGGGTATCTATGGAAACCGCTGAGGTGCAAAAAGATACCGTTAACAACGCGAATAAGATAAAGTTAGATGGTATCGCAGCGGTCATAGGCGACTATGTTATTCTTGATTCTGATGTCGAGAAAACACTGATCGATTTAAAGAACCAAGGTGCTTCCACCGAGGATATTACCAAGTGCCAGCTTTTAGGTAAGTTGATGGAAGATAGGTTATATGCCCATCAAGCCGTTCAAGATAGTTTATTGGTGTCTGACGACCAGGTAAATGCACAGAGTGATAGGCAGATTCAGCAATTGTCTACCCAAATCGGGAGTATCGAAAAAATGTTAAAGTACTATAAAAAGCCTGATTTAGAAAGTTTTAGGGCCGAGTTGTTCGAAATCAATAAGTTGCGTATGCTTTCAGAGAAGATGCAAGGAAAAATCGTTCAAGAAATTGAGGTTACCCCAGAAGAGGTCAGGCAGTTTTTCTATAATATTCCAGAAGAAGAACGCCCTGTTTTCGGTGCCGAACTTGAAATCTCACAAATCGTGAAGCAACCAGAGCCATCTGATGTAGAAAAGCAAAAAGTCATCGATAGGCTTAATGGCATCAAACAAGATGTCGAAGAGAACGATGCCAGTTTCAACGTAAAGGCCATTTTGTATTCACAAGATCCCGGTTCAAAACCTAGGGGCGGACTTTATACAGGGGTGACGAAAAATAGTGGCTATGTGAAAGAATTCAAAGATGTCGCTTTTAGCTTGAGGGAAGGCGAAATTTCAGAACCATTTGAAACGATGTTCGGCTACCACCTTATGAAAATAGAAAAGGTAAGGGGACAAGAAGTGGATTTGAGGCATATTTTGATGATACCCGAAGTATCGGAAGAAGCTTTGAAGAAAGCGGCAACGGAATTGGATACCATACGTCAACAAATTCTTGATGGAAAATACTCTTTTGCAGAGGCCGCTTTGAACTTTTCCGACGAAAAAGAAACCAAGTTTGACGGGGGGCTGTTGCGAAATCCGATAAATTTCGATTCTAAGTTCGAGCTTACCAAAATGGACCCATCGCTTTACAATCAAGTCAGGAATATCAAAGATAACGAGATTTCAAGGCCTATACGTGAAGATGACCCGAGAGGGGGAGCCCCCAAGTTCAAAATCATGCAGATTACGAATCGATATGATGAGCATAAGGCCGATTTTGCCCGTGATTATATCAAAATACAAGAGCTTGCCTTGCGCGAAAAACAGTTCAAAGCAGTACAAAAATGGATGAAGGAGAAAATCGAGGATGTTTACATTCAGGTAGGTTATGAGAACAAAGACTGTGATTTTGCTAATAATTGGGTAAAAAACTAATATGTCAGACGTAACTGCGATTGAAAACCTTGTTGAAAAGCACAAAGCCCTAAAAAACGAGATTTCTAAAGTAATTATCGGTCAAGAAGAGGTAATAGACCAGATTTTACTATCCATTTATACTGGCGGTCACTCATTACTCATAGGGGTCCCTGGTTTGGCAAAAACATTAATGGTCAATACCATTGCCCAAACTTTAGGATTGGATTTCAAGCGTATTCAATTTACCCCTGATTTGATGCCGAGCGATATTTTAGGTTCAGAGGTCTTAGATCAGAATCGGAATTTTAAATTTATCAAGGGACCTATTTTTGCCAACATAATCTTGGCTGACGAAATCAACCGTACCCCACCAAAAACCCAAGCTGCCCTGCTTGAGGCAATGCAAGAGCGTTCGGTAACCATAGCCGGGCAACAACATAAGTTGGAGCGGCCCTATTTTGTTTTGGCTACACAAAACCCCATAGAACAAGAAGGTACCTATCCTTTACCTGAGGCGCAATTAGATCGATTCATGTTTGCGATTCGATTGACCTATCCATCAATAGCCGAAGAAATCGATATTGTCAAGGCAACCACGGCCGATAAATCGGTTATCCTGAATACCCTTTTTAGTGCTGACGCAATCAACGAAGTGCAAAGTTTGGTTCGAAGGATCCCGGTACCTGACAATGTAGTGGATTATACTGTTAGGCTGGTGAACAAAACAAGGCCGAATCTTGAGGGAGCGAGCGAATATATTAAAAATTATGTCGATTGGGGCGCTGGTCCAAGGGCATCACAGAACTTGATTTTAGCGGCCAAGGCCCATGCAGCGGTAAATGGTAAATATGCCCCCGATATTGAAGATGTTCAGGCAATCGCAAAAGGAATTTTGAGGCATCGTATTTTAAAAAATTACAAGGCTGAAGCCGAAGGCATATCCGAAGACCTGATCATACAAGAATTGTTCTAAGCTCCCACTCCGAAAAATAAGGCTATCGTATCGCATGTCGTTGCATAATTCGTTCTAACTTTTGTTAAAGAAAAGTCTTAGGATTAGTTAAGGTATTGTTTTATTCCCGACTACATTTTTGTAATTTTAACGAATTCAATCCTAAAAACAACTTTGCACAATGGCGTTTGATATTGACATGATTAAAAAAGTCTATGCTACTATGGGAGAAAGAGTAGCCGTAGCAAGAGAACTAGTTGGTAAACCATTGACATTATCTGAAAAAATACTGTATTCACATCTATGGGACGGTAATCCTACCAAGGTCTTTAAGAGAGCGAAGGATTATGTCGATTTTGCACCTGACCGTATCGCATGCCAAGATGCGACCGCCCAAATGGCCTTACTGCAATTTATGCAAGCTGGTAAGCCAAAGGTCGCCGTACCAACTACCGTTCATTGTGATCATTTAATTCAAGCCAAAAGTGGCGCAGCTGCCGATTTAAAGTCAGCGAACACGACCAGTGCCGAGGTTTTTGATTTTTTAGAATCCGTTTCCAATAAATATGGAATCGGTTTTTGGAAACCTGGTGCGGGTATTATCCATCAGGTAGTATTGGAAAATTATGCATTTCCTGGTGGGATGATGATAGGAACGGACTCCCATACGGTAAATGCAGGTGGATTGGGAATGGTGGCAATCGGGGTAGGTGGAGCCGATGCCGTTGATGTGATGGCAGGTATGCCATGGGAATTGAAATTTCCAAAATTGATAGGGGTAAAGTTGACCGGTACCATTTCAGGATGGACGGCTCCAAAAGATGTTATATTAAAAGTTGCTGAAATACTTACCGTAAAGGGTGGAACCGGGGCAATCGTAGAATATTTTGGTCCTGGTGCCAAAGCGTTGTCATGTACCGGTAAAGGAACCATATGTAATATGGGTGCTGAAATAGGAGCAACTACCTCGACATTTGGTTATGATGAGTCCATGGAACGTTATTTGCGTGCCACTGAGAGGGCTGATGTAGCCGATGCTGCCAATGAAGTTAAAGAGCACTTGACCGCTGATGATGAGGTTTACGCAAATCCTGAGCAATATTTCGATCAGGTAATTGAAATTAACTTATCAGAATTAGGGCCACTCTTGAATGGTCCTTTTACACCGGATCTATCAACTCAGGTTGGAAACGAAATGACCGAAAAGGCCACAGAGAACGAGTGGCCAATTCAAGTGGAATGGGGATTGATAGGTTCTTGTACGAATTCATCCTATGAAGATTTATCCAGGGCATCATCCATTGCACAACAGGCATTGGATAAGGGTTTGAAGATGAAAGCTGAATTAGGGATCAATCCAGGTTCCGAACAAGTGCGGTACACCGCTGAACGAGATGGCATCCTTGGTATTTTCGAAAAATTGGATGCGAAGATATTCACAAATGCCTGTGGACCGTGCATTGGACAATGGGCTAGATACAGCGACCCCAAGAACGCACCAAAAAACAGTATAGTACACTCTTTCAATAGAAACTTTGCGAAACGGGCCGATGGTAATCCGAATACGCACGCTTTTGTCGCCTCACCTGAAATAACGGCTGCAATAGCCGTTGCTGGAAGGTTGGATTTCAATCCTTTGACCGATACATTGATCAATGAGAATGGGGAAGAGGTGAAATTCGAAGAACCTACCGGTTGGGAACTACCACCGAAAGGTTTTGAGGTAGAAGATGCCGGTTTTATACCCCCCATGGAAAACGGTAGTGGGGTTCAAGTCGTGGTATCGCCAACATCTGAACGATTACAATTGTTAGACCCATTTGTACCGATACAACACGAAGAGTTAAAAGGCGTGAAATTGCTGATAAAGGCCTTTGGAAAATGTACTACCGACCATATTTCGATGGCTGGCCCTTGGTTACGCTACCGTGGTCATCTTGACAATATTGCCAATAATACCTTAATCGGTGCGGTAAATGCCTATAATAAGAAAACGAATTTTGTCAAGAATCAGTTGACCGGCGAATATGGGGGGGTGCCTGATACGCAAAGGGCCTACAAAGCTGCAGGAATTCGGTCTATTGTCGTTGGTGACCATAATTATGGAGAAGGTTCTTCTAGGGAGCATGCAGCAATGCAGCCACGTCATTTGGGTGTAGCTGCGGTTTTGGTAAAATCATTTGCACGAATACATGAGACCAACCTTAAAAAACAAGGTATGTTGGGACTTACCTTTGCCAATGAGAATGACTATGATTTGATTCAAGAAGACGATACCTTTAATTTTGTGGATATTGAGGGCTTTGCACCTGACACACCTCTAACCATTGAAGTCGTTCATGCTGATGGAAGTACCGATACCATAGTGGCCAATCATACTTACAATGAAGCTCAGATCAATTGGTTTAAAGAAGGCTCTGCCTTGAATGTAATCAAAAAAGAAAATGCTTAATCAGCAATTCAAGAACATAAGGGCCCTTGATTATCAAGGGCCTTTTCGTTTTAATCCAAACTATCTATGGCGGTAAAGAAAAAGACTGTTCTTAACATTGTTGTCATTCTTTTTATACTCTCCTTTTTTGTGACCCCTTTAGGGCATTATGGTAAACTTTTTTTGAATAGGATATTTTCATTCTCACCTTACGTGGTGGCTGAGGCCAATAGAAAGAAGATCACGGACTATGATTGGCGTCTAAAAGATGCCGATTGGAATTTCTTTAATTTTCAAAAATCACAGGGGAGGGTTATTCTGGTGAATTTTTGGGCCTCATGGCGATTACCCAGTGAGGCTGAATTAAGCAGTATCCAGAAATTGTATGACACTTATAAGGACAAAATGGACTTCTATATCATTACCAATGAAGATCGCCCCCCCGTCGAAGAGTTCATTGCTAAACAAGGATACACTTTTCCTGTTACCTATTTGATCATCGGAGATAAATCAGCAGTTAAGATACCTGAGAAACCGCCATATTCTTACCTTATAGACAAAGACGGCTATATTGTTGTTGAACAAGATGGAATAGCCAACTGGAATACTGCAACGGTAAAGAAAATTGTGGATGACCTGCTAGCAGAATAGGATGTCCCAAATAACTACGATATCATTTTTCAGGTTTACTTCATTTCATACAAAATTATGGGCGTTCTCTATGATGCAATTTGCCCAAGCCGCTTTTTCAAATGCGAAGGGACAAGAGTTCTATAAACTTCTTGGAACGGGGCGGGATGGTTTTGACCCAAAACCTGACTTTGGGGTTTATGCCGTTTTACAGGTTTGGAAAAGTGAGGAAGCAGCCAATGATTTTTTCAATAATGCCCGAATCATAAAGAAATACCGAAAGAAAGCTGCGGAATGCTATCAAATCTTTATGCGAAATATCGTAGCGAGGGGGAAATGGGATGGGCAAAATCCTTTTAGAAAAAGTGATGACCTAGATGATACACTTACTTATGCGGTTATCACCAGAGCGACAATAAAAACAAGGTTTTTATTGAGGTTTTGGGGTTTCGTACCTAAATCACAACAAGATTTGAAAACAAATACAGGCTTATTATTTACTAAGGGAATTGGCGAAATACCATTTAAGAATATGGCCACTTTTAGTCTATGGAAGGATTTGGACTCTTTAAACAAATTTGCCTATCAAACTGAAGGGCATGTGAAGGCCATTGGCAAGACACGTGAATTAGGATGGTATTCTGAGGAGCTATTTTCGCGCTTTCAACCCTATCGTTCCTCTGGATCCTGGTTTGGTGGTAATCCGTTGGAGAAGGTCTAGTGCAATGGGAAGAGATAGAAAAAAGCAAAAAATAGCAATTGGGCCAAGTATAAATGTATAGCAATAGCTTTGTTCCCCTTTGTCCTGGCCTTATGCAGAATGGTTTGCAAGAGCAGGCCTATACCAAACCATGCGAGGTAATTGTCTATGGGTACTGCCCCCTTGAATTCCCAAAAGTCAAAAACCGGGGCATTCTTTTCCATTAAAAAATCGAGACCTACCATCAGCGCGGCAGCCACAACAATTTTCAACCTTTTTGAAAAACCTATTTTTTTCGAAACTTCAGCAGTGATAAAGGTCAATAAGGCCCAATACGTTCCTATTAAGAAAGGTACGCCATCAAATTTAGGCCCTAAATTACGACCATAGGTATAATCGCCGAACAAGATACCATAATTAACACCCAACCACTCCGAAAACATTCCAATGAAAAAAAAGATGGCAAATAGTGACCATTGTTTTTTTGTCTTTAATGGAAATAGCCATATGAAGATCAATAGACTTACCGTAAGGTTCAAAGGCGATTTAGTGATGAACCAGTCTTGATTGCCAAAATAGATTCCGATCACACCTGATACATGGAATAGCCAGATCATGAATATTCCAAGCTTGGTGTTCGCGATTCTTTTGAGGTCTATGTTAAGCATTCGGTACGAGGTCGTTCACAATTTTAGAAGATAAAAGGCAAAGTGGTATGCCACCCCCAGGATGTACTGAACCTCCGCAAAAATAGAGGTTCTTGGTTTTAGAACTGAAATTGGGATGCCTTAAGAAAGCAGCGAATTTTGAGTTGCTCGCCGCACCGTACAAGGCCCCACGATAGGAGCTGGTATTTTGCTCGATCTCAATGGGGTCCAATACAAACTCGGTCTCAATATATTCCTCAATATCCGTGTTCAGGATGGTATTTATTTTTCTTATGACGGATTTTCTTGCCATAGCTGCCAATTTTCCCCAATCTTGCCCATGGTTTGCCGGAGCATTGATCATCACAAACCAATTTTCACAGCCTTCCGGGGCATCTTCCCGATTTTCTTTACTTGTTACGTTGATGTAGACCGTAGTATCTTCAAAGAGGCTTTTCTTGTTGAAAATATGGTCGAACTCCTTTTTATAGTCTTCACTGAACATGATATTGTGCAAATCGAGCTCAGGAAATGTTTTTGCTATTCCCCAATAAAAGATCAAAGCCGAACTAGAACGTTCTTGGTTTAGTATCTTTCTGGGGTGTTTTATTTCAGGCAATAGTTTTTTATAGGTCGGATAGACATCCATATTACTGATAACCATATCACCAAATACGGTTTCGGTCCGTAACCGTAGCCCTATTGCTTTTTTGTTTTCAATTAGTATTTCATCAACGTTGCTATTAAAATGGAACACTATTCCTACATCTAGGGCCAACTGATAAAGTGATTTTGTGATGTTATGCATACCCCCCTTTGGAAAATAGGTGCCCAAATCCATTTCAAGATGCGGTATCATTGACATAATACCCGGCGTTCGATATGGTGAAGAGCCGTTATACGTGGCGTATCTGTTAAAAAGTTGAATCAACTTCGGATTTTGAAAATACTGCATGTTGGTGTTATTCATCGTGTTTTGAATACCCATGCCACCTATTCTTAGCAATGCTTTTACGGTTTTTTTCGAGAGATAGGTCTGAACTTTGTGCAATGATTTTTCAAGAAAAATGGAGCTTGTCAATTCATATTTTTTCTTATTATCATCAAGATACCTTTTTATTTGCTTGGCATCTTCGCCGAATAAGATAGCCGCCTTCTCGATAAAATCCTCCTTATCCGATTTTACGGTAAATCGTGTATGGTCTTCCCAAAAGTAATTGCAGATGGTTTCTTTTTTAATGTATTCAAAATAGGTATCCGGTCTTTTTCCATGCAATTCGAACAATTCGGTTACAAGCCATGGCATGGTGAATAGGGATGGGCCTAAATCAAATCTATACCCGTTGACTTTTTTTGAGTTTAGCTTTCCACCGGGATAAGAATTTTTTTCGAAAACAAGAACATGATACCCCTTGGCTTTTAATCGTAGGGCCGTAGCGAGGCCGGCTATTCCGGAACCAATGACCAATGCTGTTTTGGGCATTATTTTTTGAAGTACTTGAATGGAACGAACAACATGCCAAAACACTCACCGTCTGTTTTACCGAGATGTTTATGATGCATTTTGTGCGCACGCCTTACCCCTTTGGCATACCAATTATTGGCGTTTCTTAAAAACTTAAACCGTTGGTGTATAAAAATATCATGAACGAAAAAATATGCAATTCCGTAAGCCAAAATACCAAAGCCCAGTGGCCAACCGTACCAAAAATCAGTAGTATTGCCAATCATGATCAATGACATACTGACCACCGCATAAAATAGAAAGAAGGCATCGTTGCGTTCAAACCAAGAGTCATGGTCCTTTTTATGATGGTCTTTATGCAGGCTCCATAAAAAACCATGCATGATATATTTATGTGTAAACCATGCCATAAACTCCATAATACAAAACGTAGCCAAGAATATGACTATCCAAAGAAAAATCTTCATTCCTTTATACCAATTGTAGTTTATAGTTTACATATGATTTGGCCAAGAGCCCGAACTTTTGGTAATTGGGCACCCGAATCCTTGTATTCTTGATTTCCAATGGTGGCGTTTTTTGGAGTTTTTGCAAGAGCTTATTGTAATATTTATACGCCGTATAGACACCAAATTTTGCTTCACTTGGCAGTTTTTCGATTCCTTCCAAACCAGAGGCAAAATCGGCCTTTATTTCATCGACTATCCTTTTCTTTGAAGCTTCATCCAATTCCAATAAATTAGTGTTCGGGAAGTAAGAGCGTTCCAATAGTTCAAAATCAGCTTTTAAATCGCGAAGAAAATTTACTTTTTGAAAGGCTGAGCCCAAGGCCATGGCCGATTCCTTAAGGGACTCATATTTTTCTTTATCTCCCTTTACAAATACACATAAGCACATAAGCCCTACCACATCTGCAGAACCGTAGATATATTCCTTATACTCAGCAGTGGTGTTGTATTGTTTTTTTATCAAATCCATACGCATGCTTTTCATAAAGGCGGCTACGAGTTCGAAGGGTATATCATATTGATGGAAAGTCTGTTGAAACGAATTCAAGATCGGATTCAAACTGATTTTGTACTCAATGGAATTGTGTAGATCTTGCTCGAAGTCGTTGAAAAGTTTCTCTTTGTCATAATCATGAAAAGTATCTACGATTTCATCGGCAAATCTTACAAAGCCATAAATGTTATAGATATCCCTTCTAATTGAGGAGCCCAACATTTTAGTCGCCAGGGCGAAAGAAGTACTGTACGACTCCGTAACTATTTTACTACAATTATAAGATACCGTATCAAAAATAGATTTCATTTTAAGCGTATTTTTTAATAATCAAATCAGAGACCAACTTACCCGAGATCAATGACGGGGGAACACCTGGTCCCGGCACGGTCAGTTGTCCGGTGAAATAAAGATCGTTTACTTTCTTGCTTTTCAGGCCAGGCCTTAAAAAAGCGGTTTGTGTTAGTGTATTGGCCATGCCATAGGCATTACCCTTGTACGAATTGTATTGTTCCACAAAATCGTTGACACAAAAGCTTTCCTTAAATATAATATTATTTCTGACCTCTTGCCCGGTTCTTTTCTCAAATCGGTTCATAATAATATCAAAATATTGATTTCTCAATGCCTCGGTGTCTTCTAAATCTGGGGCTATGGGGATTAGAAAAAAGCCCGTTTCAAAACCGGGGGGCGCCATACTTTCATCCGTTATTGATGGAAAGTTGGCATAGAATAAGGGTTCTGTCGGCCACTGGGGCTCATCATATATTTCTTCGGCATGCTTTTCAAAATCCGTGTCAAAAAAAAGATTATGATGTTGAATGTTTTTTAATTTCTTGTCAAAGCCAACATAAAATAATAGTGAAGACGGGGCGTAGGTCTTTTTATCCCAGTATTTTTCAGAGTACTGGCGGTATTTTTGATCGAGTAATGTTTCTGAATGGTGATAATCGGCCCCACTGATCACAATATCGGCTGCAATACTCTTTCCATTACATTCAATTCCCGTTGTTTTTCCATTCACAACCTCGATTTTCTCCACAGGGGAATCCACGTTTATTTGAACACCCAACTCCCCTGCAAGTTTGGCCATGGCTTTGATGATTTCATACATGCCACCTTTGGGGTGCCATGTACCGAGGCCAAAATCGGCAAAATTCATGAAGCTATAAAAAGATGGGGTTTTACTTGGTTTCGCCCCCAAAAACAACACAGGGAATTCAAGTGTCGAAATCAGCTTAGGGTTATCAAATCGTTTTCGTACCTCTTGACTTATACTTTTAAAAAATTGGTCAACTCGCATAACGGTTTCCTTTGTTACCAATTCAAGTGGCGAAAGGCCAGGTCGCAAAACGATTTTGTTGATGGCAATGTCGTAGTTTTGCTGTGCCTTATCGATAAAATCCCTCAAATGGGCACCGCTCCCAGATTCTATGCGTTCAAACTCATTGCATATTTTTGACATGGAGTCACCAATAGTGATTACATCGTCTGAGAAGAATATTTTATAAGCAGGGTCGAGTTTGTCGAGTTGGTAAAAATCTGATGTCTTTTTATTGAAATCATTGAAAAATTTTTCAAAGATGTCGGGCATCCAATACCAGCTCGGGCCAATATCAAAAGTAAACCCTTCTTTTTTAAGCTGTCTAGCCCTGCCACCAACAGTGGGGTTTTTTTCGTAAATGGCTACATCATAACCCGCATTGGCAAGATAGCATGCCACTGACAATGATGAAAAGCCTGAACCGATTACGACTATTTTTTTCATACCAGTATAGCCTATCAGCCTAGAATATTTGTAAGTTTTTCGATAGAACTGAATGTTCTGACTTGTTCTGGAAGGCTTTCTTGGCCAAGATGTTGTACTTGATGACCCAAAATCCAAAGATGTGAATTGCCAGCTTCATTTAAAGTCTTGGTAAATGTTTTGATATACTTCCCAATTTCGTCTTTCGTCGGAGAGACCGTGAAATAGGAAATAAAGTGTAAATTATCGTAATATTTCAGTAAGTCGACAAGGTTTTCTATAGGCATTGTCTGGCCCAAATAAATGGATTTATACCCTTTCAGGATAATCTCGTAATTTAAATACAGCAGCCCCAGTTCGTGGATTTCATTTTCGGGTAAGAACAAAACGAATACCTTATCTTTTCTCGTGGGCTCGATGATCTGTAACTTTTCAGTATTAATATAGATTTTTTGTTTGATCAAATTGGTTATGAAGTGCTCGTGCGATGGGCTGATCGTGTCTGTTTGCCATAACAGGCCTAGTTCATTTAAAAGCGGTATAAACACTTCGTTGAAAATATCGCGAAACGACCTTTCCGCTAGAAGACTGTTGTACGTATTAAAGAACAATGTTTGATCGAAGTTGATCATTGAAAGTTTGAATGCATTGATAGCATGACTTTTTTCACTGTTTTTCGCCACAATTTCCCTTACGATAACCGGTATTTCGCTTTCTGGAAGTTTTGCGATTTTTGAGATCTTGTAACCATTGTGATACAACAAGGTGATGTTCAATAGCTTTTGAAGACTCTTTAAACTATAGGTTCTGATGTTGGTCGATGTTCTTTCTGGTGAGAACAAGCTGTATCTTTTCTCCCAAATACGTATGGTGTGTGCTTTGATTCCGGATAGATTTTCCATATCCCGAATACTGAATAATTTTTTTACATTGTTCATTTTTTCAGTAAAATCATTAAACAAATTTACAATTAATATCGTAGCATAGGTATAAGCAACAGTTAAAATTTATAGAATGGACCTTAATTCTGTTTGGCGCATAAAAAAACCCCTTACAATACATGTAAGGGGCTTTGTGCCCACGACTGGAGTCGAACCAGCACGTTCTTGCGAACACTACCCCCTCAAGGTAGCGTGTCTACCAATTCCACCACGTGGGCAAGAAGCGGCTGCAAAAATAATCAAAAATACGGTTATGTTTAAAGTTTTCTTGAGTGTCGCATCGTGATTTCATAACAAAAAGCCGGTGAAATAGTACTCGTACTATTCACCGGCCAACTAACCAACCAATCAAATTTTCAGTCTAGGCGATAGGTTACGTAAATGGTAGCATACTCTTCATAATTGTAATTGTGCGAATTCCAAATACTTTGATTTACCGTGTTATCCACTATCGAAACAATGGCCCCAAGTTTTTTATTGGAGACCTTACCTATTTTTGAAGCATTGGTATGGGCATTATCAAATGCTTCTTTTAGAAGTTTTTCATAATCGGCTTCGGTAATCTCAGCCTTAAATTGGTAAGTAGTACTGATACCTGGCATTTTAATTTGGGATAAGGTCTTGATCTTATCCAAAGATGTTGTTTCCAGTTCCAACACTGTTCCATCCCTTTGATATCCGTATGCCAAGAATTCCATTTTATTCTCTTTAAACTCCAAACTATCAATACCTTTCTCGTCCAACTTGGCGAAATACTTCGCTTTGAAGGTTTCCAGACTAGTACATTGCGGATTTGAATAATAGACCTGTTCCATGTTCAGCGATACCTTGGCCTTGTAGCGTGTTATCGTTCTTTTTACTATTGCACGCCCAGTTACGGAGACCGTATTTGGCGCAATTTCCTTAGTTTGTCCTTGTCCAATACATGAAACAAGTAGTAATATGACGAAAAATATCTTTTTCATAATGTCGGTTTTTGATTAACTGATAGTGAATAGAAAAGAGGCTACGATCATCCAAATGCCGACCGCGATTCCTAAAATGCCGAGTTTACCTTGCTTGGGTGCGATACGGTTGCGTAATTCAGCAGCTTTTTCTTTTGCCCTTTCATTATTTCCAATAACAAGTTTGTTGATCAGGCCAAAACCAAGCATAAAGCCCAAGGTGGCTTCAACAATGCTTCCAGCCAACAGGCTAATCCACCAAATGGGCGAGCTGGTCAACCACCCAATGTTCAGAATACTGGTGATGATGCCCCAAACCCCAAAAATGCAAAATACGAGACCTATCCAACCTTGATAAGGCTCGATTTTCTCTAATAACTCTTTGGCATTCGGTTTTTTTGACAATACTAAAGAAGGTACTGCGATAATACTTAATAAGACTAAAGTGATTCCGTAAATCATAATAAAGGTTTTAAATTGTCTGATAACAAATTTCAGTCGTTCAAACCTTGATAACAGCCCAATTTTCAGTGGAAATACATACCCTGAAAACAGGGGTGCTTGAATTGGGATTCATTGGAATCGTAGTGGATAATGTATCGTTATTCGTCTACTAAACCTAATTTTAGCGCATGTTTGGTAAGGCCTGCCAAATTTCTTACCTCAAGTTTTGAGATAAGGTTTTTGCGATAACTTTCAATAGTGTGTTTACTCAAGAAAAGTTTGTCGGCTATTTCTTGGGTTGTGTATTCTTGGGCAATTAACTTCAAAACTTCTTTCTCCCTTTTTGAAAGGGATTCGTGCAGTGATTTTTCATTGGAAAACATTCCCTTTAAATAAACATCCTTTATGCTTTGTGAAAAATACTTTTCTCCATCAAGTATGGTGGTTATGGCATGTATCAATTCGGCCTTTTCGGCATTTTTTGGCACATAACCGTCTACATTGTCTTGGGTCAAGGTTTGCACGGTCTGTGCATCATGAAGCATGCTAACGACCAAGGTCTTTACTTTAGGGTGTTTATTTTTTATGTGTCGATTGAGTTCAATGCCATTCAAATCGGGCATGTTCACATCAGTAATCACAAGGTCAATCGATTCGTTATCATTATTGATGTCAAGGTATTTTGCCACATTTTTTCCACTATTTGCGGTAAGGATGATTTCGTATTCTTTTTTTGAGGCAAGAATGCTTAATAGACCATCTAAGAACATTTTATGGTCATCTGCTATAATCAACTTGTAGTTTTTCACGGGTTCTTTTTTAATGGAATTTCAATGGTTATGGCGGTACCTCTTTGCAAGGCACTATCCAATACGATGTTTGCGGCCAATTGCCTTAACCTACTTTCAATATTTTGTAATCCAATGCCTTTTTTAAGTTTGGTGGTCTCGAAACCGATACCGTCATCTTCATATAGTAATTGTAATACCCCCTCTAGCAGACTTAAATGTATTTCAATAGTAGTTGCATTGGCATGCTTAATGGTATTGGTAAAGAGCTCTTGTATGATTTGATAAAGCGCTATTTTCAAAGGTTCTGGTAAATTGTTGATTTTGTCTTCAGGATACGCGGAAAATGAAACGTTTAACGCCGAGTTACTTTTAATCTTTTCAATGTATTCTTCAAGCAAGAGCACAAAGGCATTTTGAACGAATTTCTTAGGCACCAAGTTGTGCGAGATATCACGCACGAGTTCGTAGGTTTCGTTTACTTGCTCAATAATGGTGGTATTGAAATGCGCAGTTGGTTCGCTATTGGCCAATTGAAGTTTGATGCCTGCCAGGTTACCCCCAATACTGTCGTGTAATTGTTCGGCGATTCGCCGTCGTTCATTTTGTTGTGCTTTTAACGAAGCCTTTGTCAAGTTTAATTCTTGTTCGTTCAAGAGGGAGGCTATTTTTTGTGAGTTTAATTCCTTTTCTTGGGTATTCAATTTACTTTGGGCCTGTAACTTTTGATAATAAACGAATAATAGCGCAACTATAGGAATCAATACTACCAAAAAACCATATAAAAATGCCCTTTTAATGGTTTTCTGGCGTTCAATTTCGCTTTGCTTTGCCAGTTGCTGCTCTTTTAATTCGAAGATTTGATTTTCTTTCTTGAGGGTTTGGTATTTTACCTCGAGCTCTCGTATCGCTTCACTGTTCTGTTGTTTTGTAATTTCATCGGAAACTGAAACGTAGTGGGTCATGAGATTGTAAGCGTTCTCGTAGTCCCCTTTCGCCTGGTAGGTCAGTCGCAGGCTGTTGATGATCTCTTTTTGAATTTCAAGTCGGTTCCATTGTATGGCATTTGTGTAGGCCATCGCCAGGGTCATTTCAGCGACCTCATATCGTTCGAGTTTTGTGCATAGTCTTCCATAATCAAGTACTGCTTCGGTATACGTGTCATAATACTTGTTGTGAAGGGTTTTTTCTATAACGTTAGCATAAATCGATAGGGCTTTATCGTTGTCATTTTCTTTTTCCAACAAACGGCCTAGGCTTAGGTCGATTTCGAGTGCGGGTTTTTGATCATTCGTGTTGTCGAGAATTGATTTCGCATCATTGAAATAAACTTTTGCCCGTTGAAGGTCATTCTGCTGAAAAGCGATTTGGCCTAGATAAAAATTGGCTTTCGCCATGGTTTCTCCGGTAACTTTGGTAACCAAAATTTGAGAGAGCAATAATCGTGCTTCATGATATTCCCTTCGTTGTAGATATACCTTCGCCAACCCCAAATTCAAAAGTGATACTTCGTTTGAATCAATATTGTTCTTGGCAATTGAAAGACCGTCAATATATAATTTCAAAGCTTCGTCTTGCAACCCTTTCATAAACTTGGCATCACCTGCCAAGCGGTAGGTATTCAGGCGATATGACAAAGAATCCCCATTGTTTGATCTTACGATCAATTCTGATATATTTTGAACGTAATAAAGTACGGAATCGGCATTGCCATGTCGAAGATAGGCATCTGCAATATGCGATAGTGCGCTTAGTTTTGCATTGATGTCTTTGGCCTTGTTTAAGTCATGATATAGGGAATCATCGATACTTTCAGGCATATGGCCAAAAGCCTTGAATTCAATTTTTTCTTGTGCAATTAACAGGTGTGGACACAGTACGAGTATGACAAGAAATATGCTGAAGAAATACTGTACTTGTGATTTATGGTGATTCATGGCAATCAGGAAATATCTCAATGGATAAAAATACTATTTTTCACTAGGTGTACGCCCCCTGTTTACAGTGAGTTTTAAGCTATCGGGGTTTGCTACGATTCCCTAATGATTTAAATAGGGCCGATTAGGTGTCAATGGGAACATTAGCACTCTTGATGATTGATTAAAAGTTATTTTTACCAAAAGTATCTTGTTCCATGTCTTCTTTAAGTTTTCTCGATTTGATATTGTTCTTGGGTATTAGCCAGGGAATATTCCTTTCCATTTCCCTGCAGCTGATTCATGATCGAAACAAAGCTGCCAATAAAATACTTTCTTTATTGCTTCTTATAGCTGCGGTAATGCTTTTTGGTCGTGTCGCGGCTTTTCGTATTCCAGAAGCTTGGGTATGGCGATTTGGGATTTTCATAGATACCACGATTTTTTTGTTTGGCCCCTTGCTATATCTTTACGTGAGAAGGTTGTTGTTTAGCGAAAGACCTTCATTTT
This sequence comes from uncultured Croceitalea sp., assembly GCA_947503285.1. GTDB lineage: Bacteria > Bacteroidota > Bacteroidia > Flavobacteriales > Flavobacteriaceae > Croceitalea. The sequence continues at coordinate 415,344 of CANNDD010000005.1, forward strand.
TGCTGAAATGGTTCCATTATGTACCTGCAGCACTTCACTTTTGCTACTATATTGCCACATTGACCATACCTGTCAAAGGGTTCAATGAGCTTTATTTTTCGGGTAAGTTGAACCTCATGTTCTTCATAGTTGAGGCGCTAGGATTACTTTCCTTTATTGGCTATTGGTTCAAACTGTTCTCTTTGGTCAATGCTTATAACGCCAAAGAAGAATCCGAATTTTCTTTCAAACAATCCGTTCAAACCTTTGTGAAGTTCTTAATAGGGGTCTTGGCATTGTTTATCGTATTATGGTCGATCAGCTTTACAAGCGCCCATTTTTTTTACACTCCTTTTGGCTATTTCAGTTATGAGATTATGTGGATTTCAATACCTGTTTTCGTTTATGTCATCGGTTATTTCAGCCTTCGACAACCCGCTATTTTCAGGATTCCTGATAAGCCAAAATCAAAGAGCGATAAGCAGCGTTTAAAACCCGATGAGATTCAAACATTACAAAAACGTTTGAAGTATTATATCGTTGAGGAAAAAGTGTATTTACAATCTGATATTACCTTAAAAGTACTTGCAGATAAGCTGGAAACCTCTTCGAATAACCTATCTTGGTTATTGAACCAAGTATATCAAACGTCTTTTTATGATTATATCAATGAACATAGAATACAAGAATTTCTTAAGAAGATCGATCATGAAGAGCACTCCAACCATACCTTTTTAGCCTTGGCTATGGATGTAGGGTTCAATTCAAAGTCTACATTCAATCGCGTATTTAAATCGGTCATGGGCACAACGCCAAGAAACTATCTGAAAGATAAAAATGTTGCCTAGAAAAGTATCAATGTGTACAAAACGTCGATACCATGAAACCCCTAGCATAGTTTTGGGTAATTATTAATCAAAACTTATATCAAATGAAAAATCAAAAATTGCCATCAAAACTGATGGCGACCTTATTGTTTTGTGGGTTGTTATCATTGAGTTCTTGTGTTGACGATTTCGTAGGTGGAAAATCAAAAGCAAAAAAAGTCAGAACGGTTATTGGAGAAGACTTTCCTGCGAATGATGGTCTTTACGTTGCTCCAAACGGCTCTTTATTTGCCTCAGATTTTGGGGTGTTCGACCCAGGGTTGAACAAATACAACGGAACGCAGGTGTTCAAATTATCGCGAAACGGAAAAATCAGCGTAAAGGCAGATGGTTTTGAAGCTCCAATGGGTGGGGTTATGGATAGTAAGGGTAATTTTTACTTTACAAACGAGAACAATAATGACTTGGTATCGGGTGTACTTGTTAAAGTGGCTCCGGACGGGACTACCTCTGAAGTTGGGGAAATTGCCGGTTGGCCCTCTGGTTTGACCATTGACGCCGATGATAATATTTACGCTGCCAATTTTGTTTTGCCAGTAATCAACAAGATAACGCCTGATGGCACCATCTCGGAATTTGCAAACGATAGCCGATTGGCAGGTTGTGTTGGTATAGCTATGGATGCCGAAGGAAATGTGGTTACGGCGAATTTTGCCACTGCGGATATTTTAAGTGTAAGTCCAGATGCCAATGTGTCTTTGATTACAACCATACCAGATGTGACTTTTGGTTTTGCCATCGGTTATATGACCATTTTCAAAGGGGCTATTTATGCTACCGGAATCAATGAAAATGTAATTTATAAAGTGGGTTTTGACGGTACCACCGAAATTTTTGCGGGTACCGGTGAAAATGGTAGCACTGATGGTAAACTCAATGAGGCAACATTTTCCAATCCAAATGGTATCGCAGGTGATGAACGTAGGGAAATATTGTACATATCGCAGTTTGGTACCCCTGGTCTACGGGCCATAAAGTTTTAGTCCATTCAATGAAGGCAAATATCATTCTATTGTAAGAAGATTTTCTAGGTTTTCTTTACTCCAATGAGCGATAAATTGATGAAGCTTATATTTTTTGGTTCGAACCGAGAAAATTTCAATTCGATATTTTCAATTTCCGAAGGTTTGACAAATGGTAAATCCAGTATTTAATTCAGGTGGTCGAATTTCAATACGACCGCCTGAATTAATATGGAAAATCAAATAGCCTTAACCATGTTTCAATATATTACTATTTTGCATTTTTAATTATGTCATTTTAGTGGCATATATTACTTTCAATTTATCTTGAATGATTAACCAAAATATAGCAATGAAAAAGAACTTGATTTATTTGTTTGTTAGCTTTATCATTTTGTCTTGTGCACAAAAGAAAACCTCAAAAGAAAATACCTCTTTTGCGCAGTTTGAAAGCCTTAATGACTCTTTAACCGTTGATTTGAAAACGTTACACGAACAAGGCGGTATCAAAGGATTTTCCGTGGCCATAGTAAATCAAGATACGATACTTTATGAAAAAGGTTTTGGGTTTTCCGATGTTGGAAAAAAAATAGACCATACCGAGCATACGGTTCAAAATATAGCATCCGTTTCGAAAACCTTGATCGGAGTGGCTTTGTTGAAAGCACAAGAAATGGGAAAATTGAAACTTGAAGATCCAGTGAATAAGTACCTGCCTTTTGAGGTTTATAATCCCTATTATCCTGAAGATAGCATTACCATAAAGCATTTGGCGACCCATACCTCGGCAATACAAGACAGCGACCTTTACAGTGAAAAGTCATACATTGTTAAAAATGTCGATGAACTTGAGTTGGCTAAATCGATACCGAGTTCTGAAGAATTCAATGCTCCTGATTCGGCAATGCCTCTTGAAGACTTTTTGAAGAACTTTTTGTCAGAAGGGGGGGCTTGGTACCAAAAAGGGAATTATTTGAATAAAAGGCCAGGGGCCTTATATGAGTATACCAATGTGGGAGCCACATTGGCAGCCTATATTATTGAGGTCTCCACCGGAAAAACATATGCCGAATTCACCAAGGAACATATTTTAAGTCCTTTGAAGATGACTTCTTCAGGTTGGACCTATGATGACATCGATATGTCAAAATACACCAAACTTTATACCGTTGATGGAAAAGAAATTCCATACTACACTTTAGTCACTTATCCAGATGGGGGGTTAATGACCTCTATGGCCGACATGGGCAAATACCTATCAGAGTTGATTCGCGGATATTCTGGAGAAGGAAAATTGTTGTCTAAGGAAAGTTATGCCCAGATTTTTTCAGAACTGCTTTCTGAAGATAATTTTGAAGAAGAACGGGATACGGACAGGGACTTTGATGATGAATATAATTCTGGGCTTTTTATAGGCTATACCCCAATTGGGTACATAGGCCATATGGGTGGTGACCCCGGGGTCTCGACCTTTATGTTTTTTAACCCAAAGACCAAAATTGGCAAACTACTCTTTGTAAATACAGACCTTGACCAAAAAGGGGCAGACCAGTTTTATGAGGTCTGGGATAAACTTGGGGAGTATGAGGTCAGGTTGGATCAAAGTTTCCCAGAATAAGTATGTTGAACAAAGCATGCTACATCGTTTTTGTTTTTATAGTTGCTTGCAGTACCCTATTTGCACAAGATTACGGGCGTTTAGAGGGAATTGGAACAGAATTGAATAGCATTCTTAGAGTGACTAAAGCCCCTGGCTTTGCCGTTGCCGTTGTTAAAGGGGAGAAGGTTATCTATGCGCAAGGCTTTGGATATCGACATTGGGAAGATAAAATGCCAATGGACGCAAATACCTTATTTCCGGTGGGTTCTACCACTAAGGCATTCACCAGTGCCTTGTTGGGTCAGTTAAGGGACGAAGGCAAACTTTCTTTTGCCGACAGCCCGATTAAACATATTCAGGAACTCGAATTCTATACAGAAGCACTAAATGGAATGATCAACATCAAAGATTTGATGACCCATCAGACCGGTATTCCAAGACATGATGAGTCTTGGTATTTATTTCCTACACCTAACAAAGACAGTTTAATACGTCGTATAAAATACCATGAACCCTTCACAGGAATTCGTCAACAATGGCATTACAATAATTTCATGTTCCTGATCCAAGGTGTTCTAGGGGAACGCTTGACCGGAAAAAGTTGGGAGCAAAATATAAGGGAACGCTTTTTTGTGCCTTTGGATATGCAAAGATCCAATACCTCACTTTCTGAGCTCAAGAAAAGCACCAATGTGGCCTTAGGATATGAACTGAAACAGGATACACTTATCAAAAAGATGGATTATTTCAACTTGGCCGGTATGGCACCCGCGGGTAGTATCAACAGTAGTGCAAACGAGATGGCCAAATGGTTGATAGTTTGGTTGAATAAGGGAAGATACCAACAAAAACAAATCCTACCGCAAGTTTATGTAGAAGAAGCCATGAGTTCCCAAGCGGTGACCAGTGCATCCTTACCTGACGAAGACTTTCCAGATATGCATCTGTCCACTTACGGTTACGGTTGGTTTATTTCTTCCTATCGTGGGCATTATAGAGTGCAACATGAAGGAAATATCGATGGCTTTTCAGCTAATGTTTCCTTTTTTCCTAGTGATGGCCTTGGTATCGTTGTGCTAACCAATCAAAATGGTTCATCCATAACATCAATGGTGCGGAATACCATAGCCGATAGAATGTTGCATACCGAAAGAACCGATTGGGTAAAAGATTTTATCATAACACAAGAAAAAGCCAAAAAAGAAAGAAAAGGGAATGAAGAAATAGCAAGGCCCAATATAAAAACTGCAGACAACCCCCTACATGCGCTTAATAGTTATACAGGTTATTACGGCAATAAGGGCTACGGACAGTTCAAGATAGTGAAGGAAAAAGATTCGCTTTTTGCGCAATTCAAACTGCAAAAATATTATCTAAAACACCTGCATCATCATGTATTTGCTCCCTTTGAAGCTACTGATATGGGTATTGATTTAAGTAAGGTTTGGCCGATACAATTTAATTTTAGAACCGATGATGATGGTGAAATTGTTTGTGTTGGAGTGAATTTAGAGGGTATGCTTAAAGACCCTATACTATTCGCTCGAAAAGTCAATTGAGGCGTTTTGCAAATGGTAATTAGTAGTTGTTCAAGATGATTATTGCACAACTCAGATATTGCTTATATCCCCCTCAACGAAATTTTATTACTGCGATACTTCGGTACCCGTAATCAGAAATTGGGGGAGTTTATCAATGGTCAACCAACCTCCGGTAATGTTGTTCGTGAAAAATACAAAGCCCATATCCAATTCTGGGTAGTACCTGAAATTACTCACGAAATCCCTGGTGACACCACTATGGCCATAAAAATATCCGGTTTTATCTTTTCTTAATGCCAAACCAAGCCCCCAAGATATTCCGTCTTCAACCAAAACTTGCTCTTTGAACCACGCTTCGTAAGTCGCTGATTTGAGCCCTATCCGATTCCTTAAAGCAAAAGCAAAGGTTGAAAAATCTTTGGCATTGGTCATAAGGCTATAAGCTGCCATGGGTTTTTCAATAGTACGTGTTTTGGCCGGTTTACCATGATAAAAACCATCAGAAGCTTGAATTTTCACTTCATCTGTTGTCTGAAAATAAAAGTTTTTTAATTCCAATGGAGCGATAAGTTCTTCTTGTAGTAGGGTTTCAATATCCTTGTTGGTGATATGCTCTAATACCCGCTTAAGATATTCAAAGCCCTCACCAGAATAGCCATATTTTGTTCCTGGTGTAAATAGCAGCTCAAAGTGCCCTTTTTTATCTTTCTTTGCCCAGTTCGGAAAACCGGTTTGATGACTTAGAACATGTCTCGCAGTGATTAATTTATGCCTTTTGTCATGGGCAATTGCCTCAAAAATTAAATCCTTGTAAAGTGGTCTGTCTAAATCTAATATCCCTTTTTCTACCAAGCGCATTACGGCAAAGGAAAATACAAGCTTTGTAATTGAGCCTGCCTCAAACAATGTTTTCTCATTTATTGCTTCTTTGGTAATGGGGTTTTTGAACCCGTACGATTTTTGATAAATCATCTCACCGCCTTTAAATAAGGCCAACGAAGCCCCAGGTACTTGAAAATAGTCTAGATTATAGTGGATAAAATCATCTAAAAATTGGGTTTTTTCGCTGTCAAGATCATGCAAGATTCCCTGTTCAGGTATTTGATCGGCAATTCCTATGGTGTCTAGAATCAAAGGTTGCACTATCGCTTCGCCTACAGAATCGATGGTGATTTGAATTTTAGAGTTTTCTTCATTGATCCGTATAAATCTTTGACCCCAATCGCGTTGCCAATGGTATTTTATAGCCGGTTCTACAACATACTGACCGGGAGCGATAACTGTATTGAAATGACCTAAGGAATCTACGTCTATAAAAGAGATTTGAAACGGATCATATTTGGAAGTGATCTTCACTTTTGAGGGGTACCTGTTTATAGCGGTATCTTTCCATTGTAATTGGCCATTTAGCCGTACTTCGGTAACCTTATCTTGTGCTTGTACGGTCGCTACGCCAAAATAAAACGCGCACAGTAACCATACGATTATACGTAAAAGTTGCATTTCAAATTTATTTATGTATGGTAATCGACTATTGAATCGTAGTAGTTATTTCTACGGCCCCTTTTTTTGCTTTAGGGCCATATTTTAGAACCCCGTCATCAGAGCTGAGCTTAAGCACCGTACACTTCATTCCAGCAATGTTTATGGCCTGGTCTTTTGGCGCTTCTTTACCGTTAAAAATAAAGTAATGTACCTCCCCTAGATAAGAAGCCCTACCCCGTAAGTTGAAATTGTTGTCCCCGTGCTGTATTCGCACTTTTTCACCTCGTATATACACTTTGCCATCTTCACTTGACCAAATCAAATTATTTCCATAAATGACTCCCGGATTTTCAAGGAGTTCATCGTGTTGGGTCTGTGCTAAAGGGTTGGAAGGTAAAAGGCTTGTTTCGTCAAAAGCAGTACTGATGAATAGCAAAATAAGCACAGGTATAAGTAGTAGCAAACGATATGACCTTGGTTGTTTTTCTTGAAATTTTGATAGCATAATAAGTCTATTTTTAATAGTTGAATGATTGTTGAATGCACTGGCAAAACCAGCTATTTTGTGCGGAAAGGAGTAGTTCAGTAATTGGTTGGCATAGTCTTTTGAATTCGCGCCACATCGCAACACAAAATCATCTGATAAGTACTCATGATTGACTTTTACCCTTCGTTTGAATAAATAGACGAATGGATTGAACCAGAATACGATTTGTAAAAGCTCAATAAATACAATATCGATGGAATGCCATTGGTATTTATGGGCAATTTCATGAATCAAGAGTTCTTTCTCGAGTTTATCGTTTTCGTATTCCGTTTTGTTCACGAATATGGTTTGAAAAAAAGTGAAAGGAGGAATATCTTCGGTAATAAGTGATAATGGGTGCCCTTTATGATTTACCTTTTCCGCAGTACGCCATTTGAGCAAAAGTGTTCGTAAATGAAAAACGAACCGCAACAAAAATACGATTGCAACAACGGCATATATAAAAGTAACTGTAGCAAGAATATCTAAATATCCATTTGCATTAGGGGGGGGTATTAGGCCGTCACTTGTGGGCAGGTAAGTGGAAATAGGCAAAATTTGAAAGACGGGGGTACCTGTACCATACGATTGTACAGGTAAAGAATCAATAGAAATACTAACCAAAGGTACTAAGAACGAAAATAAAAGGGAGAATAGTAGTATAAACCTATTCAGGCTATAATTGGTAGTGTTTTTGAAAAAAAACTCAAACACCAAAAATAAAATAGCGAAGCAGAGGGTGGATTCAATCAAATACTCAATCATTTGGTCTTGATTTTATTTTTTCATCTACGATTTTCCTCAACTTCTTTAAATCCTTATCAGAGATGTCCATTTCTTTGGTGAAAAAAGAGCCGAACTGTTCAACTGAATTATTAAAGAAGTTTTTGAGCAAGCCTTTCATGTGTTTGGAAAAATAGTGCTCTTTGCTTACTAACGGGTAATATTTTCTGCTGTTACCGTGCAACTCATAATCAACAAAACCTTTTTCAATCAACTTTTTCAAAAATGTATTTATTGTGGTGGTGGCAGGTTTGGGGTCTGGGTATGCTTCCTTTAATTCTTTAAAAAAAGCTTTTTCCATCTTCCAGAGATAGGTCATTAACTGTTCTTCTGATTTTGTCAATTGCATCAACTCTATTTTATTAGTTTTAACTCTAAAAGTATAGAGCAAATATAAATAAAAAAATCAAATATCCTAAAAATTGAAAGTTGGTAATGGTTTAAACTAGGTGCCTAAACTCTTTATCTAGGCACTTATTCTAAGAGTAAATGATGTATAGTAATGTAAGTAATCGGCAGGAATAAGGCTTTAAAATTGTAGCCAAATAAAAACCCCTTAAGAAAGGGGTTTTTTAAGTGACCTGACTGGGGCTCGAACCCAGGACCCTCTCCTTAAAAGGGAGATGCTCTACCAACTGAGCTATCAGGTCATACTTTCGACAAGAAAAAATCTTATCGTAAGCGGCTGCAAATATAATATCAAATATTAATTTATCAAGGCGATTTAATAATAAATTTGTCATTTTAAAATTACAAAATGGCTAAAAACTTGAAAGTAGTGCTGTTAGGTTATATGGCGAGTGGAAAATCAACCGTTGGAAGGGTGCTGGCCGAACGGTTGGGCATCGATTTTATTGATTTGGATGATGAGATTCAAAAGAACGTGAACAAATCGATACCTCAAATATTTACAGAAAAAGGAGAGCTTTTTTTCAGAAAAAAGGAATCAGAGGTCTTGAATGCCATTTTAGACCGTGAAGTTGACTTTGTGTTGTCTTTAGGGGGTGGCACACCTTGTTATGGCAGCAACATGGATGACATCTCTTCTAAGACCCAAAATTCAATTTATTTGAAGCTCAATGTAGGAAGTTTGGCAAATCGCATCGCTGCAGATAGGGAACAGCGTCCTCTGGTGGCCAAGATTTCACCTGATGACCTACCTGAATTTGTGGGGAAGCATTTATTTGAAAGGGCCCCTTTTTACCTTCGGGCGAACCACACCATAACATGCGATACCAAAACTATTGATGAAGTGGTCAATGAAGTAACCGCAATATTACTCTAAAAATACGGCGTCACTCTTCGATTTGAATTCCACACGAATATGTTCGTGCAAGGAAGTGGAAAGCGAGATACCCTTATAATCGGCTTTTACGGGGTACTTTTTGTGGTTTCTATTGACCAAAACGGCAGTCTTCAACTGTTTTAAAGGTGTCTTTAAAAAATGATGTACCCCATAAATCAAAGTAGTACCTGAATTCAAGACATCATCCACCAAAACAATTGATTTGTCTTGATAATTTTCTTGCTTTAGCGATGTGCTAACGCCACTGTTCAAAGGATTTTTTTTATCCATTAGCACCTTGCAAAGTGTGATTTTTGAATCCGTTATTTTTTCAAGTACAGTGCTGATTTTTTTTGCGAATTTTAGTCCTCCACCTTCAATACCCGCGATAATAATCTCGGTTTCTTGAACATTGGCCTCATATATTTGATAGGCAATACGTTTTATTTTGTGTTCTATTTCCTTATGGGTAAGAATTTGATTGACCATATCAAATGATTTTCACAAAGATAAAATAGATTATTCTGATTCATCGATATAATCATCAATATCACGTCGGTCTTTTTTTGTAGGCCGACCCATGCCTTTTTTACGATAATGATCCTTCGCATATTTTAAGAGCTCGTTGTTTTCAAAAGCTTCTTTCGGCGTGGTATCTTTTCGATAAACGTTGACCAATTTTGCCCCGACACGACTCGTAGGCAGGTCTAAGACAGTAAGCTGATAATTGATTTGATTTTTTCGAACCACGAGTTTGTCCATTGGGTAAACCTCCCGAGAAGGCTTCACCACGGTATCATTTACCTTGACATGGCCTTTTTTACAGGCTGTTGTGGCAATATTTCTCGTTTTAAAGTAACGGGTACACCATAAGAATTTATCGATGCGCATGAAGGGTACAAATCTTTGTTAAGGCAAGAAACAAAAATAGTGGAAAATTGTATCTTGCGCGCCTTAAAGGTAATTTGGTTATTCTATGAAAAATTTTCTCGTACTTATTGGTATTGGATTAGTATTGGTCAGCTGTGGTGATGATGATGTTGGCGGAATTCCTGGTGAATCCCTGCCACCAAGGCCTCTTGCTGAGGTAGCTGCTGAGAACGATGCCGAAATACAAGAGTATTTGAGTACACATTTCTACAATTATGATGAATTTCAAAATCCGCCAGCGGATTTTGATTTTAGGATAGTTATAGACACCATTGCTGGCGAGAATAGTGATAGAACCCCACTGCTGGAACAAGTTTCCTCCGCAACGGTAAATGTATCTTCTTTTGAGTTCAGGCTTAGCGATGAACAATTGGATGTGCCACATACATTTTATTATTTAGAGGCCGATGAGGGCATCGGGGTTTCGCCGACTATTGCAGATTCAACCTTTGTGCAGTTTGAAGGTTCTTTATTGAACGGAACGGTTTTCTCAGGAATCAATAATAATGGTGAGTGGTTTGATCTGGCCCGTATTCAAGCACCGCTTCAAGGTTTAAGGGGGTTTGCAGAAGGTATGGTGAAATTACAATCAGGAGGGGCTATCATAACAAATCCTGATGGAACTTTCAATGTAGACCAGCCTGGGATTGGGTTGGTTATTTTCCCTTCAGGATTAGGGGCATTTAACTCCAATGTGGCTGCAATTCCCAACAGTCAGTTCAATCCGGTAATTTTTAGACTTAAATTACTTTTGGTCAATCCAACAGATCACGATAACGACGGCATACCTTCAATTGACGAAGATTTAAATGGAAATGGTTATTTGTTTGACGATAACTCAGATGAGGAAAGCGAAATCGAATTAGGTGGTAACAATGCACCTTTGGTTTCTGACTTTCAAGATTTTGATGATGATAACGACGGAGTATCAACAAGGGATGAAATATCAGACGAAGATGGAAATATCATATTTCCTTATCCAGACTCGAATAATGATGGAATACCCGATTATTTAGATCCAGATACAAATTAAAAAAAGCCCCAGTTCGGGGCTTTTTTATTTTATAGTTTCAATGAAAAACTTAAGATCAATTGATCTGGTCTGGTATCCACCCGATCACCATCTAGGGTGGTAATGTTCGAATTGATAAAACTGACCTCATTCTCACTGAACCCACGTTCATAACGTAGGTCAATACCAAACTTACCAAGGTTTACCCCGACACCAAGATTAAGGCCTACCGAAAAATCATTTTCAACATCATCAAAGGTGATACCGTCAAATTCAGTATCCAATAAGTATTGAAATGCTGGTCCGATGAAAGCGTGCAATGGTCCTATGACCTTCGTACCGACAAGAATGGGAACATCCAATTTCTGGATTTTTAGATCACCTTCATCATACCCCGAACTCGTATTGGTATAAACCAATTCAGGACGAACGTAGATACGATTGCCCAACTTGCCATAAACACCAATGTGAAAACCGGCATTTCTATCAGGGTTTTCAAAGGCGTTTTGCGCATCATCGAAATAATCACCATTACCGTTGTAATTCAACCCTGCTTTAATACCAAAACCTGATCCTGACTGAGAAAAAGCTGTAACACTACAAAGCGCTAGTGTCAAAACTAAAAGCGTTTTTTTCATTTTTTCATTTTTTAGCCTATGAAATTTGATAAGGCCTTATCAAACCCATAAGGTGTTCGTTTATCTAGTTACGAAGAAAACATAGGTCGAGGATGACCTATGGATTTATTTTCTCTTCATTACTTTTAAAACGGCAGCTTCTATGGCTTTATTGTTAAGGCCATACTTATCCATCAATTGTTCTGGTGTTCCGCTTTCCCCAAAAGTATCTTGGGTGGCAACGAATTCTTGTGGTGCAGGGTGATGGGTAGCGAGGGTTCTTGATACGCTTTCGCCAAGTCCACCTAAATAATTATGTTCTTCCGCGGTGACTACACAGCCTGTTTTTTTAACAGAATCCAAAATGGCTTTTTCATCTAGTGGTTTTATAGTGTGTATATTGATTACTTCACATGAAACCCCCTGATTTTCCAAAGTTTCGGCAGCTATAAGTGCTTGCCATACCAAGTGGCCCGTGGCGATAATGGTCACATCGGTACCTTCACTTAATAATAATGCCTTTCCGATTTCAAATTTTTGGTCAACAGGCGTAAAGTTGGCCACTTTTGGTCTTCCGAATCGAAGGTATACAGGGCCATGGTATTCTGCTATTGCCAGGGTAGCCGCTTTTGTTTGATTGAAATCACAAGGATTGATAACGGTCATGCCAGGCAGCATTTTCATTAAACCGATATCTTCAAGGATCTGATGCGTGGCCCCATCTTCACCTAGTGTAATTCCGGCATGCGAGGCACAGATTTTTACATTCTTATCAGAATAGGCAATAGACTGTCGAATTTGATCGTAAACACGGCCGGTGGCAAAATTGGCAAACGTACTTGCAAATGGAATTTTTCCACCTATGGTAAGTCCTGCCGCAATACCCATCATATTGGCCTCGGCAATTCCAATTTGGAAAAATCGCTCAGGACTTTCTTTGATGAAAGTTTCAATTTTAAGAGATCCAACTAAATCGGCACAAAGTGCTACCACATTAGGGTTGGTTCTTCCCAACTCGGTCATTCCAGCTCCGTAACCACTTCGTGTATCTTGTTTTCCTTGATCTGTATATGTTGTCATTTGAGTAATATTTGTTATCGTTTGTAATAGGAAATCAACTTGGGTTTAATAATCACCGAGCGTTTCTGGATTTTGGGCCAATGCATTTTCCAATTGCTCGTCGTTGGGCGCTTTGCCATGCCATGCATGTGTATGCATCATAAAATCAACTCCGTTACCCATTACGGTATTCAGTATGATACAAACTGGTTTTCCTTTACCAGTTCTACGCTTCGCTTCATTGAGTCCGTCAATGACTTGTTGAAGATCGTTTCCATCCTCAACTTCCAAAACGTCCCAACCGAAGACCCTGAATTTTTCGGCAACGTCACCTAAAGGAAGAACATCTTCGGTGCCACCATCTATCTGTTGCCTATTACGGTCGACCGTGGAAATTAAATTGTCTACCTTATTACCTGCGGCGTACATGATCGCCTCCCAATTCTGACCCTCTTGTAATTCGCCATCCCCATGTAGGCTGAAAACCAAATGATCATCCCCGTTGAGTTTTTTTGCCAACGCGGCACCAATGGCAACGGACATACCTTGTCCTAAAGAACCGGATGCTACTCGAATTCCAGGTAAACCTTCATGGGTGGTCGGGTGACCTTGAAGTCGGGAGTCAATCAATCTGAACGTGTTCAACTCGTCAACCGGAAAATAGCCTTTTCGCGCCAGAACACTATAAAAAACGGGAGAAATGTGGCCGTTTGATAAAAAGAAAATATCCTCGTTTGAACCATCCATATCAAACCCTTCCTTTAAGTCCATTATCTCGTTGTACAGAGCCACAAAAAATTCCGTACAGCCCAACGATGCACCAGGGTGTCCAGAACTGACCTTATGAACCATTCGAACAATATCACGTCTAACTTGAGAGACTAAATCATTTAATTCTTTGTTATTTGCCATAGTTTTATTTTTTCACTATCAAATTTAGTCGCATTCCTGAGCTAAAACAAACTTTAGGTTGAGATAATTCTTGAAGGTTTTCAACAGGGGTAGGTTTTCAACAGGTAGTAACTTTATTTTTTTCTTAAGGAGTTGATGCTATTGAGATTCCTATATTTGCCATCCAAAAGTACTACTTGAAATATACCATTGAACATAAGGATGTCGCTACCAAGGCCAGGGCCGCAACATTAAGTACGGACCATGGTACCATCAAGACCCCGATTTTCATGCCAGTGGGTACGGTAGCCTCGGTCAAAGGGGTGCACCAACGTGAACTAAAAGAAGATATTGACCCCGATATCATACTTGGTAATACCTATCATTTATATCTCAGGCCGGGTATCGATATATTGGAAAAGGCCGGTGGCTTACACCGATTTATGGGATGGGACCGAAATATCTTGACAGATAGCGGGGGGTATCAGGTGTATTCCCTTTCGGGTACTAGAAAAATAAAGGAAGAAGGGGTGAATTTCAAGTCACACATCGACGGTTCAAATCATTTTTTCTCACCTGAAAGTGTGATGGAAGTGCAACGTTCAATTGGTGCGGACATTATCATGGCCTTTGATGAGTGCACGCCTTACCCCTGTGATTATGCCTATGCAAAAAAATCAATGCATATGACCCATCGCTGGTTGGACAGGTGCATTGCCCATCTAGAAAAATCACCTGTAAAGTATGGGTATGACCAAGCATTTTTTCCCATAGTCCAAGGTTCTACCTATAAAGACCTAAGAAAGCAGTCTGCAGAATATATCGCTGAGGCTGGGGCAGTCGGTAACGCTATCGGGGGGCTTTCAGTTGGCGAGCCTGCCGAGGAATTGTATGCGATGAGCGAAATAGTATGTGGTATCTTGCCAGAGGATAAACCACGATATCTAATGGGGGTAGGTACGCCCATTAACATTCTTGAGAATATAGCACTTGGTGTTGACATGTTCGATTGCGTGATGCCTACTCGAAATGCAAGAAATGGCATGTTATTTACCGCCCATGGAACTATAAACATTAAGAATAAGAAATGGGAAGATGATTTTTCCCCCATCGATGAAATGGGAATTACATTTGTAGATACGGAATATTCAAAGGCATACTTACGTCATCTTTTTGCAGCGAATGAATATTTGGGCAAACAAATCGCTACGATTCATAACTTGGGGTTTTACCTTTGGTTGACAAGACAGGCACGGCAACACATTATCGCAGGGGATTTTGCCGCCTGGAAAGATAAAATGGTAAAACAAATGGATAAAAGGTTGTAATGCTGACCATTCTTGATAAGTACATACTAAAACGCTACTTGGTAACCTTTTTAGGGATGTTGCTACTGTTCGTACCCATTGGGATCATGGCCAACCTAGCTGAGAAAATTGGCAAGATCATCGACAATGAGGCACCGCTATCGGAAGTCATTGTCTTTTACGGTAATTTTACTTTGGTAATTGGCAATCTGCTCTTACCCATATTCTTATTCCTTTCCATTATTTTCTTTACCTCGAAACTTGCCAGTAATACGGAGATTGTCGCCATTTTAAGTTCTGGGGTGTCATATTGGCGCTTTTTAAGACCTTATATGATAGGCGCGGCATTAGTGGCAATCCTTATCTTTTTTATGGGGATGTTCATTGTTCCCAATGCCAGTATCGGGTTTAATGAATTTGAATACAAGTACTTTAAGAAAGGGAAGCAAAATCGGCAAACCACAAATATATTCACTCAGCTCAATGAGAATGACTTCATTTATGTGAGCAGTTTCGATCCAGATAGACAAATAGGGTACAATTTTACCTATGAGCATTTTGGGGAAGGGGAGCAGCTCAAATGGAAGATCGCGGCACAAAATATCAGATGGGTTGAAAAGGATAGTTTGTATCGATTGACCTCCTATACAAAACGTAAGGTAAAAGATGGCTATGAACTGTTGGAAACGAAACGAAAATTGGATACCGTATTTTCCTTTCAAATTAACGATTTGACACCCGTTTCCTATGTGGCAGATACCAAGAATCTTTTTGAGCTCAATGAATTTATCGAAGATCAGAAGCGAAAAGGCGCCTCAAATATCAATACCTATGTTCTGGTAAAATATAAAAGATGGGCTTTGCCCATAGCAGCTTTTGTTTTGACCATTATTGCCGTTGCGGTCTCTTCCGTAAAGCGAAGGGGTGGAATGGGCGTAAACTTGGCATTTGGTATCGGGGTGGCCTTTATCTACATCTTTTTTGATAAAGTATTCGGTACTATGGCCGAACAATCTGGATTTTCGCCTTTACTGGCGGTCATTCTACCAAATGTGATCTTCGGGGTGTTGGGTATCTACCTGTTACAGAAAGCAAAACGTTAATAAGAAGCTTGGCATATTGATCTATGGTGTTGAAGTATTTCAGACATTATATATATTTGCGTACCGAACAGAACAAATTCATTTAACCAACTCGACTTACAACAAACACTTATATGGAATATTTGGAATTTGAACTTCCCATTAAAGAACTTGAAGATCAGCTTCAAAAATGTATGATAATAGGGGAAGAAAGCGATGTTGACGTTACTGAAACGTGCCAACAAATCGAAAAGAAGCTAGCCGACACGAAAAAAGGTATTTATAAAAACTTAACGGCATGGCAACGGGTACAACTGTCAAGACACCCAAATAGGCCTTACACCATGGATTACATCAATGCCATTTGCGGTGATACTTTTTTAGAATTGCATGGTGATAGAACCGTTGGTGATGATAAGGCGATGATAGGTGGCCTAGGCAAGATAGGGGACCAAAGTTATATGTTCATAGGGCAACAGAAAGGGTACAACACAAAAACAAGGCAATATCGAAATTTTGGAATGGCAAACCCAGAAGGGTATCGAAAGGCATTGCGATTGATGAAGTCTGCGGAAAAATTCAACATTCCGGTGGTATGTTTTATAGACACCCCTGGCGCTTATCCTGGAATTGAAGCAGAAGAACGGGGCCAAGGTGAGGCGATTGCAAGAAACATACTTGAAATGACCCGTTTAAAAGTACCCATCATTGTGGTTATTATCGGTGAAGGTGCATCTGGAGGAGCTTTGGGTATTGGTGTAGGGGATAAGGTATTGATGTTGGAAAACACATGGTATTCCGTAATTTCCCCAGAGTCATGTTCTTCGATCCTATGGCGAAGTTGGGAGTATAAAGAGCAAGCTGCCGAAGCCTTGAAATTGACCGCGCCTGACATGAAAAAGTTGAAGTTGATCGATGAAATCGTTCGAGAACCTTTGGGCGGTGCACACACCAATAGAGAAAAGACCTTTGAAACCGTAAAAAATAAGATTTCAGTTCATTTTGAAGAATTAAAAAAGTTATCACCAAAAGAATTGGTCAATACGAGAATGGATAAATATGCCAATATGGGTGTTTTTAACGGCTGACCCTGATTTTTTCGTTTTTGACAAAGACCTGCCTGTAATTCTTTTCTTATTTATTCGTGTTGTTAACAGATTTTACAAGTTATCAACAGTACTTTTGTTGAGTAACTGTGAATATCGAGGCGGTTTAAATTAATATTAACTAAAGGTTAATTCCATACTTTCGCACCCATGGACAAACCCAACCCAATAATAGGTCGCAAGATCGACAAATCTACCATAATAAATTTAGAGCGAGGAAAAATACCCCCGCAAGCAGTTGATTTAGAGGAGGTTGTGCTTGGTGCAATGATGATTGATAAAAAAGGGGTCGATGAAGTTATTGATATTCTGCATCCTGAGGTTTTTTATAAGGATGCGCACCGATTTGTTTATGAATCCATCTTCAAATTGTTCGAATCCTCAGAACCTGTTGACTTATTAACCGTTTCATCACAATTAAAGAAAGACGGTCATTTAGAGGCGGTTGGGGGTGATTTTTACCTTATTAAATTAACCCAAAAAGTAGCTTCTTCGGCACATATAGAGTTCCATGCCCGTATTATTCTTCAAAAATACATCCAGCGTAGTTTGATTAAAATCTCAAATGAGATTATTGAAGATGCCTACAATGAGGGAACGGATGTTTTTGACCTATTGGACAATGCCGAGGCCAAATTATATGAGGTCACCCAAGGTAACTTGAAACGTTCCGCAGAAACTGCCCAAAACTTGGTGATACAAGCTAAAAAGCGTATCGAGGAGATTGCGAACAAAGAAGGGCTTAGTGGTATCCCTTCGGGGTTCGATAAACTAGATAAATTAACATCGGGCTGGCAACCCAGTGATTTGGTAATCGTTGCTGCAAGACCTGGTATGGGTAAAACGGCGCTGACCTTATCCATGGCTCGAAATATTGCTGTCAATGCAGAAATACCCGTCGCGTTCTTTTCATTGGAGATGTCTTCGGTGCAGCTGATAACACGACTGATTTCTTCAGAAACTGGGTTGTCCTCTGAAAAACTAAGAACAGGTCGTCTAGAAAAGCATGAATGGGAACAACTTAACGTTAAAGTCAAAACCTTAGAGAAAGCACCTTTGTTCATTGATGACACCCCTTCGTTATCAATTTTTGATCTTAGGGCAAAGGCAAGGCGATTGGCCTCACAGCACGGTATTAAAATGATCATTATAGATTATTTGCAATTAATGACCGCCGGCGGAAGCCAAAAAGGGGGTAATCGTGAACAAGAGATTTCTACCATTTCTAGAAACTTAAAAGCACTTGCAAAAGAGTTGAATGTCCCCGTAATTGCGTTGTCCCAGCTTTCTCGGGCAGTTGAGACACGTGGTGGTAGCAAGCGTCCAATTTTATCCGATTTGAGGGAATCTGGGGCTATTGAACAAGATGCCGATATCGTATCGTTTATTTATAGACCTGAATATTATAAAATTGATGAATGGGATGATGAAGAAAGAACACCAACCCAAGGTCAGGCAGAATTCATAGTGGCCAAACATCGAAATGGCGGGTTGGATAATATTAGGTTAAAGTTCATCGGGGCATTGGGTAAATTTGATAACTTAGATGACTTTGACTCACCATTTGAGTTTCAATCTAAGATGAATGATAATGACGAAAATCCGTTTGCAACTCCTAATTTGCCAAGTACAGACCAAGCTTTCGGTAGCACTTTCAATGATGAGGGCAATCAAGATGACGATGTACCCTTCTAAAACGGGTTTCGCATTGAAACACTTCAAAAGCTATGCAGCACTCTTTTTATTAGTTTCCTTTAGCTCTTATGGTTCGGTAGTTTTGATTCCTATGGACGCGGAGTCTCAAGAAAATCATTTGAAGGCTTACGGTATTACGTACTGGGTACTTAATAAACAACAAAAAGTGCAATGGCTTCTAAACTATAGGGGTGGTTCATTTTTATTGCCTGATGGGGATCTTATTCGCAAAGAATGCCAGATCAGGGGAGTGTCTTTTGAAATATTATCCGATAGCGAGGCAAAAACCATATTGGATGACATCGGCAGCCCTTCACAAAACCAAGATGCCGTAATATTGGAAAAAGCACCTAAAATAGCAGTTTATTCCCCTAAAGATAATCAACCTTGGGACGATGCGGTAACCATGGTGCTGACATACGCCGAAATACCCTATGTTACCATTTACGATGAAGAGGTGTTAGATGATAAATTGGCTTTATATGATTGGTTGCATCTGCACCATGAAGACTTCACGGGGCAATATGGCAAGTTTTATGGAGCCTATCGCGCGGCACCTTGGTACATTGAAGGAAAGCGTTTGGCGGAAGAACGCGCGGACAAATTAGGTTTTGCTAAAGTATCTGAGGAAAAAGGGGCAGTTGCTGAAAAAATTAGACGTTACGTTATTGGGGGTGGCTTTATGTTCGCCATGTGTTCGGCTACGGATAGTTTTGATATTGCTTTGGCTGCGAACAGTGTCGATATATGTGAACCCATGTTCGATGGAGACCCATCAGATGCCAATTATCAAGGCCAACTCGACTTCACCAGAACTTTCGCTTTTCAGAATTTTGTGCTCGAACGAAACCCCTTGCGCTATGAATTTTCATCCATTGATATGACGGCGAAACGCCAGGTGCCTAAAGAGTCAGATTATTTTTCTTTGATGGAGTTTTCTGCAAAATGGGATCCCGTGCCAACAATGTTGACCCAGAACCATACTACCTTGGTAAAGGGGTTTATGGGGCAAACAACTTCTTTCACCCCTGATGAGGTAAAGCCAACTGTTATGGTATTGGGTGAGTGTAAATTGAACGGTGAGGCCAGATACATTCATGGAGTGAAGGGAAAAGGCTTTTTTACTTTCTACGGCGGCCACGATCCCGAAGATTACCAACATAGGGTCGGGGATCCAAAAACCGAATTGGAATTACACCCTACCTCCCCTGGGTATCGCCTGATATTAAATAATGTTTTGTTTCCTGCGGCTAGAAAGAAGAAGCAAAAAACATGACAGCTTCTTAATGCAGAAGTTTTTCTAAAACTGCCTCAACCCCAAATTCATCATTACTTCGAGTTTCAAATTTGGCGACTTTTTTAACGTCCGGATGGGCATTGGCCATGGCGAAACTATAATTTGATAGTTCTAGCATTTCGAGATCGTTGTTGTAATCACCAAAAACAAGTATTTCATCAGACGTAATAGCATACTCGCGCATGACCATCTCAAGGGCATAACCCTTATGTGCGTTTACGTGTGAAACATCTACCCAGTTTGAACCGGATACTTTAACCTTTAAGGTATTTTCCAAGTGTCGTACTGCCGGATAAATAAATCTTTCTGAGCTTTCAAAATGGTAAATAGCAATTTTCAGTACGTCATCATTGACTTGGTGTTGGTCGTCAACTTCTTGAAATTCCGTATAATACTCCTTAAGTAATGTCAAAAAGTTTTGTGAAGTTCCATTGACATAGGCCTTTTCTGAGCTACATAAAACAGGATGTGCATTTTTGATGGGTCTTACGGCATCAAGAATGGTGCTAATGTGCTTTTTGGCTAAGGGCGTCGTCAATAATACCTGGCCTTGTTTTTTGATTAGCGCCCCATTTTCGGCAATAAAAAGCATATCATTTTTTACACGCCCCAGTTTGTCAACCATACTTTCATACTGACGTCCGCTTGCGGCAACAAAGTGAATACCCCTTTGTTTCATTTTTTCGAATAATTCAAAAAACCTATTGCTGACTTCATGGTTGGAATTTAGTAGGGTTCCATCCATATCGGTGACGACCATTTTAATGCCTGACAAATCCATTTGTAAAAATTAAGTTGCAAAGGTAATGGTATGCTATAGTATAGGGGTTAAGTTTATATTATTTTAGTTGGATGAGAACCTATCAAAAACAAATTACCTTAAAACCCTTCAGAAGGGGGTTTCACCTAATAACGGATATGGTTAACGATGCCTTTTCAGAAATCGGACATATCAAAGTTGGGATGTTACATGTTTTCATAAAGCATACTTCGGCTAGTCTAACAATTAATGAGGCTGCGGACCCAACGGTTCGAATAGATTTTGAAAGCCATATAAATACTATGGTACCTGAGAATATGCCGTATTATCAACATGACTATGAGGGTTCGGATGATATGCCTGCACATATAAAAGCGTCTTTGTTCGGAGCTTCGGTGCAAGTTCCTATAACAAATGGACAACTAAATTTGGGCACATGGCAGGGTATTTACCTGTGCGAACATAGAAACCGTGCATCTGGCAGGCATTTGGTATTGACTGCATTTGGGAGTTAAGTAGATTTCTGGTTGTCTGTAAGGGGTAAGACAGGTAATAGCTTTATGGCCAACCAACAAAAAAACCCTGCTACAGTGCAGCAGGGTTTTAATAAGCGGGGTAAGTTTACTAAAATTTTTATTTGACTTTCTCAACAATGGCTTTGAACGCTTCCGGATGGTTCATGGCCAAATCTGCAAGAACCTTTCGGTTCAATTCGATTCCGTTTGCTTTTACTTTGCCCATAAATTGAGAATAAGACATTCCATACTGTCTTGCACCTGCATTGATACGGGTAATCCAAAGTGCTCTAAAAGTCCTCTTTTTATTTCTTCTATCACGGTAAGCATATAACATTGCTTTTTCAACCGCATTTTTCGCTACCGTCCAAACGTTTTTACGTCTTCCAAAGTAGCCTTTGGCTTGCTTCATTACCTTTTTTCTTCTGGCTCTAGAAGCTACTGCATTTACTGATCTTGGCATTTTTCTTTAATTTTTTTTGTAGTAGGCGGGCGATAATCGCCACTTTTTTATTTCACTCGAACTCTGTAAAAAAGAATTCCAATAACTTGCCCAACTCCAGGGTTAATAATTTACCGAACGAACAATTATTTTAATCGTAACTGTTCTTTAATACTGTTGACATCCGCCTCATGAACTAATGTTGAGTGGGTCAATTTAAGCTTCCGCTTTTTAGACTTTTTGGTCAAAATATGACTCTTAAAAGCGTGCTTTCTTTTGATTTTACCAGAGCCTGTAAGCTTAAATCGCTTTTTAGCACTGGATTTGGTTTTCATTTTAGGCATTTTTCCTTTTTATGATTTATCTCCGCTTATTTTTTACTCGTTTTAGGTGCAATGAACATTGTCATTCGCTTTCCTTCTAATTTTGGCATCTGTTCGACCTTTCCATAATCTTCTAGTTCAGATGCAAGTCGTAATAAAAGTATTTCCCCTTGATCTTTATAAACTATCGAACGACCTTTGAAAAACACATATGCTTTGAGTTTGGCACCTTCCTTTAAAAACTTTTCAGCATGACGTTTTTTAAATTCATAATCATGATCATCCGTCTGGGGGCCAAACCGTATTTCTTTTACGATTACCTTGGTCGCTTTGGCCTTCATGGCCTTTTCACGTTTCTTTTGTTCGTAAAGAAACTTTTTATAATCGATAATTTTACAAACCGGTGGTTGTGCTTTTGGTGAAATTTCAACCAAATCCAACTCCAATTCTTCAGCTTTGTCTAAAGCTTTGCGTATTGGATATACTCCAACTTCGACATTGTCTCCCACCAATCTCACCTCTGGTGCAAGAATTTTTTCATTGATATTATGAGGGTTTTTGTTTTCCCTTCTTGGTTGGGGTCTAAATCTTCTTCGTATTGCTATGACTTACTATTTTTTAATTAAACTTTTATTTATAGGCATACTTCCATAATTTACCTCTCTTTTGGAGAGGTCGAATTTGCTTATTAAGCAAATTTGGGTGAGGCCTTTTAGAACGACTTTAAGGTACTATTTATTTCTTTTGAAACCAAGTCTGAAAACTGATCAACATTTAGACTACCTAAATCATCACCCCCATGTTTTCTTACTGAAATGGTTTCGGCTGCTTCTTCATTCTCTCCAACGATTAGCATGAAAGGTATTTTTTTTAATTCAGCCTCCCGTATTTTCTTCCCTACAGTCTCATTCCTACTATCAATGAGCGCGCGAATTTCGTGATTTTCCAGCGAATTCAAAACTTTTTCTGCATATTTTTCATGTTTCTCGCTGACAGGCAGCACAATAGCCTGTTGGGGTATTAGCCAAAGGGGGAAATTTCCCCCGGTATGCTCTAACAATAAAGCAACAAATCGCTCTAGACTGCCAAACGGGGCCCGGTGGATCATGACAGGTCTATGCAGTTCGTTATCACTTCCTTTATAAGTTAGGTCAAATCGTTCAGGTAGGTTGTAGTCTACTTGAATGGTGCCTAATTGCCAATTGCGCCCAAGGGCATCCTTGACCATAAAATCCAGTTTTGGACCATAAAAAGCGGCTTCACCACTTTCAACCACATAATTTAACCCCTTTTCCTCTGCAGCATCGATAATGGCTTGCTCGGCTTTCTCCCAATTCTCAACAGAACCAATATACTTTTCAGGTTTTTCTAAATCGCGTACCGATACCTGTGCCGTAAAATTGTCAAAACCTAGTGAACCCAACACATAGAGTGATAGATCAATGACGTTCTTAAACTCACTGTTCAATTGATCTGGAGTGCAGAAAATATGGGCGTCATCTTGTGTGAAACCACGAACCCTGGTCAGGCCATGTAATTCGCCACTTTGCTCATAACGGTAAACAGTCCCAAATTCGGCATAACGCTTAGGTAGATCTTTGTAACTAAACGGACTTGTATTGTATATTTCGCAATGGTGTGGGCAGTTCATCGGTTTCAACAAAAACTCTTCATCTTGTTTGGGGGTGTGTATAGGTTGAAAACTGTCTTCACCATATTTTGCATAATGGCCTGATGTCACATAAAGCTCTTTCTGGCCGATATGTGGTGTGACCACCATTTCGTATCCTGCCTTCTTTTGGGCTTTTTTCAAAAAATCCTCCAAACGTTCCCTTAAGGCGGCTCCTTTAGGAAGCCAAAGAGGAAGCCCTTGACCCACCTTTTGCGAAAAGGTGAAAAGCTCTAATTCTTTGCCTAGTTTTCTATGATCTCTTTTTTTAGCCTCTTCCAAAAGCTCTAAATAGGCCGTAAGTTCTTTTTGTTTAGGAAAAGAAATGCCATAGACCCTAGTCAGTTGTTTGTTGTTTTCATCACCCCTCCAATAGGCTCCGGCAACACTTAATATTTTGATTGCCTTTATTATTCCAGTATTGGGAATATGGCCCCCGCGACAGAGATCGGTGAATGAGCTATGGTCGCAAAAAGTAATCTCACCATCGGTAAGGTTGTCGATAAGTTCTACCTTATAGGTGTTATTTTGTTTTTTGTAATAGGCAAGTGCATCTGCTTTTGATACCTCGCGCATTTTGAAATCATGTTTTCCTCGAGCAATTTCGAGGGCTTTCTTTTCTATGGTGGGAAAATCCTTTTCTGAAATGGTGTGTTCCCCAAAATCAACATCATAATAAAAACCGTTTTCAATGGCCGGACCGATAGTGAGCTTTATTCCAGGATAAAGCTCCTCCAAAGCTTGTGCAATAACATGGGAGCTGGAGTGCCAAAAAGCTTTTTTACCTTCATCATTATTCCATGTATATAAGGTAAGGGCCCCGTCGGTCTCTAAGGGTGTCGAACTCTCTACGATACTATCATTGAATTTTGCAGAGATAACATTGCGTGCAAGACCTTCACTAATGCTTTTTGCAACATCAAGCGGAGTGCTGCCCGGTTCCACTTGTTTGACCGCCCCATCGGGTAAAGTAATGTTGATCATTATTTTCTCTTAATTTGAATAGGGGCAAAGATAACACCTTGTGTGAATGCCACAATGGTAAGGCCGTTTTCATTTTTGTTTCGAATGGTTGAAAAGCTTCTTTTAAAGGATATTTGGTTGATTGATAAAAAGATGGTATCTTGAAAGTCCGGCTTTAAAAAATAAATAAGAGTCAATGATGCTGAAAATCAATGATTTATACTTTTTTTTATTTTTTATTGAAAAAGTCTTGTATGAATAAGAAAAAGAGTTTTATATTTGCACCCGCTTTGGGAGATAAGCGAAGGATAAATGAGGGGATTGGGGGCCCGTAGGGGGT
>CANNDD010000006.1 GCA_947503285.1 uncultured Croceitalea sp.
ACCCCCTACGGGCCCCCAATCCCCTCATTTATCCTTCGCTTATCTCCCAAAGCGGGTGCAAATATAAAACTCTTTTTTACATTCGCACAAGACTAAAACACTAATTTTTCTGTTATTTTTTTTATAAAAAAATAGCCCCTTGATTATCAGTGACTAACACAATAAAAAAATGAAAAAATTATGAAAAAAGATTCCAAACCAAACCAAATCGAATCACAAAGTCACGATAGGGATAATCTGGAGCGGCGTAATAATTGTATTCTTGGGTCCAAATGGTATTCAGATGTTCGGCCTTCAAATAGATTCTTGTCTGCCGTACTTTTGCATTGATAAAAAAATCAATCAAAGGGAACGCACCAAACGCTTCATTGTTTTGGGTATAGAACTCCCCCAATAGCGGATGGTACCCGTTCATATTATAGCTTGTAAAGTATTTAAAGGTCACCCCAGTTTGTAAATACATCGCTTTTTTAAATACATCACTAGAAAAATACAAGGTATTGCGTGTTACGAAATCGGGCACGTTCAGCACTTGATCTTCTTGGGTTACATTCTGATACATTATCGTGTTGTTCAACGCCCACTTCTTGTACCGAAATTCCTTATTGTATTTAACTTTTAAATGGTTAATGGTCGTGTTATCTTGAAAAGGTCTTACAAAGGCATTTTCAAGGCCCGTTTCAATAGCCTCTTCGGTTATGGAACCATCAATACCAAAATAGGTATAGTTGTCAATTGCCGAATACTTTGCTTCCAAATTGCCAAAAAACTTTGAATCTAATCCAAAAGTGACGGTTTGAACCTGTTGTTTTTCAAACAAGCCCGTATTTTGCCAATTAAAATTTTCATATTCACTCTGATAAAGCAAAAAGTTAAAGTTTGGCGCCCGTGACGAACCATGTATTGCCGCCCATACACTATTGTTCTCATTGATGCGGTATGTTGCCGATCCATCAAACAGGGTACCCGTCAAGTCACCTGACAAATTATACCGCAGACTACCATCTAAAACCAGTTTACCTAAAGTATTTTTGTAATCGGCGCCTAACGCAATCTCATTACCTGCCAATCTGTTTTGAATGGTTTGATCTTCGGTAATCACCTGGCTATTAAAAAAGTATTGGTAATTGTAAAAGTTCAGATTGCCCGATAAGCTCCCTAGCAGCTTGTTCGAAAAATTCGCAGAGACTTGATGATACGTGGTCTTAAGTCTTGCCTTATCCAATATAGGGGTCACGAAAGCCTCGCCAAAAGTATCGTTGGCACTGCTTTGGTTAAACTCATAGAATTTGGATTCATAGCTAAACTTATGCCCAATGGCCAACAACGTAGACCTTGTTTGCAAAGAATCTTTGCGGGGCCGTACTACATTATATTGATGGTCTAAAAAATACCGTTTCCCAAGAATACGATTATCGGCATTGGTAAATACCACGTCTATTCTTGACCGATCCAAAAATTCGTCCTCACCAGATTCAAATTGCAGTTCACTTTCTAAAAGCCCCCCATTTTCTTCCGTTTCAATCTCTTGGGAAACATAATGCCCCCGTACCCAATACCTGTTATTACGGGTACGGTAATTGAAACTGGTTCGAAAACTACCTGATTCGGCCTGATCGAACTGATATTTTCCTAAAGATCGAAACCCTTTATATGCCAAAGAAATGTTCAATCTTGGCGTCATATTAAACGTAAGCAAGGCATCCAACAACTGCCCCTGTTCCAACGTCGTTTTAAAAAACAACTCCGTCATAGGGGTAGGTACATTATAATAGAAGACATCTTCTTCCTCAAAATACCCAAAATGCCTACCCACGGCCCCAAGCTGTGGATATAATGAGGTATTTTCAAAATTCACCCCCAATGAATTATAAGGCTGGCCGATATTGGAAAAGGGCATCAATTCAAAATCATCACGTCGCAAAAAGTTGTAGCGGTATTCTTTATTAATGGTCAATGTGGTATCGACAAAGATGGTGTCCCTATTTGAATTAATAATTCTGTAGTCGGCAATAGTAACGGTTCTTTCTTCTTTCCCCTTCTTTTTTTTACCGTTAGGTAGGCCCCCAACGGAATCAATTTTTTTTTGAAGCGAAGCGTTTGTTCTAGATGGTATGGAATCGATTTGGGCATTAACCGTGTAAAAGGTCGATAGTAAAAAGACAATAAAGAGGTATCGCATTAATTGGTACTTAACCAAGCAAAGGTATTTATTTTTGTTCGTAACAAAATGTGAAAGTTTTTTACCTCAGTATTGAATATTTTTCATTTGCACCCAATTCTTAAACCTTGGTATTTGAATATACCATGATTTTTTTGTTTTACTAAAAATTGAATTCGACCGATACATCGAGTGTTCAACGTTAAAACAAAAATTCTCTTAAAAAAATGTAAAAAAAATGCATATTTTAACGCCCTGATAGCAAAAAAAATTCAAATGAAAAGAAGATTACTATTGTTTTGTTTTTTGACGGCAACTTTTTCCTTCGCACAATTTAACGAGGCTGCACCTTGGATGAAAGAGCTGCGCAAAACCAAAGCAACGACAAGCACCTCAAGAGCAGAAAATGCTAAAGAAGTGTACACATTCAATGAAATTAGAACCGCTTTTTACCAGTATTGGGAGGGCAAAGAGGAAGAACGCGATAAAAAAGGAAGTGGATACAAACCTTTTTTACGTTGGGAAAACTATTGGTCACATTTTGTGAAACCCGATGGCACCTTGCCTACCGGAGCTGAACTCTGGCAAAGTTGGGAGAACGTGCAACAAAGTGCTGGGCCTGTCAATCCTAATAGCGACTGGACGACCCTAGGGCCTGTTATCAATGGGGAACTAAACACTGCCTTGCCTGGAATTGGAAGAATCAATGCCGTCGCCGTTGACCCAAACAACGTAGATGTTTGGTATGTGGGTGCACCCGCCGGGGGACTTTGGCGGTCTGCCGATGCTGGGGCTACTTGGACGAATCTTTTTGATGAATTCCCTCAAATTGGGGTGTCGGGTATTGCCATAAACCCTGATGACAGCAATACCATCTTGATCGCGACTGGTGATGATGATGCTTCTGATTCGTTTAGCGCTGGAGTGTTTCGTTCGATTGACGGTGGGGCTACTTGGGCAGAAACCAGCATTAACCCAAGTAACCAAGATGAATTTGATACTTTGAACGAGATTACCTACGACCCCACAGATTCTAATGTGGTCTGGGTAGCAGGTACTGATGGCCTACAAAGATCTTTGGATGGCGGACTCACCTGGACGGTGATGCTTGCCGAGAGGATTACCGATTTTCAATTAAAACCGGGGGATTCCAATACCATCTATGCCGTAGATAGTAATACAGTGTATCGCACAATAGACGGAGGTGCAACGTTCGAAACCATCAATGACGGTGTCATTCCTGATAATGGAGGAAGAATGGTCATAGGGGTAACTCCTGCGGCACCCGAAACCGTTTATATTTGCGTTGCTGATGTTATTAGTCGAGGTTCTTCATTTTTAGGATTGTTCAAATCCACGGATAGCGGAGACACTTTTGTACAAACTGCAGAAACTGACGATATTTTTGGAAGTAGCCAAGCCTGGTTTGATTTCGCCATAGCGGTATCACCAACAAATCCCGATGAAATTTACGTAGGGGTACTTGATATTTGGAAATCAACCGATGGTGGTGATGATTTCACAAGACTTAATTTCTGGTTTTCACAAACCCCTTCGTATACGCACGCAGATATACATACCCTCAAATTTTTCAATGATCGTTTATTTTGCGGGAGTGATGGTGGTATCTTTTCATCATTGGATGGCGGAACGAACTTTACGGATCATACCGATGGCCTTGCCATAACCCAGTTTTACCGTATTGGTCTCGCTAAAAACAATGCCAGTAAGATCGTTGGGGGCACCCAAGACAATTCAGGATTTGTTTTCAATAATAACGAATGGAATGTATATACTGGTGGCGATGGCATGGATTATGAGATCGATCCCACCAATAGCAATATAGCCTATGGGTTTGTGCAATTTGGCAATCCGCTTTTTATTACCAATAATCTAGGGCTAACGGTTACTACTGTTCCTTCTCCGGATACTGGTTCAGGACCCTTGTCGGGCAATTGGATTACTCCTTTGGCAATTGATAGCGAAGGAACCGTTTATTCAGCCTACACCGCTGTTTTTAAATTGGTAGGCACGGAGTGGGAACAGGTATCAGACTTATTTACACAAGGCAATAATATCGATGATCTTGAAATCGATCCCAACAACCCCATGATCATGTATGCCGCCGATCAGGGTAATCTGTACCGCAGTGAAAATGGCGGGGAAGATTTTGTATTAATCAATCCTGTTGATGACACTTTCGATACCCAAATTTCAGATATTGCCATTAACCAAAACGATAGTAATATTGTGTATTTGACCACTTCAAACCGAGTGGGTATATCCCAGGCTGGCCAACCAACAAATAGAGGGGTTTACAAAGTGACGGTCGATGGTAATAGTTTGGTAAGTCGCGAAAATATTACATTCGACCTGCCCCAAGACCAAGCCTATTTTTGTATTGCCCATCAAGATCGGGATAGTAACAATCCCATATATGTTGGAACAAATCTGGGAATATACCGTTTAGATGATACCCTTACCGAATGGGAGCAGTATTCCACTGGGTTACCTAACACATCAGTTTCGGATTTGGAAATCAGCCCTGATGATGGTGTTATTGTGGCGAGTACATATGGACGTGGGGCATGGCAATCACCATTACCTCCAGTAGCAACGCCTGACAATGATATTAAGGTCGTTGAAGTGATTACAAACGCGGGCTCCGTCACATGTGACGCAGTCATTACAACGGTAACCGTAGAGAATAGGGGTTTGAATGACATCGCACAGATTGATATCATCTACAGCATTAACGGAGGGACAGAGGAGAATTTCATATTCAATACTCCGGTACTTAGCGGAGCTATTGCTACTTTTGATTTGCCAGCGTTAAATCCTACACCAGGTGAACTTTCCGTAGTAAGCGTTACCGCTTCAATTCCTGATGATGCCTTCCCCGAAAATAATACCCAAGAGGCTAGTCTTTTTGCAGCCAACATACCAGCAATGGGTGATCAACTCTTTGATATGGAGACTGAGTCTACCTCATTATTTGCGAACAATGTGGCTGGAACCATACCATTAGAGGGTGCAAGTTTGTGGGAACGTGGAGTACCAACAGGTACAGTATTGAACTCAGTAGCTTCTGGAACACAGGTATACGGTACCAATTTAGCTGGTGACCATACCAATAATACCACGGCCGTATTGTTCAGCGGTTGTTACGATTTATCTAGTATTATCGCCCCGAAATTAAGTTTTCAAATGGCCTTTGATTTAGAAGAGAATTTCGACATCGTCTATGTAATTTACTCCACTGACAATTTTGCAACTTCAAATGTTCTAGGTAGTGTTGACAGCCAACCCAATTGGTACAATAGTGACAGGACTAATGCCTCTTCGGGTGCCGATAATGATTGTCAAAACTGCCCTGGAGCACAATGGAACGGCACTAATGCAACCCTGACTAAGTACACTTATGATTTCGCAATAAATGCAGGTCTCGGCGAAACGGACTTGACAAACGAAACAAATATTCAATTTGGAATCATATTCGTTTCTGATCAAAGTGTAGTGCAAGAAGGTGTCATAGTCGATGATTTAATTATGGAAGGTTTTGAAGACGATGAAGACGATGATAACGATGGTGTTTTAGACGTCAATGACAACTGCCCCTTGGTAGCAAACGCAAATCAAGAAGATAATGATGGTGATCTTGAAGGGGATGTGTGTGACAATGATGACGACAACGATGGTATTTTAGACGCCGAAGATAATTGTCCCTTCACTGCAAATCCAGACCAAGCTGATGGTGACGGTGATGGTATCGGCGATGTTTGTGATGATGATTTGGATAATGACGGTGTACCAAACGACGTTGACCTTTGCGATGACACTCCTACAGGTTCGGTAATAGATGTTGATGGGTGTGCTATTTTCTCATTGCCAGCAAATAATTTTAGTTTAAGAACCATTGGGGAGTCCTGTATTTCTACGGATAACGGCAGTGTTGAAATTTCGGCGGTGGAAACTTTAAACTATACGGCCACATTAACGGATGTAAATGCCATGGATACAGCAGCCGCATTTACGGATACCACAACGTTCACAAATCTTGTGGCCGGGCAATACACCTTGTGTATTACAGTTGAAGGTCAAGTGGGTTATCAACGTTGTTTTGACATAACCATCACAGAACCCGAACCTTTGGATGTAGATTCAAAGGTGAGCTCCCTGAATAATGAAGTTACACTGAATTTACGTGGTGGTAAGGAATACTTGATTGAATTGAATGGAGAAGCCTTTATTACAACCGAAAACGAAATCACCTTGCCCTTAAGTAAAGTTGAAAACACGCTTTCGGTCCGTACGGATAAGGAATGTCAAGGCACTTATGAGGAGACTATTGTGCTTAGCTCGAAGATATTTATCTATCCAAATCCCGTTTCATCTGGTGAATTGAATATCTTTTTGGGATCTAGTGAATTCCAGCAGGTTGAAACAGCATTATTCACGGCACAAGGTAGACAAGTATTTTATAAAGCCTACAAACCAGACAATGGTTATGTACGTATGGACATTACCAATCTACCCCAAGGTGTATATCTTTTAAATATCAAAACAGACAACGCTTTGATGAACTATAAAATTTTAAGAAAATGAAACTAAATAACTTCTTATACCTTAGCATTTTAAGCTGTGCTTTAATTTTAACGGGTTGCAGTAGCAGCTCTAGTGATGACGACAATCCACCACCACCGACAGGGGGCGGTGACGATGATCCGGTCGTGGTTCTGGCACCAAGTGCAGCCACCCTTGTTTTTCCTGAAGACGTAACCGAATGTAATACCGGCGTTGTCGACCCAAATGATGAAACCAAAAGTACCGTTACCTTTGAATGGAATATTTCTGAAAACACGGATCGCTATACAGTAACCTTAACCAATTTGAACACCAACTCATCCACGTTTGTCAATTCAAACACCAATGAAGTTGATATTTTAATTGATAGGGGGACACCATACTCTTGGTTTGTAACCTCTAGGGCAAATGGAACTTCTGAAAGTGCTGATAGTCAAGTATTTAGATTCTTCAATGAAGGGCCTGGAGTCGAAAACTATGCCCCTTTTCCTGCAGAAGCAGTTGCCCCCTCTCGCGGTGCTACTATTGCAACCACAACGATGGTAACTTTAGAATGGACAGCAAGCGATATTGACGATGATATCGTAAGTTTTGAAGTGTTTTTTGGAACCGAGGCCGACCCGGTTACTTCGATAGGCAGTGGCGAAACCACCAGTTTAGAAGCTGTTCCCGTTACCTCAGGAACCACTTATTTCTGGACAGTGGTCACTACCGACAGTACAGGAAATACCTCTACTTCTGAGATATTCCAATTTAAGGTAGGCTAATACCAATTACTTGGGTATGCTTTTCGCACAGTATAAATACCCAGATGAAGCAGGTACAGATGAAGCTGGCCGGGGCTGCTTGGCAGGCCCGGTCACTGCTGCTTGCATTATGCTTCCTGAAAAGTTCGAAAATGGTATACTGAACGATTCCAAACAACTTTCAGAACGCCATAGATACGATTTGGCCCCCTTGTTGCGAAAAGAGGCGCTTGACTATGGGGTGTGCCATATTTATGAGGAAAAAATTGATGAAATCAATATTTTGAATGCTTCCATATTGGCGATGCACGGAGCTTTAGAACAAATGGAAAAGTCTCCTTCGCTCATTCTGGTAGATGGCAATCGATTTAAGCCCTTTAAACAGATTCCACACAAATGTATCATTAAGGGTGATTCAAAATATAGCAGTATCGCGGCCGCTTCCGTTCTTGCCAAAACCTATCGAGATACCCATATGATGCAATTACACCAAGAATTCCCTATGTATAATTGGGCTAAAAATAAAGGCTATCCTACAAAAGAACACCGCGACGCCATTAGAAAGTATGGGCTAACCAAATATCATAGAAAAAGCTTCAAACAATTACCCGAACAAATGCGTCTTGAATTTTAATAAAGACTGTAACTTTGTTTTTGGAGTACTTGAGTACTACATAACACTTTCTAATTTGGCCATGAAACTAAGAATACTCTTTCTTTTTATACTTTTTGGCTGTTGCAAAGAACAACAAGTTCAAACTGATGCAACCCTAACCTATCTGCCCACCAAAGCAGCTGCCATTCTTAAAATTTCCAATTTATCGAACTTCAAGAGTGAATTAAAAAACAATGCCTTTCTTGAGTTAAGCCAAAAAACCAATTTATACCAAGCTATACATACCAAGTTGCAAGGGCTGAGTCATCTTACCACTGATGCCAATTGTACAATAGCTTTCTACGAACTCGGTAAAGACAATTTCGATTTTCTACTACTGATCGACGATAACCGCGATTCGTTTACCCTTGGCGATGGCCAACAAGTAAACGTTGAGCATTTATCGTACGAAGGTACCTCAATAACAAAATATGAACTGGAAGATGACATACTATTTGGTATAGATCTATCTGGCAAGCTATTATTGAGTTCTTCACAGATTTTACTTGAAAATTCTATCAGGGGTGGATTTCAAAACAAGCCTTCACCGGCTTTATCAAAGCTTTTTAATACATCGGATAAGACAAAATCAGCAACACTCTTTATTGATTTAGACCATGGCGCAGCCTTACTTAAAAACAATCTAAAAACGATTTCCACCATTGATACAGAAAAAATAGCTGATTGGATTTCCGTTGACTTCTCTTCCAATCAGAACAGTATTTTGTTAAATGGGGTTTCCATAGCGAACGATACTTTGCGCAACGCCATCAATCTTTTCAAGGGTACCACCCCAGTTAGCAATAGTATTGCGGCCTTGAGCCCAAAAGCCACGGAAGCCCTTATCAGTTTTTCATTTAATGACTATAATCAATTCGCAAAAAATCAAAAATACTATCTGGATAAGGTCAAAGAACCGGACACTATTTTCAGTACCATTGAAGAACTGGGCATCATCTATCTTAACAATAAAAAAGCAGTAGTCTTGAATTCATTCGGGGCGGAAAGCCTGTCGGAAAATATAACGGCCCTAAAAACCGAGGTATTTAATTATCAAGGAAGCGAAATTCTTCAATTGAACACTACCGATTTGGTTGAAAAAGCTTTTAAACCATTGCTCACCGATTTTAAATCAACTTATTGCACGATCATCGCCAACGCCTTTGTGTTTGCTGAAGATAGGGAAACCCTTCAAACGATTATTGCGAATATCAAGAGTGCCGCCACTTTCGACAGGACAGCGCTTTACCAAACGGCAAAAGCTTCATTGGCCAACGAGGCGTCTATTGAGATGATAGCCAACGAAAAAGGTATACAATACTTTCTGGAACAAGACTTTTTAAAACAGCTATCCACCGACTTTAAAAAGATAGATTTCAGCAACTACACGTTCGCCTCACAATTGGTAGCAGATCAAAACTTTTATCATACCAGTATTTTAATCTCAAATATCAAGAAAGAAA
The DNA here is from genome assembly GCA_947503285.1 of uncultured Croceitalea sp. Taxonomy (GTDB): domain Bacteria; phylum Bacteroidota; class Bacteroidia; order Flavobacteriales; family Flavobacteriaceae; genus Croceitalea. Next base: position 9,610 of record CANNDD010000006.1, read on the forward strand.
TCGCAGTCAATAGTGTAGCCCCCCTCTTCACAGTAGAGCTCGACACCGATTTAGCTTTGAACCCACGGTTTGTCAAAAACCACAGAACCAACCAAAAAGAAATTCTGGTACAAGACAAAGACAACTACCTTTACCTTATCTCCAGTGAAGGTAAGATACGTTGGAAAAAGCAATTGGAAGGACCAATACGAGGTAAAGTACATCAAGTGGACCTCTATAAAAATGGCAAACTGCAATTGGCTTTTTGCACTAGCAACCAATTTCTCGTTCTTGACCGTAATGGTGATGAAGTAGCCCCGTTTGATAAAAAATTTGAATCAGGCAATCTTAATGGTCTGGCGGTATTTGATTATGAAAACACCAGAAATTATCGTTTTGTGGTGACCCAGGGTCGAAAAGTGTTCATGTTCGACGGTAAAGGAAAAATTGTGGAAGGTTTTACGTATACAGAAGCATCAAGCCCTATTATAAAAGCCCCGGAACATTTTCGTATTTCAAAAAAGGATTATCTCGTTTTTTTACTGGAAGACAACACCATGACGATAAGACATAGGGCCGGGCAAGAACGCATAAAAGTGAATGCCAAAATTGATTTTTCAGACAACAACGTATTTCTATATAAGAACAAGTTTTCAATCACCGACAAAAAAGGGGTGTTGCATCAAATTGATACGAAGGGTAAACTTACTACCACCAATTTCAATTTGAACCAAGTACACGGTATGTTTGCCACGAGCAAGACCTTGGTTTTGATGAATGAAAATATTTTAAGCATCAAGGGGAAAAAGATTGAATTGGAGTTAGGGATATACACTGCACCGAAAATCTTTTATATCTACGATAAAATCTATGTTAGTGTGACCGATATTCAAAGTCAACAAATCTACCTTTTCGATAGTCAAGCCAAGGCAATCCCAAATTTTCCCGTTTATGGTAGTTCTTTAATTGACCTTACTGACATGGACGGGGACAAAAGATTGGACTTGGTCGCCAAAGACCAAGAGAATTCAATAATCGTATACAAGATGAATTAACTGAATTTTATACGATCATTACTGCCACTTGTACAATTCTTCATTTTAATTGGCTCCTTTCACGTACCTTTTCTTTGCATAAACAGAAACGGTATTAAAATGAAAAAATTGATTTTTCTTTCACTTGCTTGCGTCTTTACAAGCTTTATGGTATTTAGCCAATCGAATTGTAGCACTTTTTACCCGATGGAAGAAGGAGCTTCCTATTCGTATGCCCTGTACAACAAAAAAAACAAATTGGAAGGCACAACTGATTATAAGGTCTCAGAAGTCAATTCCTCTGGTGAAAATACCTACGCCACCCTGCAATTGAACTTTAGGGATGCAAAAGGCAAGAATGCTTTCGAATCAAATTACAATATTACCTGTACTGGTGATGGCATCAAAATTGATTACAAGAGCTTGTTTCCGAGTCAGATGCAACAACAGTATACCGATATGGGTCTAGAAATGGATATTACGGGCACTGATGTCGAGCTACCGAATCAACTATCGGTAGGGCAAGACCTGAAAGATGCCAATGTCAATGTCAAAATGAAAATGAGTGGAATGAACATGAACATCGATGTCAATACGATAGATAGAAAAGTAATCGGAAAGGAATCGGTAACCACTGCTGCCGGAACTTTTGATTGTTTTGTCATTACTGCGAAGACCAAATCAAAGATGATGATGGCCAATCAAGAAATGAGCGATAAACTATGGCTGTCAGAAGGCGTAGGCATGGTCAAACAAGAAACCTATAATAAAAATGGGAAACTCTTAAGTCGTATGGAGCTTTCCCAATTTGCAAAGTAGTTTGAATAGAAAAGACTAATCCTATAGATGGGCACTTTGGTGCACCAATTCGGCTTCGAAGAGGTTTTCGAAATGGTATAACAATTTTTGTTTCACGGCCTGTAAATCAACTTTTGGGCTGCCCAATTCGACATTCAACGAGGTCACGGCCTTATCTTTAATACCACAAGGTATCATCATATCGAAATAGCCTAAATCCGTATTCACATTCAGCGCAAACCCATGCATAGTGACCCATCTACTGGCCCGAACGCCCATAGCACATATTTTGCGAGCGAACGGCGTACCCACATCTAACCAAACCCCGGTTTCCCCATCAGACCGTTCAGCTTTTAATCCATACTCGGCCAAGGTCAAAATGACCGCTTCTTCTAAAAATCGCAGGTATTTATGAATGTCGGTAAAAAAATTATCCAAATCTAAAATAGGGTACCCTACGATTTGACCAGGACCATGATAGGTGATATCGCCACCACGGTTTATCTTATAGAACGTAGCTCCTTTTTCGTCAAGTTCGGCCTTATTGACCAAAAGGTTATTAATGTCCCCACTTTTACCCAAAGTATAGACATGTGGGTGCTCTACAAACAAAAAGTAATTGGGGGTCTCTAAATTGCTCACCTCCCTCCTATTCTTAATTTTGAGGTCAACGATCTTTTTGAAAAGTTGCTCTTGATAATCCCAAGTTTGCTTGTAATCGTTTAATCCTAAATCTTGAACCCAAATTTCTTTGTTCATCTTACAAAGATACAATGCAAGAACCAGTCTTCAAGTTCAACCTCAAGTATGATTGCCTCAGGATTCTTCATTATACCAAAAAAATTGCCTGATAAATCATCCATTTGACATCTATAGAAAAAGTAGCGCCCTTCAACATTGATGCTTTTCAATCGCTTTGGAAAAGGATACTTAAAACCGAATGCAGCGCTCGAAAGAAATAGTGCGTCATTTGTCAAACTATCTAAGCCTTTTTGAAAAACTTTTGATTGGTGATGGTATCATCCCTTTGAAACAAGGTTACCAAAAAAAGTATATTTTACTTTGATACTGGGCTCTGAAGTAATTCTTAAGGTTCGTCCATCGTTCAGATGAAAATTGGGTAATATTGTCTTTCTTTTCTTCCAAAAAATCTTTAGATACCATGGTATAACCTCATAGCCATTTTGTTTACAAGCTATACATGGTACCGACCATGGCCACTACTTTAGTCTTTTCTTTTACAGGTCAATTTGTATTGTTCAAGATGACAAGTGCCGCAATCACGCCAGGCACCCAGCCACAAAAGGTTAAAAGCAGTACGATTAAGAAGGAACCACAACCTTTTCCAATTACCGAAAGGGGTGGAAAAATAATGGCCAATAAAACTCTCCAGAAACTCATTTTTTGATTTTTTGATTGATAATGCTTTTCAGCACATTGATGTATTTTATATGTAGTCTATACTTGTTTTTTGTTACAGATAATCCCGTATTTTTAATGCATGAAGCAATTCATGGTATTCCTTTTTTTTGGAAGTTGTTTTGTAGGTCATGCCCAATATCATTTTAGGGGTCAGGTACCAGTTCATCCCCATCATAAGGTAGTTTATCTTTCTATCGTCGACAACTACCGGAAATCTGAGCGTATTTATGCAGACCAAATTATTCAAAAAGCCGCAGTGGATACTTTAGGAAACTTTGTATTTGAAGGAAACCACCTCGCCACCGAGAATAACATATACAGAATCCATATTGACAACTGCAACGAAAACCTAAATGGGACCAATCATTTTTTAAAACAATGCAATTCCATTCAGAGCGTCTTATTCGTCGCAAACAACAACGATTCCATAAACCTTCCTTTATTACGTAATAATCAAGCATTATGTGAAATCAATTCCACAAATAGTAAATCAGGATACCTATTGGCAGTTGAAAGCCTTAAAGAAGCAATGATTCTTGATTTTATGGACTACACTAGCAAAGCCGGTGAATCGCTCAACTACAAAAAGTGGTTTAAGACCCTTCAAGATTTTGGTCGCAGCTGCGAAGAACCTTTGGTGGAACTTTATATTTATAATCTTCTATCAAATCGAGCCAATGAAACGCATGATTATTATTTGACCGACCTAGCCAGCAACCCCTATTACGACGATCTTGGCAAAAGACTAATAAAAGAATACCCCAACACCCCCCTTACCTTACAATATCAAAAAGAACTTAAAGGGGATAAAAGCTCATTTGCAGCCGTAAAAAACACTACATATATATTTGATTTCAAATGGGTACTGTCTATTTCAATGCTGCTTATTATTCTAGTCGGGTTGTTTCTCTTCAGAAGAAAAAGACACCTTCAAAATAACCATCCTATTCAAGATCTTACAGCACAAGAAACCACCATCATGCATAAAATCGTTGAAGGAAAATCAAACAAGGAAATCGCATCAGAACTCTATATAAGTGTCAGTACGGTCAAAACGCATATTAATAATTTGTACAAAAAACTAGGGGTATCATCCCGGGGTGATATCAAAGCCATGCGTTAAAACCAAAATCCACCCAGGTCTAGAACAAATCTCAACCCCCTAAATTTCTGCAAGCATGGGGTTTTCAATGATTTTTGAATTTAAAACTTAAAAATCATGAAAACCGTTATCACTTTATTTTTTAGTGTCATTTGCCACTTGGCCACAGCACAGCATCAAGAAATTACCACCGAAAAGGGGCAAAAATTTTTAGTGGGCCCCGTAACATTGGAAGATCTTCAAAAAGAACCTTATGAATCATGGTTTCGCACCAATTACAGCAGTTACGAGGTAGATAGCAATATCTCGAGTATGCTTCAAACAAAAATGCAAGGTCATCAACTCAAATTATTTTTAGGCACTTGGTGTGGCGACAGTAAAAGGGAGGTGCCCCGAATGATCAAGCTTCTGGAAAAGGCAAAATTCCCGATGGAAAAACTAGAACTGATTACTTTAGATAAGCGGGGCGATAGGTACAAAAAAAGTCCCGGAGGTGAAGAAAAAGGTTGGAACATCATCAAAATACCGACACTTATTGTTCTTAAAGATGGTAAGGAAATCAATCGCATTGTAGAAAGTCCGGTTGACAGCCTTGAGGAAGACCTTCTTTCTATTTTTACCGGTCAAGGCTATATTCCCCATTATTCTTCAAACTGATACGAGCACTATTAGGGGTATTAAAGCGCAAAAGTGTAATTTTGCGCTTTAATTTTTTTTGAACATGCAACTATCGGAACAAGAAATCGTACGTAGATCAAAATTGACAAAGCTTCGCGAAATGGGCATTGATCCCTATCCCGCAGCTTTATACCCAGTTGATGCCACTTCAAAAAGTATTAAACACGATTTTGAAGAAGGTAAGAAAGTAGTGATTTCAGGCCGATTAATGTCAAGAAGAATACAAGGTAAAGCCTCTTTTGCCGAGCTTCAAGATAGTGAGGGGCGAATTCAAGTATACTTCAATAGGGACGAAATCTGCCCAGGTGAAGATAAGGCACTATACAATGAGGTTTATAAAAAACTATTGGATATTGGCGATATCATTGGGGTTGAGGGAACCCTTTTTACGACACAAGTAGGTGAAAAAACGGTTATGGTCAAGGGGTTTTCGCTTTTGAGCAAGGCATTGCGCCCACTACCCTTGCCAAAGGTCGATGCCGAAGGCAATACTTATGATGAATTCAATGATCCTGAACTTCGCTATCGACAGCGCTATGTTGATTTGGTCGTAAACCCAAAAGTAAAGGACACCTTTATCAAGCGAACGAAAATCACGAATAGTATTCGTGAGTTTTACAATGAAAGAGGCTATTTGGAAGTGGAAACCCCAATTTTACAGCCGATACCTGGCGGTGCGGCCGCACGCCCATTTTTGACCCATCACAACGCCCTAAACATTCCATTATACTTGCGAATTGCAAATGAGCTGTACCTAAAAAGACTGATTGTCGGTGGTTTTGACGGTGTGTACGAGTTTTCTAAAGACTTCAGAAATGAGGGTATGGATCGCACCCATAACCCTGAGTTTACGGTAATGGAACTCTATGTGGCCTATAAAGACTACAACTGGATGATGGATACTACGGAACAATTGTTGGAAAAAGTTGCGCTCGACGCCAACGGTAGTACAAAACTTGTCGTAGGGGATAATGAAATAGAGTTTAAGGCACCTTACGCCAGGGTTCCTATTTTAGAGGCTATTGAGACCCATACAGGTATTGACGTCACCGGAATGGACGAAGTAGAGTTGCGCAATGTCGCCAAAGGCTTGAATATCGAAGTGGATGAAACCATGGGTGTCGGGAAGTTAATCGATGAGATCTTTGGTGAAAAATGCGAACACCACTACATTCAGCCCACGTTCATCACGGATTACCCTAAAGAAATGAGTCCGCTGACCAAAGCACATCGAAGTAAACCCGGACTAACGGAACGTTTTGAGCTGATGGTCAACGGTAAGGAATTGGCAAACTGCTATTCAGAACTTAACGATCCCATTGACCAAAGGGAACGTTTTGAAGAGCAATTAAAACTTTCAGAAAAGGGAGATGATGAGGCAATGTTCATCGATCAAGATTTTTTACGTGCCTTAGAGTATGGTATGCCCCCAACTGCCGGTATCGGAATTGGCATCGACCGATTGGTGATGTTATTGACCAACAATTCCTCAATTCAAGAAGTATTGTTCTTTCCGCAAATGCGTCCCGAGCGGCGAGTTGCCGCAGACGTTTTATCTACCGAAGACGCAAAAGCTGTTTTTGAAATTTTGAAAAAGGTAGAAAAAATTTCATTATCCGATTTAAAAGAACAATCAGGTTTATCAAATAAAAAATGGGATAAATCGATAAAAGAATTGACCAAAAACAATTTAGCCAAAGTGAACAAAACCGATGAAGGGCTTTTTGTAGAACTCGATTAGTATTTTTTACGTATGTAAAAAAAATCATGATTCCCAGTTCTTTTAGGGAAACAAATCCAATGCATAATGAAAAAAATATTCTTCGCAATCATAGTCATTGCCTTATTTTGTAGCCATACCATGTTCCTAAAGTTGGACTCCTATTTTTTAGAGCCTCACACCCCGGTAACGTTGCAACTTTTCAATGGTACTTTTGAAGAAAGTGAAAACGTTATAGATCGTAATCGAATGCTAGATGTGAGCATTTTAAATAATAGTGTTAGAACAAAGGTTAGTGAATCTCAATGGACGGAAAAAGATAGTATTACCCTTTTAAACTTTAAAACCGGAGATGCCGGAACGTATGTTGCGGGAGTATCCACCAAAGCCAGATCTCTTGAAATGGAAGCTGACGCCTTCAATGACTACTTGGAACATGAAGGTATTTATGATATGTTGGAATGGCGAAAAAATAATAATGCTTTGGCTTCCAAAGCGATTGAAAAATATTCCAAGCACGTTAAAACTATTTTCCAAGTTGGAGCTATTAAAACTAAGGATTGGCAAACTGTTTTAGGCTATCCCATTGAATTTGTTCCCTTAAAAAATCCGTATAACCTGAATACCGGTGACAGTTTGGAGGTAAAGCTATTATTAAATGGAGAGCCTTTAGCCAATCAATTGGTTTACGCCGATTATAAAGCACATAGCAATAGCCACTCCCATAATGTCAATGAAGATGAAAAAGAACATGGACATTCACATGATAATTTAAAATCGCATACGCATAAAGATAAGTCCGGATCACATTCCCATGAACCAAAAGAAAGTGAAGAACCACATACGCATGCATCAGGTCAAAAACTGAGAACAAATGCAGAGGGTATAGCCAAAGCCCATCTTTCAGCTGATGGTATTTGGTATTTTCAAACCATCCATCTTGTAAATACTGAAGAAGAAGGCTTAACACACGAATCCAATTGGTCTACCCTAACTTTTGAGGTAACCCATGCCCACGACGAGGATACGCACACGCATGAGCATGGGCATGAGCACGGAACGAACTATACAATGTATGCCTTGCTAATAGGAAGTTTGCTTTTAATCGGAGTCTTGTTTTTTTGGTTCAACAGAAAAAACAATAAAAATGAGGAGTAAAAAATATGTGCTTAGCACATTACTTCTTTTATTTCCATTGCTTCTTGCCGCACACGGAGTAAGTGCCAGTGATCAAGAACTACTGAACAACGGAGGGCTTCTATCCTATATCTACGTTGGGGCAAAACACATGATTACGGGCTATGACCATTTACTCTTCTTGGCCGGTGTTATCTTTTATTTAAAAGGATTTAAGGATATCGTTCGTTTCATAACCGTTTTTACCATAGGGCATAGTATTACACTTATAGGCGCAACATATTTGGGCATTAAAGCCAATGAACATTTAGTGGATGCCGTAATCGCCCTTAGCGTACTGTACAAAGGATTTGAAAATTTAGGAGGATTTGAAAAATATATAAAAGTCAAGTCACCCAATCTTTTGCTGATGGTGTTGATTTTTGGATTGATTCATGGTTTCGGGCTTTCAACCCGTCTACAATCTTTTGATGTAGGTACATCGCAGTTTTTATCCAAAATAGTCTGCTTTAATATTGGGGTAGAACTTGGGCAGGTATTGGCACTTATTCCTATCGTTTTTATAATAAGTTTTTGGAAATCAAAAAGAAGTTACAAGGCTTTTTATAAAGCGGCCAATCTTTACCTGATCATCGCTGGCATGGGTCTTTTCTTATATCAGCTGTATGGTTATTTCAATGGCCATTAAAAGCTTTAGTCCATTGGCCATCTTTTCCTAAAATTACCATTTGTTCTCTTTTTATTACATAAATCCGTGTCAACATCAGGTTAATTTTGCTTTTATAATTTTAAAAAATCAAAATGAAAAGAGCATTAATTATAGGAGGTAGCAGCGGTATTGGTAAAGCAACTGCGCAGAACTTGTTGAATGAAGGTATTGAGGTACACGTAGTTGGTACCAACAATTTTAAACTGGAGAATTTTAAAAGTGATGCTAACGATAACTTAACGACCCACAAAGTAGACATTACTGACAAAGCACAAGTAAATACTTTGCAGAATACAATTGGTAATTGGGACAATTTGGATTACCTGGTCAATGCCTCAGGAATTTTTGGGCCAAAACCTTTTTTAGAACATACTTTAGCCGATTACGATTCTTACCTGGATTTGAATCGAGGCTTCTTTTTCATCACACAAGCCGCCGCCAAAAAAATGGCAGAAACGAATGGGGGCGCTATCGTCAACGTTGGGTCTATGTGGGCCAAACAAGCGGTAAAAGCAACCCCGTCTTCAGCTTACTCCATGCAAAAAGCAGGGCTACACAGTCTTACCCAACATTTGGCCATGGAACTGGCCGACCATAAAATACGTGTCAACGCCGTTTCACCCGCAGTTGTCGAAACCCCGGTGTACGAAAGTGTTTTCGGAGGTAAACAAGAAGCGAGTGATGCCTTGCAAAACTTTCATGCTTTTCATCCGATTGGGCGAAATGGCAGTGCCCAAGATGTGGCCAATGTCATTTCTTTCTTACTTTCGGATAAAGCCTCTTGGGTAACCGGCGCTATTTGGGATACTGATGGCGGTGTAATGTCAGGCAGAAATTAGTGATAAACGAAACATAATGCATTCTAAGTACAGCATCATCGGCGCAGGACTTTCAGGTTTGATAACTGCAAACGAACTCTTGGCCAATGGCGAAGATGACTTTATTATCTTAGAGGGGCGAGACCGAACGGGTGGTAGGATCCTCACCCAAAACCATATCGATTTTGGGGCCACATGGTTTCAGACGCATCACGAAAATGTAAATCAACTGCTCTATACCTTAAAGATTCAAAAGTTTGAGCAATATAGTAAAGGGCAGAGTGTTTTGGTATACAGCACCATGGCACCTGCCCATTATTTCGAAACGCAACAACAATCATCCGCAGCGAAACGGATAGTTGGGGGGAGCAGTGCCTTAATCCACAAACTAACAGAACCTGTAAAAGATAAAATCTGTTTGAATACAAAGGTTACCTCAATTCGTGAAGCAGGTAATCGCGTTCATCTTGAGGCCGATACCGGTGATTTTACGACCGATTTTGTGGTGGTTACCGTTCCGCCAAAATTAGCCGCTACCCTAACATACTCTCCTGAACTGCCTCAAAATCTTAGTGCGTTGATGAAGCGAACACATACCTGGATGAGCAATGCCATAAAAGTCGGTCTTGGTTTTAAGATTCCCTTTTGGCGTGAAAAGAACCTATCTGGTACGGTTATAGGTCAAATAGGGCCGGTCATAGAATTGTACGATCATTGCGATAATGAAAATGCTGTTTTCACCTTGATGGGTTTTGTCAATGAAGGACTTCGTGATGTTGATCCCAAAACAAGGAAGGAACGTATTTTATCCTATTTAGAAACACATTTAGGTGATGAAGTTAGGGAGTATACCTTTTATAAAGAAAAAGATTGGTCTGCAGACCAGTTTACCATAGCAGATGACTTAAGATCGGTTTATATGAGTCCGCAATACGGCGACAAACTATATGGGAACTTTCAAATGAACGGTAAGCTATTCTTTTCAGGAACGGAAACCTCACCAATCCATGGTGGCTATCTTGACGGTGCAATTTACAGTGGTTTAAGGGCGGCAAGACTTTTACTGAAACCTAAAGTTGAAAATCATACATAAGAGCAGTTGACAATGTCAAAAGTAGCGCAATATCATCTTCATAAATTTAAACCCCAGAAACTTCAGTTTGAAATTTATGACCTCAAAAGTTACCTTCAAAAAAACAAGGATAAAGCAACTGTTCCCCACTCGCATAGCTACTATCAACTTATCTGGTTTTTTAACTCAAAAGGGACGCACCTAGTCGATTTCAAAACATATAAGGTCACCGTCAATACCATTATATTAATATCTAAAGACCAAGTACATGCATTTGATAAACTCAACGAAACAGAAGGTCTGCTCATTCATTTCAACGATAGTTTTTTCATGCATACCGAAGTGGATATTTTTTTAAAGTACAGTATCTTCAAAACCCATGAAAATTCTTGCTATACCTTAGAGGAAAATGCTGCGGAGACCGGTAAGACCTATATCGAACTAATAAAAAAAGAACTATTGAACCGAAGTGAATTTGGCTTTGAAGATACGGTTCGATTTCTCTTAAAATGTTTTTTGATCCGCTTAGAACGCATACATCGAAAAAGGCAGCCTGACAAAATCAACACCAATACTGCGAACCGATTGCGGTTTTACCAATTTAAAGAGCTTATAGAAGTAAATTATAAAAAGGGGATGTCCGTAAATGAGTATGCCAGTTTACTGGCCATTTCTTCAAAGACCTTAAATACGATTACAAAATCGATAACGGATAAATCCCCTTCTGAACTCATTACCGAGCGAATTGTCTTAGAATCAAAACGTCTTGTAAAGTTCACAACGCTACAAATTAGTGAGATTGCTTTTAGTTTGGGCTTTGAAGACCCCTCTTATTTCATTAAGTATTTTAAGAGGCACCTTAAAATGGCTCCGTTAAAATTTAGGAACGGTAGTTAGAAAGCACACTAAAAATGTTCATTTTTAAGTTTTCATATTCCTTCAAAATACGCTAGTTTAGAATCTGAATGGAGCTTAGTAAAAAAATAGGCCTGATTTGTGGGCCGATTTTATTTTTGATTCTCATAAACCTTCCTTTTCAGTTGATTTCTGAAATGGGGGACGCTGTGATTGCCGTAGCCCTATGGATGTTGGTCTGGTGGATTTCTGAGGCGGTTTCAATTTCAGTCACTGCCTTATTACCACTCTTGCTGTTTCCTTTACTTAAAATATTACCCATAGCAGATGTTGGCGCTAACTATGGTAGCCCAATAGTATTCTTGTTCTTTGGTGGATTTGTGATGGCCTTAGCCCTTGAGAAAGTGAATTTACACAAACGTATCGCATTGAATATCATTAGACTAACAGGCACGACACCCAATAAAGTGGTGTTGGGTTTTATGATTGCAACCGCCGCTTTGAGTATGTGGATCAGTAATACCGCGAGCACGGTGGTAATGTTACCTATTGCATTGAGCGTTATCAACTTATTGATCAATGATGAAGATGGGTTTACCAAGAACGATAAAAATTTTGCACTCAGCGTTATGCTTGGTATTGCCTTTTCTGCAAATGCAGGTGGCATCGCAACCGTTATTGGCACACCACCAAATTCAGTACTCATCGGTCTATTGGAGAACGAGTATAATATTCAAATTTCGTTTTTGAAATGGATGGCTTTAGGCCTACCCTTTTCAGTCGTAATGATCTCAATTACCTACCTTGTTTTGGTAAAATTGATGTTCCCCAATAGAAATTTAAAATTCAATGCCTCAAAAGAGGTAATTCAAGTAGAACTACAGAAACTCGGACCTACTTCAGGAAAAGAAAAAATGGTATTGGGCATCTTTGCGGTTACCGTGTTCTTATGGATTTTCAGGACCCTTATCAACCAGCTATTTCCGTCTTTGGGCCTTTCTGATACGATGATCAGTATTTTTGCGGCCATTTCATTATTTGCCCTACCCTATAATCTCAAAAAGGGTGATTTCATTATTCACTGGAAGGATACTTCAAAATTGGCTTGGGGTATTCTCATACTTTTTGGCGGTGGGTTGGCACTGGCGAAAGGTATGTCTGTCAGTGGTATTGTAGACATCGTGGCAACTAGTATTGCAAACAGTGAAATAAGTATCCTTTTTACCGCTTCATTATTGATTTTGTTGATGCTCTTTATGACTGAATTAATGAGCAACGTTGCACTGGTGGCTGTTTTGGCCCCTGTGGTAGCCGGTATCGCTATTGGGCTTGAAATACCTATTTTATATCTTTTAATACCCGTAACCATGGCCAGCAGTTGTGCCTTTATGCTTCCAATGGCTACACCACCGAATGCCATTGTTTTTGCAAGTGGTTATGTAAAGGTACCGCAAATGGCCAGGGCAGGGGTCTTACTGAACCTCATAGCCGTCGTGTTATTGATTTTGGTGTTTCAATTTGTGATTCCCGTATTATTCTAAAATAAAAAGCCCTTACAAAGGGCTTTAAAATAATATTAGCGCAATTACTGCTATTGGTAATCTTCAAATCTCAGCTTTGATAAACCTTCATCATCCGTTTCAGAAAAATCAATCGGTTGCACGGTTCCATTTTTCAATTGAACATCTGTCAAGACCAGCTGTTGTTTTGAAATGGTTCGTAGGCCATCCATATCCGTAAAATCGTTATTGGACAAATACAGCTTTTTCAACTTTTTCAATCTCTCCATTCCATCCGGTATGGCACCGATCAAATCGTTATTGGCCAAAGCCAAGGTATTTAACTTTGGCAGTTCACTAATCGTCGGTGGTAACTCGCCTGCTAATTTATTGTTGCTCAGGTCAAGCTGTTGTAAATTTCGTAATTTATTGATAGTCGATGGAATCGTACCAACAAGTTGGTTGTTTCCAAGGTTTATCTTTTTTAAATGATCAAACTTCCCAAATAGTCTTGGTATCCTTCCCTTAAGGGCATTATTCGATAGATCTAAGGTCTCTAAATACCTAAGATTACCTATTGTTATTGGTATTCGACCTTGAAGATTATTATTAGACAAATCCAGACCGATGACTTTACCATCCTTTAAAGTAACTCCATGCCATGTAGCTATGGGTTTGGTCTGGTCCCATTGGTTGGTCCATAGATGCCCTTTCGTCTTGGCCTTTAGCTCAAGTAAGGCTATGACCTCTCGTTTACTAACCTCATCTTGGGCAATGAGTAAGTTGGCACATAATAAGGTGAGCCCTAAAGAGAAGGTAGTCAATTTTGAAGTTTTCATAATCGTAAAGTTTGATTCGGTTACCTACTATTTAATTTTGAAAAAACAATCGTTTAGATACAATTAAATGTGGTGTAATGGTTATTCTAGCTGCTCAAAATAGTTAAAATGAAAATCAGACTTCTACTACTTGCCTATATTTTCGATGAAATACCATCAAAAAAGCTTCGGTGTTTACCGAAGCTTTTTCAACTATTGCCATATATGTGACTGAAACCTATTTTATGTAGGGATCAAAACCCTCTGGCAAATAGTCAGCTGTATCGAAACCCAATTCCACGGTTTCATCTTCCAAAAAATTAATGGACTTTACGGCGACCTTATTTTCATAAGGATCGAAATTTTCAGGTAGATACTTGGCCGTATCAAAATCCAATTTCACCTCTTGTTCCAATTTTATAAATTCAATGGATCTAACATCGAAATTTTGAGTACTTCTTTTTTCTGTCTTGGCGCTCAATAGCGGCAAAAACAATAATGCTATAAAAGCGATGGATATAAAATTCTTGTATTTCATTGCGGTCATTTTATTATTTAGGCAAAGGTAAAACTGTTGATTTCAAGCTTTATTATGTCTTTTGGTTTTGTTAACAGGCCCATTCTTTTTTGTAAGAAAAGTATTGTCAATATGCAATGCGTCCTATTGCGGAAATAGCAACCCTAGAACGATTTTTTTATCAAATACACATAGTTTGGGATAGCTTTTTAACGAATACACTTCATCGAATTTTTTGTTATTTATTTGTTAAGAGGTTTATGCAATCCTTCAAAAGTGGTGGAATTAAAAATCCCGGTGATGCACCGGGATTTAAAACTAACTAACTCAAAAATTTGATAAAATGAAAACATTCCATCTAGTTTGACCTTGCATAGGGGTCAAAGCCTTCGGGTAAATACTTGGAAGTATCAAAGCCCAATTCAATTTCATCATCTTCCATGAAATTCATACTGCTGCCTACAAAACCGTCGGCATATGCATCAAAGCCTTCTGGTAAATATTTTGAAATCTCAATATCGAAACCATATTCCAATTCAACATCCATAAACTGAATATCCTCGATGTTGAAATAACTTTTATAAGGATCGAAACCTCTGGGAAGGTAATCTGAAGTATCAAAACCTAAATCAACTTCTTCCTCTTCTTCCATAAAATTTACGGAACCCATATCGATTATCTCGGTGTAGGGGTCAAAACCTTCAGGTAAATAAGATGCCGTATCAACATCCAACTCAAGCTCATTCCCCACTTCAAGAAATGCTACGGATTTTAAATCGAAATAGCTCTCATAGGGATTAAAGTCTTCAGGCAAATAATCGGCGGTATCAAATCCTAAATCCAATTCTTCCTCAACTTCAAGAAACTCTATTTCCTTTATATCGAAATCAGCAGGTTCGATAGCCTCAAAATCCGTAAAATAGAATGGAATACTTTCTTTAACTTCAGCGTTAATGTTCAACGCCGTGAAATTGTTCTCAATGGTACGCGTAGTTTGCACATTTGAAACATTTACCGTACTTACTTGTTCTTCTACTACAGGTGCACTACTCATGAAGAAACACCCATAAATTACTAATAACTTGTTCATTTTTTGATTGATTTGATGATTGATGTAATATGCTTATAAGACTTTGTAAATTTTAAATTGTTACAGTGTTTTTCAATTTTTAACAAAAAGAATACATTTCATCATGTCAAGTATACTGGGCGATTCAAGCCGAAGTATTAGTAAAACGCAATATTGCCAGAGGTTTCAATATTTGCGAAAAAAAAATTTGGGTTATGACGTTTTTAACACTTTGTTCATAGAATTTTTAAGTTCTTTGGCAACATTCATAAAACCAAAACAATCAAAATGAACCTAAAACTAATTTGCAAAGGGTTATTTCTGCTTATTATGGTAGGAAGTTTTCAGACAACTGAGGCCCAACTTTTCAAAAAGAAAAAGAAAAAAGGTACCTCGACCGTTGCTCAAAAACCAAAAAAGGGAGCTATTCAACCTTACGAAAAGGTAATCACCAAAGATGCTGAAACCGATGAAGGACTGTTCACCCTTCACAAGGTCGATGACAAACATTTTTATGAAATATCAGACTCCCTTTTTAATAGGGAAATGTTAATGGTGACCCGCATCTCAAAAACAGCGACCGGAATAGGTTTCGGAGGGGGTAAAATCAATACCCAGGTGTTACGATGGGAAAAGAAGCCGAAAAAGGTCTTACTGCGCGTAGTCTCATATGGTAACGTTGCCGCAGATTCGCTACCGATACACGAAGCTGTGGTAAACTCAAACTTCGAACCGGTATTGTTTGCCTTTGATATTAAGGCCATAAATAAAAAGGATTCTTTAAATACGACCACTGTCATCGAAGTGAACCCTTTGTTCACCAAAGATGTGAATGCTTTGGGAATGCCTGAATTTTACAGAACGCGATACAAAGTAAGTAGATTGGATAGTGATAGAAGCTATATCGAAAGTATAAAAAGCTATCCACTTAACATAGAAGCGAGGCATGTAAAGACCTACGCTGCTAAATCGGCACCGAGTAATCGAAGCCTCGGTTCAATTTCCATTGAAATCAATAACTCAATGATATTGTTGCCCAAAGAGCCCATGAAACGTCGCTACTTTGACGAACGGGTAGGCTGGTTTGCCAGAGGGCAGGTAGACTATGGATTGGATGCCCAAGAAAGCAAAAGGATAACCTATTTGGACCGATGGAGGCTTGAAGTAAAAGATGAGGATTTAGAAAAATTCAAGGCAGGCGAGCTCGTAGAACCTAAGAAACCCATTGTTTATTACGTTGACCGAGCCACACCAAAAAAATGGTTGCCTTACATTAAACAGGGTATTGAAGATTGGCAAGTTGCGTTTGAGGCCGCGGGTTTTAAAAATGCCATTATCGCAAAAGAACCTCCAACCCCGGAAGAAGACCCTGAATGGTCTCCTGAAGATGTGCGTTATTCCGTGGTACGGTATTTAGCGTCTCCAATCCCAAATGCAAACGGCCCCCATGTAAGTGACCCCCGTAGTGGTGAGATATTGGAATCAGATATCAACTGGTACCATAATGTAATGAGTTTATTGCGCAATTGGTTCTTTGTACAAACCGCAGCAATCAATCCTGATGCGCGAAGTGTTGCGTTTAAAGATGAGATTATGGGCAGGTTAATTAGGTTTGTGTCTGCACATGAGGTAGGTCACACCTTAGGTTTGCCACATAACATGGGGAGTAGCGTTGCGTACCCCGTTGATTCACTTCGTTCAAAATCATTCACCCAAAAGTATGGTACCGCACCTTCTATAATGGACTATGCCCGTTTTAACTATGTAGCCCAACCAGGCGATGAGGGAGTTGCACTGATGCCCAACATTGGTATTTACGATAAGCATGCCATCAATTGGGGCTACCGACCTATTTTAGGCAAATCGGCTAAAGAAGAAAAGCCCATTTTAAATGAATGGATCATGAAACATGCAGATGACCCAATGTATCGTTTCGGGCATCAGCAAATAGGTGATATCCATGACCCGAGCTCGCAAACGGAAGATTTAGGTGATGATGCCATAAAAGCAAGTGAATACGGCATTGAAAACCTAAAAAGAATTGTACCCAACCTAATGGAATGGACTACCGAAGACGGAGAAGATTATGATAACCTAGAGACCATGTATGGTCAGGTAGTAGGCCAATTCCGTCGATACATGGGGCATGTATCCAATAATATTGGTGGCGTATACGAATACCATAAGACCGCTGATCAAGAAGGTGCGGTCTATACACATGTACCGAAAGCACATCAAAAAAACTGCCTGATGTTCTTACACGAACAATTATTCGAAACCCCCGAGTGGTTATTGGATCAAGAAATCTTTAATAAAGTGCAATACTCCGGTTCTGTAGAACGCATCCGTTCCATGCAAGAACGCACTTTGAATACCATATTGCATTTGGGCAAAATGGCCCGTATCATTGAGAATGAGACCCTAAACGGAGATGATGCTTACAAATTGGTCGATATGATGTTGGATTTAAGAAAAGGCATTTGGTCAGAAACCCGCTCCGGAAAAAAAATAGATACGTATCGCAGAAACTTACAGAAAGCCCATATTGATCGACTACACTATCTGATGACAGCTGAAAGTCAGGGAAAGCTTTCTGATTTTGGTGGTTACCGTAAGTCTACCGCAATCAATACCAGTCAATCGGATATTCGTTCGGTAGCACGTGCCGAACTCAACAATCTGAAACGTGATATCAGAACCGGAATTTCGAGAACTTCGGATACCATGAGCAGGTACCACTTACAAGATGCTTTAGAAAGGATTGACATGATATTGGATCCAAAATAATGTAACTGCTTCAAAATACCATATTTGGTATTTCATTCAAAAAAGGGCAAACCGCTGGTTTGTCCTTTTTTTTGAACCACAGCTATTTGCACTTCGCCTATACTTTTTGGGATTTTACAACATATTGAAGAAATGTACTACAATACTTTGTAAATTGAGAATCCCAAATCTTACAATTATGAAATCCTACAAAATAAAAAGCCTGATATGGTTATGCTGTTTTATTGCAACTGCCGTTTTCTATTATAATTTTGAACAACAGCTTACTTTCGAAAATCAAATTACAAATGCTTCAGTAGTCGATATGGAATTCGAGGATACTGTTGAAGATGAGCGACAAGATTCAGAAAAATCGGGTACAGTAAACGATTAGCGACCTGCTTTTATTTCCTTTGTTAAAAGCTTCACAAACTTTCTTACGGCATTAAACCCTACTTCAAAATGAAGGTCTTATGTGTAAATCATAAAACATAAATATCATGAAGAAAGTAGTTTTAGCCCTAGCGATTTTGGTAGGTTTTACCTCTTTGGCACAACGTGGGGTGCAAAAAGGACCAAAAGAAAGGCTAGCAAAAGATTTAACGGTAGAACAATTGGCCACCTTACAAACAAAAAAAATGGCCTTGGCACTTGATTTGACGGAAGAACAAATGCAGCAGGTAATGGAATTCAACAAAACCAATGCTGAATTTCGAAAAACAAGAATGGAAGAACGTGAAGCAAAAAGAGAATCAGGAGATTTCAAAAGACCTACTGCCGAGGAACGTTTTGCCCTTGAAAACGCAAAATTAGACCGACAATTGGCCCAACAAGGGAAATTGAAACAGATATTGAACGATGAACAATATCAGCTATGGAAAAAAATGAGCTTAAGAAGATATGCTCACGGCAAAAAAAGAATGCAGAAAGAAGTTAGTAGAAGATAGTTTTTTTGTTGATTTTAAAACCCCCTTTTCAGGATCATTCCTGAAAATTAAGGGGGTTTTACTCTTCAAACAGTGAACGTTGCCAGGTCATCTTCGATTTTCATAGACACTGCTATGACCATACAACAGTAAATCCAGTGAGGAGACAGACGCTTCCATTACAAAATCACCATTCGCGCCTATTCCCAAAAAGCCACCTTATGTGTTTTTGCTTTATTTTTTAGGTTCTTTCGTTTTAAATTGATTGCACTATGTCTTGGTCATAAAACTGCTAAGCCCGAATTTGATTTGGGTCATGAAATCAGTAGGGAAAAACAAGATTGCCTTCCTTGTAGCCTAGAAGTTAACAAAAGATGAAAGCCATGAATCTTTTGTCTTTTTGAATTATCGTTTATTTCAACGATATTAAATTATATCGTTTATTTAGACGATATTTTAATATATCGGTAAAAAATACGATATTTATCAAATGATTACCACCGCCATACTTACCGGGGATATCGTCAATTCTCGAGAAACCTCACCCAAAATTTGGCTTCCATACCTCAAAGAAGGATTGAATGCTTACGGAAAAGAACCTCATCATTGGGAGGTTTATAGAGGAGATAGTTTTCAATTGGAAACCATACCGGAACGCGCCTTGGAAGCTGCCTATTTTATAAAAGCCATTCTAAAACAGAAAAAAGGGGTTGATGTACGCATAGCCATAGGCCTAGGTGAAAAAGATTACCATTCTGAAAAGATTACCGAATCAAACGGTAGTGCTTTTATACGTTCAGGAGAATGTTTTCAAAATCTAAAAAAGACCAACTTGGCCTTAAGATCAAGTACTCTAGAATTTGACGAAATATTGAATTTATCATTAAAACTTATGGCTTTGACCGCAGACAATTGGTTACCAGCAACCGCTCGGGTAGTAAAAACGACCTTGGCAAATCCTGAAGCTAGCCAAAAAGAGCTGGTTCCTATTTTAGAAAAATCACAAAGTACCATAAGTGAGGCCTTGCTTCGCGCCGGTTATGACGAATTACAGCAATTATTGGTATTTTACAAAACCAAGGTGACCAAATTATGACTGCAATTGCCTTAAAACTGATTTTGGTCCATTTTATAGCCGATTTTGCGTTACAGCCTTCCCATTGGGTGGCTCATAAATTCAAGCATAAGGGCAAATCAAAATACCTATACTACCATATTGGTGTCCACCTCGTATTGCTTCTAGTACTATTGCAATTCAATTATTTATGGATGGTTGGCATCACCATTGTCACACACTATGTAATAGATCTTGTAAAATTGGTATTGACCACCAAAAAAAATACAAGATGGCTCTTTGTGATCGATCAGCTATTGCACGTATTGGTTATAGCGTTACTGGTCTATTTTTACCGACCCTATACTATCAATTGGGATGGTTTATTGAGTCCGCGAATGCTGTTATTAGTTAGCCTGATTGTCTTTACCACCTATGTTTCGGCGATTTTAATCAAAATGATGCTAGCACCCTATATACAAGAACTGGCCGATGATGAAGTTGAAAGCGGTGAAGGTGGTTCCCTAAAAAATGCAGGACGTTATATTGGTATGTTAGAGCGTTTGTTCGTCTTCGGGTTCATTTTACTACAACAATGGGCTGCCATAGGGTTATTGATAGCGGCCAAATCAGTATTTCGGTTTGGTGACCTCAATAAAGGTAAAAATCGCAAACTCACCGAATATGTGCTTATCGGAACGCTCTTGAGTTTTGGTCTCGCCATTTTGGCCGGTATGGCCTACAATTATCTAATCAAGGTATTATAAATTCATGAAAGTAATTTTTGACACCTATATTCCCAGTGGATTCTCCAATGTAAGTCCGTACCTCTTTACTGAAGATCCAGAACGGTTAATTACCTTTTTAAAGCACGCTTTTTATGCTGATGAACTAAACCGCATCAATAGCGATACGGGCGTTATACAAAACTGCATCTTGAAAATAGGTGACGCCTGTTTTATGATAAGTCAAGCCAGCGCACAGTTTGAAGGTATGCGAACAGCATTTTATCTTTATGTGAACGATGTGGATACAGTATTTCAGAATGCCCTAAAGCACGGTGGGGAAGTTGTTTTTGAACCTGCTGATATGGACTACGGGGACCGTCAAGGCGGAGTGAAGGATCCCGAAGGAAATTACTGGTGGATTTCTAAGCGTTTGGTTGAAAAAGGATATCATGAGTAAACGCAACTTAAGGATACTGCGTTTTTATATCATCGGGTGGACTTTTTCCATGGTTTTCTTAGCCATCATTCGTGGTGTGGGCACCGAAGAACTGGGTGAACTTCAATTTGATTTTGGGTCAAGTATGCTTATCAGTATTACCCTTGGCCCTATCTTCGGTATCATCTCTGGCCTTGCCGCAATTTGGGCAGAGAAAAACCTATATCGAAAACTGACCATTGGCAAGCTTTTGATCATGCGTTCGCTATATGCCATTGGTTTTATACTTCTGATGATTTTTACCGCCTATTGGGTCTATAAAATCTATTTTGGAACGGACATCAGTATCATCACCTTTGCCATAGACGAGGGCAGCGGAGCCATTTACTTCTATATTCTGGCCACTGATTTTTTCATGACCATATTACGACAAGTTACCTTGATGCTTGGTGAGGGCAACCTTACCAAAATGGTACGTGGAAAATTCTATACGCCACGAGAGGAAGAGCGAATTTTCATGTTTTTAGACCTACAATCATCTACCACCTTGGCAGAACGTTTAGGACACGTGAAGTATAGCATGCTCATACAAGATTGTTTCAATGACCTGGGTGTTGCGGTAGAACAGAACCATGCTGAAATCTACCAATACGTAGGTGATGAAGCGGTATTGACATGGTCGCTGAAAGAAGGGTTACGTAAGCAGAATTGCATATGGGCCTATTATAATTTTTCAGAACTATTGAAAAAGAAAAGAGGGTACTACCAAAAAAAGTATGACTGTCTTCCTTTTTTTAAAGCTGGGCTGCATTTAGGAATCGTGACCGTGACCGAAGTAGGCAAATATAAAAAGGAAATCGCCTATCATGGCGACACCATCAATACTGCAGCCCGTATTCAAGGACAGTGCAATTTTCTAAAATCTGAAATTTTACTATCTGAAGATTTAAAAAATAGCTTAGGCACCGTCAACTTTTCTTTTTCTAAAAAAGGACAGGTATCCTTAAAAGGCAAAAAAATGGCCATTACAATCTTTTCTGTGACCACTGACTAAAAAGGTTTTTCAAAAGAATGGCAACAATACGGGTTCACCTCATCTGCATCGTTTTATAATTAGCAAATAAAAGGGCATCACAATCGATGCCCTTCATATAGTCTTCTACTCAAAAACCATCACGCTTCAACGGTCTTATGCCAGATTCCAGTTTTAACAGTCTCTGCTACATAGTCTAAAAAATCAATGGGTTTTCTTCCTAAAAGTTTTTCAATATCATTGGTCACGATTTGGTTGTTTTCATTATCCAATACTTCCCTAAAGAGATACTCAATCAACCAAATAACATCGTTGGGCAGCTGTTGCGCCTTCATTGCATCGACATATTGTGGCAAAGAGATTGGAATAAATTGTAGGTCACGACCGGTAGCTTTGGCAATCTCACCGATTACCTCTTTAAAACTCAACAAACGCGGACCTGTAAGTTCATAAATCTTACCATTGTGCCCTTCATTCAATAAGATGGTTACGGCGACATCTGCTAAGTCATTTGCATCTACATAAGGTGCTTTTAAGTGTGCTTGGGGCAATGCAACAACCCCTTGTTGAATGGGTTCTAAAAAGAAGCTTTCACTAAAGTTCTGGTTGAACCAGCTAGCCCTTATAACGGTACTGTGAATACCACTGTTCAATACTAGCTGTTCACAACGCTCTGCCTCAATCTCACCCTTACCGGAAAGTAATACCAATTGCTGAACACCCTTTTGTTTTGCTACTTTGATCAGGGCTTCAATGGCCTCTTTAGCACCTGGCACGGCCAAGTCCGGTTGGTACGTAATATAGACTTTATTTATTCCTTCCAAAACGGCAGGCCAACCTGCGGGATCATGCCAATCAAATGCAGGAGATTCGTTTCGTGACCCAACACGTACTTCGTGACCTAAGTTGTTTAAACGTTCTACGATACGCCTTCCCGTTTTTCCTGTTCCCCCTAATACTAAAATGTTGTTTTTCATGATGTTCATTTTTTGCTATTTATACTGATTTATTGATACTTGCGATGATGAGTAGGGCAAAGGATATGATTGCCGCCAAAATTCTAATGCTATGAAAACGGTTCCAGGGCTGCTCAAATCGTTTGCGAAGTGCCTGAAGTTCTTTTAATGAACTATTGGTCAAATCCGTTTTGTCTAAAAATTGATTTAAGGGTACGTTGCCCAATACAGTTACCAATACTACCCCTAAAAAATAAAGGCCCAAAGCAATTAAGATCAACCTGAAATGTTCTGGTGAGCCCCCTTTGTTAGCATATAGTGCCGCAATACCCACAAAGAAAGCCCCAAAAAACACTGTAAAAAACAGTGGGTTCTCAATACTGCGGTTCATCTTCTGAAAGGCCCGTAGGTAGTTTAGGTCGTCTAATTGTCCAATACCAGGGGTGACGGCATTTCCCCATGTAAAACACAACCCAGCAGTTAGACCAACTAATAATGTTGCCGCAAAAAGGGTTAGATTGCTTATTGAGATTTCCATAATTCAATATTTTGATAGCTTAAACTGTTCGTTGTGTGTTGCGTGTTCCCTTAAAATGCCCATACACAATGGCGGTGGCAACAAAAACCCCACCTATGAGCCAAAAGCCCGGATCACTAAAAAAGGTATAGTGACTCTCACCCTTTGGAAGTACCAAAAAAGGCACTGTGATCAAGGCGTCTAAAATGGCAGCCACCCCAAAAAAGGTGATTCCAACCCACATGCCATGGGTTCTATTGTCCTTTTTGTAATACTGTTGTGCCCCTAACCAAACCAATGGTATGACAGCTATAAGCAGAACTAAGTTGGCCTGTTGCTCTAAATTTTCTAATACCGGAATAAAAAAGGAAAGGGTAAACACACTTACCCCCAGAACCCAAATGATAGCCCCGATAATAACTGCTCTTAAAGTTTTCATGACTGTTTGTTTTTTAATTACAACACAAAACTAGAGCAGACCCGGGAAGGTCATTTGTTCGAAAAGGAAAATGATTTGTTCGAAAAGGAGTAGGTGCTATTACACCTTTATTTCGCTTGGGCGAAAGCCAAATTTCTTAGTAAAAGCATTAGAGAAAGAACTCAAACTATCATACCCTACATGCCAAGCCGCCTCTTGTACCGTAGCACTTTCGCTTCTGATGAGTTCATGTGCTTTGGTCATGCGCTCGTTCTGTAAGTACTTAAATACGGGCACCCCAAATAATTCTTTAAACTCTTTTTTAAGCGCAAAAGTGTTCAGCCCTATTTGTCTTGACAACTCTGTCAATGAGGGTGGTCTATCTAAATTTTTTGAAAGAATCTCTTTTGCTCGTAATAGTTTTTCGCGTTCCGTAGTCTTAATTTCTTTGGTCTCTAATGAAGAAAGCTGCCAAAAAAAATGGGACAACAAAGCCGTGATCTGACTTCTGAAAAACATCATTTTCGCTTTGCCCTCATAACGGTTATTAAAAACATTGCCCACAATACGTTCCATCTCTGGAGTCATAAAAAACCGCGGTCCTTCCACATACGAATCCGATGGATTTACCAATTCCTTTAAAAGATCGGTGAACAGCTCTCCTTCTCCATTAGGTAATTTCTCAAGATTTTTTGGGGCCGTTGCAATTAAGATACATTCCAAAGGTTTCCCTGGCGAAATCGTGTGCACGCAATCGACCGTGTCATCGGCGTAAAATGAAATGGCCAAACCTTTGGTATTATCGTATGTAGCTCTTTGGTCTCGATAATCCATTGATAGATGCACATTACCTGAGCCATAAAATGCAACGGCAATCAGTGGCTCATCAAATCTACATGAATCTGTAATGACCCTATCTGAATTGGCTTCCTCGACCAAAATGGTAAAATCGTTGATGTTAATAATATCCCGCACCATAACCAAAAGAAAGATACGTAATAGCCAAAGTATTCCCAAACAGAATAATACGAAAACAATACCCATAAAGCCATACAAGCTGTTGTTCGCATCGCTATTGCTTACGATACTAATGAGGTTAGTGGGTTAATCTTTTTCCAAAAAAGGGACGTTATCCTTATTTTTAAGGAGGATTGTACCTTGTAAAATGGTATTTGTTCAAAAGTGTTATTTGTTTTTTTAGTCCATGGAGAAGTTTGAACCCTACATATTATTAATTATTTCTGGTCAGGGCTTTTTATTAAGTTCGGCATTATTGGCCGGCATCTTCAAAAAAAGGTATGCTAATTTCTTTTTAGGGCTGATTACCGCTGTAATTACCATTGAAATTTTTACCATTTGGGTAATGCGGATGAACTTGAACAATTCACCTTCAACATTTCCAATCTGGTTGTTGGGCTCTTATCTTATAATACCCCCAGCCCTTTGGTTTTTCATGAAGTCTAATCTGAACCCGACATTTCAATTGAAACGAATACAGCTATGGTTATTTGTGCCCGCGTTGATTGAGATTGTTGTAGAGGGCTTTAGTTATTTTTCAAATTGGTATCAAAGCTCCAATTACCATCCTTTTGATAACCCTTTTTGGTTCTTCTTCACTGAGATACTTCCCGTTGTAGCAATGGGCGTTGTTATTATTTTTTTAAGTATCGATCTGTATCGGTTACAAAACAATGTCAAGAAATCACTTTACGGGTTGTATAAACTATATGCTTTTTTGGGTTTCTTTATCTTAACAACCTTCTTTTGGACCTTAGAAGCTTTTTATATTGTTCCTGTATTTAAGATAATAGAGGTCATCTTGCTTCTTTTTGTTTTCGTTTTGGGCAATCTAGGTTATTTCAAGCCTTCGTTTTTAGACATTCCCAAATTGGCTAGACAAGGTATGATCAACCAAAATTTTCCGCAATTTAATGACGAAAAAGAGTTGGGCCGATTACAGAGTCTTTTCGATCATAATAAAATACATACCCAACAAAAATTATCCTTAAAACAAGTCGCCGATAGTTTAAAACTGCCTGAGCGGTATGTTTCAGCGCTCATTAATCTTCATCATAATACCAATTTCAACTCTTTCGTAAACGGCCATAGGGTGAGCGAAGTAATCTCACGTATTCAGGATCCTAGCCAAAGAAAAAAGAATCTTCTCGGAATTGCAATGGATTCTGGTTTTAACAGTAAATCATCATTCAACCAAATCTTCAAGGAAGTTACAGGTAAAAACCCTTCGGATTATTTAAAAAAATAAGTCCAATATCATGATTTCGGACGTCCGAAATCCAATTTTTGGGCGATTGAACTTCGAATTTTTACGTGTTTTAACCAAAACAAACATCATGAAAAATACATTCGCATTTTCAATAACCTATCTCTTTGCACTACTAAACCTGCTTGGCCAAGAAAACTTTTCATCCAACCCTTTGGATGCTAAATTTGTCACTACTGATTTTGATAATTTTTGGAAGGCCTTCGACCAATTGGAAATCGCAACTGGCAACCCTTTTGAAGAATATCTTGAAAAAGCCTCACCTGGTTTACGTCCTTTTAGGGAGTATCTTACGCCTGAAGAAATGCTAAAAAGTGTTCAGCAACGAAAAACGGATTATTTAAAATGTAGAACCGTTCTCACAGACCTACCTTCACATAAAAAACGAATACAGGCTATTTATGCCGCTTTAAAATATTGGTATGTTGATGCTACTTTTCCGCCAGTATATTTTGTAGTAGGGGTATTTAGCTCTGGGGGTACGGTTTCAGAAAACGGATTGCTTATTGGAACCGAGCTTCTTGAAGACCTCAACAGTATCGATGCCCTTATTGCCCACGAACTCATTCATTTTCAGCAAACCGTTGAAGGGCCCAATACGTTACTGCAACAGACCCTAAAAGAAGGTACCGCTGATTTTATCGGAGAGTTGACTTCTGGTATTCTCTTGAACGCGTCACTAAAAGAGTATGGTAATGCCCACGAATCAGAGCTCTGTAAGACTTTTGTTAAGACCATGAATACGAATAATTTTGGCGATTGGCTTTACGAGCGCAACACTACCGATGGAAAACCAAAAGATATGGGTTATTGGATGGGCTATAAAATTGTGGAAGCTTATTTCAATAGACAAGGAGACAAAAAAAAGGCAATTCATGACATTTTAAATATTAAAGACCCCGTTGTTTTTTTGAAAGAGAGCGGTTACCTAAAAAGGTATTTAGAAGGTAAAGAGTAACTTTACGGGTATCAAAAAACGAAAAGCCCATCCATTAATGAAATTCAAAATTAGTTTGACAGCGTTGCTATTGCTAGGGTATCTGGCAAGCAATGGTCAAAACATTTACAGAACCGCATGTCAAGGCAATATGGCCCGTTTAGACAGTCTATTAGGGCGTACCGAGATCAACACCCAAGATAATCGCGGTCGGTCGCTATTACACTGGGCAGTTGCCTGTAATCAAGAAGAAGTCTTTCAACAGCTCATCAAAAAGGGAATCACCTTTAACCTAGAAGATGATGACGGTACAACACCTTTGTATATGGCCGTTCGATTTCAACGTATGGAATTCTTTAATACGTTGAAAGATTTAGAGACAAATAGCACCTGGAAGCGTAAATATGGGGCACTATTGTTTGAAAAAGCCATCTTGAACAAAGACCCCATTTTCGTAGAAAAACTCATTAAAGCAGGTGTGCCCACCAACCTAAAAAACAAAAGGGGAAGTACTCCTTTAGAAATTGCACTAAGAACAAATACAACAGAAATAGTGGCCCTACTAAAAGCAAATGATGCTGATGAAAGTATGGTTCGCACTATTGTATTAAAAGGAACTTATATGGGGCAAAAGCCGCCGGAAAAAGTAGCTAAGGTTTTCGCCCCCAATGTGATTTCTACCGAAGAATCAGAGTTTGGTTCCGTATTCAACAAAGCTGGAACCGAATTTTATTATGGTGTCGATGTCAATGGCAAGAACGAAATACGATATGCTGAGTTACGAAATAATCAATGGACCACCCCTAAAACCATACTTTCCCATGAACAATATGGCTACAACGACCCGTTTTTATCCCCTGATGAGAATCGATTATACTTTATTTCCAACCAAGCCCTTGATGGTAAAGGGGAATCAAAGGATATTGATATTTGGTACGCGAACCGAAAAGCAAGTGGCTGGTCTGAGCCTATCAATGCAGGTACCAACATCAATACAGCAGGGGAAGAATATTATATTTCGTTTACCAATCAGGGTACGATGTACTTTTCTACCGACGCCTATACCGATGAAAATAGCAGAAACCATGATATCTATTATTCGACATTTGCTAATGGCGAATTTCAAAAAGCTGTTCGCTTGGGTGATGTCATTAATACCGGTGCTTATGAGGCCGATGTATTCGTGGATCCCAATGAAGCTTATTTGATTTTTTGTGCTACACGGTCTGATGGACTTGGCAGGGGCGACCTTTATATCAGTTTTAAAAATGACAATGGTTCTTGGTCGCAAGCGGTAAACATGGGTAGTCAGATAAATACGGAGGGCCATGAACTCTGTCCTTTTGTGACTCAAGATGGCAAATATCTATTCTATACGAGCAAGCAAGATATTTATTGGATTAGTACCGCAATGTTTAAAGACTTGAAAAACTGATGATATTGTGAAAACCACCTTGTTAAAAATTTTATAAATGTGGTAGTTGACCTAAAATAACATACTTTTCATCGGTTGTAAAGGCCATGACCATCCTTTTCAGGGTAATTATTACAGTGACCACTATTGGTCAACGTTCATTTAAATTCTAATACTATGAAAGCAAAGCAGATGTTATCCATCCTTACCATACTGACCATCTGTTTATTTGCAAATGCCCAAGAAAAACCACATTGTATTTATGAAGATTGCGGTTTTGATCCCGGACAAATCGTTTACCTCTTTGGTGACCACGTGCAATTGCGCGAAGCACCTACGACCGAAAGCAAGGTGCTCAAAACCTTGGCTATCGGGGGTCGTGTAATCGTGCATGAAAAGCATGAAAACTCATGGCGCTATAAAGGTGTGGACCATCATTTTTATAAAGTGGATTACAAGGGGATAAAAGGTTACGTTCTGGGTGGGCTACTCGCTCTTGAAAGAAAGACCATCAACAACGTAGTACACCTTTTCGGAAGGGCCAAAAACAACGATGAAGATTACCTACTCATTCGCACCCTGCAAGAAGACCGTTCCTTTAAAGAAAAGTCGACCAGGTTGCATAACGGTCAATTTTATTTGACCGATCTAGGCACCAAAGGATTGCCCAATATCGAGGGCGCCCTATTGGTCGATTACTTAGCTGAAGCCTGCGGTGCCGAAGGCGGTGGCATCTACCTATTTCAACAAGAAGGTGAGCTGCATCAAGTTGCACGTATCTCACAGGTCTCAGACGCCGGAGCCTACTATTTTTGGGAAGAATTCATATTTCCTGAAGATGCGCACGGCGTAGCAGGCAAAATTCGATACAAAAAGGAGGTTGGCGAAAGCTATGACGAGAATGCCCTATGGAAAAAGAAAAGCATAGAGACCAAAGAATTGGTCTGGGCAAACAAGGGTTTAAAACTTGCTAAACAGTGATTGAATTACAACGGTCAATCTTGGGTATTGAAATACTGAAAACCGGGGGTACGTCACTACCCCCGGTTTTGGTATTGACAATGATTTAGTGTAACAAAACAAGTTAAGATGCATCTTTCTGATTGTTAGGCGGCATGTCATGAATAAAAATATCTTCTCTTGTTTGTTGGTCATCACTACTTTTAATCTCATTGTCAAGGCCCAGAATGAACCTTTTGAGTTCGAATATAAAGGCGTAACACTCGACGGGGTACTTAACCGCATTTCACAATCCAATACCAAAGGGTTGGTACTTATCATTCACGGTTCTGGAAAGACCGATGCCGTAGCGAAAGACTATTATAAAGACATTCGCAAAACCCTTAATAACTCTGGATATAGTACTTTAATGTGGGATAAAATGGGCTGCGTTAAAAGTGGGGGTACTTTTGATTACTACCAATCCGTAGAAGATAGCGCAGCAGAAGCCATTGCTGCAATCAACACCCTAAAAAAACAAAATATCCCTGGTTCCCATGCCGTTGGATTGTGGGGTATCAGCCGTGCCGGATGGGTCAATCCAACAATCATCAATGCGTACGGAGACATCAAATTTTGGATATCGGTCTCAGGGGTCTACGCCCGTGAAAACTTCAACTACCTTTTAGAGCAGAATTTATTACTTGAAGATCTTCCAAAAGATTCCATTGATCTTATCTTGCATGAATGGGCCCAAGGAAACCGAATCGTACATTCCGGAGGGTCTTTTGAAGCTGCCCAAGCCGCTACCATACATCTACGTCAGAACGGTTTTATGCAACGTTTCAATGATGGGCGCCAAATCACTAAAAAGCAATACAAAGACTTCCAAAAAAGATTTATGGACGTGTCGTTCGATACAACTACGGGACAACAGATCTATGTTGCTAATTTTGAGGCCTTACTTTCACAAGTCAACTGCCCAGTACTAGCCATTTTTGGTGAAAAAGATAAAAATGTAGACTGGCGAAGAACAAAGACCCTATATGAAAAGACATTGGGGGCCAACACCAATTTGACCATCAAAACCTTCCCGAATGCCAATCATAACCTATTCAAGGCAAAAACTGGTGGTTTTTATGAGCTCGAAGATGAAAAATTACCCTACGAACACCCTGAGGAATATCTAGCAACAATATCCGATTGGTTAAAAGAGCTGAATTAACATAGGGGTGGTTCCTTTAATTTCAAGGTAGTCCAATCTTTGGGTTTTTATCAAATAAGTTTTCCCGACCAATTCAAGACATCTTCCAACAAAGTTCCTAAAATGGCACATCCGTGGTATTTAGAATCGAGCGAATCGGGTATGAAAAATGCAATAAACGACGGATTTATTGTAGGAATAACCATCATTTTTTTAAATTTAACGAAACAATACCATTAACCTCAACCAGACCCATACCGTTCCCGATATCCCCGCTCCCATCCGTATTCAAGAATACGGTGTAGGTATTTTTATGGAGGTACCTACGAAATCCGCACTTAAAAAAGCCCTAAAAAAAGGGTATTTGACCATAAATGGAGTTATAGCGACCACAGCTACCATCTTATATGGTGGGGAGCAGTTATGTTTATCCATCCCGGAGGAAGAGGGTGGCACAACAAAATTGATCTTGCCGATAACCATATTGTATGAAGATGAACATCTGGCCGCAATTCATAAACCTGCTGGAATATTGGTAAGCGGCAACCGCCTTAAAACCATTGCCAACGCCCTACCCCAAGGCCTTCGGCAAAGCACATTACCTGATGCTACCACACCGCAACCCGTGCATCGGTTAGACTATGCCACTACAGGGGTTTTATTGATTGGAAAAACCCGTAGTAGTATTCGTGCGCTGAATAGACTATTTGAGCAAAAAGCGATTACAAAAACCTATTATGCGGTGACCATTAAAGCCATTATGCCCCATGGTGAAATCATTTCGGCAATAGACGGAAAACCTTCACGATCTACCTATGAAGTTGAAAAAACGGTACCTTCAGAACGGTTTGGCTTTCTTAACTTGGTATTACTAAAACCCCAAACGGGCAGAAGACACCAATTGCGAAAGCACCTGCAAAGTATTGGAAATCCCATTTTAGGTGATGCCACTTACAGTCTCGAAAATTTAATTTTAAAGGGCAAGGGACTGTATTTACACGCCCATTCCTTGAAATTCACACATCCATTTACAAATAAGGAAATGTTCATACAAGACGACCTTCCGCAAAAGTTCAAGCGTATTTTCCATACTTTATAATTTCTCCCAAAGGCTTTAAAAAACTTCTTATACCAACGTATCTATAAATAGAATGGAAAGCTGTTGTCAGGTTAAATACATACGACTGCTATACTGCCGAATATAAGACGTGAGACCCTATTATTCATATATGAAAAACAATTCGTTGTCGTTAAGTGCAAAATGAAAATGAAAGGTAGTACCTTATCTTAAAAAGCAATCCCCTGAACCGATTTTTATAGGATAGACCCCTATTGACACTCAACTATCCATCTCTGGAAAAAGTTTTACCGCACAACGGTGAAAAACAATCCAAAGTATCTTTTTTAATCGGCCTTGAAGGTTTTTTTGGTTCGGTTTTTGATTAAAAAAAGCAAACTATCAATGTACCGACCCTATTTACTGCTGTTTTTATTTTGTGGATTATTCTTACTTCCACTACAAGCTCAAAAAGACAAAACGAATACTATAGAAAAAGCCATCACCAAGCACGGACAGGCTTTTGTAAGAGATAAGGGGATCAATTCCGTATCCATTGGGATTTTCAAAGCTGGAAAACGCTATTCACAACATTTTGGAGAACTTGAAAAGGGGAAGGGCAATACCCCAACCGATGAAACCATCTATGAAATAGGATCGGTCACCAAGACCATGACAGGATATCTGGTAGCCAAGGCGGTCTTAGAACAAAAGATTAGTATATCGGACGACGTTCGCAGGTATCTTGACGGTGATTTCCAAAACTTGGTATACAATGACAAACCCATTACCATTCAACAGCTAATGACACACACCAGTGGCCTACCTATGTTTTTACCAACGACTATGAACGGACTTTTTGAACAAGGGGGTGAAAATGTACCTACCACCTATTTTGACTTAGAAAAGAGTTATAACAAAGACCAATTTTTCAAAGACTTGAAAGAAGTAGACCTTACTTATGAGCCTGGTACGGTCTACTCCTATTCCAATGCAGGTGCAGAGTTAATTGGACATGTTTTGGAAACGGTCTATCAAAAGGATATCGATATTTTATTGCGAGAAGGTTTTTTAGACGAGTATGGAATGGCGAATACGGCAATCAAGATTGATGAGATACGAAAACATAATCTGACCCAAGGGTATTGGATGAACAATACCACACCCTCCCCCAATCAACTTAACACCCTTTGGGCAACAGGCGGTGGAGCAAAAATGAACATGCTGGATATGTTAAGTTACATGGCATTGCAGCTGAATGGGAAAAACCCAGTTGTAGTCGAATCACATCGTGTGTTATATGAAGGTGAAAAACTATTAAGGGTTGGTTATTTTTGGCGGGTATGGAAAGATAAGTATGGCACATCTTACAATCACCATGGCGGTACCAGTGGTATGCAAAACTGGTTATTTATTTTCCCAAAATATGATTTGGGCATTTCCATCATAACCAACCAGAGTGGTTTTAAAACCCCGAATAAATTAAGCTCCACGGCAAAAAAGCTACTTAAAGCCATTGTGAAGAACTAAAAACGGACACTTATTTCTTGGCTCGTATAATCAAGTATTGTCTAATTCTGAGCCTTTTCCCCTAAATCAATAACTACCTTCTGTCGTATATCCCTTGAAGAGGCAGCGACCTTGATAGCATAAGCCCCATTTTCAAGACTCCAATCCTTCTTTTCTTCATTCCAGTAACGCAATTCCGGCACAGGTATTTGCAGCATAATACTATCTGTTGCACCAGGCTCTAGGATTTTTGTTTTCGTAAAAGCCCTCAATTCTTGTCGAGGTCTATCGATTGCGGTGTTCAACTTTTCAGCATAGAGCTGCACCACTTCTTTACCGGCCGTTTCACCAATATTGGTTATGGCAAAAGATATATTTATGGTGTCCTTTTCCACACTTGCTTCCATTTCCCAGTATTGAAAATCGGTATAGGATAGTCCATACCCAAAAGGATAGGAAACGTCCATTTGCTGTTTGTCAAAATGGCGGTACCCAACGTAAATACCTTCATCATAATTCGTATAGTCCTCATCACGAATCCACTCCGCTTTTGGCTTTTCATCGGGTGGAAAAACCAAGTTTTTCATCATTCCGGAAACCGACATCATTTCCGGATTTTTAGGAAAATTCGCATGGGAGGCATGGTCTGCCAAATGCACTGGAAAGGTCATGGGCAGTTTACCACTGGGGTTGACCGTACCACTTAAAATATCGGCAACGGAATTACCGCCTTCTTGACCACCTTGCCACGCAAGTAAAATAGCATCTGGCAGGTCTTTCCAAGAGGCGGTCTCGATGACACCTCCGACATTAAGCACGACCACCATTTTTTTACCTACTGCATGAAAGGCATCGGTCAGTTGCGCAATCATCCCTTTTTCATGATCCGTAAGCAAAAAATCATCCTTTTCAACTCGGTCACCACCTTCACCGGCATTTCTGCCCAAGGTCAACACACCAACATCGGCACTCGAAACAATCTCATCGATTTGTTCTTTTGAATAATTCATTTCCAGTGGGGTAAATGGACTAAAAATTGCCTCCATCCCTTCTGGTTTTTTAAAATCTTCTTTGTTGGCGGCTTTATGGGCCAGAAAAGCCTTTTGACCGGCTTCATTGATAGCGAAACCAGCATTTGCCAAGCCTTCGGCCAAAGAAACGGTATAGGCTTCGTTGACATCACCAGACCCTGTACCACCCGCTATAAACTCGTATGAGGTGACCCCCAAAAGGGCAATGTTCTTGTTATTTGATAAGGGTAGCGTATTTTCATTCTTTAACAGCACCATACCCTCGGCTGCCGACTTTCTTGTGATAGCAGCATGAGCGGCTAGATCTGGATCATTACCAAAAGTATACCCCTTCATTTTTTTTGAATTGAACACCAATCTTAGAATACGGCCGGCCGCAACATCAATGGCTTCTTTAGATAAGGTACCGTTTTCTGCAGCCTCTTTTAATGCTTTCCATTGCCGATTGGTACCAGGTTCCAATAAGTCATTCCCTGCCGTGATTTGGGCAGGTGGGTTTTTCCCTCCGAACCAATCGGTCATGACCAAGCCTTCAAACTTCCATTCATCACGTAGTATATTGGTTAATAAATGAGAGCTCTCAGAGGTATAGGTGCCGTTCACTTTGTTATATGAAGACATGATGGTCCAAGGCTGTGCTTTTTTGACAATATGTTCAAAACCCTTTAAATAGATTTCACGCAAAGCGCGTTCTGAAACGATTACGTTATTAACGAACCGCTCCGTTTCTTGGTTATTGGCCACGAAATGTTTGACCGAAGTACCTACCCCATTTGATTCAATACCATTGATAATGGCCGCACCCATATAACCGGACAACAGCGGATCTTCTGAAAAATATTCAAAATTCCGCCCGCATAAGGGATGCCGATGTATGTTCGCACCGGGACCAAGAATTACATCAATTCCATATTCCTTTGCTTCCGTTCCCATGGCATTACCCACATCATAGATAAGCTTTTCGTTCCAAGAGGAAGCCAGTAAGGTAGCTATAGGAAAAGCGGTGCAATAATACGTTCTTTCCTCCCCCTCACGGGTAGGCAATATCCGCAGACCTGCGGGACCATCTGAGAGATATATGGTGGGCAACCCCAATCTTGGTGTCGGCACAATGGTGCCGACAGCCCCGGGAATTCCAGTACCAGGTTCCGTTCTACCCATAGCGGATGCTAGGCCAGAGCCCTTGAGCAGGTGTATTTTTTCTTCCGAGGTCATCTGTGAAAGGGCATCGGCAACACGATCATCAATAGGTTGTCGATCATCTTCGTAAACGTCTAATTTACCGTTACCGTTTCGGTCTAAAAAAGTATGGCCCTCGCTAACTACTTCCGTAAAAGTGGTGACCTCGGCATAGTCTTCTTCAAAACTTAAAAAGGTCTCGTTAAAATAGCGGACACCGAAAAATCCGGCCACTATCAATAAAAGAACCAACACACCTAAAATCTTCAAACCTAGAAGCAATTTTTTCTTCATAACGCAATAATTGTGTCTTTATGCCACGAATATAAAATATATTTGTGACTAATTGACACAAATTAGTATTTTCGTATTATGGAGTTAGCAAATTTTCTAGCATACGGAAAACAACAATTTCTACCCAATTTGTCCATTGACCTTGTCATCATCGGTTTTCAAAAGGATGAATTAAAATGTTTGTTATTGAAGATTGGATCGAAATGGGTATTGCCCGGTGGTCATATCAAAATCGACGAATCCGTAGATACCGCCGTAGGCAGAATTTTAGAAGAGCGTACTGCTTTAAAGAATCCCCACTTTAAATTTTTGGCGGTTTTTGGTGATAAAGACCGAAATTTCGAGGAGGAATTCAAAAGCTTTTTTGCAGCAAAAGGGCTTCCGTGGCAAGAGGGTCATTGGCTTACCGATCGTTTTGTGACCTTGGCGTATTACTCTTTGGTCGACATCGACCGCATCGACCCCAAACCAGGTGGGTTTGATGAGGCCGTAGCATGGTTCAGTTTTGATGCATTACCTGATATCGTCCTTGACCATGATGTCATTGTAGCCAGAGCGCGAAATAGATTAAGAGAAGATATTCAAAGGGAACAGCTTACCTACAAGCTATTGCCCACTGAATTCACCATGCCTGAACTACATCGGTTACATGAAAAGATTCTGAGCGAAAAATTGGATCGTAGCCGGTTTCAAAAGAAAATGCTGGGATCCGGATTGTTCGAACGCTTACCAAAGCGCAAGAAAGATAGTCCGGGTAGCAATCCCTACCAATATCGTTTGGTGCAAAAAAACTAAGCATTTTATTCGTGTTTATTTTGATGCTTTGATTTACCTTAGAACTATGAACCTGAATCAAATTACAATACCCTCACTCGATGTAAAAAGGGCTATTCCGTTTTATGAAGCTTTAGGGTTAACCATGATCGTACAGGCGCTGCCCCAATATGTACGTTTTGTTTGTTCTGATGGCAATACCACTTTTTCTATCCATTTGGTTGACGAGCTTCCTAAAGGTGATGGTATTTACCTGTATTTTGAATCTACGCAACTCGATGCAAAAGTAAAAGAACTGGTTTCAAAAGGAATACGATTTGACGAGTTACCAAATGACAAACCTTGGCTCTGGCGTGAGGCACGTCTAAAAGATCCAGATGGCAATCAAATCATCCTCTACTTTGCTGGCGAGAACCGCTTGAATCCTCCCTGGCGGGTAAATTAAAAGGACATTTAAGCAATGGATAGTCGTTTAGAATCGAATAAGGTAAACATGTTTATATGGCTATGATGGAATGCAACCCTAAGCTTTCACATAAAAGCACACTAGCATATAAGATTCCTTGATCATTGCCAAGCTATCCCCCTAGAACTGGTAAAAAGGGAACTTGTGCCTATCTTCGCTGAACAAAGCTTTTTTTTGACACCGCCCAAACACATTCTACCCACCATCGTTATTGCCCAGTTCTGCTGTACCTCATTGTGGTTTGCCAGTAATGGGGTATTGAGTGAACTTGTTGCAAACTTTGACCTTCGTGCCAATGCACTGGGCAATCTAACCGCTGCGGTACAATTTGGATTTATTACAGGCACTTTAGTCTTTGCCCTATGGACGGTTACGGACCGCTTTTCACCTTCAAAAGTCTTTTTGACCAGTGCTATTTTCGGGGCACTGGGCAACGCCGGAATGCTATGGCAAGACAACACCTTGTTCACCTTGGTGCTTTTTCGATTTTTGACCGGTTTTTTTCTAGCAGGCATTTATCCCGTGGGCATGAAGATAGCTGCCGATTATTTTGATAAGGGCTTGGGCAGATCATTGGGCTTTTTGGTAGGGGCCTTGGTATTGGGTACCGCTTTTCCGCACTTGTTAAAAGGCTTGGACACCTATTTCCCCTGGCAATCTGTCGTTATGACCACATCTGGCTTGGCGTTTTTCGGGGGATTGTCCATCGCGCTGTTGGTTCCCAACGGACCGTATCGAAAGCAAGGTCAACAGGTAGATTTGAAGGCCTTTTTTAAGGTGTTTCAAAACACGGACTTTCGGGCAGCTGCCTTTGGGTATTTCGGACATATGTGGGAACTGTACGCCTTTTGGGCCTTTGTACCGCTTATGCTGATGAAATATCAAGAAGTACATAACATCGTCTTAAACATTCCGATACTATCTTTTGGCATCATCGCCATTGGCGGCTTGGCCTGTGTGCTTGGCGGTTACCTTTCCCAAAGAATTGGAGTCAAAAAAACCGCAGGTATCGCACTGTTGTTATCAGGTTGTTGTTGTTTGGTATCGCCCTTAGCATTCATGCTACCAACAGAAGACCTTTTTGTTGGTTTCCTATTTTTTTGGGGCATGGTCGTTATTGCAGACTCCCCCCTCTTCTCCACTTTGGTTGCACAACGTTCCACCCCAGAGCTAAAAGGTACGGCACTGACCATTGTAAACTGTATTGGGTTTGCCATTACCATTGTCAGTATTCAACTTATGACCGTACTGCAAAGCACCTATTCCCATTTTTGGATTTACATGCTATTGGTAGTAGGACCATTTTTAGGTTTATATGCGCTGGTGCACAAAAAGAAGAGCAGATAAAAAACTATGGCTCATTAATTAGTTATACTTCTTGTCGAATTACGTTTAAAAACTACTTCTATTTATTAAAGAATTATATTTTTTCTTAAATAACATTTATTATTATTTAAGTTTTTATCATTTTTCTTAAATTAGCTAAGAGGTTAATTAAAAGGAATTGAAAAATTTTAAAGCAGGTAATTACATCAACCAAGGGACTTTCAAAAGTTTCATTCCCGTAGCGATAAATCGAGACTGGGTGCTTGACGATATGGAAGTTATTGAGCTTTTAAGTCAAGCTGATAGACAGCTTGGGCGACTTGATATGTACTCCGAGCATACTCCCAACATTGATCTGTTCATTTCAATGCATGTTTTAAAAGAGGCCACCAAATCGAGTAAAATAGAAGGTACCAAAACAAATATCGAAGAGGCCTTACAAGACAAAGAAGAAATAGCCGAAGAGCAACGAGATGACTGGGAGGAAGTTCAGAATTACATTAACGCCCTAAATTCGGCTATTAAATCCCTGGACGAATTACCCTTATCGTCTAGGTTAATCAAAATGGCCCATAAAGTACTCCTAAAAGGAGTTCGAGGAAAACACAAAATACCCGGACAGTTTAGAACAAGTCAGAATTGGATTGGTGGAGCATCAATCGCTGATGCTACATTCATTCCACCTCCATATCAAGAGGTTTCACGTTTAATGGGAGACCTTGAAAAATTTTCTCACAATGAGGAAATTAAGTTGCCATATTTATTAAAAATTGCACTAATACATTATCAGTTTGAAACGATTCACCCGTTTTTAGATGGAAATGGAAGAGTAGGTCGGCTTTTGATAACACTTTACTTAGTAGAGAAAGAAATTTTAAAAAAACCGATTCTATACTTATCAGATTTTCTTGAAAGAAATCGGCAATTATATTATGACAACTTGATGAGGGTTAGAACATCAAATGATATTAAGCAATGGTTCAAGTTTTTTCTCGTAGGAATCATTGAAACTGCGAAAGGCAGTATTGAAACATTCGATAGCATTATGAAGCTTCAAAAGGAGGTTGATTCCAAGATTCAGAGATTAGGTGCTCGAACTAGTAATGCAAGAGCAGTTGTTAGCCAATTATATTTAAAACCTCTAATCAATGTGCAAAAAGTTGCTGATATAACGGAACTTTCACTCCCTTCGGCGTATAAACTGGTTAATGAATTGGAACAACTAGGTATTTTAAAAGAAATCACGGGAGCAAAGAGGGGAAAACAATATTGGTTTGACGAATATCTCAATTTGTTCAGATAAAAAACCATTTAAAAAGATATACCAGGGCAATATCGGTTTAATATAAAACGAAGGAAAATTATAAAACAAAGATTATTTCAAAGCCGATAACTTCTATAAGTAGAAATCCCATGCTGCCCGTGATAAAAGGTGAATCAAAAAACCTTCCCCACGGCCTCAATCGTCCGCTCCAAATCAGCATAACTGATGGCATCGTTTAAAAAGTAACTTTCAAAAGCAGAAGGCGGTAAATAAATTCCTTGGTCCAGCATGCCATGAAAATACTTCTTAAAAGTATCGTTATTTCCCCTGGTAGAACTTTTAAAATCCACAACAGGTTCGTCACAAAAATGCACTGAAATCATACTCCCAAAGCGGTTGATTTGATGGGTTATGCCTTTCTCCGTTAATACTTCTTCTATCCCCTTCTGCAAAAAGGCGGTTTTATCAGCTAAACTGGTAAAGGTTTCCGGTTTGGTATTCAGTTCCGTCAACATGGCCAGACCAGCACTCATGGCCAAGGGGTTTCCGCTAAGCGTCCCAGCTTGGTAAACTGGTCCTTCGGGGGCTAAATGACCCATAATCTCCGCTCTTGCGGCAAAGGCACCTACGGGCAGTCCACCCCCAATCACCTTACCAAACATGACGATATCAGCATCAATATTCAATGCTTCTTGTGCACCGCCTTTACCTAATCGAAAACCGGTCATCACCTCATCAAAAAGCAGTAATATCCCCTCTTTGGTGCACAGTTCACGTAAGCCTTTTATAAATTCATTGGTGGGTATGATACAGCCCATATTACCTGCAACAGGTTCTAAAATAATGGCAGCAATCTCATCTTTGTTGGCCGCAATTAAGGTTTTTACTCCTTCCAAATCGTTATAATCGGCCAGTAAGGTGTCTTGTGCAGTGCCCTGGGTCACCCCGGGGCTATTGGGACTACCAAAAGTGACGGCCCCACTACCCGCTTGGATCAAAAACGAATCGGAATGGCCATGATAGCAACCGGCAAACTTGATGATCTTGTCCTTACCGGTATACCCGCGTGCCAAACGTACCGCACTCATACAGGCCTCGGTACCTGAATTCACAAAACGTATCTTATCAATATTGGGTACCATACTAACTGCCAGCTTGGCCAGTTCGGTCTCGATTTCGGTCGGTATACCAAAAGAAGTTCCTTTTTTGGCCTTTTCAATGACCGCATCTAAAACAGGCTGATGGGCATGCCCTAAAATCAAAGGCCCCCAAGAAGCGATGTAATCTATATACCGGTTACCATCTTCGTCATACAAATAAGCCCCTTTGGCCTCTTTAATAAAAATAGGTTCGCCACCCACGGCTTGAAAGGCCCTAACGGGGGAGTTGACCCCGCCAGGAATGTATTTTTTCGCCTCTGCAAACAAGGCGCTACTTCTTTGGTATCGCATATCTTTCTTAACTATATGTTCACGTGAAATCTCGACAGCATTTTATCGTGTCTTTGCCTTTCTCAGGTTGATTGTCTGACCTATCGACAAATTCGTATTCTTTAAACTGTTCAATCGCATGATTTCATCAACGGAGATTCCGTATTTTCTTGAGATTCCATAAAGGGTATCGCCTTTGACGACCTTATGGGTAAATACGGTATATTGTTTTGGTTTTCGAAGGGTTTCCAAACCATTATCGACTACTTCTTCGTCGTATTTATCCAACTCGTAGCGCTCTATAAGGGCAATCAGCTTCTGCGGATACTTTTTATCCGTTGCATACCCAGCCTTGCGCAATCCATAGGCCCATTTCTTATAGTCATCCCTACGGTAATTGAACAAAAAACGATACCGAGAGCGTGAGGCCAAAAAGATGCTATGGTCTCGAAACGAAAACATGGGGTGGTTGTATTTTCTAAAACATTCCCCTTTCGCATCATCGTCATGAAAATCATATTCCCCTTGCCATCCCTTATGGCATTTGATTCCGAAATGATTGTTCGTTTTTTGGGTCAGTTCACCCTTGCCCGAACCACTTTCCAATATACCCTGTGCCAACGTGATACTGGCAGGTATACCAAAAGCACGCATTTCATATTGCGCGATCTGTGAAAATTCAGCGATATACCCTCGGGTCGAGGCAATCGGAAACTTCTTGAAATAGCCAGGGTCGGCAGGCAGGGGATACAGTTCCGATGTATTGAACTTGGTATCTTCAAGACCTGAATTGGGTTGGTAAACGCTTGTTTTTTTGGTAGTGGAATTGACCCTTTTACTGCTCGTCGTGCGTCTTTTTGAACCGCAACCCACCAAAACAAAAGCACCTAAAGCAATTACAAAAAAATATTTCATCATATATTCAACAAGGGTAAATTTTTCTTTTTCAATAGCTGGTTCATGCCTTTTATACCTTGCAATCCGCCGGTATGTATTGCCAAAATGCTCGTGCCGCGATCAAAGAAATCCTTCGAAATCAAATCCAACAGGCCATAAAACAGTTTTCCCGTGTAAATAGGCTCCAACTGGATTGTCGTTTTTTCCTTGAAATCATTGCTGAAATGAACGAGTTCGGCATTTACTTTGGCATAACCCCCAAAATGATAATCGGAAATCAGCTGCCAGTTATCCTTTTGGGCAAATTTACGAATATCATTTAATAGAAAATCCCCCTTTAAAGCCGGAAAACCCAAAACACGCTGG
Organism: uncultured Croceitalea sp.; assembly: GCA_947503285.1. GTDB lineage: Bacteria > Bacteroidota > Bacteroidia > Flavobacteriales > Flavobacteriaceae > Croceitalea. Next base: position 52,042 of record CANNDD010000006.1, read on the forward strand.
TGCGACCTACTTGCATTGACCAGGCCTGCCAGTGTTCCCCCAGTCCCTACAGAACAACATATAACATCAAAACCCCCATCTTGATCATTCAATATTTCTTCACATCCTTTTACGGCAAGGGTATTCGTCCCTCCCTCTGGCAATACATAAAAGTCACCGTATTGCTTTTTGAGTCTTGTTTTAAAGGCTAAGGTGTTACGGTTTCGATACGCCTCACGCGAAACAAAATAAAACTGCATACCGTGTTCTTTTGCCAATCGCAAGGTGGGGTTCTGGCTCCATTTGTTTTTTAATTCTTCACCCCGAATCACACCTACGGTTTCAAAACCATGTAATTTACCCGCATATGCCGTTGCAGCGATGTGATTTGAATAGGCACCACCAAAGGTGAGCAGCCCGGTTTGCTCTTGGGCCGTGGCCCGTGTCAAATTGTATTTTAATTTTCGGTATTTGTTTCCTGAAATAAGGGGGTGGATGGTATCTTCACGCTTTATGGACAGTGTAACACCTTTTGTCTCTAAAAGAGGTAGCAGTATTTCTTCATTGGAAACTTTCAAGGACGGTTTATCTGAATAGGTATTTCAAAAAACCATAGGCATTCCTGCTTTGCGGATACCCTAAGTTTTCTTCATTGGCATATGCCTCACGCTCAAACGAAATGTTCTGATAGGCACGGTAGCTATCTAAATACAAAACGGTTCTAAAAAGCCATTCCAGTACATACCACAGGTAGAAAAAAACCACTAGCAGCTCTAATTGTTGTTTTAAGTGTATACGCTCATGATTGATAAGCACGTCATCTTTCTTATAGGTATCTTCCTTAACGATTATAAAAGGCCACAGGGTGAGACCCACATAGTTTTTGCGAAAAAAATGTTTAAATACTAAAACCATCTTTTACCAAATTGATATACTTGTCAAAACCGTGGGGATAGACAAATATAATAGTTTCGAATAGGAACAACGGAGTAAGCGCGTTTTTATTCAGATTTTTCAGACAAAAACCATATTAACTCGTTAAATCGCACTAAAACAGGCTATTTCAAGACTGGAAATGGCTAATTTTGAATCGTAATGGGTTGACGGAACATGAAAAAAATAATACCACTTGAGGAAGGCGATTATTACCTCTCAAAAGAAGGATATAAAGTTCTTACGGAACGGTATCACTTAAAAAGGGGATACTGTTGTGAAAGTGGCTGCAGACATTGCCCGTATGGTTACGATAAAAAAACAAACACCCAACGATAAACAGGTTTTCGGCATAGTATTTGATGCTTTTTTGCCGATTGTTAGTGTCGTTTAAACTCAAAACTTGGTATTATGAAAAAGATTAAATTATTGGTACTTCCCTTGCTATTTTTAACCCTGTTGAGCTCATGTGTTTCCGTTCGCGTGTTGGCCGACTATGATAAAGAAGCAGATTTCAACACCTACAAAACCTATGCATTTTACAAAACGGGAATCGATAGGGCACAAATTTCCGATCTAGACAAAAAACGTATTCTTACTGCCATTGACGCAGAGATGAGCGCACGCGGTTTTGTCAAATCGGAAAACCCCGATTTGCTCGTGAGTATTTTCACCAAAGAGCGGGAGCAAGTAGACGTTTACAACAACAACTTTGGCTGGGGCGGCTTTGGTGGTTTTGGCGGTTTCGGCTTTGGTGGTTTCTACAACCCATGGTTCTGGGGACCAGGTTTTGGCTGGGGCGGTGGTTTCGGGCCTAATGTGTCTACCCGTACCGAAGGATCTTTATACATTGATTTAATCGATACCAAGAATAAGGAATTAGTTTGGCAAGGGCGTGGTGTGGGCACCTTGAACAACACCAAGAATATTGAGAAGAAAGAAGAAAGGATTCGGGAATTCGTATCTGAAATCCTTCAAGCATATCCGCCGGCCATTGCCGCGAACTAGATTTGCTTTAAAATGCCTTATACCGAAAGCGAAGCAGTTATCCCCTTAGTTTAAGTGTTCATCCTAGGATAGTTGCCTCGCTTTCATTTAGCACTTAAAGTAACGGAAAGGCAATTTCATCTTTCACCTCTTTAAGCACAAAAGCACTTTTGACCGCGCCAATATTAGGTAAAGTAGCAATTTTTGTTTTGGCAAAGTCGTAATACGCGTCGAGGCTCTTAACAATGACCTTCAATAGAAAGTCAAATTCACCACCTACTATAAAACACTCGACCACCTCAGGAAACTCTTTTACCAGTGCCAAAAAGTCATCCATCAAATACCCTTTTTGTGCCTCAAGGGAAACAAAGCTGAAAACGGTTATGCTACTTTCTATTTGTTCTTTGTTGACCACAGCTGAATAATGTTTTATAAACCCTTCTTTCTCCAATCGTTTTATGCGCTCATAAACCGGGGTCTTGGTCAAGTTCAATTGCTCTGCAATGTTCTTGGCAACCGTTTTGGCATCCTTTTCCAAAATTTTGAGAATGGCCCTATCTATGGCATCCAATTTTAGTTCCATACTATTTTCCTTTTCGAAGTAGGTAAAACCCCTTTAATATTATAAAATTCCTAAATTTATTTTATAAATCAGGAAAAAACACCTATCAAATATAAGAAATATATTAATTATTCTTTATTACATATTTTTATAAGAAAAATAGTCTAGTGCAATACCTCCTCGCCCAAGCTAATATTTCAAAGTTCAACGCGCCTTTAGAAGCTGCTTCCATGAAAGAATTCGTAGATTTTTTAGAACCGGTAAATCGATTTGCCGAAGAGAGTCCGGGTTTTGTATGGCGATTGAAAGATGGGCAAGGTCGGTCAGCTTCCTACATTGAAACCCCTTTCAAAGAAGAGCTGTTGGCCATTAATATCAGTGTTTGGGAAGACATTCCCTCATTTAAGGATTTTGTCTACGGTACGGTACACAGCTATTTTTTGAGGAACAAAAAGAAATGGTTTGATCTAAAGGGGCCATCGGCCTTTGTCATGTGGTGGATACCACAAGGCGAATTACCAACTTTGGCCATGGCAAAGGACAAGATCGACCTTTTAGAAAAACAAAGGGAAACACCCGAGGCCTTCAGTATGAAATCACTTTATGATGCCGCGGGAAAAAGTATAAAACTATAAAATATGGCAAATTTAGAATATGAGAGCAATCCTATTTTAGAAAAGCTTCCCAAACATTTGAAGCAATATATCAAACCTCAAAATTATGAGGATTATACCGCTATTGACCAAGCAGTCTGGCGTTATGTAATGCGCAAAAATGTGGATTATCTCAGCAAGGTGGCGCATCAATCGTATTTGGAAGGCCTACAAAAAACAGGGATTTCCATTGACAATATTCCGAATATGTATGGAATGAACCGAATTTTAAAAGAGATTGGATGGGCAGCCGTTGCAGTTGATGGCTTTATACCCCCTTCGGCCTTTATGGAGTTTCAGGCCTATAACGTTTTGGTCATCGCTTCAGACATCAGACAGTTGGAGAACATAGAATATACCCCGGCACCCGATATTATCCATGAAGGTGCAGGACATGCCCCTATCATAGCGAATCCTGAATATGCCGAATATTTGCGACGTTTCGGTGAGATCGGCTGTAAGGCGATCTCAAGTGCAAAAGACTATGAACTCTACGAAGCGGTAAGACATCTCTCTATCATTAAAGAGGCCGAGGGCACCCCAAAGAAGGACATTGAAAAGGCCGAAAAGCACATTGAATACTTACAAGAACATATGGGGGAGCCCAGTGAAATGGCCTTGATTCGAAACCTTCACTGGTGGACCGTTGAATACGGTCTTATCGGAACAGTCGATAATCCTAAAATATACGGTGCGGGTCTGCTATCATCCATTGGTGAAAGCGCCTGGTGTATGACCGATGATGTCAAAAAAACAGTATACGGCCTTGAGGCCGCAAAAACGGCTTTTGATATCACAAAGCCCCAACCACAACTTTTTGTAACCCCAAATTTTGCACATTTAAGTCAAGTTTTGGAAGATTTTTCCAATACGATGGCCCTAAGAACAGGTGGATTGAAAGGGGTACGGAAGTTGGTAAAGTCGAAAGCCCTGGGCACTATAGAACTTAGTACCGGATTACAGATATCCGGCGTTTTTGACAATATCATTGAACACGACGGCAAACCACTTTACCTAAGAACCTTTGGCCCCACTGCACTTTCGTACAGGGAAAAAGAATTGGTAGGGCATAGCACTGACCATCATAAAGAGGGATTTGGTTCTCCCGTAGGCAAATTAAAGGGCATCAATTTGGCCATTGAAGATATGGGACCTAGAGACCTGAAAGCCTATAAGATATTCGAAGGGGAACGCGTCGACCTAGAATTTGAGGGTGGCGTCAAGGTATCTGGGGAAATCATTACGGGAACGCGCAATCTTAAAGGGGAAATCGTATTGATAACCCTTAAGGATTGTAAGGTCACCCATGATGATACCATTTTATTTTTACCCGAGTGGGGGTTATACCATATGGCGGTTGGTGAAAAGGTAACTTCCGCATTTAACGGCCCTGCAGACCTAGATAGTTTTGACCTAATTGGTCATGAACTCGCTGAAACCACCACAAAATCAAAAAAGAATCAAGAACGAAGGTTGTTGGAACAGTACTATCAACAAGTTCGGGATTATCGAGAAACTACCAACACTACTATTTCAAGAACAAAAGTCTTTCAAGAAATCAGTGAAAAATTTCCTGATGATTGGCTCTTATCCATAGAGCTTTATGAACTGGCAAGGGCAACTAATGAGGCTAATCTATCAGAGGCCATCTTGAAACATTTAGAGGCCGTAAAACAGCGCAAACCAAAACTGGGGCATTTGATTGATGATGGACTGCAACTAGTCAACGATAGTCCTGTTGTCAAGAGTTAAATCTTGAACTTTTTCAATGGGTCTTTCATTGTGGACCAATTTCCAGCCCAAGGTATTGGTAAGTATCAAAATATTTGAAAGTTCGCTGAGCAGACGATTCTGGGCGTTTGATTTGAGTGGGGAGGCTTCTAATTTCTTTCGTAATAAAGCTTTGACATCTTCTTTAATGGTATTGTAATCAGCAGCTTCAAAAGGGTTGAAATAATCGGCGGAAACATCGTAATACTCAAAATCAGGATTGATCTTTATTTCGGGCTCGGGTATTTTTTTAAGGAATACCGTTTTTTGCACCTCATCCAATTCAAACTCCAGCCCCTTTAAATCATAGGCGATGGTCACCTCTGCATTTACAACGACCAAGGCCCGTTTTTCAGCGGCAAGCAGGGAGCCAAATAGTGCTTTGGAATCCTCATAATTGTAGACTTCTGCAAAATGACCTTCGGTAACGATCAATTTTGATACGTTTTTGATTTGCCGTTCAATGAGCATGGAATTGCCTTTAAGCACCGACACTTCGTTATCCTCTAAACACGAACGATAAACAAATACGACCGTTAAGGCTATCAAGGCACCTGCAACTACTCTTTTCATGGTTCTCTAATTCCAATATCCCATCAAAAGTTACGAAACGAAAAAGATTAATCTATCTTTTTAGACTAAAATGTCCTGTAAACATCCGACCGGTATCTTGATTGACGTATTGAAACCAATAGTCTGAAGATGGCATCGGGTTTCCATTGAACAAACCATCCCATGAAGACTCAGAGTTAGGATCCAACTTTTTTAAAAGCCTACCGTACCGATCAAAAATATATATGGTGGTAGTACCGGTTCCCGCCAAGTTAGAGACATCCCACACATCATTTCTATCATCATTGTTTGGGGTGAAAAATTTTGGAAGGGCAAAAGCATCATCATCTTGACAGCCCATAGAGGTTATCGCAATGGTAAAGCTCGATTCAGCAGTGCATCCACCGGATTGCGAAAAAATATAAAGTGTTTGTGAATCGGTCACCTCATCGCCTGCGTTTAGTAATACACCTGACCCATCAGGTCCTGTATAATAATTTTCCCCGGCAGGTAGGGATGGCAATGTAAAACCCGTGCATTCCACCACGTCTTCAAGCGCTGTAACAGCCAAATCGATTATGGCGATATCGAAACTACTTTCATCAAAACAATCTGGTTCAGTTGCCCGCGCGACATAAATGTAAAGCGTTTGTGATGTCACTATTTCGTCACCCGCGAGCAATAAATCCCCACCTTGATTCGGTGCCGTATAATAATTGTTTTCCTCACTCAGCAAAGGCAACACATAACTATTACAAGCGGTTATATCCTCAAAAACATCCGCTGTAGGATTCCCCAATACCTCCACCACGAAACTTGATTCATCACTGCACACACCATCTGTATAGATATAGACTAACTGGGTCGTCGTAATCATATCACCGGCATTTAGCAACATACCCCCGCCATTGGGTGCCGTAAAGTATTGATTATTGGCTTCTAAGGTGGGTAATGTATAGGATTCACAAACCTCAACATCTTGCATAACAGCGACCGGTGTCCCAGAAATGGTCACTTCAAAACTACTTTCGTCCGTACAGGAATTTCCTGCTGAACCTGTTTCAGCAAACACATATACCGTTTGGGTAGTGTTCAGAACAGTTCCTGTATTCAATGGCGTTCCCGTTGCATTCGGCCCCGTGTAAAAAGTATTGTTCGCATTTAGTGCAGGTAAGGTGTAACCCTCACTTATGCATGCTTCTACATCTGCAAATACCTCGGCCACCGCAGTGGGCTCTACAATAAGGCTAAAAATGGTTTCATCAAAGCAGTTAGGCGAGGCTTCCACCCTAACCGTTATATCTTGTTGACCGGCGGTTGTATTGGTAAACAGCGGTGTTAAGGTAATGGGGACACCCATGGCATCAAAATAAGAAATTGACAACCCTGTTTGACCGCCCAGCACCTGCATCTCGATTGCGGCCAAATCTAAAGCGAATGCTGCAAAACCATCCATGTTGTCGTCACAGGTTGATATATCTGAAATGGTGTTGGCAACAGGGCCGGTATCGGTCACCGTTAGGGTAATGGGATTTCTTTCTAAAACCAAATCAGTAACAATCGTACTGCTGATCAGACACGTATATACCCCAGAGTCAGCCGGCAAAAGACCGGTAAGCACAAGATTTGGCGTATTTGAAGCAGGAATGGCTACACCATCCTTAAACCATTCATATACATTGGCACTTCCGCTAACGGTAGTCTGCAAGGTGACCGAACCACTGGTGCAAACCGTAAGGCTTTCCACATTATTGACCCTAGCCTGCGGATTATCATCAAAAAAGGGAAATCCTTGATAGTAGTTGAATTCATCTTCAAAATCGCCGAACTGAAAGCGGTTATCGTTAAAATTGAATATCGAGGTACCGCTTGCGCTAAAAATAAAACTGGGGATATCGCCCTCTAAATTATTATTTGAGATATTTAAATTCGAAATATTGGTCCATGCGATCAAACCCGGTGGTAAAACTCCCTCTATGGTGTTATTAGCAATGGTAAAACTTGCAAGGTTGACCAAATTGGCAAAAGAATCGGGAATGACACCTGTAAAAAGATTATCTGCCAGACCAAGGTTAAAAACCATGGTCAAGTTGCCCAATTCAACAGGTAGGTTACCCGATAGTTGATTATCGGACAATAGTAGGATTTCCAAAGATGTTAAATCCCCTATCCTAGCAGAAACCGCACCTTCCAATTGATTATTGTTCAAAAACAATCTTGTCAAGTTGACCAAATCATATAAAGTATCTGGAATAGGACCTGTAAATTGGTTTGAGTTCAGTAATAAAACCTGCAAATCTGCCATCAAGCCCATTTCTTCGGGAATCCCTCCTGATAATTGGTTTCTGCTGAGCCATAGGGTCGTCAAATTGTTAAGATTTCCAAATTCCGTCGGAATAGTGCCCGTCAATTGATTATCTGAAAGCAATAAAGACTCTAGGTCAGTCAAGTTTCCCAGTGAAACCGGAATGGTGCCCACCAACATATTTTGGGACAACCATAATGTGGTGAGATTACCCAAGCCACCCAGTACATCTGGTATGGCCCCTGAAAGCTGATTATCGTTAAGTAATAATACCTCTAAATTTACAAGCGAGCCAAAACTATCTGGTATGGTGCCGGAAAGACCCCCTTGATCGGACAGATCCAAATCTATAAGTTCGGTTAAATTACCAAGTTCAGCGGGTATCGTGCCCACCAAATTATTTCCGGTACCGGCAGGAGTATCCAGTATGAGTTGCGTAACGCAACCATTGGCGTCAACGGTCACACCATGCCATTGGCCAATGGGCAATGCTGAGCCCCAATTCGTATTTACGGTCCAATTTGGACCATTGGTGGCATCATACAAAGCCATCAACGCAGCCCTGTTGGTCACATCACAATTGGCCACAACTTTCAAAGTAATCGGGTTTCTTTCAATAACAGGTCTTGCGGTATTGGGGCCACTAACCTTACAAGTGTACACACCGGTATCGGTATTGTTCAATAAAGATATTGTTAAAGAAGCGCTTTGCGACCCCAATATCCTGCCATCGTCAAATAAGGCAGCCCCATCTTTAAACCATTGATAGGTATTTTGTGTTCTACCCACATTAACCATCATGGTAGTGGACTGGCCTATGCTTAAATTTCTTTTTTCAACCGTACCAAGATCTGTTTGTGAAAAAGAAATAAAGCAAAAAGCAACCAATACAACTAAAAGTACACCTCTTTTCATAAGGGAATCGCACTACAACACCGCACCAAAATACTAAAAATAGTATGGTGACTTTTTAATCACGTTCACCAATTCGACGAAATACCCCACTACCGATGATAGTACATCTTAATTTGCTGGTATTCTTCTCATCGCGCACTATTTTTAAGCTTCTTTCTAGTCGCATACGAGAACCTTTAAGGACCGAACTTGTATTTCTTATACCAAATAAATGGTTGGAAAATAATCGTTTAAAGTACAGGAAATAATCAGCAATCATCTGCGACTTCAAGAATTTTCTGAATCAGCGATACGGGAATCTACATTACCAATCTTACATACGCAGCATAATTTTTCGATGTTTTTGTTGATGCCCTAACGTTATGCTTTGCAAAGCTGCTAAAATCACAACCCGAAGTAACCATGCCCATTTCGACCCAGTTGATTGTTGACACAACGACCCAAGTGCTCTAAATTCAAGAACGGCCTACTCGAACTTTGCCCTGAAGGTACCGTTGGTCACGGTTCGGGTCGACGTCGTTCCACCATCCCCCTCAATACCAACGAATTCAAATGTACCTGAAGTTTCTTGATCGTCATCAACCTGAACCGTAATCGTACCCGAACCACCATCGCCAGATGAAAACCAAGCGGTTTCTTGGGTAACATACGCTGCCGCAGTACCCGTCGGTTCATTTTCAATAAATAAATCGTAAGTACCCACTCCGCTATATTCGACAATGGAAAGTATCATAGCATTACCTGACCCATCAACACCTTGAACCAAAAAAGTAGTAAAATCACTGCCCTCTATTTTTGCGGCAGTCACGGCACTAGGGTCCGCCAAGGTTTCAAATGAAATCGTTTCAACATTCGCCCTTATAAATTCATCAACATTTGGGCCTGAGGCATCATCAGAACCACAGCCAACAAAAAGCAAGGCGATCACAAATAGAATGCATCCACTACCAAGGTTTATTTTTTTCATATTGTTTTGGATTATAGTCTAAGTTAAATTAGCTGATTACAATTTTTATCCTATGCCAACACGATAGTTGCCATTCACTGGTTTTTACCATGATACTTACAAACCTACCATGTGTGCTAGACGTTTGAAAGGTTTAAAACCACTTATTTGTCGAGAAACTCCATGGCCTTTTCCAGTGCTTCGTCTATACCTTTAGGATTTCTACCCCCCGCGGTTGCGTAGAAGGGTTGGCCACCACCACCACCTTGAATATACTTACCCAGCTCACGAACGATGGCACCTGCGTTCCATTGTTTTTCCGCTACAAGTTCTTTGGAAATATAGCATGACAATATTGCCTTGCCTTCTTTCTCAGAAGCCAGCAACAAGAATAGGTTTGTATTGTTTTGCCCCAATTCAAAGGACAGATCCTTAATTCCACCAGCATCCAAATCAACCTTCTTGGCCAAAAATTGAATCCCATTGATTTCAGTAAGTTCTTTCCGCAAGGTCTCCTTAAGGTTTTTAGCTTTGTCTTTCAAAAGCATATCCAACTGCTTTCGCAATTTGGCGTTTTCCTCTTGTAATGCTGCTACGGCCTTTACAGGCTCTTTCGTGTTGTTAAGCAGATCCTTGATTTCAAAAAGGGCCCTATTATTCTTAAAATAAAAGTTTTTAACGGCGTCACAGGTAATAGCCTCAATTCTACGGATGCCCGCAGCGACCGCACTTTCAGAAGTAATTTTAAAATGCCAAAGATCGGCGGTATTCTTTACGTGGGTACCACCACACAATTCAATGGACTGCCCAAACCGGACCGTTCTTACCGTATCTCCATATTTTTCGCCAAAAAGTGCCATAGCGCCTTGGGCCATGGCCTCTTTTAGAGGGATACTCCGATTTTCCTCAAAAGGCAAATGCCCTTCTATTCTGGCATTAACGAAATTCTCTACACTTCGCAATTCCTCAATGGTCAGCTTTGAAAAGTGTGAGAAATCGAATCGCAGGTATTTAGAATGCACTGCAGAGCCTTTTTGCTCTACATGGGTCCCTAAAACTTCACGAAGCGCTTGATGTAACAAGTGGGTAGCGGTATGGTTGCTGGCCGTACGCTGACGTTGTTTTTTATCGACAGAGGCCTTGAAGGTACCTTTGCTGTTTTTTGGAAAGGTCTCTGAAAAATGAACGATTTCATTGTTCTCCCTTTTGGTATCTATGATATAAGTGATATCACCATTTGATGCCTCTAGGTATCCCTTATCCCCTACTTGGCCACCACCTTCGGCATAGAAGGGGGTATGATTAAAAACCAACTGATATTGCTCGCCATCTTTTTTACTGGTTACTTTTCGATACTTCACCAATTTCACATCAGCCTCTAAGCTATCATAACCTATGAACTCTTGTTCCTTATCATCTAAAAGAATGGTCCAATCTTCTTTTGAGGTTTCTGAAGCTGCACGAGACCGCTCTTTCTGGGCTTTCAATGCTTTTTCAAATCCATCGACATCAAGGGTATATCCTTTTTCCTCAAGTATCAGCGCGGTCAAGTCTATGGGAAAACCAAAGGTGTCATATAGTTCAAAAGCCTTTTCCCCAGCAATGATTTTATTCTTGGATGCTGTCATGACAGCATCTAAGAGCACCAAACCTTGTTCTAAGGTACTCAAGAAAGAATTTTCTTCTTCCTTGACCACATTTTCAATCAATTGATACTGTTGTTTTAGTTCAGGAAAGGCTTTCCCCATATGTTCGCCCAATACCTTGACCAATCGATAAATAAAGGGTTTTCTAATATTTAGAAAAGTAAATCCGTAGCGCACGGCCCTTCTTAATATCCTTCTAATCACATAACCCGCCCCAGTATTGCTTGGTAACTGACCATCGGCAATTGAGAAGGCAACGGCCCTTATATGATCGGCAATGACCCGAATGGCAATATCCGTTGCCTCGTCCTTACCATATTTTTGATGGGTAATGGCTTCGATCTCACGGATCAAAGGCGTAAAGACATCGGTATCGTAATTTGATTTTACCCCTTGCAAGACCATGCATAGGCGTTCAAACCCCATTCCGGTGTCTACATGTTTTTCGGGTAGGTTTTCGAGTACCCCGTTGGCCTTACGATTATATTGCATAAAGACCAGGTTCCATATCTCAACGACTTGCGGGTGATCTTGATTGACCAATGTCGCCCCGGGTATTTTCGCCTTTTCCTCAGACGACCGAATATCCACATGTATTTCTGAGCAAGGCCCGCAAGGCCCTTGCTCACCCATTTCCCAGAAGTTATCTTTTTTATCGCCCATGATAATACGATCCTCGGGAAGGATCATACGCCATAAATCGAAGGCTTCCTTATCCATTTCCAAACTATCAGGCCCTTCGCAGCCCTCGAAAATGGAAACGTACAAATCGTTCTTGGCAATACCATAAACCTCGGTAAGCAATTCCCAAGCCCATTCAATGGCCTCTTTTTTAAAGTAGTCACCAAAACTCCAATTACCGAGCATTTCGAACATGGTATGGTGATAAGTGTCTTTGCCCACTTCTTCCAAATCATTATGCTTACCGCTGACCCGAAGGCATTTTTGGGTATCTGAGACCCTAACCGAGCTAGGAATGGAATTCCCTAAAAAATACTCTTTAAACTGGTTCATACCAGCATTGGTAAACATTAAAGTGGGGTCATCTTTGATGACCATCGGTGCCGAGGGAACGATTTTGTGCCCTTTAGATTCAAAAAAGTTTAAAAACTGTTCTCTAACCTTTTGCGATGTCATCTTGGGAGTTAAGCTTTAATTAATTTTAACAGAATAAACGAAACAATTTCTATATTTGTTTGTTACCATAAAATGAATGACCAAAAATAGGATAATTTCACTTCATGTCTAAAGTAAAATACTATTACGATCCCGATACCCTTTCGTATCGAAAGATCGAACCTAAAAAATCAAAAAGATACCGAAACGTTTTCCTTTTCTTATTGGGTTCGGCCCTTTTTGGTTTTATTACCCTCATCCTATTATTAAATACCAACCTTGTCAATACCCCTCGGGAACTTTCTTTACAACGCGAGGTTCAGAATTATGAGCTCCAGTTTGAAATCTTGGATAAGAAAATGGAACAGATGGAGCAGGTATTGGCAAATATTGAAGACCGTGACAATAATATTTATAGACTTTATTTTGAGGCAAACCCTATTCCTGAAGAACAAAGAAGGGCTGGTTTCGGAGGGGTAAATCGTTACAAGTCTTTGGAAGGCTTCAACAATTCAGAGATTATTATCGACGCTACCAAACGATTGGATATCATTCAAAAACAGATGGTCATCCAATCCAAGTCCTTAGATGAGATTGCCAAACTTGCCGGGGAAAAGGAAAAACTACTGGCGGCCATTCCTGCCATACAACCTGTTCGAAATAAAGATTTGAAACGCATGGCATCAGGTTTTGGTTGGCGAACCGACCCTTTTACAAAAGCCCGTAAAAAACATTGGGGAATGGATTTTACCGCTCCCCGAGGGACACCGATTTTTGCTTCTGGTGACGGCAAGGTCATACGGGCCGACAACAATTCATCCGGTTTCGGAAAACACATCCGCATTGATCATGGGTACGGATATGTCAGCCTATACGCGCATTTAAGTAAATATAACGTGACCAAAGGACAAAAAGTGAAACGTGGTGATTTGATAGGCTTTGTAGGTAATACGGGCAGATCAGAAGCACCGCACCTTCACTATGAGGTCAGAAAGGATAAGGAACGTATCAATCCCATTAATTTCTATTACGGCAGTTTGTCACCTCAAGAATTTGAGAACATGCTCAAATATGCCACACAAGAAAACCAATCTCTGGATTAATGCATATAGACCTTCCTGAAAAACGATATTATGGTATTGGCGAAGTAGCGAAAGCCTTTGGGGTGAACACTTCGCTCATACGCTTTTGGGAAAAAGAATTCGACGCCCTTCAACCAAAAAAAAATGCCAAGGGAAACCGAAAATTCACTCCTGAGGATATTAAAAACCTCAAACTCATCTATCATTTGGTCAAAGAACGAGGCTTTACCTTAGAGGGTGCCAAAATTCACTTAAAGGAAGAAAAACACAAAACGCTCAACAACTTTGACATCATAGAAAAATTACAAAAGGTAAAAGCGGAACTGATTAAGATTAAAGAACAGCTTTAGTCACCGCATAGTCACAATATCTTTATTGAAATTCATGTTAGTTCAAGGTTCTTTCAAATAAGTCGAATTGTAACAAAAATCGATTTCAGCACACTAATTCGTATAACTATAGCAAAGAATAAACACTAAAATCTCAAAAATGAAAAAACTATTAATACCCTTGGTAATCTTAGGTGTCCTTATTTTTATCTTGGGCAGCTGGTATGTGAACACCAATAACACTTTGGTCGACATGAAAGGCCAAGCCACAAAGCAATGGGCCAATGTTGAAAGCTCTTATCAAAGAAGAAGTGATTTAATCGGCAACTTGGTGAAAACCGTTCAAGGTGCTGCCGATTTTGAAAGAGGCACCCTTAAAGATGTGATAGAGGCGAGATCAAAGGCAACTTCGACAACAGTGGATATCAATAATCTTACACCTGAAAAGCTTGCCGCTTTTCAACAAGCGCAAACTGGTCTATCATCTGCCCTATCCCGTCTTTTGGTGACCGTAGAACGTTATCCTGACCTTAAGGCCAATCAAAACTTTTTAGAACTACAGTCACAGTTGGAGGGTACTGAAAACCGCATCAATGTAGAACGTAATCGCTTCAATGATTTAGCCGGGGAATATAATATTAAGATTGAAAAAATACCCACTAATATCATCGCCAACATTGCAGGCTTTGATGCCATGGCATTATTCAGTTCCAATGCCGGTGCCGAGAATGCCCCTGATGTCAATTTTGATTTTGAATAATGATACCATGTCCAAAGTAGAAGAATTTCTTACTACCGATGAGGAACAAGAGATTGTAGATGCTATTTTAACAGCTGAACGGCATACCTCAGGCGAAATTCGGGTACATATCGAAGCTACCGCTAAAATTGACCATTTCAGCCGTGCCCAACAGGTGTTCCATTTTTTAAAAATGGATAATACCAAAGATGAAAATGGCGTGCTCTTGTATGTAGCGGTCAAAGACAAAAAATTTGTCATTTACGGAGATAAGGGTATCGATAAAGCGGTACCCAGGGGTTTTTGGGAAACCACGAAAGAAGTGATTGCCTCCAATTTCAAAAAGGGGCAATTCAAACAAGGCATTGTTGAAGGCATTTTGAAAGCAGGCAAAGAGCTGGAAAAACATTTTCCATGGCACCATACCGACACAAATGAACTGAACGATGCAATATCAAAAGGATAGGCCCCTCCTTACCTCACTAAAGGAGGGAAAAACCCGTATTACATACCCAACAAAAGAAGGAAGTATGAAATATACCTTACTGGTCGTTTTTGCATTTCTAATTTCCAATTTAGGTTGGGGGCAGTTCACGATACCTGAAATTCCGAAAGAACAAACCAGTGTTTATGATTACATCGACTTGCTGTCGGCTTCACAAAAAACAACGTTGGAGCAGAAATTACTACGATACGCCGATAGCACTTCTACCCAAATCGTTATTGCCATCATAAGTTCTACTAAAGGCGAAGACATAAATTACCTAGGGGCCAAATGGGGACAAAAATGGGGAATAGGTCAAGCTGATGAAGATAATGGCATACTGATCTTGCTGGCAAAAGACGATAGAAAAATAGCCATTAGTACCGGATATGGTGTAGAAGAATACCTTACCGACCTCATGAGTAAGCGCATCATTGAATCCATCATCATTCCAGAATTTAAATCGGGCAACTATTATCAAGGACTCCAAAAAGGTTCTGAAGCGGTATTTCAGGTATTGACCGGCCAGTTCAAAGAGGACCGGGATTTCAACAGGGATGCTGTTGGATTTGAGCGATTTTTACCTTTTATCATCTTTTTGGTCATTTGGATCATTTTAGCGAGCAGAAAAAGAAGGGGTGGTGGTAAAAACAATCGAGGTGGCCGCGGCAAAAGCGGTATGGACATTTGGGACATGATCATTTTAAGCAACATGGGCCGTGGTGGCTACGGTGGGCGTTCTTCTGGCGGTGGTTTTGGCAGTGGAGGTTTTGGTGGTGGCTTTGGAGGAGGTGGCTTTGGGGGCGGTGGCGCTTCCGGGGGATGGTAATCTTGAAGTTTTACGCAACCTTTCCTAACCTCAGCCTCTTAAAAGAAAACGATGTTTCTAAAAAATGTTATTGCAAGCCTCATGGTTCTATGTGCTACCTGCTGCCCTGAAGATGATTGTGCTGCCGTTTTATGTGAAGGACCGCCAACCTTGGCTTTTGATTTGGAATTGGATAATGCCAATGTGTTTCAGAACGAAGCCTATGCCCTTGAAGATATAAGGGTTACTGGAGACAACACCGATGGTTTTACGCTTGAACTAGCAACTTTCAACGCAGAAGAACCCGAATCAATTTTGGTATTGCAAAATTTTGATTGGACCATCGGCACCTCTGAAAATAGTTTGATCATAGCAGACAGTATTGCAATACCACTTACCATTGAAATAGCACTTTCAGAATCAGATGGGTGCTGTGGCGGAATTGCAAGATTGGAACGTCTTGTAATTAATGGTGCCACCCAAGAAGACCTTAATGGCTTTTATACCATAAGCCTAGACTAGGCCAAAAACCCTTTTATCGCGTATCACAAATTATTCTTAATAGAAAATCCGCCTTGAAACTACTTGCGTAATTAAATAGAGTTCAATACTCGAAAACCCCATTTTCAGTGAACCTCTTGCTTTCTTTTTAGGCTATCTTGCAAGCGCAGAAAAAAGTTTCATCTTAAATTACCGCACTAATGGGTCGTTTTCTTAAAGTATTCCTGGCAGTTTTCACACTTATCATTTCATGCAAAAATAAAGGGGAGGAAGTTGCCACGGATAACCTTTTTAGGTTCAAGGATTACATCAGTTCGCATACCAGCGGACAACAAAGTATTGCCAATCCGATTAAAATTCTTTTGGCGAAACAAGCAACTCAATTTGAACTAAATCAAGAACTATCAAGCGAGTATCTTAAAATCAACCCTAAAGTTGACGGAAAACTGGTCATTGAAAACGGCAGGGAGCTTGTTTTTGTTCCCTTGGAATTTCTAAAGCCAAATACCGAGTATTCGGTCACCCTGCAGCTGGGAAAACTGCTAGAGGCAGTTCCACCTGAATTCAAAACATATAGTTTTTCATTCAAGACCCTGGCACCTAATTTTAAAATCGATCTTGGTGATTTACAATCCTACAACAAAGACTGGCAGTACCTAGAGGGCACCGTAGAGACCTCAGATCTGGTCGATATGGAAAAAGTAAAGCGTATTTTATCTGCTAAAAAGCAAGGCGAGGAACTTTCCATTAAATGGCAAAACATCGATTTAAACGCTACGTATTTCAACTTTAAGATCGATAGTATTCGAAGAACGGTTGATGATGGCGTGTTGGATATCAGTTGGTCTGGAAAAGCATTAGGGGTAACCAATCAAGGCTCTCAAAGCTATACCGTGCCCGGTTTGAATAAATTTGTCGTGCTGAATGCTAGAACCGCGGTTGCCCCAAATGCCTCCCTAACCATCAACTTTTCTGAACCGCTAATGACCGATCAAGACCTCAATGGTCTGGTCTCCATAGAAAATGCGGAAAACCTGCGCTATGAAATTGATGGTAACGTGCTAAAAGTATACCCAACCAACCGTATTCTTGGCGAGGTACGAGTGACCATTTTCGAGGGTATCAAAAGTGCCTACGGATTTTCGTTGAAATCCAATTTTTCTGAACTGGTCTCCTTTGAACAATTAAAACCAAGTGTACGACTCATTTCGAAAGGAACGATTTTGCCCAATGCGGCGGCCACACCCATTTATTTTGAAACCGTCAACCTTGCCGCCGTTGAAGTCAGGGTCATTCAGGTTTTTGAAGATAATATGCTTCAATTTCTTCAAAATAATGAACTCACCCAAACCTACAATTCAGACCTTCGCCCTGTTGGTAGAAGGGTGGCTTATAAAGTGATTCCCTTAACGGAAAACAATTCGGGCAACAGCAGTTATTGGAAAGCCCATGCCCTTGATTTATCAGAACTTATAAAAGTAAACCCGGGCTCCCTCTACCGTGTGGAGCTGAGTTTTAAAAAAGAACATATTATGTACGACTGTGGTGATTCGGCTGATGGGACCAAAAGCACGAATGCCATTGCGTTTGAGCAAAGTGAGGACGAAAGCGGTCTTGAGGAACGGTATTGGGACAACCAAATCTACTATTGGAGAAATTACAATTACAACTGGGAAGAGCAGGATAACCCCTGCCATGAGGCCTATTACAATCCTGATCGCGTGGTGTTTACCAATCTTTTGGGTAGTGACCTTGGGCTTATTGTAAAAAAAGGGAACAACCGTAGTTACCATTTCGCGGCAACGAACCTGCTCACTTCCAATCCGGAACCCAGCACCCGAATAAAACTCTATAACTACCAACAACAACTATTGGGCGAGGTGGTAACCGATGCTTCAGGATTTGCCATTTATGATGGCGATGCGACCATTACCTTTGCCGTGGCACAAAAGGAAAATAGTTTTGCCTACGCAAAATTAGCCGATGGCAATGCACTTTCACTGAGTAAGTTCGATGTTTCAGGGGAACAACTTCAAAGTGGTCTACAGGGCTTTCTTTATGCTGAAAGAGGGGTTCATCGACCTGGGGACACGGCCCACTTGACCTTTGTTCTAGATGATAAGGCCAACCCACTACCCGAAAACCACCCCGTTACGTTAGAGGTATCTGATGCCCGTGGAAAACTCGTTCAACGAACCGTTCTCAAAAATGGTAATGTTAAGGCCGATGAAGGGGTTTTTGCGAGAAAAGAGAATGGCTTCTACTACTTTCCAATCCCCACGAAGACCACTGCCCCAACAGGCACATGGAATGTAAAAGTGCTTGTTGGCGGTGCACAGTTCAACAAAAACCTAAAAATAGCCACGGTCAAACCCAATCGATTAAAGGTCAATTTTACGTTTGATGAAGCCGTGCTCAGTGCCAAAGAAAGTAATAGTGGTAAAATTAATGTCAAATGGCTGCATGGGGCACCGGCAAGAAATCTAAAAATAGACATCAACACGAAATTACAAGCTACCAACACGGCTTTTCCGAAGTACGAAGCGTACGTATTTCAAGATCCCGTAAGAACATTTAACGAGACAGAACTGCAGTTTTTGAATTCAAACCTAAACGAAGAAGGGGAACTTAACATCAATAAAAAAATACCCGTTACCAACAATGCGCCTGGTATGCTACAGGCTACTTTTACTACAAAGGTATTTGAGGGCGGTGGCGATTTTTCAATAGATGTCTTCTCTAGAAAAATTGCTCCTTTTTCCCATTTTGTAGGTTTAAAATCTCCCGAGGCTCGTCAATATGGCTCTTATCTGACTGATGAGAACACTACGTTTGATGTGATTTCCGTAAATGAAAAAGGAAACCCTACCCCAAATAGAAAACTTGATGTCCAAATTTTTAAAATTGAATGGCGTTGGTGGTGGAACCGGGGTTACGACAACCTATCCCGCTATGAAAATGCCACGGTACACCGTCCTTTCAAAACATTGAAGGTTACCACTGGGGCTGATGGCAAGGGAAATTTCAAAATCAATATTCCTGATAATGAAGGAGGGCGATTTTTAATTCGGGTATTGGATAAGGCCAGTGGCCACGCTACTGGACGAACGGCCTACTTTTATAGAAATTGGTGGAAAAGACCTGCCAGCGGTGATGCCGAAAGTTCTAAGATTTTGATTTTCGCTGCAAACAAAGAAAGCTATACTATCGGGGAAGAAGCCTTGGTGACCTTTCCTTCCGATCTGGGTGGTCGTGCCCTAATAAGTATTGAAAATGGCTCAGAAGTGCTTTCGCAACAGTGGGTTGAGACCACGGCCAAGGAAACAAAAGCCGTTATCCCCATAACCGAAGACATGGCCCCCAATATCTATGTCAACATTTCGTTGCTGCAACCCCATGGTCAGGCAAGCAATGACCTTCCTATTCGGCTGTATGGGGTCGTACCACTTTTGGTGACCAATAAGGCCACTATCTTAGAACCGCTATTGGATATGCCAAAGGTACTGGAACCCGAACGATCATTTACGGTCAAGGTATCGGAAGCCAATAGAAAGCCCATGACCTATTCCCTTGCCGTAGTTGATGAAGGCTTACTCGATTTGACCCGCTATAGCACTCCTGATATTCATGGTTCTTTCTATGCCAGACAGGCGCTAGGGGTAAAAACCTTCGATATTTTCGACGATGTGATGGGGGCTTATTCTGTAAGTGTAGACAATATTTACGCCATTGGTGGTGGTGGAATCGCAGAAGGCTCAAAAAACCGCAAGGCGCAACGTTTCAAACCCGTAGTTACCTATCTAGGCCCTTTTACCTTAAAAGCCGGCGAAAAAGCCACTCACGATATCCAAATGCCCAATTATGTTGGTTCGGTTCGCACCATGTTGATAGCCGGTAACCAAAAAAGTGCTTATGGGAAAAACGAAAAGACCACTCCCGTACGAAAACCATTGATGGTCTTGACCTCGCTACCCCGCAAACTATCACCCGGTGAAACCGTGACCGTTCCGGTAACCGTATTTGCCATGGACAAAAAAGTGAAGAAGGTGAACGTTTCGATTGAAGCAGGAGAGGCTTTACGGCCCATTGGTCCTACTTCCAAAAACATTGTGTTCAATAGTATTGGGGAACAAATCGTAAATTTTGATTTTAAGGTCAATCCTACGACCCGTTTTCAGACCATTGAGGTCGTAGCCAAGGGGTCTGGGGAAAAAGCGGGCAATACCTTGGAAATTGACGTTGAAAATCCCAATCCCATTACTACTCAGAGCAGTTTGTATACCTTGACGGAAAACCAATCGCAGACAATCACTTTTGAACCTTTTGGCACTTCAGGCACCAATGAGGCCTATATTGAATTTTCGACCTTACCCCCAATGGATTTTTCCAAACGGATGGACTACCTTTTACGGTATCCGCATGGCTGTGTCGAACAGACCACCTCAGCCGCCTTTCCACAACTCTATCTTGCCGATGTTCTGGATATCACCTATGACAAAAAACGAGATATTGAGACCAATGTAAAGGCAGCAATCAAAAAACTGGCTGATTTTCAAACCCCGAATGGTGGGTTGAGCTACTGGCCAGGTTATGGCAATGCAGACGACTGGGGTACTTCTTATGCTGGTCATTTCATGCTTGAGGCCAAACAAAAAGGGTATCAGTTACCATTGACCTTTTTAAGCAATTGGCTTCGCTACCAAAAGAATGCGGCAAGACAGTGGAGCAATACTGCTACTGTGTACAACAATGATCTGACACAGGCCTATCGCTTATATACCTTGGCATTGGCCCAGCAACCTGAACTAGCGTCAATGAACCGCCTACGTGAAAGTAAAAACCTTAGTAATGAAGCCAAATGGCGATTGGCGGCCACGTACGCCCTTATAGGTAAAAAAGAGGTAGCTCGGGACATTGCCAAGCGTGCGAATATTAATGTAAAACCAAATAAGCATGATTACTACACCTATGGCTCCGTATTTCGAAATAGGGCCATGGCCTTGGAAACCTTGGTCTTATTAAAAGATGAACGGCAACGTGAACTTGCCATCTCGTTGGCCAAGAACCTCTCTTCACAGCAATGGTACAGCACCCAAGAAACGGCATATGCGTTATTGGCCATGGCCAAAATGGTTTCGGAAAATGGGGGGAAATCCATTGACATTGAACTCATACAGAATGGCAAGACCACTACCATAAAAACGGATAGGGCCATTGCACAACGAAATATACCGGTAAATGCTTCTAAAGAGAGTTTAACGATTGCGAACAAACAATCGAATATCATCTACACCACCCTGACGCAGCGTGGAAAATTACCGGTCGGCCAAGAACTGGCACAACAAAAAAAGCTCAACTTAACAGTGGATTATCTCGATGGCTCTGGTACTGTAATTGCTGTAGACGAATTGCGTCAAGGAACGGAGCTCAAAGCGCGATTGACGGTTTTCAATACCACCAATGATAACTATGAAAACCTTGCACTTACCCAAATCGTTCCCAGTGGTTGGGAGATAGTCGATACATCGTATGTTGAGAATGGAAACAGCAACGCTAATAACGCGGATTATTCCGACGTTCGCGATGATCGCACCCATTTTTATTTTGACTTGGGCGCTAAGAAGACCAAAACATTTACCGTGCAATTAAATGCATCTTATTTAGGTGAATATTATCTACCGGGCAGTCAGGTAGAGGCCATGTACGACCAAAACAGCTACGCCAGAAACCAAGGCAAATGGATAAAGATCATACCGTAACGGTTCCTTGACTGAAATTAGGGTACCTATCATGATTATTTAAGCGTCTATGGGAATCAAAATAATAAGGAAATATCGAATAGTACTGTTAGCGTTGGCTGTGATAGGGCTGTTCTGGTTTTTTTGTTTACCGCGACAATTGTTTAAAGCGCCGACTTCAACAGTAGTTACGAGCTCAGACAATATTTTGATCGGTGCGCGTATCGCCGATGACGGACAATGGCGTTTTCCAAAGATGGATTCCGTTCCCTATCGGTTTAAAAAATGTGTGCTTCTTTTTGAGGATGAATATTTTTACGAACATCCGGGCGTAAATCCCATTTCCATATTCCATGCCATAAGACACAACCTGACCAAGAAGACCCGTCGTGGTGGCAGCACCATCACACAACAGGTCATACGATTAAGTAGAAAACAAAAGCGAAGGACTTACTTCGAAAAACTTATCGAGGTCTTTATGGCCACCCGATTGGAATTTCGGTTTTCTAAAGAGGATATCTTAAAATTTTATGCCACGCATACCCCTTATGGGGGCAACGTAGTGGGGCTAGAAACCGCCTCTTGGCGTTATTTTGGCATTCCGGCCCATGAATTGAGCTGGGCACAATCGGCGGCCCTTGCCGTTTTGCCCAATGCGCCTTCATTAATTTTTCCAGGGCGCAATGAGGGTATGCTGCTTCAAAAACGTAACCGTCTTTTAAAAAAACTTCTAGAAAAAAAAGTCATTGATTCCATTACCTATGAGTTGGCACTCGCGGAACCGCTGCCCCAAAAACCCCTACCCCTGCCCGATATAGCCCCGCATTTGACCGAACGTATCAAAAAAGAGCATCCTGGTGAACGTATTACCAGTGCTATCGACAAAAACCTACAACAACAATTAAATTGGATCGCAGGGCAGCATTACCAACAACTAAAAAACAATGAGATCCATAACCTCGCTATTGTAATACTGGATGTGGATTCTCGAAAAATATTGGGGTATGTCGGTAACTCACCCACCACTAAGGCACACGGCCATTATGTAGATATTTTGACCAAAAAACGAAGTACCGGAAGTACCTTAAAGCCCTTTCTGTTCGCAGCACTATTACAAGAAGGCCTGATATTACCCGATGCGTTGGTCAAAGACATTCCTACCGTCATCAACGGGTACCATCCGAAAAACTTCAATAAAAGGCACTCAGGGGTAGTACCTGCCAGTATGGCCTTATCACGTTCGTTAAACGTACCTGCGGTGCGGCTTCTTCGGCAGTATGGACTTCAAAAATTCTACAATAAGCTAAAGGCAATACATATGGATTTGCTAGACAAACCCTCTTCGCACTATGGCTTGCCGCTTATTTTAGGAGGTGCCGAAAGTTCACTGCTGCAAGTGACCC
The DNA here is from genome assembly GCA_947503285.1 of uncultured Croceitalea sp. Taxonomy (GTDB): domain Bacteria; phylum Bacteroidota; class Bacteroidia; order Flavobacteriales; family Flavobacteriaceae; genus Croceitalea. Next base: position 75,490 of record CANNDD010000006.1, read on the forward strand.
AATCGTATGCATCGTTAGCTTCGACGCTTAACTATTTTAACCAAAATTCAAGTACCTACCGAACTAAGGAATATGCGAATGCCTCTTACTTGAAATCGACTGCCCTTGATTTTGGGGTTTCACAATTTGAGACAAAAAATTTTACTGCCGGTGCCATTTACCATACCTTCAAATCATTGCGTGAGGTAAATCGACCCAACGGGGAGGAAAACTGGCAGTTTTTCGATGCCTCACAGCCGATTGCCTGGAAAACGGGCACCAGTTTTGGTTTTAAGGATGCTTGGGCAGTAGGTACAACCCCGAAATACGCTATCGGCGTTTGGGTCGGCAATGCCGATGGGGAGGGTCGACCAGGCTTAACGGGAATAACCGCTGCCGCCCCGATTCTTTTCGATGTTTTGAATATTTTACCTTATAGCGGTTGGTTTGAGACGCCTTATGACGATCTGGTCAATTTGGAAACCTGTGCCAAAAGTGGTTTTAGAAAATCGTTGTTTTGCGAAGAAACCATTACACGTGTCCTTCCTAAAAACGGAACAAGAAGCAAAACATGCCCTTATCACCAACAACTTGCCTTAGATAGCAGCGAAGCTTTTCAGGTCAATGCGGATTGCTATCCTTTGGCTGAAATTAGGTTTAAAAATTGGTTCAATGTGCCCCCAATGGTAGAATACTACTACAAAAACTCGAATCCCAATTATCAAAAACTACCTCCTTTTTTGAGTGGATGTTCCTCTGGGCTTCAAGACCGTATGGCCTTGCTTTACCCCAAAAAAAATGAAGTTGTCTTGCTACCGAAGGATTTAGGGGATAAAAAATCGGAAGTCATCTTTAAACTGGCCCACCAACAACATAACAGTCAGGTTTTTTGGTACTTGAATGATACTTATATTGGGGAAACGACCAGTTTTCATGAACTCATAGTACCCATAAAACCCGGCACGTATCAATTGACGGCAACAGACGACAAAGGGTATCAAATCAAACAGCAATTGCATATACAAATGGCATCAATCGACTGATTGGGCTATCGCACGTCTAAGCGCTCTTCTTGAGTGATCAAACCACCATCTACGGTCATACCCTCCATAAATAATCGCATCGTGCCTTGCCCTTTGATGGGAATATTTATAGTGGTAGGAATCTCGGCATTTACAGCGACGTCGGCTTTCCAATATAAAGCACCAAAACTTTGAAAGATCTGCTGATCGGAATCAGGATAGTTTGGACTAAAATACTCTTGGGGGCGTGCATAACCATTGGTAATGGCGAACTTAGCGAATTTATTTCGTTGATTCGGCGGAACATAGTTTGGATTCAAGCCAATCGCAATAAAGGGCCCATTCCTGTCTTTGCTAAAGGTAAAGAACCTGACACTTGATAAGGGCATCCCGATCAGCTCCCCAGGTTGGGCGAACATTCCGTCTATGCTCACGGGCACCCTAACAAAACCAGGTGGCTTACGCACATAAATGCCGAGCTCCCCACCATTTCCGAAAATTAAGAACCCAAGCTTTAGGATATATGAGCTTACCGCAGGCGTTTTCCTTATTTCATCATCATCGATCAATCGGCCTTCTACCAGTGCCGAAATCTGAAACTTCTTTTGTGTAGTGACCTTTTCGGTCACGATTACCTCATCCAATGCGATGATTCGGCTGTCAATATTCAAAGGGCCCTCCATAGCAGCGGGGTTTTCGAGCAGGGTAACTTGTCTTTTTAATGTTTCAGTGGCCAAATAGTTCAAAGGGGCACTGTCACTATCCTGAAACCAAAGTTCTGCCTTAGGCTCCCTTAACTTGCCTTTTTTACCAATTAGACTGACCTTCAACGAATCCCCTTCAAAAAGCACCATATTGCCCTTGAAGGATTTATCATTTTGAAGCTCCTCAAAACGGAATGCCCCTGATAGTTCAGCTACTAGGGAGACTTGTTGTTCTTCATTTAGGTCTGCATCGATCACCCTTCCTTCGAAAGGTATTCCGGTTTCCATGGTAAACTTTTGCCGTACTTCCTCCAGCTTTCTAGAATCCCAGTCATACTTACCCCAACCCTCAATAAGTAATCGCTTATCAAGTTCATAGCGTTTTCTTCTATCCTGCCCCTGAAAAAAGTAATGATCTTGAAAATAGGATTTGATATAGGGTCGAACCAAAAATGACGAAACGATTGAATTATCTGGGTCGTACGATTCACTTTGGTTTGGCAATACCGATAGGCTCAGATTGATTTCATCTTTGATGCCCTTTGGTAAAATCATTTCGATTTGAAGTGAATCGCCAAACTCGGTCAGGCAATGGTCAATTTCCAAATTCGGGCCAATACGGCCGGTATTTCGATGGTTAAAGAACATACGATAGGCTATTGGGCGAAGTTCCGTATCAAAGAGTACTACGGTTAAAATACCATGCGGTAGTTCTTTTCGGTCAATGGATAGCACTGTCGCCGTTTCATTGACCTCCATGTCTTCGAAACGAATGAAATCATCTTGATAAAAAGCAATGGTATGGGTGTCACCATCCTTTTCTAAAAATGTTTCTTGTGAAGCTATCAGTGTAAGCAGCACCTTATCCTTTCCATTATTTTCAATATTCATCCCCAATTGGCCCCGAGAGGCTTCTGGAAGTTCTTGTCGTATCGTCGGTAATCGTCGGCCTTGACGTCTTAGAAAGTATTTTTTATCGGCATCGACCACAAACCCGGTCTTGCCCATACCAAAATCATTCGTGGCAATGTTACCCTGAATGATGCGCCCCGTTTCATCGATCAGCTCGAGATTGTCTGCGGCCACTCCCTGCCGAAGGCCATTACTAAGCAAAATGCCGATATTGTTGTAGGCACCTGCTATCAATTGACCCCCTTCTGGAAAGACGGAAATCTGCATATTGATTTTAGCGGAATCTTGGTCTACGGTATCTTTCACTATTTTTATACGCTGTTCGAAGGGCTTATATCCTTCAAAATTTTGCATGAAGTTGGTCCAAGCCCTTATGGTATATTCCGTATTCACCAAGGTTGAATCAATCGAAAAATCACCTCGGGCCATGCCACTTTCAACATAGTATAGTTTTCGTTTGAGCTCTTCACCACCAGCATCAAAAATACCTACATACAGGTTAGTGGTTTCGAAAGACGGCAATTTGGTAGCTTCATCTTGAATATAAGCTTTGAACCACAAACGTTCGCCTTGAATGAAAGTGGTTTTATTAAGGTGCAGGTGAATGCCCTCTTTGGGCCCGATAGTACCAAAATCGTTTTGGGCCGTAACCAAAAAAGGTGCTTGAATTACCCAAAATAACACGTAAAAGCAGATTCGCATTTGGATTGAAATTTGCTTTAAATTAAAACAAAAAAAGATGCAATCCCTTACTTTTTCCGCATAAATACGGTCATAGGTACCCCGGTAAAATCAAATTGCTCGCGGAGTTTATTCTCTAAAAACCGTTTATACGGTTCGCGCACATACTGCGGCAGGTTGCAGAAAAAAGCAAACTGCGGATATGGTGTGGGCAATTGGGTACAAAATTTGATCTTTACGAATTTCCCTTTATAAGCTGGTGGCGGCCGGTTCTCAATGATCGGCAGCATGATATCGTTAAGTTTTCGAGTAACGATTTTCTTTGAACGGTTTTTATAGACTTCGACGGCCATTTCAATCGCCTTAAAGATGCGTTGTTTGTTCAGTACCGAAATAAACAGAATAGGTACGTCAACGAAAGGTTCCATAGCCTCACGAATACGTTTTTCATAGTCACGTACCGTGTTGGTCTCCTTTTCGACCAAATCCCACTTGTTGACCAAGATCACAATACCCTTATGGTTGCGCTGGGCCAGCCAAAAGATGTTCTGTACTTGTCCGTCAAACCCACGGGTGGCATCCAACAATAGAATACATACGTCACAATGTTCGATGGCACGTACCGAACGCATCACGGAATAAAATTCCAAATCTTCCTTCACCTTGGCTTTCCGTCGAATTCCGGCAGTATCGACCAGATTGAATTCAAACCCGAAGCGATTGTATTTGGTATCGATACTATCCCTAGTCGTGCCTGCGATATCGGTTACGATATAGCGCTCTTCACCTATCAAGGCATTGATGAAGGATGATTTTCCGGCATTGGGCCTTCCAACCACAGCGAAGCGTGGTAGCTCATCATCGGGCATCAGGTTCTCTGGCAGCACTTCGACCAAGGCATCCAACAATTCCCCTGTTCCACTACCATTGATACTTGATAAGCTGAAGTATTCGCCAAGTCCCAAAGCATAAAACTCGACCGCATCGGCTTCCCTTTGTCCGTTATCGACCTTATTGACGGCTAAAAATACGGGCTTGTCCACTCGGCGTAACAATTTAGCGACATCTTCATCCATTCCCGTTACTCCAGACTCCACATCCACCATAAAAATTATGGCATCGGCTTCGTCGATGGCCAATTCTACTTGCTTGTCGATTTCTTTTTCAAAAATATCATCACTGCCCACAACATAACCACCAGTATCTATTATGGAAAATTCCTTTCCATTCCAATCCGTCTTACCATAATGACGGTCGCGGGTTACCCCGCTTACTGCATCAACAATGGCTTCGCGCCTTTGGATCAGTCGATTAAAAAAGGTTGATTTGCCAACATTAGGTCTTCCTACAATGGCTACAATTGCGCCCATCTCCGATATTTTTGGCAAAAGTACGGCTTATTTCCAAAGGAAATAGGCCTTTTGGTGCATGGATAAGTCTAAAGGAAAACCTCAAATGGAAGTCCTTAAAAAATATCCCAAAACTTTGATAGCAGGTTTTAAAAGAGCTTGAAGGCTGCTACTGATTGTATCCAAAGCGCTTTAATTGCCGGGTATTACTGCGCCAGTTTTTGTTCACCTTAACATACAGCTCAATATGCACCTGCTTATCAAAAAATTGCTCTAAATCTTTTCGGGCCTCAATCCCGACCCTTTTTAAAGCGGCACCCTTATGCCCAATGATGATTCCTTTTTGGGTATCTCGTTCGACCATAATCACCGACCTGATCCTTATAATATCTTCTTCTTCGAAAAACTCTTCCGTTTCGACTTCGACGGCATAGGGAATCTCTTTTTTGTAGTGCAAAAGGATTTTCTCCCTAATTGTCTCATTGACAAAAAACCGTTCAGGCTTATCGGTCAATTGGTCTTTTGGATAGTATGGCGGGGCCTCGGGAAGCAGCTCTAAAATTCGTTCAAAAACTTCTTTGACGTTAAAATTCTCCAACGCTGATATCGGATGTAGCTCAGCCCTTGGCAGTAGTTGTTGCCAATGTTGTATCTGCGCTTCCAAAATAGCTTGCTCAGAGGTGTCGATTTTGTTCAATAACAGTAGTACGGGTATTTTACTCTGCTGGATTTTTTTAAAGAAAGCCTCATCTTTCAAGCCTTTTTCACCAATCTCGACCATATAAAGCAACACATCGGCATCTTCAAATGCCGACTTCACAAAATCCATCATGGCGTTCTGCATCTCATAAGCAGGTTTGATAATACCTGGTGTATCGGAAAGGATGACTTGAAAATCAGCACCGTTCACGATACCCAAAATACGATGCCGGGTCGTCTGTGCCTTAGACGTGATAATGGACAGCTTTTCACCAACAAAGGCATTCATTAACGTGGATTTGCCTACATTGGGGTTACCGATAATATTTACGAAACCTGCTTTATGCTTTTTCATCTATTTATTTTGATTGCCTTTAATAGGTCATTCTTTGACTTCGTTAGTACCATGTTGTCATGCGCCAATAATGATCGTTATCAAGATTTGTCACGGTCCTTTTCATCCTTCAATTTTTGAAAGTATATTTTCGCTTCTTTATTCACTTTCGGGGCGAGCAAGAGTACTGCGATCATGTTAGGTATAACCATTAATGCATAGGATAGGTCAATTAGGTTTTTCACCAATTCCAATGACGCTACGGCCGCAAAAACGATCATAATCACAAAATAAACATTGTACAACTTCCCTATTTTAGCGTTGGTCAGATATGATAGACTTTTTACCCCGTAATACGAATAGGTGAATAGGGTGGATAATGCAAAGGCCGCAACGATGACCATCAGCAGCTCATCACCAAAACCGAACAGGGTGGTTCTAAAGGCTTGTAAGGTCATTACGATTCCGCTGGAATCTTCCAAATAAGCACCGCTTAAAATAATGACCACCGCTGTAAAGGTACAGACCAAGATCGTATCAATGAACGGACCGAGCATGGCCACTAAACCTTCACGAATGGGTTCGTCATTTTTTGATTGTCCGTGGTACATGGGCGCCGAACCCAAACCTGCTTCATTAGAGAACATTGCCCTACGCACGCCAATAATAACCAGACCCCAAAATCCACCGGTAACGATGGTCTTAAAATTCCATGCCTCTGTAATGATCAATTTTAAGGATGGTAATACTTGGGAAGCATTCAATACCATTACGACCACAACCGCTACCAAATAGACCATGACCATAAACGGTACGATAGCGGTGGCCACCCTGGCAATATTCTTCAATCCCCCGAAAATGACCAATGAGGAAACGATGGCCAGCACAAAACCAATCAGTAGTTTCCAATTGAACGAAGAAGCCTCGGAAGTATCGCCCAAGGTCATAATCGTCTCTTCAGGAACAATTACGCTCATAAAGGTCTCTGTAAACTGGTTTGCCGTAAAGACCCCAAGAAACCCGAACAGCCCGGCAAGACTAAAAAAAATAGCCAGCGGTTTTGCCTTTTCACCCAAGCCTTGGGTGATATAGTACATCGGCCCTCCCTGTAGATTACCATCGGAATCATGACCACGGTACATAATCGAAAGGCTGCAGGAATAAAACTTGATGCACATGCCGATAAGAGCTGTCATCCAAATCCAAAAAACGACACCTGGTCCGCCATCGTGAATGGCAATGGCCACACCCGAAATATTACCCAAACCAACGGTAGCCGCAACGGCAGCGGACAGTGCTTGAAGTGAACTCACATCCCCTTTGGCAGAAGCATCATCATATTTGCCCCTGGTAATGGCAATGGCATGGCCAAAGAATCGATAAGGCAAGAATTTCGAGTATAAGACCAAAAAGACCCCCCCGCCAATCAATAAGATAAACATGGGCCACTCGGTACCCGAAATGGCCTTTACCAAAAAGTCGTTAAGTTGTTCCATGGTTTCGAAGGTAGCCATTTCGTTGAAAAGTTGAAGTCGCCCTCAAGTATTTAGGTGTAATATCTAGTTATAAATCGTATTGTATTTTGCAATCAATCGAATTATTGTTCAAAAAGCATAATGATGCTATCTTAAAAAACACATCTAATTTTTCATTTGAAGAAAATACCGTTTCTATTCTGTTCATCAATATTCTTAATCCTATCAACAGAAAAAATGCTATCTTGTTTGCAATGATTTTTTTATCAAAAAATTTTTTTTTAAAAATTCCCGCTCACGGAATAGCTTTTTTGATATGCGTTACCCTTAGTATGGGTTGGACTTCCTTAGCCCCATCAGGCGAACAAAAAACGAAGAATACCACGGAAAAAAGGATAGATTCCCTTAGAAGGGAGCACAAAAAATTTGTTTACAACGACCCAGCTAAAGCTTTAGAACTGATCAATGAGGCGCTGTCCATGGCGGATAGTGCAAACCACAGTTCCGCTAAAATTGAGTGCAGAATAGACCTAAGCTATCTTCATCGAATCACTGGCAACTACGAGTTAGCGCTTCAACATGCTTTTGACGCACTGACCAAACTTAAAATCCAACTCGCGGAAGATAAGGGCAATGATGATGGCAACATGACCAGTAGTATACTGTTAGCAGAGACGCATACTGCCATTGGAAAAACCTATGGTGATATGACCTATTATCCTTTGGCCTTGAAGTATTTCAAAAAGGCGGAAACTATTTTTATCGAGCACGAAAAGTTAAGGTCACTCGCCTACTTATATATGAACAAGGCTATAATATATGATAGCAACGGCGAATCAATGTATAGCAATACCTTGTTCAAAAAGTCTTTGCAGATTTTTAAGCAATTGAAAGACACGGCGAGTATTGGCCACGCCTACAATAATTTGTCGATTAGCTATAAGCAATCCGAAGATTTTGGTACCGCTAAAAAATACAATGATAGTGCCATCCATATTTATAGGATGGTTGAAAATAAAGCCGCTCTTGCAAATGCCCTCAACAATAGTGCAAGGATTGCCTATGATCAAAAAAAATTTGCTGCTGGCCTAGATTATTTGGATGTGGCACTCAGGGTAATTGACGAAATTGGAAATTTAAGATTCAATAGTGATAACAATGCATTACGGGGGGCGACCCATTTTAAACTCGGTCATTCGGATATTGCCGAAAAAATCCTATTGGAAGAATTACCCAATTCCAAAACACACTTCTTTATGGAAAATTCGGAATTGATTTTGGAGACCCTGGTTGCGCTTTACCAGCAAAAACAAGACCTAAGGGAGCTATCAACATATAGTGGCATGCTACTGGACCTGAGAACGGACAAAGAAGAAAAACAGGATAAAAAAGCCATTATTGAAGAAAAGTATGCCAAAGAGTTTGATGAACAGGCGGATCTTTTCGATTCTAAAGAAAAACGCTATAAGAAATCAAATGAGATCTTGATCTTAATTTTTGTGCTCTTAGCCTTACAATTCGTGGTATTGATCATATTGTTTCAAAAAAACAAACTATTGGTTTGACTTTGGCGATGATTTCAAATACACTGAATAAGATAGTTTATTGTCCTTGGCCTGAATAAATGATTATGCTAATTCTAAAAAATATTCGTATCAAGTTTGCCCGTTTCAGTTCGTCCTTAAATTGTTCCCTTGAAACAGCATGGTTTAAAATACCATATGCCCTTGGATACCGTCATCGAATCAAAATTTTGTTTCTATGTTTTTTATTCTTCCCCACACCCTATGTTCGTGCTACCCAACGTGCTGAAAAAACCGCTGAGGAGAAAAAAGTAGATTCATTGTGCATGATGCACAACCAATACCTACGTCAAGATGTCACAAAGGCTATTACGATTTCCACAAGAAGTTTGGCACTTGCCGATAGTATAGATTATGATTTAGGACGAATTACCTCTAAAAATAACCTGGGCAACTGTTATCTTACCACAGGTGACTTCGAACTTTCATTAAAATATAGTTTTGATGCTTTGAATGATCTTAAGATCGTACTCGCCGAAAATGATTTTGAGGAACGCCCGAAAATTTATGATGCTCGATTATCAGAAATTTATAGTTCTATTGGAAGCACTTATAACTACTTGGAGTACTATCCATTGGCTCTTAAATATTACAACAAGGCTGCAAAAATACTTCAGGAGCAAGCTAATCTGAAAAAGCTTGCTATGATATACGTGAATAAATCCAGTATCTATAGGCGAAATAATGAGGTGGAATACGCAAAAAATATGCTTATCAAATCCTTGAACACCTTTAAAGAACTTAATGAGATTAGATTTGTGGGTCTCTGCTACGGAAATATTTCCAATATTTACATTTCTTTGGAAGATTACGATTCCGCAAAAAAATATCTCGATAGCGCCATCGGCATCCATAGAAAAACCAAAGACTATAATTCTTTGGCAAATGCGTTCAACAACAGGGCAGGAATTTTATATAACCAAAAAAAATATGAAGTGGCACTTTCAAGTTTAGACAGTGCCTCGAGACTTCTTATTGATACCAAGAACAAAAAGTATATTAGTAACAACAATGTATTTCGAGGCGGTATTTATTTGAGATTGAATCGACTGGAATTAGCTGAAAAAACACTTCTTGAAGAATTTCAGAATTCCACCAATTTATTGTACAATAGAAACGCTGAGCAAGTCTGTGAAACCTTGGTAGAACTTTATGAGAAACAAAAAATGCCCCAAAAGGTCTTAAAGTACAAAAGTATTTTACTGGATCTTAAAACCAGTAAAGAGGAACATCAAGATAAAAAAGTCGTTTTAGAAGAAAAGTATGCCAAACTGTTTGACGAGCAAGCTGATCTGTTTGATTTCAAAGAAGGGCTGTATAAAAAAACGAATGGGATCATCTTATTCATTTTTGCATTTTTGGCCCTTCAATTATTGATATTGATTATGCTGTTCAGTAGAAAAAAGTCGATTAATTTAAATTAAATTTGATTATTTTGTTTCAAAACATTTTTGCTTTTCCATTATTAAAAAAGACCTATTTCACCGTCACGGTCTTACTTTTTACAATTGTGGCAGGTGTGCTTTCCGGAACATTCAAATGGATTCCAATTGACCCTAGTATTTATTACGTTCAATTGGCCATTTTCGCGTTAACATCATTGTCGGTTATTCTACTCATGGTATTTATTCTGCCAGAAATCGTTCCTACATTTTTTAAAATCGAATGGAAAACCAATAGTATATTCTTATTACCTGCATTGATATGTTGTTTGGCCATAGCGAAATTCGGGGTTTATGCCGTGCAATATGAATTGTCATTTTTCAACCCACTCCTTATCAAATTTTTCGGTATTGAAATTCTTTTGGTTTTGACATCATTACTTATTTTTAGGACCAAGGTCCAAAATGTGGGTGAAATGATATCCCCATCTTTAGAAGAAGGAGCAACAAGTTTCAAAGAACAGCTGAATATAAAGGGGGAATTGCTTAACGAAAACCTAATCATACCCGTCGACGAACTTCTCTACATCAAGTCTAGTGAAAATTATTCTGAGTTTTATTTTATTACTCCTCAAGGCATATCGCATAAGCTTATGCGTATGACCTTAAAAAGCGTTGAGGCCCAAATTACGTATGACTATATGATTCGTAGCCACAAATCGTATATTGTGAATATGTCACAAGTAAAATCAATTACGGGAAATGCGAACAACGCCAAACTGCATTTTAAAAACCAAGATTTGAGTTTACCCGTTTCTAGAAGTAAACGGGATATCGTAATCAAGGTTTTAGAGACTCTTCCTAATTAATCGCAAAGATTATTTTATTTTTTTGAGAATAGCGTTGCTTTTGGGATGAATTACAAGAAGATTGTCATTCATCCCAAAAGCTTGTTATTCGCAACAGCTTTCTGTACTTACCCACAAATTGTTGATTACAACTTTTTTTTAGCGCAATCTTTACCGAACTAAAAATCCAACGATTATTCTAAAATTAAAAGTTATGAAAACAACAGTACTTCCTATTCAACCCTATGGAACCACACAGAAACTACTCTTAATCTTTTTTGTTCTAATGGTACTGGCCATTGAAAGTGCCTATGGCCAACCCTATAAGGCCGACTTACCCTCAGGCAGCTTAGGATTACGTTTAAATGCAACCCAAGGCGGTGGAAACAGTCCCTATATTTTGTTTGATGCCAGAAATGTCGATTCTGGGGCAAGTTCGGTATTCTTGCAACGTCAAGAAGGAAATAGTTTGGTATTTAGAAGATACAACAACACCAATCCCTTAAGTGACCAACGTCTGTTGATGAAGATGGTCAATAATGGTAATATCGGTGTTTTGACCAACAACCCCCTAGAACGTTTTCATGTTAATGGAAACGTACGAACAGACCGCGATTTCATAGTACGTGGTCGAAATGGTGATACCAATAGACAAGCCCGCTTCGGAACCGATGGCTCTGGAACACATCGAATAGAATTACGAACGGGCAATACCCCATATATTGATTTTGCCAACAATGCCGGTTCGACCCTTGAAGATTTTGATGCGAGAATTATTTTAGAAAAGGATAATGCCCTGGCCATACACGGTGCTGGTTTGGCGATTGCAGGCGGGAATCTACCCAATGGTTATGAATTGGCTGTTAATGGTCGTGCTATTGCGACTGGCATGAAGATACAGACCGTGGACAATTGGCCTGATTATGTGTTTGAAGCCGACTACCCACTTCGTCCCTTAAGCGAGGTAGAGGCTTTTATTAAGGCCAACAAACATTTACCTGAAATACCTTCAGCCGAACAGGTAGCCGCAGAAGACGGTTTTGACGTAGCCACCATCAACAAGGCCCTTTTGGAGAAGGTAGAGGAACTTACGCTGTATACCATAGCACAAGAAAAACAATTAGCCATACAACAAGGGCGTTTAACAGCACTAGCGGCAAAAGTAGACCAACTCATCTCCAAGAAATAGCCTAACCCTTGTGCTGTTCCAAGAAGCTGGAACGGCCTTTAAAAACAAATGATATGAAACAACTAAATATGGGCCGCCATCGTATGGCATATCATATGGCAGCACTGCTGTTACTATGGAGTATCGGCACAGCTCAAGCACAAGAAGATAGCCCTTCGTACGAAGTACGACCAGGGGAACCCATTTCAGCAGAATTGAAAACTTTAGAGATTATTTATGTCTTGGAAGCTGAAGTAAATCCAAAAGAAGCGACCTCGGCGTTGACATTGTCCGCCTATCCCAATCCGACCACTGCCCAGCTTAATATTGCCATTGGGCCGCAAGAGGCCATTAAGCACGTCGTTTTCTACACTATGGCTGGAAGCCGAACCAATGTGCCACAACTTCGTGCCGCGGCAAATAGTAGCACCTACGATATAGCTCTTTTACCCAACGGAATGTACCTCGTGGTCGTTGAACTGGAAAACGGAGAACGAATCACTAAAAAGATTATAAAAAATTAAAACATGGAAAGAATGAACATCAACTTCTTTTTAAAGCTGCTATTCACGGCTATTATTTTAAGCTGCTTTTTTCAACCAGTGCATGGCCAAATCGAAAGTGATAAAGGCCCTATTTTCGATTATTTCAGGGATGCCGGATATCGCATAGATTTTGGATTTGCCAATGTTACTGCCGAAGGTATTTTGGGAAACGGTATACGCTATAGAAAAGGTAATAGCATTGTTTATTTATTTCAGGATGGTATTAATGGAATTGCCTTTGAGGGCGATTTAACCACTCCCGATATAATAAATTTTTTTGAACGTTATGAAAGCGGCATCAATGCAACTCCTGAAATCATAGGTCTATCAAGGACCGTTTATGCGATTCAAAATCTAGCATTAGGGAACGACCTTCCAGATGATGTGAGACTCTTAAATGAATTCGGGCTTATAAATACAGAACCCTTAACTAAGTTACAAGTTATTGCTGAAACAGATGTACAAGTAATTTCAAATGTCTTTAAAGGTATTGCAAGACCAGGAGCTGAGCTCAATTTGGATGCCAAGGGACAACCGGTCAACCCTTCATTTTTTGTTACTGGATTTGCAGCTAAGCTAGGTTATACCAACTTTAATTGGGATGACAAAATAAGACTGCCCTCGGTATCAGAGTTGACAGATGAAACTGTGGATATTAGATTTCTTTTTGATGATTTACCAATTTTTAATGAAGCAGGTGAAATAATCGATGCCCTTAATGGAATTTTTTCTGGAAGTAGTGCAGAAGGCATAAATTTTGCTTCCGATTTGGAATCCCTCTACAATAATTTTGCCAATGAACAAGGATATGGTTCGGAGTTCAGAACTCTAACTCTTGAAGGTCCTTTTGATAGAATTTCAGGCCGAATTTTTGAAGGTACGGACGGTTTTTTAGAAGTAACTGCAACTGATGATTTTAGAGAATTAACAGGAATCTTATCCCCGAAGGGAACCCTTTCAAAGCCTAGTAGAAAAGTAAAATCATTTAAATCTTGTGGAAACCCAAAGGCCTTTCCCAGGGACGCGGTAAATAGTGAAATCAACAATTTTAAGTTCTGCGGGGTACAAGTTACACAACGAGGGGAGAGCGAATGGGAATTTTTGGGAAACGTTTTTAAAGATAACGGCCTGTTTAAAGAAGAATTGGATGACAGGGCGGAACTAGCCGGTAAAAGATACTCCAACTTTTTAAAAATCAATAACGATGAAATAAAAGAAGAAGTCAACTCGCTAAACGAACGCTTGTTTAATGGAGAGGGCAATCTACCTATTGGTTTAGCTGTTTCTGCAGATATTACCACAAAGTTCAGTGGTCTATCTACAGAATATATTAGAAATTTTGCAGAGGTGACCAACCGGGATCTTGAAAGGCTAAGTAAGGATATCAACAATCGGGATATTCCCGGAGGACCAAACGCCATCAACGATACTGAAAAAGAGGACAATGACGATGTGCAGGATTTTTTGGATTTTCTTGATGGCCTTGATGATGACGATGACGATGATTCCAATGGAAGAAACAATCGGAATTCCATACAAAATAAAAGGGCTTTCCAAAATATAGCGGTCACCCCCGAAGATTTTAGAAACCCTGATTTTTTTAAGGAGTTGTTGGCGACTTACCAACCAAGTGAAAACAAAATCTTGGAAAAGGTATTTCTCCAGGCCCTTACGATACCCAATACCAAACAAGGGGTAGCTATTGGAGAAGGAATTTACGACGCTGAGCAGGCAGAACTGTTTCAATACACCTATTTAGCAGCAACCGGTGCCAAATCATATTTGGAAGCCTATATGAACCATGACGTAGAGGCATTGAACACTTCTGATGTTTGGATGGATATGCTTCAACAAAAAGATCAAGGAATGTACTCCATCATATTGGAAAAACTGAGCGAGTTTTATCAATCCGATCGCGGATTGAAAGACGGATCGGTGTTTATCGCTCCCCAATTCACGTTCGGACTTGAAATTACACCTGCTATTGCCATATCCAACACCAATGATGTTACCAATTTAAGGGTAAACGATATTTCTTATGACATTGATGTGGTATTGACCGCCGCCCGGTTAGTATTGGCTACCGATACCGATAAGGACCTAAAAGCTGACTTAGGCATTGTGTTGAATAAAGAAGAATTACGATTCTTATTGGATACTTGGGCAAAAGACACCAATGATGACGGGCTTATTGATGAGGGTTATCTCATTTGGTTACAGCACAAACTGCAAAAAACCAAACAAAAGCTCTCTAAGGTTATTGGTGACGGGCAACATGAGGTATTCGGTAGCTTTAATCAAATTCTTTTCCCCTTGGCGATAGCGGAATTTTACAAGCAGCAACTTACAATGGACCCCTCTTTAAGAGCGTTATCGCCCGAATTGGCGACCCTGGTCGACCAAGACAATTTGAAAACCAAAGACTTGCTTGCCAAAAAGGCCATCTATTACGATTGGCATACCTCTTTTCAAAGTAAGTATGTTTTTGAAAACGAATCGAAAAAAGGACCTTCGATTCCTTTTATACCTTCCAAAGCGCAAGTACAGTGGAACCCGATTGCTTTTGAGCATACAACCACGTTACCTAAGAAGGGAACTGATGTTAACCATACGCATAGCAGGCCAACTGCTGCGGCATTGGCGCCTACCTTGAGTTTTTCCAACCCAGATGTTCAATTAAAACCCGAAACCCTTATTCTAGGGATTACCAGCGAAGGAAAATTAACGCTTAATAACACCACAAACACTGTTATACCGCCAGACACCTATATCTTGACCACCAGCACTTCGGAAGACATCATGTATTTTAACGTATTAAAGTTTGATGTTCCAGAGATTCCCGTTGGTGGTAAGATTGAATTATTTTTTGATTATACACCCATTGCTGCGGATAGCGAATCAGGAAATAGGGAAGAGTTAAGACTACACGCTGCAAGTGCATTTTATGACATTCTTTTTCAAAGGGATTTTCTCATAGAAGAAAATATAATGAATGGTATAGATTTCGACTCTTTTTGTGAAGAGTCAACCAGATCATATGCTACAATTGATAATGAAACAATTGTATTAGCTGGGGAAAATGTTTTATCGGGCAATACTATTGAAAGTAATGGGAATTTAACTGCAAAAGGAATTGAATCCATAGATTTGGTCGTTGGCTTTGACGCAAAACCAGGAGCTGCCGTAGAGTTGGCCATAACCAATTGTAATGAGGTTCAGAATATTATGGAAAGTGCCTTGCAAAATAATATGTAATGGCATTCGAAGTTGTAGGGTGCGATCTTCCAATACCCAAGAAGGGAATACCAAGATGCGTTATAGCGGGTCTTGGTATTCCCTTTATATTGAAAGGCAACTGCCCAATACTACAAAAATCGGCTTTTAATGAATAAATCATCGTGTAGCCAGAAGTTATGATACTTACAAAAGTCTTAAAAACCAAAGAAATACTATTAGAACTTATACTTACAGTGCTTATACTTTTGATTGTCATACTAGTAATCAATCTTATTAAGAAATTTAAAAAATGAGTATATACGAGTCTTTTTTCAATAAATTTAAACAAACGCACCAATGTGCTTATCACCATTTGCAACAAAAAGATCAGTTCAACCAGTGAATCCCCTGGCACGATGTATTTAAAATCCCACAATATTTGGATTTAACAAAGAAACAGTTGTATATTTGCCGTCCACATCGCGGGATAGAGCAGCATCCTTCGACTACGCTCAGTACAGGGTACCTACTCAACTGGGTTTAAAAAATAAGTTTAAGCACCAACATGGTGCTTCGAAAATACATCGCGGGATAGAGCAGTAGGTAGCTCGTCGGGCTCATAACCCGAAGGTCACAGGTTCGAGTCCTGTTCCCGCTACTAGAAAACCAGCTGAAGTTTTAGCTGGTTTTTTTATGGAGTAAATTAAAAGCTTGCTTCTATTGATTTACGGAATAAAAAAATGTACAAGCTAGGCTTGGTAGGTTTTTCCGGCAAGGCCTTCCCTAACCATTCCAAGACGAAGTGAAGTAATCCATACTGTTACCGCTACTAGCAGAAACCCATGATTTCGGTCGAAGAACCCAAGGTACATTATCAAACCAGTAAGGAAAATTACACTATTGAAGGTGCCGAAAGCCATCTGACCTACTATAGGGAAAACATCCAACGTACTATTCGCTTTTATTACAAAATGTTTAATTTAACATTCAAATGCTATGGGCGCATTCCGAACCAAATGTTGTTTAATAGTACAAAGCAGATACTGACCGACGCGCAACCAAACTTTAATAGGCATACAATCTACAAGGACTATCGTATAGAAAGCTATTCAACGAAGTATATGAAATGACTTAAAGGCTATTGATTTATCCAGTAATATAAACTGTATTTTCTATCCAGTATCTTATCCGCCAGCCAATGCAACAAAAAACTGGTCCACCACAAATACCATTCCCATAATAGCCAAAACCTTAAGTACCGTCTTTATAGTTATTTTTTTGCCAATCGGTACTTCTGAAATTACTTTAAGTACTTTGGCAATTTGAGATTTGTTTATCCATAGAATACCCAATAGCATTAGGAAATAAATGGTAGCATTTACGGTAGCCCCTTTCTTTTCTAGAAAAATAATATCAAATATGATGATATTGGCCATTATTGGAAGTAGAATTAAAACCCCGAAGAACTTTGTTTTATTCCAGAGTAAAAACCACGCTCCTATTATCTGAAGAATTCCAACAAATAAGATATAGGGAAATGAGTACCCCATAAATGTCCAAGCCAAACTAAAAGCGTCTGCCGAATCTAAGGTCAGCTCCGCTACCTCTGCGGGAAGTCTGCCCTTCCTGTAAAATTGCATTCCCGCAATCTTGCCCAGGCCGTAGAAGTTCAAGAATATGAAAACATACCAACGACAAACTAACTCAAATATCCATTTGTTCATACCCAACATGATCAGTTATTTTTAGATTGTGTAAGTTGTTCTATGATTTTTTTCGCATTCAAATTTTTAGGGTCTTTTTCAAGGGCAATGCGATAGTTGTTCAGGGCCCATTCCTTTTTTCCAGATTTCAAATAAGCTTCGCCCAAACTATCATAAACGTTAGCTGATTCAGGGTGAGCTTTCACATTCATTTTGAATATGGCAAGGGCTTCTTCTTTTTTACTGAGTTCTAAAAGGTCATAGCCTAACCGGTTCATTTCAGGTTCGGAAAAATCATATTTATTATTTGATTTTTGGTTTTCATAGAAAACCTCGGCTTTCTGGACGCCCTCGGTCAATAGTATTTGCGAAAGGATTTTGCTCGCAGGTATTTTCGGGAACTCGAAAGGCATATTGTAGAGAATGCGTACCAAAGCCCTATTGATTTCGCCATTGGATTTGTGACCATTGTTGCTCAACACTATGGAAGTGGTTACATTGTCCAATTCTCGAAAAATGGAATTGGTATAGCCAACGAAAATTCCTGAATGTGTTACTGCTTTTGCACTATTAAATGGCAATAGCCTAACGAACCAGCCTTTCCCATAAGGACCAGCCTTTCCGTTCACCAAAGGTGTTTCGTATAATGCAAGAGATTTTTCCTTATTTAAAAAGGTATGATTGCGAAGTGAGATATCCCATTTTTTAAGGTCATCGACAGAACTATAGATGCCACCATCACCATAAATTCCAAAAAAATTGGGTATGTCACTTAGCACTTTCTCGCCGTAAGGATTTGTTTTGTAGGCTGAAACTGCATTCTCGGCGTTATCATCACCAATTAGACCAGAAGAAGTCATTTGCAATGGTCGGAAGATTCTGTTTTCAAGAAAATCAGCAAAACCGTTACCACTAACTTTTTCAACAATCAAGGCCAAGTACATATAACCAGAATTACTGTATTCAAAATTGGTACCTGGTTGAAAATCTAAGGGTAATTCCAATTTGGATATTATCCCAGCCAATTCACTATTAGTTATTTTTTTTCCTGTTTTTTCAAATCTTACAGTAAGCCTTTCCCTTTGTTGGTTCAACATTTTCTGATATTCAGGAATTCCAGAGGTATGATGCAACAAATGTTTTATGGTAATGTTCGGATAAGGAAAATCTTGAAGATATTGTCGAACAGCGTCATCGTATTTCAACTTTCCGTCATCTTCCAAAAGCGCTATCGAAAAAGCTGTAAAATGTTTGCTCAGCGAGGCTAAGTAGAAAGATGAACTAGTTTTCAATTCTTCAGTTTTTTCGATATCCGAAAACCCATACGCTTTGTTCAGCAACGTTTTTCCATCATTAGTGATATGGACGGTTCCGTTAAAAATTCCGTTTTCGTAGCAGTAGCTAAATAGCTCATCTAAATTCTCTGATTTAGTTTTTTCTTGTGCTTTAGCCAAATAAAAACTAGACGATAAGGCAACCACTAAGAGCAGATATTTAATTTTCATAACTAACGTATTATAATTCCGAGGTTGAAATTGACACAATAGTCCCTCTTGAAATAATTAAGTTTCCCTACAGCACTAAAAACCATTTGAACATCTTATTTAGACCGACCAATACCGTTTGAGGTGGTTTCGGAACAGTTCAATAATCTTTTCTTGTTGTTTGTGAGAGCAATTCAATTTCACCCGAGTCTATTTCTATCTTTACGGTTATGAAGAAATTTTTCAGAAAATATGGCTTATTAGTACTGGCAATGGCCGTCATTATCGTTGCGACGGCTTTGGTGGATACCGAAGCTGAAATAGTAGCTTGGGCCATCCTTTCCGTTGGCATCATACTCATCGTATATATTGCCGAACGCATCAAAAACAATCGTCGTATTGACCAATTGCGGGAAGAAAAATCACAGTCTGAAATCGGTCGACTCAAGAGCCAATTGAATCCCCATTTTTTCTTCAATACATTAAATAACTTGTATAGTATATCGCTAACCGAACCCGAAAAAACACCTCAAATGCTTTTGAAACTTTCTGATTTGATGCGCTATACCATCTACAAAGGCAAGGAAGATAGAATTACTTTAGGCGAAGAACTGGCATACATCAAAAATTACATTGCCCTGAACGAAATACGATTTAAGAACGAACCAAAAATCAGTTTAAAAGAAAATATTATCAATAAAGAAAGCCTTATTCCACCTTTGTTATTTATCGTACTGGTTGAAAATGCCTTTAAGCACGGTGTCGAAAAAATGGAAGTTGAAGCTTTTATAAAAATGGAAGTTGAAGAAAATAACGAACAAATAGTTTTCAGTATTGAAAACAATTTTGAACCTTATGAAAATGATGTCGAACAAGGTATAGGATTGGAAAATTTAAAGCGAAGACTAGGCCTAGAGTACTCTGGTCGACACATTTTCAAAATCACGGAAGAAAACAAGTTGTTCAAAGTAAAAATACAGCTCGAATCAGAATGAAAAAGATGAACTACATCATAGTAGATGATGAACCTTTAGCACATAAAATCATACTTTCTTATGCTGGGCAATTAGAAGAATTACGACTAGTAGGGCAGGCACATTCGGTCAAAGAGTCACTTAGTCTATTGAAAGAGAAACAAGTGGACTTGATTTTTCTAGACATTGAAATGCCAAAGATGAAAGGCATTGATTTATTGGCAACCTTAAAAACGAAACCAATGGTCATTCTTACAACTGCCTAT
Source organism: uncultured Croceitalea sp. (assembly GCA_947503285.1). GTDB lineage: Bacteria > Bacteroidota > Bacteroidia > Flavobacteriales > Flavobacteriaceae > Croceitalea. The sequence continues at coordinate 95,814 of CANNDD010000006.1, forward strand.
GAGCAATATGCCTTGAAAGGCTATGAGTTGGATGTGGTGGACTATCTTTTGAAGCCCTTTGAGTTGAGTCGTTTTGTAAAAGCTGTGAACAAGTCATACGAATTATGGTCAAAGCAGAGCCTTGTTGCGCCAACACAAAAAACATCAAAAGCTGAGAGCATCTTCGTGAAAAGCGAAAAAACCGTGCATCAAATACAGCTCAAAGATATTCTGTATTTAGAAAGTGATATGGGTTATGTGAAAATCCACTTGACCAATACAAAACCGATTTTGACCAGCCTTGCTTTACAAGAACTCGAAGAAAAACTATCTGAAGATTTTATAAGAACTCATAAGTCTTACATCATTCCTATTTCTAAAGTAAGAAAGATTGAAGGCAACCGCATTACAATCAATGATATAATACTACCTATTGGAAGACATTATAAAAAGGGAATAACCGATTTTTTGAAAAGTTGAAGTTGAGTACTTTCAAATAACTACTACTTGAGGCCAATTAGTACTTCACTATTCCACCCAGAATATTCCCCTATTTTTAGTTGATCTTTATTTTAGAAAAAAATCCTCACTTTTAAATTCTCGGACAGAACCATCAATCTTGGCTTTTTGTTTATTGAATGTCAACTTTAGTAAATACGGGTTCAAAAGTGTCGATTGCCTTCATTAATACTGGTACAGCTTTGGTTTTAAATTCTTCATTTGCGAATAATTTGTCTTTATCTTCCAAGCTGCGCCACTCGACTATAAATTGCATATGTGGACTAAATGTAGCTTGACCTTTACTGTCTTCAATACTTTGAAAAACAATTTTAAACTCTGGGTAATCGCCACCATAGCTTCGCTTGATAGGTTCGGCAATTTGATTGTAAACTTGCAAAGTCTTCCCACCATCTTTAACGAGGTTTGCGGTTCCTATCTCGTATATTTTTTGTGGATTAAATTCAATAGGTGTGTCAGCATTTACCCTAAACCAGCCAAATTGCATTTCGGTTTGAATAGCAATATCCCTAAGGTATTTGATCTTTAGGTAGTCTTTATCTTCTAAAAGGTTCAAACGGGATTGTGGACTATCCCACTCAAAAATTGCTACAGTATTTACCTGAAATTTATCACTTTCGGACCTCACCACGGAAAAAGAAGCAAAAGGTTTACCACCATACATTGCGGCAAGCGGAATTACTCTCTTTATGTATTCCCTTAATGATTCTACTTTTTTCGGATTAACGTTAGCATATGCAAATTCATAGAACTTATCACTTTGAAAAGTGACCTTTAAAGAGTTAGGGCGCATAGAAGTTTTTACTTCATCATTGTTCTGAGCAAAAGTACCTATGGACAATATTGCTAAACACAGTGTAAAATTAATTTTCTTCAAATTCATTTCTTTTGTTTTTAATTATTGATTACACAAAGCTATTCGCTATATTTATACCATACTATTTTTACTGTACATACAATTTAGTTCGTATCTATGAGAAAAGAGAATTCCACCAATTTAGAAAATCAAAAAATTTTAGAAATGTCTTGTGGGCTTACCTATGCCGTTGAACTATTAAATGGCAGATGGAAAGTAAACGTGATTTGGAATCTTGCCAAAGGCATAAACAGATATGGACAAATAAAACGTAATATTCCTGGAATTTCTGAGAAAATGCTGACTCAACGTTTGAAAGACTTGGAAAAAGAGTATCTAATAGTAAGGGAGGATTTTAAGACCGTTCCACCTCGTGTAGAATATCACCTAACGCAAGCTGGTAGAGAATTAGTTCCAGTTTTAGAAAAGCTTTGTAAATGGGGGACGAAAATAAGGGAAGAAACGAAAATATCATATTAAGCGTGATAGAAGATTATTAGTATTAATTACCGTTGAAGTGATGTTACCAATATTATTTTTGAATGGGTAAATTCAAATTATTGAAAATTGAACTCATAGACCTTTAAATATAATTACGCATATAATATCAATCTTGATGCTTGGCCAAATCAGTACGTTCCCATTCATATTACGAAATAGCTTTTTCTAAAGGTGACCGATAGGCTATATTTCCAAACCAAAACCGTAGGTTAAGATAGCGCTAGATTTTATAAAGGAGCTACCACAAAAAAAGAACGAATCACGACATATTCAAATGAAAAAGGTGGAATTTGCCATATGTAAACAATGACCTATGGATGTACCACGCTTTTCAATAAAAGCTTAGAAAACAGAAATTATCGAATGAATATTAGAACTTCATTCTCACTGCGCAGCTTGAGTTTGCCTTCTTCCAGCTTATATTCATCTGTACCGAACAAAGCGGCCAAGTATTCCTCTTTGAAAGCATTTAATTCATTTGAACACAACATATCCGTACTATGCAACTCCCCAATAGAAATTGAACTTTTGTTAAGAGACAAAAGCTTACCACCATAAAGATCACAACTTACAATACCATTTAACCGAAAGATGTCTTCTGAATCATTATTAAAGAAAAAGTTAATTGTAACCGAAGATGGCGATATAAGAGTGTCGCCCGAGTTTAAAAGTTCTATTTTTTCAAGATTCCAAAGTCCACTTAAAGTCTCGAATTCTTTGGTATCAATTTGAAGATTGGCTAATGGATTCTCAGCCTCACTTTCTTGGCTACAAGAAATGAGCAATAAAAAGGCAAAAAATAATAAGGATAAATTTTTCATAGCTATAAATTTTAACTGTATTACTTTGTTGATGAGTAATCACAATTGCTATAAAATCACACCTTTAATTGATTTTAACAAATGTTGGTTTTATTCGATGCTGATGGATTGGTCAAGTTCGTTCAAACGCCTCCTTACGGCCTTTGATTTTAATGGGTCGAATTGGAATGTTGTTCGTCCTTTCTGTGTCAATAAAACTGAAAAGTTTTGACCAAATTTTTCATTGAGATATTTGATGGTAACGAACTCAGCGAAATCCTCGTGACAACTATTTCTTCCATAGAGCGAAACAAAGGGTGAGTTTGCTAGTTCTATATAAACTTTTTGGGCTTTTTTGATAGGTAATATTTCTCTACTGCGAAAGTAGGTGCTATCCAAAAGTTCACTTTCATATTCGTTCGACACCTTGGTTCTATCTTCCCAAACATCTTTTGTGAACCGATTTTCAGATAATACCTCTGAGAGATTTGGATTTGAATTATTTGAGTAGATGCCCAAAGAGGCATCTACAATATGGGTTGCCTCATGGATAAGAACATAAACAAACGCATTCAGGTTTCCTGCATCGTATCTTAAATCAAGTTCTGAATTAGAAAAATCAAAACAGCTTTTCTCTTTTTCAGTAAGCCATTCCGATACAGTTTGGTTTAAAATTTCAGCCCTAACAGTTATGGTAAACAATTTTAAAGAATCTTTAGGGTTTACAGGCGCCGTGAGCGCAGTATTGGGCATATTGTCTAAAAAACTGATTTGCAATAATCTTTCCTTTAGAATCTCTTGGTGCAATTTGGGCAATTTCTCAAATGAAGAATTGATTATTCTTTTCTCATCTCCACTAAGCTGATGATTTGTAGGACTCATTCCCGCCTCTTCAAACATATTTAAAATCCTAGGATGACCAGGCTTTATACGTTCTCTTAGCGTGCTCGTAGTGTCTAATCCAAAATTGCTATAAACCTCAGCCGAGTGGGGATTATTGGAAATCTGAGAATGGCTTATGTGATTGGCAAGACTAAAAAATATGGAAAAAGCAATCAAAGTTGATTTTCCAACATTTTTGACGAGCTGAAATTCCATAGTTCTGATTCTAATTAATTTCGTTTAGCACAAGCTTTCCTCTCACTCGATTACTTTTTAGATAATCGAATGCTATTTTATAGTCCTTTAGAGGATAAATTTTATCAATGACTGGCTTAACTTTGCCTTTCTCCACAAGTTTTCTAATTACTTCCAATTGTTGACCATCAGAGTCCGTTAGAAAACGATAATACCGAACGCCTTTAATTATAGCCAAAAGATTGATAGGTAGGCTGGTTAAGCCAAATACAGGGTAAAGTAAAATTTTTCGTAAAATGTTGACCTCTATATTGGGTATAAAGCGAATGTCCGGTGGCCCACCAATACTGACCACAGTGCCACCTTTCTTTGTCGCTAGAATGGATTTAAAAGGATTCGTGTTGCTAATCATATTGAACACGATATCATACTTTTCTTCGAGATCCAAAAAACTTTCTAGGTCGTAACAAATTACCTTGTCAACACCTAAATTCTCAAGTAAGGCTTCATTTTTATGGCTGGCTACCGCGGTAACCTGCAGCCCCAAAGATTTAGCATACTGTATCGCAAAAGTTCCAACACCGCCAGAACCCGAATCAATCAAGATGCTTTGTCCTTCTTTCGCTTTTGCGTATTTACTGATTGCCTGCAAGGTCGTTAGCGCTGCCAACGGAAGTGCAGCTGCTTCTTCAAAACCGAGATTTTTGGGTTTTAATGCAACGTGGTCTGCATTGGCAACAATAAACTCCGCAAATCCACTTCCTTCGTTTAACGGTAATCGCACAAGGACTTCGTCTCCAACTTTGCAAGAAATTGTCTCACTACCTACTGCCCTTACAATTCCACAAACATCAAATCCGAGTTTGGGCCTTTTAGTAATAGAAGGAAGAATGGCCTTTAAATCACCATTGGCAATTTTGATGTCAATAGGATTTAAGGCAATAGCTTTGACTTCAATCAGTACCTCATTGGTTTTAGGTGACGGCTTTTCAACTTCTGAATTTATCAGCACATTATTAATATCACCGTACTTTTTTAAAAGTAAGCTTTTCATACTAAGAGTTTATAATTTCTAAAATCCAAGAAGATATTATATTCAGTGCTTCATTATTAAAAGTTTCATCAAGCTTTTGGTACTCGCTCATTTTGCAACTTTCACACTTCTGAAAAAAATGATTTAGTCCTTCCAGTTGTTTGACCTTGAAATTTTTTGTCTTTCCATTCTTTAAGGCTTTTTCTATGGCCACCAAGTGAATATCCGCAGGTACTTGAATGTCCTTTGAGCCATTAATGGCCAATACGGGACACTTTACTTTTTTGAATTCTTCAGCAGGATTATAATCGTAGAAATATCTTGACCAAGGCGTAACTCTCATTTCTACTAGTCCTTTGATGGTCTCATCTGTTTTTTCTTTTGAACCTAACATCGGTCTCAAAATAGGTGCAATCGTTTTTTGATAATGTTCTGTCAGTTCTACTTTTATTTTTTCGACATCACCCTTTTTAGAAGCTATTTTTATCGCTTCCCTGATAGCATTTTCGTAGGCTTCCTCACTTGGCACTGGAAATGGCCTTACATTCTTTGACACGATTAAAGATGTTTCACTACCTTTTATACCTGCACCCGCAAGGCTGATGATGAATGCTACATTGTCTTTCATTCTATTGGCCACCTTTGGGGCTATAATGCCACCTTCGCTATGTCCTATAAGGCCAATTACGCTTACATCATCTCTCTTTTGAAGGTACTCAACAGCGCACTCCACATCGCCAGCAAAATCGCCTGTGGTAGCCGCTGCAAAATCCCCTGTGGACTGACCATTTCCTCTATCATCGAATCTCAACACAGCTATACCTTGCCTGGTAAGATAGTCAGCCAAAACCAAAAATGTCTTATGTCCAAAAACCGTTTGGTCTCTATCTTGACCTCCACTGCCGCTTATTAAAACTACTGCAGGGAATTTTGAGCCCTCTTTGGGTTTTGTGAAAGTGCCAGCCAATTTGATATTGGCAGCCTCATTATTAAAGGCTACATCTTCTGAGTGGTATGGATATGGCTGCTTTGGTTCTTGGGGTTTCGTATTGCTTTCAACTTCACTTTGTCCTCTACTAGAATCTCTTTTTAAATTGAGGGGGATTTGGTTAGCACCTTCCTGAAATTTACCTTCAAATTGCTTCTTGCTACTGTTGTATTTTCCTTTATAGCCTATTCCAAGATTGGAACCATCAACGGTTAGTTCGGCATTTACAAAAGTAGTTTGTTTGGGTTTTAACCCTTCCACTCTTTGGGATGGAATAGAAACTGTTGTGCTCAAGTCACCGTTCATTTGTTTAATGTCAAAGATGAATACGATTTCCTTTCCTTTTCCTAAAGTCACCTTACCCTGCCAGACCCCTATTATGTCTTGGGCATAGATTCCCATTGTTATTAAAAGCACTATTGCCGTTCCGATTATTTTCTTCATTTTATTTAAGTTTTGAAATTAGTTTCCCATTACAACTTCGCTTAGAAGCTGTTTTTGGTATTAGTAAAGTTTATGTTTAGTTAATCTTCGAGCTCTTGTAGTATATCTCGAGCATCACCTGTGATTTTCACATAGGAACCATAGGCCCATCTTGCAAAAAAGAAAAAAACAATCAATGCGATAGGAATAAACCATAGTAAGTTATTGCTTTCGCCAGCAAAGAAATCTTTACCCTTGACAACTTTGAGAGTAATAGGTATTACTGTGAACATCAAAATTCCTGAGAAAACAATTCCCCACTTTTGCACCATTAAAAAATTGGTTCTTCTTTTTGTAAATTCTATAATAGTCTCTTTGTAGTTTCTTTTTGCCATATCCATATTGTTCATTCTGTACACAGAAGTCAATGAAAGAATAGGCAGCACGGTCATAATAATAATACTCAATACCGCACATATTTGAAGTGGTAATGTATCAAATAGATGAATATTCCAAATAGCTATTATCAGACCAAAAAACAAAACGATTGTACCTGCGCCTTCATATTTTAAAATGGTTTTTATCTTACCATTATGTTTTATTTTTACAACATCCATAACCATTTTGTCTGTAATAGTTTTTTGACTATCAACCTTCTTGTCGAGTTTGGACCAGGTTTCTTGTAATTCTGCTAGTTCCATTTCTAGTTAGTATTTATAATCAGTTTTTTTAACTTCTTTTTTATTCTACCAATCCTCGTACCTACGTTTGTGGTCGTAAAGCCAATGATTTCAGCAATCTCTTCATGGCTTTTACCTTCTAGATAAAGCATTATTATACCTCTCTCGATGTCACTCAATCTTTTAATGGTGTCGTAGAGTTTTTTAATTTGCTCTTCTTCCTCATTATCGACGACGTCAATACGCTGTAAGAATCTTTGGTCAATTTCAATACCGCTGGTAACTACCCTTTTCTTTTTTTTGAGATATACCATCGCAGTATTCAAGGCAACGCGGTACATCCAAGTACTTCGTTTGGAATTTCCTTTAAATGAATCAAAAGACCGCCATAACTGGTATATCATTTCCTGTCGCAAATCCAGCACATCTGCATCTGAATTTGTGTATAAGGTCGATACTTTATAGAGGATGCCTTCATTCTCATTTATGAATTGAACAAATTGTTCTTCGTTTGGCATTCAATAAATTAGTTGTTTGATTTATTAGTAGTACAAAGTCAAAAAAAATCACAATAAATCATCATTTTTTTGAAACAAATACGTCTAATTTTTTGAATCCCTTTTCACGATAAGGTACTATTTTTTGATATTCTTCACTTGAAAACAGCTTTACGAAGGCTTCTTGGTTAGGGAACTCGACCACCATAATAAAATCTGGTTTTTCGTCGCCTTTTATAGTCTGGGCAATTGGGTATTTGTCCACTACTTTGGCATCGACCATCTCGTAAAGGCTACGCATATTGGCAGCATAATGGTCAAAGGATTCCTGCTCTTGTGGATTTATGAATCCGATAATGATAAGAAAGATTTTTAGGTTCATTTTTTATGGTTTTGAGATTTTGTAATTAGTATTCAATTTGTCCGGAAAATCACATTTTTTGAATGGTAATTTCAATTAAATTCAGACCGAAGATGATAGTTGAACACAAAAAAGTCCTGTTGTTTAAAACAGGACTTCTATTAGCTTCACTATTTCTAGAGATGCCTTGAAAAATTTTAAAAATACATCCAATGGACAGTATTGCCTTCAAGTATTTCTTTACTTACCCTTTGCCATTCGCGGTCAGCGTCTTTGATATATTGTTCTTTATTGTTCAAGAACATTTGCTTTACACCAGGTGCCCAATTAAGGTATAGTTTTCCATCGACTATGGACCAACTATCATTTGGTCGTGTCTGTGCACCATACCCATCACTTCCGTGTCCTGACATACCATAGGCACACCATCCGCCGTATTGAGGGGCATATTTTTCTGGATTGTTTTTAAACAACTGTAAATGTTTTTCAGAATCAAACAGCCAAGTAACTTCTTTCCATTCATAGCTTATGTCCCTTTTTCCTTTAGTGGCCTCACCGATTTCAAAATAAGCTACCGGGTCGTATCCACCAATAGCAAAACCATTGTGCAAAACCATTATTTCTGACGTCGCTAAATTTGGACGCATTTCGTGACTATCAAAAGGATCTTCTGGCCTCAGACTTGGCCAAAAAACTTTACCACCATTCTTGATATCTTCACTAACACTTTCCCACTGCTCATCGGCATACTTCATTAGATTTGCTACGGTAGCATCGTTTTTTCTGAGATGTTCTGCCCAATCCGCCCTATGTACCAGGTATAGTTTTTCTTCAAAAATCAACCAACTGTCTTCAGGTTTTGTTTGGGTTGCATACCCTTCACCACCGTTACCCGCCATTTGATATATAGACCATCCGCCATATTGAGGTGCATAAGTAGATGGCGATTTTTTGAATTTTTCTTTGTGCTCTTTTGAGCTGAAAAGCCAGGTGACATTTTCCCAATCTAACTTTATGGATTCATTTCCTTTGATTGCTTTCTTTTTCGTGAAATAGGCTACAGGGTCGTAACCACCAATAGCGTATCCGTTCCCCAACACCATAATCTCAGAGTTTACAGGATTAGGCTTCCAGTCAACTCTATCTTGCACATATTCTTGTACGGTGTACTTTTTAATTTCTTTGTTTTGTCCAAATGATATAATTGACCCAAAAAAGACTAGGACTACCATCAATAGTTTTAAAATTCTCATACTCAGATTTATTTTGATTGTATAATTAGTGTATGATTATAGTTTTGAAATCACACCATTAACAATTATTTAGGATTATTAAGACTTTTTTAAAGGTCTTCGTGACAACCATTGATAGTTACCAATCAGAAGATACAGTTGCTTTTGTAATTATATTCTTAATTATTGAACATTTTTTCTAGACTCGCATAACAATATCATTGACTACTCATTGTAATTTTCGGTTAGAATAAAAAGGACGATAGACCTTTGTTTGTACAATGCTAGTTGAACCGAAATGATTAAACTTTAGAAATAACTACAATTCTATTATTCTAAGTACTAAAATCCCATTTAAAAATACCTTTAATATTCATTTTCGCCCCAAGTCTTTCGTAAAACCGAATGGCTTTTTCATTATCCATTTCAACTTCCCATTTTATTGTTGAGGCTTTTCTATTAGCACATAACTCTTTTGCTTTTTCCATAAGACTTTTGCCTATTTCCATTCCTCTGAATTGGTTACTGACGAATAAATCATCCAAAGCCATATATTCGGTGTCATTCCAGATGGAATAGCTCCAGGTATATGATAGATAGCCTATAATTTGGTAATTTAGCTCTGCTACTAAAACACCCATTTTAGCTTGTTGTTCAGACAATACCTTTTTGATTTTAGTCCCATTGGTTTTTACATATTCTGTTTGATTATGGTCTTTAGCCAATTCAAGCATTAGTCTATAAATTGCATTGGAATCTGAGACATTGGCTTGTCTGAAAATAAAATCAACTTTCTTGGGACTCTTTGATTTGTTCATCTAAACTTTTTGTTATAATGGCTTTCACATTACCAGTATGTGCGGTCTCTTTATGTTCTATGAGCAATAGCTTACATTCCTCTTTAGAAGAGACTCGATGTTCTATATTTTTCTTTACAACAAATAATTCACCAACCTTTATAGTAAAGGCAGCCTGAGATTCAATTTCCATTGTCAATTCACCATCGAGCACATAAAATAGTTCATCGCTATTATCGTGATTATGCCAAGGCACTTTATCACCTTTTATTTTTACGACTTTAATAAAATGGTCGTTGAGTTTCGCAACTATTTTTGGTGCAAAGAATCTCGATAACTTAGCAACTTCAAAAAGGCAATGTATTTTGGTGTTTTCATTCATAGCTATACGTAGTCTTTTTGAAGTGTATTGATGTCATTTAATAGATTATTCCAAAGTGTTGCCTTAAACTTTCTGGAAAAAAAGCCAGCGTGACCAATTTTTTTTACACTTAAATCTTTAGGTCTTACTTTCTCGATTGTTTTGGGTGCATTGTAGAAATAGTTGAGTAACTTATTACAAGTTGTCTCGTTGGCAATTGGGTCATCGGCTATTTGTATTGATTTTATCGGAATTTCAATTTGGTTGAAGTAAAGTGGTTTGAGCGTTTTTCCAAACTCGGTTTCAAAATAATCGCGATGGATGCACCATTTTTGCCATTCTTCGGCCACACCTTTGGGTAGGTCTTCACCTTGTTTGATTTTCTTAGCATTCGCATAACCATAAACAGCAATGGATGCCGGAATGTATAAAAACCAAAAGGGTGGTAGCATCCATCGAAACGGTTTGCTCATATCTTTCCAATAGCCTGTGGAAGAAGCAATCAAAAATAACTGGTCAATTTGATTATTGTTTTCCATTAGCCCAATCATTTGGCCACCCATACTATGGGCAATAACTATCTTTTTTTCATCAGGAAAATTGTCGAGTGTCCAATTTAGAACGCCAACCATATCCTTTTGTCCCCAATCCCTAATAAAAGCCTCAAAACCCTTTAAGGATTTGGGTCTGGATTGACCAATGCCCCTGTAATCGAAAGTCAATGTGATGTAACCATTGTTGGACAAGAATTTTGCGAAATTGGCATAGAGCTTTTGCGGAATTCCAGTACCACAATGTATTTGTATAAAACCTTTAATTCCCGTTTCAGGCTTTCTTAGTATAGCTGATAGTTTATAGCCGTCCTTGGCAGGTATGGATATTGTGGTCTCGGTCATTTATAAATAATTGGTTTCTTAATTAGTAATCAAAAAATCCGTTTAATCACACGATGAAATTCTTTTAATAGTCCCAAAATTAAATCTTCTCCAATAACAGCAGAACCTTTTGTGATTGAATTTTTTTTCAGAAAAAAATAAATAATGTGTGTGATTATTGGATTGAAAAGTGAACCAATCAATAAACAAAAATCAGTACTATGAAAAATTTTAAATTAAAATTGTTGTCATTGGCAGTTCTTCTCATTTGTGTATCATTGGCGCAATCGTGTTCAGACAACGATGACGGCCCAAACATCTTTCCAGTTCCCCTTAAGGCCATCGATTTGGAGGGTAGCCTAGAAGAAGACCAGGCAAAAGTTCAAGAATTGCAAGCTGGCATTCTTGAAATTACCCAAAGCGTTCCCTGTATAGATGCAAATGACTGGAAAATCACACCTCTTGGTTACAAAACCTGTGGCGGACCTGTATCTTACATAGCTTACCCTATAGAAATTGACGAATCAGATTTCTTGCAATTGGTGGAAGTTTACCGATTAAGCCAAAAAGCCTTGATCGCAAAATGGGATTTGGCATCAACTTGCGAATTACCAGCTGTTCCTGAGGACGTAAAATGTGAAGATAACCAGGCTGTTCTTGTGTATTAGCATTAGTTGATGACTTACTAAACTATTGGCAAAAGAATCACAGAATTAATTCAAGAAGAGCAAGCATAAAGGATTTATCACGAATCAAGACTTTGGGCAAATCAGGTCTTGCCGAGTTTGGCTTTAAGTATCGTCCTTTAACATCAGAATTTGACTTAGAAAATTTTGAAGAACACTATTCAGGTGAGAAAGGCAAATTCATAGTGATAGTGTCAGAGAAAAACGAAATCCTTGGTTGCGGTGCAGTTCTGAGATTACAGAATACAAACTGGTATAAGATTCGGAAAATGTACGTCTCGAAATCGCATCAAGGGCTAGGTTATGGAAAACTAATTCTGGAAGTACTTATCAATATTGTAAAGGAGCAAAATGGAACTCAGGTAATTCTTGAGACATCCAGTTTGATGATATCGGCCATAAAGCTATATAAATTCTATGGATTCGTCAAGGCAGATATAAAGCCTAATTCCCCGAGGTGTGACTTTACGATGATTAAAAGCATAAACGATGATGGAGTGTCAAAAAGATAAATTCAATATTCCGGAAGATATTGCCTACTTAAACTGTGCCAATATAGCTCCGTTGATGAATAGCGCTGCAGTTGCCGGTAAAGAAATTATCGATATAAGACAACGCCCTTATAAAATAACTCGCGAAGATTGGTTTAAGACAGTTGAACAACTGAAAAAAAATTTCAGTCAGCTCATAAACTGTAAAGACTTTAACAGGATTGCCATAATTCCTTCCGTTTCTTACGGCATAGCAACAGTAGTAAACAATATTGAGCTGAACGCGAATGATGAAATTCTTGTGGTCGCAGAACAATATCCAAGTAACTACTACTCTTGGAAATTATTGGCGGAAAAGTCAGGCGCAAAAGTTAAGGTCGTAATGCCCAACATTCAATCTAAATATAGGGGCAGAATTTGGAACCAAAGAATACTTGAGGCTATCAGCCCGAAAACAAAAGTCGTTGCACTTGGTAATGTCCATTGGGCAGATGGAACATTTTTCGACTTAGATCAAATCAGTAAAAAAACCAAAGCTAATGAAGCCTTGTTGATTATTGATGGCTCGCAATCCATAGGCGCTCTTCCTTTTGATATTGAACAGATAAAGCCAGATGTCTTATTTACCGTTGGCTATAAATGGTTACTTGGGCCTTTTTCGCTGGGGCTTGGGTATTATGGTGAATATTTTGACAATGGCAAGCCATTAGAAGAAAATTGGATCAACCGAAAGAATAGTAAAGATTTTGAGAATTTGGTTAACTACACCGATGAGTATGGGCCTTTAGCCGCAAAGTACAATGTTGGGCAAAATTCCAATTTTCACTTGGTGCCAATTTTGAATGAGACAATTGCCTCGCTAAATGAATGGAATGTCAATAACATTCAATCGTATTGTAAAAACTTGGCTAGAAGACCTATTGAGGAATTACAGCAACTGGGTTGTCTCGTAGAAGAAGATGACTTTAGAGCGGGTCACTTATTTGGAATACGATTAAAGTCAACCAAAGATTTGAGAACACTGCAGGAATTGTTTATTAAAAACGATGTTTATACATCGTTACGTGGCTCTGCCGTTCGGGTTTCTGTCAATATTTATAATGATGAAAATGATATGGATAGGCTCGTGGAATGTATAAAACGTTACTTAAAAATAAAGTGATATAAAAGAATATGAAAAAGTCAATTGGACTATTAATTTTCCTTTGTTTTTCTCAAGTATTCTATGCACAAGGCAAATTTTCTGCTGAGATAGGCGGTGGGCTTGGTTTTGTATTTGGCGGTGATAGATCTTTTAGAAATAGTCCCGTAGAAGGTAGGGGTGAAATTTTTGCCTCGATAGAAAGCCGTCCTAAAAATTCAAATTTCTCAATTGGGATCTCTTTGGCTGCATCAAGCAATATTGACCTTTCTTTTGATAGTAATAAACAGAATGATGAACTAACTGTTTTAAATCCATTTAGTATCAGAGCCTATTTAACCCTAGTAAAGATTGACTATAATTTTGATAACTTAAAGTTCAGACCCTTTATTTCTATGGGTATTGGTCAAAATACGTTTGTACGCAGATTTGAACTCTTGTCTAATGGCAATGCCCAGAGAGTAAAAGCAAATCACTTTGCACTGGCACCAAGGATTGGACTAAACTTTAATCAAATCATTGTTTCTGCTAAATATGTTTGGACGGGCAAGACTCCACAATTCGAAGGTCAGGATCTTAGTGGAAACAACGTCATTCTCAATAGTGAGCAAATGGGATTTCTATACTTATCCATAAGCTATAAATTCAATTTATAGAATTCAAATGGAAAACTCTCAACATACAGGAAAAATCCAATCTATCTCAAAATAATTGTACCTAACTGTGATTTTTCCCTTTTACGAAATACTAATATTTAAAGGCGAATCTATAAAGAGTTGTTTCACAATTTAAAAATATTAAAATAATGAATCAGAATAAATCAAATAATCTAGCGAAAGTTTTTAAAGGAATATTTTTGTTTGTCGTGAGTGCAGGCCTATTCGCATTGTGGTTTTCTTTATTTACCTAATTAGTAAGTAAGTCTTCTCAAAATGAAAAAGTACACTATCATTTTCGCGGTCATTGGTATTTTGATGTCAGCGTGTTCCAGTGACGATGATGCAGGTAACAATATTGATTCCGAGAAACTGATAGCGACTTGGATTGCAACTACTATAACTGTTGAAGGGGAAACATTCTCTTATGATGACCACGAAGATTGTGGGTTTGATACAGTAAACTTTCAAGATAATGCCCAAGGAATACAGATTGATGTTTTTGAATGTGAAGAAATAGTCACGCCCTTTACCTATACTTTAAAAGACAACATTTTGGAAGTCTCATCAGGTGTCATCACACTTGAAACCGAGATACTTGAATTATCTTCAGATACTTTGATTTTCCAGTCTGAGTGGGACTATGATGATGACGGCGATACAGAATTGGTCATTGAAACTTATGAAAGCGCCGTAACCATATCCGAGTAATAAAATGAATACTCAGTGGAAAAGCCATATTCGTGAATTGCGTAAGTCAAAACGATTTACTCAAAGCGATTTGGCCAAAAAAGTTGGAATCACAAGACAATCGCTTTCTGCCATTGAAAATGAAAGAACGGTACCTTCATTGAGGGTGGCCTTGAAGCTTTCAAGTTTTTTTGAAACTAACGTCAATGAGCTTTTCACCCTTAAAACATCTGAACGATGAAAATGGTTCCTATTTTTACTGCGGTGCTATTCTGCCTATATCCGATAGAACATCGTCAAGCCTATAATAGTCCAGATTCTTTAATTCAAAAAAATATAATGAATAATATCTCAGACGATAACAGACCGAACATCTTATTCATCCACGGCTTTCCAATGAGTAAAAAGATTTGGAAGTCTCAAATAGTCGCGCTTACAAAATCATTTAATTGCTACGCAATCGACTTGCCAGGATATGGTGATAATGATGCCAAAAATGACTTTGAACATTCAATAAATTCTTATGCAGACTATGTTGATGATTTTATGTCCGAGAATGGAATTGATAGAGCAAATATCGTCGGTATGTCGATGGGCGGCTCAATAGCCTTAAACTTAACTCGACGTTATCCTAATAGGACACAGTCTCTGACTATAATCCATACTTCAGCCATACCTGATACTGAGGAAGATAAACTAAATAGAAATAAAATAATAGAGGATATTGAAAATGGTGGGTTGTCAAGCTTTATCGAAAACTTTGCCGACCGGTTACTGAGTCCATCAGCAAGTAAGCAAATTCGTAGCCAGTACGTTTCAGATATGAATGAAGCCTCTAAAGAAATCGTGGTGGCAGGTTACGAAGCTATACGGAATCGACCAGACGAATTTGAAGGCCTGAAATTGATAAAAGTTCCTGTTTTGGTAGTAGCAGGAAATGATGATGTGGGCTCATCACCCGAAGAAATGAAGAAAATAGCGGAAGAAATCGAAAACTCTACATTCAAGATAATTGAAGATTGTGGTCACGTAGCTCCATTAGAAAAACCCAATGAGTTGAATAGGATTCTACGAGAATGGCTTGAAAATAATTAACAACAACCTAATCAAATGCAAAAATCAATCATCACTTTTAGCATAATCCTATACGCTTTCGCAGTTCCGTATTTGGAAATTAACGACACCCACGTATTCAATCCAAACTGGACACCACACGTTCGCATTCACGAAGTGTGGCAATTAATAACCAATACTTCCATTGGCCTATTATGTCTTTGGCTGGTATGGAAGAAAAAGGAATATAAAATCAGCACCATATTGAGTATGCTTATTACCGGTGGATTCCTGTTGGCTTTTACAATCCAAGACACCTATGGTGGCTCTATGAAATATTTGGATGGTTCAGAGAAGACCATTGCGGGAGTTAACATTGGGGTATTAGGATTTGGTATAGCTTTCGCTTTACTTTTTGTTTCACTTATCATTTCTTTAAGAAAGAATGACTAATACGCTGAATGGATATGATTACAATATTAGTTTATTAGTCTGATTGTAAACTGGGCATTGTATGCCCTCTTTTTTACATACCTCAATAACATAATCAACTAAATACTGCTTTTCGCCGGGATTTGAATTTTCATAATCCAACTGAAGCGATGATTTGGCTTGAAAAGGGAATTTTGAAAGCAAGTCGATTGAAGTTTCAATGTCATTACTAGTTAACGTGATACCTTTTTTCAAAGCAAGTTTTTGCAACTCACGCATCATATTGCGCAGAATTTGTTGTAACGAGTTATTTTCCAAAAGCTCACCGAAAGTTACATCGTATGCAGTCGTCACAGCAGCTACTGGTGCCACAAAAAGATACTTTTTCCATAGAATAGGTTTTATGTCCTTTTGAAACATAATATTAACACCAGCCGTAACAAGTGCACTTACAAAGGACTCGTATAGTTTATTTTTTTCCTTACCACCGATGAATATCTTACCAGGACCGCCTAAGTGCGTTACGTGCCCTGGGGAATTTATATTGGAAGCCACATAAATACATCCTTCAAGTATATTAAAACTAGTATTCGTTCTACTTTCAATCAATTCCTTGGCATTTACCATATTTTGCAGCGTTATAATTGTACTGTTATTAGCTAGACATTCTTTGTAGTTTTTTATCGCATCTACAAGCGAATAAGACTTTGTTGTAACAAGTAGGAAATCCAATTTTCCAATTCGTTTAGGGTCGTCTGACACCAAATGGGGAAATATCTTTTCAGTTTTGCTTCCAGAGGTAAATTTGAGACCTTCAGCTTCAATTGAAGTTTTAATTTCGCCTCTGCAAATAAATACAACCTCAACTTCAGAAGAATTTTCCTTGTAGTGTTTTGCTAGGGGCGCACCGATAAAGCCACCGATGCCGCCTAGCCCGAGTATTCCAATTTTCATTTTCCGTATAGTTTATAATCATATCAGGCCCTATAATTCAATGTACAGAGCCCGATAATCAAAACAACACCAACCAATTCTGACTCACCTCCAAATTGCAGAATTCTACTCAAGAATGGGTAAGTGCTAAAGCTTCATCTTATAATTATTCAATGATTTTACAAATCAGCTATTTTCCCTAATTTCCAAGTCTCACTACCATTCTCAGTACAACTTAGTTCAAAGTCCATTTCTATATCTATAATACCGTTTTGGAAAGTTCCATCTGTACCCATATAGCTTCCATTACAGTCTGGTGAGTCGGTATTCCAATTCAAATCAAACGTTAATTCGCCTTCTGTTATCCTGAGTGTGCCAATGGCCTCAGGTCTGCCATTAGAATTGCAGCAAGAAGTGAGATTTCCAAATGCAAAAAATTCTATTGAATACTGACCTTCGGTACTGCTAGGTCTTATTCTCATTGAAATTTCACCTCTTCCTCCGGAAGAACTTGCCTCACCCGAGTATTCACCAGAAATTTCCGCTCTATCTATTGTCGGTATAGAGCCATTATCGTCATCATTGGTTGAATTATCATCACTTGAACAAGCAAAGAATAAAGCGCAAGATGTGAACAATACAAAAAAGTTTCTTTTCAATAAAAAAATCTTGAGAGTAGTCATAATTAAGTGATTAAGGGTTTTATGAAACATTAGTATCATTTAGCGCTCATTAATCACAATACGTCGGTATTATTTGTCTGAGTTTTTCAAAAATGTCTAACACAATTAAAAAGCTTTTTGTGTAAACGTGATTTATCCTTTTTGAACAAGACATATATCAAAATTAAATATTGCTGAATATGAAATTGCCAAACGATAAATTCAAATTGAAGTTTTTGTGCATTCTGCCTTTCATCATTAATTATAGTTCCAATCAAACATTGAGAATCAAGTTTTTCCAATCATCCCCAATAGAATAACGGCAAAGCGGATAAAATCTTTGAGAATCGAAAAGGAATATAGCAGCTACGAAAATTTTACATACGACAACAAGATTCATAGAGACCAATATGGCAGGTACCAAACTAGAACGGACTTACAATACACGAGTTTGGCCCGGATTGCCAAAGTTTCCGATATGACTCTAGAAGAATTTTTAGTGAGGGTTTCGAATAAAAAACGATTTGCCAAAAATACCCATAATTAACTTGGACTTTGGTTTTTGCACCAAAGCCTGCGTATATTTATAAAGTCGCTAAATCTTTGGGATTTAGTCTTGGACAAGAAAAAATAAAACTAAAAATAAGCGTTAGCTTTGTGCGCAAACGGAAACGAAAAAGTTTCCTTGCCTCCCTACTACGCTTAGCCCAACCGTTACCTCTAACTTTGAAAAATTACCAATATTTGGTATTTTTATTCAAAATCTAGGTGAAATGAGCAAAAACACATCTATATCATTAGGCAATTACTTTGACCAATTCGTTCACGAACAAATTTCTGAAGGACGCTACAAAAATGTCAGCGAGGTCATTCGTGCCGGACTTAGATTACTGGAAAATGAGGAAAGTAAGGTGATTGCCCTACGGAAAGCGACTCAAGAGGGAATCGATAGTGGACTCGCGCACGACTTTGATTGGGAAAAAAATCTGAAAGAATCGAAAGCCAAGAGAAAAGCCAATGGCTAAATTCAAGTTGACCAACAAAACAGTTGCCGATTTAAATGGAATTTGGGAATACACCACAGATAAATGGTCTAAGAAACAAGCCGACAAATATTATCGGGAACTTATGGAATCTTTTAAATGGATCGCGAACAATCCAATACTTGGGAAAAACTACGGGGGAATCGCCCCAAGCCTATTCGGATTCAAAGAAAACAGGCACATAATTTTCTTTAGGACCTTGGAAAAAGATTTAATTGAAATCACCAGAATCCTACACGAAAGAATAGACTTGAAAAACAGACTCGAGGAATAAAAAACTACAGGTAACACGGTGTATAAGCAATAACGGGCGGAATTTCCATATGGAAATTGCTGCTATAAATTATCTTTAGGACTAGGCGGACATTTTCCGTTGGAAAAGTCCGCAACTAATCATTCACGAACCGTTACCAGCAATTCGAGAAAACCGAAATCAATGATAAAAAAATTAATCGTAGGAATTCTAACAATCGGAATATTTGATTGCAATTCTGACCAAAAGAAAAACAACTCGAATGAAACCTATCCAGACATTAATATTGTAGGTGCAATGAAAAATGTTATGTGGAAAGGAGAATTAAGTGGAACTATTAAACTTGATACCATTTCTGATAAAAAAGGGCTTTATGGACTTGGACCAGAAAGTTATCTAACTGGAGAATTACTCATCAATAATGGACAAAGTTATGTTTCAAAAGTCACATCTGATTCAACTATGACAGTTGAAAAAACATTTGATGTATCAGCACCTTTTTTAGTTTATGCCAACGTAACTGAATGGAAAGAAATAGAATTAGCGTCAAATATTAGGTCAATCAAAGACATTGAAAAATTAGTAGACGAAAAGATGACTACATTTAAAAGACCTTTTGCCTTCAAATTAACAGGGAAAATTTCAAAAGCAATTATTCATATTCAAAATTTACCGCAAGGAACAAAAGTTTCATCACCAAAAGAAGCCCATGAAGGACAAACCAATTACGAACTAAAAGATGAAGAAGCAACGATTATTGGATTTTTCTCAACTGAACACAAAGGAATATTTACACATCACGACTCAAATATTCATTTACACTTAATAACGAAAGACGAAAGTAAAATGGGACACTTGGACGAACTGGAAATTGAGAGCATGAAATTGTATTTACCGAAAAAATAAGAATACGTGGCACAACTAAAAACTGTACCTAATATTTTTTGACGGATGAATAATTATTGGATTTGGTCTATTCTACTTGTAATCCCAATAGGGATTGCTTTTCAATGGATTACTGATAAAGCGAAAAAATTTTCTGACATCATCGAAGTTGAAGTAAAAAAACAGGGGCTGAATTTTGTAAATTCCAAATACCCTGGACTTTTCAAAGTCGGACCGTTTAAAAAATTTGAAATAAAAATAGGTAGACCGACCATAAACAACGGAGCGATACGATATGACAATACCTACTATCGAATTGTCCACATAAAAACAAAATCAAATGAGACCAAATTCGTATGGGCAAAGATTGAAACGAATTTGTTTAAGGATACGGAAATAGAATTTAAGCCAAAACTATCTGAATTAAAGCAATAACATTTGCCAATAATGGTTATTGCCCATACCTATCGCTTGGCCATTTTTTCCTAACTTGAATATATTAAAAAACATAGTGACGCTGGCCACGAGCAAAGGCCGTTACACAAAATTACAATCAAAAAATGAAAAAGCTACCACTAGTCAATTTGATAGTATTAATAGGTGTTATTGGCTACCTCTTCATTTCAAACATAAATGAGCCAGAAAATAACCATAATGGAATAATTCCTGAAATTACGACCGAAAGACTAAACATTGTCGGAAAAGACGGAAATAAATACGTTGTGTTAAGCAATCCAGAAAAACAAGCTTTAGCCACAATAAACGGCAAGCCCGTAAACCCTGAAGAAACCGAAAGAAATGTTGCTGGATTGTTGTTCTTTAATGAAGATGGAGATGAAATTGGTGGTTTGGTGTATGGAATCGATAGTACTGACAGCTACCAACTTCTAACTTTTGACCAACGAAAAAACGACCAAATAATGGCGTTGAGAAAAGATGAATATTTGGAGAATGGAGAATGGAAAAAGCAATACGGACTTTTATTGCAAGAACGCTCTGAAAAACAATCCAATATAATCGTTTCCGAATTGAACGACATTCGTAAAATTGAGGATTCTATTTTACGAGAGAAAGAATACGACAAATTCTATAATAATCCAGAAAATTTAGCACCACAACGGTTATTCATTGGTAGAACATATTCAGAGAATGTAGGTCTTTTTCTAATGGATAAAAACAACAAACCAAGATTACAAATATATTTGGATGAAAATGGAGAGCCTCACATAGAGAGCTTTGATGAAAAAGGAGGTAAGAAAACTATAAAATAATTGTGTGCGGCGATTATTGCCGCAATTATGGCGGATTCAATCACCCATCGACGGCGCTCGAGGCCGGCAGAATCCACTCAGAATTGCTAAAGTCCGTGTTAAACAGAAAACAATAGTTAATTCAACCTGTAACTGACGGTTATACTAGACCGTTAGGTTTCATACTAGAAAACAAAAATCCATATAAAGCGGAAAAGCCGACAACCCAACAAATAGGCACTAAACAATTGGAATTATGAAAAAAATTACTACCAGACCAGGTTTACCCACGACACTATTAGTGTTGGCTTTTATTTTTCAAAGTTGTGGACAAAAACAACAAGAAGAAACCAAAAATATTGAAAAAGAAGTAACGGTCAAATCTGAGAAACCTGAGTATTTTCTATTAAGACCTAGTATAGAAAAAGCCTTTGGATATTCTCACGCAGTAAAAATTGGAAACAACATTAAAATTTCTGGAGCTGTTAGTATTGATGACGAAGGAAATCCAACTGCCGTGGGTGATATCGAACAGCAGATGAAAAATTGTTATGCCGATTTGGAAAAAATATTAAAACACTACGGTTGCACATTTGACGATGTTGTAAAAGAAGACATTTTCACGACTGATATGGCACTAATGCTGGAAAAATCAGGATATCGAGCTGAAATTTACAAAAACGGATTTCCGACTGGTTCTTGGATTGAGGTAAAAGGATTGGCCCTACCCGAATTTATGGTTGAAATCGAACTTGAAGTATACCAATCGAAATAAAAGTGTAAACATACCCAATTGTCGGTTGCTGCCCAGCCTTGCGAGTTCAGTGTTAAACTATGCAACTACACTTTATCAAGACTGGGGGTATTTAATTATCCATGTACCGCATATGGTAATAAGGGCACTTTTAATTCACCACGCTAAGGGATATGGTAAGTTTTGTTCCCATTTTCGTGAAAACCAAGATGCAGGCCCATTACGCAACCTTAAAGCAAATAGATTAAATCATTCTGAAAGAACTTGATAATGCCAAGATGACCGCTTCACATTTAATGGTTGGCATATTTTGAAGAAATTCCCTTCAGCTGCGCCCCCCCGCACACTCCCCTATTGCTATTATATAGCTCAGGTTGTAATCAGTCAAGCAGAAAACCTATTTCGAAAATTTTTCTGCCACAGAATCACCCCAATCCGCAATGGATTGGATTAACGGAATCAGGGTCTTACCAAAATCGGTTAAGGAATATTCCACTTTTAACGGGGGTTTAGAGGTATAGACCTTTCTTTTGATCAAACCATCTTCTTCCAATGCCTTCAGTTGTAAGCTCAATGTTCTTTCAGTAACCGTCGGCATGCATTTTCTCAATTCATTATACCTCAACGTATCGGTCATTAAATGATAGAGAATGACCGTTTTCCATTTTCCACCAATAATCCCCATCGTTAGGCTCGCACAACAAGGGTATTCATTACCTCTAAACTTGAGTATTTTTTGTTCTGCTATGTCCATAAAATATATACTATCATTTTTGACCGTTATTGCAAAAATATATTACTATACTTAATTTTGCAACTATAATTTTTATAGTAAAAAATACGAGATGAAAGCAATGACTATTTGTGAATATGGAGAAAACGCAAAATTTGAATCCACCGAAGTAGAAATACCAACTTTAAAAAGTGGGCAGGTGCTTATTAAAATTTCCGCATCGAGTGTCAATACAGTGGATACTATGATTCGAAGCATGGGAAAGGACTTGCCTTTTTCACCTGAAAACCCGGCAATTTTGGGAATGGACGTAGCCGGAACTATTGAAAGAATTGGTGAAAATGTCACTGAATTTTCTATAGGTGACGAAGTCTACGGTTGTGTGGGTGGTTTGGCAGACTTGCAAGGAACGCTTGCCGAATATGTAGCTGCCGATAGCAGATTGATTGCGCTTAAGCCTAAAAATCTATCAATGAAAGAAGCTGCCGCGCTCCCATTGGTTGGAATAACCGCTTACGAAGGTCTTACTCGTGCAAATGTGAAACCTGGCCAAAAGGTTTTAGTGCATGGTGGTACGGGTGGCGTTGGTCATGTTGCAGTACAATTGGCCAAACATTTCGGCGCGGATGTCTATGCGACCGGTGGTGGCGAAAATCAAATGGAAATCATCAAAAATTTTGGTGCTGAACCCATAAATTACAAAACAGAACAAGTTGAAGATTATGTGACCAAACACACCAATGGAGTTGGTTTTGATGTGGTGTTTGATTCTGTAGGTGGAGGGAATATGCTTAAATCTTTCGAAGCAGCTGCTTTAAATGGTCACGTTACATCTACTGTTTCTTTGTGCGAAATAGATCTAAGTACCGTGCATTTTAAAGGCCTTTCATTACACGTTGTTTTTATGTTGATACCAATGCTGCATAATTTCAAGAGAGAACAACACGGTGAAATTCTGAGCAACATTACCAAAATTGTTGAAGCAGGAAATTTGAAACCACTACTTGATGAAAAACAGTTTTTATTAGAAAATGTAGGAGAGGCCTACGCAAGACTGGAAAGCAAAAAAGCTATCGGTAAAGTCGTGGTGCAAAATGAAAATTAATAAGATGATTGTTAGGCCAAAACACATACTATTTCTCTTTATATATTTAGGGTTTGTCTCGTGTGACAACAATAAAAAGCGCAAAAATGAACCTGAGAACACTATAGCAGAACCCATCGAAAACCCAACAAACAGCGTACTATTAAGCTCAGAAATTGTATGGGAAAAATTGAATCCTGCACGAGGTGACCAAAGTCCAAAAGCAGGGACACTTTGGGGTGATAGAAACGGAGAAGTGGCGACTGGATTTTTGGCCAAATTTGCAGACGGTTTTTCCTCACCACCACATATTCATAATGTAACCTATAGGGCGGTTGTCATCAAGGGAAGTATTCATAATGACGATCCAGAAGCACTACATATGTGGATGAAACCCGGAAGTTTCTGGACGCAACCACGAGGTGAATCGCATATTACTGCTGCTAGGGGCCAAGAAAATATAGCCTTAGTAGAAATAGATAAAGGTCCCTATTTTGTTAAACCTATTGAGGAAGCATTTTGATAACGGAGAGCGCCCCATCAACGTAGATGCCTCCAATATGGTTTGGTTGAATAGTAAAACGGCCAATTGGATAGCTCCTGAAAGTAACGCTGAGCTGGGTTTTCTTTGGGAAGATTCAGATTCTAAAGGACTTTTTGTAAAACTTCCGAAAACATTTAATGGTACAATAGAGGCAGATGGAACCGTTTTACATTCGGTTGTCATACAAGGTCTATTGAAGTATACGCTACCCCAAGATCAAGAAACCAAAACCCTTGATGTAGGAAGCTATTTTGGCGCAACTAGCGAAGCAATTCATACAATGTCAAGTGTAGATCATGAAGTTATTTTATACATAAGGACCAACGGAAGTATTAAAATCAATAAACTATGAAAACCATATTCATAACGGGAAGCACGGACGGCGTTGGTAAGTTAACAGCACTGAAACTGGCTGAAAGTGGCCATCAAATACTGGTTCACGGTAGAAATCCGGAAAAGTTAGAACAAACCATTTCAGAAATCAAAGAAGTAAGTGGTAATGATAAAGTCCGTGGTTTTATTTCAGACTTTTCTGATTTCCGTAGTGTCAAAAAAATAATTGCGGAAATATCAAATGAATTTTCATCCATTGATATTTTGATAAATAACGCAGGCGTTTTTAAGAGTAGTGCTCAAAAAAACCAAGATAGTTTAGACTTACGATTTGCAGTAAATTATTTTGCGCCTTACCTCTTGACAAACGGACTATTACCAATTCTTAAGAGTAGCGATGCACCTAGAGTCATTAACTTAAGTTCTGCAGCACAGTCTTCGGTTTCGATAGAAGCCCTTAAAGGGAATGAACCCATTTCAAATAATGAAGCCTATGCGCAAAGCAAATTAGCCTTAACGATGTGGAGTTTTGCTTTCGCGAAAGCGCATCCCAATATGACTAGCATTGCCGTAAACCCAGGCTCTTTATTAAACACAAACATGGTTAAAGAGGCCTACGGCCATCATTGGTCTTCAGCAGACAAAGGAGCAAATATTCTATATGAATTAGCCATTTCAGAAAAACATAAGGAAAGTAGTGGGAAATACTTTGACAATGATAAAGGCGATTTTAATATACCACATTCTGATGCTTATGACGAAGAAAAAATCATAAGACTAATTTCTGAAACAAAAGAAATTTTAAATAGTTAATGGGTGTCTTTAGCAAAATAGCGACCAAAGGCAAATTAACGTTAGGTCTTGTATTTCCTCTGGAAACGTATAGTGGTTCCATTGCAAAAATGGAAAATCAAGAACAGCTTGCCAAACGGACAGAAGAATTGGGTTTTAAGGCACTTTGGTTTCGGGATGTTCCTTTTAATGACCCAAATTTTGGGGATGCCGGGCAAATGTATGACCCTTGGGTCTATATGACCCATATCATGCATCATACAAAGGCCATTGCCTTAGCTACAGGAAGTATCATCTTACCTTTACGTCACCCTGTATATACCGCAAAATCCATTAACAGCCTTCAAATACTTTCAAAAGAAAGATTGGTACTGGGTGTGGCATCAGGTGATAGACCCATTGAATACCCAGCATTCAATCAACGGTTAGAGAATAAATCTGAATTATTTAGGGATAGCTTCTTCTACATAAAGGCGTTACAAGGCGATTTTCCGAACTACACATCAAAATTTTATGGCAGCACAAATGGTAGTATGGATTTATTACCAAAATATGATAAAAAAACACCAATGCTGGTAACCGGACATTCTGGACAATCGTTGGACTAGATCGCAGAGCATTCAGATGGTTGGTTATACTACCCCAGGGATTTCAAGACCTTACAATTGGTAATGCATCAATGGAGAGAGGCATTGACCAAAGCAAGAAAAGATTAGAAACCCTTTATGCAATCTTTATATGTAGATGTCACCAAAGATTCAAATGTCAAGCCAACACCAATCCATCTAGGATTTAAATCGGGAACCGATTACTTAAATGCACATTTGAAACTATTAGAATCATATGGCGTAAATCACGTAATCTTGAATCTAAAATATGGTTCAAGACCAGCAGATGAATTGATAGAAAGAATTGGTGAAAAAGTACTGCCTAATTTTCTTGACCAAGGCCATTTGCCAACGAATAACTAAGTTAAAACAGGTATTTTTATTTCTATGGTTTCTTGTTATGCAGTAATAGAATTCCATACAGCCTTGGTTTTGATCGCCGACTGAAAATACGCATCAAACTAGAAATCACTTATGTTTCAAAAACCTTCTTATCATTTGCCCTCGGCATCCATTTAAGGTGCCGATCCATTACAAGCACATTACTTTACCTTCTTTCCATCATTGAATTCCGGCCTTTATTCCGAAGTGGTTCTATACGCACTGGGGGTAACCCCGGTTTTCTTTTTGAAAAGCCTACTAAAATACTGTGGATACTCGAACCCAAGTCCAAAAGCGATTTCAGAAATGGATTTATCACTGGAAATTAAGTCCACTTTTGCCAATTCAATAATATGGTCGTGAACATGGGCAATGGCAGATTTGCCCGTTGTAGATTTTAAATAGTCACTTAAGTAGTTAGCCGAAACATGTAATTTACTTGCCAAAAACGCAACGGTCGGTAAACCGATATTTCCTTTATTTTGAAATAGTAATTCAAGCTCCCTTTTGAAATTTGAAAAAATGCTTGAGTCCACTTCATTTCTAATGACGAATTGTCTCGCATAATACCGTTGCGAATAGGTAAACAAAAGTTCAAGATTGGAAAGAACTACTTGTTTGCTGTAGCTATCAACGGGTAAATTGTATTCCCTTTCGATATTTTCAAAAATCACCTCTATTGATTCCTCTTCAACTGCCGAAAGGTGTAACCCTTCATTGGTTTGGTATTCAAAAAAACCGTATCGTGCCAAGTTATTTTGTACCGGTGCGCCATTTAAAAGTGCTTTATGAAAGAAAAGGATCCAACCACTTGCATTCTCGATAAGATCTTTACCGAACTCCATCAATTGGTGCGGTGCCGTAAACCCCAATGCACCTTCTTGAAAATCGTAATTGGTTCTTCCGTACCTAATATACCCATTGAGGTCTTTCTTTAATCCTACCGTATAAAAACCATAAGTCATCTGTTCTGGAAACTCCGTATTGATTAAATTCAAATCTTCGATTCGATGGATACTGAATAAAGGATGTTTCGGTTTTTCAGCCCCTGCGAGTTGATGCAATTGATGTATGGAATGTACGTGAAAAATGGAACTCATTGGATTTTCGCAGCTTTTTTGATACCATATTTACCGGTTCCCAATAGAAATATCACTATCAGCGAAACAAGTATTGATTGCGGGTATTCCCATCCGCCTCCTGAGTTATGAAACACCCATCCATTTGGTAAATGATATACCAATATACCCAAACTCACGGGAATGAGTAGTAAGGAGGCCAGTCGGGAATATAGCCCAACGAGTAACATCAGGCCTCCGAGTATTTCAATACCGGTTGAAAAGTATGCCGTCCATACCGGAAAACCTTGCGCCACAAATCGGGGAATAACACTATCCATACCAACAACAAAGGGTTTACCGACCCCATGAAGTAGAAACATACCACCTATTGATACCCTTAAGATTAAACTGGCAAAATCCGTATTTGAAGGAAAATGGAGAATCTTCATTTTATGATGTTAAGGTTAATCAAGCTTTCTGCTGTCGCCTTCACAGATTGACGTAATGCTATAGGTCTCCAATCCAATGCCTTGTTTATTCTTGAACTATCGATAAGTCGTTTTGCTCCCAAATCATTCAAAATGGGTTTGGTCTCCTTATCGAAGTGGCTAAAAAGCCGAACCAAAAAGTCGGGTAGGGTCTTGGATGGAATTTTATAGTTGGGATACTCTTTTCGCAATATGCCGGCAATATCCTTTAATTCCATATAACCATTGGCACATAGGTAACGCTTACCTGACATATCGGGATTTTCAAGTGCTTTTATGTGTGCCTCGGCCACGGATCTGACATCTACCACTTCAAAACCGATTTTAGGTATGGCGGGCATACTGCCATCCATCATTTTTTTTACCAAGTTGGCAGAAGTGCCATAATCACTTTTATCCAGTATAGGACCGAGTATTGCCCCCGGAAGAATCGTTACGAGTTCTGGGGTGTTATCCGTTTTGTCTATATATTCCCAAGCGCACTTCTCGGCAATGGTTTTACTTCTAAAATAGGGGGTAGTATCATTTTTGTTGGCACTATTTGTCCAATCTTTTTCAGAAAAAATACCATTTTTCCTTTCTCCATAGACCGCGGCTCCTGACGATGATGTCATTACGACTTTTTTCACGCCGGCCTTTGTCGCTGCTTTGAGAACGTTTAGTGTTCCGTTTTTGGCAGGAAGTATAATGTCGTTCCCTTCTTTCGGTAATGTTGTTGGAAATGGGGAGGCGATATGGACCACGGCATCCATTTCATCCATTATATCTTCCCATTTTGACAACGGATCTAAGAGGTCTACCGCTGCGAATGTCAGCCTATTTGAATTAGCACTATGTTTTGCAATAATATCCCTAATGGAATCACTTCGGCTTAAGTCGCGCAAAGTACCTTTTACATGATACCCTTTATTCAATAGTTGTATCGTGGTATGTGACCCTAGATAACCTGTAACCCCAGTAAGCACTATGTTCTTGTATTGCATATCGTTTTTATGCAAATTTCAAGGGTTTGAAAAAGAAAAATGAATACGAATTACGGAAAGTCTAATACATATTACCGTTTTTGGCCAGAAACCAAGGTTTTAAGGATGGTGCTCCATGATTTAATTTCATAGACCTGTGGCACTGAAGGTCTTGGAGCTTACGGCAAGCTTGAGAAATCAATTCTAAATCATCACGCATACCTCACCCATTTCCAATAGCCCCTTGGGTATTTTAAAACAGTACTTTCAAAAGCACATATCATGAAAAGAAAAAAGTATGTAAAAGCAAAGGCAGTCAACCTAGGGAATATACTTGGTCGCAATTCGTAATCTAAATCATTTCAACTAAAATCCAACCGTTGGGAAAGGTGTGAGGATTTCGTGTTCTATTTTCGAGGGTATTACTAGAGTAATGAATCTTAGTAAAGCCACTAAATTTTCGTCCCTTACTGCTGAGGGAGCAAAACTTAATCATAGAGCGGCATTCGTAACACGTTATGAAAACTTATATTGAACACACTATTAGGTGGTTGTATTGTGGCCTCGAAAACTACCTGTTTACTATTATAATCCACCTCAACTACCTTACCTGACGGAAGTCCGTTACTGACCGATGAACCCGGCGTAAATAAAACAGTGTTTTTGTCACCCAGATAACTCACCTTCGATACTATTCTGGCATAGGTTTCTTCTCCCCTTTCTTTGCCATACGACCATACTTGCCGTATCGTTTTATTGACCTCATCAATCTCATACTCGACAGCACGGCTATAAGGGCCTGCGTTCGTATAGTTTCTGTTATCGCCATTATCAAAGACCATTAGGTTTCCATTGGGCATTAAAATAGGGGAATGCTGGTACCATGACCATTCAAAATCTGGATGATTGCTGTTGCCCAACAGAACATCCATATCGGTAATCGCCTGTGCTTGGGCATCTAAAGGGGTCAGCAAAAACTGTGATAGGTCTACACCATCACCTGAGGTATTCCAGTCTTTATGCGGTGCCAAAATATAGCTCACCTCGTTTTGTGAATTTAATTTCACGATACCCTGCGTTCTTCCCGAAACAATGATTTCATCATCAGTTTCACTGTACTCGATGGCATTCGCATGAAACCAATCGAAATTCAAATCGGCTAAATCGGTAGGCCATGCCCGTCTTGTATTATCCAATGAGTTATTTAAATCCCAAACCGTGTCAAATTCCCCTGTACTTCGGTTCAGCTCAACGATAACATCTTCTACAGTCGCCTTGCTACTATCGTTTATGGTGACCAGTAAGTTTCCATCTGGTTTTTCTATGACATGGTGGTGAAATCCATTACCCTGCAAGCTCCAGGTGTTTACGAGATTGCCCATCATATCGACCTCATGGATGTTTCCGGTAAAACCATCACCAAACAACAAGTTCCCATTTTGTAGTCGCGTCATTCCATTATCATAGAACAGGTTGTTCAATTGGGGATGTGACGAGAAATTTAAATACCATCGTATTTCACCGAACTGATCGAATATAAATGGGCGTTGGGGCCGAAAGGCCTGGCTAAATCCAAAATAGTTGACGAAGTTGAACTCAGGAACATTTGAATTGGAAGGCACATCTATCGTAATTTGTGGCATATCAGCTATCAAACTGCCAGTTTGCACCGCAAATTCTTGGGTTTCCAAGATATTTCCAGAAACATCCAAAGCTTTTATCTCCACTTTATTGGCATAATCCGCATACAGTCCTAATATTCCAAACTGGAAAGTGTCACCACGTTGCTCCAACCTTCGGGTAATCGATGAGGCACTGCCGTTTTTACCGACCACCGTAAATTCCAATCCAACATTTTCTAGGGTCGTTAGATTGACCATTGCGGTCAAGGGGGCATATCCCGTAGGATTTAATTGGATATCAACGGTCGCAAAAATATCGGAGACAGAGGGCTGTTCGACAATGTTATCGTCTTCAGAACAGGCAACAAAGAATAGTAAAAAGAGTAGTGCGAGATTTTGACCCAGGTTCTTTTTCATAGCGGCAGGTAATCTAAATTTTACCTTAAAGATACCCAACACCTGGCGTTTACAAAAACGTCAACTCCCCCAAATAAAACAGGGATACGATTTTTAACATTCAGAAATTCAATATTGTAGGCTGCCTCACCAAATATCGTCTAAGTTAAAGGTATACCATTTTCACCATGAATCAAACGACTTTAGCGTTCTTGAATGGTAAAAGTCAGCGCACTGGCCCCTGAAATTCGAAAATACCCTAAGGCATAATTAGCATTGTCGACGGTATTTATAAAATTACCCCTAACAGTGGCAGGGGCAGTCGCGAAGGGCCCGCCACCTTGCGTTTGTTCTAACAGTAATTCGATATAATCATAAAATTGTTTGTCAACCCCATCATTGGTAATGGTAACCACATCACCGGGTTGCAGGTCGACTTCATCATCTTCGGTGTACAAAAACGAAAACTCAAAAGTGTTTCCATCAAAAAAACGATCATCAATGGGCTCGTAAAGGTCAAAGCCAAAATCAAACAGATAATAGTTTACCTCGTTCGGAGTATCTGTAATGAACACGATAAGTTCTAAATCCTCATCGCTAAAAACCTGTAAATCACCCTGTGCTATACGGTCAATGGGAACTGTTGGAATCAAATTGGCCTCAGCGACATAGCTGTCTTCATTATTTACAACGGTCAACTCGAAGGTCGTTTCAAAGTCATTCAAAAAACCTAGGTCTTGCGCTTCATAAACACCCGTACCGAAACCCGTTTCCAAAAATTCATAAACATCCCCTGTGGTCTTGTCAGTAACGAATACCGTCGCCCCCGAAACCTTGGGTATTTCGTCTTCAAAGAAATTAGCGGTCTCCGTTAGAATGACCTTTCCGGTAATCCGCTCTTCTGAATAGACCCTGAAATGGGCATCGATGTTTAAGCGTACCTCACCCGTAGGTGTCTCTACCTCAATAACATCTTGACATGAGACCAGGGCTAAAAACAAAACGTATAGATATATATATTTTCTCAAAGGTTTAGAATTTGAAGTTATAACTGATAGATGGAACAATACCGAAAATTGAAGTGCGAAGCGCCTCATTTTGACCGGTCTCTCGATTCTCTTCAAAAGTGATACTGGCGGCATTCATACGGTTATAAAGATTATAAAACCCGAAATTCCATTCTGTCTTCAATTTTCGGCCTTTATTCTTGCGCGGTGTCAATGTCGCCGAAATATCCAATCTGTGATAATCGGGCAAACGTTCGGTATTACGGTCACCGTAAATTGGCACGGTCAACCCTAGCTGTTCTACCTGACCAATTGGGTAATTGGTGGGCTGCCCCGTTTGAAAAATAAAGTTGGCATTGAACGACCATTTGTCATTGAGTTCATAAGATGCATTGACCGAGAAATCATGGGTTTTATCAAAGGGCGTAAAATACCATTCGCCGTTATTGATACCGGGTTCACTTTCGTTTCGCCCGGGGGTACGTTGTTCAGAACGTGACCAGGTATATGCAAGCCAACCCCTTAAACGACCTGTATTTTTTCGAAACAACAACTCGAGACCGTACGCCCTTGCCTCACCAGGTAAAATGACTTGTTCTATCGCATCATTTGCAATAAGGTCAGCGCCATCTATGTAGTCGATTCGATTATCAATGTCTTTATAAAACACTTCCGATTCCAAAGAAAACCTTCCGTCAAAAAGTTCGCGATAATACCCTAAGGCATATTGATCCAGAAGTTGGGGTTCGATAAAAGGTCCACTGGGTGCCCAAACATCCAACGGGGTGGGTGAGTTCGTATTCGAAAGTAAATGTAAGTATTGCGCCATGCGGTTATAGCTGACCTTTACCGAGCTTTTATCGTTCAATACGTACGAAAGGGCCATTCTAGGTTCAAAATTGTTAAAGGTGGCCAAAGTTTCACTACGATCAAAATTAGCAACACCTATGGGCTCCGCTTCTTGATATATTTGAAAGTCTTGGTTAAAAACCACTGGACTATCGTTTTCATAAATATTGAGTTCATCTTGTCCGAAACGTGTAAAATGACTCCATCGCAGACCATACCGCAGCGTCAGGTTTTTTGATAATTTATGTTCTGCATCGATATAGGCAGCAAATTCATTTGCATATTTATTGGTCAGTTCTTCAGCAATAATGCCTGAATCTTCACTATTGGGTTGTATCTCACCCGGTTTAAAATTGTAATAGATATTGTTGAGGCCGTAGTCTAGCTTTAAATTATTGGTGATGTAATGTTTAAAATCATACTTTAGGTTGAAGTTGACAATATGGGATTCCCACTCAAACCCCCTGACATCCAACTCCAATCCATAAAAATAATCTGAGTAGATCAATGAGAGATTCGAGAACAATTTTTCAGAGAACAGGTGGTTCCATCTGAAATTTGCCACTGTGTTTCCATACGTATTCAGAAAGCTATCGCCAATGCCAAAGTTGTCCCTTCCAAAATACCCTGATAGAAAAATATTGTTGTTATCGTTGAGCCCATAACTCAATTTGGTGTTCAAATCGTAAAAGGAGGCCGTATTGTCATTGTCAGCCAAAGCCAAGAATAAATGCACGTAAGAAGCCCTACCTGCAAACAAAAAAGAGCCCCTACCTTGATCAATCGGGCCTTCTGCCAACAATCTACTCGATATGGCACCGATACCGCCATTCATTTTGAATGCATTCTTATTTCCCTCACGCTGGTAAATATCAAGAACGGATGAAAGTCGACCTCCATAGCGCGCGGGAATACCCCCTTTATATAACTTAACGTCCTTTATGGCATCTGTATTGAATACGGAAAAGAAACCAAACAGATGTGATGAATTAAATACTATGGCCTCATCGAGAAGGATAAGGTTTTGATCGGCGGCACCCCCACGCACGTTAAAGCCTGAGGCGCCCTCACCTGCATTACTTACACCCGGCAACAAAAGAATGGATTTAATGACATCGGGCTCGCCCAGAACGGCCGGTATTCTTTTAATACTAGCCGCTGTTAGGGTATTTACACTCATTTGGGGCTTTCGAATGTTGGTTTTCTCCACATCTTGCAAGACCACGACTTCATCCAATTGGCTTGCCTCTTCCACCATGGTAAAATCCAGTTTTATATTTTCAACAAGCGATACTTCTTTTATGATGGACTTGAAACCCATATAACTCAGGGTAAGTTTATGGTTTCCTTCAGGAAGTGTAATGGAATAAAACCCATATTCATTGGTCACCACACCAGAACCAAGTTCTGGAAGTGCGACGGTCACCCCGATTAAGGTCTCGCCGCCAATACTTTCCGATATCGTTCCGCTAATGGTATATTTTTGTTGGGCAAATGATACGGTATGCACCAAAAGGAATACGGTCAAGAACATTCGGCAAAAAACCTTATTATTTGGCATGTAGTCCATTTTTTACACCAAAATAAAGTGGTATTCAGCATACTTGCCAGTATTATATACTAGGGTCTTAGTTGTGTATACCAAACAATAAAATTTTACTACTAAACCTATTTCGCTTTACCAACCTGAACAAACCGACTTCTAGATAAAGCCTGATGGAAGAATTAATGCGTTGAGGGATTTACTTAAAAAATGTTCTAACCAGAAATAACCATCACTATCAAAACAGTCAGGTTTGGCGTATATCTTTTTTGACGGACACTTGGTTCAATCAACCAGTTTTCCTGCCAACTGCAGTAAGTTTATTTCTGCAATCTTTAGGTCGTATTTGGCCTTGGCAGCGTTATTAAGTGCATTGAATAAGTTGATCTGTGCTTGCCTATATTCAACAGCAGCGATCTGGCCCAGGCCAAACTGCTTTTTTGTACGGTTAAAGTTAAGTTGGTTGGTCAATACATTATTAGCCTCGGCCTTTATGGCAAACTGTTTGTTTTGATAGTCTTCATAGGCATTGTATACTTCGGTCTTCAATTCTTCCCCAGCTTTGTATAGTTCTATCTGCCGGTTCGCTTTTGTGATTTTCGAGGTCTTTATGCGGGTTTTCGTAGCTCCGCCATCAAAAAGGTTCCATGTGAGGCCCAAACCCAAATTTATTCCATATGTTTCATTTTCGAGTGCAAAAGAGGTTATTGGGTTTTGGCTTTCATTCCAATTATAACTGGCACTGCCATTTATTTTCGGTAGGTACTTCGCTTTATTGATCTTAATATCCAATTCGCTCAGCAGTACATTTTTTCGGTTCAATAAAGCACTTATATTGTTCTCGTTTGCACTTGACAACACTTCACCTTGATTCAATAGGGCCGAAAATGTAACGATCGTGTCTATTTCAAAAGGCACCGTCACCTCACGCCCCAACAGCAGGTTCAGATTGCGTTTGGCATTTTTAAAATCCTTATAGGCAGAAGCATAAGAAATGCTATCATTGTTCAAATCAACTTGGGCATTCAATTGATCAAGCTTTGTGGCTTGACCATATTTTAGTTTTTTCTTACTACGCTCCAGACGATCTTTTGAATTGGTCATAATCAATGCCAAATTTTGGACCACTTGTGCTTGATATGCTACATTGTAATAGGTCTCATAAATGCTGACAACCGTGTTTTCAATCAGCTGACGTTCTTGCAACTTGGTATAATTTAAATTTTCTGCGTTTTTTCTGACGTTGAATTTTCGTTCTAAACCATCAAAAATGGTATACTCCGTGGTTACTGAGGCATTATATGACTCGGTAACGGCATCATCGACTTCGGTCAAAGAGCCATCAGAGAAAACAACATTTTGGGTCTCATCTGAGTAGCTGATATTTCCAGATGCAGATACACTTGGTAGATAGCCGCTATTCAACAGGCTATTCTCTACAGCTGCTATCTCGGTATCATTTTTGGCAATACGCACGTCATAGTTGCTTTCGATGGCGATTTTTATGGCATCGGCAACGGTCAGCATACTTTGCGATGAACCCTCAGTGGCCAGTAACCCGATTACTAGCAGCCCTAATTTCTTAAAATTCTTCATGCTCGACTTTTTGCTCAATAATAGCGCGTTCAACTTGTTCCCTGGTTGGTTTTTTTCCGGTTGTCAAATACCTTAGATAGACTTTAACGGTGTTCGAAAAAGAAAGGAATATGGGTAATAGAAATAGGGTCAATAACGTGGCTATGGCAATTCCGTAAGAAATAGCTATGGCCATTGGTATCAAAAATTGCGCTTGTAGACTACGCTCTAACATCAATGGGGCCAGCCCTGCAATCGTTGTGATCGAGGTTAAAAAAATCGCCCTGAAACGTGCCCGCCCGGTCTCATAAAGTGCTTGGTCAAAGGGCAGGCCTTCTTTTAAGAACGAATTGAACTTATTGGTAAAGACAAGACCGTCATTGACCACAATACCGATAAGCCCAACTATTCCCAAATATGAAAGTATGCTCATAGAGAATCCGTGAAGGTAATGGCCCCAAGCGACCCCTATAATCGTGAAGGGAATTAGTGCCAATAAAATGAAGGGCTGGCTAAAAGAGCGAAAGGTAAAAACGATTACCACATAGATTAAAAATATAATGGCAGGAAAAACCGCGGCCGCAGAATCCGCTATTTTGCCTGCCTCACGGTTTTGTCCTTCTGCTGAAACCGTAACCCCAGGATACTTGGCTTCAATCATATCAGCGACCCTAGTACCCATATCTTGCATGATCTCAGCAGAACTTACCTTAGGGTTCGCAATATCGGCTTCTACGGTGACCTCTCGAATTCCGTCTAAGTGGTTAATGGCCACCTCACCCCGTTCTATGGTATACGAAGCTACTTGAGACAGTGGCACACGTCCGTTTTGGGTCTGAATCTCAATGGTATTGATGTCATTGATAGTGGCCCTATTTTCTTTCTCATAGCGCACCCATATTTTCACCTCGTCTTGCCCGCGTTGTACCCGTTGTACCTCATTACCAAAAAATGCACTTCGCACCTGTTGCATTAAACTACTATAGGTAAGGCCAAGAAGCGTCGCGTTTTCCTTTAATGTCAACTTAATCTCTTTGATTCCCTTTGGACTGGAATCGGTGATATCCTTAACATCAGGGTTTTGTTTCAACTCGGCGAAAACCATTTCTTTTGCTGCATTTATTCGGGTTATGTCCTTTCCTTGTAAGGATACTGAAATAGGTGCGCCCCCAACATTGGCCCCTGAATTGAAGGACAGTTTTTCAAGCAAGGGAATCACCCCTACGGTAGACCTTATCCTATCCGTAATTTCGACTGAAGATATAGCCCTTGTCTCACTTGGTGAGAGGTTCACCGTAATACTACTTGATGAACTGATCGGGCCTATGCTTTTGACGGTTCCAATAATATGCGGCCCATTTAATTCATTGGGGCCCAACGCCTCATTGACCCTCCATATAGCACTTTCAACATGCGAAGCAATGGAATCCGTAATACGTTCACTAGTGCCCTGGGGAGTATTGATGGTCGCCACGATCTGATCGCTTGCCGTTGTCGGAAAAAACGATAGTTTGATAAGGCCACTGGTGAAGGCACCTATGGTGATGATAAATAAAAAGAGTACTACCGAAAATGACAAGAACTTATGTTGTAGACACTTTTTATATACCGGACTGTACACTTTATCCCGTAAGAAGTCCATGAATTTTTCACCATATTGATTGAACTTACTGACTTTCTTGATATTCTTTATATCCTTCGAATGTGCTAGGTGAGCGGGCAAAATCAATAGTGCCTCAATAAGGGATACCAATAATGTGAGGGTGACGACAATAGCAATATCACCAAAGAACTCGCCCACCTGTCCGTCTAAAAAGAAGAATACCGAGAATGCCAATATGGTAGTTGCAATTGCTGAAAGTATAGGCTTCAATACTTCTAAAGTACCGTTGACGGCCGCCTTTATCGGTGATTCCCCTTGTTCGCGCCTACTATAAATATTCTCGGCGATCACGATACCATCATCGACCAAAATTCCGATGACCAAAATCATTCCGAACATTGACAACATGTTCAACGTAACCCCATACTGTGGTAATAGGATAAACATGCCAAAAAATGAAATAGGCAACCCGAAAGCCACCCAAAATGCAACGCTTGGCCTTAAGAAAAAAGATAATAAGACCAATACGAGAACCATTCCGATTATGGCATTTTCAAGCAACAAAGAAATTCTATCTTGAATGGCATCCGCGGTATTAAAGATAGCCTTCAACTCGATATTATCGTGAGAGGCATTAAAAACCTCGATATAGTTTTTAACACTATCAACACTACCTATCAGGTCTTCCGTATTGGTGTTGTTCAAATCAATTTGAACAGCCTGTTTACCGTTATAAAAGAGCCTATTGGGACTTTCGTTAAAGGCATCGCGAAGTGTGGCAATATTCCTTAAATATACTTTTGAACCATCGGCAGATGATTTCACCACGATATCATCAAGTTTACCAGCATAATAACCTTTGTTATTGGCCCGAATCAAAAACTCTTCGTCTTTCGTTCTTATAGAACCTGCTGAAATAATGATATTCGCATCAGCAATGGATTTGGCCACATCTTCAAAAGTCAACTGATAACTTCTCAATTTGGATTCTGAGATGGCTATCTCAATTTCCTCTTCAGGAAATCCCTTTAGCGCGATTTGCGAAATACCGTCAATACGCAATAAATCATTCTCGATCTCTTGCGCATGCCCTTTTAAGATACGAAGTGGAATGTCATCACCAGTAACTATAAATGAAATAGCAGGCCGTGTGGGTTTTATCGTTTCTATTACAGGGGGTTCGATATCGGTGGGGAAAGAGGGTATTCTATCCACTTCATTCTTCACTTCATCCAATATCAGGTTGACATCAAAGCCAGACAGTGTTTCAATGGTCACAGTACCCCTATCTTCTTGGGATACCGAACTTACCCGATCAATGCCAGTAACACCTTTTAGGTTTCGTTCAATCTTCTCGATTATGCCTTCTTCCACTTCTTCTGGGGAAGCACCGGGATAGGTGACCGAAATTTGAATTGTTTTGGCATTTGCCAAAGGAAAAAAAGAGGAGTTCATTTTTTGATAACCCAAGAAACCAAAAATCAAAAATCCAACGATGAAAATGTTCACCGCGACCGGATACTTGATAAAATATGCTAGAAATTTCTTCATAAATAGGCGTCGATAAAGTGAGATGCGCTTTTCAATACTCCGGATATGGGAAGCTTATTCGTTTCGGTTTGAGTGAAAACAAATCATATCAACCCTTAACGGGCTTAACTGGCATTCCTGGATAGGCATTAGCGATTTTTTCACCTACTAACAGCATACCGTTCTTCAAGCCCTTGACGATAACCATATCGCCCTGATAATTGAGGATCTCCACAGGCACCAATTGCAGCTTTTCGTTCTCAATTGCATATACATGATTGTTTTCTAGGATCAATGAATTGTCCAAGCTAAAGACATCGACCAATTCATCGCCTTCAATTTTAGCCAGAAGATATTCACCGTCTTTCAAATCATTATGATCGACCTCAACAACAATAGCGATACTTTGGGTGTCTTGGTTTATCTTTCCATTGATCCTGGTAATGTTTCCGCTAAAAGATGTCAACCCATCAACGGTATTCAAATCGACGGCAATACCCCTTTTCAAATACCGGTTTTCGGATGCCGGTACTGAAAGTTGCAATTCAAACCTCGAATCATCGACAAACTCGCCGATTTTTTGGCCACTGCGTATCAAGGTACCCACCCGTACATTTGATTCGGTAACAATACCGTCAAAGGGGGCCCTCAGTGTATATTTGTTTAGGCGTTCCTCGCCGTTTTTGATATTGAAATACGTATTGTAAATATTCTTGCCCGATACGAACAACTTCTCTTCATTTGAACTAAACACTGGTAATGTTGGCGTACGTTGGTTTACGTTCAAACCTTCTAAATACACTTCCCATTTTCGAAAACCATTGGGATAGTCCATCTCCATATCAGGTAACATTGCGGCAATCTGGTTCATAAGATCACTTCTACTTGACTTTATTTGGGCTTCATGTTCCTTACTATCCAATGCAATTAAAACTTGTCCTTTTTTAAACTTGTTGCCCATTTTAAATGGGGTGGCTGTTTTTTCAAGAATTCCCTGTACTTCACTGAATAATTCAATTTTTTCGGCGGCTTGCAAGGTCCCTGTCGCTTGAATACGGTAGGGAATATCGATTAACTCTACAAGCTGGGTCTTTACCTCAAGATCGACCGGTTCGGATTCTGCCTCCGTTGTAGCGGGATCCTCTTTCCTATTTAAAAACGTGAAGGCTAAAATGCCCGAGGTTATAAATAAGACGCCCAAAAGGATACTATACTTTCCCTTCATCGTTTAGCTTTTCATATTTGCCTTCATATAGCTTTTGATCTTTGGGGCTATATCATCTTCATACTTCTCAAATTGGGCAGCCGTCAAGACCGCTTCAAGCTCGGCGTTCTTCGCTTTCTTGATTCTTTTTATATCGCCTATCTTGCCAAACATCGAACCGGGTTCATCCATAAGTGCCTTCTGCTTTTTTGAATATTTCAAATTTATCCTTGAAACGCCGGCTTGCTGTTCTTCTGTTAAATTAAGTGCTTCGAACATCAATTTATCTTGATATGCCGCCATTTGTGCTGCGGACAGATCCGTTTGGGATAAAGCGGATTGCGCTAACATCAAACTAAGGATCGCTAGAAAAAAATTAGTATGTATTGTCATGCTATAATTACGTTTTGACTTTTGCACCCTACCTTACCCTCAGTAATTTGGATTTTACCTCAAAGACGGTCCATAAGCCTATTTTTAGCCAAAACTATTTGATAACAGCCTGAACATCAACTAAAATCGACCAACCCTTGAAATGTCTATACGAACATGTTTTTTGGATTCCTTCTGTGAAGCGGCAGGGTACCGTCGCTGTAACAATACCCTAAAAAGTGGTGCGGGTCATACAATTTTAGCGCTAAAAACAGGTCGCTCAAAGTACTTGTAGATTGGTTTACTGGTTTCGAAGATAAAATTTGACATTTGATATATCTTTTTTTTTCATTTTAATAAAACCACATAATTTCAACTATCGTAATTGCCGATTGATTTCTTACGGAATTTCAATTTGTCAAGGGATGTAAAAGTATTGAGAGGCACTTTAAATCGGTTTAACGGAATGGTAGAAATCATTACTCCGTTTCTCAAATAGAAAATGCTTGAAGAAAGTGTTTATTTTTTCATAGTTTTTAATTGTTGTCTTAGTTAAGCTAAGGTGAAATAAAAGACCGTTACTTTTTATCGTAACGGTCTTTTAGCATTTGGTGCCGAAGTATCTACTTGAACATCGTAAAAGCAAAATCGAAGCCCGGGCCTTAAAGGCCTACCCTTTTTAGAAATTCACTTTTGTAGCTTTCACCGATAGGAATTCGAATATCGTCAATCACGATTTTACTTCTTTGAATGGAATCAATATAATTCAGGTTTACAATAAAAGAACGATGCACCCTTAAAAATTGATTTTGCGGAATCTTCGTTTCCATCTCCTTAAAACTCATTAAGGTTAAAATGGGCTTATTGGAAGGACCTTTGATATGAATCTTCAAATAGTCCTTTAGCCCCTGCACATATTTAATGTTCTCAAATTCAATCTTTATGTTTCCATACTCTGATTTAACGAACATAAAATCATCTTTGGCAGCATTATCACCCCCAGCGGAAACGACGTTGTTACTTTCATCTTTTCTATTCTTTAATTCATAGGTTTCTTTTGCCCTATTCACGGCTTTCACAAAACGCACAAATGGAATTGGTTTGACCAAGTAATCGACGGCGTTTAGTTCGAAACCATCAATAGCGTATTTCTGATATGCCGTGGTAAATACGAAAAGAGGTTTGTTCTCTAAGGTTCTTATGAACTCTAGACCGTTTATTTGGGGCATTTCGATATCAGAAAATACCAAATCGATTTGTTGTGTGACCAAAAAGTCCATGGCCTCCAAGGGATTGGTAAACACCCCCATAACCTCTAAAAAAGCGATATCATCACAATAAGAGTTCAAGACACTTATTGCAAGGGGTTCGTCATCAACTATAATACACTTCATTTATTTCGCTTTAAATTCCTACACGTATCCATACATTTCGAATCACAATGCTCCCGACACGACTTAAACCAAGGTGATATGCAAATCGACTATATATTCCCCGTTAAATTCTTGTACATCCAAGGCATGGGCCTTCGGGTAAAGATAATCCAACCGATTCTCAACGTTTTTAAGGCCAATCCCTGAATTAGGCTCATCTTTTCTTTGAAGCCCAATTAAATTACATGTCCTAAAATGTAGATGATCCCCATTGATCTCTATTTTAATCTCAACCTTGGTCTTACCCTTAAAATCCGTTCCGTATTTGAAGGCATTCTCAATAAAGGTGATGAGCAAAAGAGGGGCAATCATTTTATCGGAATAATCCCCTTTGATCAATAATTTAACGTTCTGACTGTCTGAAATACGGAGTCTTTGCAGACACACATAATTCTTGATATACTCAATTTCCTTTTCTAAGGATACTTTATTTTGGTTTGCCTCATAGAGCATATACCGCATCAATTCCGACAAGGTTATTACCGCTTCGGGGGCCTCTTTTGACTGATTGCGGACCAAGGAGTATACACTGTTCAGGGAATTGAATAAAAAATGGGGGTTCAATTGTGCCTTTAAAAACTCCAATTCCGTTTCCGCACGTTGTACCTCAATTTCCTTCTGGACTTTATCCCTATTATAAAAATCCTTGATTAACTTCATAAGCCCACCCAATAAGAAAAAGGCCAATGAAATAAATGTGGCAGAAAAATACTGAATCGGCCGTAGCTGGTCTTCGCCCAACAAATTTTGAATCTCTCCAAAACCCCTTACAGGGAAAAA
The DNA here is from genome assembly GCA_947503285.1 of uncultured Croceitalea sp. GTDB lineage: Bacteria > Bacteroidota > Bacteroidia > Flavobacteriales > Flavobacteriaceae > Croceitalea. The sequence goes on from CANNDD010000006.1 coordinate 138,622, forward strand.
GAAATTGACTTGATTCACCAAAAGGATAAAAAACACCAAGAACAATATAGAGGTACCTACATAGGCCACCATCTTTTTCTTCAACAAAAGTTTTGGTACTAGCAAGCTGTAATTCATATAGAACAACAAGGGAGGAAAACTTATCCTTAAAAACATCCCAGGCTCATACTCTTGAAAAAGTGATATGGACACAAATAATGGAAACGTTGCGATACAGACCCATGCAATTATATGAATCCAAAATTCCTTAATTTTCAAAGATTTCTTCATTTTGCTTCTACCCAGCGATACGATATGAAGCCAGTTATTCTTCAAATTTAACACGATAGTTTTGTAAATCGACTATTGTAATCGTTGGCGAACGATTACTTTTTAACTTATCGATTACAAGTTTTCCAACCTTTTCCGCATCTTTCTTTGATGAAAACAACTGTTTTCCTCTTACCGCAGGTATGTATTCTTGTTTTATCAATAATTGCCGACGATAGAATATTTTATATGACCACCCCCCTGAATCTTCTTTTGCCGAAACCAATTCATAAATAGCATCGTTTTTTTTAACATCGGTGGCATCGTTCTCCACCATAAAAAACCCGAGGAAAATAATCAGTAGCACCATGCAAATGCTTATTACAATATATTTGGCTTGGCTCAACATAAGGAAACTGGTTCGTTATTAATCATCTTCTTCCTCTTCTTCAAACGGAAAGAACTCTCGGTTGTCATCGAGAAATAGATTTCCACTATTGCCTAAGGCTACAAAGGCCCGTGCCCCGTTAGAAAAACTAACGGCACCTTGTCTTGAAACCCCCTCATATTCTGTTTTTTCTTCCCAGAGATCCGTATTGGGGTTGTATTCCCATACCGAGGATACCGTGTTGATTCCACGTTCACCGCATGCAAAATACCCCAATCCACCAATGGTAAAACCGACTGCGTTACTTCTTGAAATTCGATAATCGTCATCATCATCCAAATCAAGAAGTGCGGTCCACGTTTCCGAAGTAGTATCGAATTCCCAAAAATCCACTTGATCCAAACCATTGGATTCCCCGGTACCGACGTACACTTTGTCACCAATGGCAAAGGTAGTTGCATCCCTTCTTTTGGTGCCACCGAAGCCTATAAGCTCTTCCCAACTGTCGGTTGTTGGATTATACTTCCAAAAATCCTTCCGGTCATTATCACCATCATAACCCGTACCGACATATCCATTGGTTGTCGAGTTAAAGGCAATGGCCCCCCTTCGTGGGGCACCTGCAAAATCAGCAATACGAACCCATGTGTTGGATGCAAGGTTATACCTATAGAAATCCCCCAGTTCGTCATCACCGTCAAAACCCAGTCCTATATATCCTGATTCGTTCAAGGCAAAACCAACGGCAGCGCTTCTTCCCACCGCTGGCAAATCTGCCAATTGCCTCCAAAAATTTCCTTCGATATCGTATACCCAAAAATCGTTAAGATAGTCATCGCCATCATATCCCGTACCCATATATCCGTTATTGCCTATCGTAAAAGAAACGGCACTACCCCTAGGGGTACCATCAAGAACGGAGCGGTCTATCCAATTACCCAATTCCTCTTCATCATCATCACTTGAACAGCTGACGAACAACAGTAAAAATAGCGTTGCGATCATCGGCAATCGCATAAAGGCAGTTTGATTCTTTTTCATGAACTCGTTTTTCATATTCATCGCTCTAATTGTTAAAATTTAGTATTAATCCCATTGAAAAGTATATGGATTCCGAAGTGTTAAATTCATTTAGTTGCTGCTCATTCCCGCTCAGAAGCCTAAGATTGTTATCCATCAAATAGCCCATGCGTAATACCGAGGTAAAATTGGGTTGCAACCTGTATTTATGCGTAACACCAAGAGCTATTGCCTCGTATTCCAATTTGCTATCGTTATAGACTTCTTGACCTATTGGTAAGCCATTTTGGATATTGGCGTACGACCCAAGGTATTCGGCATTTAGACACAAATCATGCCTTGGGGTGATGTCATAGGTAATCGAACTCCCCGGAAAGCCCAATTCAAGGGACCATCGATTGAATGTGGTCATAAATGAAAAAACAGGATAAAATCTCGGTTGCCCGAGCGCAGTGCCATAACCGGCCCCTAGTTTAAGTGCCGTCACTTTACCATCATTGGTATTCCATGTTTTGTGTATGTTGGCATTGCCCCCATATTGAAAGTCTGCCCCACTAATACCGCTGTCAAGCGTAGATGAGATTACAGGTGAGAATGTGACTTCAAACCCCCAATTTCTTTGAAGATCATGACGGTAAAAAAAACCTCCGGTTATTAGATGTATTTCTCCAAAGGCTTTGGTTACCGATGGAATCGCCGTTTCAAAAAAATCGTACGTGGTATTCCGATAACCGGCCACGAATACTAATTCCTGTCTTTTAAAAGAAAATAAGCTTTTGTTAAAGGCAACCGAATATTGGTTCCAACTGGCTTCACCAACTTCAGGCACCATATCGTATTGAAAAGTTGTAAAGCCTGATTTTTCCATTTTTTGGGCCATACCCCCTTCTGTTATAAAATAGCACAACAACACGCTTAAGACAAGTTTATCCAATTAGTAACTTTTGCCTAAAAATACCAGTGGAAACAAGGCCTTGGAAAAATAATATACCAATGGTGCAACTACCTATACTAGACACGACATTTAATCGACAAGTACGTATGTCATTATTCATAGACAGAATGATTTGTTTGGTCTATATCTAAGGCCTATAGGTATATCATACTTCAATTCAAGTATGCGTTGGCATTAATTTGTCTTCAAATAGTAGAATATGAGAAGCTTTCTGGGTGTGCTATTTGCTCTAATGCTGTATATATCCTGTTCGGTAGAAGATAGGGAACGAGCGGCACTTGAAGTAGGTCAAGAATTTACCGATTCTGATGTAAGGGTGATTACCATTGACACCTTTACGGTTGAATTATCGACGTTCAAATTTGATAGTATCAATAGTTCAAGTTCTGGTCGGTTATTGGTTGGCAGGTACATTGATTCGGTATTTGGAACGGTATCGAGTCAGCCTTATTTTGAATTGTCCACGACCAATTATAGCTTGCCTGATGATGCCGAATTAGACAGTATTGCCCTTATTTTAGGCTATGACCGTTATTTTTACAATGACACTACACGGCTTTCGCAAATCAATGTGCATCAAATTCTGGAAGATTTAGAACCTGAAGAAGGTTTTTTCTATAACACCAGTACATTAAAATTTGACAGCATACCCGTCACCTCGAGAAACTATTTTCCTGAACCTATTGATGAAGATTCATTACACATTTCAATTCCTACGGGATTCGGTCAAGAAATATTCGACTTAATACAAGAAAATGAGATCAATGAAGATGATGAGTTAAGGGAACTTTTTAAAGGTTTTACCCTAGTGCCTGGGAAAAACGAAGATGCATCCATTATAGGTTTTTCAAGAAATATGGAGAATAGCTATTTGCGTTTCTTTTATTCCATACCGGAGGAGTTTGATGAAGAAGAAGGCACCTTTGACCTTTTTATAAACCAAAATATTGGTGTACCCAGGGCATTCAACAATATCGAAAGTGATGTTTCAGAAACGGTTCTTTCACAACTCACCGATCAAGAAATCAACCTCAAATCCACCGAGAGCGATAATGTCAGCTATATACAATCGGGTATAGGTTTTGCAACACGAATAGTGTTTCCAACTATTAGGGAAATAGGTGAAATACCCGGTAACGGAACGGTATTGAGTGCCGTGTTGCAGCTCACACCACCACAAAACTCGTTTGACGATATGTTGCCCATTCGTGATTCTTTAAATGTTACCATCGTTGATAGGAATAACGTTATCACCGAAACACTGGCCAATGGCAACGGCGATGTGTTCGCCGTAACAAACCAAAATGACATTGAATTCAATGAAATCTTTTATGAGATCCAGTTGGGCATCTATGTAGACCGCAAGCTTGCCGAATCACCTATAATTCAAGATGCATTGGTCATCTTTCCGAACAACTTCAATGATTCTATAAATCGCATTCTCATAAATGGTGAAAACACCGAGGATTCAGAAGCGAAACTGATAATCACTTATGCCATATATGAAGATTAGAAAAAACTGGATTGTACCTATAGCCCTGGTTTTAATGCCATTAGGCACGCTTGCGCAGTTAAACAACCTTACGGGGTCCCCGTATTCCTTATTCGGACTTGGGGTCAGAACCAATTCCAACATAGGTAAAAACAATGCCTTAGGTAAAGGGGGATATGCCCTTGAAGCAACGGATTTTATCAATAACTTCAATCCAGCTGCCTTTGCAGGAATCCCAAAAAAGAATTTTCTATTTGATATTGGAATTTTAACCGAACTTAGTCGTATCGAGAGTGGAAACAATGACGAAAGAAGGCTTGCCGGAAATATTGCAAGTATTGCCATAGCCGCGAGTATTGATAAAAACTCAGGGTTTGGACTTACTTTGAATCCCTTATCGGATGTGGGGTATGCAGTTGTGGGTATTGAGAGTAATATAGAAGGTTCCCTTGATAGCTTTGTCAGTAGTATTTTTGGTTCGGGTGGAATCAGTGATTTAAAGTTAAGTTACGGGTATCGTATCAACGACTACGTCAAAGCAGGTATTGGCTTTTCGTACTTATTTGGTAACATTACCGAAACGGAGCGCATCAATGCGGGGGTAAGTTCGTTGACCGTTGAGGAGACAAACGTCTATAATGGTGGACGGATCGAATTAGGTTTGCAAGGCAAGTTCAGCAATACGTTTTCATTTGGCACCCGATGGCAATTGCCTACCGCCCTTAATGGAAAAAGGGATAGAAGTATTCAAAAAATAATAGATTTAGTGCCTGCACCGAGTACTGTTGAAAACACCAATGATGTTGACATCCCTAATTTTGATCTGCCCCTTGAAGTGAGCACAGGAGTCGCATTTAGGCCCTTACCGAATTTAAATTTTAATCTCGATTACACAAAGAGTTATTGGAACGCTACTGACCAAAGCGACAATATCGGTGATTTTGTCGATCAAGATATTGTCGCTATAGGTGCGGAATATATGAAGGACCCCGATAGTTTTAGGTATTGGGAGCGTATTCAATTCAGGGCTGGCTTTAATTATGATAGTGGTTATCTCGAAGTCAACAATGAAGCCATCAACAGTTTTTCCATAACCGGAGGTATAGGTTTCCCCGTTGGCCAATCAAGATTAAATCTAGCATACACCTACCGAGAAAGTGGTTCATCAAATGGTATTTTGGTACAAGAGGCTTTTAATACCATAAATATCAATTTTAGCCTAAGGGATTTTTGGTTTTTGAAGCGTAAGGTAGAGTAATCTTAACCCGTTTGATGTGGGTTATTGCCAAACCAATTACTGCTCTATATTTCTTGCCTCAAAACTTAGCAGTTCATTCGCCTCGAACTGTGGGCTTACCTCAATGGGGTTACAGCATACCTCGCAGTCTTCAACATAAGTTTGATGCGTGATGGAAGTATCCAACAGCATGGATATTTCTTCCCAACAATACGGACATTGAAAAAAATACTCGAACATTGTTAAAGGTCCACGTTGAGCAATTGACCTGTGAGTTGAAGTAATTGTAACTCGGCCAATTTGGCGTTATACTTGGCCAGGCTTTTACTGGTTTTTGCATTCAATAGATTTAGCTGGGCCTGTCTAAGTTCAACGGAACTAATTTGGCCTAATTTGTAACGCTCGCTTGAACGATCGTAATTATTGGTAGCGGTAATTACGTTTTGCTCTTGTAAACGATATATCTGCAAACGGTTATTATAGTTCCCTTTTGCATTCGCAATATCCCGTTTTACTTCTTGTTTTATCTGTTGCTCCAGGGTCTCTTGACTCTCTAGCAATACCTTGGCATTTTTAATCTGTGTTATTCCACTACCGCCATCAAAAAGGTCCCAGGTTAAGGTAGCCCCTAGGCCAAAGTTTCTTCTATTGTTTACATTGACCCCGGGAAAGAAAGCACTAGGTGCATTTTGATTGAGGTTCCATCCATAAAAACCTGTCAATCCTACGGTTGGTAAGAATACCGATTTGCCCGCCTTTAGGTTGTAATCATTTATCGTAATGTTCTTTTCAGCCTGTAACATTCGAATGTTATTGCTTTCCCCCTGCTCTAAAAAATCCTCTAAAATCAGGGGATTGGCGAATATTACCGTAGTATCGACCGCAAAGGTCACTTGCAGATCCCTATTCAATAATAGATTCAAATCGCGCTGGGTATTTCGAAGCGTCTGCCTTTCATTCATTAGATTGATACTATCGTTGACCAAATCAACCTCGGCATTTAGAACATCCAATTTATTGGTCTGACCATATTCGAAACTATAATCTGCCCGCTGCAGTCTATTTTTGGTATTGGCGAAAGTCTCTTCAAGTACCCCGATATTCTCGGATAGGCGCGCCACTTCAAAATAAACCGTAAAAAGTTGTAGCATTGTGGTTTCAATGGTCTCCCTCGCTTGAAGTTCTGAAAGATTATATTCTTCTTTTAAGCGTTTGTAGTCATACAGTCTTCCCAATCCATCAAAAAGGGTGTAATTGGCCGTTACCCTTGCACTATACCGTTGGGCCTCAGCTTTATTCAACTCTGCATCCGGTCTAGGAACGGGGTCACCCGTTTGCTCATCTATAAGTGGATTTCCCTCGGCATCCGATAAAAATTGCCCCGGAAACTCAAAAGTAGAGTCATCACGTTGGTAATTTGCACCGGCACTACCGATAAGGCTTGGCAAAAAGCCTGAGTTCAAAAAGCTTTTATTATTGGCCGCCACCTTGACGTTGTTTCTTGCTATTATGATTCCGAAGTTATTTTCAAGAGTAAGTTGAACTGCTTTCTCTTTAGATAATATTTGGTCTTGTGCAACGCTGGAATTCACTAAAGCCACAAGGATTGTGGCCGTTAAGAAGTTTTTTACTCGCATTATAAAATTTCCTCTAGTTCTTTTTCACTTTTATCATCGTAAGAAGTACCTGGTTGATGACCATTTAGATTAGTACTTTTGCTTTCGCTCATGTGGGCTTCCTCTTTTTGCTCCTTTATTGCCCGTTCCACTTCTTCTTTACTGATTTGATTACCGGTTTTCAACCATTTGGCACCTACTTTAATATTATTGCTAAATGAAAGAAAGAGCGGTAACATCAATAAAGTCAAAACCGTGGCAAAACCGATACCATAGGCTATTGAGATGGCCATAGGTTTTAAAAATTGGGCTTGCCTACTTTTTTCCAAAAGTAGGGGTGCCAAACCTGCAATTGTAGTGATCGAGGTAAGAAAAATAGCCCTAAAACGTGAACGACCTGCCTCAAAGAGGGCCTTGTCAAATTCCATCCCCTCCCGCAAATTACTGTTGAACTTACCGATCAGTACCAAACCGTCATTCACCATAATCCCGATTAGGGCGATGATACCCAACATCGATAGAATGTTGATCGGAAAACCATGGATCCAATGGCCCCAAGAGACCGCTGTCAAACTAAAAGGCACCAATAGCAATAGCAACAAAGGTTGGCTAAAACTTCTAAACGTGAAGGCAATGGTTAGGTAGATTAAAAAAAGTACGGCCAAACCAACGAAATTCAATGAATCGGTCAACTTGTTACGTTCCCTGTTCTGACCTTCATATGAGGCGGTGACGGTTGGGTATTTTGACTGTATATCGGGCATAATCTCACTCCGTATCCAAGTTAAGATATCAGGTGCACTGGTGGTTTCGGCATCTTTCAAATCGGCACTTATCCGAATTTCGCGCTGCCCTTCCAAATGATTGATGGCAACGTCACCCCTAGAAATACTGTAGGTTGCAATTTCTTTAAGTGGCACCCTAGCCCCTGAAGCGGTAGCGATTCGCATTTCATCTAAATCAATGATCGATGACCTATTTTCCCGGTCATATCGAACCCAAACCCTGATTTCATCCTGGCCCCGTTGAAAGCGTTGTGCCTGAACCCCGAAAAACCCTGCCCTTACTTGGTTCATCACGGTACGCAGGTCTAGCCCTAAAAGATAGGCGTTCTCTTTTAGATCTAACTGAATTTCCTTAATTCCCGCAGGGTCGTTATCGGCCACATCCTTCAATAAGTCATTGCTTAACAATGCCGCTTTTAGCTCTTTTTTGGCCGCCTTAAGTTCCGAGATATTATTTCCGAGTAATGAAACGGACACGGGATCACCCCCGAAATTACCCCCTGAGCCGTATATCAGACTTTCTACCCCAACTACTGGGCCAACTAATTCGCGTAGGCGAGTGGTGACCAAATCTGAGCGAATGGCATCAGGTCGCTCTTCACCCGGCAGTAAATTAATTACCAGAGTGGCCGTTGAAGAACCAGGACCCACATTCTTAATCATATTCTTAAAAAGCATCTTATCGGCCCCTTGCAAATATTCTTCGGTCAACTCTTCATTGACCAATACCGCTTTTTCCTCTATCAGACTGATGATGGAATCCGTAACTTTTTCATTGGTCCCATTAGGCATTAGTAGCTCGACCGCGATACGGTCACTTGCAATTCTGGGAAAGAAAGCGGTTCTGATAATTCCCCCACCAATAGATCCAAAGGTCAACATCAAGGCCATTATGAACAGGGCAAATGTCAATAACTTGTAGTCCAACGTGAATTTTAGGGCCGGGCTATACAGTTTATCACGCATCCAACCCATAAACTGGTCCCCTGCCTTATTGACTACCCTTAGTTTGGCAAACACTTGGCCAATTTTTGATTTTGGCCCATCACTTTGCTGACTTAATGCCTTTGAGTGTGCTAAGTGGGCTGGTAGTATGATCAGTGCTTCTACAAGTGAGACTACCAAGGTGAGGATTACAATTACCGATACCTCACCAAAAAAATCCCCTATACGACCATCTAAAAATAGAAATATCGAAAAAGCAAGAATCGTAGTGATGATTGCCGAAACGATGGGTGGAATTACTTCCATTGTACCATCAACAGCCGCTTGAATGGGGCTCTTACCCTTTTCATAGTGTTGGTAAATATTCTCTGCTATGACGATACCGTCATCTACTAGGATACCGATGACTATTATCATTCCGAATAAAGACAATACATTGATGGTAACATTTAGCATTGGTGCAAATACGAACATCCCCAAGAAGGCGACCGGCAGACCAAAAGCAACCCAGAAAGCAAGTCTTGTATTCAAGAACAATGATAAAAACAGTAATACCAAAATCATACCCATTACCGCATTTTCAGTGAGCAATTGGGTTCTTTGGGTCAAGGTCGTCGATAGATCACTTACAACGTTCAGCTCAACATTGTTATATTTTTGATTGAATTCCTCTATGTATTCCTTTACGTTCTCGGCCGACCCGATCAAATCTTCGGTATTCGTACTTGTAATGGTGATATTTACCGCCAAATCGCTATTGTAGTAGGTCGCATTCGGAGTTTCGGAAAAACGATCTGAAATCGTAGCTACATCTTTTAAGCGTACGGTTCTTCCAGAGGCATCGCCCCTCACGATAATATTTGAAAGTTCATCGCCATAATAAGAACGATTGTTGGCCCGGATCAAGTATTCTTCGGCACTTGTTTTGATATTACCGCCCGTAACCAAAATATTGGCGTTGGCAACGGCTTGGGATACCTCATTAAACGATAGATTATAGGCCAATAGACTATTTTCATTTACGGCAATCTCAATTTCTTCTTCTGGATACCCTGAAATGCTAATTTGGGATATTCCCTCCATCGCCCTTAAATCATTTTCTACCTGTCTGCCAATCTGTTTCAAGGTCGCCAATGTTATGCTCTCGCCACTTATCGAGAAACTTATGGTCTGACGAACAGCTTCCAATTTGGAAACTACCAAAGGCTCCATACCGGTCGGAAAGGTAGGAACGCGATCAACGGCATTCTTTACCTCTAACAACATAAAATCGATATCCTGACCCTTTTCAATCTCAACATTAATGGAACCGGAATTTTCTCTAGAGGTCGACGTAACCCGGTCTACACCCTGCAACCCTTTTAGGTTATCTTCTATTTTCAATACGATCCCTTCTTCAATTTCTTGAGGGGACGCCCCGGGGTATACGATACTGATCAATACATTTTTTGATTCGGTAAGCGGAAAGAACGAGGATTTTAGGGATAATGCACCTACTACACCAAATACCAAGAATGCTACGATTATGACATTGACCGCAACATGGTACTTGATGAAATATTCAATTATCTTTCTCATTTTGAAACTTTTTCTTGACTCGCACCTGCATAGACCTTCACCAACATACCTGAATAAGCGCCAACGACCGGTCTAGAGACTATGGTTTCACCATTTGGTACATTTTTCAAGACCACCTTTTTATCTGAAAAATAAATGGGTGATACATCAATAAGATCTAAGATTGAATCACGTACCACATAAATTTGATTGTTTTCGGTCAGCAGTGCACGATCGACCTCTATGGCATTATCCTCATTTTTGGCATTGAGGTTGGCCTCTAGATATTGACCTTCTTTAAGGCGTTCACCGCTGACCTCGATAAATGTGGTAATGGTTTGTGAGGCTTGATCTACCCGTCCGTTTATGCGTACCACCTTACCTGTATATGTTTTGGTTTTCCCTAAATTATGAAGGGTGACCTCTTCGCCGACATTTAAAAAATCAGCGTACGACTTACTAATCGCCACTTCAAGCTCATATACATCAGGTTTAATAAACTCGCCCAACTTCTGCCCTGCCCGCACCAAGGTACCCTCAGTAACGAGCGTCTCGGTAAGCACCCCGGAAAACGGTGCTGCTATGGTATATTTTGATAGACGTTGTTCAAGGTTCTTAACATTGTAGTAGGCGCTAAAAACCCCACGGCCCGTTATAAAGAATTTTTCTTTTTCAGAACTTATTTCAGGCAATAGTGGTGTGGTCTTGTTCAAATCAAAATTTGATACATAACCCTGCCATTTTGAAAAGTGTTCAGGATAATCCAATCGTAAATCAGGAAGCACGGATGTAATCAAGTTGTACAACTCACTTTTTGCCGATTGTACAGTGGCATAATACTCAGATGCATCGATTTTAATAAGGGTCTGACGGGCAGAATAAGATTGTCCCGTTTTGAAGAGATGGCTTCCCTTTCGAAGTACCCCTTGTACTTCAGCATACAATTCCACACGGTTTTTGGCAACAAGGTTGCCGTTGGCCGGAACTTTAATGGCCACGGTAGTATTCTCGACTGTGTCGACAAAAACGGTCTTAACTACTTTTTTCGGTTGGGGCCGACGATTTTCTTTACTGTCAACTATGAATTTGGAGATGAGTATGGAACCTACGATTACGGCAATACCCAATATAACTGAGAGAATTGTTTTACGCATTAGGGTCTGATTAGTTTCTGCAAAACTATTGCAACCGTATAGCTTCTTGGTTAAAAATTTCATAAATGTTCGGAGCAGGCCCAAAACCATGGAACAAAAAAGGGGACACACCTCTGCGTCCCCGAACCAAACAAACTAAAGTATAACTAACTACTCATTATCGTCATCATCTTCAAACTTCGTATCGGCCATTCGGGTACGTGCACGTTGAAGATTGATTTCATTATAAAGGTTCAATGTCTTATCATCGGTATCAAAGACCAAAAACTGTTTTGAATCCATTGCTTGTAATCCTTTGAAAGATTCAAACCTATTGTTCTGTATTTGTAAAACCTTAAGGCTCGCCAACTGACCAAACTCCGTAGGAATCTCACCGCCTAACTTATTATTGGCCAAGACCAATTCCTTCAATTTTCCCAGCTTACCCATTTCTTGGGGAATCGCTCCCTCAAGGCTATTCTCAAAAAGGCCCAGTACTTCCAATTTACTTAAGTCACCGATTGAAACCGGTATGAAACCTTTGAGATTATTACTAGATAAATTCAACACTTTCAGGGATTTTAAATTCCCCAGACTTTCCGGTATAGGACCGGTCAAAAAATTGTTGAACAATGATAGTTCTTCTAGCTCACTGAGATTACCAATGCCCTGGGGCAATGAACCTTTTATCCTATTCATCTCTAACTTCAAAACCCTCAACTCGGTTAAATTCACGATGTCTTTAGGCAGAACACCTGTAAGGCTATTGAAGGCTAAATTCAGCTGTCTTAAGTGTTTAAGTGACCCTATACTTTCAGGTAAGGTTCCGCTGAGATTGTTGTTGAATAAATCAATGGCCACCACATGGTCGTTTTCTACCACAACCCCCTTCCATTTCGCTATTGGTGTATCCAGATTCCAACTTGTAGACCAATTTTCACCATTTGTACTCGCATATAGGTCTAGCAATGCTTTCTTCTCTTGCTTAGAAATGGTGCTTGCAACTGTCGTCGTACTTATACAGGCGACCCATAAGAGTAAAAAAATAGTGGTACGGTTCATATCAGTATTTAGAATTATAAGAATTTACCTACAAATAAATAGGAACCCACGACTATCACCAAATAAAATAAGTGTAATCGCTAAAAATTGTGGTGAAAGTGATGAATCTTGTGGTAAAGTAAGTTTATTCTTACTTTATTGTTCATTTTCGACTTGTACGGAAATTTTTTCCCAATCTTTCATAAAAGCGTCCAACTGCTTTTTTGCCCCATTATATTTGTCAAAGAAACCGGGGTCTGCGACGGTATTGTCGTAATCCATTAAAAGTGCATGGTCGAATTCGGCAATCTCGCTTTCTAGACCCGTTATTTTTTTCTCAATACCGCTCAATTTATTCTTTAAGGATTTTTGCCGTTTCTGTTTTTCGTATTCATTGGCGGGTTTATCCAATTTCTTTTTCGCGTCGACTTTTTCCTTAAGCTCGATCTTTCTAAAGTTAGCTGCATTTCGTTGTTCTAAATAAAAGTCAATGTCACCGAGATATTCTTTTATTTGTCCGTCTTTGAATTCGTAGACCTTGTCCGTAAGTCCTTGAAGGAAATCACGGTCATGGGATACCAAGATCAAGGTTCCCTCAAAACGCTGTAAGGCTTGTTTAAGTACGTTTTTAGATTTGATATCCAAATGATTGGTCGGTTCATCCATCACCAGAACATTGAAAGGCTGCAACAACATTTTTGCCAGGGCCAACCGATTTCGCTCACCCCCTGATAGTACTTTTACGTATTTATCCACATCGTCACCACGAAACAAAAAAGAACCCAAAATATCACGTACCTTACTGCGATTACCCTCATTGGCGGCATCTATCATCGTATCAAGTATCGTTTTATCGCCATCTAGGTATTCTGCTTGATTCTGGGCGAAATATCCAATCTGTACATTATGGCCCAATCGAAAGGTGCCCGTATAATCCAATTCGCCTACCATTATTTTGGCAAGGGTCGTTTTCCCTTGTCCGTTCTGACCTACAAAAGCAGTTTTACTTCCGCGTTCGACAAGCAGGTCAATACCAGTCAAAACGTGCTTTTCACTATAGCTTTTAGCAAGTCTTTCGAGTTCGGCAACAACTTTGCCCGGTGTGATGGATACGGGAAAACGTAGATTCATTACGCTGTTATCATCTTCATCTACCTCGATACGATCGATCTTATCCAATTTCTTGATCAACGATTGTGCCATGGAGGCCTTTGTTGCTTTTGCCCTGAATTTCTCAATGAGCTTTTCCGTTTGCTGAATCTGCTTTTCTTGGTTCTTCTGCGCATTTAATTGCTGTTCTTTTATTTCGGCGCGAAGGGTCAAATATTTTGAATAGGGTTTGTTGTAATCATAGATACGACCTAAGGATATCTCAATAGTTCTATTCGTCACATTATCTAAAAACATTTTATCGTGGGAAACGATGACGACCGCCCCTGAATAATTTCTTAGAAACTGTTCCAACCAAATAATGGATTCTATATCGAGATGGTTTGTAGGTTCATCAAGAAGCAGCACATCGTTTTTTTGTAACAGCAATTTGGCGAGCTCGATACGCATGCGCCAGCCCCCAGAAAACGTTTCGGTCAACTTGTCAAAGTCTTCCCTTTTGAACCCTAGGCCTTGAAGTACTTTTTCGGTCTCCCCTTGATAATTATACCCCCCCAGTATTTCGTAATGGTGTGAGACCTCATTTAAATCGATCATCAATTGGTTGTAGCCTTCACTTTCGTAATCGGTTCTTTCGGCCAGTTGGGTATTTATACCTTCTAACTTAAGTTCAAGTGTTTTAATTTCCTCAAAAGCCTCATAGGTCTCATTCAGTACGGTCTTGCCCAGGTTAAAATCAATATCTTGTTTCAAGAATCCGATCTTTACTTCTTTATCCGCTGCTATGGTACCCGAATCAGGCTTCATTTCTTTACTCAATAATTTGAGTAGGGTAGATTTTCCGGCACCATTTTTTCCAATAAGTCCGACCCTATCACCCGAATTCAAACGAAATGCGATCTCTTCAAATAAATACTCCCCCCCGAAAGAGACGGAAAGGTTATGGATATTGAGCATAGGTGCTATATAATTTCACTATTATGAAATCAGGTTTTAATATTACTACGAGGTATTGAAACCTGACCAATTTCTATCTTTGCCTTAAACAGCTGCAAATGTTAAAAAAAGGAAGCAAATTGTACAGTATTTTAACAGGAAGTTGTCCTAAGTGCCATGCCGAGAGTATGTACAAAAATCGAAATCCGTATGCCTTGGGCACCCTCTTTAAAATGCATGAACGTTGTTCTAATTGCCATACCAAGTATAAGATTGAGCCTTCTTTTTTCTATGGCTCCATGTATGTAAGTTATGGTGTTGGTGTGGCCTTTGCAGTAGCGACATTCGTACTGGCCTTTTTGATATTCAAAACCTCATTGACGAATACCTTCATTGCCATAGTACTTACCCTAATCGTGTTTATGCCCATAATCATTAGGTTATCAAGAAATATTTGGATCAATCTGTTCATTAAATACGATCCAAACCTGAAAGATCAACCTAAATGATATTTTTCGGTGAACCTTGCGCTATCCATTTCTGGGTCTAGCGGTCCCCCATGTTCGATATGATCAAAAAGATTTTGGGAGGCATATGGGGCTATGAGCACTCCCCTAGATCCGAATCCGTTCAATACGTACATGTTTTGAATTTTAGGATGCCGACCGACCAAGGGCCTTCTATCCACCACGGTAGGGCGCACCCCGGCCACATGATCCACTACGTGATAATCGCATTGTAAAAATGAATCCAGTTTTTCGAGCAGCTCATTTTTAGAGGCTGTCGTGGGGGTATTCGTCTTGTCTTTCCATTTATATGTCGCTCCCACACGGTACAAGTCGTTCCCCAACGGAATAATAAAGACCGAAGACTTGATGACCTTAGCTTCTTTGAGGTCAGTTGCCTTGATCGTCAACAGTTCTCCCTTGGTTCCATTCATGGGTAAATATTGAAAGTATGGATTCATCTTTAAACCATATCCCTCTGCAAATACTATTTGTTTTGCCTCAAACTGTTTGTAAGCGACACTTTCTTTGGCAATCGCCAATTGTGCATATTCAAATTTCTCTTGAACGAGCAGTTCGTTCTTAATCAAATAGGCATGGTATTTTTTTAATAATTCCCTAGTCTCGATCCTACCCGTATACTTCACGACACCATATCCGTAGGGTGCGTCAATACGGGGATTTTGATTCTGTAGGATTTTTGGGGATAAGAAATACCCTAAATCTTGATGATCCATTGCCTCAAACCATGTATTCTGCTCTTCTATGGAGGCAAACCTTCTCAAAACCGGTAATTTGTAGTCTAACCTTGTATCCAGTTTTTTCTCTAAATGGGCATAAAATGGTAATGCCATGTCCATCTGTGAACGTGCCTTCCAGGCCAAAGTGAAACGTTTAAGAATAACAGGGTTATAAAGTCCGCCGGCTACAATTGATGCTTGTTGTGAGTTATCACTTATGATAAGAAATGATTTACCTTCTGCCTCTAACCGTTCGCAAAAAGACACCCCCGCCAAGCCCAGACCTACGATTATATAATCAAGCATGACGCAAATGTAACCATCAACGATTTATTAAATAAATCGGAACCACCATTTCTCGATTCCCACATCAAAAAAATGAATTAAACAAAACGCCTCGATGGTATGACCATCGAGGCGTTAATTTATAATGAATTGGAAATTCTATGTTTGGGGAATCACACCCCGAAAAAGGTTCGGAAACATTCGAACCGCCAAATTTAAATTTGGATTCTTATCAATAGGCCCACATATCTTGCTCCCTATCTCGAATAGCCTCTTTGATCCTATTCGCTTCAAGTAACTGAAACAAGGCGTTATCGAATACGTAATCATCGATCTTACGGTCGCCATGAACATTATCCTCTTTGTAGATAACCCCATTAAACCTTCTCGCATTCAACAACATATCATACGATATGGGTTGCGCAGAGTTTCGGTTATTGAAAACCTTGGCCTCATGTAAGATCTGTCTGGCACTAGGGTACCATACCCAAAACAATTCTACCTTGTTTGCATTGGGATCGACTGATTCATCGTCAATAAAGTTAACATCCGGAGCCACTGGGGCAATACCCAATAACCTGTACTTTAACTCGCCCTGACGTTTATCAAAATACCACATTCCCTTTATACGGTACTCTTCAATATCCGCAGCATCCAAATCCCTTTTGTTGATAAACTCTTCTGAGATTTGTTCTCCTGCATTGAATTGCTCGTAACCCAAGTCTGTAGTATCGACCTTTTGCATGGTCGCCGTTAGGTCTTCAAACTTCCGCTTTTCGGTAAAGTAAGAATCCGTGTATACCTCGGTCAGATTCCCATTCTTGATATTCTTCATCAATACATGGTATAAAGACCTTCTGTCGGCACCGATACCAATGGTGTCGGTAGGGTAATATAGTGGAAAATTCACGCGCTCATCCAAGTCTATGGTTTCCCATACGGTTTTTGACCAGAGGATATCCCTGTCATCAACATAACCATACGCCAAGGGGGCATCGTTATCTTGGGCAATCTGAGCTTCCGTTTTCTTACCGACATCTTCTGGCTTCTTCGCATTCAAGATGTTCGCCTGCGCAGCCATTGATACGGGTAGTAAACCCACCGCAACAATTACTAAAACATTTTTCCAATTCATAATTAACTATACTTTTTAGTTTGTAAGCTCAACCACAACAGGAGATACTTTTTTCAGCTTGTAACTCTTGTTGTTTGTGATGAAAGCTTGAATATCAAATATCTGGACGGCATCACCTCGACGGGCCCTTTTTAAGGCCGACTTGGCCGCACCGTTCAACTTACTACCTTTCACTACTACAGTAGGCTGACCTGGAACTTTGAACTTAAATCCGCTTACGCCAATATTCAATTCAAAATCAAAATCCTCCAACATGGCACTGATCGTAGAAACCTCAAGATTCTTTCTTGGCATTTTGATGCTACCAGGCTCACCACGTACCGTACCTGAAGGTCTTGGAATATCTTTGATACGGAATGTAGCAGGAGTACTGATTCGCTGTCCGTCAGGCAATACACCTGAAGCACTGATCGTAACTTCCCTACCCTTACCAGGATTCATAACATACCTACTTCCTTTTACCGGTCTAAGACCTGGAGCGGACGCGGTTACTTTATTGTCAGGAATTCCAGGAATGGAAATCGTCATCGGGTTTGCTACCCCGCGATATACCACGTTCATTTTATCGGCGGCAATTACGGCAGCATTAGGTTTGTTTATAGTAGCAAAAGAATTTTTAACCTCTACAGGTACTTCTTTACCATCTTGCATAAACGTTAGCGTACCTGCAATCTCATGGTCACCGGCAGAACCAGCACCAATCAACATTTTAACGCCACCAGCTTCCAATTTGTAATCCCTACCTTCTGTCAACTTTCTACCATCTAGGGTAAGTTCAGCTTTAACCGGCGTGGATGTCTTATCCGTTTTACTGACAATGATCTTACCGTCATACTTGTCACCACTGTAGAATGCAGATTTAGAGGCATTCAACGAAGTAGTGAAGTTTTTCAAGGAAACGGCAGCAGTTAAGTTACCTTCCAATAAACTCTTCAATACTTCTTGCTCCGTGGTTTTAATGTCGGCTTGCAACTGAGTCAACTTGGTCAACGAGGCCACCATTGGGAAACCTTCAAAATGATAGTTGATCCAATCTTGGCGCGTACCATCCCTTTTCTCTACCTTACCTTCGGCATCACCTGTAGAAAAACGGGTCTTAACAGCTTCTTTGATATCTTTAAACTTATCTTTCGGCAAGGCGTTTACCACCCCTTCACGATAATTATTTATAAAGTTCAAAAACTTCTTACCTTCTTCAGTCAAATTGTCTCCTTGGAAGAATTTTCCGTCCAAGAAATCTGACTTATCCATAACCACATAATCCTTAGGATCTTCTAAATCAGCGGTCATTTCGGTTTTTAATTCTTCCAAATACGCGAAATACTCATTTGAAAGCTTATTGACCTCTTGTGCGTTTTTGTAAAGCGCACCATATTCTTCTGAATTCTCAGAGGCTTTTGTAGCCAAGCCCTCAAAGAAACCATCATTACTTGCGGTCATCTTTTCGTTTGAAGTCTCTAGCTTCTCATTCATCAATCCGAATGCTGCTAACACTTCTTTACTCATATTTAAGGCCAACATCGCGATGAAGATCAAGTACATAAGGTTGATCATCTTCTGACGTGGTGTTTGTTTTCCTCCTGCCATGGTTTTTCTAATTAGTTTTGATTAATAATTTGATTTGGGGGTCCTAATTAGTTTTTACTCATAGCTGACAACATACCACCGTAAACACCATTCAATGATGAAAGGTTAGTTGCCAAAGATTCCATTTGCTCTTTTAATGCACCGGCATTTTGAACAACTTCTTCATTGATGGAAGCTTGTCTGCTAGCACTTTCCAACTGAACTTTATACAAACTGTTCAAAGATTCCATTTGGGCCGCAGCGTGCGACAATTCTTCAGAGTATTTCTGAGTATGCTGAATCGCATCGGTTGTAGGAGAGATATTTTTAGCAGCTCCCTCAAAACTTCTGATGCTATCCCCTAAGCTATTGAACAATTCAGTATCAATGTTCGCTTCTTTAAGCATTTCATCTAATTTTCTACCTAAAATACCTTCAGCTTCTTGTGCTTGCTGAACATCGTTTTTACCACCTTTAGCTTCACCATTGGCCAATTCTGGGTAAACCAACGACCAATCGTATTCGTCGTCAACTGGTTCGAAGGCACTAATAGCAAAAATTAATGCTTCGGTAATAAGACCCACTGCAAGTAACAATCCACCGGTAAGTGGTCCGAATTCCCAGTGAAGGATTTTAAATAATGCTCCAATAATTACTACTGATGCACCTAGGCCATAGGCCATGTTAAACAGTTTTTTTGTTGATTTTGACTGTGCCATAATTTCAATTTTAATTAAGTTATAATAAGAATTTGGTTAAAAAGCCTGATAGCGTTCCCATTACTATATATACTTTCAATTTTCTTTTTCTTATTGGGTCGAATCTTCTTCGCCCATGTAATCTTGTACGGTTCTAAAACCTATGTAGCTTCTTGCTGAATCTTGGTATTCGTAATCGCGTGTACTTACTTGCAAGAAATAAGCAACATCTTTCCAAGATCCACCACGGATCACTTTTCGTTGATTCTGACCAGACCCAGCGTTCGGGTTCATAGTAGATACGTATTCGTATGCCCCGGGATCGTAGCTAGAGTTTGTCCACTCTGACACATTACCGGCCATATTATATAAATTGTACTCATTTGGTTCATAAGATTTCGCTTCTACGGTATATAAAGCGGCGTCTGCAGCATAATCCCCTCGTTGCGGCTTAAAGTTTGCCATGAAACAGCCCGTGTCGCTTATCACATAAGGTCCACCCCACGGATACGTACCACCTTCGATACCACCCCTAGCGGCATATTCCCATTCTGCTTCCGTTGGCAATCTAAACTGATTGACGAACTGCCTACCACGACTTTTTTGGTCGTCATTCTTGTATTTGGTCCTCCAATGACAGAAAGCCTTGGCCTGTTGCCAGCTTACACCTACCACAGGATAATCACTGTATGCATCATGCCAAAAGTAATCGTTGTGCATAGGCTCGTTGTACGAATATTCAAAATCACGGATCCAAACCGTCGTATCGGGATAGATTTCAAATTCCTCAGTACGAATGAAATCTTTTCTGCTTCCCGTCTTGGCCCTAGCCGCAGCTTCGATATCCATCCAATTGTACTTGTATTTCAATTGTTTGACATCGATGGTACGTTGACCATTATACGTCTCTTCCTCAGACAAATACAATGAATCCATTACCTCAGCATAGTACTCATCGGGGTAATCGGATGTATCCCATTCCAAATCAACGTCTTTGTTCAAAGCATAGCCTTCGTAATAATTATCGCCCATTCCGGCATAATTATCCAACATATACTTGTCATAGACGGATAAATTGGTCGTATCGGCACTCTTAAAGGCATACTCCCCAATGGTGTCATCATCTTCTGGACCCAGACCCAGTTCATCGGCTAAAATGGCCAATTTGGTCCGTGATACGGAATCTTTCACCCATTCTACGAATTGACGGTATTCACTGTTTGTGATTTCAGTATCATCCATATAAAAAGAACGGACTGTAACGGTTCTTGTGGGCGCGTTCAATACTTTTGCTTGGTCCTCTTCGGCTTTACCCATTATAAATGAACCACGAGGTATCAATTCCATTCCATATGGTTTTTCAGGATACCATTTCTTGCCCCGTACACCAACTAATTCACCTTTTGATTTAGATTTTGAACCACAACTTGTGAGCAACAAAACAAATACTACAGATGAAAACAATAGCTTTCTCATACTTTAGGTTAAATTTTCGATTTAGTTTACAAACTGTAAAACACAATTTTCGTTATTCTCTAAACTCGCTTTTGAACAAATTATTGTATTCGAACAATTTATAAATCAAAAAATATTTCTGTTTAGTTAAAGCCTTTTTTGTAGGCTTTGAGCCACCTTTCAGGAATCTTTTGATTGCAAGCATCTAGATAATCCTGCTGAGTGCATGGTAATAACGCAATCGAATTTGTTTTAGTATGTTCTGGTAAAATAGAGGGTACTTCGACCCACCAACGCTCTGTAAGATGACTTTTGAAAAAAACAAGTTCCTCTGCGTCGGTCGGTACGGTAAACTTTGTGAAATCTTCATCGTTTGAACTAGGCACTTCGGTAATTCGAAAACTAAGGCCTTCTATAAAATACCAGATTATCTGTGCAGTGAGTTGATATGATAGTGGTGTATTCTCTATTTCATAAATACCAAAAACAGCCACCTTATCACTTATACCTGCATATCTGGCAATCGCACAAATCTCTTTTCCGTCAAAACCGTTTGGGGAAAAATTAGAGAACACCCCTACTTCACTTGCCCTAACGGATCGCATATCCAAACTGACCAAATGTGCATTTCGTAAAACAGGCTCCGCCAGGGAAATGGTCGAGGCAATCTCGCCTAGGCGATACGCATCAAAAAACAAACGCTCCATTAAATCAATCTCCTCTTGCGCATTAAAATAGCTCTGATAACCTAAGTTGGAGAAATTATAGAGGTTATTGGGCTTGTCGGTTATGATTTTACTCATGTAGGATTCTGAGGAAATCAACTCTTCATCTTCCCCAAAATCAAATCGACTATCTATGGAAACAATATTGACCATGTCTTTGATACCATCGAAAGCCCTATAGGTCGGAAACGTAATATCTTGGGTTGCCCCAATAATGATCGGAATGATTTTTTCCTCTAAAAGACCTGCGACAATTTCTTTGACCACAAAATAAGTGTCTTCAACGGTTTCGCCGGGCTCGACATCACCGATATCAATGATGCTGGTATTCCAATTACCCATCATCAATCGGTACAATTGGATACGAATACCGTCAGTATCCAACTTTCCGGGTTTTTTTTCAAATGCGTTTCGAGACTCTAAAACTCCAAAAATGGCCACTGAAGCATTGGCGAACACGGGCAATCCTTTTTTCTTTGTGTGCTTATATATGTTTTTTCCTAGGGATTGCGGTGGTAAAAATTCGGAGAACGCCAGCACCTTATCACTAACGGGAACCAAAAAATCAAATGCCATGGTGAGGTTAAAGGTTAAAGGTTAAAGGTTAAAGGTTAAAGGTTAAAGTAAGTCTTATCCGAGAATATCTTGACAAAATATTATTTTTTGGTTTTTGCCTTCGCCTTGGTTTTTTTCTTTGGGGTCTTTTTCTCAATCAAAGCTTTGGCCTCTTCCAAAGAAACTTTTGTCGCATCAACATCTTTTGAAAGCTCTACCTTAATCTTACCTTTGAGTATATTATGCCTGCCCCACCTTGCTTTTTCAATACGGATACCTTCTTCTGGCCATTCTTGGATCAGCTTCTCGATTTCCTTTTGTTTTTTGGCCTCGATCAGCTCGACAATATCATCTTTGGTCAGATTATCATAATCGTATTTTTTGTTCACATTGATAAACATGCCGTTCCATTTTATGAATGGACCGAAACGACCGACCCCTTTGGTAACTTCTTTGTCTTCATAATGGGCTATAGGTGCATCTGCCTTCTGTTTGGCAATGATGAGCTCAATGGCCCTGTCCATATCTACGTCAAAGGCGCTTTCACCTTTATCGAGGGATATGAATTTCTTTCCAAATCGCACATAGGGTCCGAATCGGCCCACATTAGCCTCAACCTCTTCCCCCTCGTACACCCCAAGTTTGCGTGGTAACTGAAAAAGCTCCATGGCCTCATCAAAAGTAATCGTGGTTATCGACTGCTCTGGAAGCAAACTGGCAAACAAGGGTTTTTCTTCTTCATCTACGGTACCTATCTGTACCATAGGGCCAAAACGCCCTAATCTAGCGGCCACTTGCCTTCCCGTTTTGGGGTCGGTACCCAGTACGCGTTCGCCACTTGCCCTATCGGCATTCTCTTCAACATCTTTAACGGTAGGGTGAAAATCTTCATAAAAAGCCTTCATTACTTTCTGCCAATCTTCTTCCCCAGCAGCAATTTCATCAAAATCCTCTTCAACTTTTGCCGTAAAGTTATAATCAAGGATATTGGTAAAATGGGTCACCAAAAAATCATTGACGATCATACCAATGTCCGTCGGTACCATTTTACCCTTGTCTGAGCCTATTGTCTCTGTCAAAGGCTTTTCTTTTATGGCATCGGACTCCAATAGCAATTGGACGTATTTTCTTTCCACACCTTCAATAGTACCTTTTTCAACATAGCCCCTATTCAAAATAGTGGATATGGTCGGTGCATATGTAGAGGGACGGCCAATACCCAACTCCTCCAGTTTTTTGACCAACGAAGCTTCGGTATAGCGGTAGGGTGGTCTCGTAAAACGTTCGGTGGCAGTGATATAGTTGTTAGCCAGTTTTTCGTCAACGACCATTGCCGGTAACATCCCTTCTTGTTCTTCATTTGAATCTTCGTCATCAGTGCCCTCTAAATACACCTTCAAGAACCCGTCAAATTTGATTACCTCACCATTAGCCGTGAATTCTTCTTGATGCGAGTTTGATTTGATTCGAACATTGGTGCGTTCCAATTGTGCATCACTCATTTGTGAGGCCAGGGTACGCTTCCAAATCAGTTCGTACAATTTTTGTTGATCCCGCTCCAACGAAAGGGTCTGCAGTTTCATATCGGTGGGTCGAATCGCCTCATGTGCTTCTTGTGCACCCTTTGACTTCCCCGTATAATTCCTCACCGTACTATATTGTTCCCCAAAATTATCTACAATGGCGTCCTTGGCAGCATTCAAGGCTTCTTTCGATAGATTGACACTATCGGTACGCATGTAGGTTATCAAACCTGCCTCGTATAAACGCTGGGCCACTTGCATGGTGCGCCCTACCGAGAAATACAGTTTTCGAGAAGCTTCTTGTTGCAAGGTTGAAGTCGTAAAAGGTGCTGCAGGTGATTTCTTGGCCGGTTTTTTATCCAATTTGGAAACAGCGAAATCAGCACCGATATTTTTCTGAAGAAAAGCTTTCGCATCTTCTTTTGATGCAAATGTTTTTGATAGTTTCGCTTCAAAAACCTTTCCTTTTCCAGTTTTGAATTCTGCTTTTATTCGATATGAAGCCTCTGGTTCAAAAACCTCTATTTCCCTTTCACGCTCTACAATAAGTCGTACCGCCACTGATTGTACCCGGCCTGCCGATAGGCCCGGTTTGATTTTTTTCCAAAGCACGGGTGACAATTGATACCCGACCAACCTATCAAGAACCCGTCGTGCTTGTTGGGCATTCACCAAATTGTAGTTGATCTCACGCGGATTTTCAATGGCCCTTTGTATGGCCGACTTGGTAATAGAGTTAAAAACGATACGCTTGGTCTTGTCTTTATCAAGATTCAGTTCTTCGGCCAAATGCCATGATATCGCCTCCCCTTCGCGATCTTCATCACTTGCAAGCCATATCATATCCGCTTTCTTGGCAAGGCCCTTTAATTTGGTGACCAAGGCTTTTTTTTCTTTGTCAACAATATATTTGGGTTCAAAATTCTTCTCAACATCCACCCCCAATTCTTTTGAAGGAAGATCGGCGATATGGCCAAAACTGGATTCTACCTGAAAATCTTTTCCAAGGAAACGTTCAATGGTCTTTGCTTTGGCAGGGGACTCTACAATTACTAAATTCTTTGGCATTCAATGGGTTTTGCGAGAACAAAAGTATATCAATTTTTTGATTTCAAATCTTCAGACACCTATGTACATAAAAAAATATCCTGTCAAAAACAGGATATTTTATGCTACAACTCCCGATGCACCATTAAGATTTTCGTCATGCTTTACTATCAACCACGTTCACATTCCGTACACGCTTCCATGGTCTCAAAGGGCACCGTGCCGTTACAGCCGCCCCAAATAAACTCTTTGCATTTTTGTTCTTCTCTATCGTAATAGTATCTGCGAAATGCAGCAAAACAAGGCCCTGGGGCAGGTTCTAAATCGCAAGGACTATAAATTAGAACCGGCTTTCCATCTTGACATTGCACCCCAAATGGTGCAGGTTCCACAGCACAATCCGAAATCAAACCCTCGCGTTCATTCTTGGCGCGAACAGCTTCGTTGTACTCTTCTAATCGACTTAGAAAGTCAATCGTATCAATGCGCTGCGAATATGCAATATAATCAGTAGGTCCGCCACAAGGTTTTGATCCCAATCCCGCATAGCTCCATTCACTACTGTCGTCACATACCGCGCTTTCCGAAAGCTCAATAAGTGCATTGAGCTTCACTTCCAAGTCCTCTACTTCGGTATCATCCGAAAAGCATGAGCCTGTGCTCAAAAACACAAAAAAACCTATAAAGCAACTAACATAAAATGACCTCATACTAATTTAAATTCAGACTACTTATCAATCGAATTTCATCATTCAGATACTCGTATTGATAGAGCACCTCATCCCCCACCATCAATAGATGCTCCTCTAGAGGAATCACATCAAAGGTGACGATATCCTTAAAATGGTTCAGCTGTTCTAAATCAGGGATTTCTGATTTATCATAAACCTTCAACCCAGATGCACCATCACAGACAAAGAGTTTATTGCCCTTGACCCCTAACCCGTATGGTTCGTCCATCGGATAAATCACCTTCAACTCAGGCGTTTCTATCTGGGTAATATCTATAATATAAAGTCCACTTTCCGTCGCCCCACAAAAATTACCACCCCTCAGGGTCACATAAGCGTAATTATCATCAACGACCACAGGATCGCAAGCGGTACCATGTTGAAATTCTGAAACAAAAGTAGGGACGGCCGGATTTGAAATATTGTAAATGTACATGCCTCGCATACTACCCAAAAACAAGTGTTCGCCACGATTGAATATGGTCTCAATATCGAAACCAGCAAATACATCTTCAAGGTCTTTCGGATTTTCTAAATCTGAAATTTCAAAAACATTGATCTGATGGCTGTCCACAGCATATAGGTAGTCATCGACGATTTTAAATCGTGCAAGTGACCCCCCTTGGCCCGTATCTCCCCCACTTGTCGGCCCAGCATCGTTAAATGCCTCATCGACAAAGATGTCGGGTTGTGCTACATCTTCAATCCTTCTGCGTTCCACTACGGTTTCCCAACCAACAATGATTTCATTTTGGTAATCAATTGTGCCCCATTCAAATAGTTGCGCCTCACCGGGGAAGACCACATTGCCAGGCAACACATTTTCCAGTCGATTAACTTGCTCAATGTTAGTAATATCAGAAATATCAAGTATGATTAAATCTGTAATACTGTCTGCGAAAAGAAAGTCATCTTTAATGGAGATATCGACATTTCCGGCTATTTTGATAAACGCTATTTTTTGTGGGGACTCTGGGTTTGAATTGTCAATGACATGCACCCCTTTGTATTTGTCATTGATGAAAACATAGTCTTGATAGGCATATATTTTTCCAGATTCATCAATCGGTAATGGAGAAATGACATCTACACTATTGGCAAATTCCGTCCTGCTTATGACCAAAGGTCGGGCAATTAAATAATCGGCAAACTCTTCATTCCGATCATCATCACAAGAACTAAAAACGGTTACAAATACAGCAATGAGTACTAAAATTTTCTTTTCCATGGCGATTGTTTTTTTGATTGATAGTTGTTTTATAGATTCTTAAAAACGGAATCCTCTGTTGTTTAAATAGTGAGGTAATTGCCCAATAATGTTTAACCTTATTTTATTAAACCTCCTTAAAAGGATACGACACCTTAAACAAAGTTGCGTGATATTTGCATAATTTTTAACTGTCAAATTGTCACTATTTTGTATTAAGCATTATCTTTGCAGATGCTAAATAAATGCGAATGAAGCCTAATACAGGTACTGAAAAGGTAATTGACGAAACCGTTCAAGGTACTACGTTAACCTTAACGGAAGACGATAAAAACACCCGAAAGCTATATATTGAAAGTTATGGCTGCCAGATGAATTTCTCTGACAGTGAAATTGTAGCTTCCATCTTGGCAAAGGAAGGATTCAATACCACACAAGAACTTGCAGAAGCTGACTTGGTATTGGTCAATACTTGTTCTATACGGGAAAAAGCAGAACTTACCGTTCGCAAACGCTTAGAGAAATTCAACGCCATAAAAAAAATCAATCCGACCATGAAGGTTGGGGTTCTTGGTTGCATGGCCGAGCGTTTAAAAAGTAAATTTCTTGAAGAAGAAAAAATTGTGGATATGGTGGTAGGGCCTGATGCCTACAAGGACCTTCCCAACCTCATTCAAGAAATTGACGAGGGCAGAAACGCCGTAAACGTTATTCTTTCAAAAGATGAGACCTATGGCGATGTGGCCCCCGTTCGATTAAATTCAAACGGCGTTACCGCTTTTGTCTCTATTACAAGGGGCTGCGATAATATGTGTACGTTCTGTGTAGTACCTTTTACCCGGGGCAGGGAACGAAGCCGTGATCCGCAATCCATTATAAATGAGGTCAATGATTTATGGGAGCGAGGTTTTAAAGAAATCACTTTGTTGGGGCAAAATGTAGACAGTTACCTGTGGTATGGCGGTGGTTTAAAAAAGGACTTTGACAACGCGACTGAAATTCAGAAAGCTACGTCGGTCAATTTTGCCAAATTGTTGGAAATGGCGGCACTGGCCCAACCAAAAATGCGTATTCGTTTTTCTACATCAAACCCTCAAGATATGACTCTTGATGTGATTGAGACCATGGCAAAATTTGAGAATATCTGCAATTACATACACTTGCCCGTTCAAAGCGGAAGTAATCGTATTCTTAAAGCCATGAATCGTTTACACACCCGGGAAGAATATTTTGAACTCATTGATAATATTCGAAACATCATTCCCGATTGCGCCATAAGTCAAGATATGATTACCGGCTTTCCGACTGAAACTGAAGAAGACCATCAAGACACCCTATCATTGATGGAATATGTAAAATATGATTTTGGGTTCATGTTTGCCTATTCTGAACGACCCGGAACCTTGGCGGCAAGAAAATTAAAGGATGATGTGCCTGCCGAAGTCAAGAAAAGAAGACTTACCGAAATCATTGATTTGCAGCGGGCGCACGGACTATATAGAACCCAACAACATCTAGGCAAAATCGAAGAAGTGCTCATCGAGGGAACCTCAAAGAAATCCGATGCACACTGGATGGGTCGTAATTCCCAAAACACCGTAGTGGTATTTCCGAAAGAACATTACGAAGTGGGTGATTTTGTAATGGTCAAAATTCAAGATTGCACCTCGGCCACATTACTAGGCGAGGCAATGGAATATTCTAAGAACAACTAGTTTATGGAGAATATACAAGCCATAAAACAACGTTTTGAGTTAATTGGCAATGATGGCAAACTGAATCGTGCCATTGAAAAAGCCATTCAAGTGGCCCCGACCGATATTTCGGTTTTGGTCACTGGTGAAAGTGGTGTCGGTAAAGAATCCATTCCGAAGATCATCCACTCCCTATCACATCGAAAACACGCCAAGTATATTGCCGTAAACTGTGGGGCCATTCCAGAGGGCACCATTGACAGCGAACTGTTTGGTCACGAGAAGGGTGCATTTACCGGGGCTACCCAGACGAGAAGTGGTTATTTTGAAGTTGCTGATGGCGGAACCATTTTTTTAGATGAAGTTGGCGAACTACCATTAACGACCCAAGTACGTTTGCTGCGGGTTTTAGAAAATGGCGAGTTTCTAAAAGTAGGCTCATCACAAGTTCAAAAGACGAACGTTCGAATTGTCGCGGCAACCAATGTCAACATGTTCGAGGCCATTAAGAAAGAGAAATTTCGAGAAGATCTATACTACCGCCTCAGCACAGTGGAAATCAATATTCCGCCACTTCGGGAACGCAAGGATGACATTCATCTGTTATTTCGGAAATTCGCTTCCGATTTTGGACAGAAATACAAAATGCCAACGATAAGACTATCGCCCGAGGCCGTCGATCTTTTATTAAAATATCGCTGGCCCGGAAACATTAGGCAACTAAGGAATATTGCGGAACAAATCTCGGTTTTAGAAGGAAAAAGAGAGGTTTCGGCGGCAAAGCTTCATGGGTACCTACCCAACTCGATGACCACCAATCTACCTGCAGTTGTTGGTTCCAATAAAAAAGAAAGTGATTTTAGCAACGAACGTGAAATACTGTATAAAGTGCTTTTCGACATGAAAAGTGACTTAAATGATCTGAAGAAACTAACGCTTGAACTTTTACAAAACAATGATGCGGAAAAAGTACAGGAAGAGAATGAAACACTGATCCGCAAAATCTACGGCAATAAAGATGACCATCGCACCCCTGAACAGAACGAAGTAGCCGAAGTGCTGCAATTACCCGAACCTCTTATTGAAAATACCCCCCCCAGCAGCCCAGTTCAAGAAGATCGTTATCATTTTGCCGAAGAGATACAAGAAGAAGAAACCCTGTCTTTGCAACAAAAAGAAATCGAACTCATCAAGAAATCATTGGAGCGTAATAGGGGTAAGCGAAAAGCCGCTGCTTCAGAATTAGGCATCTCTGAACGTACACTATATCGAAAAATCAAACAGTATGATCTTTAAAGCGTATTCAAGCATACCATTTATGAAGAAAAAATTGTATTCCACCATTATCTTGACTTCTGCATTACTACTCAGTGGATGCGGTGCCTATAACTTCTCAGGTGCAAGTACGGGTACTGCCCAAAGTTTTCAGGTAAACTTTTTTCAGAATTATGCAGATCAGTCGCCGGGATCCACCATCGAACCCCAATTAGATCGTGATTTTACCAATGCCTTACAAGATCTGATCACCAATCTTACCAGTTTAAACCTTACAGGAAATAATGGCGACTTGATATATGAGGGCGAAATTGTAGAATACCGGGTATCACCCATGTCCGCGACCGCCAATCAAACCGCCGCACAGAACCGCCTTACCATGAGCGTGAATGTTCGCTTTTACAATACCACAAAAGAGGATTCCGATTTTGAGAAACGTTTTTCCTTCTTCTTTGATTTTCCGGGGACCCAATTGCTGGAGAGTGTGAAAAGTGAAGCCCATGAAGCCCTTTTCGATAGGATTACACAGGATATTTTTAACGCATCCTTAGCTGATTGGTAATTATGAACGTGACCGATTTCATACATATTCTTCAAAATCCGAACACCATTCTTTCTCCCAAACAAACGAGGGAGCTAGAAGGCATCCTAGAAGAATATCCCTACTTTCAATCGGCACGGGTACTCCATTTAAAAGGACTTAAAAACCTTGACAGCTACAAATACAACAATGCCTTAAAGACTACTGCGGCCTACACCGCTGATAGAGAGGTGCTATTTGATTTTATTACCTCAAAGGATTTTGACCAAGATGAAATTGCCAATAGTATTTTAGGGCGAAGTGCCCCCCTTGAAGAGACCCATACCATAGCTGAGGAAATTACGGCCAACCCCGATACTACGACAATCTTAGGGGAAAAGGAGGAACAGAGCCCCTTACCCCAAAATATTAAAGATGCAGAACAAATTTTAAATCCTGCGCTGTTCGAATCAAAGCAAGACCTGACCGACGATGACACCGCCAATGGACTAAATATTGGCAAACCGCTGCCTTTTACCAAAAGTGAAAGACATTCTTTTAATGAATGGCTGCAGTTGGCGTCACAACAGCCTATAAAAAGGGATAAATCAGAATCGGAAAAGAAGAAGAAATTTGAGCTACTTGACAAGTTTATCGAAAGTAAACCCAAGATAATCCCAAAAGACGACAAAGCACCTAAAATCAACATTAAGGAATCAGTCAAAATCGATCAAAACCAATTGATGACGGAAACCTTGGCCCAAGTTTATCTAGAGCAGAAAAAGTACAAGAAAGCTATTCAGGCCTACAAAATTTTGAGTTTGAAATATCCAGAAAAAAGTGGTTTATTTGCAGACCGAATTCGGAAGGTAAAGAAATTGCAGAAAGAAAACGAATAACAAATGAGTACGTTTACCATATTTTTAGTTTTAATAATCGCAGTATGCCTATTGTTGGTTCTCGTGATTATGGTTCAAAACCCAAAAGGTGGCGGTTTGTCATCCTCATTTGGCGGTGGCGGCAACCAAGTTGTAGGCGGTGTCAAAAAAACTGGGGATTTTCTTGATAAAAGTACCTGGACCTTGGCAGCCCTATTAATAGTTTTGATATTACTTTCAAATGTTGCCTTAAAAGGTAATTACGGAAGTGCTGATTCGAAGTTATTGCAAGGTGACGATATTGAAAACACCATACCTGAAACAGTACCCGAAGCAGTCCCTGAACAGACTCCGACCACAGATGGTAATGATCCATTGGATACGATTCAGTAGAAATAATTTTTAAGGAATAAAACAAAAATGCCAGCTTTAATGACAAGCTGGCATTTTTGTTTTACATAATGGCAGTTTTTAAGTAATGGCATAATTTCTGTCAAATACAACACAGATTTATAAACTAATACCTAAAATTTTATAAAAATGGCTAAAGTGAACATTAAACCATTGGCAGACAGAGTTCTAATTGAACCTATGGCTGCTGAAACCAAAACTGCTTCTGGCATTATCATCCCTGACACTGCAAAAGAAAAACCACAAAAAGGCAAAGTAGTGGCAGTTGGGCCAGGTACTAAAGAAGAAAATATGACCGTAAAAGTCGGTGATTCCGTTTTGTATGGCAAATATGCTGGCACCGAATTAAAATTAGAGGGCACAGACTATTTGATCATGCGTGAAAGTGACATTTTTGCTATTGTATAAATAGTGTCTGTGATTTTCAATCAAAAAAAATTTAAAATTCACTACTAAAAATTAATCATAGAATCCTATCCCTACGGAAGGACAAAAAATAAAATCATGGCAAAAGATATTCAATTTGATGTTGACGCAAGAGATGGCTTAAAAAAAGGCGTTGACGCATTGGCAAATGCAGTAAAAGTAACCTTAGGCCCAAAGGGTAGAAACGTAATTATCAGCAAATCATTTGGCGCCCCCCAAGTGACCAAAGATGGTGTTACCGTTGCAAAAGAAATAGAATTGGCCGACGCCTTAGAAAATATGGGGGCGCAAATGGTCAAAGAAGTGGCTTCGAAAACCAATGATTTGGCTGGTGATGGTACAACGACTGCTACCGTACTTGCCCAAGCTATCGTAAAAGAAGGTTTAAAGAATGTTGCCGCTGGTGCAAACCCAATGGATTTAAAAAGAGGTATTGACAAGGCTGTTGAAGCTATTGTTGAAAATTTATCAAAACAGTCTAAGAAAGTTGGGGATTCCAGCGACAAAATAAAACAAGTTGCCGCCATCTCT
Organism: uncultured Croceitalea sp.; assembly: GCA_947503285.1. GTDB lineage: Bacteria > Bacteroidota > Bacteroidia > Flavobacteriales > Flavobacteriaceae > Croceitalea. The sequence continues at coordinate 170,994 of CANNDD010000006.1, forward strand.
GCCAATAATGACGAAACCATCGGTGATTTAATCGCGCAGGCGTTTGACAAGGTTGGCAAAGAAGGGGTTATTACTGTTGAAGAGGCAAAAGGTACTGATACCTATGTTGACGTGGTTGAAGGTATGCAATTTGACAGAGGCTATCTTTCCCCATACTTTGTGACCGATTCTGAAAAGATGATCGCTGATTTAGAAAATCCATACATCCTTTTATTTGATAAGAAAATCTCTTCAATGAAGGATTTATTGCCGGTACTTGAGCCGGTTGCACAATCAGGAAAACCCTTATTGATCATCGCTGAAGATGTTGACGGTGAGGCATTGGCAACCTTAGTGGTGAACAAATTAAGGGGTTCATTGAAAATAGCTGCGGTAAAGGCCCCAGGTTTCGGTGACCGTAGAAAAGCAATGTTGGAAGATATTGCCATTTTGACCAATGGTACCGTAATCTCTGAGGAAAGGGGATTCTCTTTAGAAACCGCGACTATCGATATGTTAGGTACAACGGAGCGCGTTACCATCGACAAAGACAATACTACAATCGTCAATGGTGCTGGTGCAGCCAAAAACATCAAGACTAGGGTAAACCAAATCAAATCGCAGATTGAAAGCACGACTTCTGATTATGATAAAGAAAAACTACAAGAGCGTCTTGCAAAACTTGCAGGCGGTGTAGCCGTACTTTATGTTGGTGCCGCATCAGAGGTGGAAATGAAAGAGAAGAAAGACCGTGTTGATGATGCACTACATGCAACGAGAGCCGCTGTTGAAGAAGGTATCGTAGCAGGTGGGGGTGTTGCCTTGGTAAGGGCAAAATCAGTATTATCAAAAGTTGCTACGGAAAATGAAGATGAAGCTACAGGTTTACAAATTGTGGCACGTGCCATTGAAGCACCGCTACGAACCATTGTTGAGAACGCCGGTGGTGAAGGATCCGTTGTAGTTGCCAAGATCTTGGAAGGAAAAGGAGATTATGGCTATGATGCCAAATCTGATAAATTTGTTGAAATGATGAAGGCGGGAATCATCGATCCTAAAAAGGTGACACGTGTTGCTTTAGAGAATGCTGCTTCTGTTTCAGGAATGATCTTGACTACCGAATGTGCCCTGACCGACATCAAAGAAGATGCCCCTGCAATGCCACCAATGGGCGGTGGAGGTGGAATGCCGGGCATGATGTAGTGGCAAGCCGCCACAGGCTAAATATTTAGTTTAGTCGCGGATTACACTACATTTAGTATATAGTTATAAAATAAACCGTCCTTGGTAAACTAAGGGCGGTTTTACTTTTTAAATCGTTTTCTCAAACTGGGTGAACTTACGAACCAAAGGGTAAAACCACTAAGAACGGTCAATAGGCCCATAAAACTGAAAACGCGTAACAAAACGGTATTGAAGTTGTAGCGCCCCTGATAATCCATGGTATGGGTCATCCATAAAAAATCAAACCAACGCCAATCGCGATGCCGAACAGTTTGAAAAGCCCCATTTCGCAATGCTACGTACGCTTTGATGTTTTCAGATGATTCATAAGAAATTTCATAAGCTGGTAGTGGTCTACCCCGATATTCGTGGTGCGGACCAACACTGTCAATTCGCCTAATTCCACTTACCTCAAGCATTGATTTCATATGGTTACTGGCTACGGCCAAGGCCTCTTTTGAAGTGACCGTTTTTTTCAACACGCCTATATTTGCGTCAAACAGCAGGTTGTTGTTTACCCAATAATAGGGTCTGCCAGCGATTGCCATAAGTTCTAATGACCGAATGACACCTACCCCATTTAACTGGGCCGTTCCCAATAAATTGGTAAACGAGGTTTGCTCAGGTGGCAACTTCTTAAAATGATCACCATGGATTTCATCGAGATCCGTCCAACTAAAATACAGGCCACTTATGGTCCAAAGTAAAAATTGAATCCCAAGAAAAAGTCCTAGATATCGGTGGACTTTTCGAATTTTTAGTGCAGTTTTTCTATTTGTCATCGAGCTATTTTAACGTGAGTTCGACGTAAGAAACCTGTCACTTATTTAGTTTCTCGCGATTTATAGACTTATGTCAGGTTGAGCCTTTCGACTTCGATCAAGATAGGCTCCGTCGAAACCTCTCTTTAAATGTACATTCTTTCAAGCCCTCGACTGCACTTCGACTGCGCTCAGTGTGACACGTTAGGGGTGACAACTGTCTATTTTTGTTGACATTTATTCTCTTTTGGATCTACTGTTGCGTCGAACTTACGTTATTTTATCAAAAATACTGAACAATCATCACGAATGCCATTACCAGCATGATGGTATTTTCAATAAAAGTAGCTTCGGTCATCGGCAATTGCAAGGCCGTACCTAAACAAGCACAACGAATTTGTTTTTTATCCAACAAGGTGCGCACGACCCCAAAAGTGGTCATACCTAGAATAACAACCGTAACCACCAATGCCACACGTATTTGAAAGCGCATTAAAAACAACAAACCGAGTGTCAATTCTAAAAACGGATAAATCCATCCATAAACGGGTATCGCCCTTGCCAAAGGGTCGTACATTCTAAAACTTTCTGGAAATCCTTTTAAATCAAGAAACTTAAAAAAACTAAAAACGATATAGAAAAGCCCCATGAAATCAAGCATAGCTGCATTACTGTTCCAATCTTGATAGTTTAATAGAAAAACAGCCACGAACAGATAAGTAAAAATCAAGAAAAGTGGGCGCAACTGCACCCACTTTGATTTTTGGTCCGCAACCTCAAGATTACTATCAGTTACATGACCTTTCTTTACATCAATTCGATATTTATCTGGGAGGGCCTTTCGTAATTCAGAAAGGGAAAGTGCACCTTGTGCCTCGATTTCCGCCTCTGCCCGTTGCAAATCGACAACTACATTCTCGACCCCAATGACCTTGGCAAGTTTCCCTTGAACAGCTGCCGCACAGCCACTACAGGTCATTCCAGTGATATGGTACTTATATTTCACGATCAATGCTTGTCGCTATCGTCTGTATTGTCGTCTCGGTATTTACAGCAAGGATGCACGTTATCGTAAGCTTCTTTGGTCGCCTTTAATTCCTTTGAATCATGACCTACTTCGGCGATGGCCGATTTGATGGCCATGGCATTGGTTTTTCGCTCATCAAGTATCAATGAAAGTTCATGTGTAGGTATGTCCCAAACCGCGTATTTTACCCCTGAAACACCCAATGCAGCTTTTTCTATACGCATTTTGCACATTTCACATTTACCATCAACCTCAAAGGTCATTTTCTTATTCTTGTCTTGTGCAAAAGAAAGACTTGATATTAGCATTGCCACTATCACTATGAATACATTATTTTTCATTTGTTTTCTGTTTTTATTTATTAAGATTTAAATCGGAATCCCGCATAAACCATTGTCCCCAGAACTGGGGCATACACAATGGTGGTATCAAAGTTTGGGCCAAATGGATCATTCGCCGCCAGAACAGGATTATCTTGTCTAAAATTAGTCAAATTCTCCCCACCCAGATATACTTCAAACTTTTTTGAGAAAACCCTTGTAATTTGGGTGTTCATCAGGCTATAGCCTTGTACAAAATCCCCTAATTGAAATTCAACGGGATTAACCTCGGTACTTGGCAGACGTTGTTCGCCCAACGTATGCAAAGTATAATCAAATCGCCATTGCGAACCGTTTTCTTTTTGAACGGTATTGTACCCCAGATTAAAAAAATACCGATTTCTCGCCTGTAATGGCTGTTGCAGTAAGCCGGTTTGATAGTCTGTTTTTACATCGTAAAACTTATATGCCGTCCGCAGTTCCAATTGCGGCAATACCTCATAATTCAATTCGATTTGAAGACTGTTGGCATAACTTTGCCCTTCAAGATTTGAAAACCGAACCGCTCTTGGGTTTTCCCAATCAACCACTACTTGATTCTCAAAATCGGTACGGTAAAAATCAAGTGATACATTTCCGGAGCGCTCAAAAAGTGTAAATCCTTGTATGAAACTAAAACCGAAATTAAGTGCTTTTTCACCATCAAATCCATAAACCTCACCTCCATTGCCTATCAACTGTATGGTTCTTGAAGATGCAAATAAGCGTTGGTTCTCGGCAAAAATATTGGCAGCCCTTCTACCAATACCAAATGAACCCCTGAGGCTGCCCCTTTCCCAAGGGGTATAGCGAATATGCAATCTAGGCGTAAAAAAATTACCCAAACGATTATGGGTGTCAAATCGAAGCCCGGCAGTCAAACTGACCTTATCTAGGTCATCATAACTATATTCAAAAAAAGTGCCTATGGATCTATCGACCCGTTCAAAGTCTTGGTCATTCACCAGTTCTTCATATGCGTCATAAGCAACCGTAATTCCGGTTTTGAATTTGTTCTGTGTGTTCCCCAGTATTGAATTGAAAATTAAATTGGAATAGATACTGGTATGATCAATATCATACACATTAAAACCATAAAACGAATCTTGTTGATGCTTACTATACGATGCCTGAAATCCGAAACTTTGATAGGGCAACTCAGGAAATACGTAACCCAACTTTAATGATGAATCGAAGCGTTTGGTATCGATTTCACTGCCCCAGACGTTTGTGGTAAATCTATCGGTATCTGGGTCAAAATCGGTTTGACCCACCTGTTTTTCATCATTCAAAAAACGAACATTAAAAAAACTGACCCATCCTTTTTCTGGATTTTGATACTGCCAACGATTTTGAATGTTGATTTGGGTAGCCAAAGGTGCATCTAAAAATCCATCGTCATTATTATCAATTTCAAAACTCCTATCATTACCATGAAGATATAGCCCCGTACTCCATTTGTCGGAAAGTCTTTGGTTGATATGGGCATTGAGTTCCAATCTACCATTTCTGTTACCATAAGCATTGATAAAAAGAGGATTGTCAGTCAAAGGTTTTACCAATTCCGTATTGATTTGCCCTGAAATACTTTCATAACCATTGACTACACTACCTGCCCCTTTGGTAATCTGGATGCTCTCTACCCAAGTACCCGGGGTGAACGTCAGTCCATAAGTCTGAGAGGCACCCCGTACCATTGGGATGTTCTCTTGGGTAATCAACAAATAGGGGCTTGTGAGGCCCAACATTTGAATTTGCTTGGTTCCGGTAAGGGCATCATTGAAATTGACATCTATGGCGGGATTGGTCTCGAAACTTTCAGAAAGGTTGCAGCAAGCCGCCTTCAACAATTCGGCACTATTGACGGTTACCACATTCTGCGCGGCGAAAAAAGTTTTCTGCACGGCCTCACGCTTTTTCTCCACGACAACCTCATCCAATTGATTCTCAGGTTTCAGCCAATGCTTGATTTCCGTAGGCTCCGTTATTGTCAGCGTATCGGTTGTAAAACCTATATAACTTATTACCAGTTTATTGTACTTACTCTCAAACGGAATTGAAAACACGCCGTCTTGATTGGTAATAGTTCCAATAGGAGAATTCAACCAATACACATTGGCACCACTCAGCGGGTTTTCGGAATTGGCTTCCACCACTAAACCTGTTACTTCGTTTTGCGCCTTTATGGAAAAGCTGCCTATCAAAAAGATGACAAGGAGCCAAAAATTAGTTTTCATTAAGAATTAGATTTAAAATTAAAATTGTATCCCACGGTTTCTTTAACCGTTAAAGGTCACGAAGTTTAATTTTAAATCAAATAAGAAAGACCTGATCGAGCAGTTGTATATCCCTGACCAGTATGGGTGGTGGGTAATCGAATCCCTCAAAAGAGGGTTTTAAAGGTTTTGAAAAAAGACTAAGGTAAGAGTTTGTGAAGACCGTTAAAAAGTATTGACGATCCAAGTCGATGTCGTTCCAGTTCAACTTCAAATCATCTTGGCCCTCTAAGGTAAAAGACTCATCATCACAACAATGATTCCCTTCTTCATCCCCCATAAGCATTACAGCAGCCTCCATACCGCAATCTTCAGCATCCATGAAAAAAGAAACGTCCATTAAACGGCCCATACAAAAATGCTTTTCAACCGTCCATGAAACCGTTGAAAGCAACAATAGCAAAGCCATTGTTATAGAGCCAATTTTCTGAAAAACCTTTTTCACAATGCAAAGATAACAAAACGTGATTTTTCAACTGTAACTTATTCAAATAGTTAACCTAAATTTATAAAAACCGATTTGTAAGATTTTCGCATTTCATCGACTTTTACTTTCCCAAAGCAAAATAAGTTAAGATGTTTAGTAGCTTAAAGTCAAAAGTCACCACTATAGTTCAGGATGAATCATTTGGTTCTACCCGAAAAATGCAATTGATCTGTGATTTACTGCGTAATGAAATACCTTATTACAATTGGGTTGGTTTTTATTTTAAAAACGGGGATAAACGTGAGTTGAAATTAGGACCCTATGCGGGCGCACCAACAGACCATACCATAATCCCATTCGGAAAAGGCATTTGTGGCCAAGTTGCGGAAAGCAACGAGAACTTTGTCGTACCCGATGTGGAGGCCCAAGATAATTATATCGCTTGTAGTATTACCGTTAAGTCAGAGATTGTGGTGCCCATGTTTAAAAATGGGGAAAACATCGGGCAAATCGATATTGACTCTGATACGCCTGATCCATTTTCAAAAGAAGACGAACTTTTTTTAGAATTCGTAAATCAGCAGGTGGCCGGGATTCTTTAAAACTTTTAAGTTTTTGTTAATAACCCAAATGCGTTGGTGCCCTGAAAAAAAGTACTTTTGAAACTTAATTTTTTTGCAGCAATACACGTATGAGCACCACTAAAAAAGCATCTTCAGCCCTTATTTCAGTTTTTCACAAAGATGGTTTGGAACCAATCGTGAGAAAGTTTGACGAATTGGGCATCACCATTTATTCTACCGGGGGAACGGAAAAGTTCATTAAAGACCTTGGTATTGATGTCGTACCTGTAGAAGATGTTACCAGCTATCCTTCCATACTGGGTGGCAGGGTCAAAACCCTTCATCCGAAAGTATTCGGGGGAATTTTAAATCGGCAAGACCACAATGGTGATATTGCCCAAATGGAAGAGTTTGAAATTCCACAATTGGATATTGTCATCGTAGACCTCTATCCTTTTGAAAAAACGGTGGCCAGTGGCGCCTCAGAACAAGATATCATCGAAAAGATCGATATTGGGGGCATCTCTTTGATTCGCGCTGCGGCCAAAAATTATAAGGATGTGCTTTGTGTTTCTTCTATGGAAGATTATTCAGATTTCTTGAATGTAATTTCAGGGGGAAATGGAGAAACCACCCTTGAAGATCGTAAACGTTTTGCCGCCAAAGCCTTCAATGTTTCGTCGCATTACGATACGGCTATCTTCAATTATTTCAATCAAAATCATGGGGAAGCTGTTTTAAAAATCAGTGAACTTAAAGGTAATGTATTGCGGTATGGTGAAAATCCGCATCAAAAAGGATTCTTTTTTGGCGATTTTGAAGCCATGTTTACCAAACTACATGGCAAAGAGCTTTCATATAACAACCTTTTGGATGTTGATGCAGCCGTTCTGCTTATGAATGAATTCAAAGGTGAGGCGCCCACATTTGCAATCTTGAAACATAATAATGCCTGTGGTCTGGCACAACGCAACACCATTCATCAAGCTTATGTAGATGCTTTGGCAGGCGATCCAGTATCCGCCTTTGGGGGAATCTTGATTTCGAATGTAGAAATTGACGCGGCCACGGCAGCGGAAATCCATAAACTTTTTTGCGAGGTAGTGATTGCACCAAGTTATTCAGATGAGGCGTTGAACACTTTAAAGGGCAAGAAAAACCGCATCATATTGACACAAAATGAGGTCGAACTTCCGAAAACATTGGTACGCACCTGTTTGAATGGCGTTTTGGTCCAAGACAAAGACTTCAAGACCGATACCGAGGAAGATTTGACCCATGCTACACGAAAAAAACCTTCCAATCAAGAATTGGAAGACCTATTGTTCGCCTCTAAATTGTGCAAGCACACTAAGTCAAATACCATTGTATTGGCAAAAAACAGGCAACTCTGTGCCAGTGGAACAGGGCAGACATCACGTGTTGATGCATTAAATCAAGCAATCCATAAGGCAGGTACGTTTAATTTCGATTTGAATGGCGCCGTTATGGCAAGCGATGCGTTTTTTCCATTTCCCGACTGTGTCGAAATTGCACATAAGGCCGGAATAACAAGTGTCATACAACCCGGTGGTTCCATTAAAGATCAATTGAGCATTGATTATTGTGATGAAAATGACATGGCTATGGTAATGACCGGCACACGTCATTTTAAGCATTAATTTCACTACTTTTGCCGGTAAATTTTACCATTAAACCGATAATTTAAACTTTATATGGGCTTTTTTGATTTCATGACCGAGGAAATTGCAATTGACCTTGGTACGGCAAACACCCTTATTATCCACTTAGACAAGGTTGTAGTGGATAGTCCTTCTATCGTGGCACGTGATCGGGTCTCTGGAAAAATAATCGCTGTTGGCAAAGAAGCCAACATGATGCAAGGTAAGACCCATGAGAACATAAAAACGATACGTCCGCTAAAAGACGGGGTAATTGCTGATTTTGATGCCTCTGAAAAGATGATCAACATGTTCATCAAGAACATACCCGCCTTAAAGAAAAAATGGTTTCCCCCTGCGCTTCGAATGGTCATCTGTATTCCCTCAGGTATTACCGAGGTTGAGATGCGGGCGGTTCGGGAATCAGCGGAACGTGTAAATGGCAAAGAGGTTTATTTGATACACGAACCTATGGCCGCCGCGATTGGAATCGGACTGGATATCATGCAACCAAAAGGCAACATGATCGTAGATATTGGTGGTGGTACTACTGAGATTGCCGTCATCGCATTGGGTGGAATCGTTTGTGATAAATCGGTTAAAATTGCAGGTGACGTTTTCACCAATGACATCATCTATTACATGCGTACCCAGCATAATTTATATGTGGGTGAAACCACGGCCGAGGCCATAAAAATCGAGATAGGTTCGGCAACTGAAGATTTACAATCGCCCCCTGACGACAAATCCATTCAAGGTCGTGATTTATTGACAGGGAAACCAAAACAAGTCCATGTCTCTTATCGAGAAATTGCAAAAGCATTGGACAAGAGTATTTTACGTGTTGAAGATGCCGTTATGGAGACCTTATCACAAACCCCACCAGAATTAGCAGCCGATATTTATAATACCGGTATTTATCTAGCGGGTGGTGGATCTATGTTAAGAGGGCTTGATAAAAGACTATCGCAAAAAACCGATTTGCCAGTCTATATTGCCGAAGACCCCCTTAGGGCCGTCGTGCGCGGAACGGGTATTGCACTTAAAAATTTAGAGCGCTATAAAAATATCTTGATCAAGTAGCGGAAGTAGTTTTATAGGGTACAATTCATTTAATAAAATTGAATGCAACGGATTATCAATTTTATTCTTAATTATAGGAATTCGGTTCTTTATTTCTTCTTGCTTATCGTTTCGTTGACGTTTACCATACGTTCACACTCATACCATCAATCGTACTTTTTCAACTCTTCAAAATGGTTCACGGGATCTGTCTATAATGTCTCATCCAACATTACCTCTTACTTCAATTTAGAAGAGGAAAATCAAAGGCTATCTGAAGAAAATGAAAAGTTACGAAACCAACTTTTCAATACCTCCACTATCAGTGACTCCATTAAATACCTTAGGGTTGATTTTGAAGTAGTACATGCCAGGATCGTAAAGAACAGTTACGCTTCACCACGCAACTATATCACTATCGATAAAGGGGACAAAGATGGCATTTCACAAGATATGGGCGTAATTACAACAAAAGGTATATTGGGTATTGTTGAAAATACTTCTGCCAACTTTGCAACCGTCCAAAGTATTTTAAATACCAAATCCACGATCAATGCCAAAATAAAAAATACCAACTATTTCGGTTCATTAAAATGGGATGCGAAAAACTTCAATGTTGTGCAACTCATTGATATTCCGCGATTGGTTCCCTTGACTGTTGGTGACACCATTGTAACAGGTTCCATGTCAAGTATTTTTCCAGAAAACATACCCATCGGGGTAATTAAAAAATACAATTTGAATCAGGCACAGAGTAGTTATAATATTGATGTGACCCTATTCAATAATATGGCCAACCTAAAAAATGTCTATATCGTAAAAAACAAAAACCGTAAGGAAGTTCTGGAATTGGAAAAAACAACCCTTAATGCTGAGTAATCCGATTATTGTCACCATTGTTCGTTTTGTGCTCTTGATACTCGTGCAGGTATTGATATTCAATAATTTGAACTTTTTTGGTTATATCAACCCGTTGGTCTACGTGCTTTTTTTCTATTGGTATCCCATCAGGGAAAATAGGGCCGCTTTCATTACGGTAAGTTTTCTGCTAGGTCTTTTCATAGATATCTTTTCAGATACACTTGCACTTCATGCCATTGTCTCCATAACCCTTGCCTACGTAAGACCTTTTTTAATGCGATTTTGTTTTGGGGCAAATTTTGACTTTCAAGCCTTCACATTTAAGAATGCTACCCGACTACAGCGCATAACCTTTTTGTTTTTGTTAATATTGATACAACATGTGCTATTCTTTTCGTTGGAAATATGGAGTTTTGCCCACATACTATTAATTTTGAAAAAAATACTTTTTACCAGCTTTTCAACGTTTTTAATCTGTATACTGCTAACCTCCCTCTTTGCAAAAGAAAATGATTAATACGTCACAATCAATAGGATAAGAAGATGAAAAAAATACTTTTATCATCAATCATAGTGATTATCGGGATAGTCTTTATCGGTAGGCTGTCTTATCTGCAACTTTTCAGTTTTTCCCCGAATCAAATCATGGAAGATCCAGCAATAAAAGCAGTATATGATTATCCTGAACGTGGTTATGTCTATGATAGAAACGGAAAACTATTGGTGGGCAATCAACCCGCCTATGACGTGATGGTCATACCAAGGGAAACCAAGTCATTGGATACCCTAGAGTTTTGTGGGTTATTAAAAATCAGCAAAGAAGACTTTGTCAAAAAAATGAAGAGGGCCAGACGTTATTCTACGCGGCTGCCTTCAGTTCTTGTACCACAACTCGCAAAAGAGGATTATGCAGGGTTACAGGAAAAAATGCGCAAATATGTTGGTTTTTATATCCAGAAAAGGTCTTTACGTGACTACATGACGAACGGTGCAGCAAACGTTTTGGGTTATATCAGTGAAGTCAATGAGGCTGATCTCAGGGCAAATCCGTATTACAGGGCCGGAGAACTAAAGGGCAGAACCGGCATCGAAAAGCAATATGAAGAGTTATTACGAGGTAGAAAAGGGGTCAAATACATTCAGAAAGATCGTTTTAACCGCGATATCGGTCCTTATAAAAATGGAAAGATCGATACATTACCTGAATTAGGCAAAGAACTTCATATTACCATAGATAAAGAATTACAAGAATATGGAGAACGGTTAATGCATGGTAAGAGGGGTGGTATTGTTGCCATAGAACCTTCCTCAGGGGAGATTTTGACCATGATTTCAGGCCCCACGTATGACCCAGCATTACTGGTCGGTCGTGAACGTTCTAAAAATTACACCAAATTACATTACGACAGTATCGCAAAACCGACTTGGGACCGTTCATTATTGGCCCAACCTTCGCCAGGGTCGCCCTTCAAGACACTAAATGCGCTTGTAGCCCTGCAAGAGAATGTTATTGAACCCGAAACAAAAATCAGATGTTACAATGGGTTCTACGTCGGAAAAAATAAAAAAGGCTGTCATTGCGGCGGGGGCATGCGAAATTTAAATTCGGGTATTTTCGAATCATGCAATGCGTATTTCGCCGGGACTTTCAGAAAAATTTATTCCAAGTATAAAACAACCGATGAGGGAATGGATGTTTGGGAGAAACATATGAAAAGTTTTGGTCTCGGAAATTACCTTGGTACCGATTTGCCCACAGGTGCCCCTGGAAGGATACCCGATAAATCGTATTATGATAGGGCATATGGTGATAATAGATGGGCCTCATCTTTTATTATCTCAAACGCAATAGGTCAGGGCGAAGTGGCCGCTACCCCTATTCAATTGGCAAATATGACATCGGCTATTGCCAATCGGGGCTATTTTTACACCCCCCACATGATAAAGAAAATAAATGGCACGACCAATATAGACCCCAAATATACCGAACGACGCTATACCACGATTGACAAAGAACATTTTGAACCCGTCGTTGAGGCCATGGCCAATGTTTATAGGCACGGAACGGCAAAATGGCTTAAAATACCCGATATTGAAATCGCAGGAAAAACGGGTACCGTAGAGAATTTTACAAGAATAGATGGCGAACGGGTTCAACTTACCGATCACTCCATTTTTGTAGCATTCGCCCCAGTGGAAAATCCAAAAATTGCCTTGGCCGTTTATATTGAACACGGGTACTATGGGGCTCGGTACGCCGGTCATATTGCCTCCCTTTTAATCGAAAAATACCTTAAGGGTGAAATAACGAGAAAAGACCTTGAAAAGCGCATGCTGGATAAAACTTTGGAGCACGAGTATGCAAAACCTTTTAGCGGAGAGCCTTTTAAGATAAACGAGTATGTCTGGTAAAAGTGTTCTTAAACGGTTAGACTGGCTAACCGTTCTTCTTTATCTTTTATTGGTCTTCTTTGGTTGGATAAACATTTATAGTACCACCTTTACAGATGCATCAAGCTCCATACTTGATTTTTCGACCTCATATGGAAAACAGCTTTTCTTTATGGGCATTTCATTCGTGATGGTCATTGTAATCATGTCTTTGGAAACCACTTTCTTTGAACGTTTTGCCAGTATTTTCTATATCGTTTCGATTGTATTGTTAATTGGATTGTACCTTTTTGGTAAGACGATTGCTGGGGCCACTTCATGGTATGATCTAGGGTTTTTCAACTTTCAACCTTCAGAGTTTACGAAAATGGCCACTGCCCTCGCCATAGCCAAGTACCTTAGTGATATACAAACCGACATCAAGAAAATCAGGCATCAATGGTACGCCATTCTGATCATAGCGATACCCGTTCTTCTTATTATACCGCAGCCAGACCCCGGTAGTGCCCTAATCTATTTTGCCCTGTTTTTTGTGCTTTTTAGGGAAGGGCTTCCGCTAAAATATTTAGGGTTGTCCATTTTGTTGGTGCTTCTCTTTATCAGCACACTTAAGTTTGGGGTGGTTTGGGTATGTATTGGCTTGGGAATTTTGATCTCTTTGTTTTTTTTCATTAAAAGGGGGGATGTGAAAATCCCAAAAATCCCACTCGTACTATTTCTGATATCGTGTCTGATCATATCACTATCGGTGAACTTTGTTTTCAACAATGTCTTCGAACAGCGACATCGTGATCGATTCGGTTTATGGCTAGGCCTAGAAAAAGACCCTGTAAAGCTAGAACAAATCAAAAAGACGATTGGTTACAACACCTATCAATCAGAAAAGGCCATTGAGTCTGGAGGATTTTTTGGAAAGGGCTTTTTGGAAGGAACCCGCACAAAGGGCGACTTCGTACCCCAACAACATACCGATTATATCTTCAGTTCTGTAGGGGAAGAATGGGGGTTCATCGGCACCACATTGATCATAATCATCTTCACCTTGTTATTTTTAAGATTGATACACGTCGCAGAACGGCAGAAACGTGATTTTAGCCGTATGTACGGTTATGGCGTAATCTCCATTTTGTTGATTCATTATTTCATTAATATCGGCATGGTCATCGGTCTTTTACCGACAATAGGTATTCCACTACCCTTCTTTAGTTATGGTGGATCAGGCCTTATTTTTTTTACCGCCATGCTCTTCACCTTTCTAAAGCTCGATACAGCTAGGTTGAACGAGCTTTAAAAGCTCCATCCTGATTTATTGATCTTCGTTTCCAATTGCCGTTGCCAGTCTAAATCCTGTTGGTAAAAAAAGTCAATACCCGTACGTTTCTCGATTTCATCAATGGATACTAAAAAATAATCCAAGGGTTGTTTACTTTCTTTATGCGGCATTAAGAATGCCAGGGCCTTGCCCTGCTTACCTGCCTTTCTATAAACAATTTTATAGAACATATTAGGGACGTCAACATCCTCTTCACCGATTTCTTCCAGGTCCCGTTCCAGTATCCCCCCAGTGACTATAAACAAGTCCCCATAACTTTTGCACCATTGTCTTACCTGTTTTTCAAGCCTATTCCATACCCCCGCATTAAAATCGCGATTTTGCGGTGCTATATTGCTCGTATAAAAGGTTTCGTTGTAAGCATATTCCGAAAATCTGCGATCACCGGCCGGGCATAAGTGTCCCCTGTCATAACCAGAACCCTTATAGTTGCGCCAATCAGCAGATTTAGAGCTTATTTTTGGATCTTCTATAAAGTATGGTCTTTCTCTGTCATCATAAGTTAGATGCTCTTTCTTGAGCTCGTAAGCAACCCATTCGGCCTGTTCATGCCCTTCACTATAAGATAACATATAGAAATTGTGTTCTGCCAAACTGTTCGTCGTTGAGCTGGGCACCAACATATGATCGACAACCGTCTTTTTTCCGTCGTTTTCAGGATTGGAATAGGTACTGGGATTATAAAAATTCTCAAATACCCAAAAACCAATGATACAGACTGCCAGTAGTATGGTATAAATGGTTCGGCTTCTTTTTATTTTTCTTTGCACCATTAATTTGAACTTTGCTATCAAAAAGGTTGATTACTTAAGTAGATAGGGACACAGAACAAGTTTTGTTGTCTTTTCACATAAGCGTACTTTTACCCCTTTGAATTTCAATGGCAATTATAACGAAAAATATACAAGGGGCTAAGACCATTCTTGATGGTGGTGGTCTGGTGGCGATACCAACTGAAACCGTATATGGCCTAGCTGCCAAGGCTACTGACCCAGCTGCGCTTGCCTCCATTTTTAAAACCAAGGGCAGGCCAAGTAATAATCCCTTGATTTTACATTTCCCTGATTTTAAGGCTATGGCACCTTATATCAAAGCAATCCCTGACGGGGTACGGCTGCTTGCGGCTAAGTTTTGGCCAGGTCCACTTACCCTCTTGCTACCAAAAACAACCCTTGTACCCGACGCGGTTACGGCGGGACTGCCCAGGGTTGCCGTTCGCGTACCTGACCATAAGCTGACATTGGGGCTATTGAACCAATTGGATTATCCACTTGCTGCTCCAAGTGCCAACCCCTCTGGTTATATCAGCCCCACAAAACCATCTCACGTCAACATCCAACTTGGGGATAAAATACCTATGATACTTGATGGTGGAAACTGTGAAAAGGGATTGGAATCCACTATTTTAGGATGGAATGATGACGGAATTCCCACCATTTACAGAAAGGGAATCATTACCAAAGGTGATCTAGAAACTGTTTTGAATAAAGAAGTCTGTATATACGACTCCCATTCACAAACGTTGGAGGCACCAGGGATGCTTTCTTCCCATTACGCACCGAACACAAGAACGCTGCTTAGTTCGACCATATCAGAAAAGATTGACGAGAACAAACATTTGAAAATAGGGTTGATCAGCTTCAAAAATGCCTATGAAGGTGATGTGGCCATAACCAAAGAAATCGTACTATCAAGTGATGGTGCATTGGACGAGGTGGCCTATAAGCTTTATGCGGCCATGCGTGAATTGGATGGTTTAGGGCTTGACGTCTTACTTATCGAAAAAGTACCGGATACGGGTATCGGTAAGGCCATCAATGATCGCTTAACAAGATCTGCAATAACCGGTACCAAATAGAAAAGCCCTGAATTATCAGGGCTTTTCTATTTTATTTTCGATTACACTATCCTTTTACGCTTGCTAATTTTGCCTTGGTATTCTTTAAAGAATTCAATTTAAGGTCTTCCAATACGTTAATCGCTTCTTCAACATAAACGTCTTTGGCCAAGTCGGTGTGCCAACGATCACGTTTTTCCCTTAAAACAGGATCTTGGGTGAACAATTCCTTCTCATATTTCAATGATTCAAAAGTCAGTCTTGAATCATATTTAGAAAGTTCCTTAAAGTAATTTGATCTCTCCCTGTTCTTCTCTTGGGTTGACTTGTAAGATTCGTAATTAAGGGAAACTGACATTTCATCTTGTTGATCCCTTAACCATTTTGCATTTTCTTCAATCAATTTAATTTGGGAATTGTTGGCCATTCTTGCCTGGCTTCTGGCCACCGTGGCCTCATAATCAATATTTCCATTCCATACCTCATAATCAGCAGGGGAAATCTTATCCCAGTTCAACGGATTTTCTTGGTCACGCTCGCCGAGATCGATATAGCTGTATTTATCTGGTACCACGATATCACTTTTTACGCCTTCCAACTGGGTCGACCCTCCATTGATCCTATAAAATTTTTGCGTGGTCAACTTGATGGCCCCTAAGTCACCATGTTCATTACTTCGCACGATATTATCAAGCGGAATCACATTTTGAACGGTTCCCTTACCAAAGGTCTGCTTGCTTCCAAGCACAACAGCTCTTTTATAATCTTGCATCGCTGCCGCTAGAATTTCAGAGGCAGAAGCCGAAAGTTCGTTTACCAAAATCACAAGTGGCCCGTCCCACTGAATACGCTCATCCTTATCTTCATGGATTTCTTTGTCTTGGGTAGAAGACTTGACTTGAACAATTGGTCCATCTTTAATGAAAAGCCCCGCCATTTCAACTACGGTTTTCAAAGAACCACCTCCATTGTCCCTTAAATCAAGAATAAGTCCTTCGACACCTTCTTGCTTCAATCTTTCAACCTCTTTGGCCACATCAGTTGCTGCATTTCGCTCGGTATAATCATCAAAGTCCACATAAAATTTGGGTAAATTGATCAATCCGAACTTGGTATCTTCCTTAATCACTTTGGCGGATTTTGCGTATGATTCTTCCAATTCGACCACATCACGCGTAATAGATACTACATCTTGTGTGCCATCGACCTTTCTTACCGTGAGGTCTACAATAGTCCCTTTAGGGCCCTTGATCAGTTTTATGGCATCATCGAGACGCATACCGACAATGTTAATGGGTTCTTCACCTTCTTGACCCACCTTCAGGATCTCATCGCCGACTTCCAGGCTTTTATCCCTCCAAACAGGTCCGCCGGAAATAATCTCCACTATCTTGGCCCCTTCCGGTTTCTTTTGTAGTCTTGCGCCAATACCTTCAAATTTACCTGATATCTGGATATCAAATTTATCTTTTGCATCTGGTGCAAAATAAAGGGTGTGCGGATCAAACTCGCCGACTATGGTGTTTATGTATTGTTCAAACCAATCTTTACGTTCCCACTCATCAACAAAGTCAAAAAACTCATCTAAAGTATTTTTGGTGGTTTCCCTTGCTGCCGCCTCGATTTCGGCAATCGTCATATCCTTGATGGCCTTGTCGGTATCTTCAGGTTCTTTTGTGATCTCAACACTTGCAATATCACCTCCCACCGCGGCACCACCGGAGGCAATCCTATTTTTGATTTTCAATTTACCATCATACACACCTAGGGCATTGTACTTCAATTGCTTTCTCCAACGTTCTTTCAATTGCTTTTTGTTGGACGCATAGGGTTCCTCTTTGTAATCGATATTAATCGTTTCATCGTCGGTATAATCAAAAGGTTTTTCCAAGATTGCCGCATAAATGACCTTGGCCTCATCCATTCTTTTCATCAAACGCTGGTATACCAAGTTAAAGAAAGAGATATCGGTATTCTTGATTTGGTCGTCAATTTGGTACTTATATTGTTCAAATTCACGAATATCACTCTCTAAAAAGTAACGTTTTGTAGGGTCGACAATATCTATAAAATCTTCATAGACACTGGCTGAAAAACTATCGTTGATGTCTTTAGGTTGAAAGTGCGCCCGTTCTAAGACATACGTAATAAGATCTATTAGTAATTTATCCTTATCGTTGGTTTCAAAAGACTTATTTGTGAAACTGCATGAGGCAACCGCAATAAGAATCACCAATAAACCCAGTATAAAATTCTTTTTCATAATATCGTTTTAAGAACTGTGTTATCGTCATTTAACTAGGCCAAAATAGTGCCTTTGATTTCGCATTATTCTACCTACGAATTCACTAATATACTGAAAAAATCATGCCGCTTTTTAGAGACCGATTTAATTTTTTGTTAAACGCCGAAGCCGTTGTATCATAATGAAAAACGTATTTTTACCATATTAATTATACGAGATGTCAAAACCACTTATTCTTGTTACAAATGATGACGGAATTACCGCCCCAGGTCTGCGTTCTTTGATTCACTTTGTACGACCATTGGGTGAGGTGGTGGTAGTGGCCCCTGACAGCCCTCAATCGGGTATGGGTCATGCCATAACTATCGACAATACACTGTATTCTAAAAGCGTGGTCATTGATACTGAGAAAGGGGCACCCCAAGAATACAGCTGCAGTGGTACTCCTGCTGATTGCGTGAAATTAGCCCTACAAGAACTTCTGGGCAGAAAACCTGATATTGTGCTTAGCGGAATCAACCATGGCTCGAATGCTTCCATAAATGTCATCTATTCTGGAACCATGAGTGCTGCCATCGAAGCTGGTATTGAAGGGATACCCGCCATTGGCTTTTCGTTGTGTGATTACACATGGGATGCAGATTTTAGTCAAACAGGAAGCATCATAAAACGTATCGTATCCGAAGCACTTAGCAATGGCATACCAAAAGGAACCGTACTTAACGTAAATATTCCAAAAACCTATGGACAAGCCCTAAAAGGCATACGCGTCTGCAGACAGGCAAGGGCAAATTGGAAAGAGCAATTTGATAAGCGCACCAGCCCGACCGGAAAAGAATATTATTGGCTATCTGGTGAATTTGAACTTTTAGACAAGGGCAATGACACCGATATCCATGCACTTGAAGAAGGGTACGTTTCGATCGTCCCTACCCAGTTCGACCTTACTGCCCATCACGTTATTCAAAATATTAATAATTGGAGCCTTAATGAATAAACAAAAAAAAGAAATCATAATCGGCTTTTTAGTGGGACTTATAGCCAATACGGTAGGAACATTGCTGTATATCGTACTATTCTCTGATTTGGGTATTGTGGAAACTTACAATGCTGCCGTTACCCAAGGTCATGTTGGTAGTATACTGGCCCTTGGTGCCATATTGAACCTTGTGGCATTTTTCGGGTTTCTGAGAATTCGACGTGATTATCGCGCACGCGGCGTTATTATTGCCACTATTTTGACCGCGCTATTGATTTTGTACTATAAGATTTTTTAGGGGAAAAGAAATTAATTCGAAACTGGAATGAAGTATTACATCATTGCTGGAGAAGCCTCGGGAGATTTACATGGCTCGAACCTTATCAAAGCACTTTTGAGGGAAGATGCCCAGGCCGAGGTTCGTTGTTGGGGCGGTGATTTAATGCAAGATGCCGGTGGCGATTTGGCCAAGCATTACAAAAGCATGGCCTTTATGGGCTTTCTAGAGGTCATCAAGAACATACCAACTATTTTTAAAAATATCCGTTTTTGTAAAGATGATATTGCCCAGTTTCATCCAGATGTGGTGATTTTTATTGATTTTTCAGGATTTAACCTCCGTATCGCCGAATGGGCCAAATCAAAGGGTTATCGAACCAACTACTATATCTCACCCCAAATCTGGGCATCTCGTGAGGGCAGGATCAACAAAATCAAACGGGACATTGACAAAATGTTCGTCATTTTACCCTTTGAGAAGGAGTTCTATGCAAAACACAGCTATGATGTTGAATTTGTGGGTCATCCGCTACTCGATGCTATTTCACAAAGCGATTTGCCAGACACCCATAAATTTTATTCGGATAATGGATTAGACCTCGAAAAACCCATTATTGCACTGCTACCAGGAAGCAGAAAACAGGAAGTTCAGAAAATGCTAAACACCATGCTCTCCGTAATTGACAGTTTTGGGCAATACCAATTTGTAATTGCCGGAGCACCAAGTTTAGATGCTGATTTTTACAAATCGTTCTTGAAAAAAGACCGCGTCCATTTTGTTTCGAACAAAACCTACGCATTGTTAAAACATTCTTATGCGGCCTTGGTTACTAGTGGAACGGCAACATTGGAAACCGCACTCTTCAAAGTACCCCAAGTGGTTTGCTATAAAGGCAATTGGGTATCATATCAAATTGCCAAACGTATTATTACCCTCAAGTATATTTCATTGGTTAATCTGATTATGGACAGGGAAGTGGTAAAAGAATTGATCCAGGGGGAACTGAATACCGAAAACTTGAGAACAGAACTTCAAAAAATCCTTGAAAACGGACATCGAAAACAACTGCTTAAGGACTATGATCAACTGATAAAAAAACTAGGTGGCCCAGGAGCGAGTAAAAAAACCGCACAATTGATCGTTGAAAATGCCTAATTTTATACACCAAGAAGAAACTTTATTCTTGGATGATGCGTAAAATCCTCATATTTCTTTCATTCTTATTACTGGTCGGGTGTTTCGCAAAAAAGAAAACCACCTACAGTAAAACCAGGACCGTCACCGTCAAATCTTCAGAAGATGACTTATCAAGAGAAGAAAAAACCAAGAAGGATACTTTTGAGAATAAAAAAGCGGAACAAGTCATCGAAACGGCATTGACGTTCACAGGGGTTCGTTACAGGTACGGCGGAATTACCAAAAAAGGCATGGACTGCTCCGGATTAATTCATGTGACCCTAACCGAAAACGACATTGTTTTTCCGCGGGTCTCGCATCAAATGGCAAACGAAGGAAAACGAATTAAAATCGGGCAGGTTCAAAAAGGGGACTTGTTATTTTTCAAAACGAGCAAACGTGGAAAAGACATCAATCATGTAGGTTTGGTAGTAGCGGTAGATGACGAAATCAAATTCATACATTCCACTACTTCACGCGGGGTAATCGTTTCGTCATTAAGAGAAGGGTACTGGAATGCGGCTTTTGTAAAAGCAACCCGTATTTTGTAATGCGATTTTTCAGCTTTATCCCCGTAAAACTGTCTTGCTATCTCATACTCGGTATTCTTATAGGTTTTTATCTTCAGCCCAAGCTTTTGTTCGCTAGCATTCTACTTGGTATTTCGCTACTGTTCTTATACCTTACCTATCGTGTACAAACTAGGGATAAATTCCCGTTTTTTGGCATTTTGACCGCATGCACCACTATCATTCTGGGCGTATTCACAACAACCGTATCAAGTCCTAAAAATCATATCAACCATTATTCGAAACATTCAACTCTTACCCATGAACTATGGACATTGAAAGTCCGCGAAGTTTTAAAACCAAATGCGTTTTCATATCGCTACATTGTAGCGGCGAAATATATCAATAACACTCAAGTTACCGGCCCATTACTGGTCAACGTCCAAAAAGATTCAACCGACAATGGTTTCAAAGTCGATGATGAAATCGTGGTTTTTTCGAAAACTACGGGTATCAATCCTCCGTTGAACCCCCGTCAATTTGACTATCGAAACTATTTGAAGAAACTTGGAATCTACCATCAAATCCATATCAAAAACGGTTCCTTTTTACAAAAAAAGAAGTCCTCTAAAACCCTTTTCGGAATCGCTTCCAATTTCAGGGAGAACTTAATACAAAAACTCAAACAAGAAAATTTTGATGCACAAGAATTAGGGGTCATCCAAGCTTTGCTATTGGGGCAACGCAATACAATTTCAGAAGACACCTATAGTGATTATAAAAATGCAGGTGCCGTGCATATTTTGGCAGTTTCGGGGCTTCATGTCGGAATCTTGCTTTTAGTACTGCAATTTCTGCTAAAGCCTATTGAACAACTGCCTAAAGGAAAAACCATAAAGCTCATCACTATTGTAATTCTACTTTGGGCGTTTGCCTTTGTAGCCGGCTTATCCCCTTCCGTAGTGCGAGCAGTGACCATGTTCAGTTTTCTTGCCTACGCCTTATATTTGAATAGGCCTACAAGTACCTTTAATATTCTAGCGCTTTCGGTATTCTTTATCTTGCTTATAAAGCCACGCTTTCTTTTTCAAGTAGGGTTTCAAATGAGCTATGCCGCTGTATTCGCCATTGTTTGGGTATATCCTAAATTACAGCGTTTCTGGTACCCAAAAAATTGGTTGGTTAGAAAAGTATGGCAATTGCTTTCAGTGAGTTTTGCTGCACAATTAGGCGTTCTACCGCTGAGTCTGTTTTATTTTCACCAGTTTCCGGCGTTATTCTTCGTCTCAAATTTATTGATTGTTCCATTTTTAGGCATCATTCTTGGCGTTGGGATATTAGTCTTGGTATTAGCCGGTCTAAATCTTCTTTTTGAACCACTTGTAGTTTTGTACAATTCCCTTATTGGGTTTATGAATTCAACAATCAGTTGGGTCGCAAGACAAGAAAGTTTTCTGTTTAAGGACATCCCTTTTGATACGGTACAATTATTTATAGGGTATTTTGGCGTGATTGCGCTAATCTTAGTGCTGTCGAAATCAAGTTTTAAGAACGTATCCGCTTTAGCCTTAGGTATCATCGGATTTCAAGGCTATTTGGTTTTTACCACATATACCTCAAACAAAAAAGAAGGTTTTGTTTTGGTCAATCAGACCGCCAATAGCGTAATTCTACATCAAAAGGGAAGTCTTTTAGAGGTTTATAGTCATAAAAATGAGCCTCTTGAGTATTTACTTTCCAATTATAGGATAGCGGAGCGCATAGCTTCCATCAAACATAAGCCACTTCAAAACAGCTATGGTATAGCGCACCGAAAACTATACATCGTCGATAGTATGGGCGTGTATCCTTCCACTGGCAAGGTTGATTATTTGTTATTGACACAATCGCCAAAAATCAATTTAGAACGTTTATTAAACATACTAAAACCCGATTTGATTTTGGTCGACGCCAGTAATTATAAAAGTTACGTAAAAAGGTGGAAAGCCACTTGTCTTAAAAAAGAAATCCCTTTTCACTATACCGGTGAAAAGGGAGCTTATTATTTTGACATGAAATAAGTCTAATGCACGTTACCCATTAGTTTTTTGATCAATGGTGATGCCAAGAGCACCAATATTCCCGCACCTATCGAATAGTACGCGATTAGCTCAAAACCACCGGTGTAGACCTCTAAAGTTTCAAAACCACCAATATTCTTGTCGGTACTTTCGATTGCCAGCTGTTTTCCGATGAAACCAACAACCTGAAATGCAAAAGCTGAAGATAAGAACCAAACGCCCATCATAAAGGCCACAATACGTTTTGGTGAAAGATCGGTTATTTTAGAAAGACCTACCGGAGACATGAACAACTCACCAACCGACAGTAAAAAATACATCAATAAGAGGTAGGCAAATGGTACTAGACCGTTTTCATTGGCACTGCTACCGCTTAATGCCAGAATGTAAAAACTGATTCCCGCAAAAAGCAATCCCAACCCAAACTTATAAGGCGTTCTAGGATTCTTTCCACTTTTTGCCAGCTTGGTCCACATCATGGAAATGGGTATGGCTAAAATGATGATCCACATGGAATTGAGTGAATTGGTCTGTGAGGCCGACATGATACCATCCAACGATACATTTCTAGCCGCAAATAAGGTGATAACGCTTCCTGAAAGCTCATGAAAGCCCCAAAAAATCGTCATGAATACGGTTATCAAAACAGCGACAAAAAGTTTCTTGCGTTCTTCTAAAGTCGCTTGATACATGATATATCCCAAATAAGCCAAAATTGAAATACCAATCAACTTAAAAATAACATTGACAATATTTTGATCTTCAAAAAAAGTGCCTTCAGCGCCCAAAGATTTATATGCTGATAATAAATAAGCAATTAGGGGGGCAGAGGCAAAGGCCAAAATTGGGATTAAGATTCGTTGCGAAATTCCCATGACCTTTTTATCGATATTGCTATCAACCGGGGGAAGTCCGTTTTGTCCAAAAACCCCTTTTTTAATTCCGCTCCAAAAAAATAACAGCCCCGTAAGCATTCCTATTCCGGCAAGACCAAAACCGTAATGCCATCCGTATTTTGCCGCTAACCAACCACATAATAAAGGAGCCACCCATCCACCGATGTTAATACCCATATAAAAAATGGTAAACCCAGAATCTTTTCTGGTATCGCCATCTTTATAAAGGGTACCCACGAAAGTGGAGATATTCGGTTTAAAAAAACCGTTGCCGACTATGATGAACGAAAGTGCCAAAAAGAATGCAATATTATTTTCAATCGCCAAAACAAAATGACCAATCGACATGAGGATACCACCGAGAAAAATCGAGTTTCGCATACCCAGAATCTTATCTGATATGCGACCCCCTATCACGGTTGATGCATAAACAAGCGAACCATAAGAGGCGTAGACAGCCGCAGTTGCAAAATCCCTTTCTGCCAATGCTTCGAATATGACCTGCACCATATACAGGGTCAACAAAGCACGCATTCCATAAAAACTGAAACGTTCCCACAATTCTGCGAAGAACAGATAGAACAATCCCTTTGGATGTCCGAATAATTCGTTCTCTCCTGTTGGTCTCACTACTTCTGACATATCTTAAATTGGTTTGGTTAAAGTTTGGCTTTAATGAAATTGGTCATTTTGGTAAACAGATGCAATCGTGTATTACCCCCGTAAATACCATGGTTTCTATCGGGATATATCGCCCAATCAAACGGCTTATTCGCTTGCACCAAGGCTTCTATCATTCGCATGGAATTTTGAACGTGTACGTTATCGTCGCCAGAACCGTGAACCAATAAATAATTGCCTTTCAACAGTTCGGGATAGTTGAATGGGGACTCATTATCATATCCTTCCGGATTTTCTTGGGGGGTGCGCATAAACCGCTCGGTATAGATGGTGTCATAAAATCGCCAGCTAGTTACAGGGGCTACGGCTATCGCTGTTTCAAAAACATCATTCCCCTTTAAAAGGCAGTTCGTACTCATATGACCCCCAAAGCTCCACCCCCAGATACCTGTCCGCTTTTCATCAATATAAGGTCGTTCACTCAGTTTTTTTGCTGCTGCAATTTGGTCTTCAGTTTCATATTTCACCAAGTTCATATAGGTTACCTTTTTAAAATCGCGTCCTTTTAAACCCGTACCCCGACCGTCTACGCAGGCCACAATATAGCCTTCTGAAACCAATAGTTGGTGCCAATAGTCGTTGCTGGTCATCCAGCGATTGGCGACCTGCTGTGAACCCGGACCACTATACTGAAACATCAACAACGGATATTCTTTTTCAGGATCAAAATCAGCCGGTTTGAGCATATACATGTTCAAATCATTACCATTGATATTGATCGTAGAGAACTCTTTGGGTACGAGCCCATAATCAGCCAACTTTGTCAATAAAGCCTTATTATCTTTAATTTCTTTTACCAGCTTGCCATTTGAAGCTTTATGTAGGGTATATTCAGCTGGTGTCGTCGAGCTCGAAAAAGAATTGATAAAATAAGTGTAGTCGGTACTGAATGCAGCATAATTCGTTCCTGTTTTTGAAGACAATCGTTTTTTATCGGTTCCTCCAGAACTGATACTGTAAATGTCTCGATTGATATTGCCATTCTCGACGGATTGGTAATAAATTCGATCTTCACTTTGATCATATCCATAGTATATGGTCACTTCCCAAGGCCCCTTAGTGATCTGATTCATTAAATTACCTTCTCGGTCGTATAGGTAGAGGTGGTTGTAACCATCTTTCTCACTTGTCCAGATAAAACTATCATCAGCCAAAAAGGTCAGGTTGTCATGAATATCAACATAGGCCTTATCTTTTTCCTCCAATAAAACCGAAACCGTATTTTCTTTGGCATTGACCTCATGCAGTTTTAAGTGGTTTTGATGGCGATTGATGGTTTGAACACTGAGATAATTGGGATCATTCATCCATTTAATACGCGGAATGTAATAGGCGTCACCCAAATCCACCTCTGATTTCACATTCGATTCAACATCGTACAAATGTAGGCTTACCTCAGCATTGGCCTCCCCCGCCTTAGGATACTTAAATTCATTTTGGGTCGGATACAGATTGGTGCCATAGACATCCATTGAAAACTGGGGCACATTGGTTTCATCAAATCGTATGAAAGCAATCTTGCTGCCATCGCTATTCCATTCAAAAGCTTGTACAATGGAAAATTCCTCTTCATAGACCCAATCCGTTATACCATTGATAATCGTACCATAGCTGCCGTCAGTGGTTATTTGGCGGGTACTGTTCGAACTAACATCAAATAGGTGAAGATTGTTTTCAAAGGCATAAACCACCTGAGAACCATCAGGTGACAGTTCAGGTTCTTGTATTTTTTGATCGGCGATTTTGACCATACGCTGCGCATCAATATCGTAAACGTAGTAAATGCCCAATCGTGAACGCCTGAATATCGCCTCAACCTCTGTTGCTAAAATCACCTTTGATTCGTCGTCACTAAATTCATACGAGGTAAAATAGGGTATCGTTTCATTTGAAGCGACTATGGTCTCTATCTTCTTTAAAGTTTTGTAATCGTACTTGTCGATACTGCTGGTCTTCGACTTTCTGTCAATATTCAGAACGGTGTACTGCTTTCCGTTTTTCATAGAGCGAAGGGCATCTATTCTTTCTGTTCTAAAGGTTCCGTTCCAGATTTCTTCAATGGTAATCTTTTTCTTTTGCCCAGTTACCACAATAGTCAAAGAGAGCATGAAAATGGACAGAAAAGTAGTGTTTCGCATATTTTGAAAGTGGTTTAAAAACTATCAAGTTTACTAATTATTTGTCGAATAGTAAACTTTACTTTCCCAAATGAACCACAACAAGGGAAGCGGATATCGTTTTTGGTATCTTTGAAACCTTAATTACACTTTATGCGTACCCCTGTAGAAGGATTTTCAAAGCTGACCAAAGAAGAAAAAATCAATTGGATTGCGACACAATATACGAGTAACCCAGAAGCGGCCAAAAGTGTCCTAAAACGGTATTGGAACACGAATTCCTCCGTTCAAAAAGTACATGACGAGTTTATCGAGAACACGATCTCGAACTATTATCTACCGTTTGCAATTGCCCCAAATTTTCTGATCAACGATACGCTTTACGCCCTGCCCATGGCCATTGAAGAAAGTTCCGTCGTTGCAGCGGCTAGCAAGGCGGCAAAATTTTGGCTAAACAAAGGTGGGTTCAAAACCACCATTGTTGGAACTGAAAAAGTGGGGCAAGTACATTTTATGTATAAAGGGGATAAAGAAAAACTAGAGCGGTTTTTCAAAACCCATAAGAATGCCTTTTTTGATGACGCTAAAACCATTACCCAAAGTATGGAAAAAAGAGGTGGTGGTATTAGTTCCGTTCGACTTATTGATAAGACCGACTCCATAGAAAACTACTATCAACTGCACTGTACTTTTCAAACCATGGATGCCATGGGGGCAAATTTCATAAATTCTTGTTTAGAACAGTTTGCAAAAACACTAAAACAGAAAGCCGCGGTTTACGATCGATTTTCAAGCCAAGAAAGGGATATTGAAATCGTCATGAGTATTTTAAGTAATTATGTACCCAATTGCGTAGTTCGTGCAGAAGTGAGCTGCCCATTGAACAACTTGGACGAAGCGGGTTTATCTGGAATCGATTTTGCAAAAAAGATGGTACAAGCCGTAAACATCGCCAAAATAGAACCCTACAGGGCGGTAACACATAACAAAGGAATCATGAACGGTATTGACGCAGTGGTCTTGGCCACAGGAAATGACTTTAGGGCCGTTGAGGCCGGTGTTCATGCATATGCTGCTAAAGATGGAAGGTACTCAAGCTTAACCCATGCCGTTATTGAAAATGGGGAATTTCGATTTTGGATCGAAATACCTCTGGCACTGGGAACCGTTGGGGGCCTTACCTCATTACACCCTATGGTGAAACTAGCCCTAGAAATCCTTCAAAAGCCTGCTGCCGAAGAATTGATGCAAATAGTGGCAGTCGCCGGTCTTGCTCAAAATTTCGCCGCGTTACGCTCCCTTGTAACCACGGGCATTCAAAAAGGGCATATGAAAATGCACCTACTCAATATGCTCAATCAATTGGGTGCGACGGAAGAGGAAAAAGAGATACTAGTAGACTATTTCAAAGATACCGTAGTTACCAATGCCTCGGTTAAAGAAGCACTTAAAAAAATCAAGGCTGACTAATGCAGCATCAATTCTACAGTAATGGAAAACTTCTACTCACCGGGGAGTATGCCGTTTTAGATGGCGGCCTTGCTTTGGCCGTGCCGACGAAGTACGGCCAATATTTAAACGTAGACCCCAAAACTTCTGGTGATATCGATTGGAAAAGCATCAATAATGATGGCAGTCTTTGGTTTGAGGCAAGTTTTGATTCAAAATCGCTAGAAGCAAACCAGACCTCAGACGAAAACGTCGCAGCTACATTGTCGAGTATTTTAAAACAAGCCCAAAAACTGAATCCGGGTTTTTTAGAAAACACCGAAGGATATGACATCACTACAACCCTTACTTTTGACCGTAATTGGGGATTGGGGTCTTCATCTACCTTAATCAACAATATCGCCGATTGGGCATCTGTAGATCCCTATCGGCTTTTACGATATACTTTCGGGGGCAGCGGTTATGATCTGGCCTGCGCCAAATACGATCATCCAATTTCATATCAATTAATTCAAGGAAGACCTATAGTCAAAAAAGTTGATTTTAATCCCGAATTCAAAACCTTCCTTTACTTTGTTTACTTGAATAAGAAGCAAAATAGCCGGGAAGCTATTGCCAATTACAAGAATCAAAAAGTCGAGAAATCGGTATTGCTGCAAAAAATATCTGACATTACTGAAGCTATTGTGCGTACCAAGAGTTATACTGACTTTCAAGAATTACTCCAAATCCATGAAGAAGTCCTTTCATCCGCTTTAAAAATTAAAACCGTTCAATCGCAACTATTCAGTGATTTTGACGGCGTCATCAAAAGTCTTGGGGGCTGGGGAGGGGATTTTGTATTGGCATCCGGAAATGAAAAAACCCCTGACTATTTCAAGTCCAGGGGTTTCAAAACTATTATTCCTTATCAGGAAATGGTGCTATGACCGATTCACGTTCATAACCCTATATAACAGTAATACTAAATTAAGCTTTAATAGAAAACAGCCCTGCTGTCTTCAATTTCAGCTCCTTCTTTCAGTGCATTGTACACTGAGGAATTAACGGCGTTTCTATTCGAAGTGGACAATGCGTCACTAAACGTACTGAAGTTAGGTAGACTGACACCGGCTTCTTTTTTAGTTACTTTTATTTTAAATACCCCCGTATCGCCTTGGATCAAGTCAGATACCTGCCCCTCTTCCAATCCGAAGGCCTTACCAACTACCAACGGTTCTTTACCTGCGCCTGGAATGGTCGGGGAATTTCTGGTCAATGAAGAGGCATTTGAGATGGTCAACCCATTGTTGGAAACAATATCATCCATCGATCTTCCTTTATTTTCAGCAATAATCTGCGCTGCTTTCTTATCCTTACGTATTTTGGGCAAAACGGTTGCTGAGGCATCTTCAGCCGACATCACCCCTTCTTGATGCTTTTTGGTCAGTTGTACGACGGCGTAACCGCTGGTCAAATCAAACCTTTTGATATCACCCACTTCGGTATCATCATTAAATGCCCATTGTACAATGGCACGTTGACTGGAAAGACCGGGTAGGTTTTCGTCCATCTCCTTGATTTTGTTTACCGGTCGAACGGTGTACTCGCTTTCTTTGGCCACATCTGAAAAAGCATTCGCCTCTGCATCTATGGCAGACATCTCGAATTTGGTAGCATCAGTAAATAATGTATTTATAGTCTCTTCAGATGCTTCGATAGCTTGGGATAAAGTGGCAACCTGCACGATATCTTGTTTATCGTCGATTTTTATCACATGAAAGCCAAAAGGGGTCTCGACCAAACCGATGTCACCAAGATCGTTGGCGAACAGAAACTTTCTGTAGGCCTCTGCCAAGCCAAGGTTTGATTCTTGAAAATAACCGATATCACCTGCCCGTTGGGCCGCAGTGGGATCATCGGAGTTTTCCTTTGCCAATCGCGCGAAATCGGCATCCGCCTTTTTGGCTTCCGACAGCATTCTTTCTGCTTCTTTCTCAGCTTCTTCTTTTGTTCTTGTAATATCCGGCGCAGCTCGCTCCGCTCCAGCATAGGCAATCAATATATGGCTTGATTTCACACTGCCATCGGCAATCTTATCGGTAATTTTCGAGACCTTGAAACTATCACTATCGCGATAGGGACCATAGACCGAACCTACTGGCAAATTCATCAGGGTATCAGCCACTACCGCAGGCAACTCATTCTTGGCCTTGAAAATGGTGTCGAACTTAGTATCTGAATTTCGATCTAAAAAAGCGGCAATATCCTTCGTTTTTGCAAAACCCAAAATTGTATCGGTCGTATTGCGTTCTTGATTGTATTCAACACTATCGTTCAGCAGGTCAGCAACATCATCCTTTACCCTATTTTCATCTTCCAAAGAGGGTTTTTCCTCAAAAAAGACAAACCGAAGGTCCCTTGCCTTCTCTTGTTTATACTCTTCTTTGTTTTCTTTAATGTAAGCATTGATTTC
Organism: uncultured Croceitalea sp.; assembly: GCA_947503285.1. Taxonomy (GTDB): domain Bacteria; phylum Bacteroidota; class Bacteroidia; order Flavobacteriales; family Flavobacteriaceae; genus Croceitalea. Next base: position 201,602 of record CANNDD010000006.1, read on the forward strand.
TTCTTTGGAAACCTGAATGGTGCTATCTGCAATTGAATTATAAGGCACCCTTACATACTGGATATCTACTTTGTCATTGGCTAATTTGTAATCAAATTCACCTTCGGCCAGTGTGGCACCAACACCTGCCTTCACTAAATTGAAATACAATTGTTCTTTTGCCGATTGCATGATTGACTTCTCAATGTTCAACCAGTTATCATAGGCCAACGGATTGGTCTCTTTCCAATCTGCAATCGTTCTTCTAAAAACCTCTTCATTGAATACTCCATTGTCATCTTGAAAAGTGGGGTCTTGTGCATAACCCGTATTCTTGATAAACTCAACGATCTGATCACTTTCAACATCAATACCCAAATCCTCAAATTGTTGGTTTAAGATAGTTCTTCTGATTTCTTGATCATAAACCGTATTAACCAATTGGGTAGAAGAAAAATTCGGTCCGTACTGTCTAGAAGCCTGTTCCACCTTTTGCCTGAAGGCATCTATCGCTATCGTCTCACCATTTACCTCGGCTACAGCCGATCCCACCTTGCCTCCGGAAAGACCGTCACTTGTAAAAACACCTGAAATAACAAAGGCGAACAGAGCCATACCTATTATAAGGATCAATACTGTAGTTCGCTTTCTAATATTCTCTAAAATTGCCATTTACCGTCTACTTTATCGTAATTTTCAGTGGGCGAAAATACCATTTTCTTTTCAATTAAGAAAGCTAAAAACGAGGTGATGTTTTTGTCTGAAATGATATCATTTACAGGATCTCCATTTCTATTGCGAAAGTTTAAGTCAATACTCGTTCAACAACTGCACCTTGACCAAATCGATTTTGTTGTTTGAAACCTCTAAGATTTCAAATAGAAAATCCGCTATTCGAATTTCTTCATTTTTTTCGGGAATCTCGCCTGTTTCATTGGTAATAAGACCACCCAGGGTTTCATACTCATCCCCTTCTGGCAGCTCTAATTTATAATTCTCATTGATATAATCTACCTCTAACCTTGCCGAAAACTTAAAGGTTTTTTGATCAAGTTGTTCTTCGTATAAATCAGTGGTATCATGTTCATCCTCTATCTCACCGAACAATTCCTCTACAATGTCCTCAACGGTCATCATACCGGCCGTACCACCGTATTCGTCTAAAACCACCGCTATACTTTTACGTCTTTTGGTCAGTGCATTTAAGATATCGTGTATCAACATGGTTTCAGGGACCAATTCTACGGGAAGTAAAATGCCCTTTATCGTTTTAGGTTTTTTAAATAACTCGTAGGAGTGTACATACCCAATGATCTCATCAATCGTTTCTTTATAGACCAATATTTTCGAAAGGCCTGTCTCGGTAAAGAGCTTGACCAAATTTTTGGGGGTCTCATGAAGTTCGACCGCGATAATTTCAGTTCGCGGAACCATAACTTCACGTGCCTTGACCTCAGAAAATTCCAAGGCATTCTGAAAAAGTTGAATTTCTGAGTCCACCTCATCTTCCTCCTCAACAGATTCCATTTGCTCCGTAATGTAATCGCCAAGCTCAAGCTTGGTAAACGCCAACTGAACTTCATCACCATCGGTTTTGAAAAATGCCTTCAAAATAAAATCAGAGACTTTTATAACGAACCAAGAGATAGCAGAAAACAAAAGGTAAAAAAAGTAGGCAGGGGCCGCAAAAAACTTCAACAAAGTGTTCGAGTAAATTTGAAATAAGACCTTGGGCAAGAACTCTGCAGTAAGCAAAATAATAAGTGTTGAGATCAGGGTTTGGGTCAGTAAGCTGAAGTCAGTTAAAGCAAGATTGATAAAATTCACATTACTCGGCAGAAAACCTGCAAACCAATCAAGTAACAGGTCACCCATGTAGAAACCGTATACGACCAAAGCGATATTGTTGCCAATAAGCATGGTCGCAATAAACTTAGAAGGTTTTTCGGTGAGTCTAGCCAAAACTTTGGCGAGAACCCCCTCTTGTTTTTTTTCAAGCTCAATATGAATTCTATTCGCCGAGACAAAAGCAATTTCCATACCTGAAAAAAATGCCGAAAACAGCAATGAAAGCGAAATAATGAGTATTGAAGCGAACACTATCGATCCTTATTTTCTTCGGTTCTCTTTTCAAATCTTTTGCGGTACTTTCTTCTAAAAAGGAACATGGCCAAAGATACTACGGCAAAAAATATAAAAATATAGGTTTCCTTCGGGGCGGTTTGCCAAAGTGTAATGATTTTATAAATCGATGCAATGGCCACGACCAAATATAAATACTCCGTATACTTCAAAATCTTAACCATACTATTCTTCTTCTGAAATTGTCATTAAACCAAATGTTTTATGTGCTTTTAAAAAAGTAAAATCACGATTGAAATCCATGCCTTGACCATCCATTACGGTCTGTTCTTCGGGGTTGGTATACGTGAACTTTTCTTCCGTGAAAATCCATTTATTAGACCTGTCCCAATACAACTGTGGTGTTTCCAATCTTTTTCCATCGTGGACATTAATAACTACGTTACCTTGCAGGTCTATGATATTGGTCTGCGAATAGATGATACCATAGTCTGCTGTTATGACACTTTTTTGGTTGTTCTCGTCAAAGAAATCAACTTGTAGGCCCTCTGGAAACTCTTTGAACTTGAAATTAAGGTTATCAAAATCTTTATTCAATGGGCTCTTTAGTATTGCGATTACCTTTGTCGAGGCAGAATCTAGGGTCGTCATCTCTTTGGTCGCCTCAGAATAGGTTAGGGTAAAATTCTTCGCCACTCCCTGCGGATAGATATTCGCAGCAGCCTCATCACCGACCCTTTTGTAATTGTCTTTGCAGCCCAAAAAAAGGATTGCCACAGTAACTACCGTGGCAAATCGCTTTAACTTATATGTATTCTTATTCGTCACCCTTATAAACTCGGTACCTTCACACTACCACCGACCCAACAGTTAAATGTCACCGTTTTACCGGCCATATCTGCGTTAAAGATCATTGTTTTATCGGGTGCTTTGGCATTGTAACTTGCTGCGGACTGATTTGCCCTTCCACTGATTGATGGATCTACCCGACCAGCTTTACGTGCCATTTCAGCGGCTTTCCAATAAATGGCCCTTTTTTCAAATGGCGTGCTACCGCAGGCATTTGCACTACTGGCATAAAGATTCGCAATCAACAAATACGCTTTGCCATTCGAAGCATTTGAATTAATGGCTTTTTGTGCGTAGCTTCTCGCTTGTGACTTATTGCCTCTCTTTCGCATCATACCGGCCACCTTGTATAGTATATCGGATTTTCTATTGCTATCGGTTTCCAATTCAACGGCTTTGTTAAAGTCTGCAATCGCACCATTACTATCCCCTGATTTAGACTTTAGTACCCCTGAATAGAAATAAGCGTCAGCAGAGGGGTCTAGTGCCAACTGTGCCTCGAACAACTTCTTGAACATAGGATCGTCGGTACATTCTTTTGAATACATTCTACCTACTGCTCTTTTCACCCAAGTGATGTCGTCTTTTTTACTTTCGAAGCTCTTCTCGTATAGTGGAATAAGGTTCTCACAGTCTGCCAGCTTACCAAGCTTGGCGTCAATACTACCGGCTACTTTACCTAAAAGTTCTGAATTACGGGTGTAGATGCCCAAGTTTCTTTTTTCCTTCGCGGTCAAAGTGCCCGCTTCCTCTTTTTGAAGATAGCCATTGATTTTATCCGTATACCCTTTATTGATGACCTCATTTTGCTCGGTAACCTCATCATAGACATCAAATACTTCTTGTAAGTCTTTCTTACCCGCTTCATGCAAGTTCACCAAACTTGAGAAATAGATATACAGTACTTTAGGGTTATCGATACTTTTTAAATCACTATCGAACATTGGCTCGATCATCTCATACATTTGGTCATCGGAAGCCATATTATTGTCGCTTTTGTAAATGACCTTATCACTCATTACATCTGCCTTGGTAAATTTCTTGGGAAAGTACTTGTGGCTAGCATCGAACATGGTCAACAAATCTTGTTCGTAACCATCTTTATCAGCACCTGAAGAATTTTTTATCTTATGTTTCAAAATCCGCTCCCCATAAGAATAAATCGCTTTGTTCAAATCTGGACAAGCTTCATAGACCTTTTTCCAAGGCTCGTAAGCTGCATCATAATTCTTTACTTTTGCATGTTCTGCAAAAATAGAAAGGTTGGTCATGCATTCTGGGTTTTGTGCTTGGGCCATACTTAATCCCATCGACATAATAACCGCAAACATCGTTAAGTAGTGTTTCTTCTTCATCGTGTTAATTTTAAAGTCGTTAATGTACAAATTTTTGTATAACTAGCTTGAAACAGGTTTGTCAACCGAAGGTTATTTACGAAATATTTAAAATAATACTATCTAATTTATTTTTCTTTTAATAAACCATTTATCGTTGAGCGATAAACCTACATTCAGTTTAAGATAACTTTCCTCAATCAATCCGGCATCCGTTGTCCCTCTTCTTCCCAACTCAAAACCGACGTTCAAATTTGAAAAATTACCTCCTAGTGGTAGACCAAATCCAAAAGTTATGCCAAAGTTATTTATCTCTTTATCGTTCACTAAAAGACCTGTTTGTTCATAACGCATACCTGCCCTGTAGGTAATCCTTTTCAAATAGCTGGAAATAGATCGGTAATCTGGAATGAAAAAACCTCCGACCGCTATGGTACTTGCATCTTGGTACGCCACATTTTCTTGGCCTAAAAAATCATTGGAAAACGAGCTCAAGGCTTGAAAACTATATTCCCCACCAACAAACCACTTTTTATCTTCGCCGTAACCGAGCCCTATTGTGGTTATGGTCGGTATTTTCAGTTCTGTATTGCTTAATCCCAAGGCAGCCAAATCAACATCCGCACCCTCGATCTCACTACCATTGGCTATTGAAAAAGAACTAATTCGTTCACTATTCTCAGAAACCAAGTTTACTTGGGTATCTACACCAATATGACTGAACAAGGTGTGTTTTTTCGTTATTTTCGGAGTGAAACTTAGTGCATAATTGAAGTCAAAACCTGTGATTCTTGAGGTTCTGATGTCCCTTGAGCCAAAAAGTATATCTTCGATACTTTGTGCACGCTCATACTCTAAAGTACCGAAATTGTAATTGATGGTCGCCCCGATAGCCACATTTTTAAACGGTTCATACCCTAAGGATAAAAACACGCGGTTAAGACCACCTTCACCGGCAAAAACATTGGTCACATTTTGGTTGGCGGTATTTACATCTTCAGAGAGCAAGCTGAAGCCCACTGAAGAAAATGGCATTAACCCAAAGCCAATTCCGGCATTTCTTGCGATTGGAAAACCAACCGCTAAATAATCCAGATTGGTTACTGACGCCCTTTGACTCTCGTTGGCATCTTCAAGACGAAATTCCGTGTGCGAAATATTGGCGCTGTACGCCGTTAATTTTAGTTTTGAGTAGGCCGCGGGGTTTCTTAAATTCACATGAATACTATCGGCATACAATCTGAGACCACCCATCATCTGATTCTCAACGGTACCATTATTTCTAAAATCACCAACACCAAAAGTAGAGAAAGGGGATATTGTTCCGTTTTGTGCGTATATAGTAAAAGATACTAGGCAAATGCCTATAATCAGAAAATTTTTAACCATCTAGCTTTTATTGTACTCCAGCAGGTAATTTAGCCCCTCCAACAGAAATTTAGAATTCGCAAATATGGAATTTTTTAACCGTTTGGCAAAAAAATGGGCATCGCCGCCTGTTAAAATAACTGTTAAAAATTTAAAGCGTTCCCTATATTGATTAATGACCCCTTCCAATTCTTGTACGAGTCCATTGATCACGCCAATATGCATACAACTTTCGGTAGAATCACCAATGAAACCATCGGTACTTTCTGGCGATAATAAGGGGAGTTTTGCCGTCTGATTGTTCATGGCCTTGTACCGCATCATCATGCCTGGTGAAATAGCACCGCCGAAGTACTCGTTTTTTTCATTTATAAAATCGTATGTAACACAAGTACCCGCATCTATGACCAGTACATTCGTCTTGGGATAGTTGTAAAAAGCCGCCGTAACAAGGGCTATTCGATCTATACCTAAAGACTCAGGCGTAGCATACTTATTTACAAAGGGTATATTTGAATTGTGGGATAGTAGGTGAACTTTACAGAAAAGGGAAAGCACCTCGTATTCTTTGTTTTCAAGATTTTTTACCGAGGCAATCAATGCATGTTCGATTTTAGGGTATACTTCAAAGATCTCTTTGACCATGCTTAAAAAGAAGTTACACTCACAGCTATGGCCAACTACCAATCGATTTTTATCATATACGGCGTACTTGACCAAGGTATTACCAATATCCACCACTAAATTCATATGCCAAAATTACGAACAAATATGCCTACCATGGATCACTAAAGTTTTTTGGATGCCCCAACAAAACTAATCACGTATCGATTTTCTTAATTTAGGTTCAAGCCACAGATAACCAGAACCCAATACGAAGATTATAAAAAACCAAATGGGGGATATTATATGCAACACCCTAACCTTCTTTGCTGTGTTGGTTTCTTCATTGAAATACCGACGATTGGCCTTTATCAGGTACTCGCTTGTCAATGTTTTCCACTTTGCGGTATCCATAACATAGTAATCATGTATAATCGTGGTATCCGCTTCTAACCGCATGGAATTCCAACCCTTATACCGAGGATAGGTTTTCACCCTCCAAGCGTCTTGCATCAAAATACCTTGAATTACAGGTAATTCATAACCATCACTGTGTTGAATAACAGGGGAACTAAGCCCTGAATACAACTTGACTTCATAGGGTTGGTGCTGAAAGACAAATTGACCATCGCATTGAAATTCGCCAATCCCTTGGGATTTTTTACTTAACCTATCAATGATATTTGTCCAGAGCTTTCGATAGATTCCGCTCTTGCCGCCCAACACCAATTCGTAGGTGTTTTTAAGCAGTGTCGTACCTTTTTTACCCTGACCAACTAGCTGTAAATATCCGTAATCTTCAATCATATCACCTTTTAAACCAGCTTCTTCAAAACGATAGGGATACTTTTCAAGTTTGACTTTTTTGTTCCCTGAAAATAAAATGGTAGTGGTCTTGTCCGGTTTGGTTTTGATATCCATTAAATTCCCTAATTGATTGAATAATAATTCGTTTGGTTGCACCAACAACCCCAAGGCTTTGGCTTGTATGGCCTTATCTATTGTATTTCTTGAATTTTGCGATAAATTGAGAAACGTAGGGGTGTCTATCACAAATAAATCAAAGTTTTCCAGACTTTTTTCCGTTATGGCGTAAATGGGCTCCACATCGGTATTGAAGTATTCGAACTTATACTTTCGTTTCGTTATTTGATTTCGGACGACGACCTTATGACCTTCTTCCGCTAAAAAGTTCTTGAGGTACTTCGTCTCAAAAGATGGGAACTGATTTATGATCAAAACTTTTAAACGTTCCTTTTCCAATACGACGACCGGAATAGGGTTTTTACATATCTCATTGCCCTTATCATCCCTTTCAACAATCTGGTAAACAAATTTTCCACCTGCTTTTAACATGCCCTTTAAAACAAACGTCTGTTCCGGTTCATTTACCAAGATAACGGAATCAACGACGCTGCCACTAGCAGTCTGAAGGTACAAACGCCTTCCCTTGTCGGTATATCTGTACAACCCTTTTATATACAGGCTATCGCCTACGATGTATTCAGGTTCGTATTTCAATTTCACAAGACCTTCTGGCAAATCTGGTAAGTCATAGTGGACGTTATGGCCATTGAGTTGCCAAAAATCAAATGGATGGATACCCTCGCCTAGAATGGTAAGCTCCTCTATATCAGACAATTCTTTTTCTATAAATCTTCCCGGATTGTACCTGATTTTTTTTAGACCCTTTATCACTTTAGCAAGACTGTCCAATTTCCGTGAGTCATAACCCTGGGTAAGCACGACCCCTTTAGTAGATGATACTATGTAGACCGAAGGTCTTAAGAAGATACAGCATAAAGCGAAAACAGTTAATGTGGCAATTATTGAATTTATCACAAATCGAATGCCTGGGCCTTTTTCCCATTCTTTCCAAATAAAAATAGAAAGCACTGGCAATGCGCACATCAAAACTGCCCATAACACCTGACTATTATCAAAATGAAGGTCATTAATCACTAGCTTTCAATGCTTCAAATACATACTCATCTATTGTTCTATTATACTTTTTTTCCGCACTTGGCGCATCAGGTTTTTCTGGAATAGCCTCTGACAAACCTTTATGGGCCTGTAGCAACATTTCTTTAGAATACCTTTTTGCTTGCGAAAGCCATTTCAAGTTTTGTAGTGTACCTAGGTATTTGCTGGGGTGGGCCAAGGCCAAAACCGCCAATTCATTACCGGCTTTTTCGAACAACTCCCTATCGGCAGCCTCAATTTTTCCTTGGGACAAAATCAGTGCTATTCTTGAAAGGGCTTGGTCCATAAATGGATATGTACCTGTTGCCTCAAAATCATCTTGCTTTGTAGTATTTGTAATAGCGGTCAAATCACCCGACAATCGTTTTTCTTCTTTGATAGGGGGTGGGTCAAAACCAATACGATGTACATAGATGCGAGCGCTGTTTTTTATCTCTTGTATGAGTTTCAATGCCCGGTATTGATAAGGCAGGGATTTTTCAGGTTCAAATAACCTTAAGTATAGTTCTGCATCCCACATTTCATTCATTGCCTGTTTCAGTTTGCTACGTAATGATTTGGCAAAGAGTGTAGAAGCTTCTGGGTCTTCGTGATTGTGAACATAAGCTTCCAATGGGTCTTCTAAACCATCAGGGGCCTCATCGCCATGATCATGATCGTGTTCCGTGGCATAATTATGTTCTTCCCCATGATCATCATCGTGCCCTTCTTCGTGGTCATGTTCCACCAAATTGTGCTCATTGTCGCCATCATGGTCATGGGTATACGAGGCCAAGGTATTCCCTTCAGAATTACTTTCATTTGGCATCGGTGTTATCTCAGAAGAAAAGGCTCCCTCAGACTCATCACCCATAAACTCACCATATTTTAGTCGCAATGCCTTTTGATCAAACCCTAGCTCATTACTGGTGAAGTTAAAATCTTGTTTCTTTAGTTTGTCTCGATCGGCAATCAGCTTTTTGGTATCAATAATCAGTTGTCGTTGACTTCTGAAATAATCTGGCATTAAATCGGCTCCAACAGTACCCGCCACGGCAAATTGATTGGAAACCGTATCTTTTATAACGGCAAAATAAGTTTCCGTTCGACTTATATTGGGGCTGGGTTGTTTGTAGTCGATAGCTTCAACATAAAAGTACAGTTCATCGCCAGCCTCCATCTTCAATTGCTTTAGGTCCAATCTTTTTTGAAGTACCATTTTCTTTGCCCCTTTTGAAATAGCATCATCAAAACGAAGCCGTTCTTCCCGAAACTTTACCGACTCCCCCGATCCCTTGCTCACCGTGGCGATAATCGCCACGTCTGAAACCCCGAAATCATCACGTACCGTTGCAGTAAACCGTAATTCTTGTTTTTCGCTATAATCGAAGGTATTAAACTGTGCCAAATTAGAAATACCAATTTCGGGGGCCATGTCTTTTTGCAATTCCAACGTATACAGTTCGGACAAATATTCATTGTTTTGGTCATCAAAGAACTTAAGGTTATAAATGGCGGAAGAATCAATCCTTATTGATTTAACATACTGTCTATTCTTAAAATCCATGGATACGTCTTCACCTCGAAACTGCAAGAGCGCCTTAGGCACTGGTTGATCAAATTGAAAACGCCAGGTCACTTTGGAACCTTCTAAAACCTTAAGGTTCATTTTTTTTGTCACTGATGTATTTCGTCTTGTATAGTTAGGATAATCAATTTCCACCTCTTGAAATGAAATCTTTGGGGGCACCGGTTTCTGGGCATTTGAATCTAAAGGCTGAAAATTCACCATCTCCTTTAGCGGGGTCTGTTCTTCGCTAACCCCGTCGTCTGCGAAGACCCTGGATTGGCGGATTACAAAACCCAACAACAAACACAAAAGGGCGATACCAGTATTGCGAACCAAATGATGACCAAACGGAATTTGACCTTGATGCAATTTGATTTTATCAGCGATCTTATGCCGTTGTATCTTGGCTATTGCCGTAAGTCCTTCGCTTGGTTTTAACAACAAAGAAGAACTGTACTCCAGTTCAGGCAAAGACTTGTCAAGATATTCACATGCCTTGACTAAATCGAACTGCCAGGGCCTAACCAGCATCCCTAATACAACAAGGGCCAAAACAAAGACCACTAAGGCAAGAGGTTCGCTCAGCGTAATAAAATAGGAAAGTACAACAAGGCCTATGGCCAAGATAAAGATTTCAGCGACCCTAAGAAGTTGCCATTTTCTGACGACTGCCAAAAGTATGTGATCATCCCTCCTCATTGCTTTCGATGTTTGGCCAATAATCGTTCCGTTACCAATACAGGAACCAGCAAAAACCACAACCAGTCTGGCACATCCTTTACTTCCTTTTTAAATTGATTACGGGCATCGGCAATGTACACCGGAATCAATTCGGCTTTGGGCAAAAGTCTTATATCATCAAAATTCGCGATTTCCTCAACTTTGAGATCCAAATTCAAAATATCTTCCAATTCTGAAACTAATCGTCCATCTTCAATGGCATTTAAACCCAACCGTTCGGTAAGATGGTATTTGCCTTTTACAGCTGTGGGCTTAAGCAGTTTATTGGCTACTTCATCTAAGTCATAACTTATCTGTACCCCTTCAAATTTCGGACCTTCATTGTGCGCAAGCCAAATCAATACGTTTGTATCGCTCAAGTCTAGATTAGCCTGCGCTTCTAAACGATATATGGAACTAGGCCATTCTGAATATCTTAAAATGGCCGTACAGGCGGCCTTAAAATAGTGGGACTCTTTTTCAAATGCCTTCTCAAACATGATGGCCACTTTTATGGTATCCCTCTGTACAATAGGTACAACGCTGCTTTTTTCTTGACTGACGAGTCGTAAACTATCCCCTCCAATCGTTTTTAGATTATCGCCCATGGCTGCCGGGGGTAGTACTTTAAACGAAGTAACACGTTCATCACTAACTTGTGTGATGAGCTGATATTTATCCTTATCCACAAATGCTGCTATAGGCTTATCAACGCTAGCAAGGTCATCTACAAATATCCAATTACTGTTTATAGTGGTTTTTGGCCGCATTCCCTTTACACTTTCAATAAGTCCCTTGGCAAATATCACAATACTATCTGTAGGTATTTTCTCCATATCTTGCATCAATTGCCAATAATTCGGTTTCCCCATGTTGATATCAGTACCTTCTTCTATTTCAGGAAATCCATCACTGAGCAACTTAAGCTCGGCACCATCGGGTATTTTATCGCGTAAGGATTTCAGCATGTCATGGGTTGCCAATGAGGGCTCAATTAAGAAGGTCAAAGGGGTATTACTGGGGTTGTGAGTAATCTGAGGTTGCGCCATTAGCAGTACTACAAGCGTCAAGGCTAGCAAACGCAACGCAAGCAATACATATTCGTTAAGTCTTATATTTTTAGTTCGCGCAGTCTCGTATTCTTTTAAGAGCTTAATGCTCCCTACTTTAATCACCTTTACTTCGCCCCTATTCAAAAAATGTATCGCCAAAGGAATAGTCAACGCTAAAAAACCCCATAGGTATGTCGGATTCTGAAAAATCATCTTAATGTAATCTCAACCTCTTTTTTAAAAATAACCGTAAAACTTCATGCAGCGGTATATCAAACCTGAACAATTCGTATCCAATACCGGAAGTGGTCATGGCTTCTTTTATGCCTTCAAGGTGTTCTTTCAAACTATTCAAATATTCGGCTTTTGCGTGATTTGCCTCAATTTTAACACGATGACCTGTTTCTAAATCCTCAAAGACCATCGCTCCTGAATACTCGAACTCCATTTCATTCTTTCCCATCAATTGTATGACGACAACTTCGTTTTTCGAGGTCTTGAGCTGTTGTATCCATCCCGATAATTCATCGTCATATTCATACATGTCAGTGACTAGAAAAATCAGTTCTTTATGGCTCCTATTATGGATTTTTTGAATATCCCTTTTATTTTTTGGCCAACTTCCTGTACTCGTTGTTCGTATCAACTCATTCAAAAGTCGATTGTAATGCTGCTTATTTGAAGTCGGGTACAGGCTTTTCAAAGCCCTATCATTTAGGGCAAAAAGACCAACGGCATCACCCTGTTGGTACGACAAATAAGCCAATGACGCTATCAAGACCCGTGCATAATCCATTTTTGACAACCCGCTTTCAGCATATTGCATAGAGGCGCTTGAGTCAACCACGAATTTAATCGCCACTTGCGTATCAATCTCCGCCTGTTTTATATAATACCTGCCGGAACGGGCCAACATCTTCCAATCCAACAATCGCATATCATCACCAGGCTGGTATGCTTTGTATTGACTAAACTCCAACCCTTGACCCACTTTTCTACTTTGGTGGTTACCTGCTAAAAAGCCATCTACAACTACTCGCGCTATCAATGCGAGACCCGACACCGAATTGATGAGCTCTGGTTTCAGTAGCTGTTGATGATCTTGTTTCACATTGTGGGTTTAATTTGTGAATGACAGTTCTTCCAATAGGGTTTTACTGACTTTATCTGAATCAATACCTTCTGCCTCGGCCCTAAAGTTTACGATTATACGATGTCTTAGAACGGGGAGTGCCACTTTTTTAAGGTCATTCAAAGTAACCGCAAAACGTCCATCTTGTAAGGCCCGGGCTTTCGCCGTTAGAATCATAGCTTGACCGGCCCTAGGGCCGGCACCCCAACTCACCCATTCTTTCACATATGCATTGTTGGTGGTTTCCGGACGGGTCGTCCTTATCAATTTGGCCACATAATTAATAAGGTCTTCACTGATTGGAACATCCCTGACCAATTTTTGTAGTTCTAAAATAGCCTCACCACTAATCACTTTTTTGACCTCTTCCGATTTGGCCCCAGTAGTATTCATCAGAATGGTAGCCTCTTCAAGCGCAGTGGGATAACCCACCTTTATATAAAACAGAAACCTATCTTGTTGTGCTTCGGGAAGCGGAAAAGTTCCTGATTGTTCTATCGGATTTTGAGTGGCCAATATGAAAAAAGGCCTATCTAAAGGGTAGGTTTTACCCGAATAGGTCACCTCAAACTCTTGCATGGCCTCAAGCAATGCTGCCTGCGTTTTTGGAGGGGTTCGATTGATTTCATCCGCCAAGACAATATTGGCGAAAATAGGGCCTTGATTGAACTGAAAGAACTTTTTGCCAGTAGTATGGTCTTCCTCTAAAATTTCGGTTCCAACAATATCGGAAGGCATTAGGTCAGGTGTAAATTGAATTCTTCTAAACTTAAGATCAATAGCTTGGGCCAAGGTTCTTATCAATAAGGTTTTTGCCAAACCCGGCACCCCTTCCAATAGGGCATGGCCACCTGCAAGAAAAGCGATTAACAGCTGTTCTATCGTTTCTTCTTGCCCAACGATTACTTTGCCTATTTCTTTTTTGAGTAATGAAATCTTATGGGTCAACCCACTGATTTTCCGCTCTGCAACTTCCAAATTTTCATCCATAATCTTCCTTTTGTTAAGAAGTTAGTGCATACATTACAATATTGACCCCGAATCGGGTGTTGTCAATTTTATACCAGCGTTTGTTTCTAAAGTCATAATCCCACTCACAGCCATAGTCTTTGTTGCTGTACAATAATCCTATTCTTCCATTTACCTCAATTGCCTTTAGGTATTCATGAACCAAATCGTCACCCCAACCATTCAGCTCTTGCGAAGTGGTCGGTGGCCCGTCTTCAAACTCAAAGAAAATAGAATAGAGCTCGTGGTCATTGGGTATCTTTTTGAGGGCCCCTACCCCAAACAATTCTTCCATCTGCCTTTCGAAGGATTTTGCAAAAAGTCCATCAATGTCATGATTGCAGTCGTCTACAAAAACAAAACCGCCATTGTCGATGTATTTTTTGAAATTCTCTTTCTCTTTTTTTGTGAACTGCACCAATTTATGACCTGATAAATAACAAAAAGGTGCCTTAAAAACATCGGCGCTGGCCAAAGGAACAATGTTCTCATTTGTATTGACCTTTAGGGTGGTATATTCCACTAATGAGTTCAGAAGGTTTGAGGGCATGCGCTGGTCCACATCCCAATCTCCGGATTCATACTGTAAGCGCGTAAAAAAAAATTCGTTACTCAATTCCCAATAGCAATTTAACTGATGATGTATTTGGGCTAAATGGAATAGCCGCAACCAAAATAAAAACTGGTTGCAACGAAAACCGTTGCAACCAGTTTTTTGAATTGTATTTATTTATACCGCATCTGACAGGCTTGTAAATGTAAAGTCCCTAATCTTCATATAAGGGATTAAGTTGCCATTGATACGCACTTGTTTCCCTAGGGTTTCTAGGTTGTTCAACATGATGATAGGGCTTTCGTTAAACCTGAAATTCTTTATCGGATGCTTAATTTTCCCATTCTCAATGTAAAACGTTCCATCCCTTGTCAGACCAGTATACAATAAGGTCTGTGGGTCTACAGATCTAATGTACCATAGTCGTGTCACCAAAATACCTTTTTTGGTGCTCTGGATAAGTTCTTCTAAAGAAGCATTACCACCTCCCATAATAAGATTATTAGGAAAAGGTACGGGGTCGACACCTTTCTGTTCAGCCCAATACCTGCTGTAAGCCAAGTTCTTGACTACTCCGTTTTCTATCCAATTTGTTTTTTTAAGTGCTTGCCCTGAACCATTCCAAGTTCCTGTTGGCACCTCGCTATTCAAAGGATCGGACCAAAGATTCACCCTTTCGTCAACAATCTTCTCACCAATTTTGGTTCCCCCGCCTTCTTTTGACATAAAACTACGTCCTTCATCCGCCGTTCTCGCATTGATTGAAAAGCCTAGGTTGCTAATAAGGTTCTCACCTGCAGCAGGTTCTAGAATGACCGTGTATTTACCCGGTTCAATAGCCTTTGCCTCTTTAGACAATACCGCTTTATCAATCGCGATTTTTGAAGCCTCGGCAGCATTGAACTTCCTAATATCGTTGTAATCACGTGAAACCCAGCCAGAGCCCGTGCCATCATTACTGCGCATGGTCACGGTAAAATCAACATTGGATGATTTGTTATAGGCAAAAAGGCCCTTTGAATTCATCATCGCGCTAAAGCCGTAAGAATCGTCCAAGAATCCAGCGGCCGTAACATCATTCGCCAATGCCGGCTGAATACTATCATTCGCCACCGATGTGCGATATTCGGGTGTTACCTTAGCGGTTTCATCTACATAGTTTATTGCTTCATCGTAGACCTGCGGCCCCAGTGGCTCCATGAATTCTGGATTTTCAGGGGATAACTTTGCCAATTCTTGGGCACGTTCTACTACCTTTTTCAAGGATGCGTCGTCAAATTCATCAATAGTTGCGGTACCTGATTTCTTTCCATAACTGGATTGCACCACTAAGGTTTGGTTCGATCTATGACCGGAAGTCGAAACGGAATTTCGGGCATATCGTATATTCCCACTTTCACTTCCACTTAAATTTATTTCGCAAGTATCGGCCGAGGAAAAGCTCAGTGCCTTTTCCATTATTTGTCTAGCCTCTTCTTCTGTATATATTGCCATTTTAGTATTTTTTGAGTTAGGTATCGCTTAAATGCTACGACCGGTATTGATTACATTGATATCATTGAACCTCGTTGTAGAACTACCATGGGACACGGCACTTATCTGCGAAGGCTGTCCTTTACCATCGAAGAATGACCCGAACATACGGTAGTCACTTTCGTCACATATTTTAGCACATGAATTCCAAAACTCTTGGGTATTTGACTGGTAGGCCACATCGTTCAGCATACCCTCAATTTGACCGTTCTTGATTTCATAAAAAGTAGTACCCCCAAATTGGAAATTGTAACGTTGCTGATCAATGGAGTAAGACCCCCTACCTGCAATGTAAATACCTTTTTCAACATCTTTGATCATCTCATTGATGGAGTATTTTTCCTTACCTGGTTCTAAAGACACATTTGGCATACGTTGAAATTGCACGTCATTCCAACTTTGTGCATAACAACAACCATGCGATTCGTTTTGGCCAATGATATTGACCTGGTCTCGAATGGCCTGATAATTTACCAAAGTACCATTACGCACCAAATCCCATTGTTTGCATTTCACACCTTCATCATCATAACCGACTGCTCCCAAACTTCCGGGTTGTACCTTATCGGCTACCAAATTGACCAGTTTGCTACCGTAATTGAAATTCCCTGATTTCCATTTATCAAGGGTAGCGAAACTAGTGCCTGCATAGTTCGCCTCGTAGCCGAGTACCCTATCCAACTCTAATGGATGCCCTACCGACTCATGGATCGTCAAGCCCAAATGGTTCGGTTCTAAGACAAGATCGTATTTACCTGGATCTACCGATTTGGCGGTAAGCATTTCTTTTGCTTGTTTCGCAGCCAAAGTTGCGTCTTCAACAATATCGTAACTTTTTCTGTACAAGGTCATCCCTGCAGGGCCCTCCAATTTCTCAGAGGCCAAACCGTCCATATATTCGTACCCCATACCCATCGGCGCACTCATTGCTTGTCTGGTCTTGAACTTACCAGCCGATTGGTCTACAGCGGTCACCCCGAAAGTAGGCCAGATACGATGCACATCTTGATCAATGTAAGAACCATCTGTAGAAGCGAAATATTTTTGTTCGTTTACCATAAATAAAGCCGAATTGACAAAGTTTGCCCCGTTGTCCATCGCCGCGGCATTCGCCTTCAGCAACAAATCAACTTTTTCGGATACCGGTACATTTTTAAAATCCTTTTCTATCGGCGTTTTCCAAGAAACCTCCCCATGCGATTGAACCGGTGCTAATTTTACCGGCTCCGTTTGGATTTTGGAATTGGCTTTTGCAATCGCCACCGCTCTTTCCGTGGCTTTTTTAATACCATCTTCGGTAACACTGTTCGTTGAGGCAAAACCCCAAGTACCATTGGCTATTACTCGAATACCAATACCAAAAGATTCGGTATTTACCACGTTCTGCACTTTGTCTTCACGCGTAAAAACGTATTGATTCAAATACCTACCAATTCGGGCATCGGCATAAGTGGCCCCCATTGATTTTGCCGTATTCAATGCCACGTCGGCCATACGTTTTTTCACAAGCACATCCATACCTGGCTCAAGCAAAGCCTCGGCCTCAATATTATTGCCCATCATACTTGTAGGCAACAATAAGGCTCCAGCGCCTAAACCGGATAATTGCACAAAATTTCTTCTTTTCATCTAGTGTAAAGTTTTATGCCTGAAAACCCCTACTGATAATTTGATAAACACAGGAAATCAGCAGCGTATCAAGACTGGTTGTTATTGCTGGGGCGCCTTTAAGAATCACCCCTTATCCGTTTTTTGAACGATTAGCTCCTAAAATACTGAATTTTGGATAGTCGTACTATGTGTTTTTAGATTTTATTAAGAGAATTTAAAAAGAATAACATGCTAGTAACACTACTTGGCATCTTAAAAGTTTCAGCTTGCATCCCTCGGAGAAAACAATCCGCCAATCGTTCGCTACATTGGTAAATCCATTTTTATAAACGTGCGTATTATGCCGTTCAAGGCGCAACATCAGATTATGGGTCTCGCCAACATAATAAGATTATACTTTTCACTATGGATGATATATA
>CANNDD010000007.1 GCA_947503285.1 uncultured Croceitalea sp.
CACATAGCCATCGGTAGGCTGCCCCTCCACGTTGTCGGGGATGCCGTCATCGTCGGAATCGATGTCAAGGTGGTCGGGGATACCGTCGCCGTCACTGTCCAAGGGGTCCGTCAAGGGATCACCGTCGCCGTCAGCGTTAGGGTCCTCCTCCGTATCCAGGATACCGTCGTTGTCGTCATCGATATCCGTGACGTCGGGTACACCGTCGCCGTCCGTATCGGGACCCTCGTCGTTGTCCGGGTCCAGGTAATCCGGCGTACCGTCATCGTCGGTATCGTCGTTGGTGGGGTCGCCGTCACCGTTATCGTCCTCATCGGGCGTGTCGATACCGTCGCCGTCATCGTCAAGGTCCCTATAGTTGACGTCCTCGGTACCGTCCGTGTCGGGAAGGTCGTTCGCAGGGTCGTCGATCTCATCGTTAACGTCGAAGCCGTCATCAACGTCACCGCCCTCGTAGCCATCGTCCAGGCCGTCACCGTCGGTGTCCTCGCCGGTAAACGCCTGGTCGGGCTCACCGTCCTCGTTGAAGTCGTTGCCCTCGTTGTTGTCGGGTACCAGATCGTTGTCACTGTCATCGTCAAGGTAGTCAGGATTGTCAATACCATCAGTATTATCAGGGTTTAATCCTTCAAAATCACCATTATCATAGGCATCATCCAAACCATCTCCATCTGAATCCTCACCAGTTGGGGGGATATAGCCCTCGGTAGGCTGCCCCTCTACGTTGTCGGGGATGCCGTCGTTGTCTGAGTCGATGTCTACCCTATCTGGAAATCCGTCATTATCTGAATCTACGTCATCACTAAAAGTTGTCGTCTGCGGGTCGAGAAAGTTTTCTAAACAAGCAAACTGAATACCTGATTGCCTGACTATAGTTTGAAAATTGTCATTGGTCGATGTCTGCACACCGAATCTAAAAACAAAGGTGGAAATGTCAACAAACTCCACTAATACATTTACGGATGGATTAGCACTTGAAATTCCATTGAACTCTTGCGTTCCCCCGTTTATTAAAAGGCCTCCAGAAGTATTACTTACCGAAACATCCGTTGGGTTATCAATGGTAAAACTGACAGGGGTATCGAATCTATTGAACTCTTGAAAACGTCCATTACCATCAACATCTATAAAACCAGCCACCAATTGTTCTAAAACCCTTGGGTTTATTGTTCCAGCGTCAACCAACGAAATCCTTAAATCCACAAATGGTCTTCTGACGTCATCAGTGAACTCAAATTGAATTTCAGGTTTGAAAAATTCTGGATCCACATTGTTTTGGTCCAATACATCTATTCTACCGTTTTGAATAGTCTCGATGCTAATCAAGGCATCAATTCCGGCACCAACATTTGTTATTCTAAATACGGAACCTTCTGTAAAACCATCTCCTGATTCTAAAACTGGCGGGGTACTAAAATCTAGATTGGGCACGTTGGCACAATCCACTCCAGCACTTTGCGAGCTTGATTCCGTTTGATCTAGAATACCATCATTATCGGAGTCGATGTCCAAATAGTCCGCAACCAAATCCCCTTCAGTATCTACAGGAGTTAATCCTTCGCCTCCCCCCGGGGTACTTTCAAATGCATCGTCCAATCCATTACGATCTTGGTCCATATCGGATGGCGTGATAATATTCAAGGCACTCTGAGCCTCAATATCATCGAAAATACCGTCATTGTCAGAATCCCTATCCAAATAATTAGGTAGCCCATCGCTATCGGTATCGGTAGGGTTCGTAGTGGGATCATTATCCCCATCGGAATTATCGTCTTCGATAGTATCCAAAATACCATCACCATCGTCATCAATATCAATATTGTCAGCGACACCATCGCCGTCAGTGTCGATAGTACTATTTAACGTAATCGATTCAGGATGGTCAAAGGAAGTTAATAAGAAGAGTGCAAAACTGAATATAAAAATGCAGCCCACAAATCTCCTTAGTAGGAGATTTGATAAAGTAAATTTTTCCATAAATGATAGTTTTCTCTTTTAAACTAATCACCATGGCGAAGTAGGCTTTTCGAACAGATTTTGGGCAATAATCAACTTTAGTCTACATATTTATTGAAAATCGGTAGATTATTTTGCATAGATACTTCTTATCTAGACAAACACCTATTTTACTCGACAAATGGTCAACTATTCAGCTTTCTAATATACGTTAATCTATCATCTATAGACTACGGTAGGTTAAAAAAAACTTAACGAAATTAAAGATAAAAATTTGTCATTTCATTCAAAATAACTCTTAATTTTCAATGATTTTGTTATATTAATTTTACTATTAGAAACCTTAGGCCATCTAGGCGCACTCCATATTTTTAACCTATTTTTGCCGAAATTTTGAAAATGAATTTTGAAAAGGAAATCGCTCGCAGGAGAACATTCGGAATTATTTCCCATCCTGATGCGGGTAAAACCACATTAACCGAAAAACTTCTACTGTTCGGTGGGGCAATTCAAGAAGCCGGAGCGGTAAAGAACAATAAGATAAAAAAATCGGCAACCAGTGATTTCATGGAGATTGAACGTCAGCGCGGAATCTCTGTAGCTACTTCCGTACTTGCCTTTATTTATAAGGATAAAAAAATCAATATTCTTGATACACCAGGTCACAAAGATTTCGCAGAGGATACTTTTAGAACCTTAACCGCAGTAGATAGTGTAATCGTGGTTATCGATGTTGCGAAAGGCGTTGAAGAGCAGACGGAGAAATTGGTCGAAGTATGTCGAATGCGAAACATTCCTATAATCGTGTTCATTAACAAATTAGACCGGGAAGGAAAAGATGCTTTTGACCTTTTGGATGAAGTTGAGCAAAAATTAGGATTAACGGTCACACCATTGAGTTTTCCTATAGGTATGGGATATGACTTTAAGGGTATTTACAATATCTATGAGAAAAACATCAATTTATTCAGTGGAAATAGCAAACAGAATATTGAAGAGACCATAGCCTTTAATGATATCGCGAATCCTGATTTAGAAAAAATCATAGGAGAAAAAGCGGCTCAAGATCTAAGGGACAATTTAGAGTTGGTAAATGGCGTATATCCCTCTTTTGACAAGGAGGCTTATTTAGAGGGCAAACAACAGCCCGTCTTTTTTGGATCTGCCTTGAACAACTTTGGCGTAAGGGAGTTGCTCGATTGTTTTGTCGAAATCGCCCCTACCCCAAAGTCTAAGATGGCAGAGGAACGGGAGGTAAAGTCGAATGAAAAAGATTTTTCAGGTTTTGTTTTTAAAATCCATGCCAATATGGACCCCAAACATCGAGATCGTTTGGCCTTTATAAAAATAGTCTCCGGTACTTTTGAACGAAATACCCCTTATCTGCATGTTAGACACGATAAGAAGTTAAAATTCTCTAGCCCGAATGCATTCTTCGCGGAAAAAAAAGAAATCGTTGATATATCATACCCTGGAGACATTGTTGGCCTGCATGATACGGGAAATTTTAAAATCGGGGATACCCTGACGGGTGGGGAAAAACTGAACTATAAAGGCATACCCAGTTTCTCCCCTGAACACTTCAGGTATATCAACAATGCCGATCCCATGAAGGCCAAACAATTGTATAAGGGAATTGATCAGTTAATGGATGAAGGTGTTGCACAGTTGTTCACCTTGGAACTTAATGGAAGAAAAGTAATCGGAACAGTAGGGGCATTGCAGTACGAAGTGATTCAGTATAGATTGGAACACGAATACGGGGCCAAATGTACCTATGAGAATTTTCCCGTTCACAAGGCCTGTTGGGTACAAGCCGAACAGAACAATGATGAATTCAAAGAATTTAAGCGGATAAAGCAAAAATTTTTAGCTATTGACAAAAGGGGACAACTTGTTTTTCTGGCGGATTCCGCATTCTCACTTCAAATGACTCAACAAAAATATCCTTCTGTAAAACTTCATTTTACCTCAGAATTTGAATAAGTTGTTGAGTCCCGTTAATATTCCGTTTGTCGCTGACTGGATTAGTCAACCATTTCATAGTTATTTTTTTTTGTAAATTACTGGTTCATAACCAATTAATATGAAAAATATGACAGCTTATTCGTCAAGCAAGCCACCAGTATGGTTTTGGGTAGTAGCCGGGATTGCGCTTTTATGGAATTTGTTCGGCCTATTCAACTTTTACATTTCAACATTCGATCAGGTCACTATTCTAGAAACTTTAAATCAAGAACAAAGGGAACTTTTTGAAGCGATGCCCATATGGGCCACTGTGGCTTTTGGCATTGCCACCATTGGAGGAGTCATAGCTACTCTCGGCCTCTTTATACGAAGGAAATGGGCCAAGCAACTCTTCGTAATTTCACTGATAGCGATGGTGGTCCAGTTTGTGAATTGGCTTTTCATTCAAAAAGCCCCGGAGGTTTTCCCAAATTCGTACACCATGCCAGTAGCGGTTGTCATCGTTGGAGTATTGCTCATTTTCTTCTGCAATAAAGCAATTCAAAAAGGTTGGTTACGCTAATAGCCGCAGCGTGAAGACACAAAAAAGCCCTGATGAGAATCAGGGTTTTTTACTTACGCTTCTCCCGTAGGACCAAAATTCAAAGGTATCGGAGGCTGCTCATAGTCCTTTATGTTACCATGGGCCTTTTCGAACCTATTCACATTATCGCTCAATGCTTTTAAAAACTTCTTCGCATGTTGAGGCGTCAAAACAATTCTACTTTTCACCTTTGCTTTGGGCGCCCCAGGCATCATACTAATAAAGTCGACTACAAATTCAGATACTGAATGGTTGATAATCGCCAAATTGGAATAAATGCCCTCAGCGGTTTTTTCATCCAATTCGATATTGATTTGCTTCTGCTTTTTATCTTGTTCAGACATAACTTACGATTTTATATGAAAAAGGGCCAAAACCCGTTCGGCATACCCGAGCTATGGTTTTGACCCTCTATATTTAAAAGAATTTTTGTTTAAAACTTAAACTCCTCTTTACGAGCCATAATCTCATCATATTCTTCTTTAGAGCCAACGATAATGCTGTCATAATCCCTCATACCAGTACCGGCTGGAATCTTATGACCTACAATAACGTTCTCTTTCAGACCTTCTAAAGTATCTACTTTGCCGCTTACGGCAGCTTCGTTCAATACTTTTGTCGTCTCTTGGAAAGAAGCCGCAGAGATAAATGATTTTGTCTGCAAAGAAGCTCTCGTAATACCTTGAAGAATAGGTGTAGCGGTAGCTGCAACAGCATCCCTAGCAGTCACTACGTTCTTGTCGGCACGTTTCAGCAATGAGTTTTCATCCCGCAACTCCCTAGCAGTAATTATCTGTCCTGCTTTCAAGTTTTCAGAATCTCCAGCATCTTCAACGACTTTCTTGCCAAAGATTTCATCATTTTCGCGAATGAAATCATCTTTATGCACCAATTGGTTTTCCAAGAAAATCGTATCTCCGGCATCTTGAATACGTACTTTACGCATCATCTGCCTTACCACGACCTCAAAGTGCTTATCATTGATCTTCACTCCCTGTAAACGGTATACTTCTTGTACCTCATTGACCAAATACTGCTGCACAGCGGATGGTCCCTTGATCGCCAAAATATCCTCTGGGGTAATTGATCCATCTGAAAGGGGCATTCCTGCCCTTACGTAGTCATTCTCTTGAACCAGAATTTGATTCGAAAGTTTTACTAAGTACTTCTTGATTTCACCTAATTTAGATTCAATGATGATCTCTCGGTTACCCCTTTTGATCTTTCCAAAAGAAACTACTCCATCGATTTCAGATACTACCGCTGGGTTCGAAGGATTACGTGCCTCAAATAATTCGGTAACCCTTGGAAGACCTCCCGTAATATCACCTGCTTTTGCCGACTTACGTGGAATTTTGACCAAGGTTTTTCCCTCTTTGATTTTTTCACCATCATCTACCATGATGTGCGAACCAACAGGTAAATTATATGAACGCAAAGTTTCACCCTTGGCATCTTGAATCAATAAAGTCGGTATCAACTTCTTATTCCTGGATTCTGAAATTACTTTTTCTTGAAAACCGGTCTGCTCGTCAATTTCAACTTGATATGTAATACCTTGTTCTATATTTTCATAGGCGATTTTACCTGTGAACTCTGAAACGATAACACCATTGTATGGATCCCAAGAGCAGATTACCGCCCCTTTTTTGATTTTCGCCCCATTTTTGATGAACAGTTGCGAACCATATGGAATGTTATTGGTACTTAAGGTAATACCCGTTTTCTCATCAACAATCTTGATCTCAGAAGTTCTAGAAATGACAATAGTTGATTTGTCACCTTCACTATTCTCACCTACTACTGTTCTCAGATCCTCAATTTCAGCTACGCCATCAAATTTGGCCTCTAACTTACTCTCTTCAGAAATGTTGCCCGCGATACCACCCACGTGGAAGGTACGAAGTGTCAACTGTGTACCTGGCTCACCAATGGATTGCGCGGCAACCACACCAACGGCTTCGCCTCGTTGTACCATTTTATTGGTTGCGAGATTACGTCCGTAACATTTCGAGCAAATTCCCTTAGGGGCCTCACAAGTAAGTGGGGAGCGAACTTCAACCTTATCGATTGGCGAAGCTTCAATCTTTTTAACCTCGACTTCCGTAATCTGCTGGCCAGCTGCTACTAAAAGCTCTTCTGTTACTGGATTGTAGACATCATGCAACGAAACACGGCCAACAATACGTTCGCCCAGTGTTTCTACGATTTCCTCATTCTTCTTCAATGCTTGAACCTCAATACCACGTAAGGTCTCACAATCTTCAATATTGATGATGACGTCTTGTGAAACATCAACCAAACGTCTAGTCAAATATCCTGCATCTGCAGTTTTTAATGCTGTATCGGCAAGACCTTTACGCGCACCGTGGGTAGAAATAAAATACTCAAGAATCGAAAGCCCTTCCTTAAAGTTGGAAAGAATCGGGTTTTCAATGATTTCACCACCCCCGGCAGTTGATTTTTTGGGTTTCGCCATCAATCCACGCATACCGGTCAGCTGACGAATTTGTTCTTTAGAACCCCTTGCGCCTGAATCCAACATCATGTATACCGAGTTAAATCCTTGTTGATCTTCCCGTATACGTTTCATAGCCAATTCCGTCAACATTGCATTCGTTGACGTCCAAACATCAATAACCTGATTGTAACGTTCGTTGTTGGTAATAAGACCCATATTATAATTGGCCATAATACCATCAACTTGTCCGTTGGCATCGTCAATCATCTCTATTTTCTCTTTAGGAATAATAATATCACCTAAACTAAAAGACAATCCGCCCTTAAAGGCAAATTGATATCCCATGGTCTTAATCTTATCCAAGAACTCAGCAGTTCTAGGCACATCGGTAACTGCAAGGATATCACCGATAATATTACGAAGTGCCTTCTTGTTCAATACTTGATTGATAAATCCGGCTTCTTCAGGTACATGGCTATTGAACAATACCCTACCAACGGTAGTTTGGATAATTTTGTTTACCAGCTCACCGTCATCATTAAAATCTTTTGCCCGTACTTTAATACTTGCATTCAAATCAACTTTCTTTTCATTGAAAGCGATTTCAACTTCTTCTGCCGAGTAAAATGTAAGTCCTTCTCCTTTTACAGGAACTTCTTTTGTAGATTTCCGTTCTTTGGTCATATAATATAGCCCCAAGACCATATCTTGTGATGGTACCGTTATCGGGGAACCATTCGCTGGATTCAAGATATTTTGGGATGCCAACATCAGTAGTTGTGCCTCAAGGATAGCCTCTGGCCCTAACGGTAAATGAACCGCCATCTGGTCACCATCAAAATCAGCATTGAACGCCGTACATGCCAAAGGGTGTAGGCGAATCGCCTTACCTTCTATCAATTTTGGCTGGAAGGCTTGAATACCCAAACGGTGAAGTGTAGGGGCCCTATTCAATAGTACGGGGTGCCCCTTCAAAACGTTTTCAAGAATATCCCAAACGACCGGCTCTTTTTTATCAATTATCTTTTTAGCCGATTTTACCGTTTTCACAATACCCCTTTCTATCAGTTTTCTGATAATGAAAGGCTTGTACAGTTCAGCGGCCATATCTTTTGGAAGTCCGCACTCGTATAGGTTCATTTCAGGACCTACAACGATTACCGAACGTGCCGAATAATCGACCCGTTTACCTAAAAGGTTTTGACGAAAACGACCTTGCTTACCTTTCAATGAATCTGAAAGTGATTTTAAAGGCCTATTTGACTCCGTCTTAACGGCAGAAGCTTTTCTTGTATTATCGAACAAGGAATCAACCGATTCTTGAAGCATCCTTTTTTCATTTCGAAGGATAACTTCCGGTGCCTTTATTTCCATCAATCGCTTTAAACGATTGTTTCGAATGATTACCCTACGGTATAAATCGTTCAAATCGGAGGTGGCAAAACGACCCCCATCCAACGGAACCAACGGACGCAGTTCTGGTGGAATCACAGGCACCACCTTCATAATCATCCATTCTGGACGGTTTTCCCTATTATCTTGTGATTCACGTAATGCTTCTACGACCTGAAGTCTTTTCAAGGCTTCGGTTTTACGCTGCTTTGAAGTCTCTGTATTTGCTTTATGCCTCAATTCGTAAGACAATTGCTCCAAATCAATCCTACCCAATAAATCAATCAAACATTCCGCACCCATTTTAGCGATAAACTTATTAGGGTCTGAATCTTCTAAATATTGATTTTCAGCAGGTATTGATTCTAAAATATTCAAGTATTCCTCCTCGGTCAAGAAATCCATTTTATTGATTTCTTCCCCTTCCGGTCCTTTTGCGACACCTGGTTGGATTACTACGTAACGCTCGTAGTAAATGATCATATCCAGTTTTTTGGAAGGAAGACCCAGTAAATACCCAATCTTATTTGGAAGCGAACGGAAATACCAAATATGTGCAACAGGTACGACCAAGTTGATATGGCCTACCCTATCACGACGAACTTTCTTTTCGGTTACCTCGACACCACAGCGATCACAAACGATACCGCGATAGCGAATACGCTTGTATTTTCCGCAGGCACATTCATAATCCTTCACAGGACCGAAAATACGCTCACAGAACAATCCATCACGCTCTGGTTTGTGGGTTCTATAATTAATGGTTTCCGGTTTCAAAACCTCACCCCTTGATTCAGCCAAGATAGACTCTGGCGAAGCAAGACCGATTGAAATTTTATTAAACCTTTTTGGTGCGTTATTATCTTTTATTCTAGCCATAATGCTATAAAGATGTAAATGTTAAAAATGTTCTCTTTAATATAGTTTCGCAACTATCGTACTATTCTTCCAATCTAATATCCAAGCCCAAACCTTTAAGTTCGTGCATCAATACGTTGAAAGATTCTGGCAATCCAGGTTCTGGCATGGTCTCACCTTTTACGATGGACTCGTAGGTCTTGGCCCTACCGATTACGTCATCTGATTTTACGGTCAAGATTTCGCGAAGGGTAGATGATGCTCCGTATGCTTCCAAGGCCCAAACCTCCATCTCACCAAATCGCTGACCACCAAATTGTGCTTTACCACCTAATGGTTGTTGCGTAATCAATGAGTAAGGTCCGATAGAACGTGCATGCATCTTATCATCAACCATGTGGCCTAATTTCAACATGTAGATAATACCTACCGTTGCCGCTTGATCAAAACGTTCTCCTGTTCCACCATCGTAAAGATGGGTATGTCCAAATCTCGGCACTCCTGCTTCGTCGGTCAAGGCGTTGATTTGGTCTAATGTTGCACCATCAAAAATTGGTGTTCCATACTTGCGACCTAATTTTTCACCAGCCCATCCAAGAACGGTCTCATAAATCTGACCGATGTTCATACGAGATGGTACACCTAATGGATTCAATACGATATCCACGGGGGTTCCATCTTCTAAGAAAGGCATATCTTCTTGACGTACAATACGTGCTACGATACCTTTATTACCGTGACGACCAGCCATTTTATCACCTACCTTCAACTTTCGTTTTTTGGCGATATAGACTTTAGCCAATTTCATGATTCCAGCTGGTAATTCATCACCCACTGAAATTGTGAACTTGTCCCTTCTCAAGCTTCCTTGAAGGTCGTTCAATTTGATTTTATAATTGTGCAACAAATCAGCAACCTGCTGGTTTGTCTTGTCATCGGTTGTCCAACTTCCACTTACCAAATGTGCAAAATCGTCAACTGAATTCAACATCTTAATAGTATACTTCTTACCTTTTGGAAGTACTTCTTCCCCTAAGTCGTTCATGACGCCTTGTGAGGTTTTTCCATTAACAAGCGTAAAAAGTTTTTCAACCAAGACATCTTTTAACTGTTGGAATTTCACTTCATATTCCAACTCCAACTTTGAGATGGCCTCTTTATCCTCTGAACGCTTGCGCTTGTCTTTGATAGAACGAGAGAACAACTTTTTATCGATGACAACACCACGTAATGATGGAGAGGCTTTTAATGAAGCATCTTTCACATCACCTGCCTTATCACCGAAAATAGCACGAAGTAATTTTTCTTCTGGTGTTGGATCCGATTCCCCTTTTGGGGTAATCTTACCAATTAAGATATCGCCAGGTTTCACTTCTGCACCAATACGGATCATTCCGTTTTCATCCAAATCCTTGGTAGCTTCCTCTGATACATTAGGAATGTCATTGGTCAACTCTTCAGCACCCAGTTTGGTGTCCCTAACCTCTAGTGCGTATTCATCAATGTGAATTGATGTAAAGATGTCTTCACGAACTACCTTCTCAGAGATTACGATGGCATCTTCAAAGTTATACCCTTTCCAAGGCATGAAAGCAACCTTCATGTTTCGACCTAAGGCCAGTTCCCCTTTCTCGGTGGCGTAACCTTCACAAAGTACCTGTCCCTTCTTAACCTTATCGCCTTTTTTAACAATTGGCTTTAGGTTGATACTGGTACCTTGGTTCGTTTTACGGAATTTTATCAAGTTATAGGTCTTGAAATCCTCTTCAAAACTCACCAACTTTTCCTCTTCCGTCCTACTGTACTTTACGGTTATTTTATGGGCGTCAACATAGTCGATGACCCCGTTTTCCTCAGCATTGATCAACACCCTTGAATCCGTTGCCACCTGACGCTCCAATCCGGTACCCACAATTGGGGACTGCGGACGTAATAATGGAACGGCCTGACGCATCATGTTCGATCCCATCAAAGCCCTGTTCGCATCATCATGTTCCAAGAAAGGAATCAAGGATGCCGAAATAGATGCAATTTGATTAGGAGCTACATCGGTATAATTTACTTCAGAAGGGTCCACTACCGGAAAATCACCTTCTTCACGTGCAATGACTTTATCATCTTGAATCTTTCCTTTCCCATCCATAGGGATGTTTGCTTGGGAAATCTTCATTCCTTCCTCTTCTTCTGCACTTAAGTATCTGAACTCTTTAGTATCTACAACCCCATTTTCAACCTTACGGTAAGGTGTTTCCAAGAAGCCCATCGGATTTACTTTCGCAAATACCGATAAAGAAGAAATCAAACCAATGTTCGGACCTTCAGGTGTTTCTATCGGACATAGGCGTCCGTAGTGGGTATAGTGAACATCACGAACCTCAAAACCAGCCCTTTCACGTGAAAGACCACCTGGGCCAAGTGCCGAGAGTCTTCTCTTATGCGTTATCTCAGCCAATGGATTCGTTTGATCCATAAATTGTGATAACTGGTTGGTACCAAAGAAAGAGTTGATTACGGAAGATAAGGTTTTCGCATTGATCAAATCAATAGGTGTAAATACCTCATTATCCCTAACGTTCATACGCTCACGAATTGTTCTGGCCATACGCGCCAAACCAACACCGAATTGCTGTGATAATTGTTCACCAACCGTTCTAACGCGACGGTTCGACAAGTGATCGATATCATCAATCTCTGCTTTTGAATTGATCAATTCAATCAAATACTTGATGATGGTAATGATATCTTCTTTGGTCAAGACCTGTTTATCCATTCCGATATCAAGTCCTAACTTCTTGTTCATTCTGTAACGACCAACCTCACCTAGGTTGTAACGTTGATCTGAGAAGAACAATTTATCGATAATACCTCGTGCAGTTTCCTCATCTGGCGGTTCTGCATTACGCAACTGGCGGTAAATATGCTCTACCGCTTCCTTTTCAGAATTCGTTGGGTCTTTTTGTAGGGTATTGTGAATAATGGCATAGTCGGATTGTGCATTGTTCTCTTTATGCAAGAGAATCGTCTTCACATCGGCATCGATAATTTCATCAACATGCTCTTTCTCAAGAATGGTATCACGATCCAGAACGATTTCATTTCTTTCAATCGATACTACCTCGCCCGTATCCTCATCTACGAAATCTTCATGCCAAGTGTTCAAAACCCTGGCGGCCAACTTACGGCCCATCACTTTCTTAAGTGCGGCCTTAGAAACTTTAACTTCTTCAGAAAGGTCAAAAATTTCTAAAATATCTTTATCACGCTCAAATCCGATGGCACGGAAAAGCGTGGTTACCGGTAATTTTTTCTTTCTATCAATATAAGCGTACATCACCCCATTGATATCAGTTGCGAACTCAATCCAAGAGCCTTTGAAGGGTATTACCCTAGCAGAGTATAGCTTGGTTCCATTGGCATGAAAGGATTGACCAAAGAAAACACCTGGTGAACGATGTAGCTGTGAAACGACTACACGCTCTGCACCATTAATAACGAAAGTTCCACTTGGGGTCATATAAGGAATGGTACCCAAGTATACATCTTGCACGATTGTTTCAAAATCTTCGTGCTCAGGATCTGTACAATATAATTTTAAACGTGCTTTTAGCGGAACACTATAAGTCAAGCCACGTTCAATACATTCTTGTATGGAATATCTTGGTGGATCTATAAAGTAATCTAGGAACTCTAGTACAAATTGGTTTCTGGTATCCGTTATTGGAAAGTTTTCCATGAAGGTATTGTACAAACCTTCGTTGCCTCTTTCGTCAGATTTAGTTTCAAGTTGAAAAAAGTCTTGAAAAGATTTAATCTGAATGTCCAAGAAATCCGGGTATTCCGGTATGTTCTTAGCGGATGCAAAATTTACTCTTTCAGTCTGATTTGTGAACATCTATGGACAAATTTTGATAGTGAATTCTCTTAGGGAATGCATGTGCCATCACATGCTGCTATAAAAACAGGCTAAGGTCTAACCGTTTTTACGGAAAGACCTTAACCATAGTATCTATGTGGAAGCTCTTATTTAAGCTCAACTTCCGCTCCTGCTTCTTCCAAAGATTTTTTGATACCTTCTGCCTCATCTTTAGAGACAGCTTCTTTAACAGCTTTTGGTGCGCTATCAACAATCTCTTTGGCATCTTTCAAGCCAAGACCTGTCAATTCTTTCACCAATTTTACTACTGCCAATTTAGAACCACCAGCTGCTGTTAAGATTACATCAAATTCTGATTTCTCTTCAGCGGCCTCTTCACCACCGGCAGCTCCACCACCAGCAGCAACTGCCACAGCAGCGGCAGCAGGTTCGATACCATACTCTTCTTTTAAAATATCAGCCAATTCGTTTACCTCTTTTACGGTAAGGTTGACCAACTGTTCTGCAAAATCTTTTAAATCTGCCATTTTTCTATCGTTTAAATAAAATTTTTAAAATATAATTGTTTTAGTGCGTGCGTTTTATCTTTCAGACAATGTCTTAAGGATACCGGCTAACTTACCACCACCTGATTTAAGACCAGAAATAACGTTCTTGGCCGGTGATTGTAACAATCCGATAATATCTCCGATAACCTCTTCTTTTGATTTGATATTCACCAAAGCATCCAAGTTCTCATCACCGATATAAACTGCCTCTTCAATAAAGGCACCCTTTAATAAGGGTTTATCTGATTTCTTTCTAAAGTTCTTGATAAGTTTTGCAGGAGCATTACCCGTTTCAGAAAGCATTAAAGAGGTATTACCCTTCAATACTTCAGGAAGTTCTCCAAACTCCTTATCAGAAGCTTCCATTGCTTTCGCTAGCAATGTATTTTTGACAACTGCAAGCTTAATATTTGCCTTGAAGCATGCCCTTCTTAAATTTGAAGTGGTCAATGCATCCAACCCTGAAATATCTGCAAGATATATGTTTGGGTTATCGGCCAACTGTGCAGTCAAATCTTCAATTACAGTTGCTTTTTCTTCTCTTGTCATTGTTATAATTTTAGACTACTCAGTAATTAAACTGCTTTAGGGTCAAGTTGAATACTAGGACTCATCGTGCTTGACATGTGAACACTTTTCATGTAAACACCCTTAGCAGCGGTTGGCTTCAACTTATTCAAAGTTTCTAAAAGCTCTTTTGCATTACCCGCAATTTTATCGGCGGAAAATGACGCTTTACCAATAGCCGCATGCACGATTCCGGTCTTATCAACCTTAAAATCTATCTTACCAGCCTTCACATCGGACACTGCTTTCGCGACGTCCATTGTAACTGTACCTGTTTTTGGATTTGGCATTAAACCCCTTGGTCCTAAAATTCTACCCAACGGTCCTAATTTACCCATTACGCTTGGCATCGTGATGATGACATCAACATCGGTCCAACCGCCTTTTATTTTATCCAAATATTCATCCAACCCCACAAAATCGGCTCCAGCTTCTTTAGCCTCACCTTCTTTGTCTGGTGTCACCAATGCCAAAACTTTTACATCTTTACCAGTACCATGTGGCAACGTTACCACACCACGTACCATTTGATTCGCTTTTCTAGGGTCTACACCCAAACGAACAGCCAAATCAATTGATGCATCAAATTTCACATTGGTTATCTCTTTTACCAAAGCGGAGGCTTCATCAATAGTATACAATTTGTTACCATCGATTTTAGCGTGTGCCGCTTTTTGATTTTTAGTCAATCTTGCCATTTGAAATTGCTTTTAGATTTTAAAAAGGTCTTTTTCCCGCGACCTTTAATCCCATTGATCTAGCAGTACCTGCAACCATACTCATTGCAGATTCCACCGTAAAAGCATTCAAATCGACCATTTTGTCTTCAGCGATTTGCTTTACTTGATCCCAGGAAACAGATCCATTCTTAACTCTGTTAGGTTCGCCTGATCCTTTTTTAATCTTCGCTGCTTCCAACAATTGAACTGCCGCTGGAGGTGTTTTAACGACAAACTCGAAAGATTTGTCTTTATATACCGTGATAACAACAGGCAAAACCTTGCCTTGTTTGTCCTGTGTACGCGCATTGAACTGCTTACAGAACTCCATGATGTTAACACCGGCAGCACCTAAGGCGGGTCCAACCGGTGGCGACGGATTCGCAGCACCTCCCCTAACTTGTAATTTAACTACCTTATCTACTTCTTTTGCCATTGTTTTTGTTTAGATGAAAATGTGCTAATTGGAAGCAACACAATTTCGATATATGTAACAGCTCTCATTTTTCAGATTGAAGATGTTAGATTCAAGACTTCAGACTTTGCCATTGTTAAGCAAAAGGTTGTCTTGGCTCTTATATCTTATATCTCACTTATACTTTTTCTACTTGCATATAGCTTAACTCCAATGGGGTCTTTCTTCCGAAAATCTTAACCATTACTTCAAGCTTACGCTTTTCCTCA
Organism: uncultured Croceitalea sp.; assembly: GCA_947503285.1. Classification (GTDB taxonomy): domain Bacteria; phylum Bacteroidota; class Bacteroidia; order Flavobacteriales; family Flavobacteriaceae; genus Croceitalea. The sequence goes on from CANNDD010000007.1 coordinate 15,611, forward strand.
TTTATTTTTTCAACCGTACCGTTGAAACCATTAAAAGGCCCATCAATTACCTTTACCGTTTCACCAAGCACAAAAGGTATTGCGACACTATCGGTATTTACGGCCAATTCGTCTACTTTACCCAACATTCTGTTGACCTCAGCCTTTCGTAATGGAACGGGATCCCCACCTTTGGTCTCCCCTAAAAAACCGATTACATTAGTTATGGAACGTATAATATGAACCATTTCACCACCAAGATTGGCCTTGATCATAATATAGCCGGGGAAATACGTTCGTTCTTTACTGATTTTTTTGCCATTTCTAATTTGAATCACCTTTTCAGTCGGCACCAAAACGTCTTCAAGATAATCGCCAAAACCATGTCTATCAACCTCACTCTCGATGTAGCCCTTGATCTTGTTTTCTTGACCACTTACGGCCCTAACTACATACCATTTCTTCTCCAATACCTCTGACATCGCTCTTAACCTATTAAATTATCAAAGTACAATTGAATCAACTTGCTAAAAGCAGAATCAACACCCCATGTTGCCAAAGCAAATAAAATTGAGAAAACAGCGACGATTACCATAAGGTTTGAAGCCTGCTCCCTGCTCAACCAGGTCACATTATTCTTAAGTTCTTCCCAAGATTCTTTAACGTATGTCAACATAAAATCAATTTTAACTCTTAGCCTAGTTTTAAAATCAGTCCAAATCTTGAACTGCAAACTATTCTTTTATCTATTCTTTTTCTGCACGGGCGGAGAGGCTTCCTTTACTTCGACTGCGCTCAGCACAGGCTTTTCGCTCAGGATAAACTTCTCGCACTCTTCTTGTGCTTCGCACGGGCGGAGAGGCTCGAACTCCCGACACCTGGTTTTGGAGACCAGTGCTCTACCAACTGAGCTACGCCCGTTTATTTGGCGCCAGTATCCCAAAATCAAATTTAAGATAAGCTACCTCGCCACTATTTACACTGAAAGGTATCCGTCAACAGACGGACACCCTTTAGCGTAAACTATGATTACAAATAGGATTAATCTAAAATCTCGGTAACCTGACCAGCTCCAACTGTTCTACCACCCTCACGGATTGCGAAACGAAGACCTACACTCAATGCAATAGGTTGGATCAAATCAACATTTATTGTCAAGTTATCACCTGGCATCACCATTTCAACTCCGTCAGGCAAACCAATATTACCAGTTACGTCAGTCGTTCTAACATAGAACTGAGGACGATAGTTATTGTGGAATGGTGTGTGACGACCACCTTCTTCTTTTTTCAAGATATAAACCTCAGCCTTAAACTTAGCATGTGGCTTAACAGAACCTGGCTTACAGATAACCATACCCCTTTTGATATCGCTCTTTTCGATACCTCTTAAAAGGATACCAACGTTATCACCGGCCTCACCCCTGTCCAATATCTTACGAAACATCTCAACACCAGTAATCGTAGACGCCAATTTTTCAGCACCCATACCGATAATATCAACGGCATCACCTGTATTGGCAACACCTGTTTCAATACGACCTGTCGCAACAGTACCACGACCTGTAATCGTAAATACATCTTCAACTGGCATTAAGAAGTCTTTATCAACGTCCCTTTTAGGAAGCTCGATCCACTCATCAACAGCCGTCATCAATTCCATTACAGTGTCAACCCATTTTTGCTCCCCGTTCAAGGCACCAAGTGCAGAACCAGAGATTACAGGTCCATTATCACCATCATACTCATAGAAAGAAAGCAATTCCCTTACTTCCATTTCAACAAGCTCTAAAAGCTCTTCATCGTCAACCATGTCGACTTTATTCAAGAAAACAACAATTCTTGGAATACCGACCTGACGACCTAATAAGATGTGCTCACGAGTTTGGGGCATTGGACCATCAGTCGCAGCAACAACCAAAATAGCACCGTCCATTTGGGCAGCACCAGTAACCATGTTCTTCACATAATCCGCGTGACCAGGACAGTCAACGTGAGCGTAGTGACGGTTTTGTGTTTGGTACTCAACGTGTGATGTGTTAATAGTAATACCTCTTTCTTTTTCTTCAGGGGCATTGTCAATTGAGTCAAAGCTTCTCAACTCAGACAAACCTGCGTTAGCCAATACTGTTGTAATAGCAGCAGTCAATGTAGTTTTACCGTGATCCACGTGTCCAATGGTACCAATATTTAAGTGCGGTTTGGAACGATCGAAAGTTTCCTTTGCCATGTTAAAATAATTTAATCTTAGTTTATATTAGTGTACAAATCGTTTTTGAGCCAATGACGAGATTTGAACTCGTGACCTCTTCCTTACCAAGGAAACGCTCTACCCCTGAGCTACACCGGCGTATTGTGTTCCAGGTTTAGAGTTTTAAAGTTGCAAGTTTTAGCTCACTAAACTTTCAACCTTTTTTCTTGAAACCTTAAACTTCAAGTTTTGAGCGGGAGACCAGGGTTTCCCTCGACTTCGCTCGGGATAAACTTCTCACCCGGAAACCGGATTCGGTGCTTATCATTTGAGCGGGAGACCGGGTTCGAACCGGCGACATTCAGCTTGGAAGGCTGACGCTCTACCAACTGAGCTACTCCCGCAATTTTAACATCAAAATTTCAACTAGGGTTCCAAAAGGGTTAAAAACCTCAAAAACCCAGAACGTTTTCCTTTTTACTGTGTGGGGAGAGCAGGATTCGAACCTGCGAAGACATAGTCAGCAGATTTACAGTCTGCCCTCGTTGGCCGCTTGAGTATCTCCCCTTCCTTGATTTTCAGTAAATTATGAGCCGATGGAGGGACTCGAACCCACGACCTGCTGATTACAAATCAGCTGCTCTAGCCAGCTGAGCTACATCGGCATTTACCTACTTTTTACACAAAAAAAAGCCCGTTATTTCTAACGGACTGCAAATGTATATATTTATTTATTTATTCAAAACAAATTGTGAAAAATTTTAATCAAGCATGCGCCCTCATTTTTTCCTTCTTTTTCACTAACTGCCTTTCTAAAGAACTACAGGCAGAATCGACTGCTTCTTCAAATGACTTACATTGTTTTTTTACAATAAATTTATCCCGTGGAACCTGCACTTTGATCTCTACTATCTTATTCTCCTTCTCACTGGTGTTCTCCACCTTAAGATAAACGTCTGAACTGATGACCTTATCATAGAAGGTTTCTAATTTATCCATTCGATTTTGAATAAAATCGATGAGTTTTCCGTCAGCAACAAAATTAACAGATTGTGCATTTACCTTCATATAATACCTTTTTTGGGTTCGAATACACGAACGGATTAAACAATACAAAGATTTTCAATCTTTGTTTCTTGGGTGGGCATTATGGTGTACCTTTTTTAGTTCAGCAATACTATTATGTGTGTATACTTGTGTAGATGCCAAACTAGAATGACCTAATAATTCTTTTACGGCATTTAAGTCTGCCCCCTTATTCAATAAATGCGTCGCAAAAGTATGCCTCAAAATATGTGGGCTCTTTTTGATTTTAAAAGACACCATACTAAGGTACTTATTTATAACCCTATATACAAGGGTTTCGTATATTTTGTGTCCAGATTTTGTAAGAAAAAGAAACGTATTGTCTTGTATACTAGGTAGGTCTGAACGATACTGCAAATATTTTTTTATTGCTTCGATAGTGATGGGCAAGACGGGAATTATTCGTTCTTTATTACGCTTTCCCAATACTTTTAGCGATGTTCGATTTAAACTAACACCTTCCAGCGTCAAGTTCACCAATTCTGCCCTTCGCATGCCGGTAGCGTACAAAAGTTCGATCAACAGTTTATCCCTTACACCTTCAAAATCCTGTTCGAAGGGAATTTGTTGCAAAACTTTTTCCATTTCTTGTTCTGAAAAAGGAACTTCTATCTTTTTTTGTGTTTTTAGAGCTTTGTGTTTTACCAAAGGATTGGTTGCCCGCACACCGCTCTTCTGTAAAAACTTATAATAGGCTTTTAACGAAGCTATTTTTCTATTGATGGTTCTATTGGACACCTTCTTATTTACCAGTGCAACTATCCAACTCCGTATAATGGTATAATCAACGGCATCGATGGTTTTTATTTGATATTCGGAAGAGCAAAATGAACTAAACCCAAGAATGTCATTTTTATAGGCATTAACAGTGTGCCTTGAATAATTTTTCTCTAAAGACAAATACGATATAAATGCATTTAATGACATGGCCCAAAGTTACAAAGTAATGGTGATTCCATTTTTGTATGGACCAATATGAAGTAGCTGGAAGGTACCGTACTATGGAAGCTACAAATACGTCAAAACTATGAGAATAAAAAAATCCTACCCGAAGCGGGTAGGATTTGTATATATCTTGAATCTTTAGGACCCTAAAGTTCTTCTTGGTCTCTTAGGCCTTGGATATACTGTGCCTTTTGAATTTCAGCCCTACGCTTTACTGAAGGTTTTGTAAACTGTTGGCGTTTGCGTAATTGACGCATTGTACCCGTTTTATCAAACTTTCGCTTAAAACGCTTTAAAGCCCTATCGATGTTTTCTCCTTCTTTTACTGGTATTATTAACATTGGCTACAACCTCCTCTCTTTAAAATTAACTACCTGTTTTATACAGGCGTGCAAATATACAAATGAATTTTCGCTAGAAAAGGGAAAATCCAATTTATTTTTATGTTCTAATAAAGGATTTACTTTTTTGGGGCCTTGTATTCTTTCTTATCGATTACTATTTTGGCGATTATCTCCCTTAAAATCTCTGAAGTACCGCCACCTATCGGACCTAATCTACTATCCCTCAGCAAACGCGCCATCGGATAATCTTCGATGTACCCGTAGCCCCCTAAAAACTGTAAGCAGTGGTAAATTACCTCATCGGCCATTTTAGTTGACTTCAACTTTGATATCGTTGCTTCTTTTACGGCATACGCTCCTTTATCGAGTTTTGCGACAACGCCGTAATTGTAGTTTTTACAAAGTTCCATTTCAGCATATAAGTCGACGAGACGATGTCTTAAAGCCTGATATTGATCTATCGATTTTCCGAAAGCCTCCCTTTCTGACATATATTGCAAGGTATATTCCAAGGCATACTCTGCCCTGGCATGCGCATTAATGCCCATCACCAAGCGCTCGAGGGCAAATGCTTCCATGATAAACCCAAAACCGCTTCCTTCACTGCCCATTAGATTGGCTACTGGTACCTCTACGTTATCAAAGGCAAGTTCTGCCGTATCTGAAGCCCGCCAACCCAGCTTGTTCAATTTATTGGCTGAAACTCCTTTACTATTTCGGTCTACAATAAACAAACTGATGCCTTTATTACCTACCGTAGGATCTGTTTTAGCTGCCAAGATGATATAGTCACCATAAACGCCATTCGTGATAAAAGTCTTCGAACCATTAACGATATAGAAATCACCTTTACGCACGGCTGTAGTTCGCATACCGGCGACATCACTTCCACCAAACGGCTCCGTTACCCCAAGACAACCTATTTTTTCGCCATGTACACTTGGTATGAGATAAGCTTCTTTCTGTTGCACGCTGGCATTCTTGTTCAAATGGGTCATGGCCAAATAGACGTGGGCCCAAATTGCGGCAGCGAAACCTCCTGAATTTATGTTCTGGAGTTCCTCCAGAAATATGGCCGTGTAGAAAAGATCAAGCCCCAATCCATCATGGGACTCTGGAGTAGCCAAACCGAAATAACCCATCTCGGCGAACTTTGTCCAAATAAACCGTTCAATAGTACCTGTTTCTTCCCATTTTTCAATATGGGGGACAACTTCTTTTTGTAAAAAATCTTTTAGGCTTTCCCTAAAAAGATGATGTTCTTCAGTGAAGTACATGCCAATCATAGCTACTTTATTAAAATGACAAATATAGGGCTATTCTGTCTAGTTTGTCAGTTGGAAAACCTTCAATCAGCTTCAATTCGTCAATGGAATTTATTCTACCGTTATGCTCCCTAAATTCAATTATCTTATCGGCAACTTTGTAGGGAATATATACCAATTCCGAAATTTCGGATATGCTCGCCGCATTGATATCGATCGTTTTGATTTGAGGTCGGTTCAACACTTGAAACCTTTTTAAGGCCCTATCCGCCACTTCCACCTTCAATCCATAAACATCATAAAGCTGTTCGTTGATTAAAAAACCACCTAACCTATCCCTGAATTTTATAATTCTTGTAGAGAGCTTATCGCCAATGCCGTTGATGATTTTCAGGTCTTCGGCCGAAATCGAATTCAGGTCACGAACCGTTGCGATTTTGGCATAAGCCCCGGAATTTTGATTGGCTTTCGGAGTGTTACCTTGGTTTTGGGTCCATTCCGGAAATCTAAAAAACGGAGACAAAACCTTTAAAAGGGAATCTGATATTTTAGTTACCCCTTGAAACTGTATGGCCGAATTGACATACGAACCTGTTTCTCGAAAAACGTGTAGCCGATCAATTTCAATTGGGGCCATTCCTAGGATATAGCCTTTATAATCTGTAATAAAATTAGGGTTGAAGGGATAAATTTTAATGGAATCCTTTTGGGCTGATACTTGCTTCAGACTATCGATTGTGGCTTGTTGAATACTGTCGAAGAAAACAATACCCCCATTTTCATATGGTGTCTGGTATTTGACAGTATAATAAATGACCTGAAGCACGATGATGGTCAGTAATAAAAAGAAAATCCCACTCCGTTCCCTTTTATTGAACTTGAAGTGGGATTTAATTTTTTTAAGCAAATCTGTATATTGATTAGGAATAAGCTTTCTTTATCGCATCCAAATACCTTTTAAGCTGTTTTTTAACCTCTGGGAATAAAAAGTATAGTCCTATCATATTAGGAAATACCATGGCAAAAATCATGGCATCTGAAAATGCCCAAATAGAATCCATACTTGCCGCAGCTCCTATTACAACAAAAGTCAAGAAAAGCATTTTGTAGGCCAAATCCGTTTTCTTTCCGCGGCCAAAAAGATATTTCCATGACTGTAGGCCGTAGTATGACCATGATATCATAGTAGAAACCGCGAATAACACTACAGCCACGGTTAAGAATATTTTAGAATAAGGAATATACTCTGCGAATGCTTTTGAAGTAATGCCTGCTCCCTCGAAGGCTTCTCCATCGATAAAGACAACCCCAGAACCATCACCCCCGTACTCAAAGAAACCACCAAAATTAAATATTACAATTACCAAAGCCGTCATGGTACAGATCACCACGGTATCTATAAATGGTTCTAAGAGTGCAACCAAACCTTCTGAAGCAGAATACTTTGTTTTTACCGCCGAGTGTGCGATTGAAGCAGAACCTGCCCCGGCCTCATTTGAAAATGCAGCCCTTCTAAAGCCTACCAATAATACCCCTATTACGCCACCGACCCCTATTGCAGTAGGGTTAAATGCCTCAGATACTATTAAACCTATTGCATCATCTATTAAAGAAAAATTACTGAAAATGATATATAAGCAACATAATATATATATCAATGCCATAAAAGGGACGACCTTTTCAGTAACCGAAGCAATCCTCTTTATTCCCCCAATAATGATGATTCCGACGACGATAGCCAAGACCAAGCCTACAATGGCACCTGCTGCGGTACTTTCCCATCCGAATAGCTCTTTTATGACAATGGTCGCCTGATTGGATTGTGCGGCGTTACCACCACCGAAAGACCCCCCTATGCAAAAGAAGGCAAATAAGGCGGCAGCGACTTTGCCCAAGTTTTTAAAACCTTTTGATTTAAGACCTTTGCTTATGTAATACATTGGTCCACCATAAACCGTACCATCTTCACCGACATCACGATATTGTACACCTAAGGTACATTCCACAAATTTGGTAGACATTCCTAGCAATCCACAAACGATCATCCAAAAGGTCGCACCAGGTCCCCCTAGGGCTATGGCCAAGGCAACCCCCGCGATATTACCATTACCGACCGTTCCGGATACTGCAGTAGCCAATGCCTGAAAATGACTGACCTCCCCTTCTTCACTTTCATCACGGATCGTATCTGGGATATCACCGTCATCAGTCATATGAAGCTCAACTTTTTCCAAACCGTATTTCTCTACTTCCTCATACTTTCCGCGAACCACGTTGATTGCAGTCCAAAAATGCCTAATGTTCGGAAATCCAAAATAAAGCGTGAAGAACAGTGCACTTCCCACCAACAAAATAAGCACGAAGGGCGTACCTGCAATCTCGAAAAAAATGACGCTTTCAAAGAAAGAGGAAATAGGCTGAAAGGCTCGATCTATCTTTTGGTCCAGACCCAATTCCGTGGTGTCTTGGGCAAATGAAAATATCGGGATCAAAAAAGATAAAAACGTAAGAAGTCTATACTTCATAACTTATTGTTTGGTTTTGTTAATTTGATGTAAAGCTGACAATATCCTAAAAAAAATTAATGCAATCAAATTTATTGGTGGTTAACTAATCTAGTTGAAACATTTGATTGAGCTTATCGATCTGTTCTGGTCTACCCAAAACAATGACCTTACCCTTAGGCTGCAGTTCAAGATCAGCTTCGGGATTAATGATGTAATTTCCATTAGGCTCAATATAACCTATAATGGTACAACCGGTTTTTCGCCTTAAATCCAAATCCCGAATGGATTTATAATTAAGGGCCCCTTTAAAATCTTCAATTTCGACCTCTTCGAGATTCGTGGTATGCTTGCCTTCCATGGATAATTTATCCATGAATGTGATTAAATCTGGCATTACGACCAGTGAAGCCATATGATCGCCCCCGATTTTATCAGGCATAATGACCTTATTGGCACCGGCAAATTGCAACTTTTTAACCGAGGTCGCTTGTGACGCCCTGCTTATGATGAACAGTTTGTCATTCAATTGTCTTGCCGAAAGTACTACGAAAAGGTTGACGGCATCATCTGGTAGTGCGGTCACCAAGTATTGCGCATTTTCTATACCCGCCTCCAACAAGACATCATCCTCATTGACGTCGCCCTCTATAAACAGTACATTGTCTTCATGCGATTCAATCAGTTCTTTGTCTTTTTCAATAACCACGAAAGGTTTTTTATAGGCCATTAATCGTTCTGTGGCTTGTTGGCCATTTCTTCCATAACCACAGACTATTACATGATTTGACAGATTTTTGACCTTATTCCTCACCCTTTTTTTCTTTAGAAGCTGCAACGAATTCTTACTCAAAATATATTCTGATATGACCGAAATGGCAAAACCGAATATGAATACACTACTAATAATTAAAAATACGGTAAAAATCTGTGCATTCGAGTCCAATGGGCGAACTTCGGCGAAACCTACGGTTGTTACCGTAATGATCGTCATGTAAACGGACTCCACCCACGAAAAATTGGCAATCAAGCGGTAACCAAATACACCAACCAAAAACACAATGAACATTAAGGTAAGTGCAATTGCAATTTTTGAACGAAAGAGTTTATACATAAATCACAAATCAAATACTGAAGTTCGTTTGGTATACACCAAATCTTTGATTTTTAACCAGAAAGCGATAAAAAGGTACAGTGCAAACCCGAAACCCAAAGTCGCAAAGGTTAAATAGATAAATGTAGTTCGTACTACCCTGGCCCTAATACCCAAACGTTCTGCAATTCGGCGGCATACCTCAAAACCCCTCTTTTGAAAATAATACAGTAAATCGTAAATCCAGCGCATATTCAAAATTAGCCATTCTTATTCAATAGTGCGGTACCAATCTTACAGCGCAAACATTGGTTCTTTGAACAATATTCGTTGTATAGCTGTAATCTTGACTGGCTTTCGAAAGCGTTTTTCGTTGTTGTATCAATTTCATCAAACTTTGATATGATGTTATTCTTTTCAGGACCTAACGCCATGGCCAGACCCAATAACAATCCCTCATCCATTTTTCCATGTATCTTTTGGTAGGCAAACTTTAGGGGTATTATGGTATTGATGAGCAATAAATCAATAAAGCTTTTTGTCAATCGCTTTTTTGAGGATTTGGATACTTTTCCAAAGGTGTAGTGATCTCTCCAATAATCACTGGTCTCAGCGTGAAAAATAGTGTACATGGCCCCTAAGTCATCTACTTGTACCACCTTGCTGAAAAGGCTTTCATTGGATGCATACAAATTTGCAAATTGTGACAACCGTATAGTAGGAAAATTGTTAGGTCGTAAACCAAAGAAATCGGGTTTTTGCACGCTTTCGTTTCGTAGTAGAAACTTTGCCTTTTGAAAAGCATATTCTTTTTGAAGTTTATCATAATAAGCATCCCCATCATGCTTGATATCGAACAATCGTGCTTGACCTAGTAAAACACTCTCTAAGGCAAAAACATCGTTCCCCAGTTTTCTGATGACGCTAAAATCAGTTGCTTCGGCAATACACCTAAAGGCCTCTCCATTGACCTTTAAACCGAAATTCTTCAATAATAGCTTGAACAACACCGCTTCCCAATCATTTTTAGATGCTTTCAACAAATCAAAAATCAACTTGGATTTTTGTTCGAGACGTTCTATGTAAAGTCGCTCAGCCCAATTGGCCCTTAAAAAACCATCTACCGAAGCAAGGTCTTTCTCGCAATTGATAAACGTTCTTTTTGAATTGTAAAGTAGTTTGCGATAGTGGTCTAGAAATGATGTTGCTATTAAGTTCTTTAGCGTCAAGGTGGGTATTTCAGTTTTGTCTTTTCGAAAAACGGCTACGTCATCTTCCCAAACCACATGAAGAATGACATTATCATAATTGGAATCCGTTTCATGGCCGTGTGCATACCAATCTGAAGATTTTAAATGCATCTCTACATTACCGGCCCAAACTTGACCTGCAATAACTAGCTTTGCGTTAAAAAAGTCTGGGCCGGTATTTTGATTATGCAACCCAAGGTTCTGAATTACTATTGGTTCACCCGATGTTGTGGTTAATTCTTCGTGTTGTAATTTATTGGTCTTCCAAATAAAATGCAATAGGTCTTCACGCATTTCACTAAGGTAAAGAAATGATCACCAATTTCCGGCATAACCTAAATCGCCATTGGTATTACGTGCCAGAAAACTACGCTTGACTTGATTTATTTGACGAATATGCAGGTAATCGTGGGCAAGCCAATTTTCTAGAAAATCTAGGGCACTTAAGTTACCCAAGTCTTTATTATCGATGGTATTGCTCCATTGCGGGTCTATCAAACCTTTTAACCAGTTGATGGAAATACGTCTTTCGGTTAAAAATCGATTGACCGCTTCATGATAATTTTGTTGGGAATACTTGCGCGATATTGGCCATAGTTGAGGGCTAATCGACTTTAGTGGAAGGTCTGGGGTTTCTAAGGTATGTTTTACCCTTGTTCTAAAATCTTCTACCTCTTCATCGGCCAAATGGCAGACAATTTCAAGAAGGCTCCATTTTTTGGGGTCTTCTTTATGATTTGACAGTTCTAAGGGAACGCTGGCCAACAGCGACTCAAAAACCAAGGCATTCGTGCCAAGCTCTTTTACGATGACGTCTGAAAAACCCATTAATTGGTTGTTTCACCTTCCCAGCTCATGAACCCGCCTTCAAGGTTAAATGCATTTTCTATACCTATACTGTTCAGTATTGCACAGGCTTGACCACTTCTATTGCCAGAGCGGCAGTAAACGTAATAATTTTTGGTCTTGTCCAATTTTTCGATTTCATCAATAAAACCTTGACCCAGATAAATATCTACGTGGGTTGCATTGGGTATATAACCCTCTTCCACTTCTTCGGGCGTTCTTACATCTAAAATGACGGCGTTATCATCTTTGTTAAGTTGTTCCGTCCACTCTTCTTGGCTTAAATCCATCTTTGTTATCAAATTAAGTTTGTCAAAAATAAAAGTCCGGAGCAATACTCCGGACTTAAAACTATAAATTTTACGTTTTAAACTTTTATAGAGCACCCAATTGCTTTTGTCAAGGTCAGCTCAATTTCCTTTCCTGCCAACATCGCGTCAACAGCATTCTCAACATATTTATCCTCCACTTGTGATGCATCTTGATAGTTATCATCAATGGCACCGATATAACGTACTATGTTACCTTTATCCGTGCGCTGCAACAAATACACATGTGGTGTTTTGGTAGCCCCATATTTCGGATAGACCTTTTGGCCTTCATCAAATAAATAAGGAAATGTGAATCCTTTTTCCTTTGCCCTGATCTTCATGGCATCAAAGCTATCGCCGGGCTTAATACTTGGGTTATTCGGATTTATGGCTATAACAGGAACACCCTGGGTTTTGTATTTCTCATCCAAAGCAATTATCCTATCCTCATAAGCTATGGCATACGGGCAGGTATTGCAAGTGAAAATTACCAGAAATCCTTTGGCGTTATCGTAGTCCGCTAAAGAAACCATTTTCCCATCAGTGTTTTTCAATGAAAAATCATCGGCAATAGCACCGATTCCATAGCCTTTTATAGTATTATTTTCAATTGATGTGAAAGCTGTCAAGCTTAAGATAAGTACAAATGCACCCATTACTTTTCCAATTCCCATAGTAGTATTATTTAATGAACTTCAACAATTCCTTATTCAATTCGTCGTAGGTAAAACCGTGCGGATAAAAAGCTCTTTTACCTTTGTTATATATTAAGGTAGCTGGTATGCCCCCTTCCCAGTCATTGTCGATTTGAGGAATCCAATCGTTCATCTTTGGATCGTCTAAAATCACGACCTGTCCCTTTAATTTTTTTTCTTTAACAAAGGGAACCAATCTTTTCTTCCACATTGATGGCATATCAAGGCTCACCAAAATCATTTCGACATTATTTGATTTTTGTTCTGCAAAGGTTTTCTCAAAAGCAGGAAGCTCTTCAATACAAGGTTTGCACCATGTAGCCCAAAAATTCACAATGTAAGTCTTATCATCTTGTTGATGCAATAATGGTTTTAACCCTTCATAATCATATATCGTAAAAGGTACTTCGCTTTTTGAGCTCACAGCAACCTCGGCAGGGGTAACCTTTTCATTGAACTCCTCGGCTTTTTTACCGCTTGGTCCACAACTGTAGATTGATATCATCACAATGATAAGAGGCAACAAACGCTTCATGGTATCGAATTAGCAAGTAAAATTAACCAATGTGGTATCCTTGAATTTGGTTTTAACAAAAAATTAGCGGTTGTAACTGGTTTAAAGAAGAAGGTATCCAATATATTTGTATATACAATTGTTGTAATAACATGAATGTTGAGCAAATCATAAAAACCACAAAACCCATTCCGTTGGCGACCAGAACGATCATTCATTTGTCTTTGGTCAATAGTAAACTGAACGAGGCCATGGGAAACGCGCTTAAACCATTTGAAGTTTCATTGCAACAGTTTAACGTACTTCGAATTTTAAGGGGCCTAAGAGGGGAACCAGCAAATTTATCAACTTTAAATGAACGAATGGTCGCAAAAATGAGCAATACTACTCGTTTGGTCGACAAATTGCTTCTCAAAGAATTCGTGAAACGTGAAATATGTGAAACCAATCGAAGAAAAATCGAAATATTCATCACACCTGAAGGGGAAAGAGCTTTGACCTTGATGGATGATGCGATAAAAAATGCAGAACAACAGGTGACACAAAATTTTTCGACAAAAGAACTCAATGAATTAAACCAATTATTAGATAAATTTTAATATGAACAACATCCTAGAAAACAGAACTTGGCGATATGCAACTAAAAAGTTCGATAGTACCAAGAAGGTTTCCGCAGAAGATTTAGAGTCACTTCTTGAAGCGACCAGGTTAAGTGCATCATCATACGGATTGCAACCCTATCACGTATTTGTGGTTACAGACCAAGCTTTAAAGGAGCAACTACGCGCAGTATCTTGGGGACAATCGCAAATTACCGATGCTTCCCATATTATCGTTTTTGCCCATAAAACCGATTTTGGTTCGGAATTAATAGATACGTATCTGGAAAATGTTTCTGAAACCAGAAACATTCCGGCCGAAAGCCTAAAAGGATATGGGGATTTTATGAAATCAAAATTATTGGACCTTTCGACCGATAGTAAGGCAAATTGGACCGCAAAACAGACCTATCTCGCTTTAGGTAATGTAATGCAGGCGGCGGCTGAACTAAAAATCGACACCTGCCCTATGGAAGGCTTTGAGGCCGAGAAATACAACGAAATCCTTGAATTGTCTGAAAAAAATCTTAGCGTATCGGTGGTATTGCCTATCGGATACCGCTCTGCTGAAGACGATACGCAACATTATGCAAAAGTTCGTCAGTCAAAAGAAGAATTATTTACACATATATAAATCATTAAACAATTACAAACAGAAAACAATTTTAAAATCATGAAAAAGAACATTTTAAGTTTAGCATTGGCCTTGGCAGTCGGATTCGCAGCAACTGCCAACAAAGTCGACGATGACAAAAAAGAAGTAAAAACCGATGCTAGCTCCGTTACTTGGAAGGCGTACAAAGTAACCGGTTCACATACAGGTACGATCAATTTGAAATCAGGTGCCCTTATGTTCGATGGCGACAAATTGACCGGTGGTGAGTTTGTCGTAGATATGACAACCATCAACACAACTGACCTTTCTGGAAAATCCAAAAGTGATCTAGATGGCCATTTACATTCTGATGATTTCTTTTCAACAGCTTCAAACCCTACTTCAAATTTGGTTTTTACCAATGTGAAGTCTTCTGGTAAGAATTCATATGAAGTAACCGGGGATTTGACCATTAAGGGAATCACTAAACCAGTGACTTTTGATGTTTCGGTTTATGGTAGCAAGGCAACTGCAACGTTGAAGGTGGACAGAACCAACTACGATGTAAAATATGGTTCAGGAAGCTTCTTCGACAATTTGGGGGACAAAACGATATACGACGAGTTTGATCTAGTGGTCGATTTAGAATTCTAATCCAACTACATAGTGAAAAAGAAAAGGGGAATATCCTGCTATTTAAGCAGGATATTTTTTTATTATCAATCTTTAATTTGAAAGTTTCGATTTGATTTCTATATTTGAACCAATGAAAACAATGAACAAAACTTGGTGGTGGAACAACTTACGTCGAAATTCGTGAGCTAGTCCTACTATTCCCAATTCATATAAAAGGCTTGTCATCACGACAAGCCTTAATTTTTTGAATCAATTTGAAATGACATATCAATTAGAAACACACTACAAAAAAATACTTGCCGACACCATTACACCGGTCAGTGTCTATCTCAAGATAAGGGACAAGTATCCCAACAGCATTTTGTTGGAGAGTAGTGATTATCATGCCAATGACAACAGTTTTTCATACATCTGCTGCAATCCTATTGCTTCAATTAAAGTTGAGAATGAGATAATTACCAAAGAATTTCCGGATGGTATCAAGCAAGAAATCGAAATTACCGACACTGTCGATGTAATTCAAGAAATGGATGCGTTCAGAAAACAATTTTCAGTGGAAGACCAAGAGTTCAAATTCATTACCAACGGTCTTTTCGGCTTTATGGCCTATGATGCCGTGCGGTATTTCGAAGATGTATCTATTTCGAAAAAAGAAAATTCCCTTACCATACCCGATATGTTCTATGCAGTTTATCAGAACATCATTGCTATAAATCATTTTAAGAATGAAGCTTATATTTTCGCCCATTGTTTTGAAAGTGAAAATAATATTCCGCAACTGGAACAGGTTTTGAACGTTCGAAGTTTCGCCTCTTATAATTTCTCAAAAGACGGAACCGTAAAAACGAATTTAGAAGATGAGGCGTTTAAAGAACACGTGGCCTTGGCCAAAAAACATTGCCAGCGCGGTGACGTGTTTCAATTGGTACTCTCGAGAAGGTTTTCACAACGATTTAAAGGTGATGAATTTAATGTGTATCGCGCCTTACGCTCTATAAACCCTTCTCCCTATCTCTTTTTCTTCGATTATGGTGATTTTAAGATTTTTGGAAGCTCCCCAGAGGCACAGCTTGTCGTCAAAGATGGTAAGGCAGAGATCCACCCGATCGCTGGCACCTATAAGCGTACTGGAAATGATGAAAAAGATGCTGAACTGGCCATAAAATTGGCCGAAGACGAGAAGGAGAACAGCGAACATGTCATGCTGGTCGATCTGGCGCGTAATGACCTTAGTAGAAATGGAAACTTGGTCAATGTGGAAACCTATCGAGAAGTACAATACTTCTCGCATGTGATTCATTTGGTCTCAAAGGTTACCGGAATGAAAAAACCGGACATTTCCACTTTAAAAATTGTAGCGGATACGTTTCCGGCAGGCACATTAAGCGGTGCCCCCAAGCATATGGCCATGCAACTTATAGAAAAGTATGAAAAAACCAGTCGTGGATATTATGGTGGAGCTATTGGCTTTATGGATTTTAAAGGCAATTTCAACCATGCCATTATGATCCGAACGTTTTTGAGCAAAAACCATGAACTTCATTTTCAAGCTGGAGCAGGGCTGGTAGCCGCTTCAAACGCCAATGATGAATTACAGGAAACCTACAACAAACTTGGCGCTTTGAACAAAGCACTTGAAATTGCAGAAACCATCTAAAGCCTCCTTACCTCCAATAGGGGGAAAAGATAAATTATGAAGAAAGAAGAAACCAGATCTACCGAAAATTCCTCCCCATTGGGGAGGCCAGGTGGGGCCATATTAATGATAGACAATTACGATAGTTTCACTTTTAACTTAGTGCACTATCTAGAAGATCTTGATCGTGAAGTTATTGTCAAACGTAACGACCAATTAACCGTAGAAGAGGTCGATGCCTTTGACGAAATTGTGCTTTCCCCAGGACCTGGAATACCCGATGAGGCAGGGTTGTTAAAAGAGATCATTAAAACCTATGGGCCCACCAAACGAATTTTTGGGGTATGCCTCGGGCAACAAGCTATTGGAGAAGTATATGGCGGTAGCTTGATTAACCTGGATCAGGTGTATCACGGAGTGGCTACTTCCATAACTATTGAGATTGAAGATTATATTTTTCAAGGATTGCCCAAGAAAATCGAAGTAGGTCGATACCATTCTTGGGTGGTAAATTCAAATTTACCAGAAGCCTTAGAGGCAACCTCCTTTGATGGAAACAGGCAAGTAATGTCGTTACGCCACAAAGAATTTGATATTAGGGCGGTACAGTTTCACCCAGAATCGGTTTTAACCCCGGAAGGCAAACAAATACTTAAAAACTGGCTGGAGGCTAAACCCAAGAGTGATTGATTAGTAAGGGGTAATTAATAACATCTAACTACTCATTACTAACAACTAAAGACTATTTTACAATGAAAGAAATACTAAACAGGCTTATTAATCACGAAATCCTTGAAAAAGAGGATGCCAAACAAATTCTGGTCAATATTGCCAAAGGGGATTACAACACGAGTCAAATCGCTGCATTTTTAACGGTATATATGATGCGCAGCATTACCATTGAAGAGCTCGAGGGTTTTCGAGACGCGCTTTTAGAACTCTGTTTGGCCGTTGATCTTTCAGAATATAACCCTGTTGATCTCTGTGGTACCGGTGGGGATGGAAAAGATACTTTCAATATTTCTACTTTGGCCTCTTTTGTGACCGCAGGTACAGGTGTGAAAGTGACCAAGCATGGTAATTATGGGGTCTCTTCAAAATGCGGTAGTAGCAATGTGATGGAGTTTTTGGGAATCAAATTCAGTAATGAAGCTGATTTCCTCAAAAAGTCAATTGATGAAACCGGCATTTGTGTTTTACATGCACCCCTGTTCCATCCCGCCATGAAAAATGTTGCCCCCATTCGAAGGGAATTAACGGTTAAAACCTTCTTTAATATGTTGGGACCTATGGTGAATCCAGCGTTTCCAAAAAATCAAATGGTCGGGGTGTTTAATTTAGAATTGGCACGGATGTATGGTTACCTCTATCAAAACACCAACAAAAACTTTACGGTACTACATGCATTGGATGGATATGATGAAATCAGCCTAACAGGCGACACCAAGACCATTTCAAATGGTTCTGAAGGTATTATCAAGCCCTCCGATTTTGGAATTGATCCCATATCTGAAAATGAGATTATTGGCGGGGACGATGTCGCTGATTCGGCCCAAATATTTATGAATGTACTGAATGGAAAAGGTTCGGAAGCACAAAATAATGTGGTTTGTGCCAATGCAGGTGTTGCCATTGCAACGGTTAAAAATACCACCCCAAAAGCAGGATTTGAACTGGCAAAGGAATCTTTGTTAGGTGGAAAAGGATTGATGGCATTGAAAAAATTGCAGGAATTGAGTAAGAACTAATAATAAAACATCATTCTGAGCGCAGTTGAAGGCAATAGAACACGAATTCAATAGATTCCTTCACTTCATTCTCAATATCGAATAAAATGAACATACTAGATAAAATAGTAGCTGACAAGCGTAAGGAGGTGGATTTAAAAAAGTCCATCCTCCCCATCTCGCAATTTGAAAACTTTTCCCTTTTTGATAGAAAAGGAGCCTCCTTGGCCCAACTATTGAGGAAAAGTTCAACAGGTATTATTGCCGAACATAAACGTCGCTCTCCATCGAAAAAGACCATTAATCAAAATACCAACGTTGGGCAAGTAGCCAAAGGGTATCAAAATGCAGGGGTTTGTGGCATGAGCGTTCTGACCGACATCAAATATTTTGGTGGATCAATTGAAGATCTCGTATTGGCAAGGGCTTCAGTAAGCATGCCCTTACTACGCAAAGAATTCATCATTGACGAATACCAATTGATAGAGGCAAAAGCATATGGTGCTGACGTGATTTTGTTGATTGCCGCGGTATTGACAAAAGAGAAAATCAAAACATTTTCAGAACTGGCAAAAAGTCTGGGCTTAGATGTTTTGTTAGAGGTTCATAATGAAGAAGAGTTGCAAAAATCCCTGATGCCTAGTTTAGATATGTTAGGGGTCAATAATCGAGATCTTAAAACCTTCGAAGTTAACTTAGAAACCAGCAAGAAGCTGGCAAGCTTGATTCCTGAAGATTTCGTAAAAGTTTCAGAGAGTGGCATTAGCGCTGTGGAAGCTATCAAAGATTTAAAAGGGTATGGATACCAAGGTTTTTTGATTGGAGAGAATTTTATGAAAACTGAAAATCCAGGAAAAAGCGCCAAAGCGTTTATAGATAACCTAAAATGAATAACCAGAAGTAATGATTTTCCTTTGAGGAAAAGATTGCTTCACGATGTGGGCAATAAGGCTATGAAATTAAAGGTATGCGGAATGAAATACAATCCCAAAGCGGTTGCTACCTTGCAGCCTGATTATTTGGGTTTTATATTCTGGGAAAAATCAGCCCGTTACTTTGACGGTCAAATTCCTCCGCTTCCACTTGGAACAAAAAAAATAGGGGTCTTTGTCAATGCTTCGTTAGCAGAGGTTTTGGAAAAAGTCAAAAAGTATCATTTAAATGGGGTACAGCTACACGGTCAAGAAAGTCCGGAATATTGCAAAAACTTAAAAAAAGCTTTGATTGATGAAGTCTCGACTGCATTCGACCTCATAATCATCAAAGTCTTTTCTATAAAAGATACGTTTGATTTTAATGTGCTCGAGCCTTTTGAAGAGTTCTGCGATTATTATTTATTTGATACCAAAGGAAAACTTCCTGGTGGAAATGGCTATACTTTTGATTGGTCCGTTTTAAAGGATTATCCTTCTACAAAACCTTATTTTTTAAGTGGTGGTATAAGACTGAACGAAGCCGATGCCCTTCATGAGTTCTCAAAAAGACCGGAATCACGGTATTGCCATGCCATTGATGTAAATAGTGGTTTTGAATCAAGACCGGGATTCAAAAAAATTGATGAATTGGAAAAGTTTAAACATTTATTAACTGACAAAGAATGACCTATCACGCAAACGAAAAAGGGTATTATGGTGAATTCGGGGGTGCATTTATTCCTGAAATGCTGTATCCCAATGTAGAAGAGTTACGACGGAACTATTTGGATATTATGTATGAGGATTCTTTTCAAAAAGAATTCCATGGTTTACTTAAAGACTATGTCGGCAGGCCTTCCCCACTTTATTTCGCCAAGCGCCTCTCTGAAAAGCATGGCACGAAAGTTTATCTCAAACGAGAGGACTTAAATCATACTGGGGCCCACAAGGTCAATAATACCATTGGGCAAATATTGATGGCAAAAAGATTGGGCAAGACCCGCATTATCGCCGAGACCGGGGCAGGTCAACATGGTGTGGCGACTGCAACGGTCTGCGCCCTTATGGGTATGGAATGCATTGTATATATGGGTGAAATCGATATCGCCCGTCAGGCACCAAACGTTGCACGTATGAAAATGTTGGGGGCTTCGGTTCGACCCGCACTTTCGGGTAGCCGAACCTTAAAAGATGCGACCAACGAAGCCATACGGGATTGGATAAACAATCCGGTCGACACCCACTATATTATCGGTTCGGCCATTGGCCCACACCCCTACCCCGATATGGTCACTCGATTTCAGTCGGTCATCTCTGAAGAAATCAAATGGCAGTTAAAAGGGAAAGAAGGTCGTGAGAACCCTGATTA
Source organism: uncultured Croceitalea sp. (assembly GCA_947503285.1). Lineage (GTDB taxonomy): Bacteria > Bacteroidota > Bacteroidia > Flavobacteriales > Flavobacteriaceae > Croceitalea. The sequence continues at coordinate 36,109 of CANNDD010000007.1, forward strand.
TGTGGTCGCCTGTATTGGTGGTGGTAGCAATGCTGCTGGAACGTACCATCATTTTTTAGAGGAACCCAACGTAGGTATTATCGCCGTCGAAGCTGCAGGAAAAGGTGTGGAAACCGGTGAAAGCGCAGCTACTTCTGCCCTTGGTAAAGTTGGTATCATCCATGGTTGTAAGACCATGTTGATGCAAACGCCAGACGGACAAATAACCGAGCCGTATTCCATTTCTGCTGGGTTGGACTATCCGGGGGTGGGGCCTATGCATTCGCATTTATATAAATCTGGCCGTGCCGAGTTTTACTCCGCTACCGATGATGAGGCGATGACCGCCGGATTGGAACTTTCACAATTGGAGGGTATTATTCCGGCCATTGAAACTGGCCATGCCTTCGCTATTTTTCAGCATAAAAAATTCAAACCGGATGATGTCGTCGTGATCAGCTTATCAGGTCGTGGTGATAAAGATTTGCAGACGTATATTGATTATTTTAAACTTTAGATTGTTTTTGTCATTCCCGCGTAGGCGGGAATCCTATAAAATGATTGCGATTCCAATTAAATGGAAAATTATTATACATACTGACCAACAAAAATCATACAGTATTGTATGTTGGAATGACAAATAATCTAAAGCTGAGATTACAACAACACCAATCAAAACAAAACAAAACAAAGGATTTACAAAAAAATATAATGTTCATAAATTGGTATACTTTGAAAAAATAACATATGTGAACAATGCCATCAAAAGAGAAAAGCAAATAAAACACTGGAATCGGCAATGGAAAGAGAATTTAATTAATGATATGAATCCGGACTGGGAAAATCTTTCTTAGATGTTGGAAGAAGGGCCTTAAATTTTAAAAAATCATAAGAACACATTAAAAAGATTCCCGCCTACGCGGGAATGACAGATAATATAATGAACAGAATTAACCAAAAATTACAAGAGGACAAAAAACTCCTCTCCATATATTTCACTGCTGGATATCCAAAACTAAACGACACGATAAAAATCATTCAAGATTTAGAAAAAAACGGCGTTGATATGATTGAAATCGGGTTGCCTTTTAGTGATCCTTTAGCAGACGGGCCGACCATACAAGGCAGTTCAACAGCTGCCCTAAAAAATGGAATGACCACGGAAAAACTATTTGACCAATTAAAGGACATTCGCAAAACGGTTTCCATTCCTTTGATTGTTATGGGCTATTTTAATCCGATGTTGCAATATGGTGTGGAAGCATTTTGCGCCAAATGCCATGAAATCGGTATTGATGGTATTATTATGCCTGACCTTCCATTAGCTATTTATCAAGAAGACTACCAAGCCATTTTTGAAAAAAATGGGCTTATCAATATATTTTTAATCACTCCCCAAACCAGTGAAGAACGTATTCGACAAATTGACGCAGCTTCTGACGGATTTATCTACATGGTCAGTTCGGCCAGTGTAACGGGATCAAAATCAGGTTTTGGAAATGAGCAAACAACCTATTTTGAGCGCATTGCCAAAATGGGTTTAAGCAACCCACAGATCGTAGGTTTTGGCATCAAAGACCAAGAAACCTTTCAACAGGCCACCAAAATGACAAAAGGGGCTATTATTGGTTCTGCTTTTATTAAATTTATAACCGAAAAGGGAATTGGTGATATTGACGGGTTTATTAATAAAATCCGGTAACATCCAATAGCACTAATATCCCATGTTTTGTATTATATTGGGGTTAGTATTGATTTCACTCTGTGGTATCGGCCAAACATACTTATGTGGTGCAAATTCTTTGGCCAAATCAGGATTTCTTAAATTAAAGTCTTCGATGACCGCAGAGAGTAGTTCATTTCTGATTAAATCATCTTTGTAACTTCCTTCAAAACAAAGCTCTTTTCTACGTTGCTCCAGAATTGCGGAAAGAAATTCATCTTGGTTCAATCCATTTTCTAATTGAAAATCATTTGAGGTGTGTGACCTATCTATAACCTGGTTGACTAATTCGTAAGCCCTTGCTGTAGGTCCATTAACAGCATTTTCAGCCTCTGCCAACATCAAAAGAACGTCTGCGTACCGCATATAAGGAAAATCTTCAGAAGACCTATACTGTGAAGGTGTCATAGTAACATCACCGATATACTTCAGTGGTCTCCAGTCAGCAGTATTGGTTGCATCCATTGCAAGACCATTTTGCACGGTGAAAGGAGCTACATTGGAATAAAACCTTTTATCTTCTATAGCTAAAGGAAAAGTGACGGGGTTTTGGACGTTAGCCTCATTGAGAAAAAATTCTCGTATAAATTTTGGATCCAATAATAAATAGTCTTGTAAGGAATAACCCAATGGACCCCAAAATACCCCAACGTTTCCATCTCCTTGTTCTTCCGTAACATCGAAGTCAATTGAAAAGATTACTTCAGTGTTACCTGATTCGTTGTCAACATTGAATATGTTGGAATAGTTTGCTTCCAAATTAAATTGATTCAAAACTTTCTCAAACTGTAAGGCTGCGAGGTTATACTTTTCACTGTCCAGCTCAGGAAAACCCGCTAAGTACATGTAAAAACGTCCTAAAAGTATTTGAGCTGCTTGAATGGAAGCAACTTTCGACGTAGTATAATTTTCTAAATTGATTTCCGCAAACACGAGATCTTCTTCTATCAAATCAATAAGACCAGCCCTATTCTGTAAAAAGGGGACATCTAAACTAGTGTTGCTGACCAAAACAGGATTACCATAGAGTTTTAATAAATTAAAATATAAAAGTGCTCGTAAAAATCTAAACTCGGCTTGCACTAAATTCTCTTCTTTACCTACGTTTGAAGTGTATTCCCCATTTGTAATTGCCTCAAGCCCCACATTGGTATTTCTAATACTTCTGTAATGAATTGCCCAAACTTCATTGATAATACTATTAGAGGGTTCAAAAATATATCTATCTAAAGAAAAAAGCGTTGAGGGTGATGTGTTATTCACATATGCTATATCGGCTCCAATATCACCCCAATACATTGAATAACCTCCTAGGTCAAACAAGAAAGCATCTCTTAACTTAGCATATGTATCAGCTAATAAAAAGTCAATATCAAGGTCAGCTTCTTCAATAGGCTGCGGTCCGTCAAGAAGTTCGACGCTCAACGTTTCAGTCTCATTTTCAACAATGACCACATCATCAAAAACAATAGTAACACCTTCTACATAGAACTCAGAACTAGTGGATAACTCTACTAGTACACTATATGTACCTATTTCAAGGTTTTGGAAACTGGCTATTCCACTGGCATCTGTAAGAACCGTTCTACCATTTGGCATTATTATAACGCTGGCATTCGGTTCTGGAGACCCGTTTGGCTTTCTAACGGACACTAATAAGTTTCCCGATGCAGTAGTATCCGAGGTATCATCTGAACCACAACTAGAAAGTACTACGATAATAAAAAGAACCAGCATTTTAAAAATATTGTTCATCAAGCATTTTGATTTTTAGATTGAATCATTAAAACATAATTGGTAGAAGAGCTTTTTAAAACTACATACAAAACCAATTATGGAAAATTATATTGTGATCTTGGCAACAATATACCATCTCTAATTCGACTATTGGTGCGACGACAAGTCTTCTATACAAATGCCAAAATATATAAAATACTTTATAACTACTCATTCACCAAAAATGAGAGTATTGAAATTAGTTAATTTACATTCTAGTTGGGAATGGGTATACATTGAAATTTAGATAAATTTCATCAACAACTTTAATATAAAATTTTAATACATTTAACTATCTTACTTCTTTTAATCTATCAAGTAAAGTATGAAAAAACTGCTCGCATTTATTTTATTGTTCTCAATCAAAGTTAGTGCACAAGATTCGACATTGCTAAAATCACAAGTGGCGAAATCAATAACAGAGCTTCGTGATTTTGTTGCCATTCCCAATGATGCCTTGAACGGTGATGCTATCGCGGACAACTTGATTTGGCTCAAGAAAAATTTTAATGCCAGGGGATTTAATACTACCGAACTGGAAACTGAAAACCACCCCTTGTTCTTTGCTGCGCTTCCTATGGAAGACACGAAACCTACCATACTTTTCTATATGCATTTTGATGGCCAATCCGTAGATTCAAGCAAATGGAACCAAGAAAACCCGTATCAAACCGTATTGAAAAAACCCGTTGATGGTGGCTATGAAACCATGGATTTTGAAGCTTTGAATGATGACATTGATTACAACTGGAGGCTTTTTGGTCGTTCTACATCTGATGATAAGGGACCCATCATCATGTTTTTGAACGCTATCGATCTTTTACAAAAGGAGGAAATAAAATTGCCCTTTAACGTAAAGGTCATATTAGATGGTGAAGAAGAGAAAAGTAGTAAACCACTGCCCAAGGCAGTAAAACAGTATCGAGAACTTCTTGAGGCGGATTTTTTGTTGATTGCCGATGGCCCCATACATTCTTCTGAAAAGCCAACTGTTGTCTATGGCTGTCGTGGCATCACCACCCTCTCAATAACAACACATGGCCCTGCCAAACCACAACATAGTGGTCATTACGGTAATTACGCACCAAACCCAGGATTTCAATTGGCACAACTATTGGCAACGATGAAAGACAAAGAGGGTCGTGTATTGATAAAAGGGTATTATGATGGTATCAGTTTGGGTGAACCCGTTCAAAATATCTTAAGAAGCGTCCCGGATGACGCCGTGTCCATTGCGGAAAAATTGCAATTCAAAACCGCTGAAAAAGTAGGTGCCTTCTATCAAGAGTCACTGCAGTACCCAAGTTTGAACATACGTGGTCTAGGATCCGGATGGATTGGTAAAAAAGCCCGAACCATTGTGCCTGAAAGTGCCACAGCTGAATTGGATTTACGTTTAGTGCCGGAATCAGATGGCACACGATTGAAAAAATTAGTTAAAGATCATATCGTAAAACAAGGTTTTACGGTTCTAGAAGATATACCTTCAAAAGAAGAACGCTTACGATACGATAAGATTATAACCCTTACCGAGGGAAGCGTCACGGATGCTTTCAGAACCAATCTAGACAACGAATACGGTACTTTTTTGGTCAACACCTTACAAAAGGCATTCAACGATGACGTAGTACAAATTCGAATCATGGGAGGTACCGTGCCAATAGCCCCTTTTATCAACGAACTAAAAATACCGGCATTCGTAGTGCCCATGGTCAACCCTGACAATAATCAACACAGCCCGAACGAGAATTTAAAGATCGGACAGCTGGCTTACGGAATCAAGGCCTTTTATCAGATTTTAAAAACGGAAAAGTAATTACTCGATACTAGTGGTGTCTGGGTCCAATAAGACCATTCTGAATTGGATTATCTCAAACAAAAAGCGCGATAAACGGTAAAAATTATCGATTTAAATTTTCATTTTACCTTTGATTTTCAGGTTTTTCACCCAATGAACGATTAAAAAACCGCTTTACCTTATTTTGATTTAAAGGGATACCTGACGGTAGTAATTTTATCGTACCAAATGTTACCCAAATCATGAAATACCCTACTATTATCATTGACGATTCGTCAATTCAACGCTTGGCGACTACCTTTTTGGTAAAAAATCATCCCAAATTAGATTTGATCGGTGCTTTCGACAATCCGTTCGAGGGTGTCAAGGCCATCTACGACCATAAAGCGGAAATTGTTTTTCTAGACGTGCTAATGGATAAGGTTGATGCCTTTGAAATTTTAGATAGCATAGAAGTCAATGCAGCCATTATCATGAACTCCACTTGGTCTAAATTCGCAATGCCGGCTTATGATTACGGAATCAACGATTTTTTGACAAAACCCATATCAAAAAAGCGCTTTGAGCAATCCGTGGCAAAAATCATTGAAAGATTAGAACTGAAAAAAAATGCCGAAAGACCTATTAAAACCTTTCCGTTTTCTGAAGCGCTATCTGAATTTCCATAGTTTTACGCCGAGTTTCTACTGGCATTGATATTGCCATATAAAGATCTTGTTACGATTTTCTCATACAACGCTTTGTATTTAGACTCTTGTGTTATATGGTATAAGGCGTTCTGCTGTATGACCAATAGGGGCAATACGATTTTCTCCCTTATTTTGATCGACTCTCGGGAGACTTCTTCATTTTCCATTAAAATCTTATGACCTGATATTTCAAGCAACATCTTTTCAGAAAGCAGGCATTCATCATGAAGGATATTCCAAAACTCACCGAACTCTTGGTCTTCTTTTAAATAACCGGTCAAATTAAAATTGGTTTTGGCTAGCGACATCATGCTATTGTGCATCAAAGCCCTAAAGAAAGGTACTTCTTTATACAAACTTTCCACTTCACTTATACGTCCTTCATTTTTAAATTTTTGAATGGCACTACCGAGGCCAAAATAACCTGGTACATTCTGCTTTAGCTGACTCCACGAACCAACGAAAGAAATGGCCCGTAAATCAGATAAGGTCAATTGGGCCTTGTTCCCCCTTTTTCCGGGGCGACTACCAATATTGGCTTGGGCATAGTATTTTAAGGTACTACGATGCTCTAAATAAGGGATAAACTTATCATGCCGTTTTAAGGAATCGTACTTCGCAAAACTCAACTCTGACAATTCTTCTATGAGATCTCGTTGTATTTTTGAAATCGTATGTTCTTCTCCAAAAAGGTTATTGCTCAAACCGGCGGTCAACAATTGTTCGGCATTATGGATAAACTGCTCTTTAGTACCATAGGTACTTGTAATCGTTTGCCCCTGTATGGTCAATTGAATTTCGTGATTGGCAACATCTTTGGTCTGCGCTGCGTAAAAACGATGTGTTTTTCCCCCGCCCCGTGCCGGTGGGCCTCCCCTACCGTCAAAGAACATCACTTTTATACCGTTTTTTTCACAAACCCCGCTAAGGGTTTCCTTGGTTTTTAGAATAGACCAATTGGCTTTCAGATAGCCTCCGTCCTTCGTACCATCTGAAAAGCCCAGCATAATGGTATGGGCATCGGCCCTACGCCTTAGATGTGCACGATATTTAGGTGTATCAAACAGGGTCTGCATTACTTCTTCTGAAGCATCCATACCCTTCATGGTCTCGAATAATGGAATAATATCAAACGTAATTTCCTCTTCTTTCCATCCACACCAACGAAATAATCCAAAGACGAATAAAACGGAATAAATATCTTCTGAATTACTTATGATATATCGATTACAGCCCTGTTCCCCATTCTTGGCTTGAATATCCTTTAATTGTTTGATATTCTTTATCGTATCTCTTACAATATCAATATCGAATTCATCGTCTTGCAAATTGAAATCCTTATTCAAAAGGTTGTCCAACAATTCGTCATCGCTAAGTTCTGAAAGGTCGCCCTTGATGATTCCTTTTTGCCTCAATATCGTCTCAACTACTAAATGATGCTTACTATGGTCTTGGCGTATATCCAGAGCCGCAAAGTGCGTCTTAAAAATATGCACCTTGTCAATTAGCTGGTTCAAATCGTCAAGGTATAGGGAGTGGTATTCAGAGACCAAAATGGCCTTCGCCTCTTCCAATTTTTCAATAATCTCATCATAGCCTATTACAAAGTTTTCTTGAAACATGGCCTTATAGAGCTTGATGTTCAGCTCATTGATGGGAGACTGTAGCCCTTTAAACGTCAACTTTTTTCGCAAAACCTTAAGTTCATTATAATAGCACTTCATCAAGGTCAATCGCAATTCATCGGCTACTTGATTCGTGATGTTTGCCGTAACAAATGGGTTTCCATCTCGATCGCCTCCTGGCCAAAAACCAAGTTTGATGATATTATAGTTATCAAAATTGGCATCACGGATATTCTTTTTGACATATTGAAATAATTCCCCAATAGCATTGTAATAGGTGTTACGGAGTATGTGGATGATATTCTTTGCTTCATCCAATGGGGTCGGTTTCTTCGCGTTGATCAAAGAGGTCAGTCCCAATTGTTGCATGGTCAAATCAATATCATCAATACGGTTTTCATCTATCAATGCCCTTAGTTCAGCGATGATATCCAATACCGCTGGTGTATAAAACTGGGTAGGGTGGGCAGTAAGTACGATTCGGGCACTAAAGGTAGAAAGCTTTTTCGCGATCTTATCCCAATTTTTGCTTCGGTTTACCAATTCAAAATAATCATTGATCGATAATGAATTGGTATACTCCTGTAGTTTAGGAAAAGCAGCATCTTCGACACTATCGTAAAGTACTACCTGACGTTCGACATACTGGATTATTCGAAACATGAAATCTAGCCGTTCACTTTCAGCATTCATTTCAGTGAAATTGGCAAAAAAGGTATCCAAGATTTCTTGGGGCTTTTTACCTTGTTGTAAGCCCTTTTCACAATGGTCGAAAAGCAATGGCACCAACATACCGACATTTTCCATATCGGCATAGGGCAAGCTCAAAAACAAGCTGTTGTAAATATTGAACTTATTGGTAACCGACTTTTTGAATTCCGTTAAACGTTTTGACTGCTGCATCTGAAAAATTTACCTGTTGAATAGTGCATTAAAATTCGAGTGAATACAAAGATGGTCATAAAAAAGAAATCAAATATGAAATTTAGGTCAAATCACATATTTCTAAAACCTATTACGAAAACATAACAAGTGTAACCTTTATTCCATAAAATGTTGACGGTATTGCAACACCCTAAAATCAAAGGTATTGAAAGCCGCATTCTTACTTTTCAGTTCTTTATAGCGTGGTAAGCTACCTACTGCCCTGTTCGCGGCTCCTGAAGGTGCCGTAAGGGAGACCGTTTTGATATACCGGCCGGTTTCTGGGTGTTTGAATTGATGGATTCTAGGCACTTCATCTGAAAGCACACCGAAATGTATGTCTTTTGTCCTCAATTGTTTCCTAAAAAAATACTCTGGGCCATTTTTACTGTTTCCCCCGGTGAAAAGCAAGGTGTCTACAGTGTCATATTGGGCTAGGTAAGCTAGAATATCGCGAAGTTCAACGTGTTGCATGCCCAGGTCAGAAGCGTCTATTTTGTCACGTTGGGCACGTTCAACGATATCACAAATACCGATACCTTGATCCTTCAAAAAGGCCTTTCGTTCTTGAATGGCTTTCTCGGTGGTGGTGTAAGTCAAGTCTAAACCAAATATTTCATCCAAAATTTTCCAGAGCTGTCCATCACGGCTACCATAACAAAAATCCACATCACCATCCTTGAACGCACCGGTCGTAAATCTAGGTGGTGGCAAGGTACCCACAATGAGCTTTTTGACCCCCTCAAACAAAAAGGGGGGATAGGGATGTTGGTGTAAAAACATTATACCTGCACTGCTAATTCCTCTTTAGCCTTTTTTATAATATGACGATGCGTACTTAAACTCTGTCTTGACATACTTTCAAATTCCTTAATAAGTTCTTGATAGACCAACATTGCGGCCTCTTTCTTTTCGTTACGATTTAAAAATCTGGCTAGCTCAAGTCTTTCCGTAAAATAATTGTAAGGCGCATCGAAGGCCCTTAACTCATTTTCGGCATCATCTGCCCTTTCTCGTTTCTCCAAAACCATTCCGTGCAAAAGAGAGGCCTTTGATTTTTTTTAAAACGTAAGATATTTTTTATCTTATTTGCATACCTAATAGACTCCTCAAATTTGAGGAAAAATAATGGGCTTCCTGCAATTTTGAAATTACATAAAATCATCTTTGAAATTATCCCTTAGTACGGTGTCATAGTGTTCAATAACTTTTTCATAGATTTTTTCATCTAAATACGCATCTGCCAATCTAACCCTATTTTCAAAGGATTCTGAAAATCGCAACTGTTTTTCCAAATCTTTGACCCTTTTCGAAGGGCTGATGACGGATAGGAGTTCTTCTTGCACTTTTTCAATATCCCTTTTTTGAATCACATCAACAAAAAGATACAGCAGTGAACCAATAAAAGGCAAAAAAATAATTGCCAATATCCAATAATGGTTGTTTCTGTTTGAATAGCAATGATATACACAATAGGCCTGCAGGGCAATGCTCAAATAATAGAACATGCCCCCAAAATAGCATAATCCAGTTTAATCATGATGAAATCTTTAAGCAATTCAAAGCACTTTCGTATCTTGAGGCTAAAGAAAAATTACAGATTATGGGTAGAGGGGATATCAAAACAAAACGGGGCAAGATTGCCAATAAGTCATACGGTGCCAGAAGAAAGCGTAAAATAAAAAAGCGCATCGCCGTAGAGGATAAAATTGCAATTGAAAAAGTAAAAAAGGCCTAGTCTATCTTAAAGTCCAATTCTATCGCACCTTCTTCGTTTATACTGATCTCATAGGTATACAACCCTATAGGCAAAGGGTCTAAATCTTGTTGCTCTGGGGTAAAATCAAAATTTGCCGAATCGGTCTCAACCCGAAAAGGCATCGCCTGAAAGGCTTCTTCATATTCAAGATATTCTGAGAAACCGTCAACATCAACGTTTTCGTAGAACAAACTATCCGCAATTACTTCGACCAGGTTAAAATTAAGGTTACTATTGTTTTTGATCCTGATATTTGCAGTTGTCAAATCGTCGTCCCTATCCGTACATGCCCATACGGCTGCAAAAATAAAGGCCAAAGACAGCATTGTTTTTTTCATAGTTCACGCACTTGAAACGAGTTCTTTATAAAAGAACGTGATTAAGCGCAGTTTATTCTATCTAATAAATACGGGTTGATGTTCTTTCAGGGTATGTTCTTGGCTGAAAACATAATCATCGTAATCAAAACCCTTGATATCATCTAAATTCTGGGCATCGGTGTCAAGAATATAGCGCACCATCGAACCTCGTGCTTTCTTTGCAAAGAAACTTATGATTTTGAGCTTATCGTTTTTCCAGTCTTTGAATATTGGTGTAATTACTGGGACTTTTAATGCTTTTTCATCAATGACCCCAAAATATTCATTGCTTGCCAAATTTAGAAAGGGTTCCCCTTCTTCAAGTTCATTGTTCAAAAAAGTGGTGACCTCTTTTTTCCAAAACTCATAAAGGTTTTTCTTGCGGCCCACCTTCAGTTGTGTACCCATCTCTAAACGATAGGGTTGCATTAAGTCAAAGGGCTTTAGCACACCGTACAATCCCGATAAGATCCGTAAAGTATCTTCGAGATGCCCTAGGCGTTCTTCAGGTAGGGTATACGCATCCAACCCTTGATATACGTCACCGTTGAAGGCATAAACCGCCTGACGTGCATTTTCTGGATGAAAAGGAGTTGAAAATTGTTGGTTACGTTCCCAGTTTAACTGTGCCAGGTTGTCGGAAATGGACATCAATTCAGACAGCGCCTTGGGTTTTTTTTTCGCCAAGACCTTATTTAATTTTTCAGCAGCTTCCAAAAAATACGGTTGGGTAAATCTATCCGTAGGTAGTTTGCTTTCAAAGTCAAGTGATTTAGCAGGGGAAATAACAATTTTCATTGCTTACAAGTTTTATCCAAAAATAAGACCAATTTTGATAAGACCGTAGCAGTTTCAAATGAAGTTCATCAATCTGGGCATTGGTAAAACTTATACTAGTTGGAATGTCTAGCATAACTTCGCCATTTTTCAATACCCGCGGCCATGTCGTTCGGCAACTCAGAATCAAATCGCATCGATTGCCCTGTCAGAGGATGCTTAAAGCCTAATGTTTTGGCATGTAACGCCTGTCTTGGAAGTATCTTAAAGGCATTGTCCACAAATTGTTTATACTTGGTAAAGGTAGTTCCCTTCAATATTTTATCACCTCCGTAACGTTCATCATTGAACAAGGTATGTCCGATATGTTTCATATGAACCCGTATTTGGTGTGTACGGCCGGTCTCTAATTTACAGGATACCAAGGTAACATAACCCAAGCGCTCTATAACCTTGTAATGTGTTATTGCCTCCTTACCTACCCCCTCTTCTTCAAAAACGGCCATTTGCAGCCTATTTTTAGGATGTCTAGCCAAATTGCCCGCTATGGTACCCTGATCAAGTTCCATATTTCCCCAGACCAAAGCTACATATTCGCGTTCACTGGTCTTTTCAAAAAACTGTTTGGCCAAGTAGGTCATGGCTGCCTCGGTTTTGGCGACAACCAGTAATCCTGAGGTATCCTTATCGATACGGTGTACCAAACCTGGTCGCATAGAGCTGTTATTCGGCAAATTATCAAAATGGTAGACCAATGCATTTATCAATGTGCCTGAGTAATTACCATGACCGGGGTGCACGACCATTCCGGCAGGTTTGTTCACCACCAATAATACCTCATCTTCATAAACGATATCCAAGGGTATGTCTTCAGGGGTCAATAACAACTCATAAGGGGGGTGTTCGAAAAGAACCTTAACCTCATCACCGGCCTTGACCTTGTAGTTCTGTTTTACAATTTGATCATTGACCCAGATATTGCCATCTTTTGCTGCTTTTTGAATTTTATTGCGTGTGGCATTCTCAATAAAATTCATTAAAAACTTGTCTACCCTAAGTGGTTCTTGTCCTTTTGAGGCCACAAATCTGTAATGTTCAAAAAGGTCGTCTTGTGAAAAGTCTGGGTTCTCGGGGTTATCCATTAGTTAGAATCCGCTTTAATGCGCGCACTATTGGGTATTTTTCCATTGCCACAAATAAGTTCCACCTTTGAGGTCTTTGGAAGTTTGTCCCCTGGTTTTACGTATTTGCCCTTAAATTTCATTTGGTATACCATGTCTTTACCGATCTCATCGATATAAGTCACTCTTTGCACGTCTAAACCGACCGCCCTCAGCATGGAAGAAGCATTACGCTGGGTGACTTGAATGATATCGGGTACCGTAATTTTCTTGTATCCAGAAGGATTTACCGTAAAATAAATCTTTCTATTGTCTTTGACCTTTGTACCGGCAACGGGATTTTGATCCAGAATCGAGAACCTCGGATAATCTGGATTATAATTCGTGGAATCCAAGACCTCATATCGCAATCCCGTTTCTTCGGCGATCTTACGCATTTCTTGAACCGATAGTTTCGAAAAATCAGGTACCTCAACGAACTCACCATGATTCGTAGTGCTCTTTAGCCATTGCAATGTAATTATACACAACACAATAACGACAACCAAGGCTAGGCCCAACTGCACTAAAAAGGTTTTACTTTTTAAAAAATCAAAAAAATCTCTCATCACTAGTAGTTATCTCGACAAATATAGAAAAACGGCCCTTTTTTAGTTACTTTGCCATCAACTGATTTGAAGTCAATGAAAAAAAATGTTGCCATTATCATGGGTGGTTACTCAAGCGAGTATGCTATTTCATTAAAAAGTGGGGCCGTAGTCAAAAAGCATTTGAAAGATAGTAGGTATCATTGTTACGGTATCGTAATAAGCGAAAAAGAATGGGTACATTCAAATGACGACGGTGAACGCTACCCTGTCAATAAACATGATTTTAGTATTACCGTTAAAGGTCAGAAAATAATCTTTGATTGCGTTTTTAACGCGATTCATGGTACGCCAGGGGAAGACGGGCTTTTGCAGGCCTATTTTGGGTTATTGAATATTCCGCAAACCTCATGTGATCACTATCAGGCAGCACTTACGTTCAATAAAAGGGATTTTCTCAGTGCTATCAAACCATATGGAATCAAATCCGCTACTTCCTACTTTCTAAATTATGGTGATAAAATTGATGGTGATGAAATTATCGATACCGTAGGTCTACCTTGTTTTGTAAAGGCCAATAGGGCGGGTAGTAGTTTCGGAATCTCAAAGGTCTACCAACAGCAAGACTTGAAAGATGCGATCGACAAGGCATTCGCAGAGGATGATGAAATCATTATAGAATCTTTTTTAGACGGAACGGAAGTCTCCGTTGGTGTTATTAGGTATAAAGGTAACATTACGGTATTACCGATGACCGAGATTGTAAGTGAGAATGATTTTTTCGATTACGAGGCAAAATATCAAGGTAAGTCACAAGAAATCACTCCAGCTCGTATTACAAGTGCCCAAGAACAAAAGGTAGCCGCAATCGCCAAGAACATTTACGAAAAACTTAAAATGAAGGGATTTACCCGCAGTGAGTTCATACTTGTTGAAGATGAACCCTATATTCTTGAAATGAATACCACCCCCGGCTTAACCGAGGAAAGCATTTTGCCGCAACAAGCAAAATCTTATGGGCTCGATATGCAACAACTATTTGAAAGTGCGATTGAAGAAGCCCTCAACAAATAATTATGCTTATTTTTAAACAAAGCCAAACGATTTGATGAGACGTGCTATTTTTCCAGGTTCTTTTGATCCCCTTACCCTCGGACATTACGATATTATCGAAAGAGGAATCACTTTATTCGATGAGCTGGTTATCGCTATCGGCATAAACGCCGAAAAAAAGTATATGTTCCCTTTAGAAGAACGAACAAAATTCATCGAACGGGCCTTTGCCAACGAACCAAAGATAAAAGTGGTTACCTATAAGGGGTTGACGGTTGATTTTTGTAAAGAGATAAATGCAGACTTTATCTTAAGGGGGCTTCGAAACCCAGGGGATTTTGAATTCGAGAAGGCCATCGCACATACCAATCGAAAGCTTTCAGAAATCGAAACCGTGTTTTTGCTCACATCCTCAGGCAAATCATACATAAGTTCGTCAATCGTACGCGATGTTATCAGAAACGGGGGTGATTATACCGGCTTGGTACCTGAAACCGTTAAGGTAAGTAGGTAATCGGGTACTATTTTCACTCTAAAACGGGGTATGGACCAATCGTAAATAGCCATCCAAAACCCCAGATCAAATAAAAACCACATTTTTTGGGGAATTCACAACATATACTTTTTTTTGTAGTTATATACTTACATTTTTGTTAGAAATTATTTATTTAAGAACCCCAAATCTTAAACTGATTTTGAAAACGAACATCCTCAACACCAACGCCTACACCATTAAACAGTTGCCCAATGCCATTGCCTTTGTAGACAGAAACTTAAAATTGAACTGCGCCTCAGATGAGTGGGCCGCCTTTTTCAACCTTGATTATCATATGGCTATCGGTAAACAGTTATTTGATGTTATTGATGAATCAAACTACAGCTGGCGTGAACCTTTAGTAAGTACTTTGGAAGGAAATACGGAATGCTTTCTTCAAACAACGTTAACTGGTAACGGCATAGAAAAATGGTTTGAGTTGAGCACCAAGCCTTGGTATAATGAAGAAGAAAATATTATTGGTGCCATTATTCAAGTGGAAGATGTGTCCAACCGCGTTCTTATGGACCTCAAATTTCAAAAACTTGAAAACCTTCTAAGAGATCAATCTGAAATATCAAAAGTAGGCACTTGGGAGTATGATCTAGACTCCGAACGAATAGAATGGTCGGCCATGACCAAAAAAATACATGAGGTTCCCCATGATTTCCAGCCCAGTATTGATAAGGCAATCAACTTTTACAAACAGGGGCATGACCGCAATACCATATCGATGTTGGTGCACAATTGTATTGAAAAAGGGGAAACATGGAACACCAAACTAAAAATAGTGACCGCCAAAGCAAACGAGCGTTGGGTCTTAGCAGCAGGAAAACCGTTCTACAAAGACGGTAAGATCTCAAGGCTGATCGGTACTTTTCAAGATATAACCGAAGATGTCGAGGCTGAAAATAAAATAATCGAAAATGAGAAATTATTAAGAACACTCATAGACAACATTCCCCTGAACATTTTCATAAAGGACAAAGATTCTAAAAAGGTCTTGGTCAACAAGGCCGAATGTGATTACCTGGGAGTTTCCAATCCGCAAGAAATCATCGGGAAAACCGATTACGACCTCTATGATAAAGATGTGGCGGATATTTCAAGGCATGAAGACGTTCATGTCATGAAAACCCAGAAACCCATTCTAAAAAAACGAACCATCAATGTCAAAAAAGATGGTAGTTCAACATCTTTTCTAACTTCTAAGATACCTTTTGTAAACGCTGACGGACGAAGCAAGGGAGTCATAGGTATCAGTATGGACATTTCTGATGTCATTCAAAAAGAGGATCAACTCAGAAACCTGATCAATGTAACGGCAATACAAAATAAGAAGCTTATCAATTTCGCACATATCGTGTCACATAACCTAAGGTCACATACCGCGAATTTTTCGATGCTATTAGACTTTTTAGTAAACGAAAAAGAAGCATCAGAACGAAAACGAATTATGGATATGCTCTTGCATGCTTCTGACAATCTGATGGATACCTTAGAGAATTTAAATGAGGTAGTCGATATTAGTACCGACGTAAATCTTGAGAAAAAATCACTCAATCTCAATGAAAACATTACTAAAGTACAGCAGAACCTATCTGCATTCCTACATCAGAACAACGTTCAGATCAACAACAACATTGCTGATACGGTCAATGTAAAGGCCGTACCCGCGTACATGGAAAGTATTATTTTGAACTTGGTCACCAATGCCGTAAAGTACAGACACCCCGACCGCAACCCAAGTATCGTACTGTCCGCTAAAAAGAAAGAAGATATTACCATCTTCTGTATTCAAGACAATGGCCTGGGTATTGATTTGGATAAGTACGGCCAAAAACTATTCGGCATGTACAAGACCTTTCATAATAATAAAGATGCCAGGGGCATAGGTCTTTATATCGTAAAAAACCAAATCGAGGCCATGGGTGGTAACATAACCGTTAAAAGCGAAGTAGAAAAAGGTTCTACATTTAGTGTGTATTTTAATGACAAAGATTAATTCCATATACGTTATAGACGATGATGCCATCACACTTTTTGGTGTAAAAAAGATTTTGGCCAAAACCATTGATTGCGATTCCGTTTCTGAATTCCATAACGGACAAACCGCATTGAATGCCTTGATACATGCCATGGAAAATGGTTTTGAAGTACCCGATCTTATTTTTCTGGACATCAATATGCCCATTATGGATGGCTGGGAGTTTTTAGAGGAATTTTTGCGACTTCCGATAGATAAAAAAATCATTATCAATATATTGACTTCGTCTATTGACCCTTCTGATTTGAGAAGATGGCATTATTACAAAGACCGCACAGATCACTTGGTCATTTTCAAGAACAAACCTATTTTTTCGATTGATTTGTGTGATATTCTGCGGACCCATATGGCATCTTGAACGTTAATTACTTTATTTTTGGGACATTGTTTTGAAAGTAATTAATAGACATCGATACCGGTCATGCGATTTTTCCTTAGCTTTTTTGCCTTTATATTCTTGATATCCTGCGAAACGGCCATTGATACAAAACAGGATGATTTTCAAATTGCCTTTGAAAAATCTGACGGTACAAAGACGGCCACTTACGAGGAAGTCATTGATTTTTACTTGCGTTTGGCTAAAAATCACCCCGAAATCAACGTACAAACGTTGGGCAGTACCGACAGCGGACATCCATTACATTTGGTGACGTTCAATCCTGAAAGCGATTTTAATTTTCAAAAACTCACGAAAACCAAGACCATTGTTCTTGTAAACAATGGCATCCATCCCGGTGAAAGTGATGGAATAGATGCAACGATGCTTTTGTTCCGCGATTTGGTGGAACAGAAAATAAGTGCGCAAAAAAACGTGGTACTTGTGACGATTCCTGTTTATAACATTGGAGGTATGTTGAACAGAAATTCAACAACAAGAACCAATCAAAATGGTCCAGAGGCGTATGGTTTTAGGGGGAATGCAAAGAACTATGACCTCAATCGGGATTTTATCAAGGCTGATACCAAAAATGCACGAACATTCGCTGAGATCTTTCATTTGGTCTCCCCAGATATCTTTATTGACAATCATGTAAGTAATGGCGCCGATTATCAATACACCTTAACACATCTTTTTACGCAACATAACAAACTTGGTGGGGATTTAGGGCATTACCTACATACTGAAATGATGCCCAAGCTGGAGCAAAATCTTTCAAAAGCAAATTGGGATATTACCCCCTATGTCAATGTGTTCAATAGCCCTCCTGAGGCAGGTTTCACCCAATTTGTTGACCACCCCAGGTACTCTACGGGGTATACTACATTATGGAACACCTTAGGAATGATGGTCGAAACCCATATGTTGAAACCATACGAAAAACGGGTACATGGCACCTATGAACTAATGAAACAACTACTGTTCATAGCCGAAAAAGACCATCATAAAATCAAACAACTTAGAACAAAGGCTGCCGAAGCAATTGCAAACAGGCGAACCTATAACCTGAACTGGGCAGTAGATACCACTAAAAACGCTACCCTTAGATTTAAAGGCTTTAAGGTTGATACCCTTGTGAGTGGGGTAACAGGCTTTCCACGATTAAAATATGATACTTCGCGACCTTTCGAAAAAGAAACCATTTATAACAATTACTTTTTACCCAAAGATACCGTTACCATACCCGAAGCGTACCTCTTAAAAAAGGCCTGGATAGAAATTGCAGACCGAATGGCCATGAACAACATTGCCTTTTACGAACTTGAAACGGACACCGTTTTAACCGTTGAAGCATACCGAATCGCAACATATTCAACAAGGTCAAAAGCTTATGAAGGGCATTACCTGCATTATGATACCGGCGTTGATAAAGATTTAAGGCAGGTTCATTTTGATAAAGGGGACTATATCATCCCTACCAGTCAACCTGGTATGCGTTACATATTGGAAACGTTGGAACCACAGGCACCTGATTCGTTCTTCAATTGGAATTTCTTCGACACCATTTTACAGCAGAAAGAAGGTTTTTCCCCTTACGTTTTTGAGGATATCGCATTGAAATTACTGGAAGAAAACGAACCGTTAAGAAATCGTTTTTTATTAAAAAAACAAGAAGAGCAAAAGTTTGCCGAAAATTGGTACGCCCAGTTGAATTGGATATATCAAAACTCTCCCCATTACGAAGCTGCACATGTACAATATCCCGTTTATAGGATTTTAAAAGGAAGCGAAGCGGCTTCAATGGTTGAAAACTGAATCGCCTTCAAACAAGATCTTGATATTGAAATACGATTTTTTTAGGGCTTTCTTTATTTTCTTAGGGCCCTTCCACTTTACTCTGGTTATACCTTCATCCTCTTGTGCGACCAATGCACCATTGTATGAGGTATCCATGGTAAACCAAAACACCTTTTTCAATTTGTATTTGCCCCCTCTTTTGAAGATATGATAAGTGGTTCTCAAATATTTATCGATTACAAGGCCTTTCACCCCTGTCTCTTCCTCTACCTCGCGAATAGCTGCATCCTCAATGGATTCCCCTTTGTCCAACTTACCTTTTGGAAGGTCCCATTTCTTATTTCGAAAAATGAACAGTACTTTCCCCTTTTTATTTCTAACCAAGCCACCAGCAGCAACGACTATTGGTATTTTACTACTGAACTTTTCAAGAATTTGTTCACTAGGGTCGTAAATGTAAGCTTCTGAGAGAAGGTTTTTTGAAAGCGATGTTATGGCATAATCAATGGCATTATCATCCATTAAAAAGACATTGCCAACGCTATTATCGGGTTTTTCATTTGTCAATATCAGCGGTGATTCATTAACAAAAACTTTATACATTTGCGCAATGATTTTAGACACGAACAGCGCCAATAAAACTGCGGAGCTATTGCTGCAAATTAATGCAATTAAGTTGAATCCTGAAAATCCCTTCACATGGGCGTCTGGATGGAAATCACCAATTTATTGTGACAACAGGATTATCCTTTCCTATCCTACGATTAGAAATTATGTTAGGGAGGCCATGGCCAAACAAGTAGAACAATTGTATGGCAAACCTGATGTTATCGCCGGTGTTGCGACTGGGGCGATAGGTATAGGTATTTTAGTTGCCGAGGTATTGGGCCTACCTTTTGTTTATGTCAGGCCCGAGCCTAAATCGCATGGTAGAAAAAATCAAATTGAAGGCCATTTAGAGGCAGGCAAGACCGTGGTAGTCATAGAAGACTTGATAAGTACGGGAAAGAGCAGCCTTAACGCCGTTCAAGCGTTAAGGGAAGCAGGTGCCGATGTAAAAGGAATGATAGCCATTTTCACCTATGGTTTTACCGTGGCCTCACAAAATTTCGAAGCCAATGGTATTCCGTTGCATACCCTAAGTGATTATAGGCATCTTATAGCACAGGCCTCACAAACCAATTATATCAAAGAAACCCAACAACAAACCTTATTGCAGTGGAGGGAAGCCCCCCAGCAATGGAAACCTGAATAATATGCATATTGAAGTTGCCAAAAAGATAGTGGAAAAAAGTGATAAAGAAGTTTTTGATTTTTTAATCGACATCAAAAATTTTGAGGTATTAATGCCAGAGAACATCGATAAATTTGAAGTTCTCGACGAGAACACGTTTAAATTTGCATTGAAAGGTATGCCCGAGATTATTTTGAGGCTCAAAGAACAACATGAGTATGATAAAATCGTATTAGGCGCGGCAAGTGACAAGCTTCCTTTTACCTTGACCGCCAACATCACACCCGTAACAGGAAAACAGTCTGAAGTCGGTCTAAGTTTCGAAGGGAAATTCAATACCATGATGGCTATGATGATCAAAAGCCCGATAACCAATTTCATGGAAACCTTGAGCAAGAACATGGATAAGATTGCTTAGTACAACAGTCTTATTTCCTTTTGTGCGAATTCTTCAAAACCTGAAAGCCTTGACTGAACAATAAGTTTTCCCGCTTTGTTTATATCCCTGATATAACCTGAAAAGGAGGTGCCGTCATTCCGCGTGAAAGTGGAAAGCTCGTCTTTTCTGAACAAAACTTCGCCATACTCATTTTTTAGGATACTCCATGAGATATCATTAAGACGGTGCAACTCTTTTTTAATCTTTGCCACGATTTGAATCAAAAGCCCGTCAAGATCACTATCATTGCCCAAAAGTAGTTTTAACGAGCTCACTTTTTTTAATTTACCAAAATCGGTCTGGTTTACATTTAAACCGATGCCTATTATCGTATTTTTAATGGTGGCACCCTGTACTATATTTTCTATGAGAATCCCACAAATTTTTTGATTACCTGACATAATGTCGTTAGGCCATTTAATGCTTAACCCTGGTACTTTCAATACTTTTAATGTCTTATATATTGCCAATGAAACCAAACAATTCAGAAAGACTTGTTGGGTAGGGTCAAAACCTTCGAAAACCTTCAAAATACTGAATGTCAAATTTTTACCTTTTTCAGAAGTCCATTCGGTGCCCATTTGCCCCCTACCCTTGAGTTGTGCTTTGGCGCTGACTATCGTATAATCGGACATATCATCTTTTGACAATAGTGCCTTTAAATAGGTATTGGTAGACTCCGTGGCATCAAGTTTGATTATATGCATGGTATGGCGTGAAAAACACATTGAATGTAATGTTAAATACTGGGCGCAACAAAACAAAAAAGTAATAACTTTGCAGAAACCTAAAATTTTTGAATGCAGAAAAACAAAGCTAGCGCAGATGAGCTTATAACCTTAATATTATCGGGAATAGAAGAAGTAAAAGGTGTAGATATCAATCTACTTGATTTAAGGGAAATAGAGAATACCGTCTGTGACTACTTCATCATCTGTAACGGTACGTCGAATACACACGTCAATGCAATTGTATCTTCCATTCAAAAAACCGTAAGTAAAGCAATCAAAGACAAACCTTGGCATGTAGAAGGCTCAGAAAACGCAGAATGGGTCTTGATGGATTATGTCAATGTAGTCGTTCATGTATTTCAAAAACATATTAGGGAGTTCTACGATATCGAAGGACTTTGGGGAGATGCCAAAGTAACTATGGTAGAGAGCAGTTATAACAACTAAAAAATGGCAAAAGAAAACAATTCAAATACCCCCAAGAAACCACGTTTTAATTCATGGTGGATTTACGGCATTATCATCGCTTTGATCTTAGGATTCCAATTTTTTGGGAGCAGTAGTTTTTCAAGCACAAAGAAAACAACGACTTCCGAACTTCAAGAATACCTTAGAAATGGGGATATCGCAAAAATATTGATCTATACCAATGTACGACAGGCAAAAGTCTTTTTGACCAATGAGGCCCTGCAAAAAGATGTGCATCGTGAAGTAGCCGACAAACCGTTGATCCCTTCTACGGGAATGGTACCGCAATATATTTTAGACTTCGGCGATCTACAGAATTTCGAAGACGAGATAAAGAATATCAAGAAAGACAATAACCTAGATACGATTGTTGATTTTGATACGGAATCCAATGTACTCGGTGATTTATTGCTCTCCCTTCTACCATTTGCGTTGATCATAGGTATTTGGATTTATTTAATGAGAAGAATGTCCGGTGGCGCCGGTGGTGGTGCTGGTGGGCAAATTTTCAACATAGGGAAATCAAAGGCAAAGCTGTTCGATGAGAAAACCGATACCAGAACTTCTTTCAAAGACGTGGCCGGTTTGGAAGGTGCGAAGGAAGAGATCCAAGAAATCGTGGAATTCCTTAAAAATCCTGATAAATATACCTCCCTCGGGGGTAAAATACCCAAAGGTGCCTTATTGGTAGGCCCCCCAGGAACAGGTAAAACCTTGTTGGCGAAAGCCGTGGCCGGCGAAGCAAAAGTACCTTTCTTTTCACTTTCTGGCTCTGACTTTGTAGAAATGTTCGTTGGGGTCGGTGCCTCTAGGGTACGTGACCTATTCAAGCAGGCCAAGGATAAATCACCTGCCATTATTTTTATCGATGAAATTGATGCAATCGGCAGGGCCAGGGGTAAAAATAATTTTACCGGGTCGAACGATGAACGGGAGAATACCTTGAACCAGCTGTTGACCGAAATGGATGGTTTTGGAACGAATACCAATGTCATTGTATTGGCAGCCACCAACCGAGCAGACGTTTTGGATAAAGCTTTAATGCGGGCCGGTCGTTTTGATAGACAAATTTATGTTGACCTACCTGACATAAGGGAGCGAAAAGAAATTTTTGAGGTGCACCTAAGACCTATTAAGACCTCTGAGACCCTAGATTTGGATTTTCTCGCCAAACAAACCCCAGGCTTCTCAGGGGCCGATATCGCCAACGTCTGTAATGAAGCAGCCTTGATAGCAGCTAGAAAAGAAAAGAAAGCGGTAAGCAAGCAAGATTTTTTAGATGCCGTAGATCGAATTGTTGGTGGACTTGAGAAGAAAAATAAGATCATAACCCAAGAGGAGAAAAAGACCATCGCCTTTCATGAGGCTGGGCACGCAACGGTAAGTTGGATGTTGGAACATGCCGCTCCTTTGGTAAAAGTAACGATTGTGCCAAGAGGGCAATCACTAGGTGCTGCTTGGTATTTACCCGAAGAACGATTAATTGTACGCCCGGATCAAATGTTAGACGAGATGTGTGCCACTATGGGTGGTAGGGCAGCTGAAAAGGTAATATTCGACAAAATATCGACGGGTGCCCTGAGCGACCTCGAAAAGGTTACCAAGCAAGCCCGTGCCATGGTTACCATTTACGGTTTGAACGAAGAATTGGGCAACATTACCTATTATGATTCTTCAGGACAAAACGAGTACGGTTTTTCAAAACCCTACAGCGAGGAAACCGCGCAGAAAATCGATGAGGAAATTTCTAAGATCATTGAAAAGCAATATCTACGGGCTATTAGCTTACTGGAAGAAAATAAGGATAAACTGACTTCTTTAGCAGAAAGGCTACTAGACAAAGAAGTTATCTTCAAAGATGATCTAGAGAAAATTTTTGGCAAACGCCCATTTGCAAAAGACAATGAAGAAGAAGAACAAGAGGCCACGGCAACCGTAGCTTCTGAAAATGAAGAAGGGGAAAGCAAGTAGGTATTTTTCTTAAGAATGGGATAAATGGTCTTATTTTCGATGGTTATGGTTTATGGGCGTATTTGGTAAACTTTTCGGTGGCGGTAAAAAGGTTTCGAAGGAAACTTCCGAAACTCGTGGGGAGCATATGCCCGACTTGAAAATTCCGGTAGACGAGAAGTTCACGATTTACTTCAAAAAGAATGGTGGCAAATTCATTTATTGCGAAGACTTCAATGAGGTTTCACAAGCGCTTCAAAATATAATTTCAGAGAATAACTGGCAAAACCAAGCATTCTACACCCTTGATAAACGTATCAATGAAAAGTTCGCGACGGAAAAAATCGCATTTACCGATAAGGTAAAGGATAGTGATATCTTTTTCACCACATGCGAACATCTAATTGCACACAATGGTTCTATCTTGGTTTGTTCGCATCAAATAAAGGAACGGAAGCTCAATGACCTTCCTTCAAATCTAATCGTGTTTGCCACTACAAGTCAATTGGTGGAATCTATTAGTGAGGCTTTAAAAATTATCAAGAAAAAATATCCAAGGGAAATTCCTGATAATATTACAACGTTGAAACATTTTGAATTGACCAACGAAAATAAAAATGACTTTCTTTCATACGGTAGTGCATCAAAAAATGTATATCTTTTGTTGCTAGAAGACTACTGATCCCATGAAAGAACTCTTGAAGCGTTCACTTACAGGCATTGTATACGTAGTATTATTGTTGTCTACCGCCTATTTGAATTCTGACGCGTTCGATTTTTTGTTCATGGCCTTTGGTTTGGGCTGCCTTTATGAATACAAGCGTATCGTTGGTATCAAGGGCTATTATATTTTTATAGCTTACCTCGCCTTATGGTGGGCCTATATCTATCTTATACGTACAGAACTCCCTGTGCTCATATTATTGGGCATTACCTTAATAATAGACCTGGTTTTATTGCTTTTCCTTTTCTTAAAACTAAAGCAAGGCCTTTCTAAAATTCAATTATACCTAACCGGTATTTTTTATATTTCGGGTGGATTCATTTTTTTGACAATGATACCCTACAACGATAATGAGTTTGCCAAGTTTTTGATCATGGGGATTTTTATTTTGATATGGGTTAGTGACAGCTTTGCCTATTTGGTTGGTAAGTCTATTGGCAAAACCAAACTATTTCCGTCCATTTCACCTAAAAAAACCGTTGAAGGTTCAGTTGGGGGTCTTATTTTTGCATTATTGACGGCATACTTTTTGGCAAAATATGAACCTAGGATCGATTTGACCCAATGGCTCATACTCGCCTTGGTAATCGTTTTTTTCGGAGCATTGGGAGACTTATTACAGTCTAAATTCAAAAGAATAGCTGGGGTAAAGGATAGCGGGGCAATACTACCTGGCCACGGCGGAATCTGGGATAGATTGGACAGCTTGATCTTTGCGGCACCGTTTGCCTATTTTACTTTAAAATTATTTTTTTATGTTTCATAGAGAAGGACAACATATAATTCTTACCACTTTTTTCATAGTAGTAGCCATAATTATCGGGGCTCAGTTTTATATTGAATTGGAATGGCTGAGATTGGGACTTCAAATTCTGGCCCTTCTTATTTTGGTCCTTATCCTACAATTTTTCAGAAACCCCAAGCGACCTGTTACCCCCCATTTTGACGAGATCCTTGCACCCGTCGATGGCAAGGTAGTTGTCATAGAAGAAGTGGAGGAAACCGAGTACTTTAAAGAAAAAAGAAGACAGGTATCTATTTTTATGTCACCGATAAATGTTCATGTAACCCGCTATGCGGCCAGTGGAACCATTACCTATTCAAAATATCACCCTGGTAAATACTTGGTTGCTTGGCACCCAAAATCGAGTACTGAAAATGAACGCACTACCGTTGTCATACATACCCCGAAGTTCGGTGAGATCTTATACCGGCAAATCGCAGGGGCAATGGCGCGCAGGATTGTCAACTATGCCGAAGAAGGTGAACAAGTCGTACAAGGGGAAGACGCCGGATTTATAAAATTTGGATCTCGAGTTGATTTGTTCCTCCCATTAGAGAGTAAGGTCTGTGTGTCGTTAAACCAAAAAGTGACCGGGGCCAAAACCTGTATCGCTATGCTTGGCAAAAAAAATGACTGATAAGGATTTACATAATAAATTTGAGGAAGCAGTGAAACTTGTAAATGATTTTACCGAACCACTGCCCGCCGACCTTCTTTTAAAACTATATGCTTATTATAAAATTGCAAATAAAAACTACAGCAATCCCGGCAGTAAAACCCCATTGATCAATGCCTTTAAGGCAAATGCCCTTATTCAAGCGCAGCATATTGGTAGAAAACAGGCAATGAAAAAGTATATTGAATTGGTCGCTAAGGAAATCAAGGAATCCGATTAATTGTGGTATCTGGCGATTCCTTATCCTCTTTCATCGTAAAATAAATGCCACCAAGAATAGTGATCATAAAGTAGCACGAAACCAAGATACTTCCAAAAGACCAAAGTCCATTTATACCGAACCAATCGCCAGTACCAAGAATCAAGGCAATACCTAGAATACCTCGAAAAACCTCAATCCCGACGGCATACCCTTTTTTATCCATTAAGGTGGTGTAGCCATAAATCCCTACAAACACAAAAGCTCCAAATTGCAATAGCCCGGCAAGACCGATTTCTGAATAATTATAAAACATGTAAAGCATCAAGAACGTATTGAATAAAAGTTGAAAAACAGCATATACTTTTAAGGCAAAAGATGCTTCTGGCCTATATTTTTTAAAATGATACACATTATCAATACCGTGAACTGGATACTTCTTTACAACATCTTGCGGACGCCAACCGGTGGGCATAAACCATATTCGTAATTTATCATACCAACTGGTTGTACGCCAAGCATCCTTACAAAGCCGCCATACATGCTGAAAATTAATTAGAATAGGATTCCACGTGTTGGCGGGTTTCAGCACCCCATATCTTGGCGGAACTGTCGGTAATTCTTCTTGAAACGTTCCGAAAATCCTATCCCAAACACATAAAATCTGGCCTAAGTTCTTATCAATATACTCGGAATTGATGGCATGATGAACCCGATGTTGCGAGGGCGTAACAATGATATACTCCAGCCAACCCATCTTACCAATATGTTGGGTATGATACCAAAATTGGGCAAATAAATGTATTGGGGCCAAAATAGCGATTACTTCATTTGGCACTCCTAAAATTGCGGCAGGTAACAATAACAAGGCAAAATAACCCACCAAATTCGAGATGGATTGTCGTAAAGCACAGGCTAAATTAAATTCTTCACTACTGTGGTGAATTACATGTTGGTTCCAAAAAATATTGACGTGATGATTTAGCCTATGGTTCCAATATCCGGCAAAATCAATGGCTAAGAAGGCCAATATCCAGACTGGCCAGGTCGCTTTCAACTCAAAAATGGAGAAAACCCCCAATAAAACTGGATAACTGACCAAAACCAAAACCAATCCCAATGAATCTTTGATAATATTCGTTAAACCTGAACTTAGGCTGCTAACGGTATCCATAACGTTATGTTTCTGGTCTTTAACAAAATGACCGTATAGCACTTCTAGCAGTACTAGACCGGTAAAGAAAGGAATGGCATAAACAAGGGCTTTAGCATAGGTTTCCATAGAACCAAAAATTACTCAATAATTTGCAATGGTGCTGTCCCTTTCCAATTTCCCCTTGTAAAATCAGGAAAAGGTTGCGGGGCACCCCCACTGGCAACAGAACGCTCGCTCAAGGGAGCTACCGCACTCCAAAAACAACCTTCATAAACATTTTGATCTAAGGGTAGGCCTTGCTGCAGGCATTCTACAATGCGATATACCATAATACCATCCATACCGCCATGACCACTTCCCTTAGCAGCTTTATTCAATCGTTTATATAAAGGATGATCGTATTTTTCATACAGTTTTTGCAATTTTCCCCCTTGTACCCAAGAATGGTGGTCTTTGGTAATACCTTCAATCCCACCTTCTAAAGCAACCCTAGTCGGAAAACCTGCCAAGACACCTTTAGTGCCTTGTATTAAATTCAATCGCGAGTAGGGCCTGGGGCTTGTTTCATCCCATTGCACCATTATGGTTTTGCCCATTTGGGTTTTAATGATGGATGTATTTAAATCACCCCCCTTAAAATCCAATGCATTCCATTTGTGATCTTCTGAATAGTTTTTCTTTGCATATGCGGCTCTTCCTCTGGATGGCGTTGAAAATGAAACCAGACTCCCAAAGGTGTCGTCACCCCTACCCAAGTTCATATATTGCGCTACTGGCCCTAAACCATGGGTGGGATATAGATTACCGTTTCGCTTCGCATAGTGGTGTGTTCTCCAAGAACCTGTTCCTCGCTGCTGTTCTTCCATCTGCCAACGCAACTCATGAATATACGCGGCCTCTGCATGAAGCGGCTCCCCTATTACACCTTGCCTACACATGTTCAAGAACATGAGTTCGTCACGGCTATAGTTCACATTCTCCAACATCATACAATGTTTTTGTGTCCGCTCGCTAGTATCAATGATGTCCCACATTTCGGATAGGGTAACCGCAATAGGCACTTCGACAAAAGCATGGGCACCTTGTTTCATGGCCTCAATGGCCATAGGCGCATGATTATTCCAATTGGTAGCAATAAAAACGACTTGGGGCTTTACTTCTTTGAGCATCTTTCCCCATTGGTGCTCATCACCAAAGTATTGCGCAATATTCTGATGCCTGTTTTCATCGGAAACTTCACGGACCCAGCCCGCCTTTTGTTTCACCAAATCTTCATGTACATCACAAATCGCCACCACTTCGGTATTCGGTAAAGCCGCCAAAAACTTTAAATGATCTCCGCCCCTAGCACCCACCCCAATAAAAGCTGCCCTTACCTGCTCTAACTTAGGTGCTGCATAATCACCCATATATTGAGCATATAAAGGGCGTTCTTTTGTGGCATTCAAATAATTCGGCACTACAGCTACTGCTGCTGCCGAAAGGGAGGTCTTTTTTAGAAACTTACGTCGATCTAAATTCTTCATGGTATCATTTTATGAGACAATCAGGGGAATTATCTGTTTAAAATAGAAAAAAATCTACTTAGTGGTCTGATTTCAATGGGGGCACCTCTACTTTTACAATAATGGACTTACTAACAGGAGTGTTGCTTTTTCGAGCAAACTCATCAATCGGCACCAAAACATTGGTTTCAGGGAAATAGGCTGCCAAATTTCCTGAAGGGATATTATAAGGAATCACCTTGAATTTCTCCGCTCTACGAACAACGCCATGATAATTTGAGGTCAAATCCATAATCTGCTGGTCTTCAATTCCTCTTACCCTCATATCCTTAGGATTCATAAAAACAATCCGTCTTTCCCCATAAATACCCCTATACCTATCGTTCATATCATAGATAGTCGTATTGAACTGATCATGACTTCGAATGGTCATTAAGACGAATTCATCTGCTTCGGGGCTATGCTCCGCTAATTTACAAACGGAGAATTGCGCACGACCATTTGGCAGTTTTGAAAAATCAGCTTCCCGAGCGTTATTGGGTAAATAAAAGCCCGACCCTTTTGAACGTTTTGAATAATTTTCATAGCCCTCATAGACCTCTGAGATCTTACTTCGAATTAGGTCATAATCTTCCCCTAATGATAACCAATTCACATTATGATTACCTTTAAAATAGGCGTTGGCCATTTCACCTACTATGCTTGGTTCACTTTTTAATGATGCGCTGATAGGGACCCTACCCCCCGAGCTCTGGTGAACTTTGCCCATACTATTCTCAACGGTTACGAACCTACGTTTACCGTTTATCCCGTCCAATTCCGTTCTACCCAAAGTAGGAAGAATAAGTGCTGTTTTACCCGTAATTAAATGCCCTCTATTCAATTTGGTACTTATAGCTACGGTCAAATCGCAGTTCTGTAATGCCTTAGCCGTATAATTGGTATCTGATGCGGCGGAAACAAAATTGCCACCGAGAGCTATAAAAACCTTGGCTTTACCCTCATACATTGCTTTTATACAATGCACGGTATCAAGACCTTCTTTTTCTGGTGCATCAAAATCAAAAACCTTTTTCAAAGCGTTGTTCAAAGGTTTGGACACATGATGCATGATACCGACGCTTCTATCACCTTGAACGTTACTATGCCCACGTACCGGACACGTGCCGGCCCCTTTTTTGCCGATACTACCTTTTAACAATAGTAAATTGACGCATTCCTTGATATTATCAACTCCGTTCTTATGCTGGGTCAAGCCCATTGCCCAGCAAATGATAATCTTATTTTTGACAGCCAATAGTTCAACGGCTTCGTTGACTTTTTCAGAGGCTACTCCAGACAGTGCCAATAATCCTTCATCAGTATGGCTGTCTAAATCATCTAGTAATGCCTCATATCCTCCTGTTTTATTTTGTATAAAATCTTGATCAAATACAGCAAATCCGTTTCGCTCTTTCTCTAATAATCGCTTCATCAACAGTTTTAATAAGGCGACATCTTGATTGATCTTGACTTGAAGGAAAATGTCGGTCAAGACGGTACCGGTTCCGATGATTCCATCAATTTTTTGTGGATTTTTAAATCGTACCAAACCAGCTTCCTCTAAAGGATTTATAGTGATGATTTTTCCACCGTTCTTTTTACACCGTTCCAAGGCCGAAAGCATTCGAGGGTGATTGGTACCCGGGTTTTGCCCCATTACCATAACCACTTCGGCCTCGTGCAAATCATCTAAAGTCACCGATCCTTTGCCAATTCCCAAAGTCTCACTCAGTCCTACCCCGCTAGACTCATGACACATATTAGAGCAATCGGGCATGTTATTGGTGCCAAAAGCGCGTACAAAAAGCCCGTACAAAAAGGCGGCTTCATTACTTGAACGGCCTGAGGTGTAAAACACGGCTTCATCTGGTGAATTTAGTTTACGTAGTTCTTCTGCTATTAACTTAAAAGCATTGGACCATGTAATGGGTTTATAGTGAACGGAATCTGATCTAAGAAGCATCGGTTCGGTCAATCGACCGCTCTTACCGATTTCGAAATCAGACCATCGAGATAATTCTTCTACGGAGTGTCGCTCAAAGAATGCCGCGTCAGCTCGTTCAGGGCTTGTTTCTTCTGCAATAGCCTTTGCACCATTCTCACAATATTCACCTAATTTAGAAGGGGTTTCAGGATCGGGCCAAGCGCAGCCCGGGCAATCAAAACCTTCTTTTTGATTCATTGCACTAAGGGTAACCAAAGATTTGAACAATCCCGTTTCTTTGTTTAAATGTGCAATTGTTTTTTTAATAGCTGTTGCACCAGCTGCATATTCAGCCGGCTCCGTAACTTTCAAGTTGGCAAATTGAATAGTACCCGTAGTTGAAATAGTACGTCTAGTTTTTTTTTCCATAGCTATACAAAATGACTGTAATCTTAGTTATACCTAAAAATTAAACCAATTTTTCTTTAAAAAATTCAATGGTACGCTTCCAGGCAAGTTCGGCAGCTTCTTTGTTGTATCTCGCGGTAGTGGTATTATGAAAACCGTGGTTTACCTCAGGGTATATGAATGCTTGGTATTCTTTACCCTCAACTTTAAGACTTTCCTCATAAGCCGGCCATCCCGCATTCACGCGTTTATCCAAACCTGCAAATTGAAGTAGTAACGGTGCTTTTATCTTGGCAATATTCTCTTTGGGTTGCCCTCCATAAAAAGGAACTGCTGCCTTTAAGTCTGATACTTGTGTTGCCATCATGTTGGCAATCCATCCCCCAAAACAAAAACCTACTACCCCGATTTTACCGTTACAATCTTCATGATTCTTTAGATACCCAAAAGCAGCAATAAAATCTTCAAGCATCTTATTACGATCACGTTTTCTTTGCATCGCCCGCCCTTCATCATCATTGCCGGGATAGCCCCCTAATGGAGTCAGTGCATCGGGTGCTATAGTAATAAAACCTTCTAAAGCAGCCCTTCTTGCGGTATCTTCAATATATGGATTTAAACCCCTGTTCTCATGTACCACTACAATACCCCCTAGTTTACCTTCGAACGTTTTTGGTTTTGATAGTAGTGCTTTGATTTCACCTCCCCCTTTCCCTGAATTATAGGTGATAAATTCTGAATCAAGTTTTGGATCTTTTGGATTCACCAACATGGTATCGGTGTAGTTGGGCATCATAAAGCTCAATAAACTGGGTAAGGTAAGGCCACCTATGGTATATAAGGACAGTTTTTCTATAAATTCCCTTCGTTGAATTTTATTATGGGCATAATCATCATAGAGGTCAAATACCTCTTGTGGGATGTCTTCTTTTTTCAATTGCTTCATGATAAACGATTTAGTCCGCAGATTTGTAAATAAACTCGATGATTCGATCGGCATTGATAAATCCCTGACCGTGGGTGGCATCCCATTCTTTTGAAAGCCCCAGTTTTTGCACCTGTTCTAAAGAATTTCCTTCATCCCTAGCTTTCTTTACCCGTTCGCGCAGTGTAGTTATGATCGCAGCATAGCTTTTCAAATCATCTTTAGAGGCCAACCGACCATGACCTGGAATTATCTTAGTATTGTCATCGACCATACCCAATGCCATAGTTACATTGCTGACAAGACCATCGATATCACCACCCGAGTTCAAATCGATATAAGGATAACGGCCTACAAAAAAATTATCACCCATGTGGAGCACATTGTCTTCAAGAAAATAATAATAAGAATCCCCATCGGTATGGGCATCGTTTACATGCATGGCATGCATGGTGTTACCATTATCTAAATACAAGGTCATTTTATCGTTGAAGGTGATTACTGGCCATGCTGAACCTGGAGACGGCTCAGCGATCCGTCCACCACCGCGGTCTTGTTTTGTAGACATGCGCTTGCGCACATTTTCGTGGGCAATGATAACCGCCCCCTGTTTTGCCATGTTTTCATTACCCCCAGTATGATCGCCATGCCAATGTGTGTTCAAAACCCATTTGATAGGTTTGTCGGTAAGGGTTTGGATATGGGAAACTATTTTCTCTGATAGCGGACCAAACTGATCATCAATCAAATAGGCATTTTCAGCACCAATGGCTAGGCCCATATTACCGCCTGCCCCGAAAAGCACATAAATATTTTCAGATAACTTCTCAGAAGTAATTTCGACAGTACTCCAATCTCTTTGTGAGAATGAGCTAAAGCCAATAAAGGCAATGACCAAGGGGATCAACTTTTTCATTTCTATAGTTAAAAGTTCTACCCCAGTAAGTTACGGATTTCGGGTTTATTTCAAACCAAAAGTAAAATAAGTGTCAATACTACTCCGGCCGCGGCAAAATACATTCCCTTTTTGAAGATTGTCGTATTTGGCAAGAACATCCAGAACGAAGATATCACGAAGAATAAAAGGGCGCCACCAAAGAATATATTCAGAAAATATAATGGGTCTGAAGATTTGGCCTTGTGCAAATGGGTCATCTTATCTAAAACAAGGGGTAGGCGTTTAGTGGTGTAACTGACCTCTCCTGTTTGGGTATTGTAGGAGCCTCCTTTAAAAGTGGCAATACCATCGGATACCTCACTGAATTTTAAGCGCTTTATCTTGATTTCCTTACCAAGTTGTTCCGCATTTAAATTGGCGGCAACTTGTTTTTCATTCAGAATCTCCTTTTTCAAAAAATCGGTATCGCGAAAAATCAAAACGACACCACTTAGGGCATAAACTGCCATAATCCCCGCTAAAAAGAAACCTAAATACCTGTGATAGATTCGCATTTTATTGGACACTTCCCTCTGCTTTGACATTATTTAGATTGATTTCAAACAAAGAAAAGTAATATCCATTTTACATCCTAGTTTTTGCCTAAAAACTATCTATAAATTCCGATTTAATTTGATGTAGTTTTGTTGCTTGAAAATGATTAGGTGAGAAAAGCGCTTCTATTTATGCTTATCAGTACGGCATCTTTCTCATTGATGAATGCCTTCATCAAATATTTGGAACACATACCCGGGTTTCAATTGGTTTTTTTCAGATCGGTAACTTCGTTTTTTTTCGCTACTTCATACCTCATAAAGAACAACATAAAGTTGATAGGGAACCAGCCAAAGCTTTTATCATTAAGAGCATTAGCCGGATTGATCTCAATGAGCCTCTTTTTCATTTCTTTTAAGTACTTATCTATTGGTACCGCAGTCTCCCTCAGGTATATCGCTCCTATTTTCGGAGCCATTTTTGCCATTTTTTTACTAAAGGAAAGACTTAAACCCATACAAGTGCTCTTCTTTTTGGTAGCCTTTTCTGGAGTTATCATTTTAAAGGGCTTTGATGGCACCATCGATACTTATGGAATGACTTTAGTGATTATTGCATCGGTCTTTACCGGACTGGTTTATGTACTGATTCGAAAAATCGGAAAAGGCGACCACCCGGTAGTCGTGGTCAATTACTTCATGTTCTTATCAACCCTTGTAGGCGGTATCATCAGTATTTTTATATGGGTACAACCCAAAGGATGGGATTGGTTATTACTCTTAAGCCTAGGCGTATTCGGCTATTTTGGTCAGGTGTATATGACCAAGGCTTTTCAATCGGCGCCAACCAATGTGGTCGCCCCCATAAAATATACTGAAGTCGTTTTCACCATTGGTATTGGCATTTTTTGGTTTGGTGATACTTATACCCTACTCAGTTTTCTCGGGCTCTTTTTAATTATTGGAGGCTTGGTAGCAAATACTTTGGTTAAAAAGAACTAGTCATTTTCAAAATAATCATCCAAATTGATGTCTTCTGAGTAAGAGAAGCTTTCCAAAAGCTCACCTTTTTGACTGACCACCAAGGTTTTAGGAAATCTTCTAATCCCAAACTTTTCGACAAAGTTTCGAGCATTTGCCACCGGCATAAAATTGGATTCCTTATAATTAAAAATGGTATTGATCATTTGTTTGCTACCGTCAAACAATATAAAGGCTCGAATGTGCTCTTTGTTTTTAGATGAATCAATCATTTCATCCAAGGCTTTAATTTCATGTTCTTTGTGATGAAACATATCTGGAAAAACCGCAAATCGAATTAGCACCAATTTACCTGTCAATTCATGTAAACTTATCTTTTTGTTATCAATGGTATTAAAAGTAAAATTACCAAAGCTCCCTTTTGACCTATTATCGTTCTGTGGGCCTAATCCCTGTATTGTCGAATCATAAAGATATTTGACAATCCTTCCTTCCTCATCATACACCCTTTCCAACAGCAACCTAGCATTACCTTTTATAAGCGTATTAATTTCATCACTTTCAAGTTTTCTACCGCTTATTTTATCGTACACTTTATCATTGTCAAATTCAGTATCTATATATGATTTAGTATAGGATACACCTTCTTTCCTCTTTTTTTCATCTTGGCCAAAACCAAGATTAAAGAACATAATAATCACAATAAAATTTAGCTTTAATACTATCTTTAAACTTTTCATCCCAAACTCGCCAAACTTTTCTCTAAGGTCTCAATTTTAGCTTCTGCATCAGAAACCTTTTTACGTTCCATTTCGACCACTTTTGGTGGTGCATTGTTTACAAAACGCTCGTTCGAAAGTTTCTTTTGAACAGACTGTAAGAAACCTTTGGTATACTGAAGTTCTTCGTTGATTTTCTGAATCTCGGCATCCACATCAATTGCTCCCGCTATAGGTATAAAGTATTCGTTGCTTTTTACCCTAAAACTCAAAGCTCCATCAACAGCAGTATCCACAGTTTCAATGGTAGAAAGATTCCCCAGTTTCGTAATAATGGCGTCCATTTTAGAACCTGAATCTTCACCATTTAATTCCATTAGCTCTAAAACTTCTTTATTGGCAATGTTCTTTTCTTTTCGAATATTTCGAACCCCAGAAATTATTTCCGTAGCAAACTCGAAATCATTTAGTAGACCGCTGTCGGTTGTACCGACCTTTGGCCAATCAGCAATACAAAGCGCCTGTTCAGGAGTGCGTTCTGCCATATGCTGCCAAACTTCTTCACTTAAAAAGGGCATAAACGGATGCAGTAGTTTCAGATTTGCCTCAAAGAAGTGTACTACCTCAGCTAAGGTTTTCTTATCAATTGGTTTTTGATATTCTGGCTTTACGATTTCTAAAAACCAAGAGCAAAAATCGTCCCAGACCAATTTGTAAATGGCCATCAACGCATCTGAAATACGATATTTACTGTAATGATCCTCGATTTCCGTCAAGGTTTGATTGAACTTGGCCGCGTACCACTCAATACCTAGCTGGGCGGCCTGTGGTTGTTCAATATCAGCCACTTCCCATCCTTTTACCAGTCTAAAGGCATTCCATATTTTATTGGCAAAATTCTTTCCTTGTTGGCACAGCGCTTCATCAAACATCAAATCGTTGCCCGCTGCTGAACTCAATAACAACCCTACACGTACCCCATCGGCACCGTAATCTTCAATCAATTTTAAGGCATCTGGTGAATTCCCTAGTGATTTCGACATTTTACGGCGTTGTTTATCACGTACCAGTCCTGTTAAATATACATTCTCATAGGGTCTTTCGTTTCGAAACCCATAACCTGCAACAATCATGCGCGCCACCCAGAAAAATAAGATATCGGGGCCAGTCACCAGATCATTGGTAGGGTAATAATAATTGACCTCTTCATTATCGGGGTCTAAAATTCCACCAAAAACACTGATGGGCCATAGCCATGAAGAAAACCAAGTATCCAAAACGTCTGAATCTTGACGTAAATCATCTGTAGTCAGAGACCTCTCGACTCCGCTCGAGATGACAGCTTGTTGTGCAAGTTCAAGCGCCTTTTCCTTTGATTCGGCTACAACAAAATCTTCTTCTCCATCGCCATAGTAATATGCGGGTATTTGCTGTCCCCACCACAATTGGCGTGAGATATTCCAATCGCGGATGTTTTCCATCCAATGGCGGTAAGTACTCTCGAACTTTTTTGGAAACAACTTCACCTCGCCCGTTTTTAGCACAGCATCTATGGCAGGTTTGGCCAAATCTTCCATTTTTAAAAACCATTGGTCAGATAATCTTGGCTCAATAACCGCCTTGGTACGCTCTGAGGTACCGACCTTGTTGGTATGTTGCTCTGTTTTTACCAGAAAACCCTTTTCTTTCAACTCTTCGGCAATTTCTTTGCGCACTACAAAACGGTCTTTGCCCTCATAGTGCATTCCGAAGGAATTTAAACTCGCATCGTCATTGAAAATATCGATAATCTCTAGACGGTGTTTCTCTCCTAGGGCCTTATCATTTTCGTCATGGGCAGGGGTCACCTTTAAGCAACCTGTACCAAATTCCATATCTACATAGTCGTCTTCTATAATTGGAATAACCCTGTTACAAATCGGCACAATTGCCTTTTTACCTTTCAAATGGGCATACCTTTCGTCATTCGGATTGATGCATATGGCCGTATCACCTAAAATGGTCTCTGGTCTAGTTGTCGCAATGGTTACCTTTTCATCAGAACCTTCAATTTCATAAGACAAATAGTACAATGAACCTTGTCGTTCTTCATAATGTACTTCTTCGTCAGATAGGGTGGTTTTGGCCTCTGGATCCCAATTTACCATTCGATGCCCCCTATAGATAAGGCCTTTATTATACAAATCGATAAAAACCTTGGTTACAGAGGCTGACATATCGTCATCCATGGTGAACTTGGTACGATCCCAATCACAAGAACATCCAAGTTTTTTGAGTTGTTGTAGAATTACCCCGCCATATTCATCGGTCCAATCCCAAGCATGCTTAAGAAACTCTTCCCGAGTCAAATCGGCCTTGTTGATACCCTCTTCCTTCAATTTAGCGACGACTTTTGCCTCCGTAGCGATGGAAGCATGGTCCGTACCAGGCACCCAACAAGCGTTTTTACCTTCTAATCGCGCCTTTCGTATCAAAACGTCTTGTATGGTGTTATTGAGCATATGCCCCATATGCAAAACCCCGGTCACATTAGGGGGCGGAATTACAATGGTATAAGGCTCCCTATCATCAGGTTTTGAATTAAAAAACCCATGTTCCATCCAGTAGTCATACCAACGTTGTTCTACTTTACTGGAATCGTATTTTGAAGGAATCTCCATTTTTCGGTATAGTTTTTGTCTAAATAAAAGTGGATTGGGCAATCGAAATGGAAATTGCGCTATGTTAAAATTACGCTATTCTTCAACGATTGACCAATCCGCGAAATACGAAACAAAAATAAGTAACGTTATTAGAAGACAAAAGAATTTTGGAGGTAGGTTGAAATCCACTACTTTTGAAGTTCCTCAAAATGAAGAAAAAATGAAAAAACTAGTACTTTTATTATTTGTAGGTCTTTTGGCCGTAAGCGTAAAAGCACAGGAAAAGACCGCCAAAATCGAGTTCAAGACGGAAACCGTTGATTACGGCGAAATTGCAAAAGGTAGTGATGGTGTACGTGTATTTGAGTTTACCAACACGGGCGATGCACCTTTGGTGATCAGTGATGTGAAATCAAGCTGTGGTTGCACGATTCCTAAAAAACCTGATGCGCCTATCATGCCAGGTGAAACCGGAGAAATTCAAGTTAAATATGACACTAAGCGTGTTGGACCAATAAGAAAGGCCATCACGGTAACCTCTAATGCAAATACGCCGACAAAGGTGATAAAAATTAAAGGTATGGTCAAAAGTGACGGTGCCAAATAGAAAAAAGAAACAAATTAATAAAGCCTTGACATTTGTCAGGGCTTTTTTGTTTTAAAGAGGTCTTTGAGCACAAAAGAGAAAAGTAAGTCTTTATTATATCGTTCAATCAAGATTCGAATACGCTTACCTTCTTTACGGTTCATCATTTGTAAAATTTCTTGAAGTTTGTATCCGTAAACCTTTCTCCCATTCACGGCTAAAATGATATCCCCCTCTCGCAAACCCGCCTCTTCAGCCGGACTACCCGCACGAATACCGGAAACAACTATTTCAGGCACAAGGCTTAACCTCGTTCGATTCTCCAATAATAACTGGACGTTACCAAAAGTCTTATTGTCGCCGGTCACCACACCGTTAACATCAGCAATTTGTTCTGCTATGTATCGAACGCCATTATGTTGTAGATCAATACCTGCCAAGTTATAATGAAAAGGAGCATTGAAACTGGCATTTTTTGAAAGCGTGATCTTGTTGTTCACATAATCAAAAATAATATGAAATCTTCTCAAGACCTCACCACCAACACTTCCATTTCTATCCCCTAGGTTTACAATGGCATTCAGTGATTCTTTATGGGGAAATGCTACTTTCGCTTCGTTCAATCGAAAGTTTCCTATGCGAATGCCGTTCAGTTTAGTGCGTTTTCCAAAAATATTACCGCTTAATCCTTTTCCTAAAAAATCCTCGTAGTTGGAATCTGGAACCTCTAACCCTTTTTCAGGATCATGAAAAAGCCAAAGTGCATCACTACTTCCAGTATCAACGAGAAGCTTCACGGGCACTTCCTCATCATCTGAAAGGGCTACTGCGCCATCTACATACGCCTTTTTATCAATAATCGTCAGTGGTAAAGTTTGTTTCTTTTTCGAGGTCTTATATTGATAAGATTTTGGATTAAAAAGTTTTAAAGAGCGTTTTTGATAATTAATATCAACGACGAAGCTTTTAAACACATCATAACCTATAATACCATGAACGGGGACACCCAATGATGCCGAAAAATTGATATCCTTGTCCAAAACCACATATAGCGATTGATTAAAACTTTTGGCACTGCCAATCTTAAAGGTATTTCCTTCAGATTTTAAAGCTTTGATAGGTTCTCCCTCCCCCAATCCGCGCAGCGAAATCTCAGAAACATTATTTATTTGAACGGAATCTTGGTCTGTCAAATTAAAAAGGATAGGGCTACTGACCCCGGTATCCAAAATAAAGGAAAGTTTTGCCCCATTCAATTCAACAGGCACTATCATAAGGTTGTTCACCAATTCAAACCTGACTTTTTCAAACTTCTTTTGTGTTGAAATATGGAATTTCTGTGCGAAGCCTATAAAACCAAAAAGCAATAAAAAAAGTAAAAGATATATATGCTTTCTATTCAAACCACCTAATTTTTAAGGGATTACCTTACTTAAAGATAGCAAATAAAAAATAGTAACACTTAAATTTAACACTATGTAATGGATTCAAATAAATGGTGCTATTAATTGTTTTGCAAACGATGTTTCCGCATTTTTGCTGAAAATTTAAGCTTGCCATGCCACAGATATCGAAAAAAGGATCTTTAATGCCGCCCTCCCCTATCCGTAAGTTGGTTCCCTTTGCAGAAAAGGCAAAAAAAAGGGGAATACATGTAATTCACTTGAATATTGGCCAACCTGATATCAAAACACCAAAAATCGCCTTGGATGCCATCAAAAATCATGATATTGAGGTTTTGGCATACAGCCGGACAGAAGGCTCTGATACCTATCGGGAAAAAATTGCAGACTATTATGATAAACATCATATCAAGGTTACCGCAGACGATATTATTGTGACCACAGGGGGATCGGAAGCCTTGGCATTTACCATGGGCTCTATTTTAGACGAAGGGGATGAAATTATCATACCCGAACCCTTTTATGCCAATTACAACGGATTCGCAACGGCCAATGGCGTTAAAGTGGTACCGATAATGGCGACCATAGAAAACAATTTTGCCTTACCCCCTGTAACTGAATTTGAAAAAAAGATAACTTCAAATACGAAGGGAATACTAATTTGTAACCCTGGTAACCCAACCGGATATTTATATAATCACGACGAAATACTTCAACTGGTAGCATTGGTCAAAAAACACGACCTCTTTTTGATTGCCGATGAAGTCTATCGTGAATTTACCTATGACGGCAAGAAACATTTTTCGATACTTAGTGAACCTGATATTACGGACCATGCCATAGTGGTCGACTCTGTCTCTAAACGCTACAGCATGTGCGGTGCTAGAATCGGTTGCATTGTTTCGAAAAACAAGGAAGTCGTGCAAACGGCCATGAAATTTGCCCAAGCCCGTTTGTCACCTCCGACCTTGGCGCAAATCGCTGCCGAGGCAGCACTTGAAACACCCCAAAGCTATTTCGATGCCGTTATTGAAGAATATGTCTCAAGACGGGATTTGCTGCTGCGAGAGCTACAAAAAATCGAAAATATAAAAATTGCCAAGCCTAGTGGCGCATTTTATTGCGTGGTTGAACTACCCATCAACGACGCCGATGATTTTGCCCAATGGCTTCTAGAGCATTTTGACATAGACGGCGACACGGTAATGGTCGCTCCGGCCGGTGGCTTTTATGCCACTCCGCATAGTGGTTCGAACCAAATACGAATCGCCTATGTTTTAGATAAAGAGCAGCTTAAAAGGGCGGTACTCATTCTGAAGAAAGGATTGGAAGCCTATCTAAAATCGTGAATATACTTGAGAACATATCGCTTAAAGCCTACAATACCTTTGGTATAGACGTGAAGGCAAAGTCTTTTGTCGAAATCACAAGTCTTCTTCAACTTCAAAAAGCCTTGCAATTATCGGCATACCCTGAACGATTTGTTATCAGTGGAGGAAGTAACATGCTCTTGACGAAAGACATTGATGCCCTGGTCATGTATATCAACTTGAAGGGAATCTCAATAGTTGAAGAAGATGAAAATTCCATCATAATAAAGGTCATGGCTGGTGAAAACTGGCATGAATTGGTGCTTTGGTGTTTAGAACGCGGTTATGGTGGGCTTGAAAACCTATCCCTGATTCCGGGAAATACGGGTACGGCGCCCATACAGAATATCGGTGCCTATGGCGTAGAGATCAAAGATGTTTTCGTGGCCTGCGAGGCCATGGATGTAGAAAGCCTGGAACTCATTGAATTTTCAAAGGAAGATTGTAAATTCGGTTACCGTGACTCCATCTTTAAAAAAGAGGTGAAAGGTAAGTATATCATTACCTCGGTTGCCTTAAAACTGACTAAACGAGACCATAAGCTGTTGACTTTTTATGGTGCCATTGAAAGCCAACTCCAAAGAAAAGAAATTGTTTATCCGACCATAACGGATATTTCAGATGCTGTCATTGTGATTCGCAAAAGCAAACTACCTGACCCCAAAGAACTGGGTAACAGCGGAAGTTTTTTCAAAAATCCCATAATCTCAAAAAAGACCTTTAAGGTATTTCAAAAGAAAAACCCTGAAGCCCCTTTTTATGAACTGGAAGACGGAAACTACAAAATTCCGGCAGGATGGTTAATTGAACAGTGTGGTTTTAAGGGAGAACGAATCGGGGATGCGGGAGTTCACGAAAAACAGGCGTTGGTGCTGGTTAACTACGGAGGTGCCACGGGGAAGGAAATTTGGGAACTGGCCTTGAAAATACAAAGCGAAGTAAGGAATACATTTCAAATCGAGATTTCACCTGAAGTGAATGTCATAAAATAACCCCGGCCACTAAGCAGCGAACCGGGGTTATACCAAACCAAACTAACCAAAAATTTATATGCGATAACTAATCTCTTATATATTCGCTCTTGTAAATAATCAATTTTATACTTTAGCGTTATCCTATTTACGGATAGAAAAGGCATTTGGATTTTTTAAGGTCCCTTTTTCATCATAATTTTTTATGAGCACACTATTAGAGAAGCATATTGTTGAACTACTTCAAGAACGTGATGAAAAAGCAATTTCATTACTTTATGATAATTATGCGGACACCTTGTACGGTGTTGCCTATAAAGTAGTGAAAGATGAAGATTTGGCCCAAGATGTGGTTCAAGAAAGTTTTGTGAAAATCTGGAAGAAATCAGATTCTTACGACGCTTCTAAGGCGAAGTTGTTCACTTGGTTATTTCGCATAACCAGAAATACCGCTATTGATAAGTTGCGAAGTATCAATACAAAATCAGATAAGGAAATCCAAATCGATGTTTCAGACGTATATAATCTAGGTGTTGACACCACTAGACCAGAGTTTATGGATGTCAAAGAACACCTTGAAAAAATTGAACCTAAGTACAAAGTTGTTCTGGATGCCTTATTTTTTGAAGGTATGACACAACAAGAAGCTAGTGATGAACTGGATATTCCGTTAGGAACCATTAAATCACGTTTGAAGATAGGCCTTAGGGAATTACGTAAGATTTACGGCGCCTCAATGGTGCTTTTATGGATGTTAAGTCTCTTAAAATGACAGAAAAGATCAAACTATTTTTAGATACCGATTTGTTGGAAAAGTATCTACTGGGCACAACCACGACGGAAGAATCACTTCAGGTCGAACGTTATATCGCGATGTACCCAGAAGTTCGCAAAACCTATAATGAGCTTCAAGAAAATCTTGAGACCTTTGCGAAGATCCATAAGCTAAAGGCCCCTGAAGGATTAAAGGAAAAAATCATTTCTAAAATACGTCAAGAAAAACGAGGTAAAAGTAAATTCTTCAGATACGCCGTCGCAGCGAGCATAGCCGCATGTATTTTTGCTGGATCGGCTTTTTTCTTTTACAATCAGAATAAGAGTTTGCAACAAGAGAATACCCTAGTCACCAATAAGATCAAAGATCTTGAAATGGATATGAAAGTGCAATTGGAGGATATTCGAAACCAATATATCGTGCTTAACAATCCGAACACGAAAAAGTACTCGGTCATGGGTAATAAAAAAGCGAAAGAACTCAAAGCGGTCGCCTATATTAACCCTGTAAAGAAGTTATCGTATATCAACGTGAGTAACTTGCCGCAGTTGCCAGAAGACAAATGTTTTCAGATGTGGGCAGAGGTCAATGGGGAAATGGTGAATCTTGGGATCATCAGGGCTCTTGACAATGAGGACAAATTGTTCGCCCTACCTTATGCCGATAACGCAATTGGTTATATTACCATAGAACCGCAAGGAGGAAATTCTACCCCGACCGTTCAGAATATCGTGGCGAACATCAATTACTAACGGTACTTAAAGTAGTCACAAACTT
The DNA here is from genome assembly GCA_947503285.1 of uncultured Croceitalea sp. Taxonomy (GTDB): domain Bacteria; phylum Bacteroidota; class Bacteroidia; order Flavobacteriales; family Flavobacteriaceae; genus Croceitalea. The sequence goes on from CANNDD010000007.1 coordinate 79,857, forward strand.
TACTTGCTTAGCACACTATTTCGTATTTTTACCAAAATTTCCGGGTTATGAAATTAGTTCTATTAACAGTGGGTCTTCTAGCTTTGGCTTTTGCAGGAATAGCAATAAAAATCTGGTCAAAAAAAGACGGTAAATTTGCAGGTACCTGTGCAAGTCAAAATCCATTTTTGAATAAAGAAGGGGAAGCATGTGGTTTTTGCGGCAAATTACCGGATGAACAAGATTGCAAAAAAGATACTTTACCAGAACTGCAGTAAGTACCCACGCACTTTTCAAAAAATCCCCCTCATTTGAACAAGGCTGAAGAAAATTTAAAGGACGTCATCGCAAGGGCGAAAACGGGAAACCAAATTGCCTTCAGTTGGTTATTAGATCGTTTTTGGAACGAGGTCTATGGTTTTCAGTTGCGACGTACCCAAAATGAGAATGATGCCGAAGATATAACCGTTCAAACATTCTCGAAGGCCTTTGATAAGATAAATACATTTGACGAAGCCTACGAATTTGGAACTTGGTTGATTGCCATCTCCAAAAACATACACGTAGATTTAATCCGCAAGCGAAAAAAAAATGTGCTTACCGATAGCAAACATTCAAAAAACGATGAAGTCCATAAGATTCTTGATGAAAGTCCATCAGCAGAGGATAATTTGATCATAGAGCAAAATCTCGCTACCCTATTGGCACATATCAAAAAGCTAAAACCACATTATCAAAAAGTCATCAACCTGAGGTTCTTCAACGAAATGAGCTATGCTGAGATTGCCAATGAACTTAACGAGCCCATTAATAATATTAAAGTAAAGCTACTAAGGGCAAAAAAACTGTTAGCTGAAATTATCAAAACCAAATAAGAACTACACAGCAATAGCGCTAGATATGGAAATAGGTTCAATACGAACACCCTACCTTATCGATTTTTTATTACCAATGGGCAATTCGTATATTTACAACTTAAAAATTGACTATGGGTACCGAGGTTGCTGAACATGTAATACCACCAAAAAAAGGAAAACCAAAATGGTTGAGGGTAAAACTACCTACCGGAAAAAAGTATACCCAATTACGCAATCTGGTAGATAAATATGAACTGCATACGATCTGTACTTCAGGCAGCTGTCCAAACATGGGTGAATGCTGGGGAGAAGGCACTGCTACTTTTATGATTTTGGGTAATATCTGTACCCGTTCGTGTGGTTTTTGCGGTGTAAAGACAGGAAGGCCTGAGAGTGTTGATTGGGCCGAACCTGAGAAAGTTGCCCGTTCCATCAAAATAATGCAAATCAAACACGCGGTATTGACTTCGGTGGATCGTGATGATTTGAAAGACATGGGGTCCATCATATGGGCCGAGACGGTTAAAGCCGTAAGAAGAATGAATCCAGAAACGACCCTAGAGACCTTGATACCTGATTTTCAAGGAATCGAAAGCCATCTTGACCGTATATTATCGGTACATCCAGAAGTCATTTCGCATAATATGGAAACGGTAAAACGTTTGACCAGGGAAGTTCGTATTCAAGCAAAATATGAGCGCAGCCTAGAGGTTTTACGTTACTTAAAAGAGCATGGCGCCAATAGAACCAAGTCTGGAATCATGCTTGGTCTAGGTGAGCTTGAAGAAGAAGTAATACAGACCATGAAAGACCTTAGGGAAGCCAAGGTAGATGTCGTTACCATAGGGCAATACCTACAACCTTCTAAAAAACACCTTCCTGTCAAACAATTCATAGTACCCGAACAATTCAGGAAATACGAGGAAATCGGACTCGAAATGGGTTTTAGACATGTTGAAAGTGGCGCTTTGGTAAGATCCTCATACAAAGCACACAAACATATTCATTAAGCCGTACCAAAGCCTGTTGCGGCTTTTAAAAAAATGCTTAACATGGGGCAATTGAACATTGGCATCAATGGTTTTGGAAGAATTGGGAGAACGCTATTCCGCTTGTTGTCAAAACACCCCGAACTTAATGTTGTGGCCATAAATGATATCGCCGATGCCAAAACACTTGCCCATTTGCTCAAATATGATAGTATTCATGGGGTCTTAAACGAACCTATTGAAGCCAAGGATAACAAATTGTTTTTTCAAGGTGCCAAAATCACCGTAATCAATGAACCAGACCCTAAGGGAATAAAGTGGGGCGATTATGAAGTAGACCTCGTAGTCGAGGCTTCAGGTAAATTCAAGAAACGAACTGATTTGGTACACCACTTAAAAAATGGGGCCAAAAAAGTCATTTTAAGCGTACCACCAGAGGATGAGGATATAAAAATGATCGTATACGGGGTAAACGAATCCAGTATTGACTCAAGTGACGATATCATCTCTAACGCTTCTTGTACCACGAACAATGCGGCACCCATGATAAGAGTCGTCAACGAACTTTGTGGAATAGACCAAGCCTATATTACCACCATACACTCTTATACTTCTGACCAAAGTCTTCATGACAAGCCACATCGTGACCTACGGCGTGCACGGGCCGCAAGTCAATCGATCATTCCGACTACCACGGGCGCGGCAAAAGCTTTAACAAAGATTTTTCCAGATTTGGGCGATGTTATAGGTGGTTGTGGTATTCGCGTTCCCGTTCCGAATGGATCGTTGACCGATATTACCTTCAATGTACAAAAGAAAGTCACCATTGATGAAGTGAACAATGCATTTAAAGCAATTTCAGAAAATGAGTTGAATCATGTGCTTTACTACACCGAAGATCCCATAGTATCCATAGATATAAACAATAGTTGTTATTCTTGTACGTTTGATTCTCAGATGACTTCGGTTATTGGTAAGATGGTAAAGGTCATCGGGTGGTATGATAATGAAACGGGGTATTGTTCAAGGATAATCGATTTAATCAAGTTGCTTATAAACAAAAACTACATTTGAGTTTAAAAGATTTACATACGAGGCTTAAAAGTCGTTTCGTGGTTATGATTATCCTTTTAGTTTCTACTTTAAGGTTAACCGCGCAAGACCTTAATTCAAATAGCCCTTTTGAACAATATTTTGATAAAGCCCTCACCTATCAACATCAAAACAAGATAGATGACGCATTAAAGGTTTTAAAAAAAGCTGCGCAAATTGCTGAGGAAAAAGAAAACTTCAAAAACCTTTTAGATACACACCACAGATTTGCATTACTGTACCTAGAGTTGGACCAACCTGAAACCACTGAATTCTATTGGGACCGTGCTTCAGTATTATTAAAGGAAATCGAATACCCCTATGCGGATGCAGTCCATAAATTTATTGAGGCCAGACTGCTCTTCAAGGCAGAAAACAAATTTCAAGCCAGGCAAAAATTAGAGGAAGCGAGAAAACTCAATAATGACAAAAATTTATTGAACAACATTCTTTTATTGGAGGCTGATATTTTTGCCGTACTCGAAAATTATGACGAAGCAACAATCAATTACAATGCCTTGCTCGTTAATTCAGATGAAAAAGAGCGCGCTTTTTTGGCTACAAAGGCCAATTTGGGTCTAGCCAATCTTTACCTACAACAAGACAACCCCATTGAAAGTACGAAACATGCCGAGGCGGCACTTGAACTTTCGAACAAGCATGGTTACTATCGGGAAATTTTAGGGGCCAACAACTTTTTAACCAAGGTCTATGAGAACTTAGGCGAATACCAGAAATCACTGACCTACAATAAAAACATGACGTTTCTAAAAGATTCGCTTTTTAATATTGAAAAGGTGAAATTAGAGAATAGGACCGCAGAGAAAATAAAATTCAACCAACAATCGAAGACCATTAAAGAGCAAGAGGCAAAAATTGAAGAACTCAACCAATCTGCAAACAGATCGGAAATAACGGCTATATTGGCTTCCGCATTTTTGACGATAATTTCGATTTTGGCGGTCTCCCTATTCCGTAACAACCAAATAAAATTAAAAACCAACGATTTATTGCAAACCAAAAATAGCGAGCTGGAGACCGCACGTGATGCCGCGGTGATGGCTATGGAAGCCAAAACCAATTTCCTATCTACGGTTACACATGAACTGCGAACGCCTTTATACGCGGTCACGGGACTTACCCATTTACTTTTAGAGGAAAATCCTGAAGAGCACCAAAAAGAGCATTTGAAGTCTTTAAAATTCTCTGGGGACTACCTCTTGAATTTTATCAATGATATTTTGCAGATCAATAAAATTGATGCCGACAAACTAGAACCCCTGAGCATTGAGTTCAAACTGAAAAAAGTGCTGGCCGATGTCGTAGACTCTTTACAGCAAAATGCGAAAGACAACAATACCGTTATCGTTTTGGACTACGATAACAACATCCCCCTAAATTTATTGGGAGACCCCCTAAAACTCTCTCAAATAATCATGAATCTAGTGGGTAACGCCCTGAAATTCACTAAAGATGGAAAAGTGGAGGTCATCGCAAGGTTAAAAGAAAAGAACGATGACAACCTGAGGGTGTATTTTGAGATTACCGATACCGGTATTGGAATTTCAGAAGAACAACAGAAGAACATTTTTGACAGTTTTGAACAAGGTTCCGTACAAATCAATAGGGAATACGGTGGTACCGGATTGGGACTTACCATTGTCAAAAGCCTGTTGGGCCTCTTTGAAAGTAAGATACACCTCAGAAGTGAACTTGGTAAAGGAAGTTCCTTTTTCTTTGAACTTGACCTTAAATCAGATGAAAATTCGCTTGATGAGGTGCCGTTTGAGCTTACCGTAGAGGATTTTGATTTTGACGGATTGCACATCTTAATCGTTGAGGACAACAAAATCAATCAGGTCATTACCAAAAAGATGTTGAGTAAAAAGGGCATCACCTGTGACATCGCAAATAACGGGAATGAAGCCATTGACGCCGCTCAGGCCAATGCTTATGATGCCATTTTAATGGATATTCACATGCCCGGTATCAGCGGAACGGAAGCTACTGTTCAGATACGTAAATTCAATCCTGATATTCCAATTATAGCCTTGACGGCTATTTCAATGGACGATAGCCTAGATGAATTTTATGCAGCAGGCTGCAATGCCGTGGTCACCAAACCATTTAAACCAGAAGTGTTCTATCAAAAAATCGGGGAGAATGTCTTCAAGACCAATGTTAATGACGGTGTTTAAGGGTATGTTCCAAGGCTTTTAGCAACTTAATGGAGCCGCCGTCGAGAAATTCATGTTTCATTCCTAAATAATAGAGCCTCTCAACTTTTCCATTCAAACGGGTATGATCTTTTTCCGTAGTAATGATATAATCGTATTTACGAAACGATTGTAGTTCTTTCTCAGAGAAGAAATGATGGTCACTGAAATCAAAGTGCTTAAAATCAACGTTCAACGATTCTAAATGATGTACTAAGGGTTGGGGGTCGGCAATAGCCGTTACAAGGGCAACCCTATTACCAGAAACATCTGAAAAGCCCAGTTCACCGGTTTCCGATTTTAAAACCCCATCATAGCTCAAAGAAGCGAACAATACCGGTTTTCCGCAGTTGAGGTGTGTTTTCACCTCGTCCATCTTTTTCTCATCGATTGTACGTGGGCACTTGGTTACCACGACAACATCGGCCCGTTCCACTTGATTCTTAGAATCCCTTAGATTCCCCGTAGGTAAAAAGGTGTCGTCAACATATAATTTGCTATAGGCAGTCAGAAGGACATTGAAGCTAGGTTTGATCTTTCGATGTTGAAAAGCATCATCTAAAAGTATCAACTCAGGTGCCAATTGTTCCTCCAAATTTTTAATTCCGTTGCAGCGATCTGCATCCACTGCCAGAGAGATATTATGTTTTGAGAACAATTGAAAAGGTTCATCACCAAGATCCTCGACACTTGATGTTTCATTGGCCAGTTGAAAACCTTTTGATTTTCTCTTATATCCTCGACTAAGAACCGCTAACTTATAGTCATGTTGCAATTCACGTATAAAGTATTCGATCATCGGTGTCTTCCCCGTTCCGCCAACACTGAGATTACCAATACATATAGTAGGGGTTCTAAATGACCTTGATTCGAAAAATCCAATATCATACAGCAAGTTGCGAATATGTACTACGAGACCATAAACCAATGATACGGGATACGCTATTTTACGAAGCCAATGCATTGGGGCGAATTTATAATATTTTATCTTTATCAGGCTTAAAAAGAACGAAATGACCGTAAAGGATGTCACTGCACTACTAGAAGAAATTGCCCCATTGGCCCATGCCGAAGACTTTGACAATGTCGGACTTTTGGTTGGCAACAACAATCAAAAGGTAAAGGGAATTCTTGTAACGTTGGATACCCTAGAAACCGTCATTGATGAAGCCGTACAAAAAAAGTGTAATCTTGTGGTCAGTTTTCATCCGATCCTATTCAAGGGAATGAAGAAAATCACAGGGGAAACCTACGTGGAAAGGGTCATCTTAAAAGCGATTCGCAATGACATTGCGATTTACAGCATGCATACGGCATTGGATAATAGTCCTGTAGGGGTAAATGCAAAAATCTGTGAAGTCTTGGGAGTCGAAAAACCAAAAATCCTCATTCCAAAAAGAAACACTATAAAAAAATTGACGACATATGTTCCTAAAAAGGATGCGAAGACCTTAAGGGAAAAATTGTTTGAGGCTGGCGCAGGCACTATTGGCAATTATAGTGACTGTAGCTTTAATGTTGATGGCTTCGGTACCTTTCGCGCAGGGGAAAACGCAAAACCGAAAATAGGTACGAAAGGTGTTTCACATACTGAAGAAGAGACACAACTGAACATAACCTTTGATATGGCCTTCGAAAAAAACGTTCTCGATACATTGTTTGAGCACCATCCTTACGAAGAAGTTGCCTATGAGGTTATTACACTTGAAAATAAAAATAAAAACCTTGGTATGGGAATGATCGGGGAACTCAAATCCCCCACAACCGAAATCGCGTTTTTAAATCATGTCAAAGAAGTGATGCATGCCAAGGGGATAAGACATTCAAGATTTCTGAACAAACCAATCAAAAGAGTTGCCGTATTGGGGGGTAGCGGTGCTTTTGCCATCGGTGCCGCTTTGCATGCAAGGGCAGATGTGTTCATTGCGGCCGATCTTAAATACCATCAATTTTATGAAGCTGAAGGACGCATACTTATTGCCGATATCGGCCACTTTGAAACAGAGCAGTTTACAAAAAATTTATTGGTTGACTTTCTTACAAAAAAAATTCCTAATTTTGCGGTCACTTTATCGGAAAGTATAACTAATCCCATCAAGTATTTTTAATATATGGCTGCAAAACCTGAAGGAAGCGTAGAAGAGAAATTACGAGCACTGTACGATTTACAATTGATTGACTCAAGAGTAGATGAAATCCGTAATGTACGTGGTGAATTACCCTTAGAAGTTGAAGACTTGGAAGATGAGGTCTTAGGGCTCAAAACCAGAATGGACAAACTTAAATCTGATGTGGAGACGGTGAATTATGAAATCACTGCCAAAAAGAATCTCATTGAAGAATCAAAGGTGCTCATCAAAAAGTATGCAGAGCAGCAAAAAAATGTTCGTAACAGTAGGGAATTTAATTCTTTAAGCAAAGAAGTTGAATTTCAAGAATTGGAAATTCAATTGGCCGAGAAGAACATAAAAGAGTTCAAAGCACAAATAGAACAAAAGAAAGAGGTAATCGCTTCGACCAAAGAAGTACTTTCTGAGCGTGAGACCCACTTAAAGCACAAAAAAGGGGAGTTAGATGCCATTTTGGCTGAAACCGAAAAGGAAGAATCCGCCCTTTTGAAAAAGTCTGAGGAATTTGAGGCAAAAATCGATGAGCGTTTGACCAAAGCGTATAAACGTATTCGCAATAATGTCAAAAACGGATTGGCGGTCGTACCGATTGAACGTGGGGCATCAGGTGGTTCCTTTTTCACCATACCACCCCAGGTGCAGGTAGAGATAGCCTCTAGAAAAAAAATAATCACTGACGAACACAGTGGCAGAATACTGGTTGACCCAACCCTTGCGGAAGAGGAACTTGAAAAAATGCAAAAACTCTTTAAAAAATTATAATTTTTTACGGCGTTACGGTTTAAAACCATCTTGGAAACAAGGTGGTTTTTTTGTTTGTAATTTTACAAAATGAAATTAGTCGCGGCCATCTTACTGTTACTTTTATACCATCCGCTTCAAGGGCAAGACCTCAGCGCATATCAATGGAAGAAGCGACTTGTTATCTTGGTCGGTGATACTACCGATGTCAAATTGAAAGAACAAAAATCAGTACTGCAAAACCACAAATCTGAATTAGTGGAGCGGGATATATTGATTTTACCAATTACAAATACGGAAAATTTCCAGATTGACCTAGAAGCGAATTTTAAAGGACTCCTATTAATTGGTAAGGACGGTGGGGTAAAACTTAAAAAAGCATTTCCCGTCGCCATGACGGAACTATTCGAAATCATTGATAACATGCCCATGCGAAAGGCAGAAATCAAAAGGGATAAAGGTTAAAGCGTTAAAAGTGCTAATATTTTCCGTTCTATTTCAGGGGAATCCCATTTATCGGCAATATTGGCAACTTGCATGATTTCGTGCATTATCGCCTCTTGTCGGTCTCCGATGGCCAAGGCTTCAGCATAGGGCCTTTCTGAGAATGTCACCCGACTATAAACAGGTATCCATTTATCAGGATGCTTCTCTGAAAAATGTTTTTCAATCTTCTTCTGAAGTAAAAAATTGGCATCAGCGGTTTTACTGCTCATTTCAATAAAATTACGATAGCTCAATGTTGCAATGGCGTCAGCATTTGGTTTTCTACTTTCTTGATATTTAGCGAAAATAGTTTCCCAATCGTTTTGATGTGTTTTTATAAGCTTATCTAGCTCAAAGATATCTTCAAAACCGGCATTCATTCCCTGACCATAAAAAGGTACTATGGCATGGGCTGAATCACCGACCAGGGCTACTTTGTCCCAATAGGTCCATGGATAGCATTTCATAGTGACCATAGCACTGGTAGGGTTGTCGAAAAAATCTTTTGTGAGGTTTTCAATCTCTTTCCGAACATTAGGAAAGTAAGTCTTGAAAAACGCCTTTGCCTCATTTTTTGTCGTCAGTTTCTCAAAAGACACCTCACCCTCGAATGGTAAGAACAAGGTACAGGTAAAACTACCGTCGATATTGGGCATGGCAATCAACATAAACTTACCCCGAGGCCAGATATGAAATGAATTTTTGTCAAGTTTATGGGTACCATCCGCATTGGGCGGAATGGTCAGCTCTTTATAGCCCACATCAATAAAATCTTGCGAGTAATCAAACCGGCTTCTTCGTTGCATTTTATGTCGCACCCTTGAAAACGCACCGTCACAACCAAAAATCAAATCAAATTGATACGCTTTCCACTCGCTTTTCTCCGATTCACCGGTGTAGACCTTCGCGTCTGGTAAACTGACATCCCATACTTTTTCATTAAACTTGAAAGTAACCCCGGTTTGCTCTGCTAGGTCAATCATCTTACGATTCAAGATACCCCTAGAGATGGACCAAATGGCTTCGCCCTCTTTACCATATCGCTGAAAATAGACCGGCCTATCATGTACGTGCATTGCCCTTTTATCCAAAGGAATTGCGATTTTCTTGATTTCTTCCGCAATACCTACCTCTTCAAGGGCGCGCCAACCACGATTGCTCATGGCCAAATTGATGGATCGCCCTGAAAATTCAATGGTGCGAATATCCGGCCTACGATCAAAGACCGTTATCGCATGACCATACCTTTTAAGGTAAATAGCTAATAATGAACCAACTAGTCCAGAACCTATTATCGCAATATTTTTGGGTTTTTGCTTCATGTTGACGCTAGTTTACGGGCACATCGAACCATAAAAATAATAACAATTTAGATAGTACTGCCCATCAGAAAAGAAGACACGAAAAATAGCAATTTTGTTTAATATTATTGTATTTTTATTGAACAAAATAATGCATCACAAAAGAAACCTACCGAGCAAACCATGTTGCGTATGCGGCAAACCCTTCTCATGGCGAAAGAAATGGGAAAAGAATTGGGATATGGTCAAATATTGTAGCGAACGCTGCAGAAGAAACAAAAATAGTAAATGAAGACCGAAGATAGTATTTCGACAGACCTAACCACCCTGTAAACCCCTAAACAGTATACATATAATGAATTTAGTATGGTTCCGTAATGATTTGAGGATAAACGATAATAACTCGTTGCATAAGGCCTGTCAGCAAGATAATGTAATGGCCGTATACTGTTTTGATCCAAGACATTATGAAATCGGGGAATTCGGATTCAAAAAGACCCAAAACTTTAGGGCAAAATTTCTTATTGAAACCATCACAGCACTAAAGGCCAGTTTAAACGAATTGAACATACCCCTCTTTATATTTCATGGAAAACCAGAAAAGGTACTACCAAAATTTATTGAAACCCATGATATAACTACCGTATACTTACAGAAGGAGTGGACCACTGAAGAGACGTATGTTTTGAACGCCACAAAACGGAATAGCCCTAAAACAGTGGTTTTTGAAGAAGTATATGACCAATTTCTTTTTCATCCAGATGATATTCCCTTTCCTGATTTTCAAAAACTACCTGAAGTTTTCACCAACTTTCGCAAAAAATGTGAAAAGTATAGTACTGTAAGGGATTGTAGCAAAATTCCCTTGAAGCGCGATCAAAGAAACCTTATTTCAAATGACACCCATATTCCCTCGTTGAAAGATCTGGGACTCTCTGATTTTCAAAAGGATTCACGTACCGCGTTTCCCTTTAAAGGTGGTGAAAAAGAGGCCCTAAAGAGAGTACAAGACTATTTCTGGCAAACCAAAAAGCTCAGCTTTTATAAAAGAACGAGAAACGGTCTGGTAGGTATGGACTACAGCTCAAAATTAGCACCTTGGTTGGCCAACGGAAGTATTTCACCAAGAACGGTTTATTGGGAAGTAAAACGTTTTGAAAAGGAAATCGTAAAGAATCAGGATACCTATTGGTTGGTTTTTGAATTGTTATGGCGGGATTATTTTAAGTATGTATCGTTAAAACATGGCGGTAATATATTCAAGATACATGGAATTCTGGGTAAAAAGTATCAATGGAAAAATACTTCTGAGGAACTTGAAAAATGGATTACCGGAACCACCCCTGAACCTTTCATCAATGCCAATATGAAAGAGCTTGAACGAACAGGTTGGATGAGTAATAGAGGGCGACAAAACGTGGCCAGCTATTGGGCAAAGGAATTGAATCAAGACTGGCGCATTGGGGCAGCCTATTTTGAAAGTATGCTGCTCGATTACGATGTACATAGCAATTGGGGCAATTGGATGTACAATAGCGGTGTGGGCAACGATCCCCGAGATAGAAAATTCAATATTCAGCTACAAGCCCAGCGGTACGACGGTAGTGGAAAATTTCAAAAACTATGGCTACAAGACACGCTGTTTTAATGACACACGGATCTATTGCCGGCATATGAGAACCAAAATATGAAAAAACTAAGATTAGTATTAGGTGACCAATTGAACCAACAGCACAGTTGGTTTAAAAATGTGAATGATGACACCATATATCTTATGGCCGAAATGCGTCAAGAAACGGATTACGTTAAACATCACATTCAAAAAGTCGTTTGTTTTTTTACCGCGATGAGGGCTTTTTGTGAAACGCTATCAAACGAAGGGCATCAATTCATTTACATGCGGATAACCGACAATGAAAATCCGCAGGATTTGGAAAAACTGATTGAAACACATATCACTCAGGTCGGCGCTAAGAAATTCGAATACCAACTACCTGATGAATACCGATTGGATGAACAATTGAAACGTATCTGTACTAAGCTTTCCATAGAAACCGCCGCTGTTGACACCGAGCACTTTTACACCGAAAGGTATGAGCTTAGGGATTTCTTTAAAGGTAAAAAACAACTTATCATGGAAAGTTTTTACCGTATGATGCGAAAAAAACATGACATCATGATGGTCAATGATCAACCTGATGGCGGAAAATGGAACTACGACCATAGCAATCGTAAAAAATGGACTGGAAATCCTGAAATTCCAAACGAGCTCAATTTTGAAAAAGACATATCTGAACTGATTTCTGAAATAGAAAGCGCTGGTATCAAGACCTTCGGAAAGGTAAATCAAGAAAAGTTCAATTGGCCAACTACCCGAGAAGAATGCCTAAAGGTATTGCGCTTTTTTTGCGAGAAATTATTGCTCCATTTTGGGGATTTTCAAGATGCGCTTCATACCGACCAAAAGTTCTTGTTCCATTCACGACTTTCTTTTGCCATGAACAGCAAAATACTTACCCCGAAAGAAGTGGTCGATACCGTATTGGAGTATTACTACGAACATAGTGATGACATTGCCATCTCGCAAGTAGAGGGGTTTATACGACAGATTTTAGGATGGCGTGAGTATATGAGGGGTGTCTATTGGAAAGAAATGCCGGAATACAAAAAACTCAATAAACTGGATAACACGAATTCAATACCGAATTTCTTTTGGACAGGGGAAACAAAAATGAATTGTTTGAAACATGCCCTAAATCAAAGTTTAGAAGAATCTTATGCCCACCATATACAACGTCTGATGATCATTGGCAACTACGCCCTATTGACGCAATTACATCCCGATGAGGTAGACGAGTGGTACCTGGGGGTATATATTGATGCCATCGAATGGGTAGAAATCACCAATACCAGAGGTATGAGCCAATTTGCCGATGGTGGGATCGTGGCTACAAAACCTTATGTCAGTAGTGCCAACTATATCAATAAAATGGGCAATTATTGTAAGGAATGCCATTACAAACATGCCAAAAAAACCGGGGAAGATGCCTGTCCCTTCAATGCCCTTTACTGGAATTTTTTAGATGACAAAAAAGACTATTTTAAAAATAACCAACGCATGTCAATGATGCTAAACCTTCTAGGTAAAAAAGATGCAAAAGAACTTCATGAATTAAAAGAAAGGGCACAGATGGTCATTTCCAATCCAGACATGTTTTAAACTTTAAACCAGAAAATCCAAAAAAGCCTTTTTGACCGTATATAAAAAGAACTATTCCGCGAGAGCGCCTATATATAAAAAGTCCTTCACAAGCAATTGCGAAGGACTTTTGATTTTAAGCCAGTAGTGTTATTATTTCAATATGCCATCTACGATTCCATATTCAAGGGATTCCTCGGCCCCCATCCAGTAATCACGGTCAAAATCCTTCATGACCTTTTCAAAATCCTGCCCACAATTATCTGCCAAGATTCGGGCACCCAATTCTTTTGTTTTAATGATTTCTTTTGCTTGAATTTCAATATTTGAAGCTTGACCTTGGGCACCACCACTAGGTTGATGGATCATAACCCTGGCGTGGGGTTGTATAAAACGTCTTCCTTTTTCACCAACAGACAATAAAATCGATCCCATGGAGGCGGCCAAACCGGAACATACCGTTGAAACCGGGCTTTTTATTTGTTTTATCGTATCATATATCGCAAAACCTGAAGTCACATAACCCCCGGGGCTATTAATGATCAATTGGATCTCTTTATCGTTTTGCAGATCAAGGTACATCAATCGGTCAATTACATGTTTGGCAGATTCATCATTTACCATACCCCATAAAAAAACCTTTCTCTCTTCAAGTAGCTTTTCTTGTATTACCTCTTGTACTTTTCCTTTTTTTGAGCTCATTGTTTCTTTTTATGATAGTGTACAAAATTAATCAAATATTCGCTTGAATGATATCCCTGATAAAGGATGTGGGACAAAACAGTTCCCGTTCCATGACCCAATCGTTACAAGATTACAAAATCCGTTCATTTAATTTACAAAACGCACTGTTTTACAATAGGTTACATATATCGACAAAAGATGTGCGTTCATCCATTTCAAGGTTAATAATCGATTAAAACAACACTAACAACGTAAAATTTTAGCCTGTTAGGCGATTGACGGTACTTTTACCCTGTAATTGAACCCAAATCAATTCAACACGAAATCCAAACTTGACCTAACCCTTCTTATCATCGGTAACGATGTTGATTTGACTAGGTCAGAAAAGATTAATTGAATATCAAAATCTTGACCTATGAAGCTAGTAGTTACTTCTGCTTTTAAAAAAGCTTTCCTAGTTATCTTATGTATCGGTGCTCTTTTAAGTGGCAATCAAACATTTTCTCAAGCAAACTCGGTTAGAACCGGAGTTACCTTTACTTGGTCAGATACGCAAGCAACCATAAATGATCCCGCTACGATACGATCTGTTGAAATTAATGGTGACGTATACAGTACATTTGTTGTTCCGACGACTTATGAATTAACACGGTTAGGACCAGGAGGACATGATGGGAATCACATTTTACAAAACGGTTCACAAATCATAGGAAGTAGTAATGATCCTTCTTGGAACACCCTTGCAATTGATGCCTACCAATCCCTGAATCTGAACCATTATTTCGAATCACAAAGTAATGGTGATAATTTTTGCAATAACTATGGGGCGATTATAACTACAAATACACAAATTCAAACCATAACATATGCTCCGGGAATTCCTTGCAATCCAGATGGAATTCTTGCGGTCACCGAAAGAGGTGGGAACAACTGTTTTTATATCGAGGTTTGGGGTATTCCTGTTGGCGGTGGTCCGGAACAACAGTTGGGTCAAACTTTTGTTAGAAATGAGACAAACCTTGTTGGGGTGCTCCCTCCTGCTCCGCCAACTGCGAATTCCGATTATTGGAGTAGTGGTAGGAACAATGATAGTGGACAAATTATCGGTGTAGCACTTTATCAACTTTCAGAGCTTGCACCAGTCGGTTCGACAATTACATCAATAAGGTACTATGCCGCAACGAATGACAATGGGGATGGAAAATTCTTTTTGATGCAAACCTATGCGCAAGACGATTCTTTCAATCCTGATTTTAACGAAGTGTTTAATGGGGATGCTGGTGCGAATGACAACGTACCAGTCGGTTCTACGTACAGCTATTACACAAGTGCCAATCCATTAAACGGAACTGTGGTCGTTAATACGGATGGAACATTTACGTATACCCCAAATCCTGGATTTACTGGAACCGATTCTTTTGAGATACAAGTTTGTCTGCCAGCACCCAATCAAAGTGTCTGCGACACCTCAATAGTTACCTTAAATGTAAAATCGGGCGTTGTTATTGATGACGCCGTTGCTGACGAAGGGGATGATTTAACCTATACCATTGGTATCAATGACCCTTTAAACAAAGATGTAGCGTTTGACATTACGTATACCAACAACTCAACTACCAATTCCGATTATAGCGGTCCTTCAACGGTAATCTTACCTGCAAACACTTCTTCCATAAGCTTCGATGTACAAGCCATAGATGATTCCCTAATAGAACCAACTGAAACATTTACGGTGACCATTGTTGACGCTTCCAATACCGTAACCATAATAGATGCAAATGCAAACGGCACCATCAATGATAACGATGGTAACGAAGGATGGCCTGACGACATGACCCTCGAAGCATGTGATACCATTCCTTCTCCCGCAAATATTACATCAACCAGTACCTGTGCGATTGCAGTTGACCTCAATGAAACCATTGAAGGTCAAGATGACGAATGTGCTACGGAATATACAATCACACGGGTTTGGACGATTACCGATTGTGTGGGTAATGTGCGTACACATAGTCAGGTAATCACTATCGAAGATACCATTGCCCCAACCTTTGTAGAAACCTTACCAATCGATATAACCGTTTCATGTGACAATATACCTGAAGCCACTGTTCTTACCGCGGTTGATAGTTGTGAACCAGACATGGTAGTCGATTTTGAAGAAACCATTACAGGTCAAGATGGCTCCTGTCCGAATGAATATACCATGGTAAGAACATGGACGGTATCTGATTGCGCGGGCAATTCCACTTCACATACCCAAACCATAATCGTTGCGGATACGGAAGCACCGAATTTTGTTGAAGAACTGCCAGAAAGCATGACCGTACTATGTAACGAAGTGCCTGATGTCGTTACCTTGACTGCTACGGATAACTGTGACCCTAACATCGAGGTGGCCTTTGATGAAGTAATTACCAATGACGCCAATTGTATTGACGGCTATACCATTACCCGTACTTGGTCAACGTCTGATTGTGCGGGCAATACAGTTTCACATACACAAGTAATCACCATTGCGCCTACAGGGCCTATTATGGCAAGTCCATTTGAAGAAGAGGTCACCATACTTTGTGATGATGAACTCCCAGAAGTTCCAGATTTGACATTCACGGGGGGGTGTGGTAATTACGATGTTGTATTCAATGAAGAAACGGAGTTCTCTAATGATACCGATGACTATATGGTTATCCGCACTTGGGATGTTACGGATTCATGTGGAAATATTGCTTCTTTCCAACAAATTATTTTTGTGTTACAACCACAATTGGAGGAGGTGTTCATTGATATCTGTGTAGAAGATGAACCTATTGACCTACTCAATTACCTTCCTGTGGGATTTGACCGTAATGGTACATTCGAATCAGAACTTGATACTATTTTTCTAAATCATACTACTTTCGTGCCTTATGGTCTTGAAACAGGTGAGTACAAGGTCATGTATTCTTCAACGGAAGGTACTTGTAAATACTACGTGGATTTCTATATTACCGTAAATAAAGATTGTGTACCCTGTAATCGCGATGAAATCAAGGTATCGGAAGCCGTAACCGTAAATGGTGATGGCATTAACGACTTTTTTGAAATCAAGGGAGTGGAATATTGTGGTTTTACTTTTGATGTTATGATATTCAATCGATGGGGTGATAAGGTGTTTGAAGCAAAAGATTACCAAAATGATTGGGGAGGTTTTGCCCCTAGCAACGCAGTCGGTAACTCAGGGCTTCTACCAGCAGGAACCTACTATTACGTTCTAAATATAAACGGTTCTGGTTTTGAACCACTTAACGGATATATCTACCTCGGAACGGAGTAATTATAAATGAACTGTCACACGCTAAATAATGTGTGACAATTCATTCATCTTCCAAAAAAAACACATCAACGATTGGAAATTAGTAGAACGAATAAAGGGGTTATTAAACGTCTAAATTATTGGCATCCACAAAGTATTGCTTCCTTTGTTTAGGTATTGTTTCCCCAAGTTGCAATACCATCAGCGAAATGAAACTTAACCTTAAAGTCATGAAAGCTTTAAAAACTTATGCGCTAGTGGCGGCAATGCTTACAACATCCCTACTGGGTGCGCAACAATTACCGCAGTTTACGCAGTACATGTTCAATACGATTGCTATCAATCCAGCTTATGCGGGTAGCAGGGAAACCATAAACCTTACTGCCTTACACCGAAACCAGTGGGCAGGTTTGGATGGCAATCCCGTAACAAGTACATTTTCATTCCACACCCCTTTAAACAATGAAAAAATCGGATTGGGCCTTTCTTACATTACCGACCAATTGGGTTTTGAAAGCACTAATTATGTATATGGTGATTTTTCTTATACCGTTCCCATTTCCTTTGAAGCAAAGTTATCTTTTGGATTAAAAGGAGGTTTTACGAATTACAATCTTGAAAACCCCGATGTAAACGACCCTTTCTTCAATGCCAACTTCAACAGTTGGAGACCAAATTTTGGAGCGGGGGTATATGTAACTACGAATAGATGGTACGCCGGGATCTCTTCACCGAGAATAGTAAACGCAGATTTGAACGAGGGGGAGTTTCAAGCACTCGAAAGAATAAGTTATTATGGTATCGGTGGTCTGGTACTCGATTTATCATTGGATATCAAGTTTCGCCCCTCTATTATTACCAAGTTCACCAATGGGGCCCCAGCTACTTACGATGTGACCGCTGGCTTTTTATTCTATGAAAAATTCTGGGCCGGAACCTCATACCGTTTTAACGATGCCTCTAATTTTGGCGCTTATCTAGATTATCAAGTAACCAAAGACATCAGATTAGGATACGCCTATGATTTACCAACCGGGAATATAAGGCCCTACACCGGGGGAACCCACGAGGTCATCTTGATTTTTGAACCAAGAATGGTCAAAAAGACCGATTTATATAAATCACCTAGATATTTTTAAAACGACATTATGAAATCAAAGAATATCTTCCTTGCCACATTGACCTTAGTACTATCTCATGCCGTTGCTTTTGCGCAATCAGATAGACATCAAGAAGCCGATGAACTCTTTAATAAATTTGCCTACGCCAAAGCGATTCCGAAGTACGAGCAAATGGTGGTTGATGGGCACAATGAAAGTCATGCATTTCAGCGATTGGCAGAGTGCTACCTGTTATTGAGGGATTTTGAAAAATCAATACCGTACTTCAAAAGGTTTATTGAGCATAGCGATACCCCTACCAACTTTTATTTTAAATATGCCATGGCCCTTAAAAGCTCTGGTGAAGAAAAAGAGGCGTTAAAATGGTTGAAGAAATACAAAAAGTACCATAAAAATGACTCGAGGATAAAACAGTTTTTAAAAGATGGAAACTTAGCTTCCATTGTATTCAATAGTAGGGAACGTTATGAAGTCGAACCAGTAAGCTTCAATACGGAATACAGCGAATTCGGCACTTTTCTACATGACGGTAAGCTTTACTTCAGTTCAAGTAGAAAAAACGGTAAAAATGACAAGTTGTATGACTGGAACAATGAACCTTGGTTAGATATTTACTACGTACCCGAAGGAAACACAATCGCAACACCAAAAAAATTTGAAGGGGGAGTGAATTCGAAATATCATGAAAGCTCCTTGGTTTTCTCGACCGATTATAAAAATGATACCGTAATCTATTTTACCAGAAATAATTATTTTCAGAATAAAGAAGGCTTCCATACCAAGAAAAAAGAGGACAAAGAAGTTGAAAACCTCAACAATCTGAAGATTTACAAAGCAGAAAGAATAAATGGCGAATGGAAGGTTACGCGTAATTTAAAGACCAATGCCGATCACTATTCTACGGGCCACCCCTCAATAAATACGGAAAGAACCCTATTGTTTTTTGCGTCCGATCGCCCAGGAGGTTATGGGGGGACTGACATTTATTATAGCAAAATACACCCTAGGGGTGGTATTGGGCAACCTGTTAATGCAGGTCCGATAGTCAACACTTCCGGAAATGAGATGTTTCCTTATATCAATAATGAAGGACAATTATTTTTCTCTTCAGATGGACACTTGGGGTTCGGACAATTGGACGTCTTTGCCACTGTGGCAGATTCTACTGGGCAAATAAAAGAAGTGGTTAACCTTGGTAAACCATTGAATAGTGAAAAAGATGATTTCGGGTATTATGCCTTAGATAATGGAATAGATGGTTATGTAAGTTCGAACCGAAAAGGTGGAAAAGGTAGCGATGATATTTACAAATTTAGGTTCATACCTTCTTTAACTGTTGAGGGTGTTGTTACCGATGCGGTTAATTTAAAACCACTCGATAGTGTTGAAATCTCGATTTATGATCAAGCAACCGGTGAATTAATGTCAAAAACCACTACTGATAAAAACGGTGAATACCAATTATTGATCAATCGAAACAAAAACTATAGAATCGAGGCAGTTCGGCGTACACATCCACATAAAAGTGTCTACTTCAGTACTAAAACAATTGACAGGGCCACCAAACTTATCAAACAGGATATTCAATTGGAGCCTGTTCTCGATGTAAAATTATTGGCCGGTCTCAAAAAGATCTATTTTGATTTTAATAACGCAGCCATTAGACCTGATGCAGCCCTTGAGCTTAATAAGGTCATAAAACTAATGAAAGAGACCTACCCAGAAATGGTCATAAAATTAGAATCGCATACCGATCCAGTAGGTAGTCATTCTTATAATGATGAACTATCGGAAAGAAGGGCAAAATCAACTTACGAATACCTTGTAGGTAATGGAATTGCAAAACATCGTATTCTATCATATAAAGGTTTTGGCAAACGAATGCCGGTAAATGAGTGTAATAGCAAAACGGATTGTCCTCCAGAAGAATTGGAATTGAACCGTAGAACGGAATTTCCGGTAGTTCAACTCAAAGGAACACTAGTTACCCGGAACAACGTGTCAAAATAGTGGTCAAAAAGTGTATCCGTAAGGATTTTTATCAAACCTTTTGTCACCTCAAGCACAGTTAAGATGCGTTCAGAATCAAAAAGTTGAAATTCTCGACTGAGCCTGTCTGCTGGCCAGGCAGGTTCTAGATGACGTTAAAATACACTCTTTTCAATTCTTTATATGGATCCTATTCGATACGATCTCGTTGATGGGAATCACTATTTTACCTTTTTCGGTCATTAAGGTCATCGTCATGTTATCAATAGCCTCAATGGTTCCCTCTAAGTCACCGATACTAATTTTATCGCCCACCATATAGTTCTTTCGGGTATAGAACATTTTCAGGACATCGGCAAAAACCTCCCTTGAACCTAGCCCAAAACCAAGGGCCATGGCAAACAAAAAAGCACCCAAGATCATAGTGAAATTACTGGTAATGATAGCGGTATCAATACCCGCTTGATTTAATGCCGTAATCGAAACGAAAAAGGTAATCATATAGAACAGTATGCCACTAATAATCTTGGAGCCACTAATACCCATTGAATCAAAAAGTGCCAAAACTGCTTTTTTAACTACTGTAGCCAAATAAAAACCTCCTGCAAAAATCAATATAGCGCTAAGCAAAGTGGGTAAATAACCTAAAATCGAAATAATACCCTCAGATATTGCGGTAAGTCCAATAACCTCTGCAATGACAATAGTGAAAAATAAGATCAAAAGAATCTTGACCGTTGACAAGGTAATTTTCAATAAATCTATTTTTATTTCTTTTTCACCAAACAACTTCGCTTCGGTCACTTTATTGGAAAGTGCATCTATTTTGGCTGCCTTTAAAATACGTTTTGACACGAACAATATGATCTTTAGAAGTAACCATGCAACCACTAAGCCCAAGACGCCAATAATCAATTGGGGCAAAAGCTGCACGACATTTTCCAACATATCACCGAGACTGTCTGATAGTACTTTTTTATATTTTTCCATTTTTGTTTGTTTTTATTTGGTTATTTTCTCTTGTTGGTCTTAAACATTCCGGAAATTATAGACGAGTAATTGGATGTGACCAATACGGCCATATCCAATATAAGCTTTGCAATTGCAATGTCGTTCATTACCTTTTGCCGCATCTCTGGCGGTACTTCCCGTAGGTTTCTGTTCAGTTGACTGAACGGATTGTCAAATTCATTTGTCATCCCCTAGCGTATTATAGGTTTCCAATAGTTTTGCTTTCGCGCGCTTTAAACGCATTTTAACGGCACTCTCCCCTATCTCAAATAGCGTACTCAATTCTTTTATCGATGCCCCATCTTGGTACTTTAGCAAAAGAATTGATTTATCTTCTGCACTAATAAGATTCAGAGCGCTTTCCAATTTGTTGGCCTTCATCTCATAAATACTCTCATCGGGCACCTCATCAGCCAGTTTATATTCAGCATCATCCATTGGTATGGACTTATCACTCATCTTTCGCTGTTTGTTTCGATTGACATAATTCACACAAAAATTATAGGTAAATGAATACAACCAAGTAGAAAATTTGGATTTTTCCTTGAAAGAGGCCAACTTCACAAACAACATCAAAAAAACATCTTGGGTCAAGTCTTCAGCCTCATCTTGAGACCTAGAAAAACCGTAGCATTTATTATATACCATTTTGGCATAACGGTCGTATAAAACACCGAAAAGCAAGGTATCGTTCTTTGCTACGATTTTCGCTACCAACACCTCATCGGTAAGTTGATGATAAGGATCGTCCGTTTTCAATGAATTCTTATCTTGATTTATAAGAATTAGAAACAAACGCTTTAAAAAAGTCACCTATTTTGTTTTTATATGGTCTTCAAGATAATTGAAATCAGGGTATATTTGAACAAAACCGAGACATGAAAGATTTATATCCGTTTTTTATTTTGGGGCTACTTCTAATTTCAGGCTGTAAAACCGATAGAAAAGAAGAAAAGCCAAAAGAAGTGTTGGTACCTACGGTACTTGAAAAAATAGCAAGTGCCCATGGTTATGAAAACTGGAAAAGTGTTTCAGAAATAGCCTTTACCTTTAATGTAGATAGGGATTCTACCCATTTTGAACGTTCTTGGGTATGGAAACCAAAACGTAATGAAGTAACCTACATCTCTGGTAATGATAGCTTAGTTTACAATCGCAGGAACATGGATAGTATGGCATTGAAGGCCAATGCAGGTTTTATCAATGACCGGTATTGGTTATTGGCACCATTTAACTTGATTTGGGATGCATCTAATTTTGAATACACCCATATCAAAAGCGATACCGCCCCCATTAGCAAAAAACCAATGCAAAAACTCACTATCGTCTATGGCACTGAAGGGGGCTATACACCGGGTGATGCCTATGATTTTTATTTTGAGGATGATTTTTTAATACGCGAATGGGTATTTAGGGAAAGTAACCAATCAGATCCTTCAATGACTACCACTTGGGAGAATTATAGGATGGAAGATGGGTTCAAATTTGCTTTAGACCATAAAAAAGTCAATGAAAACTTCAACCTTTTCTTCGACAGTGTAACCGTGACCATGAAGGAATAATCAACCTCTTCGATATAGCCTAAAAGTTGCCAATAGTATGATAAGCGAGCATATCAACAACGCCCAAAAGCTTGCTTTCAAAGATATACCCTCGGCTAAAAAACCTAGAATGACGGGGCCAAGCAGAAACCCAGAATATCCCGTACCGGCGATAAAAGCAACACCTTGTGATGATTCAACGCCTTTTACATTACCCCCAATTCTGAACAATTCAGGTACCATAACGGAAAAACCCAAACCATTTAGGGCAAAGCCAAATATTGCCAGAACCGTATTTGTTGACAACACCATGATGAATCCTAAAATAGCGATCAACGCACCCAGGGCCACCAATTTAACAGAACCTATGCGTTGGCTAATTCCATCCCCCAGAAAACGCCCCAAGGTCATCATAGCCGAAAAGGCCAAGAATCCCGCTCCAATGAGTGACTCGGGGGCCAAGGTTATTTCCTTCAGGTAAAGGGCGCTCCAATCTACAATGGCCCCTTCACTGCCCATACTTACAAAGCCAATGATACCCAATACGAATAATGGTTTAAAAAGATTTAAACTAAGGGGTTCTTTTTGAATAGGGGCCGCCTCTATGGAATAGTACTTTTTCTTAAGCGTGAAATTGACCAATAAGACCAAAATTACAGTGAACAGCATATGAAGAAATGGGTTGTTGATCACGGGTATCAATAAGCTGCCAAGCCCTACTAAAACCCCACCTAAACTAAAAAAACCATGTGCGGCCGACATGAAATTCCTTTTATCTTCTTTTTCAATCTCGGTAACCAAGGTATTCATCGCGATATCGGTCAATCCATTTGAGGTACCAAAAAGAAACAATGAAGCACAAAGTAAATAGTAGTTCGGTGCCAGTAGGGGCAAAAGGGCCGTAATACTATTAAGAACAACGCCCAGCCAGGTAGCCCTACCAACCCCCAACCTATTGATGATTTTTGAGGCCAATGGAAAAATAGCGAATACCCCTAAGGACAAAAAGAAAATGGCAATACCTAAATCTGCCTTATCAATCTGTAATTTCTCCTTCACAGATGGAATATATATTGCCCATGTCCCAAACCAGATATTCAAACTAGTAAAAACAAAAGCTGGAGCAAAATATCTGGGGTTTGATAGTATGAGCTGGAGTGACTTCATAAATCGGCAAACACAAAGGTTAATTTATTTTGATTGAATTCCCGCTTTCAAAACTTCACCAAACCGATACATATCTTCGAAAGAACAATAGAAAGGGGCAGGTGCCAATCGTATAACATTGGGTTCACGCCAATCGGTAATAACCCCATTTTTCATTAGATAGTCAAATAAAGATTTGCCCTGACCATGCAAAAAGACGGAAAGTTGACAACCCCGCTCTTTGGGGGTGATGATCTCAAAAGTACTTTCGACCTGTTTATCCACCTCATTTAAAATAAACTCTAAATATGTGGTGAGCAACTTTTGTTTTTTGAGCAAAGCTGGCATACCTACCTCTTCAAATAGCGCCAGAGAAGCTAAATAAGGGGCCACGGCCAGAATGGGTGCATTGCTCAATTGCCAAGCATCCGCATTTTCCATCGGCTCAAATTCGGGTTTCATCAAAAACCTTGTTTCTTTTTTTGTACCCCACCAACCTTCAAAACGGGGAATATCTTTTCGATTCAAATGCCGTTCATGTATAAAAACACCACTTGCATTACCGGGTCCGCTATTCATATACTTATAGCTACACCAAGCGGCAAAATCCACATCCCAATTATGCAGGTCCAGTTCAATATTACCTGCTGCATGGGCGAGATCCCATCCGACAAAGGCACCTACACCCTTAGCTGAAGCTGTAATGGTACCCATATCAAAAACTTGTCCGTTATAATAATTTACACCCCCAATCAATACCAATGCCAACCCATCATCGAGTTCTTTTATTTTTGAGACGATATCCTCGGTTCGCCAATGTTGTTCCCCATCCCTTTTTTTGACTTCAACAATGGCCTCTTTTGGATCTAAGCCATGAAAACGAACTTGACTTTGAAGCATGTACTGATCAGAGGGAAAAGCTTTTTCTTCGCACAATATCTTAAACCGCTTTTTTGTAGGTCTGTAAAAAGACACCAATAACAAATGTAGATTGACGGTAAGCGTGTTCATCACGGTGACCTCTTCCTTCTTTGCCCCAACTACTTTCGCTAATGGTGCTGCCAAACGTTCATGATAGTCCCACCAAGGTTTATCGGCATAAAAATGCCCTTCCACGGCCATTTCTGCCCAATCTATCATAACGTTATCTATATAATCCTTGGCATTTTTAGGTTGTAGGCCAAGTGAATTACCGGTGAAATAGATAACATCTTTATGGTTTACTTGTGGATAATGGAACTGGGCCCTATATGACGCCAAAGGATCTTCCTTATCAAGTTTTTGTGCAAAAGCCAATGAATTCTCGAATTGCATAGCTCAATTTTCGTTAAAATTACGGTTACCGAATCAAACTATCCGCATTTCACAGATATGTTTTTTGAATCCTACTTTTTCATACGCCCTTAAAGCCGGCAAGTTTTCATCATAAACCGTCAATCTGATTTCCATCAATCCTTGACCATGACACCATGATACCAATTCGGCAATGATCTTTTGATTGATACCCTTACCGCGGTAGGCCGGTATGGTATACATAAAACCTAGGTAACCGTAATACTTGTGATCTAAATAAGGTCGTGCTTCTTTCTTTAAGGCATAACCTGAACTTACCAGGGTTCCATCAACTTCACCGACGACGATTTTCACATCGTCCCTATTGACGTAATCTTCAATATTATAATAACTTACAGGATCCTTTGCGATTGTAGGGTCAAAAGGACGCTCAGCCTTGATCAGTTCTTGTTCAAAGCGTAGCAAGGTGGTTAAATCGGCACTTTGGGCATCACGAATAACGAGCTTTTTCATGAATCTAAAATAAGGCATATTTGATTATTTTTACCGAAAGTTTTTCATGCATTTCTTATCACAACTACTTGAAAAATATATTGATGATCACACCGAACCTGAGCCGGGGTTATTACAAGAGCTCACTCGTGAGACCCATCTAAAAGTGGTTCAACCGCGCATGATAACCGGGCATTTTCAGGGCAGGGTACTCAGTTTATTATCAAAGATCATAGCGCCGAAAGCTATTTTGGAAATTGGTACGTATACGGGTTATTCGGCAATCTGCTTGGCAGAAGGCCTACAAGAAAACGGCGTCTTGCATACCGTTGATGTCAATGAGGAATTATACCCCATACAACGCGATTATTTCGACAGAAGTGGTTTTGGAAACCAAATCGTTCAACACATAGGCGATGCGCTTCAAGTCGTACCTGAGATGGATGTAACCTTTGATTTGATATTCATTGATGCCAATAAAAAAAATTACGAGGGTTATTTTGAAACGGTTATCAAGAAAACTAAGAGCGGAAGTGTCATACTATCAGATAACGTACTTTGGTCTGGAAAGGTCATAGAACCCTTAAAAAAATCTGATAAAACAACCGAAGCACTTTTGAATTACAATGCGAAACTTAAAAATGACCCTCGCGTAGAGACCGTTATCTTACCTATAAGGGATGGCCTTACACTTAGCCGGGTGGTCTAAGACAACAATTCATGTTTTTTAAAGAAGTATCGGTAAATTCTGTAGAATAAAATTCCCGACAAGGTGCCTATAACGGCCCCTACAATAATATCCAACGGAAAATGTACCCCCACATAAATCCTACTCATACAAAACAAGATGGGCCAAATAAAAAACAGTAGGGACCATTTTACCTTCTTCCAAAGTAGAAGTACCATTAGGGTTGTTATTGAAAATGAACTGGATGCATGGCCCGAAAAAAAACTATAATCCGTCGGGCTTTTTAAAATACGAATCAAGGTATTGATCTCTACGTCATTATTTGGTCGTAACCTGGCAACCCCAATCTTAGTGAGATTGGTAATCACTATCACGAAAACGACGAGTGACAATACGGTAGTCAACTTGATAAAGGCCTCCTTTTTAGGATATTTTAAAAAGAACAGTAAAATGAAAATAAAAAATAAGGGGATCCAAGTTGTTATACTGGTTACCGTAGACCAAAATATATCATACTCTTCGAGGCCTAGGCTATTGAGGTACACAAAGGTTTCGCGGTCCCATTTGAGCAACGCTTCCAACATCTTACTTGGAACTTCTTTTCACGGCTCCTGTTACGTCCTCTACATTTTTCTTTACCTCATCGAGCTCTTTCTTGATATCTTTGGCAAAATCGGTATCCATACCTTGTTTTTCGGCACTCTTCTGAATCTCACGTTTGATATCATCGGTAGCATCACGTAACTGGCGCATACCCTTGCCAAGGCCTTTGGCAATACCAGGAATCTTATCAGCACCAAATACCATGACCACGACAAACATGATAAAGAAAATTTCACCTCCACTTATAAACAAAAATTGCATAGCGCAAAGATAGTATTTGATTAGGATTGAAAGAAGTTTATTATTGATGTTTCCCTTTCTAGCGAAGTTCCATCATCAAACCCCACCACAATTTTAAAAGCGGCGCTTTCAGATACCATCCCACCATCACCGATCCTAAAATCATATTGATTGATAAAGCTTAGATTATCCTCTAGCAATCGAGTAGCCTCCAACGCTTCATCAATAGTCAATAAGTCCCCCTCGAACTCCATAAAATTTTCTACACGAAAAGCAGACGTTATGGGAATAAAGCCTACTTCTTCATCGATTTTCTGTAAAATTTGGATATTCTCGACCTTATTATTGATGTTGACAAAGAAAACACAACTACAGGCATAGGCCGATGAGAAACCAAAAGAGCCCTGGGTAGGTAAGTTTTTCAACCCAACTTGTCTTTGTTCGAACGGGAAGGAAACCCTTAGTAAAAAATCCGCTTTGGCAATACTATCCAAAATCCGAATTGGCATATCATCAGACTGCGGTGGCAATTTGAAGGTCTCCGCTTCCAACCCCGTAAATGATAAATTGGTTATATCTGAACTACAATTACACTCAAAATCATCCGTTTCCCCATCATCACTGCAAGATAAAATAGTGAGTATGAAATACAGTATAAATAGGGCAATGGCATTCTTTTTCATATCACCAAGATACAAATAAAAGGGCTAAAAAAAAGCCCCAACCGAGAGGGTTGGGGCCGTAACTAATTCTACTTGGTCTTATTTGCCCTTGACCTTTTCCTTAAATTGGTCAAAGTCAGATTTCTCTTCTTTAATGGGCCAAGCATTATTTGTCGTGTCGATATCGGCCGTTTCCAATTTTGGATCGACTACAATACCCACTAACTCTTTTTGTGATGAAATCACCCTTTTCACCTCGGCATCATTCTTTCTCCATATCTCTGCAGGATAGGTAATGTTCTCTTTTGTTCCGTCCGCATACGTATATTCCACGATCAATGGCATCGGAATACCCCCTGGCTTATCAAAAGTGACCTCATAAAAATATTTGGGTTCTTGTACTTGTGCCCTTTCTTCGGCTGTCAAGTTATCCATCATGAATTCATTCAGGTTTTGGGAAACTTCAGAAGGTGCTTTTCCTTTTAAATCCTCATTGAAGTCTTCACTACGCTCTTCGGCAAGATAAACCAATGGTGGTAGATCAG
Source organism: uncultured Croceitalea sp. (assembly GCA_947503285.1). Classification (GTDB taxonomy): domain Bacteria; phylum Bacteroidota; class Bacteroidia; order Flavobacteriales; family Flavobacteriaceae; genus Croceitalea. The sequence goes on from CANNDD010000007.1 coordinate 108,156, forward strand.
CTGCCGTTAGGTTACGGGCAGCCATATACTCTTTCATTTCTTTAGTGATCTCATTGGTTACGTAGTATTTCTTGACCTCTTTTACACCAATGTCGACGTAATCAGTGGTATAGAACCAACCTCTCCAATACCAGTCCAAATCTACGGCAGAAGCGTCTTCCATGGTCCTGAAGAAATCTTCAGGGGTCGGATGTTTGAACATCCAACGTTTGGAGTAGGTCTTGAAGGCATGGTCAAACAACTCTTTGCCCATAACGGTTTCCCGTAATATATTTAAGGCGGTTGCAGGTTTGCCATAAGCATTCGGCCCTAGTTGATAGACGTTCTCAGGGTTTGACATAATTGGCGATATATAGCTCTGATCACCGGCCATATAAGGTACTATTTTCGCCGCTTCTCCCCTTCTCGAAGGATATTTGTCGTTTGGTGCAATTACATCAGGATAGTTCTCGCCAAATTCCTGTTCAGCGAGATATTGCATGAAAGTATCCAAGCCTTCATCCATCCAACCCCATTGACGTTCGTCTGAATTCACGATCATCGGAAAAAAGTTATGACCTACTTCATGAATGATCACACTGATCATACCATATTTGGTACGGTCTGAATACGTGCCATCCTCATTTGGCCGTCCGTAGTTCCAACATATCATTGGATATTCCATTCCCTGATTTTTAGCATGCACCGATATGGCCTTGTGATAAGGATAATCAAAGGTAAACTTTGAGTAGGTCTTCAAGGTTTGTACAACCGCCTTGGTAGATTGCTCTTCCCACAATGGATTACCCTCTTTAGGATACATGGAAACCGCCATTACATCCCTGTTTCCAATTTTAACGGCTTGCATGTCCCAAATAAACTTACGCGAGGTTGCGAAACCGAAATCACGGACCATTTGGCCTGGCTCCGTCTTGAACTTCCAAGTATTCGTTTTTTCAGAGAAAGAGCCCTCTTTGGCCTCTACTTCAGCTTGTGTGACGATTACTACGGGTTTGTCGTATGATTTTTTAGCTTGATCATAGCGTTTCATCATCTCTTTAGTGAACACTTCTTTCCTATTTTGAAGTACGCCAGTGGCATCTACCACATGATCTGCGGGCACCGTTATATCGACCTCATAATTTCCAAAGGGCAAAGCGAACTCCCCACTGCCCCAAAATTGGTGGTTTTGCCATCCCTCAACATCAGAATAAACCGCCATTCTAGGGAAAAACTGTGCAATAACGTAAGCACGGTTACCATCTTTTGGAAAATATTCAAAGCCGGAACGGGCCCTATTGACCGTATGGTCAGGTATATTGTACCACCATTTTATCGAAAAAGAGGTAGAAGCACCACTCTTCAATGCTTGCGGAATATTGATGCGCATCATGGTCTGATTGATCGTGAACGAAAGTGGTTTGCCTGAGGCATCTTTTACCCAGTCAATATTGAAACCTCCATCAAATGGCTCAGTCACATAGGTTTGCGCAAAATTACCTGCGGTGTACGCTATATTGACCCCATTACCATTTCGCAATGGCGATTTTGAATCTTTTGCCCGTACGTTTTGATCTAGTTGCACCCATAAAAACTCAAGGTCATCGGGTGAGTTGTTGGTATATGTAATGGTTTCTTCCCCATAGATTTTGGCATTCTTATCATCAAGGGTGATATCCATTTTATAATCGGCCTGCTGTTGGTAGTAATCAGGTCCGGGGGCACCTGATGCCGATCTGTATGTATTCGGCGTAGAAAACTCCTCATACAACTGCTTGAATCTACTTTGGTTTACATGACCCGGTTCGCGCCCTTCTTTTTCTTCCGTTTCCTGTGCGAATACCATTGCGGCGAACAAGAAGAAAAATGAAGCGAAACAATACTTGATTTTATTCATTTTCTATTGATTTTAAGTAGCGAAAAATACTTCTTTTTTAACGATTCATTAAGGAATGCCTACAAGTTTAACATTCCTTTATTATTCTCTTTTATTAATACAAAACTCTTTTTTTTACCCCTCATTTTTAGGTGTACCAAATTTTTTTGTTCTTCGTACAAATCGGTCAACAATTCGTTTTGTACGGTCACTGATTTCAAGGCGGCCAAATCCACATTTTCAACTTCCAAATAACATATTACAAGGTCATTCTCATACTTTTTGCCTAAAAAGGTATAGCCCTTATTTTCCCCGTTTAGGGTCAACAATAATTTAGCGTTGAGATACTTTTCTATGTAGTCATCTACCAATGGAGGTTCGCCATCTGTACCGAGATTGCCTTTAATACCATAACGTTCAAGTAATAAGGCCTCTAAATCGTCAATGAAAATACGCGAGGTAATTTGAAAACTTTCATCCTTCTCATTGTATGTGATATTGGTAACACTCACATAAAACTTATGAATGTTGAAACTCAAAAGTGGTACGATTAAAAAGAGTAAAAAATATTTTTTCATTCGACTAATTTGCATATTCATTTTAGCAATATACGTGCCATTTTAGATAATTATAGTCCCAAACCTTCCGTGTGAAGGGCGATAACCTAATCCAAGTCATTATTTTCACGGTAGGCACTACTTTTTTGCATTAAAAATTCCCATATCCTCAGTTCGTCTTTAGTAGCAACCATTTTTTGAAAATTGGGGTCAACTTCGCAGAAATACATAAAATCATCAATTTTTTCAAACGGAATTTTCAATTCCGTCACAAAAAGGGAATCTACGTACAAATTTTGTACCTGCTGGGTTCTTGCATAGGTTTTCTCAATTTTTACACGATTCTTTAACATCTTGGTCCTTCCTGTAATCGCATTGATTATAGGATCTAAGGGTGGGGTTAGGATCATGCCTAAATTAAACTTCCCGTAAGTAGCCTGTTGTAGGCGACGTTCACTTTGGGTCGGTATCTTTTGATGGGCGTTAGGCAGGCCTAAGGCTTCGGCACTGACATCTTTTTCCAATTTTAGTACGTTCAGGTCTGCATCAAGACGCCCCGATAAGTTATAGGGATTGACCACTACCTCGCGAAGCTCATTAACGAATTCTTCCATCGGAATCGTTATTGTCGTACTTTGAAGCAACTCTTGGCTTATGGGTATTATTTTTCGTTTGAATTGAATTGCCGAAAAAACCAGGGTATCATTGAGTTTGGCAAGAATTGAAAAATTTCCCTCAAAATCCGTAATTGTCGCCTTCTCTGTAGAGATATTTTGAATTACCACCCCTGTGACGTCTTTATCTTTAGCCGTAACCACCCCTTTCACCATTTTGGGGCCAAAAGTCTGGGCCGAAGTCAAAAAACCCAAACTTAAAAAAAAAAGAAAGAGACTACTCTTCATTCAACTCAGCGAGGTAGGTCTTGCTATGGGTCACCAAGAAATCGATCAATTGAAACTCATTCTCCTTTTTCAACAGGGACTGGGCACCCATCTTATCATCGCAGTACAATAAAAATGCATCTATTTTATCTTGGGGCAACTTCAGGTCTACCACAAAAAATTCATCGTCATATACCTGACGCAAAACCTCACTGACCTTTAATGGTTCGCGTTCAGTACCGTTCTCATTGCGGGATTTGAAAATGGCCTTAAAGATATTTACGAAATTCAATCGTCCTTGAATTCTATCATTTTGTGATTGGTATGCTATATTTTCAACCTCGGTGGAACGATCGATCTCATATTCAAACTCTTTGAGGTCCTCATTTTTGACCTCTATGAATTTCTGCTGGTTCTCTGGCCCTACGACGACCTCATCCAATTCGGTCACTTTTTCGGTAACCTCGACCACCAAGCGATTGTTCTCCAAAATTGCTTTGGTGATGACCACAACTTCCAATTCATAGTTGACTGCGGTAAATACCAACTGATCGCCCTCTTTTACACGAATCATGAATTGCCCCTGTTCATTGGTAATTGTTGCCGTTTCAGAAGTAGAGTTGATGACGTTCTCGTTCACGACATTATTCCCACGATATAAAACCTTTCCCCTAAGGGGTTGACGACCATCATCTTGGGCATAGGCGCTAATCAGGCAAGAAAACAAAAAAATTGCTAAAAATCGGATTTTCATATGGTGGTTTTCGAATTCAATTTGATAAAGAAAATTATACATTTTGTGATAAAAAAAATTGGCACTGTAAACTTTTGTTAATTCTTGGGAATACGCCTTGAATCTATTCTTGAATCCCATTCAGCGAACACTTTTATACTTTGACCTATAAAATTAGCTCCAATCGGTCGATCTATTATTTTTGTGATGCTTTGAGCACCCCAATTTTATTTAGAATCTTAGTCATGAAAAAGTATTTCTTCTGCATATTGCTATGCTTACTTACCGGTCACTTACTTCAAGCGCAGGTAAAAGTTGGTGACAATCCACAAAATATAGATGCATCTTCGTTATTGGAATTGGAGAGCAACAATAGGGTCTTCGTTATTTCAAGGGTAAATGATGCACAAATGCAAAATATTACCCCGCTAAATGGGGCTATTGTTTACAACACCGATGAACAATGTGTGTTTTATTATGATGGCATACAATGGGTCAACCTTTGTAGCGAGGCAAACACCACAAATGTCAGCCTTGAGTTAATCGATGAGGCATTGGTGCTTACTGATAGCGATGGCAATTCGGTTAGCGTCCCTTTAGAAGGGATTGGGGAACAAACCTTTACCACAGACCCCATTATCAACTTCAACGAAACGATTACCATTACCCAAACCGGAAACAATTTCAATTTCGAAGTAGGTCAAATTACGGGTGAGAACATTGCTGACAGCACAATTCAAGGGGTTGATTTTGCACCAAATTCCATTACCGAAGACAAATTGGCACCACTCTCGGTAAGCCAGGGAAAACTGCAGGAAAATGCCGTTGCGGATTTTCAATTGGACTATAGTCAGGTTACCCTCAATGATTTCACCAATGATGCGGGCTTCATTACCTCGGTAGAGTTGATCAGTCCAAATCCCAACAATGCCATCACTGACGTTGATGGGGCTTTTTACGATGACTCCCAATTGGTGACCAATATTGCCAACAACGACCAAAGAATTACGGACCATCTGGCCTTGGACAATGACTTGAGCGACCAAAATGAACGATTGACGAATGCGGAAGTACAGGGTGATGAACTGGTGTTGACCGAAAGTGGGGTTGAAACCAGGGTGGATTTAGCACCTTTTAACAATACGGGAACGGATGAACAAAACCTGTCATTGAATGGCAATCGTATTGAAATAGATAATGGTAATGGTGTGGATTTAGATCCTTTGCTGATAGCCAATAACGTGGAGGTTATTCCAACCGGAAATATTGGCAGTGATAATGTGCAATTGGCATTGGAAGAATTACAGGGCGATATCGATAACATTAATGCAGGGGGAGCCAATACGGACGAGCAGGATCTTGGTATTGGAACTGGCGGAACTCCTGGCGAAAGTGTTGAAGTGACGATTACGAATGGAAATAACGCCATAGTCAATATTCAAGATGGGGATTTCGATGATGAAAACGAAATTCAAGATGCCATTGAAGTTGATATTAACCCTATTACCGGCATTACAGGGGATAATGTGCAATTGGCATTAGAAGAACTACAGACTGATATAGCTGCCTTGAATGCCGGTGGAGGTAATACCGATGAACAGGATCTTGGTATTGGAACTGGCGGAACTCCTGGTGAAAGTGTTGAAGTTACGATTACAAATGGGAATAATACCTTGGTCAACATTCAAGATGGGGATTTCGATGATGAAAACGAAATTCAAGATGCCATTGAAGTTGATATAAACCCCATAACTGGGATTACAGGGGATAATGTGCAATTGGCATTAGAGGAACTACAAAATGACATCGATGTTATCAACACGGCTACTGACGAAAACACCACAAACGCCACTCTGGCAACCACCGATACCGATGCCGATGGAACCGATGATACCCTGACCTTAACCGACTCAGATGGGGGTACCGTTACCGTTGCATTGGCGGATATCAATACGGGCGCGGACCAGAACACCACAAACGCCACTTTGGCGACCACCGATACCGACGCCGACGGAACAGATGATACCCTGACGCTCACCGACTCAGATGGGGGAACCGTTACCGTTGCATTGGCGGATATCAATACGGGCGCGGACCAGGACACCACAAACGCCACTCTGGCGACCACCGATACCGATGCCGATGGAACCGATGATACCCTAACGCTCACCGACTCAGATGGGGGTACCGTTACCGTTGCATTGGCGGACATCAATACAGGGGTCGACGAGAACACCACCAACGCCACTTTGGCAACCACCGATACAGACGCCGACGGAACAGATGATACCCTAACGCTCACCGACTCCGAGGGGGGCACAGTTACCGTTGCATTGGCGGACATCAATACAGGGGTCGACGAGAATACCACCAACGCCACTTTGGCGACCACCGATACCGACGCCGACGGAACAGATGATACCCTGACGCTCACCGACTCAGAGGGGGGAACCGTTTCCGTTGCATTGGCGGACATCAATACAGGGGTCGACGAGAACACCACCAACGCCACTTTGGCAACCACCGATACCGACGCCGATGGAACCGATGATACCCTGACGCTCACCGACTCCGAAGGGGGCACAGTTACCGTTGCATTGGCGGACATCAATACCGGGGTCGACGAGAATACCACCAACGCCACTCTGGCGACCACCGATACCGACGCCGATGGAACCGATGATACCCTGACGCTCACCGACTCAGAGGGGGGTACCGTTACCGTGCCGCTGGCGGACATCAACACCGAAACATTTGTTGGGTCTAGCGCGGGAGAAGTGTTTTTTGCTAATGATACCGATTTTGCACCGACCGGAGTCGGCAATGAATTTTACTGGGATCCCAATGGAAGACTAGGTGCATTCGGAGCTTTGTATATCGGTGTTGATGGAAATACACAAACTTCTCAAGCCAAAGTACAAATAGCAGATAATTTTCCTGGTTTAGGATATGCCTTGCAATTGTCAAATTATAGTGCAGATGACGGTAACGAACATTCTACAGGAATCTTATTTTCTACCGAAATAAAAAATGATGGTTTTGGAAAAGGGGCTTTGGTTTACCAAAGAAATAACACAGCAGCACAAAATTTCGCACGTGGGGATTTTCATTTCCTACAAAATACTTCACCTAATTTTGACAATCCAGAAATTAGTGATGCCGTTATGACCATTAAAAACAATGGAGACGTTGGTATCGGAATTACGGAACCCACCCAGCAACTTCACGTGACAAACAATATACGAGTTGAAGGTCAATTTTATGATAGTAATAATGAATCTGGAACTTCTGGACAAATACTTTCCTCAACTGGGACTGGAACTGACTGGATAGACCCAACGGGAGGTGGAACCATTGTAAGTACTGATACTGACCAAATAATTTCTGTAGGTGGTGATGGTGGGGCTTTTTTAGATAATGCTTCAATTGATGTTACGTTTGCAACAGATTTAGAAGTGACAACAGCATTTAATGCCTTCACAGTTTCTGGCGGGCCAACAGGAATTATTGACCCAAATTCAATTACACAAGGGGATATTGGACTTAACGCTATTGGTGCTGGCGAAATTCAATCGGATGCTGTTTCTTCTGATGAAATTGAAGATGCTTCTATTCTAAACGAAGACATAGCGGCTACAGCGGCAATTGATGGCTTTAAAATAATTCCAGATTTTACTCAAGGAATTACAACTACAGGCGGCTTAAGTGTGCAGGCAGATATAATTCTGAATGGAAATATGGTAGTTCCCGATTATGTCTTCCAAAACTATTTTGATGGCTTTTCTAATTTAAATGAAGACTATACATTCAAAAGCTTGTCAGAAATCGAGCATTTCCTTAAAAAGAACAAACACTTACCAGGGGTAACTTCAGCAGCAAAAGCAAAAAAAGAGGGACATTGGAATTTAAGCAAGTCCAACTTACAAAACCTCGAAAAAATAGAAGAGTTGTTTCTCCATACCATTGAGCAAGAAAAGAAAATTAAAGCCTTACAATCAAAAAATACCGCCTTGAACATCGAATTGGAAGCCCTAAAAAAAGATATGGCATTGATAAAAGCAATGCTTTTGAAAAATGAGCAATCCAATTAAGATGAAAAACATACTTATCAGTATTCTTTTATTAGCTAGTCCATTGATATGGGGGCAAACCGCCTTTTACAATAGCGGAGGGCTACAGCTACATGGTAATATCCAGATTGGTTTTCATACCAATTTCATCAATGACAGTGAGTTTACTACAACTGATGGTCTGATTGGTTTTTATGGTGACAATCCCATAGCATTGCAAGGCATTATAGCACCAACTATTTATGATGCCGAAATTTTCCTGTCCAACAATCTTTTATTGGAAAACCCATTGAATATCACCAACAATTTTAATTTTATAGGTGGTAATGTCGAGAGCGTTCTTAGTAACGAAACCGTTTACCTGAATTTCGAGCAAAATGCTTTTTTTATCGGTGAGAACGATGTGGCAAAAGTGACCGGGTTTGCGGCGATTACCGATAAGCGTTTTTTTTCTTTTCCAGTTGGCGATGAGACCCTGTTAAGGCCATTGTTATTAGAGTCTGATGATTCCAATGATTTTGCGCTATGCGCATACCTATTTGAGAATCCGTCAAACCCAACATCCATCCCAGAACGTTTTGATACTGATAATATCGTTAGGGATATCGGTTTTGTAAGCGACCAAGAATTTTGGATTATTCAAGCAGATCAGCCATCAGTGGTAACGGTAAGCTGGAACCCCAGAAGCGCGCTTGATAATTTGGCCACCTCCGTCGAGGAAATCATTCTGGTTGGTTGGTCAAAATCTTCCAACCAATGGATTGCTATTGGCAATTCGGCTATTAGTGGTGATTTAAACCAGGGGTTTTTGGTTTCCGAAAAATTTGTGCCAAGTGATTATGCGGCGATAACCTTTGGTACCACACCTTTACCCACCGATACCTTCGCCGTAAACAACCCTACCTTGGGCAATTATTTTCTTTCACCCAACGGCGACGGTACCAACGACTTTTTGGTTTTTGATGAAATCGAGGATGTCGGTGCAAATCAGGTATTCATTTATAATCGTTTTGGTCAGAAAGTATTTGAAATGGCCAACTATGTGAATGAGTTCGGGGGTGTTTCAAATATAGATAACCTCGTCTTGAGCCGAGAGGATGGATTACCTGAGGGAATCTATTTTTATACCGTCACACTTTTTGATGAAGGACTGGACTATCAGGGCTTTCTTTTCTTAGACCGTTGATTCTTCAATTTACTTAGTACTTTTATATACGATTACCACTTCATAAAGCGTTGTGATAATGCAGTTATAGTACAATTAATAATAATGCAAAGAAGAAGTTTTATCAAAAAGGCGGGTATCGGTAGTTTGGCAATGACCACTTTTCCCTTGACCACAATCCAAAATGACCAAGAATACTCCATCGTAGAACTGACAGGAAAGGCAACCATTGATTTATACGGAGAGGGAATAAACCTTCGAAAAGAGGCCCATGACGCCTTCGTATTAATGAAAAAAGCGGCCTATAGTGCTGGTTTTGACATTAAGATGATTTCAAGTTACCGTGACTTTTATAGACAAGAAGCCATTTGGGAACGAAAATACATCAGCTACACCGAAGAAAAGGGCATGTTACCCATAGATGCTATTGCCAAAATCATTGAATACTCTACCATACCCGGTACCAGTAGACACCATTGGGGAACGGATATCGATATTATTGACGGATATCCAAAAGTCAATGGCGACGTTTTGGTGCCTGAAAAATTTGAAGAGGGGGGTCCATTTGAACCCTTTAAGAAGTGGTTGGATCAAAATGCTGAAAAATTTGGGTTCTATCTGGTCTATACCGATGATTATTTCAGAAAAGGGTTTAAGTACGAACCTTGGCATTACAGCTATGCACCATTATCGAAACTAATGCTGACCCAATTTCGAAAAAAGAACATTTTTCGAATGATTCAAAATGAAACGTTTGAGGGCGCAGAACATTTTACCACGAGTTTTTTAAAGAATTACATCCACAACAATATTTTAGACATTAACCCAGATTTGCTATAGTGCTCTTTTTTGTATATTGAACAATCTTAAGAACACAAGATCATGAGAAGTAGGGGAAGCTGGAAAATCAGAATCTTTATTGGCTTGGCCATAGTCGCATTTGCCTTTATTCAACGATGTAATAACAAAGAGGAAAATCCGTATACGGGTCGTGTTCAGAATATCAACATGTCGGCCGATCAAGAAATAGCCATCGGCCTTCAAAGCGCCCCTGAAATGGCGCAGCAACATGGCGGCCTTTACCCAGATGAGCGTATGCAAGCCCTAGTCGATGCAGTGGGCAAAAAGTTGGTCAACAATAGTATCGCTAGGGAAACACCGTACCAATATGATTTTCACTTATTGGCCGATGATCGAACCATAAATGCCTTTGCATTGCCCGGTGGACAATGCTTTATCACTTATGCCTTGTTCAAACAGCTTAATGAGTCACAATTAGCAGGGGTTTTAGGCCATGAAATAGGCCATGTGATCGGTAGGCATTCTGCTGAACGAATTGCTGACAGTAGTTTCTGGCAAACATTGACCATGGGTGCTACGGTTGGTGCAGATATGGGGGGTGTTGTACAGGGTATCGGTCAAAACACACTTTTGACCAATGGCCGTGGCGATGAGCTCGAAAGTGATGAGCTTGGCGTACTTCTTATGATCCAATCAGGTTACGATCCCTATCAAATGATCGAGGTCATGAAAATACTAAAGGCGGCAGCTGGCCCCAATCGTGCCCCAGAATTTCAAAGCACACATCCCGATCCAGAAAATCGCATTCAAAAAATCAAGGAAGCCATAATAAAGTATCAAGGTCGATAAATAAGTACCTTTCAACGATATATTAGGGTATCCCGACTTATTTTTCTAACTTTATCGCTCCCAGATTTATTACCCTTATGTAATCGCTTATTGCTATCTAAATATAGACAGCATGGGAACGCTATTGAATTTTAAGAATATCTATTTTAGGGCATTTGACGATTGTGAACCGAAATATCTGGTCACCTTTTTAAAAATATATTCCGTTTTTTGTGCCTTTATGTTGACGATGGCTATTTATGCCTTCATGTATCGGGCCTTTACCGGATTTGAATTTTAATGATAGACTCTTTTACCTGAACACTATAAGAGCACTAAAAAACCCATTGTAGCTACAATGGGTTTTTTGATGGATGAATAAACTTCAACTTATCTTTTCATAGCAGTATTGATGACCTCAAGGGCTTCTTGGGCACCAGAAAGTTCGGCATGTTTCTTTACCGTGTATCCCTTATCACACCTGGCTTTCAAATTAGCCCCATTGGCTATTAAGAGTTTCAGTATTTCCGGTTTGTTGTAACGAGCGGCATAATGTGATGGTGTTTTCCCTAGGGATTTTTGGTTGACATCCTCACCGAGGGCAATCATTTTTTTTACGATATCAATATCCCCTTTCATAATAGCTTTACAGAAAGAGTTGATTTCAAAAGCGGAAACCACTTTTAGGTTACGATAAAGTTCGGGTCCGTTTTCAGTTGCGTGACCCATAAAGCCGGTAAACAAGAACATAAAGCCCATGCCTACAATTAGGATTGTTTTTCTCATGATGAATAATTTTTGAATTATAGATATAATTGATATTAATATAGACTTTCTAAATAGTTCATTGTTACAGACTTAACAGTTAAATATGCAAACTTTAACACGCCCTAATGTTTTAACTTAAATTTTTTAACAAATTCATTGATTAAAAAGCATTTTTATGCTAGGGGCAAAACACAAAACCCCCTATTTTTGATAGGTATAACTTTAGGCAATGAACAAGAAAGTACTATTGATGATTTTAGACGGTTGGGGCAAATCGCCAGACCCCAAGGTTTCAGCTATTGAACAGGCAAAGACCCCTTTTGTCGATTCCCTTTATTCAAAATATGCAAATGCCGATTTAAGAACCGACGGAATGAATGTTGGGCTCCCTGAAGGCCAAATGGGCAACAGTGAAGTGGGTCATATGAACCTGGGTGCAGGGCGTATCGTTTATCAAGATTTTGCAAAAATCAATAAGGCGGTGCAAGAAAACACCCTGAAAGACGAAGAAGTTTTAAAGGCGGCGTTTGCGCATGCCATTAAAGAAAATAAATCGGTGCACTTTCTGGGGTTGGTGAGTGATGGTGGGGTACACAGTCATATCAATCATTTGAAAGCGCTTATAAAAGCAGGGCATGCAAGTGGCGTTCAAAAATCATTTGTGCACGCTTTTACCGATGGTCGTGATGTTGACCCAAAAAGCGGAAAAGGCTTTTTAGAAGATTTGATAGATTTCTGTGCCGATAAGAATACCAAATTGGCATCGGTAATTGGTCGGTATTTTGCTATGGACCGTGACAAACGGTGGGAACGTGTCAAAAAAGCCTATGACCTTTTAACAAAAGGTAAGGGCGATAGATATGATACGGTTTCGACCGCTATTCAAGCTAGCTACGATAACGGAACCACTGATGAGTTCATAGAACCCATTCTATTAAATGAAGATGGTCTTATTAAAGATGGTGACGTGGTCATCTTCTTCAATTTCAGAACAGATCGCGGTCGTGAACTTACCCAAGTACTACACCAGCAAGATCTGGTCGACTTCGCTATGGAAAAACGTGATCTATACTACGTGACCATGACCAATTATGACGAATCTTTCAAGGGCATCAAGGTCATTTATGACAAAGATAATATTCAAGACACCCTCGGGGCCACCTTGGCCAAAACCCAGAAAAAGCAAATACGTATTGCGGAGACCGAAAAGTATCCACACGTGACCTTTTTTTTTAATGGTGGTCGTGAAGAACCTTTTGAAGGAGAGGAACGAATTTTATGCCCATCACCCAAAGTGGCCACTTATGACTTGCAACCTGAAATGAGTGCTTATGATATCAGGGATGCCATCGTACCCGAATTACAAAAAGGAGAAGTGGATTTCGTTTGTTTGAATTTTGCAAATCCTGATATGGTCGGTCATACCGGGAGTATGCCAGCCGCTATTCGAGCTTGCGAGGTCGTTGATGAATGCGCGAAGGCCGTTATAACCACAGGGTTGGAAAATGGGTATACCACCCTACTGATAGCGGATCATGGCAATTGTGATACGATGATCAACCCAGATGGAAGTCCGAATACTGCACACACCACCAATCCCGTACCGCTTATCTTGATTGACAACGATATTAAAGTTATAAAGGATGGGGTTTTGGGTGATATCGCACCTACCATCTTGAAATTGATGGGTGTTGAACAGCCAAAGGCCATGACCCAAGAATCGCTTGTATAAAACCAGCCTTATGAAAAGAATTCCGCTGCTTATACTCATTTTAGTTCCCGTATTGGCAATAGCACAGCAACTGCAATCCCCGAACGGAAGTTTTGAACTTCAATTTCGACTTGATGATGGTATCCCGACCTATCAATTGAATCTGAATGAAGAGACCATCGTTGCAAAAAGTAAGTTGGGTTTTGATCTGAAAGACATGCAATCGCTGCGGTCAGGCTTTATCTTAAAGGAAGAAGGCACCCGTTCTTTTGATGAAACATGGGAACCTGTTTGGGGCGAAACAAAAACCATTAAGAACAAGTACAATGAACTTCTTGTTCAATTAGAGCAACCAACTACAAAACGAGTACTGAACATCCGCTTTCGTTTGTTTGATGATGGCTTGGGTTTTCGATATGAGTTTCCAGAACAACCTAATCTTACTCATTTTGTAATCAAAGAAGAGCAAACGGAATTTGCAATGACCGGCGACCATAAAACCTTTTGGATTCCTGGGGACTACGATACGCAAGAGTATGATTATACCACTTCTAAGCTCTCTGAAGTATCCAGTCTAATGCAAAAGGCAGTGACACCAAATGCCTCTCAGACGCCCTTTTCCAAAACGGGGGTACAAACTGCCTTAATGATGAAGACCGATAGCGGTACTTTTATCAATATCCATGAAGCAGCATTAATCGCATATTCTTGTATGCATTTAGACGTCAATGAGAAAAACTTCACCTTAACATCACATTTGACCCCTGATGCCGTAGGAAATAAAGGCTATATGCAAGCCCCAAGAAACACCCCATGGCGTACGGTCATTGCCAGTAAAAATGCCGGCGACATCTTATTATCGAATATCACCTTAAATCTAAACGAACCAACCGATTATCAAGATGTTTCATGGATCAGGCCGGTAAAATATATTGGGGTATGGTGGGAAATGATTACCGGTAAAAGTTCTTGGGCCTATACCGATATACCAAGTGTAAAGCTGGGAAAAACCAATTTTTCAGATACGAAACCAAACGGAAAACATGCCGCTAACAGCCAACATGTAAAAGAATACATTGACTTTGCGGCCAAACATGGTTTTGATCAAGTTTTGGTTGAAGGATGGAACGAGGGGTGGGAAGATTGGTTCGGAAAGTCAAAAGACTATGTATTTGATTTTATAGCACCCTATCCCGATTTTGATGTAGTTGAATTGCGGGATTACGCGAAATCAAAAAACGTTAAGCTCATGATGCACCATGAAACCTCTGGTTCCATACGAAATTATGAGCGCCATATGGACAAGGCGTATCAATTCATGGTTGACAATAACTATAATTCGGTCAAAAGCGGTTACGTAGGCGATATTATCCCTAGGGGGGAATATCATTATGGGCAATGGGCCATCAACCATTACTTATATGCACTCAAGAAAGCCGCTGATTACAAGATTATGGTCAATGCCCATGAAGCGGTGCGACCAACAGGACTGAGTAGGACCTATCCGAACTTGATCGGTAATGAGTCTGCCCGCGGTACGGAATATGAGGCCTTTGGGGGCAGTAATCCAGATCATACGACCATACTTCCGTTTACACGGTTGATTGGTGGCCCCATGGATTATACCCCAGGTATCTTTGAGCCTGACGTCAGCAAATACAATCCGCAGAACAACTCTTGGGTAAATACTACCATTGCGCGGCAATTGGCTTTATACGTAACCCTTTACAGCCCCCTTCAAATGGCGGCAGACCTACCAGAAACCTATAACAAACATCTTGATGCCTTTCAGTTTATCAAAGATGTCGCACTAGATTGGGAAGCATCATTGGTATTGGAAGCGGAACCCGGTGATTTTGTCACTTACGCACGAAAAGAGAAAGGAAGCAATAATTGGTTCATAGGTCGTACCAACGATGAAGAACCAAGAACCTCTAAAATAGCTTTCGACTTTTTGGATGATGACAAAAAATATATTGCCACCATCTATAGCGATGCCAAGGATGCGCATTACAAAAAGAATCCAAAAGCATACGATATCAAAAAGTATCGTGTAAGTAGTTCGTCAAAGTTATCGCAGTATTGTGCCCCAGGCGGCGGTTATGCCATTAGTATTCTTGAGGTTACGGACAGCAGTCAGCTAAAGGGCTTAAAACGATTGTAGGCGTGTAAATCGAAATGCCAAGTATTACCTGAGATTTTTCAATTACATGTATCTTTGCGGCTATGGTCAAAATCAAAACAGCTGAAGAAATTGAATTAATGCGTGAAAGCGCATTGGTCGTATCGAAAACGTTGGGTATGCTGGCTTCTGAAATCAAACCGGGAGCCAATCCGTTAAAGTTGGATAAAATGGCCGAAGCATTCATACGTGAACAAGGGGCCGAACCAGGTTTTTTGGGCATGTACGATTTTCCCAACACCCTAAACTGGAGTCCGAATGCCCAAGTAGTACATGGCATACCCAATAACGAAGAATTGAAAGAAGGGGATGTGGTTTCCGTCGATTGTGGTGCGCTCAAAAATGGGTATTATGGTGATCACGCATATACTTTTGAAGTTGGGGAAGTAGCTGAAGAAACCAAAAAACTATTGCGGGTCACCAAAGAATCGCTATATATTGGAATACGGGAATTCAAACTAGGCAATCGCGTTGGTGATGTAGGTTTTGCCATTCAAAACTATTGTGAAAGCCATGGCTATGGTGTAGTTCGTGAACTAGTGGGCCATGGGCTAGGCACAAAACTCCATGAAGACCCCCAAATGCCCAATTATGGAAAAAGGGGGCGTGGTAAAAAATTCGCAAACGGAATGGTCGTCGCCATTGAACCTATGATCAATATGGGCACCAAAAGAATCAAGCAGCTTAGGGATGGATGGACCATCTTGACGGCTGATGGCAAACCTAGCGCACATTTTGAGCATGATGTTGCCTTAGTGGATGGAAAACCACAATTACTATCCACTTTTAAGTATATCTATGATGCCTTGGGGGTTACTTCCAATGAGGAAGAAGAATTTAGACACTAAATCATTCAAACGTGTCCAAAGTCTTTAAATACTTTCTGAACCTTGTTCCGCGGCCTTGGCTTATTAAAATAAGCTATTGGGTAAGGCCACTGTTGGCCCTTTATCTAAAGGGCAAGAAGTATGTCGATCCCATCGACAACAAAGGTTTTCGTAAGTTTTTGCCTTACGGATATGAAAACCCTAGGGAAGGGGTACTATCACCATCTACCTTATCACTGGAAAGGCATCGACTACTTTGGCTATACCTAAAAAACGAGACCATTTTTTTTAAAGACGAACTTAAAGTGCTTCATTTTGCGCCTGAACAGGCATTCTACAAGCGTTTTCGAAAGCTCGATAACATAACATACCAGACCACGGATCTAAATTCACCCCTAGCCGATGTCAAAGCGGATATTTGCAACCTTCCTTTTGACAGTAACGCTTACGATGTTATTCTATGTAACCATGTATTGGAGCACATACCCGATGACGCCAAAGCGATGAAAGAACTCTACCGGGTACTCAAACCAGGGGGTTGGGGCATTTTTCAAATTCCACAGGACATAAGCCGCGAGACTACCTTTGAAGATGATAGCATCACTGATAGAAAAGAACGCGCACGAATTTTTGGACAATATGACCATGTTCGCATTTACGGCAAAGATTATTTTGACAAGTTGAAAAATGCCGGATTCAAAGTAGAACAAGTCGATTATACCTCAAAACTGACCACTGAGGAAGTGGACCGTTACCGACTGGCAAAAGGGGAAATCATTCCTTTGGTGCGTAAATGAACTACTTTACCAGAAGTTTTTGAAAACCATCGGTCAAATAGGTTTGTAACGTATCATTTTCATCCAAATAGATGATATAAGCTTGTAAGTGGGGGCTTTTTTGCAATAAGCTAATGGAATCTTCTAAATCCATAGCCATAAAAGCAGTGGCATAGGCATCAGCGGTGGCACAATCATCGGCAATAACACTCGCTGCAAGGACTTTTGAATTTTTTGTGAAACCGGTTAACGGGTTTATCGTGTGCACATACTTTTCGCCAGTTTCTTCATCGAACCGAAATTTTCGATAGTTACCAGAAGAAGCCAACGCTTTATCTTTTAGATTGATAATTGCTGCAGTACCACGCTTCAGTAAATTATTAGGGCTATCAATGCCTACTGCCCACGGCTTTTGTTTTAAAGTATTGGTGCCTTTTGCCAATACCTCACCCCCTACTTCTACCAAGTAATTGGAAACTCCTTTTGTAGCTAACATCGCCCCCAACCTGTCTATGGCATATCCTTTTGCGACGGCGTTAAAGTCAAATCTAATCTCAGGGTCTTGCTTTTTTATAGTTCCGTCCTCCCGTAACGTAACTTTGTCCCATCCCACATAATTAAGTAGGCTATCCACTTTGACACTGTCAAGTTTTATTTGTTCTCCCGGACCAAAACCCCATGCATCCGCCAGAATTCCGATGGTAGGATCAAAATAGCCTTGAGAAGTAGTATACACTTCGGAAGAAATCGCAAAAACCTCTTTAAACATATCATCCACAATCACCGTTGAATTTCCCTCATTTATCCTTGAGATATCAGAATCGGGCATGTAGGTCGACATCGATTGGTTGACCACATTGATAACGGAATCGATCTCTTTCTGAAAATCCACCGTACTAGCCGTAAGATATGTTATGGAATAGGTGGTTCCGAAGGCATTGCCCAAATTCCGGTTTTTCACCCAATTTTTTGGAGGGCTACAGCTACATACCATAAAAACGAAAAACACTGCTATTTTCTTCATTCCACATTATTTAATCTCAACCAGCCCATCATAGTCCACCACATACGCTTCGTTCAGATATACCGGTAAATTATAATCTTTTGAATTGACCAAGCCGACCGCAGCATAGAATGTACGCGCCTCAAACTTTAAGGCATGGTCACGCATTTTATGCAGGTCTGCCTTAAAAAATTCCATATCCTTTGGGTCGCCAGGATATTCAATGCTTTTTACGACCACAAAGCTCATTTCTTTATTCTTGGTACATACGAATTGTGGATTCTTCTTTAGCTCGCTATTCACTGCCAAAAATTCGTAGCCATTCTTTTCGAGCTCCTTCCCCACGATATTCATAGCCAGGTTATGCAATTCTTGTGCTGTAAGTTTACGTTGTTCCATTTAACTGAAAAAGCCGATACGGAAAGGTATCGGCTTGTATTTTATAGTATTATGAGTAACCATATGTATTCGGGCCTATCCTCCGAAATCGTCAAATCTAATATGTTCATCAGGTATTCCAAAGTCTTCACCCATTTTTTGGACAGCTTTGTTCATTAGCGGGGGGCCACAGAAATAAAGCTCAATATCTTCAGGGGATTCGTGATGGTTCAGATAATTATCAATGACACAATTATGTATAAAACCAACAAAACCGTCACCTGGAGCGTCTATATCCTCTTTTACCTTCCAATTATCCTCCTCCAAAGGCTCTGAAAGGGCCAAGTAAAATTTAAAATTCGGAAACTCCTTTTCCAATTTGTAAAAGTGATCCAAATAAAACAACTCACGTTTCGAACGACCACCATACCAATAGGTAACTTTTCGGTCGGTCTTCAAGGTTTTAAAGAGATGGTACAAATGTGAACGCATCGGAGCCATACCGGCACCACCACCAACGTATAACATCTCAGAGTCCGATTCGTTGATGAAGAACTCACCGTAAGGTCCGGAGATAACGACATCATCCCCAGGTTTTAAGCCAAAGATATACGATGAAGCTACACCAGGGTTGACATCCATCCATCCATTCTTAGAACGATCCCATGGCGGCGTGGCAATACGCACATTCAACATAATCTCCCTTCCTTCAGCCGGGAAAGAGGCCATTGAATAGGCCCTTTCTACCATTTCAGGATTTTTCATCACAAGGGGCCAAAGATTGAACTTATCCCATTCAGCTTGAAATTTATCTGGGGTATCGTGCTCTTCAGGATGTGCGGTAATATCCATATCAGCAAACTTCACCTCACATTTTGGAACCTCAATCTGAATGTAACCACCAGCTTTATAGCCCATATCCTCTGGAATTTCAACAACAAATTCTTTGATAAAGGAAGCTACATTATAGTTACGGACTACTTTGGCCGGCCATTTTTTAATACCGAATACTTCTTCGGGTATCGTGATATCCATATCTTGCTTTACCTTGACCTGACAAGCCAACCTAGCGCCATGTTGCAATTCTTTTCTTGAAAAATGGGGTGTTTCCGTAGGCAAAGCCTCCCCACCACCTGATAATACGTGACATTCGCACTGAATGCAGGTACCCCCCCCACCACAAGCTGATGGTAAGAATACTTTTTGATTGCCCAAGGTCGACAGTAAGGTACCCCCTGAGGCCACTTCAATTTTCTTTTCACCATTGATGGTCAACGTTACCGGACCAGAAGGTGAAAGCTTTTCTTTGGTGAACAATAAAAGTGCTACCAAAAGCAATAACAATATCAAAAATGCAACTACGGTTATCAGAATGGTACCACCAGTACTTGTAGCTAATATCATTTTATTCGTTTATTACATCGTTATAAGAGACCGCTTTTTTGTCATCAATCTCTTCTTTAATTATTTTCTCTTCCTCAATTTTTTCAGCGGTGGTCTGCTCCGTAGTTTCAGGTGGATCATTATCACCTGTCAACATACCACCAAAGCTTTGAAAACCAATACCCATTAAGCCTGTGATTATAAAGGTGATTCCCAAACCACGCAGTGGCGGCGGAACATTGGAATATCTAATTTTCTCGCGAATGGCGGCAATCGCCAAAATCGCCAAAAACCACCCAATACCAGAACTAATGCCATAGTTTAAGGCAAGCCCCAATGAAGGGATGTCCCTTGCCTGCATGAATAGGGACCCACCTAAAATAGCACAGTTTACTGCTATCAACGGCAAAAAGATACCTAAGGAGTTGTATAGGGATGGTGAGAACTTCTCGACCACGATTTCTACCAACTGCACCATCGTCGCGATAGTAGCAATAAACATAATGAAGGAAAGAAAACTCAGGTTATAATCCGCATATTCAGGACCCAACCATGCCAATGCCCCATCACGAAGCAAATATTGATCCAATAACCAGTTTAGGGGCACGGTTACCGCTAAAACAAATATAACGGCCGCCCCGAGCCCTACCGCAGTGGCTACTTTTTTAGAAACCGCTAAATAAGAACACATTCCTAAAAACACAGCAAATACCATGTTATCTATAAAAATGGACTTGAAAAATAATTCTATATGCTCTAACATAATCTTCTTCTATTTATGCTTCTTCAATTAATGCCCTATTTCTAGAACGCTGTACCCAAATGATGACCCCCACCACAATAAGTGCCGCAGGAGGTATAATCATAAATCCATTGTTCTCATAACCAATGGAATATAGGCCGGTCTTCGCAATTGGATCACCCAAAACCGGAATTCCAAACAAGGTTCCCGCGCCTAGAAGTTCCCTAAAGAATCCTACCATAACCAAAATTAAGCCGTATCCCAAGGCATTACCAACACCATCTAAAAACGAGCGCCATACGCCATTACCCAAGGCAAAGGCCTCAAATCTACCCATGATAATACAGTTGGTTATGATAAGACCAACGAATACCGACAGTGTTTTACTAAGTTCGTAAGCGAAAGCCTTTAAAACTTGATCTACGACAATTACCAGTGTGGCCACAACGATTAATTGCGCAATGATCCTGATTTTTGAGGGGATAAGGTTTCGCATTAGGGAGATGACCACGTTACCGACGCCCATCACGAAAATCACTGAGATGGACATCACCAATGAAGCTTTTAATTCGGCGGTAATCGCCAAGGCAGAACAAATACCCAATACCTGTATGGTAATAGGATTATTATCCGCTAGTGGATCTAGAATTAGATTTGCATCTTTCTTTGATAGTAGTGCCATCTTAATTTGTTCTGATTGTTTCTAAATAAGGTTTGTAGGCTTTCAAGGTCTCCTTTATCATAGCGGTAACCCCATTTCCTGTAATCGTAGATCCCGCTATGGCATCCACTTCATTATCTTCTTTGTCGTTGTTCAAGGGGTCGTTATTGGTCTTTGAAACCGTTATACCAGAATAACTACCATCATCCAGAAGGGACTCCCCAATAAAGTCATCCATAAAGAACCGCAATTTGATGTTAGCTCCTAAACCGGCTGTTTCGCCCTTGTGATCAAAATACACTCCTTGAACGACCATGTTCTTGTCTACGGAGATATAACCCCAAATGGCATCCCAAAGACCTTTACCGTACATTGGAAGCACATAAATCTTCTCACCATCTTTTTCACCAACAAATATGGGAAGTTTGGCCTCTTCACCTTTTTTGAAAGCGTCAATTTGCTTCTTGACGTCTAAAGAAAAGGCATCATCATCTTTTTTGATTTCACCATCGATCAGCACATATTGTTCCGTTATGTTTTCATTGAACTTTTCTTCGACGACATCCGTGGGAATGAAATTTACACCACTATCTGGGGTGTTTTCATTTACCCCCATGGCGTAAAGAATATTCTGTTGTTTCTCAAATCGTTCGTTCTCTTTGATGCGTTCACTAAGTCCTGAGGCCAAAAAAGCCAGCAATGAACCCACTACGATAACCATGATAATCGCAAAAACGACCGTGTACCCGTTTTTATCCGTATTGATAGCCATATTTAAACAGTTTCTGCTTTAAGTTCTTCCGCTTTGCCATCTGAGGGCTTTGGAAAGATGGTTGCATTTTTCAATCGCTTCATTCTTTTTCGTACGTTACCCTGAACCACATAATGGTCAATGGTCGGCGCGAATACGTTCATTAAAAGTATCGCCAAGAAAACACCTTCTGGATACCCCGGATTGAAAACCCGTATCATGACTGATATGAAGCCTATTAAGAACCCATATACCCATTTTCCTTTATTGGTCTGCGAACCCGTTACCGGGTCTGTTGCCATATATACGATTCCGAATGCCAAGCCTCCAACGATAAGGTGTTTCCAAAAATCGAATTGCATTAATCCGTAAAACTTGCTGTAATCAGGAATCCAACCTGCATCCACAACACCATTAAAAATCAGCCCCATGGCCAAAGAACCTAAGACCGCACTGACCATAATCCTCCAACTGGCTATTTTGGAAAAAATCAAAAACAACCCACCAAGCAGAATCAAAAAGGTTGATGTCTCCCCTACGGAACCAGGAATGAACCCAAAGAACATGTCGGAAAGCGAATATGAAAATTCGCTTGCATTACCTTGGGCCAAGTAGCCCAAAATCGTTTCACCAGAGATGGCATCGGTCGAACCAGCTTGGGTCATCCCTTCTTTTGCGCCATGGACCCAGACCTTATCACCACTCATCCAAGTTGGATATGCAAAGAATAAGAATGCGCGAATGGTCAGTGCAGGGTTCAAGATATTCATACCCGTACCGCCAAAAACCTCTTTACCGATGATTACCCCAAAAGCTACGGCTACGGCCAACATCCAAAGTGGGGTATCAACAGGTATTATCAAGGGTACCAACATACCCGTAACCAGGTAACCTTCTTCCACTTCATGCCCTTTGATGACCGCAAAGATAAATTCTATGAGCAAGCCTACCCCATAAGAAACTATTACCAATGGCAATACGGTAATCGCGCCTAACCAAAAATTATCCCACGTAATGAAATGCTCCATCACCGAAAAATCGGTAGGAAAACCATTTATGGCTGAATAGTGTTGGTAGCCTGCATTAAAAATACCGAACAACAAACACGGTACCAATGCCAAAATAACGGTATTCATGGTACGCTTTAAATCGTCTACTGCACGAACATGCCCACCTGAGTGGGTAGTTTCGTTTGGGGTATATAAAAATGTATGCAATGCATTGAATGCAGGTGCCATTTTTTTACCCTGATACTTTAACTTTAACTGATGTAATTTTTCTTTCATGCCCATTTTTATCCGATTTCTTGATACATTAAGTCGAGTCCTTCCCTGATTATTTGTTGGTGGGGTTGTTTCGAAATACAAATGAATTCAGTCAATGAGAAATCTTCAGGAGCAACCTCATATAGACCGAGTTGTTCCATCTCATCCAAGTCTTTGACCATACATGCCTTTAAAAGCTGTAATGGATAGATATCCAAGGGAAAGACCTCTTCGTACTTACCGGTAACCACAAATGCACGATGTTCACCGTTGGTGTTGGTGTCTAGATCATATTTCTTGTTTTTGTTCAACCAAGAAAAAGTAAGTGCCCTAGTAGACGAGATTTTATTGAAGACCGGTTTGTTCCATCCGAAAAACTCGTAATCATCCCCTTCAGGAATCGCCGTAACCGTGTTATTGTAGAATCCTAAGTGACCATCTGGTGCGGTTTTATGTCCGGTCAGCACATCACCGTTGATCAATCTAAATTTTTCATCATTGACCCCACTGGCGTACAAGAAGGTAGAGATTTCCGCACCGATTTTGGTAGTGTAATATTTTGGGGATTTCACCGCTGAACCTGCCAACGCAACGACCCGTTCCGCATTAAATTTACCGGTCAACAAAAATTCACCCATTATGACAAGGTCTTGGGGTGAGATGGTCCAAACCATTTCCCCTTTATTTATAGGATCGATTTTATTGATCTGCGTGCCGACCAAACCAGAAGGATGCGGACCTGATACTTTATGCAAGGTCACTCCATTGACGGCGGCAAAAATAGAACTCGAAGTATCCCCTACCGACACATGGATCTTACCTGGGGTCAATTTACCCAATGCCGTTATAGCAGCTTGTAATTCCGCCTCTTTGCCCTTTAATGCATAGTCCACATTAGCAGCCAAAGGCGCTGTAGCATGTGCAGAGACAAATATGGCCTTGGGCGTGGCATCGGGATTTGCGATGATATCATATGGCCGTTGCTTTATAAAAGGCCAACAACCCGATTGCAACAGGGTCTTTCTAACCGTTTCGGCGTCGACGCTATCCAAATCCAATGTTTTTGAAACATGGAAACCTTGTTCTTTGTCCGCTAAGATCTTAATGGTCAGAATACGTCTTCTCGCGCCTCTTATAACCTCAACTATCTCTCCACTAACCGGAGAGACAAATTGCATTTCCTCAATGTTCTTGTTATAAAAAATGGGTTCTCCCGCTTTAACCTCACTACCTTCTTTCAATAATAACTTGGGGGTTATTCCATGAAAATCATCAAGATTCAATGCGTATACATTACTCAAAACGGCTTTGGAGGTATTCTGTTCAGCAGCCCCGACAAGATTGATGTTCAACCCTTTCTTAATTCGGATGTCTTTGGACATATTAGTGTAGACCTTTTGTTAACAAAATTGGATGCAAATTTACTACTAAAACGCTAAAAAATATAATAATTATCTAGAAATTTGGGATTATAACGAGCTTCGTTTGTTAGGCATACTTTTTGTTTACCTTTACCCCAAAACTTGGTCGTAAATGCGTTTTTTACTTAAACATTTTCCATACTTGTTAACATCATTCTGTGTTTTTGGGCAAGTTCAGGAAGAAATCAATCCCCCACCAAATATCAAGACCATCATTTTCAAAGGTCCTACCGAAGATCAATTTCCGGTTATCAAGCTGGGCGAGGCCATGTATTTGGAATTTGATGACCTAACTGCCAGTGAGCAGGATTATTACTACAAGATCATACATTGTGATTACGATTGGACACCCTCGCAATTATTAAAATCACAATATATTGTCGGCATGGACAATCAACGGATCATAGATTATGAAAATAGCTACAACACCCTACAACCCTATTCCAATTATCGTTTGACGATACCAAATAACGAGGTGCAACTCAAAGTCACCGGAAATTACGTACTTGAGATCTACAATACCTATCAAGAGCTGCAATTCACAAGGCGCTTTGTAGTTTATAAAGATTTGGTAACCGTGGGGGGCGTGGTAAGACGTTCAAGGGATTTTGAGTTTTTGAATGAAAAACAGGTGGTTCAATTTACCGTCAATACTGCTGGTTTTCCTGTGGTAAATCCTAAAAAAGAGGTAAAAGTGGCGGTAATTCAAAATCACTATTGGCCAACTGCCCTGTATAATGTAAAACCACAATTCACCGTGGGTAATGAGTTGGTCTACAGATATGATAAGGAAACCAGTTTTTATGGAGGTAATGAATTTCTGAATTTTGACACCAAAGATTTAAGGACCCCGACTTTCGCAATATCAAGTATTGATTTTAAAGAAGTGTATCATCATTATTTGTTTCCCAATGAATTTAGAAATGAAAAACCCTACACATTTTTTCCTGATATCAACGGGGATTTTGTAGTACGAACGTTGCAAGGTGAAGACATATCGAGGGAGGCAGAATATACCAAGGTTCATTTTTTCTTGCCTTATGACCCCAAATTAGGCTTGGACCAAGTCTATGTCTATGGCAAGTTCAACAACTATGATTTGGGTGAGGAAAACCTGATGACGTATAATCCAGACACCGGAAATCTCGAGCTTACCTACCCCATCAAGCAAGGTTTTTACAATTACAAATACGTGGTAGAGCGCGAAGATGGAACTTTAGAGCGCAATGCCATCAGTGGGGACTTTCATTTCACGGAAAACAATTATTTAATTTTGATTTATTACCGTGACTTTGGCGAGTTCTTTGACGGTATTATCGGGATTGGATCAGTAAATTCAGAAACAATCAGTAATTAACCACAGGTATTGCCCATGGATAACTTGGCCGAGAAGGAAAAGGAATCGAAATCCATAATATCAAAAGGACGCTACGAACTCAAATTTCGAGGGACCGAATGCCTGAATTGCGGTCATGTTTTAGATGTGAGTGACAAGTATTGCCCCAACTGCTCTCAAGCCAACAGCACCAAAAAACTGGTGCTCAAAGACTTTTTTGACGAGTTTTTCTCGAGTTTGGTCAACTATGACTCAAAACTCTTGAAAACGCTCTATACCATGTTGGTAAAACCCGGCACCATTACCAAAGACTATATCAATGGTAAGCGCGTCTCTTACACCAACCCGTTTCGGTTTCTGCTCAGTTTAGCCTTTCTTTACTTTCTTATGGCCACTTATAATAATAGTGTTTCATCAAATCTTGATAATCTCAAACTCAATGAAAGGATGAGACAGACCGGGCCTTTCTCATTTACAATCGATACCAATGATTCGATTTCAGGAAATACCGATAGCATTCAACGCACAGATCCCTTGAACGTCGCTTTTCGTGGACTCGATTCCCTTCAGAACATTGACCCCGAAATACGGAAAGGTATGAAAGGGCTGGACTCTTTGGAGTATTTTATGAAAGAGGGAATCCGAAAGAAACAAAAGGCCGATTCGCTACTATTGGCAAATCCGAAAGCATACATCACCCAACTCAAGCAATCTGGGGAGGATACCTTTTTTGCCAAAATGGAATTCTTCTGGAAAATGCTACAGCGGGACTCCATTGCCACTTTTGAAGAAGCCCGGGAAAAATACGCAGTTGATGATAACTGGGGCACCAAAATGGCTTTTAATGGATCAAAAAGCTCGTTAAAGGCATTGGCACAACCAGGTACATGGTTGAATGACACCTTGGCAAAGCTACCCTTTGTGATTTTCTTCTTTCTACCCATCTTCACCATTTTTCTTTATGTGGTATACATCCGTAAAAAATACACCTATACCGATCATTTGATCTTTAGTTTCCATACCCAATCGTTATTATTTATCTTGCTCATCCTTAGCCTGATGATTGACACATTGTTCGGCTGGGAGACCACGGGGATTTTTGGAACCATATTTTCGATATACCTATTTCAGGCAATGCGAAAGTTTTACGGCCAAGGTCTTTTTAAAACGATTGTTAAATATTTGTTCTTGAACTCAGTTTTTGCTTTTTTAGCGATTATAACGATAATCTTACTGTTTACAGGAAGCGTTTTTACCTATTGAATATGATAACTCAAGTCACTAAAGGAATCAAGGTATCGGTACAGACCAGTTTTGAGGGCACCTTCTTTAAAAACTATAAAATGCACTATGCATTCGGCTATACGATTACCATTGAAAACCAAAGCAAGGAAACCGTTCAGTTGACTGCACGGCATTGGGATATTTTTGATTCCCTAAAAGAAATGGAAACCATTGATGGTGAGGGTGTCATAGGTAAAAAACCCGTTATACGGTCGGGCAAATCACATACCTACAGTTCTGGATGTTTATTGGCATCGCCGATCGGCGCAATGCGGGGTCATTATCGAATGGTGGATTTGGCTTCGACCGAAGAATTCGAAGTCGAGGTGCCTACCTTCAAATTTGCCGCTCCGTTTGCTATGAACTAGAACAAATTTTTGATTCTTAATTATGAATTATTGATTGCCAATGCCTAGTTATACATCATTTGAAGAACTAGATTGTTGGCAAAGATGTAGGGATGTCCGTATTTGGGTCGAAAGTTTTATCCATACGAATATTAACAAGGGTGATTTTGATATGATTCAAAACATCCGTAGGGCTGCACGTTCTACTACAAGAAATATTGCGGAAGGTTTTGGCAGATTTCATTACAAAGAAAATATACAATACTGCAGAATAAGTAGAGGGTCATTGTTCGAAATAAAAGACGACCTGATATGTTGTTTAGATGAAAAGAAAGCTATCCGAACAGAAGTTCAAGAAGGTTTAAACCTCATAAGTAAAGCAGTTCACTCCGTAAATGGTTATATAAAGTATCTGGAGTCAAAAATCAAATAATCCATAATTTTAAATTAGTAATCTCGCAACTGCTCATAGATAATCCTAAATTCATTCGCTAACTTTGCAATTCAAATTTAAAACACATCAAAAATGGGCAAAGGTTTTTTTCAAATTCCAACAGCGTTCAATGAACCTATCAAAAGTTACGCTCCTGGTACTCCAGAACGTGAGGCCGTACTCAAGCAATATAAGGCCTATTATGACGGTCAAGTAGAAGTGCCTTTATACATAGGTTCTGAAGAAATTAAAACCGGAAACACAAGACCAATGTCCCCTCCGCATGAACACCAACATGTGGTGGGTCAGTACCACACTGCCGAAAAGGGCCATATCGAAAAAGCCATTTCAAGCTGTTTGAGCTCAAGGGATGCTTGGGCAAACCTGACTTGGGAACAACGCGCAGCTATCTTTTTAAAAGCAGCGGAGCTTGTTGCCGGGCCTTACCGCGCCAAAATAAACGCTGCCACGATGATGGCACAATCTAAGACCATACACCAAGCTGAAATTGACGCGGCTTGTGAGTTTATTGATTTTCTACGCTTCAATGTAGAATATATGTCGAACATTTACGAAGAACAGCCTGATTCTGCCGAGGGAATTTGGAATCGTGTGGAGTATCGTCCGCTAGAAGGTTTTGTTTATGCTATAACCCCTTTTAACTTTACGGCCATTGCAGGTAACTTACCCGCAAGTGCCGCTATGATGGGCAATGTTGTTGTCTGGAAGCCTAGCGATAGTCAAGTCTATTCCGCAAAAGTCATTATGGATGTTTTTAAAGAAGCAGGGCTGCCCGATGGCGTCATCAATATGGTCATGGGTGACCCCATTATGATTACCGAGACCGTTTTGGCAAGTCCTGATTTTTCAGGAATCCACTTTACGGGATCCACACATGTATTTAAGGAATTGTGGAAACAAATCGGAACGAACATCCACAAATACAAGACCTATCCGAGAATCGTAGGGGAAACAGGGGGCAAGGATTTTATTATTGCCCATCCAACAGCGAAACCTGCACAGGTGGCCACGGCTATTGTCAGGGGTGCTTTTGAGTTTCAAGGACAAAAATGTAGTGCCGCGTCTAGGGTATATCTACCAAAATCCACTGCTAATGAAATCTTAGGTCTGGTGAAAACGGATATCGAAAGTTTTAATAAACCGGGGTCACCTGAAGATATGGGCAACTTTATCACGGCTGTAATCCACGAAGGTTCTTTTGACAAACTGGTAAACTACATTGACCAGGCAAAGGCGGACAATGATGCGGAAATTTTTGCTGGAGGTGGTTATGACAAATCAAAAGGGTATTTTATAGAACCTACGGTAATCGTGACCAAAGACCCAAGTTATACCACAATGGAAACTGAACTTTTCGGACCTGTAGTTACCGTTTACGTTTATGAGGATAGCGCTTGGTCGAAAACTTTAGAACTCGTAGATGGTACTTCTGAGTATGCATTAACGGGTGCGGTCCTTTCACAAGATAGATATGCCATTGATGAGGCCACCAAAGCACTTCAAAACTGTGCCGGTAACTTTTACATTAACGACAAACCTACCGGTGCTGTCGTAGGGCAACAACCTTTTGGTGGTGCAAGGGCATCAGGCACCAACGACAAGGCGGGTTCCGCACAAAACTTATTACGTTGGGTATCTCCGCGTTTGATCAAAGAAACCTTTGTTACCCCTGAAGATTACCGTTATCCTTTTTTGGGCTAGACACATTTTGTATCGAAAACATAAACCGCCAAAGTAATTTGAGCGGTTTTTTTATTGAGAGAACTTTTGGTAGACGCCAAAGACCCTAATAATAAAATCATAACATTACATGCCGCAACCCTTTTTTAAATACCCATCTTAGGTAAAAATAATCATCATGAAAAAACGAATCCTACTTTTTGCAACACTTTTGGTTGCTTTTACCTCTTGTTCGGAAAATGACGACAATACTGTTTTGATCAAAGAAATACCTTTAGGCACCAACCTCAGGGTCAATTATTTTACCAGCATATGTGAGGGTCTTTTTACCCAAGAATGCTTACTCGTGCAAGAAGGTGACAGGTTGGGTTCTGGTGACTGGAATTTCTTCTATTCAGAAATCAATGGATTTGAATTTGAACCCGGTTTTGTCTATAATCTCGAAGTGAACAGAACCACTATAGACAACCCGCCGGCAGACGGTTCCTCTTTGAGATATGAACTTGTTCGCGTAATTTCCAAAGTAGCGGTGACCTGTAGTTTTGATAATGCTGTCGAAGATCTTGATTGGCTTCGCTTTGAAATCAATCAAAGGGAACTTAACCCCACGGAAGATATGAAGTATTGTTATATAGCCCAAGCTGAGATTCAAGATGAACCTGTTTTTCTATACTGGGACTGTAATCCGCTTGTAAATAAAGTTATTCTCGTTTACGACTGTATCGGGAGTATTATAGGGTATTTGGGTAATGACAACATAAAATTTGAGGATTTGGAAAATATGAAAATCATCTGGCAGCCCGACAACTTTGTTTGCCAACCAAATTTCTAGACCCCTCATACTTAAGTAGTTTTTGATTAAATTTATACCTCTTTTAATATACAACAACCTTAATCAAGATCACAATGAAGAAATTAACTGCATTATGCATGCTCATGACCGTCGTTTTGACGCATGCACAAGACAATTTAGCCCAAACTACCATTAAAGGTGTTCTAACGGGCAATCAGGCTCAGGTCGTACAATTGGCCGAAGCCTTTTCTGAAGATCAATACGACTGGCGACCATCAGAAGGGGTGAATTCAGTTGGCGAAGCACTTTTGCATGTTGCTGGGGCCAATTACTACCTCGCCATGAAAATGGGATTTCCCCCACCGGAGGATGTCGATATGATGGCTATCGGAAAAATCACCGGCAAGGATAATATTATTGCCGCTCTTAAAAAATCAAATGAATTCGTGCTAGGCACGATTATGAAGGTCGAAAATGAGGACTTGGATACGGAAGTTGATTTTGGCTTTGCCAAAATGAACAAAATGGGTGGACTTTTGGCCATGATGGAACATAATGGTGAGCATAAAGGACAACTTATTGCCTACGCACGTTCTAATGGGGTCGTACCACCATGGAGCAAATAAGTGATTCATTTTAAAGTATGGAAAAGGCGCTTTTTGCGCCTTTTTTACTTCTTAAATTTTTGGGGTAGGTACACTACTTTCTTGGTATCAAAAAAATCTTCTTCAAAATGATTTTTCAACTCGAATATTTGTGCCGTTTTATAATCTTTCAGCTCATCTGTCAAATCGCCGCCTTTTAGGTATAGAATTCCGTTTCTGCGCTCATGGGCAGAATCTTTCTTTATTTTTCCTCTTGTCCAGTGCACGAATGTTGGCATGGCGGCAACGGCCCTGCTCACGATAAAATCAAACTGGCCCCCTAGATCTTCGACACGCGTATGGTGCGCCGAAATATTATCCAATTGTAATCCGTCGATTACCTCTTGTACTACCTTGATCTTTTTACCGATGGCATCGACCAAAGTGAACTTGGTCTGCGGAAAAAGAATGGCTAAGGGTATGCCAGGGAAACCGCCCCCTGTACCAACATCCAAAATATGGGCACCTTCGTTGAATTGTTGAATTTTCGCAATCCCGAGGGAATGCAGAACGTGACGCAGATACAATTCATCGATATCTTTTCTAGAGACAACATTTATTTTTTGATTCCAATCTTGATAAAGTGACCCCAACCCCGAAAAATGCGCCCTTTGGTCTTCGTTGAGTGTCGTAAAATATTTAAAAATTATTTCAACATTCATTGACATTGCCTTAT
Organism: uncultured Croceitalea sp.; assembly: GCA_947503285.1. Lineage (GTDB taxonomy): Bacteria > Bacteroidota > Bacteroidia > Flavobacteriales > Flavobacteriaceae > Croceitalea. The sequence continues at coordinate 140,128 of CANNDD010000007.1, forward strand.
TTTGGATAAAAATAATGTTTTTAGACCCGTGTACCGGTTTTAAGTAAACCATAACTTATGCGGGAATTCAAATTAGTACCTTTGTATAAATTTTTTTTATGACTAAAGAGACCATTCGTTTTTCTAGAAAAGATTCAGCACAATTTTTTAGGACTCTAAATAAACGCGTCAATCAGTATTTCGCTGAAAATAAAATCAAAAAAACAGGTAATTGGAAGCTTCATTTAAAGACCATTATCATGTTTGCCTTGTTTTTGACCCCTTATTTCTTAATATTGACCTTGAACCTTCCTTTTTGGGCTTATGTACTGTTATCCATGTTAATGGGCGTCGGTATGGCCGGTGTTGGTATGAACGTTATGCATGATGGAAACCATGGCGCATACTCCAATAAAAAATGGGTCAATAAATTAATGGGAAGTAGTATTTATATTTTAGCGGGGAATGTATATAATTGGCAAGTGCAACATAATGTACTGCACCATACCTATACCAATATCCATGAACATGATGAGGATATGGAGGCAGGCCGTATCCTTCGCTTCTCAAAACATGCCGAGTGGAAGAAACACCATAAATTCCAACATTTTTATTCCATATTTTTATATGGGTTACTTACGTTCAATTGGGCCATTACCACTGATTTTCAGCAAATGTATCGCTATATGAAACGAAAACTTTCTTATGGTAAACTACCTAGCCCTGTTATCAATTGGAGCACTTTGGTCGTCACAAAAGCATTGTATATCACTATTTGGATTGTGTTACCATTGGTGTTGGTCGATATTGCCTGGTGGCAAATATTACTTGGCTTTTTTATCATGCACTATGTGGCAGGGGTTATTTTGAGTGTCGTCTTTCAATTGGCGCACATTGTAGATGATGCCCAGACACCTTTACCTGATGCTACCGGCACCATGAAAAACACTTGGGCCATTCACCAATTATTCACAACGGTGAATTTTGGCACAAAAAATAGAATCGTAAATTGGTTCACAGGTGGTCTGAACCATCAAGTGGAACATCATATTTTTCCAAATATCAGTCACGTCCATTACACAAAAATCTCGAAAATTGTGAAACAAACGGCCAAGGAGTTCAATTTGCCCTACAATGAATATAAAACCACTAGAAAAGCCATAATTTCACATTTTCAACACCTAAAGGAATTGGGCAGGCAACCTGCATTACAGTATTAGAAATTTCAATTGAAAATGAGCAACCAACTATCGGATAGGATTAACAGTGTTACCCCTTCCGCAACCCTTGAAATGGCCGCTAAGGCACGGGAATTAAGAGCTTCAGGCCAAGATATCATTGGATTAAGCCTAGGTGAACCAGATTTTAAAGTACCGGATTATATTCGCGAAGCCGCCATACAGGCAGTAAATGATGGGTATAATTCATACACCCCGGTTGATGGGTATGGTGAGCTTAAAGAAGCCGTAATAACAAAATTCAAAAGGGATAACGGTTTAGACTATGAAGCCTCTCAAATTGTGGTTTCAACAGGAGCAAAACAAGCACTCTACAATGTCGCCCAAGTTTGTTTGAATAAAGGTGACGAGGTAATTCTACCCTGTCCGTATTGGGTGAGCTACAGCGATATCGTAAAACTGGCGGACGGTGTTCCGGTAGAGGTACCGACTTCCATTGAAACCGATTTCAAAATGACCGCCGAACAATTGGAAACGGCGATTACCCCAAAGACCAAAATGCTTTGGTACAGTTCGCCATGTAATCCCAGTGGTTCCATTTATAGTGAGAAAGAGTTGCGGGCATTGGCAGATGTTTTACAAAAACATCCGCAGATTATCGTAGTCAGTGATGAAATCTATGAACATATCAATTATGGCGTAACGTCCCATGCCTCAATGGCGGCATTTGATGATATGTACGATAGAACGGTTACTGTTAATGGTGTTGCAAAAGCCTTCGCCATGACAGGATGGCGAATTGGCTTCATCGGAGGGCCAACTTACATTGCCAGGGCTTGCAACAAACTGCAGGGGCAAGTGACCAGTGGTGCCAATTGTATTGCACAACGCGCCGTCATAACCGCTTTGTTAGAGTCGCCCGATCGTGTTCGATATATGGTCGATGAGTTCAAAGAGCGGAGAAAATTGATTTTGGGTCTACTGAACGAAATCGATGGTTTTCAATGTAATGAGCCCGAGGGTGCTTTTTACGTGTTTCCAGATGTGTCCGCTTATTTTGGGAAGACATTAAACGGTGCCAAAATCAACAATGCCTCAGATTTTGCGATGTATATTCTTGAGCATGCGAATGTAGCTACGGTAACTGGTGACGCTTTTGGCAATCCGAAATGTATTCGAATTTCTTATGCCGCTTCACAAGAAGAGATTACAGAAGCCGTTTCGAGAATAAAATCGGTACTCTAGCAGAAGTGACCTACGTTTAAAACCAAGTGGAATTCAAGACGGCTTTATTGCTATTTGGCCGATTGTATAATCATTTCAGCTATTTCACCGTGTACCCAGGTTAAACTATTTCTATCCAACAGTTGAAAGTTTCCCCCATCGTCCCAAACTATTGTCAGCAAGCCCCTTGAAGTGGCCTCTTTCACATAGAACCCTGCATAGTCCAATCTATCGTCCATAGCGTTATCAACAATACTGCCCCACTCGCCCAAAATCACGGCACGTTGTTCTTGTACCATCCATTTATCCCTTATTCTGTCAAATTCTTGCCGTAACTGGGTTTTATCGCTATCAGAACCCCATCGATCTTGGGCCAAGCCTGCAAAAGACCATGGAAAATAACTATGAAGCGAAATGATAATATTGGCATCATCATTGGGGATAACCAAATCATCCATGGCAATCGGTAAGGTACTAGCGGCGTACGTGGGAATCATCAAATGTCTTTTTTCATTATTGCCGCCCGTTGACCTTATAGCATCGACACCTGTCTTGTTCAGGGCATTCAAAACTTGTCTGCCTTCTTGGGTGCCACCAGACCATTCGTTGTCAGAACCAATGAGACGTGGTTCATTCAATATTTCGAATACTAAGGAATCGCCATACGATTTGAACTTTTCCGCGACTTGTGTCCATAAACTCCGCAACCGCTCTTTAGCCATTTCCTCATTGTCAAAGGTTGGTTTGGCCCATTCTTCATCGTGATGTACGTTGATAATAACATGCATCTTGTTTTTCAAACCATAGTTCACGACCTGTTGTACCCTGTTCAAATACGCTTCTTCAATAGTATATGGTGCTACATCTTCTTGGTTAAATCGCCACGTTATAGGCACACGCAAGGTTTTAAAGCCAATCTCATGAACCGTTTTTATAATGTTTCCATTTGGTAACGGATTACCCCAATCGGTCTTATCTTTTGAAATTACATCAAAGCTATTTCCCAAATTCCAGCCTATCCCCATTTCGGCTACCAATTCAGAAGAGCTGATATCACGTATCGTACCTGAAAATATTTCAGCGATTGGCTCGATATCCGGATTTTCTTTTTCTTCATCATTCGAAACAATTGCAATTTCGGTAGTACTAGATCCACATGACAACAAGCCAACTTGAAACAGTAACATACCCACGATAGTTATTATGCTTAAATACTTTTTCCCCATATTCCTTATATTAATTTCGCTGCCAATACGAACTACAGCTTAGATTGATTTCTTGGTACTCCCTAAATCCGTTTCCAGAAATAAGGGGTCATGATAATGAGTACGGTAAAAAGTTCCAATCTTCCCAAAAGCATTAAAAAGCCGCACCACCATTTACCAAATGCGGGTAATTCACTAAAATTCACTACCGGATTTAAATCACCCAAAGCCGGCCCTACATTACCTAATGACGATGCCGCGCCCCCAATTGCAGATTCGAAATCAAGGCCCAAATACCCTAAAACCAATGCCCCTATTATGAACAAAAGCATGTATAAGACAAAAAAAGCGATGATGTTATAAACAATATGTTCGGTCACGGTCTTTTGGTTGTAGCGTACCGGAATTATCGCATTGGTATGCAGGGTTCTTTTGAACTCCAACAACCCATTTTTTATAATCAACAAATGGCGCATTACTTTTATACCTCCTGATGTGGAACCTGCACATCCCCCTAAAAACATCAAACCAAAAAAGAAAACAGTCAAAAAAGGGGTCCAATTGGTAAAATCGGCCGTAACAAAACCGGTAGTCGTGATGATTGCCAATACTTGAAATAGGCCATGCCTAAAGGCACTTTCAGCCTTTCCCAATACTTGTGGATAATAGTCAGAGACCGGAACGTCGGCTTGAAACCAAACAATCAGGGCCGCAATAATCGTAAAGCCGACTATAAAGAAAGAATAGACCCTAAATTCCTCATCCTTCAGAACACGCTGTATTTTACCGGTAAAGGCAAAATAACTCATTACAAAGTTGGTCCCTGCCAAAAACATAAAAACAATGATAATGTACTGAATGAGCGGTTCATTGTTCCAAAAAGCGACACTCGAATTTTTTGTTGAGAATCCACCAGTGGATAAGGTTGCCAAGGCATGATTTGCTGCATCAAAAAATGACATTCCAGCCAATTTCAGCAATACCGTTTCTGCCACGGTATAGCCCACATAAATCAGCCAAAGCCTTTTAGCCGTGTCGGTAATTCTTGGATGTAGTTTATCACCGCCTGGGCCGGGGGCTTCTGCTGCGAACAGTTGCATTCCCCCGATTCCCAACAAGGGAAGGATTGCGATTGCCAAAACAATGATTCCCATGCCACCAATCCAATGGGTAAGGCTACGCCAAAACAAAATACCTTGAGGTAATGATTCTATATCGTTTAAAATAGATGCACCTGTCGTAGTGTAACCCGATATCGTTTCAAAGAACGCATCCGTGACCGAAGGTATTGCCCCCGAAAAAATATAGGGTAAGACCCCTGACAGCGACATGATCAACCAACCAAAAGTGACTATGAGGTATCCCTCTTTTCGATTCACCTCTTTGCGATGACCCCTGGTATAAAACATTGCCATGACCCCGACGAGCAGGGTCACGATGGCGGCCATACTGATATCCATTGTAGCGCCATCCTTATAAAACCCGCTTACAAATGCCGATAGAAGCATAAAAGCACCATTACAGAGCATTAAAAGCCCCATAATATGTATGATGATCCTGAAATTAAACCGCATTATAAGAAGAGCTTTTCTATTCTTGGTATTGCTTTAGGCAGACAACATACCACTACTTTATCACCTTGGGTTATCCTAAAATCACCTAAGGCTATTATGCCCTCACCATCTCTGATCACGCCACCAATAATCGCCTCTCTTGGAAAATCGAGTTCTTTAATCAATTCGCCGTTTACCGCAGAGCTGGCTTTTACCTCAAACTCCAATATCTCGGCATTTAAATTGTTCAATCGCGTCAATGCCAAAACCTCACCCCTTCTGATGTACCTAAAAATATTATTTGCGGCCAACAGTTTTTTGTTGATAAGGGTATCTATACCAATGGATTGTGAAAGTTCGAAATAATCCATATTCTCAACGAGCGCAATGGTTTTCTTTATCTTCTTTGATTTTGCCACCAGACATGACATGATATTCGTTTCTGAATTCCCGGTAACGGCGATAAAAGCATCCATAGACTCAAGACTCTCTTCATCAAGTAACTCAACGTTACGGCCATCTCCATTGATCACCAAGGCATTGGGAAGGTTATCGGCAATATCAAATGATTTCTCTTTGCTCTTTTCTATCAATTTGACATTAAATCGATTTGCGCATAGGTCGCGTGCCGTTTTAAAACCGACCTTACTGCCCCCCAATATCATCACATTCTTTATTTGCTTTTTCTGAACACCAGTAAGTTTATGAAGTTCATCAACACCACCTGCCGATGTAATAAAATAGACTTGGTCGCCTTCTTTAAAAACGGTATCTCCACGAGGTATCAAGGTATATTGGGTACCCATTCGCTGCAATGCAATGGGCATAAAATGCAATTCTGGAAAGATGTTTGCGGCTTCTTTCACCATTTTACCCACAAAAGGTGCTGACTTTGGCAAGAACATGCCAACCATGGTCAACAGTCCACCCTCAAACTCATAGGTGTCGTTAAATGCGGATTGGTGCAATAGCAATTGAATTTCCGTTGCGGCCAATTCTTCTGGTGAGATCAATTCATCGATACCGAGCTGTTCGAACTTAATCAATTCTTTATTATCGATAAACTCGGTATTTGAAATTCTAGCAATGGTTTTTTTACTCCCCAATTGTTTCGCCAACAAGCACAAGGTCAAGTTAGTGGTTTCTGATGCCGTAACACCGATGACCAGATCTGAACTTTCGACATTGGCATCCTGAAGGACCTCCACACTTGTGGCATCACCCTTCAAAACCCTTATATCTAAATGATTGTCAGCATATGAAAGACTTTCTTTGTCGGTGTCGATCAGTGTTATCTCTTGGGCTTCATACGATAATAATTTAGCTAAATGAAAACCTACCTCACCCGCTCCTGCAATGATTATTTTCATTACCTAAAATATAATTTTAAACTAAAATTGTCTTCGGAAAGAATCTTTGGGCTTGTTTGCGCTTGGCCATATCCCATACTGCTACTTGTATTTATCGCGTAAAATTACATATTATTTTATTCTTAATGCCCAATGCCCTTTTTTGGCTTATCGTATCTTTGCGAAAAAATTGTTTGAATGTCTAAAAACGTAAGGCCCTACAAAGATTCCAAGCTTGGTAAAAAAGCACAGGTAACCAAAATGTTCGATACCATTTCAGGAAGTTATGACAAGCTCAACAGGGTCATCTCATTAGGCATTGATATTAAATGGCGTAATCGCGTGGTAAGGCTAATAGGTGCCTCAAAACCAGAATCCATCTTAGATATTGCAACGGGAACTGGAGATCTGGCAATAGCAATGGCAAATACCGGGGCCAAAAAAATCATAGGTCTTGATATCTCTACCGGAATGTTGGAGGTCGGCAAAAACAAGATCGTTCAAAAAAACCTTGACGATACGATTACCATGATTGTGGGTGATAGCGAGAACCTCCCTTTTGAAGATGATTCGTTTGATGCGATTACAGTTGCTTTTGGCGTTCGAAATTTTGAAAACCTCGAAAAAGGGCTATCAGAAATTTATCGTGTTTTAAAACCTAAGGGTACTTTTGCTGTTCTAGAAACTTCGATACCTACCAAAACTCCTTTTAAACAGGGGTATCGGCTCTACTCTAGATTCGTGCTACCGGTAATAGGAAAATTGTTTTCCAAAGACCGATCTGCATATAGGTATCTATCAGAATCGGCCTCCGTATTCCCCTATGGTGAACAGTTCAACAATATTTTGGCAAAAATCGGGTTTATAGCTTTAGAACATAGGCCCCAAACATTAGGGGTAGCGACAATATATGTAGCTTCAAAATAATTAAATGAAAAATGCCCTGTTTCTGATTGCCCTGGTTGTTTTGACCAGCAGTACTGCGTCGGCCCAGTTTAGAAAAGACCCCATTATCAATATTCAGAATGAGGATAAAAAGCTGATAAACTTCGGTTATTACCTCGGCTTTAATCAATATGACTTTCAATTTGAGTATCGGGAAGATGTCGGCGAAGATATTTTGGTCGATAAAAGTTTGGGATTCAATGTCGGGGTCTTAGGCGAGTTGCGATTCAATGAATTTTTAGACCTAAGATTTGAACCTGGACTTTTATACACCTCTAGGTTATTAGGGTTTCCTGGGTTTGACAATGAAGTTGATGCCCTAAGGGAGGTTAGATCAACCTATATTCGATTTCCTTTGCTTTTAAAGGTCAGTACCAGACGTTTCAATAATATGAAACCCTTTATTATCGGTGGGGGCTATACGTCAATAAACCTCGGTGCAAACGAAGATAGTTTAGCAGACAATTTTAGTGGCGAGTTTAGAATGACGTCAAATGTATACGGCTACGAACTTGGTTTTGGTATTGACTTCTACACCGAATTTTTCAAATTTACCCCATCTATACGCGGTGTGTTCGCACTAACCGATGAATTGGTAAGGGATGAAGATCCCAATAGCCCATGGACTGGAAATATAGCAGCGATGCGGACCAGGGGCATTTTTATAAATTTCACGTTTGAGTAAGAACCACCTTTAAGATTCCCTTCATCTCACCCTTTTCTAATCTCATTTAAAAGAATCGCTGTTGCCGTTGCAATATTCAAGCTTTCGGCTGATGGATCACCGAATTGGGGAATGCCGATTTTTTTTTGGATATTCTGCGCAACGGCATCTGAAATTCCATTGGCCTCATTACCCATAAGCAATATACCCGCCTCAGGTAATTTTTCATGATGGACATTAGCCCCATCCATGAAAGCCCCGAAAACAGGCAGTTCTGTCCCTTCAATCAGTGTACCCAAATCTTCATACACTATATTTACCCGAGCTATGGAACCCATTGTTGCCTGCAAGACTTTCGGATTATAGCAATCGACCGTCCCTTTTGAACATATCAGATGTTCGATACCAAACCAATCACATAATCTTATCACCGTCCCCAAATTTCCGGGATCCCTCACCTCATCTAGCGCAACAATCCAATCTTGGGCAAGCACTTTCTTTGGTTTGGGCATTTTAAATACCCCAAGCACACCGCTGGGGCTGCGAAGGGCACTTATCTTTTTGAGATCTTTTTCTGAAATAATCGTTGTCGCCAAACTTGAAAATTGTGCGGCACTATCCCCAACCACATATAAGCCATCAACTTCAAAGTCTGATTTCAACAACTCATTGACGGTCTTTATTCCCTCCACAAAAAAAAGCTGATACTGATTTCGGTATTTTTTTTGATGTAGGTTTTTTATCAGTTTTAGTTGGTTTTTGCTAACCATACGAAATCATGTAATTTTGAACTTTATAAAGCAACGCTTAGTGCCCAGAAAATTTAGGACAAAAATAGGTTTATTATCATTGGTAGTTGTCCTTGCCTCGTGTAATGCGGTAAAAAAAGTTGGTGAAGATGAATTGTTACTCACCAAGAATACGGTCTATACCGATGGAACGAAAGTGGTTAATGAGGATGTCAAGGGGCTTATGGCCCAAAAACCCAATAGTACGTTATTGGGTTATCCATTACGTTTAAACCTATACAACCTTGCAAAAGAAAACCCGGACTCCCTATATCAAGTTTGGCTTACCAGGAAAGAAAATCGAGAGAAACGACTAAATCGCCTTTTATCAAAAAAGCAAGTAAATAGATTGGGGGAATCTTTTGTTGTCAAAGGATATAATAACCTCTTTAAGAGAATTGGTGAAGCCCCTGCGATTATCGATAGTACGAGAACTAAAAAAACCCTTGAACGATTAGAGGCATATTATGGCAGCAAAGGATATTTCAACAATAGTGCCAGTTACCGTATCAATGAAACCAAACGTAAAAAAAGGGCCGAAATGGATTACGATGTTAATTTGGGTAAACCCTATTGTATTGATTCCATTTCAGAAAACATTGCCTCCAAATCATTAGATTCGCTCTATCGCACCAACATTGACAAATCATTGGTCAAGGAAGGTGAACAATTTGACTTGAAAAATTTCACTAATGAAAGACAACGATTGACCACCCTTTTTCGAAACTCGGGCGTTTACAATTTTCAAGAAAGCTCCATACGCTACAATATCGTTAGGGATACTTCGATAAGCAATGACAATCAAATGATGGACGTGATCTTGGATATCAACAACCTGAACGTGGCCGACGATAGCCTTGCAACTAAAGAATATCAAATAAGTAGATTTGATAAAATCAATATTTATGCCGATTACAGTTTCACTGATGACACCACCAAGTTAAATTCCATTGACTACAACAATTACACTATTTTCTTCAAAGACCAACTTCGCTATAGACCCAAAGCGCTTACCGATGCGATTTTTTTTGAGAAAGACAGCATCTATAGGGATTTGGATTATGTGCGCACCAATAGGCAAATATCAAACTTGAACACCTTTAAATATCCGTCGGTCAAATTTGAGGAAAACAGTGATGACGCAGCACTGACCGCCAATATCTTTCTTGCACCTAGATCAAAATATTCTTTGGATACTTCGTTAGAACTGTCAAGATCGGACATCCAACAGTTGGGTACCGCATTCTCTGCCTCTGTAATCACAAGAAATGTTTTTGGTGGCGCTGAAACGCTAAGTATCTCAGCACGTGGCTCCATAGGTTTATTGGATGACCCTATATCAGATGAGAACTTTACCTCAGAAATTGGAGGGGACATCAATCTCACCTTCCCAAGAATTTGGCTGCCGTTTGACACTGAAAAAGTGATTCCCTACTATATGTTGCCCCAAACAAGATTATCGATAGGTACAAATTTTCAGCAGAATATTGGATTGGACCGGCAATCATTGAACGCCGTTTTAAGCTACAGTTGGTCGCCTACAAGCTTTCAAAAGAATATTTTAGATCTTTTGAATATTGAATTTGTCAGAAATACGGACCCTAACGATTTTTTTCGGGTCTACAACAACACCTTTGGCACTTTGGATAACATAGCAAATGGCTTTGACGGTTTTTTGGACCCCAATGATCCAGACGATAATGATACACAATTTCCAGAATTAGCGGATTTTTTTGAATTACCCCAAAACGGAACAGATCCCAATCCCAGATTGATCATTCCAACTGACAATCCGGATACTCCTGATGGAACAAGCGGTTTTACCAATGCCATTCTTGAGGGAATCGTACCTGCAGATGCTGAGGTAGTGGAAGAAGTTCGCAGTATTGAAGAGCGTAGAAGAAGGTTAACACAGAACAACCTTATATTTACTTCAAACTTCACCTACCAAAAAAACAACCGGGAAAATATCAACGATAATGATTTTTATCGCTATAGCATTCGATTCGAAAGTGCTGGTAATTTATTATCGATTATCTCAAATATTATTCCCTTTGAAACGGATGACATTGGCCAAGAGTTGGTGTATTCCGTTCCCTATTCCCAATATTTCAAAACAGAGTTGGATTATGTCAAACATTGGAAGTCTGGCAATACCAATGTCATCGCGTTCAGAAGTTTTTTAGGTCTTGCGGTACCCTACGGAAATGCGAACAACATTCCATTTGTTCGCAGTTATTTTGGTGGGGGGTCGAATGACAATCGTGCTTGGAACGTATATACCCTAGGTCCCGGACGCACTCAAAATGTCAATGATTTCAATGAGGCGAACTTCAAGATTGGTTTGAACTTAGAATATCGTTTTCCAATCGTAGGTGCTATCAAAGGGGCCTTATTTGCCGATGGTGGTAATATTTGGAATGTTTTTGATGATGTTGAAGATGAAGATGCCACCTTCAATGGTTTCTCATCGTTGGCGGATGTTGCTTTAGGCACCGGTTTTGGCTTGCGATATGACTTCACCTATTTTGTATTGCGATTGGATACTGGTTTTAAAACCTACAATCCGGCCTTACCGCCATCAGAACGGTGGTTTACGAACTTCAGACCAAGTGAAGCTGTTTTGAATATCGGTATCAACTATCCTTTTTGAATCTGTTTCGTTATTTCTTCCTCCAATATAAATTTCGTTTTATCAATTTGAAAAAGTTGAAATGAGTTCCTTACTTTTGTTCTTTGTTTAAAACCTTTAACCAACGAATTATGTCTCATAATATCAAGCCTGGAGTAGCCACAGGAGATGAAGTACAAGCAATTTTCAAATACGCAAAAGAAAAAGGATTCGCATTACCAGCTGTAAATGTTATAGGGTCAAACACCATTAATGGGGTTTTAGAGACAGCTGCTAGCTTGAATTCTCCTGTCATCATCCAATTTTCAAACGGTGGGGCACAATTCAATGCGGGCAAAGGGCTTTCGAACGAAAATCAACAGGCTGCAATTTTAGGTGCCGTTGCCGGCGCAAAGCATGTTCATGAAATGGCGCAGGCTTATGGCGCTACCGTAATTTTACATACGGATCACTGTGCAAAAAAGCTATTACCTTGGATTGATGGATTGTTGGATGCAAGTGAAGCACATTACAAAGCAACCGGAAAACCGCTTTACAGTTCACATATGATAGACCTCTCTGAAGAACCCATCGAAGAGAATATCGAAATATGCAAACAATATTTAGAGCGCATGGCCAAGATGGACATGACCCTAGAAATCGAATTAGGGGTCACTGGTGGTGAAGAAGATGGAGTTGACAACACCGATGTAGACAGTTCTAAACTATACACGCAACCCGAAGAAGTGGCCTATGCCTATGAAGAGCTTTCAAAAGTAAGCCCTAGGTTTACCGTTGCGGCTGCTTTCGGAAATGTACATGGGGTATACAAACCTGGCAATGTGAGCCTCACCCCGAAAATATTGAAGAACTCCCAAGAATTCGTATCGAAAAAGTACGGAGTTGAAGATAATCATATTGACTTTGTATTTCACGGTGGATCGGGTTCTACATTGGAAGAGATTCGTGAAGCAATAGGCTACGGAGTGATTAAAATGAATATCGATACTGATTTACAGTATGCATTTATGTCAGGTATTCGTGACTATATGCAAAGCAAAAAAGACTATTTGCAAGCCCAGATCGGCAATCCTGATGGGGATGATTCCCCAAATAAGAAATTCTATGATCCCAGGGTTTGGCTTAGGGAAGGTGAAAAGACCTTTATTGAACGCTTGAAAAAAGCGTTTGAAGATTTGAATAATGTCAATACACTTTAATCAAAATCCCCCACTTTTATGACAGCTTGGTTCAAAAGAAAAGAAAAGGGAATCCAAACCGCTACAGAAGAGAAAAAAGACACCCCTAGGGGGCTTTGGTATAAATCCCCTACAGGTAAGATTGTTGAATCAGAAGATTTAGCGAAAAATTTTTATGTGAGTCCTGAAGATGACTATCATGTTCGCATAGGAAGCAAAGAATACTTTGAAATTCTTTTTGATGACAACAAATTCAAGGAACTTGATGAGAAATTGTCATCAAAAGACCCTTTAAAGTTCGAGGATACCAAAAAGTATTCAGATCGCTTGAAAGCTGCAAAAGCTAAGACAGGGCTAAATGATGCGGTGCGCACCGCAGTGGGAAAATCGATGAATAAAGACCTCGTAGTAGCCTGTATGGATTTTAGTTTTATCGGCGGTTCAATGGGAAGTGTAGTCGGTGAAAAAATAGCTCGGGCAATTGATGTGGCCAAAAAGAAAAAAGCACCATTTTTAATGATTTCAAAATCCGGTGGTGCCCGTATGATGGAAGCTGCGCTTTCATTGATGCAATTGGCCAAGACCTCAGCAAAGCTTGCACAGTTGGCAGAAGCAAAAATACCATACATATCATTATGTACCGACCCTACAACAGGTGGCACGACCGCGTCTTACGCTATGTTGGGCGATATCAATATTTCAGAGCCTGGGGCCTTAATAGGCTTCGCCGGACCTAGGGTCGTAAAAGATACTACGGGTAAAGAACTGCCAGAGGGTTTTCAAACCTCGGAATTCGTGAAAGAGCATGGTTTTTTAGACTTTATCACCCATCGTAGGGACTTAAAACAAAAAGTGAATCTATATATCGATCTAATTCAAAACCTACCTGTGAGAAAAGAAAAAGAGTTGGCCGATTAACCAACTCTTTTTCTTTAAATCAAGTTTTATTTTCAATTCTTTAAAAACCTACGTAGAAAAACTTCTTCACTAGAACCATCAGGTAGCGTCAAGATTCCTTTTGCATCACAACTGCCATCGCCAAAATCTAAACTTGCGGTATTTTCATTTCGTGTTATATCCAAAACCCCACTTACGATAAATCTACATGAAAGCTCCCTTCGCAATGGTGAGACCACTTCTTTGTCAAAGGTATTACCCGCTTTATTAATAAATGTTCTTTTACCTGTGATCAAGAACACATTATCACCCCAAAATCCACTTCCATATCCTTCAATCCATTCGCGGGTTCTTGTACCTGTGAATGAAGCTGTTTCCCCTTCAGGCCATGTCGCATTGAAAGATGCGTTTGCAGTACCTTGCGGATTACCATTTTCATTGGACCTCACCCTAAGAATATCAGCTCCACCCTCAACGCTAACGCCATTGAACGTGAAATTCTCAAGCACTAGGGCAATCGTTTTTTGGGCCAAGGTCATATCCTTAACATAACTTAATTTGATAATTCCACTTAAGGTATTTCCATTGGGCAACTCACAACCCTCACCAAAATCAAGGGTACGTTCTTTGGTCGTATCCGTTACTACAGTGGCAATAGTGACACAATCGGGTAAATAATCAGACCTAAAATCCACCTTCGATGTTGTTGAAATTTCATCAGCGGCATAAACGTCTTCCGCAATTGCCGTCACTTCTTCTGAAATCAATTCCGATTCATCACTGACCTTCAATTCAGTAGCCGTAATCACAGCTTCACTTGATTCAAATTCAACGGTTTCGGCATCTTCTTTACTACATGAGATTACCATAAGCACTAGACCAATCAATACTACTTTTAAGTTCACTTGTTTGAGACTCTTTTTCATCTTTGTAATTTTTAATGTTTGTTAATTAGGATAAAATACATCGCCAAGAATGTTGACAATTCGATGATAAAGACATTGACCGGTAGTATCTTTATGCATCAAACGCTAAAAAACCTTAACGTTTATTGCTATGACGGTTACCAACCAAAAAGGTTTAATTCTTGTATAAACTTTTTACTTTACAAAAAAGAATTATCTTTGCGCCCTGATTGAAAGACAGTCAGATACATAAAAATCATTTAAAACAATATTGGAATGTATTTAACCAAAGAAGTAAAAGCCGAGATTTTCAAAAAGCACGGCGGTTCTGAAGGGAACACAGGTTCTACTGAGGGCCAGATAGCGTTGTTCACACATCGCATCAACCACCTAACCACCCATCTGAAAAAGAATCACAAAGACTACAATACCGAGCGTTCATTAGTGCGTCTGGTAGGTAAAAGACGATCACTTTTAGATTACTTGAAGAAAAAAGATATCGAAAAATACCGTTCATTGATCAAAGAATTAGGTATTAGAAAATAATATAATGGGAGCATTAATGCTCCCATTATTTTTATCCTTTTATATGTAAAGGACCCAAAGTCCCAATATGTCGTAATTTTGGGCAAACACAAAAAGCTACTTTTAGTTTTTCATTGGTCACCAGTGCGACAAGCACTTACACAACAACACAACCCGACCGTCCGGATGGCGGTAGACCAAATGTTTAACAAGTCCTTCTTGAATTTAGGGGAAGGCAACACAAAATTTTATGATTCCAAAAACTTTTAAAGAGGTCATAGACCTTGGTGACGGTAGGGAAATCTCTATCGAGACCGGAAAATTGGCAAAACAGGCCCATGGTTCTGTTGTTGTACAATCGGGCAAGTGCATGCTTTTATGCACCGTCGTTTCAAATTACAAACAAGCAGATGTGGATTTTCTGCCGCTTACGGTTGATTATCGCGAAAAATTTGCTGCCGCAGGGCGCTATCCGGGTGGATTCTTCAAAAGGGAAGCGAGACCAAGTGATGGCGAAGTATTAACGATGCGCTTGGTGGATCGTGTCTTACGTCCATTGTTTCCAAAAGACTATCATTCTGAAACACAGGTGATGATTCAATTAATGTCACATGATGAAGATGTTATGCCAGATGCTATGGCTGGTCTTGCCGCATCTGCTGCCATTCAATTGTCTGACTTTCCTTTTGAATGTGCTATCTCAGAAGCAAGGGTTGGCCGTATTAATGGTGAATTTATCATTAATCCGACCAGGGCGCAATTAAAAGAATCTGATATCGACATGATGATCGGTGCTTCTGCAGATTCCGTCATGATGGTAGAAGGGGAAATGAATGAGATTTCTGAAGAAGAAATGACCGAGGCCATCAAATTTGCACACGAAGCCATTAAAGTGCAATGTGCCGCACAACTAAGATTAGCTGAAGCCTTCGGAAAGAAAGAAGTACGCGAATATGAAGCGGAAAGAGCAGATGAGGATTTAGCAAAAAAGGTACATGATTTGACCTATGACAAGGTCTATGCCATTGCCAAAGCTGGTTCTGCCAAACATGAGCGCAGTGCTGCGTTTGCTGAAATCAAAGAAGAGGTAAAAGCCACATTTTCTGAAGAGGAATTGGAAGACTTCGGGGATTTGGTCTCCAAATACTTCTACAAAGCTGAAAAAGCTGCCGTAAGGGACCTGACCTTAAATGAAGGACTCCGTTTAGACGGTAGAAAAACCGATGAGATCCGACCTATCTGGTGTGAGGTTGATTATCTACCCTCAGTGCATGGTTCCTCTATCTTTACTAGAGGGGAAACCCAAGCTTTAGCAACAGTAACCTTAGGCACCTCAAGGGAGGCGAATCAAATTGATATGCCATCTTATGAAGGAGAAGAAACATTCTATTTGCACTATAACTTCCCTCCTTTTTCTACAGGGGAAGCAAGACCGATTCGAGGTACTTCACGTAGGGAAGTAGGCCACGGCAACCTAGCACAACGTGCGCTAAAAGGAATGATTCCTGAAGATTGTCCATATACCGTAAGAGTAGTATCTGAAGTATTGGAATCAAATGGTTCTTCTTCCATGGCCACTGTTTGCTCAGGTACGATGGCGTTGATGGATGCAGGCGTGCAGCTGAAAAAACCTGTTTCCGGTATCGCCATGGGCTTGATTACCGATGGTGAATCAGGCAAGTATGCCGTACTTTCTGATATTTTAGGAGATGAAGATCACTTAGGTGATATGGATTTTAAAGTGACCGGTACTGCGGATGGTATTACCGCTTGTCAAATGGATATCAAGGTAAAAGGGCTTTCTTATGAAATCTTGGTCAAAGCTTTAATGCAGGCCAAAAATGGTAGATTGCACATTCTTGAAAAACTTACCGATACCATTACAGCACCTCGAGAAGATGTCAAATCATACGCTCCTAAAATTGTCACCAAAATTATTCCTGGTGAATATATTGGTGCGGTTATCGGTTCTGGTGGAAAGGTGATCCAAGAATTACAAAAAGAGACCAATACGACCATAGTAATCAATGAAGACCCAGATACTGAAGAAGGTATTGTTGAAATTTTAGGTACTGGCCAAGAGGGTATCGATGCCGTTATCGCCAAAATTGACGCCCTGATGTTCAAACCTGAAGTGGGTAGTGTTTACGAGGTAAAAGTCATAAAAATGCTAGATTTTGGTGCTGTGGTAGAATATGTTGAGGCACCGGGCAACGAAGTATTGTTACATGTTTCAGAATTGGCATGGGAACGTACCGAAAACGTTTCTGATGTAGTCAACATGGGCGATGTATTCGATGTCAAGTACTTTGGCCTAGACCCAAGGACTAGAAAAGAAAAGGTTTCGAGAAAGGCCTTATTGCCAAAACCGGAAGGTTATGTAGAACGCCCCCCAAGAAATGATAGGGGTGATCGAAGGGGCGGTGACCGTCGTGGCGGAAACCGTGACAGAAAGCCCAGAAGGGATTAAACCTTTTTAACTAAAAATGAAAACCCCTTTGTGACTATACAGTCCGAAGGGGTTTTTTAGTTATCCCTGCTCCATTTGGTTTATCAAACAGCTGATTTCAAAATCCAAGCTGGATTTTCGATTATGCGCAACCTTTTACAAGTTTCGCAGACTACTTAAAGAATTAAAAATAAATCAAATGAAAAGAACTTGCTCAATTTTATTATTCGGGTTTTTATTACTGATTTTCCAAGCCTGTGAAAGCGATCCTGAAGAATTGACCTTGGAAACACAAGAATTAATCTTGGAAACAAATGATACTGATCAAGAACCGATTTGTCCTGCATATCGCGGCGAAACAAATCCCTCGCCCGGCAACATCTACACCTATGAAATAGTGCCGATAAGTTCAGACCAAGAGCTCTTTAATATTGTGTGGTCCGTTCAACCTAACAGTGGAATGGAAATTATCAGTGGTCAGGATACTGCTATTGTGGAAGTAAGTTTTGCGAGCGATTTTGTCTCTGGTGAGCTAACCTTTGAAGTTAATGATATCTGTAAAGGTAAATTACTGATAGGAAGCTGATACATACAAATTTGAAGGCGGAATAAACAAAATGGCTATTAACAAGCCTATAAATCGGAAATGAAAAAGTTTCTGAATTATCCCGTTACCCCCTTAGAAAATTAGATAGAAGAAGGCTATAGGAATTTGAAAAACCTGAAAGAATTAAACATTTCTTTCCAATCAGTGGTTTAAACTTTAGTCCTATACTTGGGTCTTTTGTTTCAGGATGTTTGAGTGTCTTACGATAAACTGAATTTTTTAACGCAACTTTTCTGCGCAATGGTAGACTACCCTATAAACAATCCAATTACCATGCTTAAAATCCATTTGAAATTTTATTTCACACAATTAATCTGTTTGTTCATACTGTGCCTCTTAGGTTGCAGTGAAGATGAAAACAATGAAACATCCCCATCTACAACTGCATCGGAAATACAAGTAAATGGTGTAAGTTTCAATCAGTGCGATCAAGAAGAAATAGACAATCACCCCGGTACTATTTGTTGTATTTCTGGACCATTGGAAGCGTCACCCAATGAAACCATCTCACTTGAATATTCGAGTAATTTACAAAACCCAAGCGTCACTTGGGAAGTGGTTTCTGGCGAACTATCGTTGGTAAATAGCCCAAATTCAAATACGGCCACTTTTGATGTCTTAGAGGGCTTTAGTGGAGGTTCTGTAAAAGGTTATGGCGACACAGGGAAAGATTGTAGCGTAGTAATTGAAATATCCTTAAAGTAAACGTTTCCATAATCCCTTAGTGTTCAAACAAATCGTATAAAATTGAAAGGCGGGTCATTTGCCTTGAAATTACTATAGCCTGATTATCTAAATCAATTTTGTATTGATCCAGACCCAAATTAAAAATGAATATCATTATGAAAACAAGCACTTACTTCATACTAATACTACTTATCGCTGCTGGTTGTTCAGAAGACAATGCCATTGATGAAGAGTCTATTACTGAGGATGATATTGCACAACTTATCTCAAGAACCATAACTTTTTATCAAGACGATATCTTGAAAACCACTACAAAACAGTTCTTCGTAGATGGCAAACTTTCAAAATCTGAATCATCTTCCGGCGATTATAACCTTTACACCTATGGAGATAGTGGTCGACTAGAAAAAATTGATTACTATGCCGAAGGTGATGAACTTCAGACTATTATAGAGTACGCTTATGATGCACAAGGGAGAATGATCACTAGATTGGCAACACCAATATCCGATTTTGAAAATACCGTGCCTTTTGAAAGAACTTATTCTTACGACGAGAATCATATCACAGGTAACCTAAAATTCTATGACCAAAATTATAATCTTGTTATTTTAGACACCATCACATTCAATACAAATTCAGTGGGATTAATCTCAAAAAGTGAAAAATTGGATGATTTCCAAGGACCTTGGGGTGCCGAAATAACCTATCAAAATGAATCACCTCGCTTATTTGAATATTATGGTTGGCGTACCGATTTTGAAGGAATAGTCGAATACTCCTATTCTGAGGATATTAACGTAGGTGTCTATCCGATAGCAAAATTGATGTTTGGGGAGAATTGGAGAAACAATATGGTTCTCAATGATGGATCCGTGCTATACCATACCACTTTTGGAATCTTAAGCAATCAGTATTTGACCGGTTATACCTATTGGAATACAGAACAAACGGAAATAAAGGAGACCGTTACCATTGACTACGAATTCGATACTAGTGGTAAATTAATACGAAAAATATATTACGAAGAGAATTTATTTATGGGTCGCACCTATAAATACGATACAACTTACGACTATAATTAACTTTTTCATTTCAACTGGTCACTATGGTAATCAAAATCCAAATATAGCTATTGGATCCAATCATTAAGAAGTGTATTGAGAAGGATGGTAGGGCTCAAGAAGAGCTCTACAATAAGTATCGTAAAAAGCTATTCTTGATATGCTTAAAATATACCTCTAGCGAAACCGAAGCAGAAGACCATTTACATGATACGTTCATAGAAATATTTGAAAAAATATCAAAGTATAAAGGCAAGGGTTCTTTCGAGGGATGGATGAAACGAATAGCAATTAATAAAGCTATAGATAAGTATAAAAGGAAAAAAGTATTCGGATTAGCTGATCATACCCTAGAAAATTTGACCGAAGAAGTCTATCTAGATTTTGAGAACCCTGAAGTACCAATTGACAAACTGATGGTATTTATACAAGAATTACCCGAAAAGTACCGTCTTATTTTCAATTTATATGAACTTGATGGGTATTCTCATCGTGAAATTTCGAAAAAGGTCGGTATAAGTGAAAACACCTCTAAATCGAATCTTTTTCGGGCCAAGGTGAATTTAAAAAAGCGTATTTCTGCTTATCGAATAACTATTGTAAAAAAACAGCGTCGTGGCGAGTAAGAAAAAAATTGGGGATTTTTTTAAAGAGGGTCTTGAAAAATCTGATTTTGAGCCACGTAATGATTTGTGGATAGAAATAAACAAGACACTTCAAAAAAGGAAAAAAAGAAGGTTCTTTTGGTATTATTTCGGGTTATTGGCATTTATATTCTTACTAATTCCATCAATATACCTATCCGTTTCACCTTATAATGACCCTGAAGGTTCAAGAACAGATAAAAAAAATATACCCCTAGAATCAAGAAAGGTTTTTAAAGAAGGTACAATAGGCCATGAAACCATAAATCAAAAGCAAAATGGTATTGAAGGGACAATTCCACAAAAAAGCCAAGAATACCCGAATAGTTCCAATTTTTTTGCTGTATCTAAAAACTACATCGAAGAGACTGTTCCATCGGGGCTAAACGAAAAACACATTGATGAACCATTCAATGACACCCAAAGAAAACTTGTAACGACCATTCAAGGGAATGGAAAGAGACAATTGGACAGTGTAACGAGCAATGTCAAAGATACACTGCTCGACAGTACGAAAATAAGGAGACCCAAAAGAAAAGCCACATCAAAAGAACCTGAGATCCTAAAAAAAGATTCGCTGACAAAATGGATCGTCACCTTACAAGGGGGCGTATCGACAAGCAGCTACCTGACTAAACAAAATCCCTTATTGCCACAAATGATTTCAAAAAGTGGAAATTTTGTTGTTTCCCCATCATTAAGAATTCTATTCAAAACCCCAGTAAATGAAAATATAGCCATACGATTTGGAATAGGTCACCAAGAATTCAGGTATAATGCCACTTACATACCACAATCATCCAATAGCAATTCTTTCGGAGGTTTGCTCACATCAAACATAGATCCTCCGATTAACCCAGTGTCCAATGACCTTGCCAATACCGTTGAAATAGGCGATCCTATAACAGTAGACCATCGCATCAGGTACCTTCAGTTACCCATTGAATGTGTTTTCAAACTTAATTCAAATAAAATAACACCATATGTGACTTCAGGAATTGATTTTTTCATCCTTCAAGACGATGATATTACTTTATCAACCACAAATTCCAATGATTTTAAAGTAGGCAGTGCCTCATATTTATCTCGGTTGTCCTTAGCAGCCCATCTTGGCGCCGGTATAGAATACCCCATTGCCAATAGTATCTATATTCAACTTGAGCCTACTTTTACATATCAATTAGGCGGATATAGAAATGGAATCGAACATCCATACCCCTATTATTTTAATGTTTATTCAGGTATTTCAATCAAGTTTTAAGCATTTTTACCGACATATGCCCAAAATTAATTTTACCAAATTGTAACTTTTTGCGTTTTCTTACGTATAAGTACATGAGCGCAAGCTTGTAAACTTAATTTGAAGGAGAAATTTAGATGAGACAGTTAAAGATTACAAAACAGGTTACCAATAGGGAAACCGCATCTTTGGACAAGTACTTACAAGAAATTGGAAAAGTTGACTTGATTACCGCTGATGAAGAAGTAGAATTGGCACAACGCATCAAGGCAGGCGACCAGATCGCTCTTGAAAAACTTACAAAAGCTAATCTTCGATTCGTGGTATCCGTAGCCAAACAGTACCAAAACCAAGGACTCACTTTACCGGATTTAATCAATGAGGGCAACCTTGGCTTGATTAAAGCCGCACAACGTTTTGACGAAACAAGGGGTTTTAAATTTATCTCTTACGCCGTATGGTGGATTCGTCAATCTATTTTACAGGCCTTGGCAGAACAATCGCGTATTGTTCGTTTGCCGTTGAATAAGATTGGTTCCATAAACAAAATCAACAAGACCTTTGCGTTTTTAGAGCAGGCACACGAACGTATGCCTTCTGCTGAAGAAATCGCAAAAGAATTGGATATGACCGTCGAGGATGTGAAACAGTCCCTAAAGAATTCAGGGCGTCACGTATCTATGGATGCCCCACTTATTGATGGTGAAGATTCCAATCTTTATGATGTATTGCGTAGTGGTGAATCGCCAAATCCGGATAAGGAACTACTTCATGAATCTTTGCGAACTGAAATAGAACGCGCGTTGGAGACATTGACCCCGCGAGAGGCAGATGTCATACGGTTGTATTTTGGTCTTGCAGGCCAGCATTCCATGACCTTGGAAGAAATTGGTGAAACTTTTGATTTGACAAGGGAACGTGTACGTCAAATTAAGGAAAAAGCAATTCGCAGATTAAAGCACACTTCAAGAAGTAAGATTTTAAAGACCTATTTAGGGTAGCCCTAAATAAATTACAGTTAAATAAAGCTTAAATTTGATTTTTGGCAAGAATATTGTAATTTAGTATACTACAACAGTTATCATGACTGTTCGTTTTTTGATTGATGAATAAACTCCGGCTGATTACCGGAGTTTTTTCATTTTATGACCTCAATGTAATTACTACCTTTGTGTTTATGAATACAAAACTAGTGGCACCATCCCTTTTGGCATCAGATTTTGCCAATTTACAGCATGATATTCAAATGGTCAACAATAGTGAAGCCGATTGGTTTCATCTTGATGTTATGGATGGCCTTTTCGTACCTAACATTTCATTTGGAATGCCCGTGGTAAAATCCATTCAAGAACATGCAACAAAACCGCTGGACATTCATCTAATGATCGTTGACCCTGACCGTTATATAAACACCTTTGCTGAACTCGGAGCTGCCACCCTCACGGTTCACTATGAAGCTTGCACCCATTTACACCGCACATTACAAGCCATTAAAGCAGAAGGAATGAAAGCAGGTGTGGCTTTGAATCCACACACATCGGTTGATTTATTGGAAAACACCATTCAAGATATTGACCTGGTCTGTATCATGAGCGTAAATCCTGGTTTTGGCGGACAATCCTTTATTGAGAACACATATGATAAGGTCGCCAAATTAAAGAACCTGATTACGACAAAAAAAGCAACTACCTTAATTGAGATTGATGGGGGTGTCAATGCCGCAAATGCCAAAAAACTTACTAATGCAGGTGCCGACGTACTAGTAGCCGGTAGTTTTGTATTCAAAAGCGATCACCCCACACAGACCATTGAAAATTTGAAGCAAATCATCAATTAATGCAGAAATTGGATGTTGTTATTATTGGTGGAGGCCCAATCGGCATCGCCTGTGGATTGGAAGCACAAAAGAAAGGCCTCTCTTATCTTATTATAGAAAAAGGCCCGATTGTCAATTCCCTTTTCAATTACCCTGCAAACATGCAGTTTTTTTCATCCTCTGAAAAACTGGAGATTGATGACATTCCATTTATAAGTAAAGAAGCGAAACCCAAACGCAACGAAGCCCTTGAATATTATCGTAGGATAGTTACCTCAAACAATCTTAAGGTCCATCTTTTCGAAAAAGTCAGTAGTGTAAAAAAAATTGACAATAGTTTCACAATCGCAACCGACAAATCAAATTACCAAACGTCAAATGTGATTGTTGCGACCGGATTCTATGACATTCCGAATAAAATAGGTTGTCTAGGTGAAGAGCTACCCAAAGTTTCCCATTATTACAAAGATCCCCATTTTTATGCCAGTCAAAAACTTGCAGTAGTGGGCGCCAGTAACTCGGCCATAGATGCCGCACTTGAATGCTATCGAAAGGGGTCAGCCGTTACTTTGATCATACGAGGGCCAGAAGTTGGTCAACGTGTTAAGTATTGGGTAAGACCCGATATCATTAATCGCATCAAAGAAGGCAGTATCAAATCCCATTATAATTCAACGGTAAAGGAAATCACTAAAACCGATATCATTATCAATACGCCCGAAGGTGAACGAGTACTTAAAAATGACTTCGTTTTAGCACTTACGGGGTATATGCCCGATTTCGCATTTCTCGAAAAACTAGGTATCGCGCTTTCGAAGGATGAAAAACTATTACCTACCTATAACCCTGAAACGATGGAGTCAAATATAAAAGGACTTTACCTAGCTGGTGTAATATGTGGCGGAATGGAAACGCATAAATGGTTTATTGAAAACTCAAGGATACATGCACCCATGATTATCAATGCTATTCTTCAAAACAACATCAAATAATCAGTATATTCAGGTAATCTGACAACTTTTTATGGCAAAGGCGACCAAATAGGCAAACAATTCAATACCTTGGGATATGCTTAAAATTCGCTTGGCATTTGTTTCCTCCATTTTATTTTTCAGCCTTTGCAGCCATGCACAAGAAGGCTGGATGGTCGGTTTGGGCCCAATAACCGCTCCTGCCCCTTCTTTACTAGGTGGTAATTTCAGGGCTTACCTGGGTACAAGTCCTACGTTTTGTTTTGGCCCCGAAGTTTCTATTTTTCCGTATCAAAGTACTACTGACGAAAGTGAAACAAGTCTTTACGAGCTCAATTTCAACGCGCATTATGTATTTGAATTGGCGCATCGATTCGGAGTGTACCCCTTAAGTGGGTTCAACTATACCAACGAAAAAGAACGACTACTACTAGATACCGAAGAGATTGAAGAAGAAGATGCGCTTGGGATAAACTACGGTATTGGTGCGCATTATAGTATCAACCGGGTCCTATTATTCGCTGAATTTAAAGGGGTGGTAAGTCAACTCAGTGATGAATTCTTCACAGTAGGTGCTATCGTATTGCTATCAAAACCACAAAAGAAACCTCATCAAGAATAACTAAAGGTGTTTCAAGTCGATTGTAACCATACGATAGCATTTCTTATTGTTACAACGAGATTAGCCATTGCAATGACGCACTGGCAATAAAACCTTGTTCAACCTCATCACCATTTACGATCACATTAATCTCGCGACCAAAACCCAACGTCAATCCGATTTGTGACTTTGTGTTATTTATCGGCAAAAAATAGCCCCCTTCCAACCATGGCTGAACCACTAAGGTATAGGTGCTTCCCGAAATAAAAGCATCTCCTCCAACGGTATCGGTCCAATCAATACTCAAACTCCAAACATCAAGGTTCAGACCAGCTATAAATTTTCCTTTACCCGCAGGATAATGTTTTCGATACCCCACGGTGCCCCCATAACCGGTTCCCTCTTCGGTATCGTTAAAATCACTAAAATCTTGCCGATCTACAATATTGAGTCCCGCCCTAAAAAGCAATGAAGTGTTTTCGTTAAGGTATTTTTCTAAATTTAGGGTAGGTATAAGGCCTGCTGGGTAAACCTGTATTGAAAGCCCTAAATCAGTTCTGTTATCGCTATCATTTTGTGCAAAAACCCCAATAAAACTTAAGGCTGTAATCAAAAATGCCAATTTGATTTTCATACTGGACCAATTTTTATGTCTTAAAAAAGTAATGTGGCACACCAAGCACCTAGGTAAAGGTATTCAAATGGTGTTAACCCAGAAAGTCTTTCTTTTGATTCCATTTTAAAAACCCTGCTCTCAATCGAACATTTACAGTACTTGAAATAGGTAAATCAATAGATTGAGGATGCTTTCCCTAATTTTTCTATTCGGTCAACATCAATTTTTAGTACTTTCCAGTCACCCAGTTCACTCAGCTCGCCTAACAACTTTGCCGGTTGCCCAATAAAGGGCAGTATGTCTTGATGAATGGGTTCCCCCTTCAAATTAGTCAGCAAAAAATAGTCATCCGTTTCCTGTTCATTGGTGGCAACCAGTACCGGGGGTATACCCCCTGAAATACAGAGCGCCGCACAACTTCTGTGGATTTTTCCGAACCCGGGTTTCATCACCCCGAAATAACACTTGGGATCTACGATTTCACCCTCAAGTTCAATTTGACCAATTGACGAAGGTTTTTTGATTTCGTTCCTGTTTACTGAACCCGACAAGGTAATCTTTTGACTATCGTCGATTTCAAGAAGCGTTTGCCCATTATAATAAATCAATTGGCCTTCAATGGTCAATGCCTTATTGACCAGGCTTCCGTTTTCACTTTTTATCGCATTCAGATACTGATTGGGACCAAACTTGCCAAATCCTAAAAGCAGTATATCCTTATAAATATCGTCTGCCAATTGAACGCGCAACATAGGATAGGGCGTTTCATGATAAATGCCCGAGACCTTGGTAGGCTCATTAAAATCAAACGAACTGTTTACCGCTGTTTCTTGAAAGAAGGAAAACAAAAATCCAACTACCACTAACGTAATAAGTGAATACAGCACAAAACGCTTTAACGTGGTCTTGGTTTCGGTACCCACCTCATCTACATATCCAATATAAAATTCATCATTCTTTTTCATGGTCTAACAGGATATAGGGGTTACTTCAGTGCCTTCTTCATAAGCATTGGGGTTCACATAAACGAAACCATTGACTACCTTAAGTTGATAGGTTTTAACTTTCTCGGTAAAAGGTGGGGGTGACTGTCCATTGTGGGGTAAATACTGATACCCATGCCACGGACAGGTGATACAGCCATCAACTATCTTACCTTCGCCCAAAGGCCCACCTTGATGCTTACATACATTATGAATCGCCGATAATTTACCCTCATTCTTAAAAACAGCGATACGTTCTCCTTCTACCGTAAAAATCTTTGCCCTGCTTTCTTCAATTTCACCTGTAGTACAGACTTCTAACCAACCATCACTATCCTTAGAAGCCTTGAAGCTATCTATTTTCCCTTCTTTAAATGCCGCCGTTAGATGAAGACCGGTAATGAGTACAAACCCCAAACACAAAACACCAATTGCGAAAGGCGAGGTTTCTTGTTGAAAAGCACCCAAAAAAACGTGTAATACGATAAGTGAATAAGCTAGGTACACTAGCATATGAAGTCTTTTCCAGATCTTTGGGGATAGATTCTTCAAAAAGAAATCATGACTGGTAGAAGCCATTACAAATAGAATCAACAACGCCAAGAAGCCCAATACCTGAAAAGGAAAATTGGTCAGAGAACCATAATCCATATTGGAAGTAAAAATAGATTCAATCGGGTTTTTACTTCCAAGGGTATGAAAATTAATAGTGGAGAAAACGCCATGAATCAAAGCGGCCAAAAACATACTCACGCCCAAATGCCTTCTATTATAGAGAATAGGCAAATAGTTCGGGTTCAATCTGGTCAACGGACCTATCACCAAAATAAGGTGTAACAAAATAATGGCTAACGACCCAAAAGCCCGAATAATGATGGTTTCAGCGGTCATCTCAGCATTGGTGACCAAACTCAACACAAAAAACACGATCAGGTATAGCACCATGCCCAGGGCAATCAACTTATCGTAGTTCTTTTTATGCTTATTCCACAATACCAGTTTATAATCGAGTCCCATTAAAAAGTAGTTGTATAGATGTTTTCATTCTTTATTTTGTCCACTATCGCAATTCCAGAGGCAGCCTCAGATACCTGGAATTCATAGGTTCCCTTGCCTTGAAGTTGCCCCATTACCTTACCCAATTTTCCGGCAGCATCAATTTCATACAATACGGATGAGGAGCTTGGTAGTGGCTTACTTAATGTAATCAATATCGTTCTGTCTTTTACCAGCTCAACCTTAAACTGTTCCGTAGTTTCAGTTGCTTTGATATTAGCCGCGAAGTCT
Source organism: uncultured Croceitalea sp. (assembly GCA_947503285.1). Lineage (GTDB taxonomy): Bacteria > Bacteroidota > Bacteroidia > Flavobacteriales > Flavobacteriaceae > Croceitalea. The sequence continues at coordinate 168,115 of CANNDD010000007.1, forward strand.
AGGTCTTTTATGGCAAAGAACAGTAGAATTGGAACCACCACTGCCATTAGTAACCAAACTAACTTATGTGCTTTTCGTTGCTTCGCTATCATACCTTCTTTGATTGAAAAAGTTTACCTATCAGAAAAGGCCAAGTAGCTATGGTACCCGGTAGTAACAAGAGTCGCACCACTTTCTTACTTTCTTTCATTAAGGGGTCAATTGTCGTGGCCCCTGCAAATAGAAAGTACAATCCGAACAAAAGTCCGAGCCCGAAATACAGCCCCAAGGCAATTATGAATATATTGATCACTGTTTCCATTATATAAGATTTACATCTGTCATAATCTCTAATACTGCCGGGCCATCTTGAGCGAACATATTTCTCATTCCCTCTTCCAAAGCATCTTCATTTTCAACCCGTTTGCCCCATGCCCCACATGATATGGCAAATTCTGCAAAGTTGGGATTAGATAGCGAAGTTTTCCAAACATCAAACTCCCCAGCTCGTTGTTCTTTTGAAATTTTACCCAATTCATGATTATTCAAAACAATCAACTTGACCGGCATTCGATACTTTACCAAGGTTGTGATTTCGGCCAGATATTGACACAATCCGCCATCACCTGCTACAGCAACCACGGGTCTTGAATCACCAACGGCAGTCCATGCCCCGATAGCGGCAGGTAATGCAAAGCCAATTGACCCAAGATAGCCCGACATTAGAAAGTCTTGGTCAGTTGGTTCAAAATAGCGTCCAAAAGAATACGCGTTATTGCCCACATCAACACACATCACTGCATCTTTAGGGGTCAATGAGTTCATGGTTTCGAAAACGGCTATGGAACTAACACCTTTTTCTGAAGTTTCTAAAAGGCGCTTTGCTTTTTCTTCTTTCCAGATTTTCCAGCGTTCCGCAATTTCATGGGTTTGATCTTCGGTATTTATTTTTCCTCTAAGTTCATTTTCAAAAATACCCAGGGTCCTTGAAATCTCTCCCCAAACGGCGACTTCCACCTTATGGAATTTACTCAGGGCCATTGGGTCGAAATCAATCTGAATAATGGGTTTTTTAGGGGTAATACCGGTATGATTTGAAAAGGAGGCCCCAAATACGATCAAAAGGTCGGCTTCATTCATGAACCACGAGGCAATCGGGGTACCACTTCGCCCTAATACCCCCCCGCCTAAACGGTGATTATCGGCTATGAGACCTTTTCCCTTAAATGTTGTCACTACCGCGGCATTCAAACTTTCTGCAAACTTGACAACGGCTTTTTTATGCGCCCTAGCCCCATGCCCCATAATAATTACAGGGCGCTTGGCATTTTTAATACGTTCGATGGCCTCATTGACTGCTTCCTGTGGTGGCGCAATCTCCATTTGGGTGATACGCTTATCGGGTGTTTGTGCTTTTTCATTGGGCTTAGCCGGTTTCTCTTGCACCTCATCAGGGAATGTCAAATGCGAAACATCCCTTTTTAACAAGGCGGTTTTGACGGCTAAGGACATCAATTCAGCATGCTTACTATCACTTTGAACGCGTTGATTGAACTCAGCTACAGTACTAAACCCCCGCACCAAATCCACTTCTTGAAAATTTCCGGTACCAACGACCTGTGTCGCAACTTGACCGGTCAGTGCCAATAAGGGGGCTCGGTCTACCTTGGCATCCCACATACCGGTATACATATTGGTCGCCCCCGGACCTGCAATTGAAAAACATGCGGCGGGTTTTCCAGTTAATTTGCCGTATGCGGAGGCTGCGAAGGCCGCAGCGCCTTCATGGCGAATTCCGTAAAAATTTAAATTTCCTTTTTCCTCTTGACGCTTCATAGCGTCTGCAAATCCGAGGTTCGAATGTCCCACCATTCCAAAAACCTTGGTTACCCCCCAATTTACCATAGTTTCAGCCATGATATCTGAAATTGTGGTTTGATGTACCTCTTCTTCTTCAACGCCGACATAGACCGCGTCTCCATCCTCTTTTACCACAAAGGTGTCAATACCATCGTCAAAACCACCAGGGGGCAATCCGGTACAAGGGTGAAAATCCCAACCATGCCAAGGGCATCGAAGCATTCCATTTTCTATGGATCCCTCACCCAACGGACCCCCTTGATGCGGGCATCTATTATCCAAGGCAGAAAATTTTCCTTCAAAATGGGTCAGGCATATTCCCTTATGGGCAGCGGTCACTGTTTTCACCCTACCTTCTGGTAAGTCTTTTTTATGGTCCAGTACCTTATGCCAAACTATTTTTTTTGATTCACTCATTTTTTGTTGTTTAGTTTACCCCAGCAAAAGGAATTCCTGCCAGTTCATGCATTTCTTTCTTAAAAGTGGAGAGGTCATTATGATTGAATTTAGCAATATCATCATACCCACAAGAACGAGCGATTACCTTGATCAAATCATTGGTTGCATTAAAAAAGTTAGCCAACTGTTTTGCCGAGGTATCGATGATCAACCTACTTCGCAACGACTCTTTTTGTGTTGCGATACCTACGGGGCAATTGTTCGAACCACAGGCCCGCATCCCCAAACAGCCAATCGCTTGTATGGCAGCATTGGAAACGGCAATGGCATCGGCACCCATCATCATGGCCTTCGCAAAATCTTCCGCGATACGTAAGCCACCGGTAATCACTAAAGTAACATCACTTGCCCCGACGCTATCCAAATACTTTCGAGCCCTTGCCAAGGCTGGAATCGTAGGTACATTAATGTTATCCCTGAGAATTGTTGGCGCTGAACCAGTTCCTCCTCCCCTACCATCCAATATGATGTAATCAACACCTACATCTAATGCAAATTGAATGTCTTTTTCAATATGGCTTGCGGCAATTTTAAAACCTACAGGTATACCACCTGTTCGCGCTCGAACTTTAGCGGCAAAATCCTTGAAATCATCCACGCCATGAAAATCAGGAAAGGTCGCGGGACTAATTGCGGTTTCCCCTTCATTCAGTCCACGAACCTCGGCAATTTCCTTACTCACCTTATTTCCGGGCAAATGTCCTCCTGTACCCGTCTTGGCCCCCTGACCTCCTTTAAAATGAAAGGCTTGAACATGGTCTAACTTATCCCATGTAAATCCAAATTTTGCGGATGCCAGTTCGTAGAAATACTTTGAGTTATTTTGTTGCTCTTCTGGTAAGATACCGCCTTCCCCGGAACAAATTCCAGTGCCAGCCATCTCAGCACCTTTTGACAAAGCGATTTTAGCCTCTCTGGATAAAGCACCAAAACTCATATCACTAACAAAAAGGGGAATGTCCAATACCAATGGTTTTTTTGCTTTAGGGCCTATGACCACCTTTGTTGCTACCTCATCTTCATCCAACAACGGACGTGAGGCAAGTTGTGCCGGTAAAAATTGGATATCGGACCATTTTGGTAAGGTATTTCTATCAACCCCCATGGAATCTGAAAAGCCGTGATGGCCCAGATTTTTCAATCCGTTTACCGCCAATTCCTTAATATATCCCGTATAAGGCTCCGTGTCTTCTGGATGGGTATCTTGGTAGGTCCCTAGATAGGCATCCCTATTGAAAGGTTGCGGATGTTGGATCTCAAAGGCAATCACTTCGTTTTCGTCGACTTTCAATGAATCCCCTTCAAGGTACTCTTGAAATTTGTGCAGTTGCTCGTCATTGTTATACTCGCTTATTCCAGTATCATAGCGGTAATCCCAACCGTGTACGCCACAGATTAAATTTTGACCGTCTATATGGCCATCGGCCAATAACGCACCTCTATGGTGACATCGGCCATAAAGTATTGAAATACCCGATTCATGCTTAATAATGACTAAATCGGTATTTTTTACTAGGGCATATGCTGGTTCTTTTTCACGCAGTTCTGAAATTTTAGCAATTTCAATCAGCTTTTGGGTCATCAAGTCGGTTATTTTGGTGGTTACTATATTTAGGTCGGGATTCTCCCAACCACTTTACACCGTAATTTAACTTAAAAAAAGAAGAAATCGCACCAATCTGCACAAATGAAAAAATAATCCAATATACGTATTCGCATACCCATTAAACCGTGTATGATGGTGAACCAGCATATCGTAAATCAAGGCAGCTTAAAATTGGCCATTATCACTATTGAACTATAGCATATTTCGCTCTAGTATCTTGGCAAAGTTAAAGGCCGCAAATTCAAGGTTATCGTAGCTCAAACGAAGGGCGTCGTCTAAGGTTCCTATATTTTTAAGTACGGAAGTCGCGTATGTAAGCCCCATTACCTCTTGTTCTTCGGGTGTCAGATCAATTGCACCACAAAATGCAGCAACCGGTATCCGTTGCTTTTTGGCAGATGCCACTACTCCGGAAATCGTTTTCCCTAAAAAGGTTTGACTATCCAATTTTCCCTCTCCTGTTATAATCCAATTTGCACCTTCAATGGCCGAATCGAAATCTGCAATCCCTTTTATCAAATCAATGCCAGAACTTAAGATTGCATTTAAAAAGACAACTGCACCGCCACCTACACCTCCAGCAGCACCTGAACCAGGTATTTGTTGTACATCAACCCCGAATTCATGCAATAGCACTTTCGCAAAATGCTTCAAGCCATTGTCTAAAAAGACAATATCTTCTTTAGAGGCCCCTTTTTGGCCTGCATAAATATGTGCCGCACCTTGCTCACCGTAAAAAGGATTGTTTACGTCACAGGCCACCTTGAAATTAGTACCTTTTAAACGTTTATGTACGTTTGATCTTTGTATGGTCTTGACCTTGATTAGGTTTTCGCCAATTGGTTTCAGCACCTCATCGTTTTCATCTAAAAATCCATATCCTAAGGCCACGGCGATACCCATTCCCCCATCATTGGTAGCGCTGCCCCCAATACCCAAAACAATAGTCTCCGCTCCATCTTCCAAAGCAGCTACGATAAGCTCTCCGGTACCTTGAGAGGTTGTAAACCTGCAATTTTTTTCGTCATCGGATAGCAGTTTATATCCAGATGCCTCTGACATTTCAATAAATGCCGTTTTCTTTTTTCTTGAATAAAGGTATTCCGCTTCAATGGTATTGAACAGTGGGTTTTTTACCAACTGCTTTTTTAACGAGGCTTCTAGGTAATCTTTGACCACCGCTATTGTTCCGTCGCCACCGTCAGCCAAGGGTTTCTTAATAATTTTGGGGTTCGAAAAAACCTTGCGCAGACCACTTTCCACAGCGTTACAGAATCCATCACCTGAAAGTGACCCCTTGTATTTATCCGGTGCCAATACGAACTTCATATCATGTTGCTATGAAAAGATTACTAAAATAGCGAATACCAAATCACAATGTCCATTTTATCATAAATGACAACCCATTATTTTCTGGTCGAAAAGCACTTTTATGGGCTTTTAACCTTTTTTGGGTTGCCAAAACCGTAACTATTCTGATGCAGGAAATCTTTTGGAAACGCATCATCCCCAGGGAAACCAATTTCGACCGTGCCACTATCTTCTGGTATGTAATTGGTTTTAAAGATATAATCCCATAAACTTAAGCTAATACCAAAATTAACACCATACGTACCTTTGGGAAGTTGATACGCATGGTGGTAAAGGTGCATCACCGGATTGTTGAATACATACTTTAAGGGACCCCAGGTGATTTTAATATTCGCATGGTTCAAATGACCAATGGTAATAGCAGTGAAATGTACGATATAGGCCTGCTCAGGTTCAAATCCGCCAAGAAGCATTACACCAAGGGTCTTTAGGGGCTTGTACAAAATGTTCTCCATCCAATGGTAACGTAGATGGGCGGCGAACCCCATTTCTTTGACGGAATGATGCACTTTATGGAAGTTCCACAAAAATTTATACTTATGCAGCATGATATGGGTAAACCATTGTACAAAATCCAAGATGACGAAGAAGATCACCAATTGCGCCCACATCGGCATAGCCGATAAATCTAAAATAGTGAGGCTTTCAATCGAAATGCCGACGATTGTGAAAAATAGGGCCAACAATTTATAAAATCCACTAATTGCAATGGAAAACAAGAAAAAGTTAAAATACATATAAGCGGCATCCAACCAAAAATCCTTTCTAAATACCGCTTGTTCTTTTCGCCAAGGAAAAGCGATTTCCAAAAACCAAACCACCAATGAAATTATGGTGAGACCCCAAAAATAATTGGTATACCAAGGCACTTCAAACAGAATGGATTTCCAGGTCCATTCCAAACTTCCCATGAATGCATTGGCAAAGGCATTTAGATACTTATCCATAACTTATTCTTCTAATTCGTACCAATCAATATCGGTCAATGTCGCCCTTCTCCCCTTTTTTCGGGGTGGATAGTTGGTTACCAAATAGTCTATTATAATTTCTTCATTTTTACCGAGATCCCATAGGTTCTGTGTTTCTTGCATCCACCGAATCGTGGCTAGCCAACTTTCTTTGTCCATTCTATTCTGGGTCACCAATTGTGCGGAATGGCAGTTGGTGCAATTATTGACCACTTCCATTAGTCCTGCAGCATCCACAAGTCCTGTTCTGACGTGTATTCCATTTTCAATCTTATCAAGATCTTCTTCGCTATCGATAATCGCATATTCCGTTACACTTGAGGTTTTTGTTGACAGTAATGTTTCATGATTGTAAATCGCATATACCATGAAAACACCTATAACTACAAATAATGCGAACGCTATGACCAAAAGCTTATAAATGGCCTTTATTTGTCGTCTTATTTTTTGTTGCTTGTCCATAACCCTAAACCACTTTTACCGCTATTCGATGGCAAGCATTATTCAGATAACCCTTCGGATTCCAGCCCGGCAATACCATGGGTTGACCCACCCCTTGTGAATCTGTGGCACGGGCCCATACCTCATAGTAGCCTTTCTTAGGAAAACCGATACGTGCCGAAAAATGCTGCCATGCTAGGCGATTTACGGGCTTTTCAATTGGGCATTCTTTCCAAGTAGCACCAAAATCAATGGAGTATTCCATTCGCGCGACCTCCAATTCCCCAGCCCAGGCATGTCCCCTTATATTCAATTTTTTTCCTTGTTTTAGCAGAGCCCCAGACTTCGGATAGGTGATTAGGGATTTTACGGGCATGGATTCAATAATGCACATAGCCTCATCGTTTACCTTTTCACCGGGTGCAACGGTGTTACAAGGCACACGATACGCCGTGCCTGTCATTTTGGTACCATCATGTACCTTATTTCGAATACTGATCCTGTTCACCCATTTGCCTGAGACCGAAGCAGGCCAACCTCCAACGACCAACCGTAAGGGGTGACCATGGGCAAGGGGAATGGCCGCACCGTTCATTTGAAATGCCAATAATGTTTCATCTTGCAAGGCTTTTGCCATGGGCACCCCTCTTGAAATGGGTTCCTTATTAGAGTCTCGGCTCAAGTGCGTATCAGCGGCATGATACCCGATATACACCGCATCATCTTTAATACCCGCATCTTCTAAGATATCACGTAATCGAATCCCCGTCCACGTAGCACAAGAGACGGCCCCTACCGTCCATTGATTTCCTTTCGCCGGAGGATCGAACTCACTTCTACCATTGCCACCACATTCTAGGGTAAGTTGATAGGTATATTGCTGAAACTTTGATTTCAGTGCTGCAAGGGTATAGGTCTTTTCTTGTTTTGCCGACTCGCCATCTATGCGCAACGTCCATGTTCCAGCATCAATATTTTCTGGTATTAAGCCATTATTACGAATGAACATCGCCTTATTTGGGGTAACCTTATCATTCAATAAATGTGCTTTGGCCTCAATATTCCAAGGTCTCTCGTTCAACACCACCATTTCATCATCCAAACCGAACATTTTAAAAGGGTCAGGGTCTTGAAGTGCCAGTGGTTGATATCCTTTCGGAATTAGATTACCAAAAACGATATCAGCACCTAGTATACCTATCATAGAGGCCAAGGTCGATTTTTTGATAAACTTTCTTCTTTCCATTCTTGATATCAGGTCTTTGAGTTTTTAAAGTAACGTGTTTTCCCCCACTGTTTTAGTAACAAAAGTTACAATTTATTACGAGAGTAGAAACTGATTTCTACTAGAAGTAAATGTTGCCTATAGTAAATATAACTTGTAAACGTATTTTTAAGCTCAAGGGACCAGAAAAGATTAATGCTTCAATAAATGCCACCAACTTACTAGTAATTATTTTTTTTAATTGCCGGGGAAAAGTATAATTTAAAGGTGTAACATTAGTGCAATGGGAATCTTAATTCCTGTGATGTCTAAATTTATGGGAATCCAATTACTTTGATCCTATTTTCATTTCATCATGTCCATCAAAGGAAGTTAAAGAAAATATAGGACGTAAAATATGTTGGAGATGGAAAGGATTATCGAGAAACAAAGACTAAGTATCTATTAGAATTTAAGCTATTCCATACTACTATCATGAACCTACCTTCAGAAGAACATAACCGATTGCAACAACACTATTCCAACAAAAAGGATTGGCTAAAATGGGGCCCATACCTTAGTGAACGTCAATGGGGAACCGTACGGGAAGACTATAGCGAAAATGGGGACGCATGGAACTATTTACCACATGACCACGCCAGAAGTCGTGCATACCGATGGGGTGAAGATGGCATAGCGGGTATATCGGATCGTTACTGTAATATTTGTTTCGGTATTGCACTATGGAACCGAAAAGATCCTATTTTAAAAGAGCGGTTATTTGGGCTTACCGGCCCCCAAGGTAATCACGGTGAAGACGTTAAAGAGCTTTACTATTATCTTGAAAATACACCGACCCACTCGTATATGAAACATTTATACAAGTACCCACAAAATGAATTTCCGTACACGAAATTGGAGGAAGAAAATCGAAAACGGGGGAAACGTGAGGGTGAATTCGAATTACTTGATACGGGTATTTTCGATACCAACGAATACTTTGATGTATATACCGAATACGCCAAAGGCGAAGCTGAAGACCTTTTAATAAAAATCACGATAAGCAATCGCGCTTCGGTAGCGGCACCAGTTGTGCTACTTCCAACAATGTGGATACGGAACTTTTGGAGCTTTACGGGAATGCCCAAAAAACCCGTTATCAAATCAAATGGGGATACCAATACTCCATATGTGTCCATCGATCATACTTATGTAGGGAACTATTTTCTTCATTTTGAAAAACCATCCAAACTACTTTTTACGGAGAATGAGACCAACAGCGAACGCATATTTAACTTTGGTAATGACCATCCCTTTAAAAAAGACCTATTCCATGATGCCGTAATCAACGATGACTATTCATTGGCTGAAAAAAATAAAGAGGGAACAAAATTCGCCCCACTCTATGAATTGGAAATTCCCGCGGGGCAAACCAAGACTATTAAATTAAGGTTCGCGAAAAGTATTTTAAAGTCGCCGTTCGATGATTCTTTTGACACCTTATTTTCTAAAAGGGCGAAAGAATCAAAAGTATTTTTAGAGGCCATTACGGCTAAATCAGCCAAAGAACAACAAAAGATTCAAAGACAAGCTTTTGCCGGTTTACTCTGGTCGAAACAATACTACAATTATGATGTGGAACAATGGTTGAATGGAGATGATGGCCATACGCCGCCAAGCAACCGAAAAAACGGGCGTAATAGCGGCTGGACCACCTTACGTAATCATGACATACTGCTTATGCCCGATGCTTGGGAGTACCCATGGTTTGCGGCATGGGACAGTGCTTTTCACTGTGTAACCTACGCCATGTTGGATCCTGATTTTGCCAAACAACAATTATTGTTGTTTACCAAAGAATGGTATATGGCCCCAAATGGCCAAATACCTGCCTATGAATGGAACTTTAGCGATGTGAATCCGCCTGTTCAAGCTTGGGCCGCCATTCAAGTCTATCAAATAGAACAACGAATGACGGGCAAAAAGGACCTGAAGTTTTTGAAACGGATGTTCAATAAATTGGCACTCAATTTCACATGGTGGGTCAACCGGGAAGACAGCTCCAATAAGAATATTTTTGAGGGTGGTTTCTTAGGATTGGACAATATTGGGGTTTTTGATCGAAGTAATGGTGTGCCCGGCGGTGGGATTTTAGAACAGGTTGACGGAACTTCTTGGATGGCACTCTATTGTTTGAACATGCTTGAAATGGCCCTTGAAATCGCTTTAGAAGATGAGGCCTTCGAAGATATGGCCATCAAATATTTCGGTCATTTTGTTTTTATTGCAGAGGCACTGAACAAATTGCAGGAAGGGGCCCCTAGCGCATGGGATGAGAAAGAAGGATTTTTCTACGATACGCTCATTTTACCTGATGGTCGATCAATACCCATAAAAGTGCGCTCTATTTCAGGTCTTTTATCAATAACCGCCGTTTTGAATATCAAAAAGGAAAAATTGGATAGACTGCCTCGATTTCGAAGTAGCATGGAGTGGTTTAGAAAATACCGGGCCAAAACCCTTAAGTATACAGTGATTGAAGAATATAGTCTAGAAAAAGATGTTTTGCTTTCATTGGTGCCTAGAAAACGCCTGCATACCTTGATCAACACCATATTGGACGAATCGGAGTTTTTGAGCGATTACGGTATTCGTTCGTTGTCAAAAAGACATGAAAATCCGTATTATGTACAAATCAATGAAACCACCTATTGTATCAATTATGAACCCGCCGAATCAACGACAAATATGTTCGGGGGTAACTCAAACTGGCGTGGACCTATATGGATGCCAATGAACTACCTGTTCATCAACACGTTAAAAGAATACCACAACCATTTTAAGGATGATTTAAAGTTCACTTATCCATCAAACGGAAACAACCAATTAAATCTTAAGGAAATTGCCAATGAAATCAGCAGGCGATTGATAAGCATCTTTGAAAATGATGAACACGGCGACCGCCCTGTCAATAACCCATATCAAAAGAAGTATCGCGACGAAAATTTTAAAGATCTTATTTTGTTCTTTGAATATTTTGATGGAAACAATGGTAGGGGTGTTGGCGCAGCGCATCAAACGGGATGGACCGCCCTAGTGGCCAATTTAATCGAGGAAATCAACTGCTGATTCACCCTACTATGAAAATACGGTAATTATAGGCTTGGTTTAAAAATCATATTTCCTTCGAGAAGGGAACCTTATGTTGTAACCTTGGTACAATATAAACGAAATACGATTTACATCACGAAACACTTCAGGCAAACCTATTTTTTTTTACTTGAATCCTTTAGATTTCCCTCGGGGTAACCTACTAAAAATGACGCAACCTCGCATAAGGATTTTCAAAGGAGAAAAAGAATACACCCTCACCATGAAAACACAACGTATTACAGGCTTTTCACAACAGAAAATTCGATATACCTTGGAATATGCATAGTTTTAAAAGATTAAATTCAACTCAGTGAAGAAGCCAAGCTTTGCTATTCGTTACCTATTCTGCCTTTTATTTTTGATGCTATCTTCACAACGGATCATGGCGCAGGACAGTGACAATGATTCCTATCCTGATGTCAGTGATATTGACGATGATAACGATGGTATATTGGATATTGATGAGATCCTGGGATGTACAGGTAGTTTAAGCTATGAATTCTATGATCTTTCACCGACCGGTAACACGGTCGATAATATTCCAACCACAGGCGCCCTGGCGACCGGCACGGTAACCGATTTTGATGTGGACGCACTGCAGGCATTGGTTGACCCAGGTGATACTGAAAGGTTTTCCATCCGTTACACCGGGAGTATCAATATCGTTGAATCAAACACCTATACCTTTTATACCACTTCTGACGATGGAAGTAAACTATATATAAATGGAATCGAGGTAGTCGATAACGACGGGGCCCATGGCAGTCGCGAAAGAAGCGGCAGCATACTACTCAACCCAGGCATACATGCCATTACCGTCGAGTTTTTTGAACGCACAGGGGGGGAAAACCTATCGGTCGCCTATGAAAGTGCATCCATACCCAAACAAGCCCTGCCTTTTCAGATATTGATTTCTGGAGCAACTTGTGATTTTGATGGTGATGGACTCACCAATGACTTGGACCTTGATTCAGATAATGATGGTATTCCCGATAATGTAGAAGCACAAACTACATTCGGATACGTGGCACCGTCTTTAATCGATTCTGATGGAAACGGATTGGATGACGCCTATGAATCTACCCCAGGTGCTGGCGAAGGGCTATACCCCGTCAATACCCAACCCATTTCAAATTTTGATTTTAACAACCTCGACTCTGATGGTGATGGTCTGCTGGATCAAGATGAGGCCGCTACGGGTTTAACGGCAAATGATAGTGATGGGGATGGCTTGGATGATGCTACTGACACCACCGATGGCACCTTACCAGGGGGGCAACCCAATTATGACGATGCCAATGGTACGATTAATACCCCATCTACCCTGCCCAATACACAAAACCCTGGAGTAGCAGAAGTAGACTATCGAGATCGAACTTTGGATACGGACATGGACAACGTCATCGACTCCGTGGATGTTGATGATGATAACGATGGTATATTGGATACCGATGAAACAAGATGTGCCGGACAGTTAGCCTATGAATTTTATGACAGTAGTCCTGTAGGTGATACCGTAGACAACATTCCGACAACGGGCGCCCTCTCAACAGGAACCTTTACCAGTTTTGATGTTGATGCCTTACAAAATCTGGTGGATCCAGGGGATAGGGAACGGTTTTCCATTCGATACTCAGGGTTTATATTGATTGAGGCCGCTGATACGTATACGTTTTTCACCTCATCGGATGACGGAAGTAAGCTTTACATAGATGGTATTGAAGTCGTGGACAATGATGGCCTGCACGGTGTACGCGAACAAAACGGATCCATCGCTTTGAGCATAGGCTTTCATGCCATTACAGTAGAATTTTTTGAACGTACCGGGGGAGAGTTTCTTTCCGTAAGTTACCAAAGTTCGACCATTTCGAAAACAACACTTCCTTTTGAGATACTATATGCCGATGGTGGCGGATGTGATACTGATGGTGACGGTATTGTCAACAGACTTGACCCCGACAGTGATAACGACACATGTAATGATACCATTGAGGCCTATAATTCTGCCAGTGCAGACCCTGATAATGACGGTATTTATGGCACGGGTACCCCAAGCACCAACCCAGATGGTTCTGTAGTAGGAGCTCCTTATACTACCCCTGTGGATAATGATTTGAATGGTACTTTTGATTTTTTGGAAGCATATGTTCCACCTGTAATTGTATCACAACCAGTGAATAGTACCGTATTTGCTGGTGAAAGCATCACGTTTTCAGTCAGCGCCAATAACGCGAATAGTTATCAATGGCAACTGAGTATTGATGGTGGTGGATCTTTTACTGATATCGCCGAGGGTGGTATCTATTCAGGGACAAACAGCCCCGACCTTGTCATAAGTCAAACGGCACCTGATATGGATAGCTATTTATATAGGGTAGCCATATCCAATATGGATCATGTATGTGCAATACCCATTACAACGGATACAGCAATGCTAAACGTACGGGTACGTACCGTTGTCACCAACAGAAGAATTACGTTTAGGGTTAAAAACTAAGTGATAAGACATGGAATGCCCAGGTGTGCATCAACCTTAAAAAAGAATGAGTGCAACCCTACGAAATCTTTTAGTAGTTCATATTACCATTAACCTGACATTGCCTAATGGACTTTACTTAAATTTTCAAAATAGGGTTTAGGTCAATCATGAAATAGGTTCATCTAAAATTTCTGACTTGGCAAACCAAAGAAAACTACGATGCAATATTTTGGTAAACATCATGCAGGGTTATCTTAAATTGACTGCCATTATCACCTGTTCGGGAAAAGTACCCGTCAAACTGCTCCGTCAAACCCTCTACCAATTTCAAACCAAAAGAATATTTGTCTTCTTGCACCTCGGGAAAACCATTTCCGTTATCCGCAATAAATAGGCTGTATGCATTTTCGGTTTTTTCGAAGGTCACCAGTATGCGTCCCTGTTTTCTATTTTCAAATGCATATTTATAAGAATTGGTCAATAGCTCGTTCAATATCAGCCCTAAAGGTACTGCCATGGACATCTTTAGCTCCACGTCTTGTAGTTTCTTGTCAATCGTTATATTCTTTGCTGGGGAATCATAAGATATTCTAACATTTTCTAAAAGTCTATTGAAATAGTAGCGTGCATTCACACTGGTGATTTTATTGTTTTGATAGAGTTCTTCATGGATTATGGCAAGCGATTTAATACGGTTCTGACTCTCTTTCACCACTTTCATCACCTTTTTATCATCTGGAAATTTAGAGGTTTGGGCAGTCAAAAGACTGGATATTATTTGAAGGTTGTTCTTTACCCTGTGATGCGTCTCTTTCACCAAAAGTTTGTTCTCGTTATTCTTGTGCTGAATTATGGCCAATGACTTTTTCTTATTTTTATAACCCTTGTAATAGACAACGGCCAGCACTAATAGCAATAAGGCAAGAATACCCAAGCCTATCTGAACTAGACGCATCTTGGCCTTATTTGCCTCTTTAACACTGTTTTCCGTATTCAATAGGGCAATCTCATTGTCTTTACGCTCCGTTTCATATGCTATGTTCAACTGGGCAATCGTATTGGCAGTGTTCTCTGAGGCAATGCTATCTTTTAACCTAAGATAGGCCCAAAGGTTTTTAATATAGGATTCATGGTCCCCTTTAAGGGAATCTACCTTAGCCTGAAGTTGATAGATATCTTTCTCTGAAAGCATATCCTTTATCTTTAACTGAATTTTGGCTGCCTTATCTATTTGATTCTGGGCATTCACGATTTCATTTTGATCAATATAGAAATGGGCCAAATCCAAATGGAATATCATCATACCATGTATATCATCCCTGGCCTTTGAAAGGGTCAATATTTTTTTATAGTCCAACACAACATCTTTGTAATTACCGGTATATTCATTATAATTAGCCTTATTCATGTGATAGGTAACTAAAAAATTCTTGGCGATATCTGGATATTTTTCCAGGTGTCTATCAAATTTGCCCAATCGCTCTTTTGCTTCATCGTATCTCTCCAATTCCAATAAACTTGCCGCCATCGTAAGCGATGAAAAGATAATGGATGCCGGGTTTTCCATTTTATTGGCCAATTCATTTGCAATGGCTTGATGATGTAGCGCTTGTTCATAATCTTTAAAATAACCATACGCAATGGCGGTATTCATAGTAATATTATAAGTGTCAAAATCGTTGTCGGGTATCGTATTTGCTATACGGAGGGATGCTAACATTTCTTTTATTGCTAAATCGGTATATCCCTTTTTCAAGTAATCCACCCCTAATTTGTTGTAGAATATGTATTGTTTATATGGTGGGTCTATCTCTTTGGAAATCCTTAAAATCGCCCGGGTGTATTTCAAACAGGAGTCCAATTCGTATTGCGGATAATAAATTCCATGTAGGGCATAAAAACCGGTTTTCTTGGCATAAGGCCCTAATTGTTTATTACGCAATAGTTCATAAATCCTATCTGCGGCGGCCAGATCATTGCCCGATCGATAATCGGCAAGGGCAATACTCGATTTACTGGCTATTTCCCCATCTAGATAGTCTAATTCCTCACTCATTTTAAGGGCTTTTTTCGCATAGTAGAGACCGCTGTCTGGCTGCGACTTGTAATGCCTGATGGATAAAAATGTAAGGTCTTGGACCGTACTCTTGCTAACCCCACTATTTTTAATTTTCAACAGTAGACCGTCTTTAAGCTGTGCGATACAAAATGTAGTACTTAAAAAAAAGTAGAGGAAGATGTATTTGTTCATAGTGGTTGGTTTAGGATAATTCATCTGGTTTGGTCAAATGGCCGTTATAGTCACCTGGCTAAGGTTACCCACCGTATCCATTTAAAAGTTTCGTATGTCTACATGAAATAGCGCTTGTTGGTTTCAATTAGTTTTTAGTTGGTCGAATCCCAAGTATGTAGCAGGCACGAGCAAACAAACTGGGGGCGAACCCTAATTTGACCGTATTACTCCAGTTTTGTGCTATTTAGGGTTTCAATGGATTGGGTCGTTTTTTCTGGTTTTTAGTTGCAAAAGGTGTTGGAAAAATTTAACATCCACTAAACCTTAATAATCTTTGATAAAATATTGAGAGAGCAGTTTTATAATATTTAGCGAACCCTACAAATGTAATTTTTAAGTTCTGTAAGGGTTAATTACCGAAACTACTAAAAAGAACGACAAATGGAACTACGCTGTGATGTCTTCTGTACCAAATCTGACGATTTGGTAAATCGGCCAGTTTCTGACACCTTTTATTTTCTATTGGAATTAATTAAGGATGTTCAATATACATCAAAAGGAAAAAAGTTAAGAGAACGGTCAATTAGTAATCTCGACTTAAATCCATCAATGGAGAAGTCGGTTGTCAATATCCCTCTGTCCTCGAATTTAGATACCATTACAAAGTTTCAAACAACTAAAAAATTACCTAACTAAGCTAAAATGACCTTTCAAAATAAAGTTATTGTCAAATACCATATTAAACCAATAGTCAGATGCAGGCAATTGAATTCCATTAAGTGAACCATCCCAACCATCAGCTTCGGAGTCAATGACTGCAATCAATTTTCCGTATCGATCATAAATCTCAATTTTTCCCGAACGTCCATAATCAGAAACGGGAATGTTCCAAGTATCATTATAACCATCATTGTTGGGTGTAAAAAAATTGGGGTAATCAACAACTACTATGGTAATTTCCACAAATCCACAGCCTCTTATATCTGTTACCACCACATCGTATTTACCGGGACCAATATTCGTGAATCTCGGATTGACCTGTTCTGAGGAATCATTAATTTGGAATAAGTATTCTCCAATTCCATCCACGAATATGTTCAAGTCTTGGTTATTTGAAAATAGGTTGCCAGCAAGTTCATATTTAACATCGAAAGGTGCGGATGACCCGACCACATTCGTACTGTATAGAGACGAGCAGCCAGAAGGTCCAATTACCTCCACGGAATACTCTCCTGGAATCTCGGGCATGATTGAACTGTTTGTTTCTTCAGAAATTTCATTGTCCTGAAAAAACCATTTAAAGGAGTATTCGTTATCTTCGATTCTGGTGTCAATTATGGTTTGGGAATTCGTAGCTTGTCCATTCTCATTTAAGCATAAAATATATTCTTCTTCCAAATCTGGAATCATAGGATTTTCTGGAAACTCAAAAAAAAGATAAGAATCCAATCTACTATCCCCCCGGTTGGCAAGAATAATCTCGATTTCATACGTCTCTCCTGGAACAATAGTTGATTCTGCCACCAAAGGCACCGTTATTCCGTTTGCTGAAATAGCCCCCGTTCCCAGAGGAATCTCTTGGTAGAAGGAATGAAAAGGTGCATTTGAGCAAGTGGTGTTTTGATGGACACTATGTAGGCCAACTTCGGTCATACCGTCAGGTAACAATGCGATATTTTTTCCAGTGTAACTAAATTCTATTTCTGGAGTAAGCACATCATTATCGTGATCATACGTGTCAGGCACTATACCTGGCCCTCTCAATATAATGGCAAAACCGTCCTGAAATTCATTGGCTCCGTTAAAGCATTCTATGTTGCCATTTTGGTATGCCTCCGAGGCAAACATATAACGTAACCTTAGCTGATTGGTAGAGGATGTCACGTTCAAATTTATCACTTTTGCTTCTGGATATTGTACCATATTGCCAATACGGTGGTCAAGTAACTCTATGATTGGAAAGTAATTTCCAAACTCGTCGAAACCAGTACTGGTATCGAGTTGATCATTAGGTCCTACTATTCCAGTGGCTATTCCAGTAGAAACTACTACGCCCCGCTCAAACGGAAAACTGGAATTACCATTATTGAATATTTCTAAGCTTTCTTCTCTAAGTGTAGTAGAAAAATTAAAGGAAACATCTGAGCACTCCGTATCGAAGAACGAATCGAATATTCGTTGGGATTTGTCAACTACATCAATTGACTCAATATTTTCTATCCTAACTACTTGTCCAGCTGCGTAATACGCGTTGATAACTGTAAAGACACAGAACACCAGAAACCTTTGGTAAAATAATTTATAAAGCACAAATAAGGTTTTCTTGAAAGTCGTTGTGAATCAATCACAAGAATTATAAAATAATTTAGATCTTAATAAAGATTGTTGTTGGCAGTTAATTTTAAATTTAAGAATAATCTTAGAATAAATTATTTTTTGAAATAAATTTCTTATATTCAATTATGAAATACCTTACAATTTTCACCATACTTCTTCTTTTTTGTTGTAGTGATGACGATTCAGCGACACAGCTTTCGGTTACTGCTGAAAATCTTATTGGTCGCTGGCAAATATCTGAAATTGCTGATGACAATGGAACAGGGTCTCAGGAATTCAGGCCAGCTACAGAAACAGAAACTTCTATTTACATATTCTCTGAAAATTTAATGTTTATACTTGAGTCTAACAATCGGACTTGTCCAGGGGACTACTCGGTCAATACGTCCGAATCCTTGATAGGATTAAATATTACTTGTGATGATGTAGGTGATATTAGCTCCACTTTTCGAGTTGATTCTTTGACGGAAAGTGAGATTGAACTTTCAGGATTAAATGCCGATGAAAGCGCAAAATTTAGAATGAAAAAAATTTAATATATGAAATTATTGTCTCGTATAAATCTAATAACTATATCTTTACTAACTGTTTATCTCAATGGCCAAGACTGTGATACGCCGACACCCTCTTCTTTGCCCAACTATTCTTCTTCATTACCTGGTAAAACACCCGTTGTAGATATTTGCGTTGACGTTGAATTTCACATTCTGAGGACTACTGGCGGAGTTAATGCCTTTAATCCAGCTAATGTTCCAGATATTCTCGATATTTTGAACGAAGGATTTAATAGACACCATATTTATTTCAATTCAATTGGTACCAATATTATCACAAACAATACTTATTTTGACCTTGATGAAATTGGGGGAGACAATGCAGATACAGAGTTTAACGCTTTAGTGGATATTGATCGAAATCCAAATGCTTTAAACATTTATATTGTGAATTTGTTCGAAGGTTCAGGAGGTAGAGCCGATGGTATTCCTAGCATAGCAAATGTTGTTCCCGCTACAAGTGCATTAACATCTACGATTGTTCATGAGGTTGGACATAACTTTGGCCTAGTGCATACCCATGAAACAGCTTTTGGGACTGAGAATATTGAGAGACCCATTCATCCGAATGCAAATTGTTCTACAGCAGGAGATCGTTTTTGTGACACACCGGCAGATCCCAATTTAAATCCTCCAGGTGTTGATATTTGGACGGACAATGCCTGCAATTACACGGGTACTTTTATGCGCAATGGGCTGACGTATGACCCTGATACCAGCAATTACATGTCTTATTCAAGACGGGCCTGTAGGGATAGTTTTAGTGATCAACAAGCTGCGGCTATGTACGGTATTTTGGATGATGAACCAGATTTAGTGGCTTTGCAAGGATCAAGTTGTACTGTACCTGAAATAAATGGTGTTGATTTATTATGCTGCTGTTCTAATTCGACATTTACTTTGATAGACGGTGGGTCCACTGTAATATGGAGTGCATCAAGTAATCTTTCAATTATTAGCTCTTCTAATAATGGCATAACCGTTAAAGCTGTCTCCGGAGCAAGAGGAGTAGGCTTTGTTGAAGCTGAGCTTTCGTGGGAAACCGTCCGACATGAATTTTGGGTTGGTAAACCTAATCCACCTTCGACGCTTTCAGGGCCTTCAACGGTTCTAACTGGAGCTTTGGTTAATTATTCCAGTTCTGAAGCGCCTGGCGCCACTAGCTACCTTTGGTGGCTCCCTCATCCCTATGATGTAGTCAGCCAATATAATTACAACAGTCCAAAATGGCAGAGACGAAACACGACGAGTCGCTATCTACAAGCTTTTACGGGAACTGGTGGTTACTCTGGACTTGTTCAGGTCATGGGAGTAAATGCGTGTGGTACTGGTGGTGCCAAAACAAAACAAGTATCTCACGGTAGTGGAGGTGGAGGTGGGATACCGTTAACATTTAATATTTCTGGATTTGAAAATTCACCTGATAAAGATATCATTTATCCAAATCCCGTGGATAATACGCTGTACATTCATTTAGCAGATGAAGATAGTAAGATAGGGGTTATTTCATTAAGTGCTCCAGATGGAAGTGTTGTCTATAGGAGTCTGGATAGACACATAGAAGCTATAGATACATCCCTATTGCCGAATGGTCTGTACGTTTTAAATATTGAAACCACTCAAGGAATTGTCACAAAAAAAGTATTGATAAAACATTAATACAAAAGTCGGAATAAGTTCATATTTAAATTTCTATAGTTCGTAAACTTCATAAAACAAATCTGGAACTTTAAAGCTTCAGGTTTCTTTGATATCTTTTGTAGGCAATCTGACCGCTCGGTAGATCGACCGACTGATGGAAACTACTCCTAAACATGTTCGAAACGATTTTTGGATTTTGATGTGTACATAAGTTTGACATTTAGTGTAAAATATATATATACACCTTACTTTACCCTAAAACTTAATCTATTTCTTTAACTTACTCTATAACAACTTATTAAGTTGATGGCATGGAATTGGTAAGGAACTTGATATTCAAAACCATTGTAACGAGTTGGTCCGAACGTTAGTCATTAAACTACAAGCATAAGCGCACAGCATGATCATAAATTATTTCAAGATTGCATGGAGAAACCTTCTGAAAGGTAAACTGTTTTCCTTTGTCAACATTTTCGGCCTGTCCATCGGCCTGTCCACTTGTATTCTTTTGGTGCTTTACATAGCGGACGAGTTGGACTATGACAAGCACCACGATGGCGCAGAAAGATTGTACAGGGTTGCCCTAGACACGAAGAACGAAAGATGGGCGGGCACCCCGGGGGTCATGGCAAAAGGATTAAAACAAGACTTTCCAGAAATAGAGGAAGTGACCCGGGTCCTTAATTTTCCGAACACGGGGAACCTGCTCTTGAAAAATGAAAAGCGCAATATCCAAATTTTCGAACCAAAAGGCTATTATGCCGATTCCACTTTTTTTGAGGTTTTCACTTATGAGTTTAAGTATGGAAACCTTGCAACTGCATTGAACAGTCCGAATACTGTAGTCATCTCTGAGAAATTTCCAAAAATTGTTCGGGAACGAAAACCCGATAAACCAAATCGCGGGTGTTGAAATCCCATACGGTAAAATTGACTATACCGTTAAAGGAGTCTTTCGAAACAATGGAAATAAATCCCATGTGGACCCCAATTTACTCTTATCGATGCAGAACGGAGACATCGGGCAATGGGTCAAGGGCCAGACTAATTGGGCCACAAACAGCATATTTCATACGTATATCAAATTGAGGAAGGGTACAAATCCCGTTACCTTTGAAAATAAGTTGCCAGAGTTCCTTGAAAGAAATGCAGGTAACGATTTTAGGGAGGCAGGACTGAAGAAAAGTCTTTTTTTACAAGCGGTGAAGGACATCTACCTAAAATCTTCCATTGGCCATGAGCTATCAAGCAATGGCAGTATGCTGCATATCTATATATTCGGTTCAATAGCAGCCTTTATCCTTTTGATAGCCTGTATCAATTTCGTGAACCTTTCGACGGCCAAATCCGAGAAGAGAGCCAATGAGATAGGTATCAGGAAAGCTTCGGGGGCCACCAAAAAATCCCTAATTTCCCAGTTTTTGACCGAGTCCATGTTCATGTGTGTGTTGGCACTCGCTGTTGCATTCGTAATTGTATTGGTGTGTCTACCGACTTTCAATACCTTGACACAGAAGAGCATTTCATTGCCGAGCAATCCGGAAATACTGTTTTGGATCCCGGGTCTCACCGCATTGACGGGGCTGCTCTCAGGAAGCTATCCAGCCCTGTATCTTTCCTCCTTTAAGCCTGTTATCGCAATCAAGGAAAAGAGTAGCGGTACAAATACCACCACGGCAATCAGGAAAGGATTGGTGGTATTCCAATTCTGTATTTCGTCTTGTCTGATTTTAGTCTCAATCCTTTTTTGGAAACAAATGAATTTTTTGGAAAACCGAGATCTTGGTTTTAAAAAGGAGCGCCAGATAGCCCTGCCTTTTCGAAATGCGTCCGCAGCGGAGAATTACGATGGCCTAAGAAACGAGGTACTTCGAATTCCCAATGTTATCTCTGCTTCTTCGGGTTCCACTTATCCTGGATTCGAACTCGTCCAGTCAAGAATGGTCTTTGGGCAAGGGAAGACCAAGAATGAACAAATCGAAATGCGTTTGGCACAGGTCAATGACAATTACGTGAAAACCTTGGGATATGAACTGCTCAACGGAAGGGTATTGTCTAAAAGTGAACTCGAACTTGGGGATGCCATAGTCCTCAATGAAACCGCCGTTAAGCGATTAGGATATGATTCGGTCACCGCAGTCGGAAAACATATCAGCTATGAGGAGGCAGGGCAGCGAAAAGACTATGAGATAGTGGGAGTAGTTAGAGATTTCCATCATGAAAGTCTGCATAAAACCATAAGCCCTTATGGACTTATCGGATTGGGCGAGGTACAACCCACTTATTTTATTACCAATATGGGACAAGGCGATTTGGACGAAACGATTTCACAAATCAAAAACGTTTGGAACAATGTGAACAAGGGCATTCCATTTGAATTCTCATTTTTAGACGATGACTTCCAGAAAAATTATGAGAAGGACAAACAAACCTCAAATGTAACATTGGGTTTTACATTGATTGCCATTCTCATTGCCTGTATCGGGCTCTACGGTTTGGCCTCTTACACTACCGAGCAACGAAAAAAGGAAGTAGGAATAAGGCGTGTTCTAGGGGCTTCTGTCTCAAGTATTACCATTCTGTATCTCAGAAATTTTTTGAAGCTAGTATTGATTGCATTGCTGATTGCAAGCCCGTTAGCTTATTATCTGGGCAATAGTTGGTTGCAAGATTTCACTTATAAAATAAATATAGGTTGGCAATTGTTCTTTCTGGGCTGTATCTTCGTCTTGGGCATTGCGTTCCTAACAGTCGGTTCACAAGTGGTAAAGGCTGCCATAGTAAACCCGGTAAAAAACTTAAAAGCAGATTAGTTCTTTAAATCGAACCTTTTTCAACACTAATACCATATTATTCCCAATGTTCTGCATTCCAAAATTAGTTGAACTTTTCATATTCAATATAAATTCCCTAAAGTGCCAACCTCTTACATATTGAAAACAAGCACTATACTCAGAAAACCCAATATTTAGGGAATTAACAGAAAGCTTGGTAACACTTGGTGTAAAGAGCTTTATAGAGAATTGTGGCCAAAGTAGGATTGACTTCGCCTTTCCTAACAAAGCTCCGCTTTGAAAACCAAAAAACCACACTAACAAATCCATTATGCCGGTAAGCGACATACCACAAAAAAAGCGATTGGTTTCGCCTTTCCTAACAAAGCTCCGCTTTGAAAACCAAAAAGCTACACTAACAAATCCATTATGCCGGTAAGCGACAT
>CANNDD010000008.1 GCA_947503285.1 uncultured Croceitalea sp.
AAGCCCGTTAGCGCCGATGGTACTGCTACACCAAGTGGGAGAGTAGGTCGCCGCCTCCTTTGAAACCCCCGTCTGAATAGATGGGGGTTTTTTTATGGCTAAATGTTAAAATATTTCAATATAATGGTAGGAAAAAGACTACATTTTTATATATTTACGAAGTCCTTAAGTCTCCTAAGCACGTTCCCCCTCCTATTTCTTGAACAATTGTAAAATATGAACGGATATTTTGCTATGGTCTATCTGTTTGATAATTCATAAAATTAGACTATGGTAAGAAAATTACACTTTACTTTTTTGTTTTTTTTGGTATTACAAACTGTGCGCGCACAGTCTTGTAATTGTGATGTTACTTTGACAGGGTTGAAACAAAATTCGTTGAACATCATTTTGGCATCCCAAGTAAATTATGCACCTGGTAATACTAT
Source organism: uncultured Croceitalea sp. (assembly GCA_947503285.1). Taxonomy (GTDB): domain Bacteria; phylum Bacteroidota; class Bacteroidia; order Flavobacteriales; family Flavobacteriaceae; genus Croceitalea. The sequence goes on from CANNDD010000008.1 coordinate 429, forward strand.
CTGCATTCCGGCTGGTACCTATGCCGGTTTTAGGTTCTTTGATTTTGAGGGGACCGACACTGAGCCTGTAACCTTTACGAATTGTGGTGGAAAAGTTGAGATTGTAGAACAACAATACACCGGAATTGCCTTTAAGCGAAGTGAATTCATACGTATAACGGGTACTGGTGATCAAGCTTTTGAGTACGGTATACATATTAAGGAAGTTGCCAATGGGGGTTCTTCGGGTATAGGTATTGAAGATTTGAGCTCTGACTTTGAGATTGACCACATTGAAATCGAAAATACGGGTTTTGCGGGCATTATGGCCAAAACCGACCCTAGTTGTAGCAATCCTGATACTTGGCGTTCTAATGGGTATGTACTTAAAAATTTAGAGATACACCATAACTACATTCACCATACAGGGGCCGAGGGCATTTATATTGGTTATACCGGCGGTTACAAGATCAAGACCAACCGAAGTTGTAATGGCACCCCTATTTTTGGACATTGGTTGGAAAATGTCGATATCCATCACAATTTATTGGAACATATAGCTTGGGATGGTATACAGTTGAACTTGGTAAGGGAAAATGGATGGATTAGGGACAATACCATTATTGATTACGGAACGGATAACAGATATGCCCAAGATTTTGCTATGAGTATCGGTGGCGGGATTTATAGCATATATAATAATTATATGGAAAATGGGCCAGCGAATTTAGGTCAGGGAATGCAGTTTATCAGTGCCGAAAGCGGAACCAAGATTTATAATAACGTATTGGTAAAACCTGATTTTCACGGAATCTTTATGCATAATAGGCACGAATTTGATGATGCTAACGAGGGATATTATGTGGCGAACAATACAATTGTTGAACCTGGGGATTCTGGGGTCTATTATAACACCGTTATTACACAAACCAATGACGCATCTTTAAAGTACAGTACACAAGAGAACGTACCCACTTATTTTGTAAACAACTTGATTGTTGACCCTGGTAATGATCACGCTTCGGGCAACACATGGAAAGGAGATCAAGAAAGTTATTTTGATTTTAATAAGAGGATTGAACGGGATAGTTCCTTAAGCAGGATTTACTCCAATATCATGACCCGTCAGATGGATACCTTGGGACTTACGGCTACGGCGACCAATGACTTTAGTCCCGCAGATTCAAGTTCTGATTTGGTAGATGCGGGTTCAGACGTTTCCGCATGGGGGATCGTATCCGATATTACCAATTTGGCAAGACCCCAAGGAGGTGATTTTGATATAGGTGCCTATGAGTTGTTTAGCAGTACTCCATTCTTAGCCGGTTTACCTGATGAAATCCAGTTATCAGATTTTGATAACGAATTAGAGGCATTTGTTTTTCCGAACCCTGCACATAGCAACATACAAGTTAAAAATGTAGTTGATTCTAAGGTAAATCTGAAATTGATTTCATTTGACGGGCGCACAGTATTGGATAAGACCTACAATTCAAATGAAACCATTCAAATAGAGGAATTTTCAAGTGGACTCTATTTTTTGAAAATAACTTCAAAAAACAAATCGGTAATCAAGAGATTGGTTATTAGATAAAGGGTCCGTTCCGTATGATTTCTGGTTAAATTCGCGGCAAATCACCTTCTCCTTTTAGGGGAAGGTTTGATTTACCCATTAAATAGGTGTCGATATGATATGCTGCTTGACGACCTTCAGAAATTGCCCATACGATCAATGACTGTCCACGACGCTGATCCCCCGCAACAAAAACACTGGGTATATTGGTCTTATAATTCGATTCTGAAGCTTTTATATTGGTTCTTTCATCGAACTCAAGTCCGAATTGATCGGCCAATGTTGTTTCCGAACCGGTAAAGCCTAAGGCCAATAGTGCGAGTTGACATTTCCATTCTTTCTCTGTGCCAGCAACTTCAGTCAACTTAGGGCGCTGTCCAGGTACGGGTTGCCATTTGACTTCTGATGTTATAAGTCCGGTAAGGTTGCCATTTTCATCACCAATAAACTTTTTTGTCGAGATGCTAAAAAAGCGTTCTGCACCTTCCTTGTGTGAAGAACTGGTGCGCAATCTCATGGGCCAAAATGGCCACGGTTGGCCAACAGGGCGCTCGGTACCTGCCATTGGCATAATTTCAAAATTAGAGACGGAATTGGCTCCATGACGAATGGATGTTCCAATACAATCGGAACCTGTATCGCCACCACCGATAACAATGACATCTTTATCGGTTGCCACTAGTTCTTCGCCTAAGTCTTTTACCCCATCAACACGGCGATTGTTCTGGGGTAAAAAATCCATAGCCTGTACTACACCTTTTAAATCTGATCCCGGTATCGGAAGGGTTCTTTTTATTGTTGCCCCACCGCATAGTACCACTGCGTCAAATTCTTTTTTCAAATCATCGGCCTTGATATCCACACCTACGTGGACTCCTGTTTTGAAAATAATACCTTCTTCTTCTAAAATGGCCAACCTTCTGTCAATGACGTTCTTCTCCATTTTAAAATCAGGTATGCCATAGCGGAGCAATCCCCCTATTTTCTCATCACGTTCATAAACGGTCACCGTATGGCCGGCTCGGTTTAGTTGCTGTGCCGCTGCCAGACCTGCCGGCCCCGAACCAATAACGGCTACTTTTTTGTCGGTCCTTTTCGGCGGTGTATTCGCCGTTATCCATCCGTTTTTAAAAGCCGTTTCCACAATGTTCTTTTCGATGTTTTCAATCGATACTGGGTCTTCATTGATACCTAAAACACATGCTTCTTCACAGGGTGCAGGACATAAGCGACCGGTAAATTCGGGAAAGTTATTGGTGGAATGTAAAATTTTTGTTGCTTTTTCCCATTTACCTTGATAAACGGCATCGTTGAAATCAGGAATCAAATTGCCTAACGGGCATCCGCTATGGCAAAAGGGAATGCCACAATCCATACACCGTGCCCCTTGATTCCGTAATTCCGTTTGATTAAGGGGTTTTGTAAACTCATTATAATTTTTGACACGTTCTTTTGCAGGAGCATAGGACTCATCTTTACGCTCAAATTCCAAAAACCCGGTTGTCTTTCCCATGATTACTTTTTTAATTAAGTACTTATTGTAATGCTAATTTTTCTTTTTCCAATCGAAGTAAGGCCTGTTTGTATTCTTCAGGTAGCACCTTTATGAACTTCGATAGGCATTGTTCCCAGTTCTCAAGAATATGTTGTGCCAGAGGGCTGATGGTGGCGTTATAATGATTCTCAATTAGCATTCTTAATTCCTCGATGTCGTTGTCTTCTTCTACAGCGAGTAAGTTCAATGATTCTGAATTGCATTTGTTCTTAAAGGTATCATTCTTGTCGAAGATGTATGCGATTCCGCCGCTCATTCCTGCCCCAAAGTTACGACCGACCTCGCCTAGAATAACCGCAACACCACCGGTCATATATTCACACCCATGGTCGCCTATACCCTCTACAACCGCTTTTGCCCCTGAATTTCTCACACAGAAACGCTCGCCCGCTTTACCGTTAATATAGGCTTCACCCGAAGTGGCACCGTAAAGTGTCACGTTACCGGTAATTACATTTTCTTCTGGTTTTAAGGTAGCCCTATCAGGGACTTTTATGATCAATTTTGCACCTGAAAGCCCTTTACCAAGATAATCGTTGGTGTTTCCATTGACGATCATGGTCAGTCCCTTAGTTGCAAATGCACCAAAGCTTTGCCCTGCCGAACCTGAAAAATTAAGGCGCAATGTGTTTTCAGGTAATCCATCTGCTCCATAAATTTTTGAGATTTCGTTACTGATTATCGCTCCTATCGCCCTATCGGTATTATAAATGGGAAAATCCAAGGTTGTTTTCTCTTTTCGGAACAATGCTGGATGGGCTTTCGCAATGATATCGAATTCTATGGATTTTTCAATATTATGAACTTGGGTTTCAGTGTTGTGGAATGCCGTGCCGTCAGGAACGTCTACTTGGTATAAAATAGGGCTAAGGTCAATACCGGCCGACTTGTAATGGTCTATCGCTTTTTTTCTGTCCAGCTTTTGCACTTGGCCTACCATTTCATCTACAGATCTAAAACCTAGTTTTGCCATAATCTCCCTTAATTCTTGAGCGACAAAATACATGTAGTTGACCACATGCTCTGGTTTGCCCTTGAATTTTTTGCGTAGTTCAGGATTTTGGGTCGCAATACCAACGGGGCACGTATTCAGATGACATACCCGCATCATCACACAGCCTGAAGCGACTAGTGGTGCCGTTGCGAAACCGAATTCCTCTGCACCCAACAAGCAAGCTATGGCTACATCGCGTCCGGTTTTTAATTGGCCATCACATTCGAGTACGATACGATTTCTTAAATCATTTAACACCAGCGTTTGCTGGGCTTCAGCGATGCCCAGCTCCCATGGTAGACCGGCATGTTTTAACGAGGTCAATGGTGATGCCCCCGTTCCGCCATCAAAACCGGAAATCAAAACTACATCTGCCTTGGCCTTGGCGACACCGGCCGCCACAGTACCCACGCCAACCTCGGACACCAATTTTACATTGATGCGGGCTTCCCTATTGGCAGACTTTAAATCAAATATCAGTTGAGACAGGTCTTCGATGGAGTAGATGTCATGATGTGGTGGTGGCGAAATTAAACCTACATAGGGTGTCGAATTTCGGGTTTGTGCAATATCAGGATTCACTTTTGGGCCGGGTAATTGACCACCTTCACCCGGTTTGGCGCCTTGGGCCATCTTTATCTGTATTTCTTGGGCATTGGTCAAATAATTGGAGGTCACCCCAAAACGGCCAGAGGCAACTTGTTTTATAGCACTGTTACGCCAGTCTCCCGATTGATTTTTATAAAAACGCTCGGCATTTTCACCACCTTCGCCAGAGTTGCTCTTACCCCCAATCCTGTTCATGGCAATTGCTAGGTTTTCATGCGCTTCTTTACTAATACTGCCGTATGACATTGCACCGGTTTTGAAACGCTTTACGATTTCGGTCCATGGTTCGACTTCTTCAAGTGGAATAGGGTCGTAATTGGAAAACTCGAACAGGCCCCTTATGGTCATTAGGCGCTTTGACTGTTCGTTGACCAATTTTGAATATTCTTTATAGGTGCTAGGTTCATTGTTGCGAACGGCTTTTTGCAATTTGGCAATACTCAACGGATTGAACATATGTTTTTCACCATCGCGTCTCCAACGGTATTCGCCACCAATTTCCAATTCGAGATTTGCATCAATAACATCGCGGTTAAATGCTTTGCGGTGTCGTTTTGCGATTTCTTTTTCGATTTCATACAGCCCAATTCCCTCAATTCTTGTTGGAGTATTCGGAAAGTACGTATCGACCACTTTGGTGTTGATTCCTATACATTCGAATAATTGTGAACCCCTATAAGAATTCAATGTCGAGATACCAATTTTGTTCATGACCTTTAGAATGCCCTTGCCAACTGCCTTATTGTAGTTTTTAATGGCTTCGTCGAAAGTGTATTCGGTGATTTGATTCTCTTCTATCTGCTGACCTATGATCTCATTGACCAGATAGGGGTTGATCGCACTGGCCCCAAAACCGAACAATAAGGCGAAGTGATGTACCTCCCTAGGTTCTGCTGACTCAATAATGATGCTAAGCCTTGAACGTTTGCCCATTTTTCGAAGACCGCTGTTCACGTGGGAACATGCCAATAAAGCGGGAATCGCCGCCATTTCAGAGCTTACCATTCTATCAGATAGAATAATGATGTTGGCACCGGAATCAACGGCATCGGAAGCTTGCTTTAAAATAGCTTGCAAAGCTTCTTCAAGGCCATTATGGCCTTTTGCGATTTCATACAGGGTTGAAATCGAAGTGACTTTATAATCCTTACTGACATCATAGTTTTTGATTTTATCCAAGTCTTCTTTGGAAATGACCGGATTTTGAATCTTTAATTTTCTACAATGAAGTTCATTAATGTCAAATATGTTGTGATCACTTCCCAGGGTTAAGCTGATATCCGTTATCAATTCTTCCCGAATACCATCCAAGGGCGGGTTGGTCACTTGTGCAAATAATTGTTTGAAGTAGTTGTAGATTAGTTGTGGACGTTCTGATAACACCGCTATTGGGGTGTCAGAACCCATTGACCCAATCGGTTCTTTACCATTTTGTGCCATGGGCATGATAATGGTATTGATGTCTTCTTGGGTGTATCCAAATGCAGCACGTCTTGTAGCCAAAGGAAACTCACCGAAGAATACTGGGCAATCATTATATGGAATATCTTTTAAATGGACCAGATTATTTTTGAGCCATTTTTGATAGGGATGTTTTTTGGCGATGGTTTCCTTTACTTCCTCATCATTGACAATTCGCCCCTCTTCCATATTGACCAAGAACATTTTTCCTGGTTCAAGACGGCCGTGATATTCGATGTCTTCAGGTTGTAGGTCCACTACACCCGTTTCAGATGACATGATGACATATCCTTGTTTAGTCACCGAATAGCGTGAAGGCCTCAAGCCATTTCTGTCTAATACGGCCCCAATATAATTGCCATCTGTGAATGGGATTGATGCGGGACCATCCCAAGGTTCCATTAAGCATGAATTGTATTCATAAAAGGCCCTTTTGCTCTTCGACATCTCCGTATTCTTCTCCCACGCTTCTGGTACGAGCATCATCATGACTTCCGGTAATGAACGGCCGGTCATAAGCAACAGTTCGACAACCATATCCATACTGGCCGAATCCGATTTACCGGGTAGGACGGTCGGTAAGATATTCTTTATCTCTTCACCGAACCAATCACTCTGCAGCAATTCTTCCCTTGAACGCATACGGGCAACATTGCCCCGAAGGGTGTTGATTTCACCATTGTGGCACATGTATCGAAACGGTTGTGCCAAATCCCATGTAGGAAAGGTATTGGTGGAAAACCGTTGGTGGACCAACGCCAATCTTGTAATTACCCTAGGGTCTAATAGATCTTCATAATAACGGCTAATATCAACGGGAACAAGAAGCCCTTTAAATATGATGATTTTCTGCGATAAACTCGGTATATAAAAAAACTGACTTTGCGAAAGCTTTGAGGTATTGATGGTATGCTCTGTTACCTTTCGCGCGATGAACAACTTCAAGTTAAATTGAAAAAAATCCTTCTCGCCATCAGGTGCTATAAAAACCTGCTTGACAAAAGGTTCCGTTTCCGCCGCTATTCGACCGGGTACGGCTTTGTTGACCGGTACATCCCTCCAGCCTAAAAGTCGCAATCCTTGTTTTTTGATGTTCCCTTCAAAAGTATTGATACAGAATTTTCGTTGATTTTCTTTTTGGGGCAGAAAAACATTGCCAACAGCGTAATTTCCAGCTTCTGGCAATTCAAAACTACAAACACTTTTGAAAAAGTCGTGGGGGATATCTATTAGTATTCCAGCACCATCACCGGTCTTTCCATCTGCACTTACGGCACCTCGGTGCTCTAATTTGTCTAAAATTTCAAGTGCCTTATGAATGATGTCATTTGATTTTTTTCCTTGAAGGCTGCAAATAAACCCTGCACCACAATTGTCATGTTCGAACTCGGGAAGGTATAGTCCTTGTTTTTCTGGCTTCATTGTTATGGTATTTCTTCAAAAATATCATAATCAATGAATAATAATCATGATTTTAAAACAAACACCATAAAAAAACCAACAACCATGGGTAAATGTTAAATAATATCCATAATGGAAAAATAACCATGCCTAAATTAGGATGTTCGCAATTTAAAGGGAAAAATACCGATGGGATTGCTTTTGAAAAAGGGTTTTCAGGAAAATGTACCCTACAAAATGGAAATTACCATGTCAAAATGGTGTCCGCCTCAAAAAGAATTGGAATAATTCGATACACCCCCTAAAATTTAGGGGGTTTAAAAATTATCCTTTTAAGATACTTCTAGAGATAACGATTTTCTGAATCTCAGACGTGCCTTCATAAATTTGGGTGATTTTGGCATCACGCATTAATCGTTCTACATGATATTCTTTGACAAAACCATTTCCACCGTGTATTTGAACTGCTTCCGTGGCAACTTCCATTGCAGTCTCTGCGGCATATAACTTGGCCATTGCGCCTGATAGGTCATAGTTGTTGCCATTATCCTTATCCCAAGCTGCTTTGTAAACTAGGTGTCTCGCTGCTTGAATCTTGGTATGCATGTCGGCCAACTTAAAGGCCACCGATTGATGGTTTGCGATTTCAGTACCAAATGCTTTACGCTCTTTTGAATACTTCAAGGCCAGTTCATATGCACCGGCCGCAATGCCCAAAGCTTGGGCTGCAATGCCAATTCGGCCGCCAGCCAAGGTTTTCATTGCAAACTTAAATCCGAAACCATCCTCACCGATTCTATTTTCCTTGGGTACTTTGACATCATTGAAAATCAAGGAATGTGTATCGCTGCTTCGAATACCCATCTTATTCTCCTTAGGTCCTATTTCAAAACCCTCCATACCTTTTTCTACGATAACGGCGTTGATTCCCTTATGTCCTTTTTCTATATCGGTTTGAGCGATGACCAAGTAAACTTCAGCTGAATTTCCGTTTGTAATCCAGTTTTTTGTACCATTTAAGATATAATGGTCTCCTTTATCCAATGCAGTTGTTTTTTGAGAGGTTGCGTCACTACCTGCTTCGGGTTCTGATAAGCAAAAAGCCCCAATGATCTCACCTGTTGCCAATTTGGTCAGATATTTTTCCTTTTGGGCTTCCGAACCGAACGCCTCCAACCCCCAGCATACCAAAGAGTTGTTCACTGAAACTATTACTGAAGAGGATGCATCGATTTTTGAGAGTTCTTCCATGACCAAAACATATGAGAGCGTATCTAAACCGCTTCCACCATATTTTGAATCCACCATCATACCCAAAAATCCCAATTCTGCCATTTTTTTAACCTGTTCGGTCGGGAATTGTTGGGCGTCATCACGTTCAATTATTCCGGCTAATAATTCATTTTGTGCAAAGTCCCTAGCCGCTTGTTGGACCATTAATTGCTCTTCTGTAAGGGTGAAATCCATAATATTGAGGAAAAAGTAAAAAATCTATACAAAGATAAGGTTTAGATAGGGAATTCATAATAATAATGGATGAAATGCGAGAATTGTTGAATACATAAAAAAGTTGCTGGCTGATTGGGAGTTCGTTTTTTCAATCCTTATATTTAACTTATCTTGAACTACCGATTTAAGGAAGTCAAGATTTTAAACTGACTACAAATATTTCTTCTAAACCAACTGAATAATGGAAACTATAGTAATTATTGTCTTTTTGGCTGGATATTTGGCCATAACCTTAGAGCACAATCTAAAAATAGATAAGCTTATTCCAGCCTTGGCCATGATGGCTATTTTGTGGGCAATTATTGCCTTGACCCATATGGATGTTTTTGAGGTCAATGCGGAATTGAAAAAGTTGGAACCCACCCACATCGAGGAAATACTATTGCATCATTTGGGCAAGACCGCTGAAATATTGGTCTTTCTGTTGGGTGCAATGACGATTGTAGAGATCATTGATTACTTTGATGGATTTGCAACGATTAAAGGTTATATAAAAACCAGGAGCAAACGTCGACTACTTTGGATCTTTTCCATTTTAGCATTCATCCTTTCTGCGATTATCGATAACCTGACCGCCACTATTGTATTGATTACCATATTACAAAAGGTAATCAAAGATCGTGAAACACGACTTTGGTTTGCGGGTCTGATTATTATCAATGCCAATGCGGGGGGGGCCTGGTCGCCAATTGGTGATGTTACTACCACGATGCTTTGGATAGCCGGAAAGGTCGAGGCCGGATCTTTGGTTTTGCGGGTTTTGGTACCTTCAATAGCCTGTATGGTGGTACCAACGATCATTGCAAGTAGGTTTAAGGTTTTTAGTGGTGATGTGGATATTGATACAAATACGGAAGGTTCAAAATCAAAATATGGGCCTACCATGCTTTACTTGGGTCTAGGGGCCATTGTTTTTGTTCCTTTTTTCAAAACGATTACACACTTGCCACCTTATGTGGGCATGATGCTTTCTTTGGCCATAGTAGCCACTTTTGCAGAAATCTATAGTAACGCCAAGTTTAACATTAGTTCTGCAATCGATGAAGACCATCACGAGTCTTCACACCATAGCCCCGTTCATTCGGCCTTGACCAAAATTGAGCTCCCCAGCATCCTATTTTTCTTAGGGATCTTGCTGGCCGTTGCCGCCCTTGAGTCATTGGGGTTATTGTTCAACTATGCCGAAAGCTTGAACCAAGCCATACCGCAGACCGATATTGTGGTCATGTTATTGGGTATAGGTTCTGCGGTAATCGACAATGTACCATTGGTGGCCGCAAGTATCGGCATGTTTTCTGAAGGTGGGGATAATCCCCTTTGGCATTTTATCGCCTATTCGGCCGGTACAGGGGGTAGTATGTTGATTATTGGCTCTGCTGCCGGTGTGGTTGCCATGGGTATGGAGAAAATTGATTTTTTCTGGTATTTGAAGAAAATCGCTTGGCTGGCATTTATAGGTTTTGTAGCTGGCGCATTGGTATTTATTGCAATGCGCGATTTTGTACTTTAAACATAATTTTATGGAGAATTCCCCGTTATAAGGTCAATTAAAATTGGGGACAACTTATGATATTATTCCAAGACCAGGCGTCTGATGAGAATTTAACAGATGCTATCTCAGAAGAAAAGACACTATCCGTAATTGATTTGATCTTAAATGGAGGTGCGGCCAGTACTATTATTGTTATCGTACTTTTTGTACTTCTCTTTGTGGCACTCTATATCTATTTCGAAAGAACCTTTGCTATCAGTGCGGCTTCAAAAATCGATAAGAATTTTATGAATCAAATTCGTGACCATGTCATGAATGGTAAATTAGAAGCGGCCAAACTGCTATGTGCGCAAACAGATTCTCCGGTAGCGCGATTGACCGAAAAAGGTGTCTCTAGAATCGGAAAGCCTTTAGATGATATCAATACTGCCATTGAAAACGCGGGTACCTTAGAGGTATACAAACTGGAAAAGAATGTCAATATCTTGGCAACCGTAGCTGGTGCTGCTCCCATGATAGGTTTTCTAGGGACTGTAATTGGTATGATTTTAGCCTTTCATCAAATGGCCAGTAGTGGTGGTCAAGCTGAAATGGGGTCACTGGCCTCAGGTATTTACACTGCGATGACCACGACGGTAGCCGGTTTGATTGTTGGTATTATTGCTTATATCGGTTATAATCATTTGGTAAACAGAACGGATAAGGTAGTCCATAAAATGGAGGCTAACGCGGTGGAATTTTTAGATTTGTTGAACGAGCCTATATAGACTGACTAGAATGAAATTGAAAGGAAGAAATAAGGTTAGTCCTGATTTTAGCATGTCTTCGATGACGGATATTGTTTTTCTGCTGTTGGTCTTTTTTATGTTGACGGCTAATGCACCTAATGCATTGGATTTGTTACTGCCTAAGGCGAAAGGGAAATCAACGAATACCCAAAACGTTTCGGTCACGATTGATAAAAACTTAAAATACTACGTTAATAATGAACAGATTAACGGGGAATACATTGAAATTGAACTAAAAAAAGCACTTGAAGGTCAAGAAAAACCAACTATAATCCTGAGGGCGGAAGAAAGCGTTGCCATTAAAGAAGCGGTCAATGTTATGGATATCGCCAATCGAAATAATTATAAGGTAATTTTGGCCGTGCGACCGAAATAATGTCGTTTTTAGATACGAGACACAAGAAAAAATCCTTCACACTAACAACAGTCTTGTTGAGTGTACTTCTGTTATTACTTTTTTACATTGGCTTGACCTATTTAGATCCTCCAGAAGAAAATGGTATTGCCGTTAATTTTGGTACTATGGACTTTGGTAGTGGAAATCAACAGCCCAAGAAAGAAATAAGGTCAGAACCCTTGGATATTCCAAAACCTCCGGTTGAACCAGAAAAAGTTCAAGAAAAAGTTGAAGAAGTGACCGAAGCTGTTAAGGAGCAACAAGTCACGGAAGAAGAATTACCTACTGAAAAGGTACTTACCCAAGAAAGTGAGGAATCCATTCGTATAAAACAACAAAAGGAGGCTCGACGAAAAGCGGAAGCGGTGGCAAAAAAAGCGGAAGCTGAAGCAGCACAAAGAGCACGTGAAAAACGGGAGGCCGAAGAAAGGCTAAGGCAAGAGCAAGAGGCCAAAAAGAAAAAATTGGATGCGCTCATGGGGGGCATCGGTAAATCTGATGGCGAGGATTCTGGTAGTGAGGGTGATGATAACAGACAGGGTGATAAAGGAAGGCCCGATGGAAACCCATATGCTACAAGTTACTATGGGGCTCCGGGCAGTGGTGCCGGAACCGGGGGTTATGGATTGAATGGAAGATCATTGGTCAGTAAGGGTAAGGTGCAACAAGAATGTAATGAAGATGGTAGGGTAGTGGTACGAATAGTGGTGGATAGAAATGGAAAGGTAATCAAAGCGGTACCTGGAGTGAAAGGCACGACCAATAATGCACCTTGTTTACTTGAACCCGCCAGAAAAACGGCGTTTATGCATAAATGGAACCTAGATTCCAATGCTCCCTCCCAACAGACCGGTTTTGTGGTGGTGAACTTCAAACTGGGGCAATAGTGAACTATCAAGAGACTGTGGAATGGATGTTTGCCCAACTTCCGATGTATCAGCAGAAAGGCCCTTCCGCTTTTAAAGATAAGCTTGATAACATTCAAGATTTCGCAAGGTATCTAGACCATCCTGAAAAGAAATTTAAAAGTATACATGTAGCAGGCACCAATGGCAAAGGTTCTAGTTGTCATATGTTGGCATCCGTATTACAGGAAGCCGGTTATAAAGTAGGCTTATATACTTCCCCACATTTGAAAGATTTTAGGGAACGTATTAAGATCAACGGAAAAAAAATCAAAAAGAAAGCCGTCACTTCGTTTGTTGGAAACCATACGGGTTTTCTCGAACACCATCACCTTTCTTTTTTTGAAATGACGGTCGGTATGGCATTTGACCACTTTGCCAAAATGGAAGTAGATATTGCTGTAATTGAGGTCGGGCTTGGGGGAAGATTGGATTCTACGAATATTATCACCCCAGAAGTTTCATTGATAACCAATATTGGGTACGACCATATGCAAATGCTTGGTAATACCTTGGAAAAAATCGCTATGGAAAAGGCTGGAATCATTAAAAGGGGAGTCCCAGTAGTTATCAGTGAGCGACAATCAGAAACCGAGATGATATTCAAACTGTTGGCACATCAAAAAAAGTCTAAAATTGTTTTTGCGAATGATTTTGAACATAAAGTCTACAAAACCGATTTGATCGGTAATTATCAAAAGAAAAATATTAAAGGTGTACTAGGTTGTTTAAAGGAGCTTAAAGAGTTTGATATATCAGAAAAATCATTAAAAAAGGGCCTCAAGAATGTCGTCAAGAATACAGGTCTGTTGGGGAGATGGCAGGTATTGGAAACAAATCCCCTTACCGTATGTGATACCGCCCATAATAAAGAGGGCCTAACCCTAGTTCTAGATCAGTTGTCAAAAAAGAGGTATGCCAAATTACATATGGTGCTAGGTTTTGTAAATGACAAAGATTTAGGGAAGTTATTGCCGCTGTTCCCTAAGGATGCTCGGTATTATTTTGTGAAACCTAATGTTCCCCGTGGCTTTGATGCGAAAAAGCTACAGGTGTTGGCAGCAAATTACGGTTTAAAAGGAACCATACATGATACCGTAAAAAGAGGGTTTAAAAAGGCAAAACATGTTGCAAAAAAGGAAGACCTTATCTACGTGGGCGGTAGTACTTTTGTTGTTGCTGAAGTAGTTTAATTTTTCTGATATTTATTTGTGGGTAACGAAAAAATGATGCTATATTTGCACTCCTTATTTAAGATAAGGAATTAGGGCGCTTAGCTCAGTTGGTTCAGAGCACCTCGTTTACACCGAGGGGGTCGGGGGTTCGAATCCCTCAGCGCCCACTTTTAGAGTTTAAAAACTAAGAAAACCCTATGCATTGTAAAGATGTGTAGGGTTCTTTGTTTTTTAGGATGTAGCACCAATAATTGAATTCGGTCTGTGGTGATTGGTAAGGTTTTTGTAAAATATTGACTGAATAAAAATAAAGTATACCGTGCTACAGTGATTTCGTATTTCACACTACGGGGTATTTCGGTCGATTTAGTATGAAAAACCATAAGGACTCGGTCGACATATTCCATAGGTTTCTGGATAGTGATGCTCAAAAGGGATGACAACACTACAAAAATCCATACTCGAATCACTCTTGATTGGTATAGGGCTTGCCTTTGAAAGACTTTATTGGGAATTGAAGCTAAATGAGAAATTACTGAGAAGCATTTAGGGGAAATTACTTTTGGCGTCTAGCGAATTCCGTACTCATTTCAATTTAGATCATTAAACCTTGATATTCTTATTTTATGATGAGTGTGGCAAATAATAAAGCCCCATATCATTTAAGTATGCCCCATTTCGGTTTTATTGTAACAATGAATATATTAGAAGGTCTATTTAGTCAATATAAATGATCAAATGATAGAAGTATCTTATAAAATCAACCATACTGACATAATGGCCACGGATGTCGCAAATGCACTTGGACTAGAACCAACAAAACCAAAATTTGAAGCTGTTAATGAACACATAAATGCAAGTGTGGAATTTTACAAGCTGAACGAAAACTTATCAATTCAGCTTAGTAAATTTCAACAAAAGAAACCAATCAAGATAAAACGGCTTGGCACTGACAATGACAATCTACTTATTCTGGACTTCCACCTATCGGGTACTGCAAAACTAAATGTGACGGATGATAGAATTGACGGGATTACAAACGGCCTTACCCACGGTGCCTATTTTGCAAACGCTGGCGTTGAATCTTATGCGGTTTTCCCTTCTGGATTTTACAACCAACAGTTTCATATCGTTTTGGACAAAAAGTGGATGGCCGATTTCTTTTCAGATGAAATAAAGTATATCACTGAAATGATTGGAAAGGCCAGCCCATTTTTTATGTATGAACGATTGAACAGCAGTATTACCGTTCTCTTACTATCCCTATTCAAATCTGATTTTGAAAATAGTTTCCGTAAATCATTCCTACACGGAAAGACACTACAATTATTGTCATTGTTTTTTGGAAAACTGCAAAATCGGAGAGAGCATTTGCAACTAGGGGTTTCAAATTACGATGATGTATCGCGGCTGTTTGAACTAATGATTTATGTAGATGAACATTTAGGCGAAGATTTAAATGTATCCTTCCTGACTGAAAAAGTCGGGTTCAGTGAAAGCAAGTTGCAAACACTTTGCAAGGCGGTCTACGGTAAAAGTCTTTCAAAGGAAATTACCGAACGAAGGATGTTAAAGGCATTGGATTTATTTGAAAAGAATGAGAATTCGGTTTCTGCCGTTGGTTACAAATTGGGTTATACTAATCTAAGTCATTTTTCAAATGCTTTTAGGAAGGTACATGGGTTTCTTCCATCAGAATATATCTCGAAAAAAACGGACATGGAATGAACGAAACACTTCTTTTTATTTTCATGCTTATCGGTCTTGTCAACGGCCTATTAATAGGTTTCTTTCTGTTGTTAAAGAAAAAAAGTCCACTCAGTTTAAGATGGGTGGCCTTAGCAACTATTTTGTTTTGCTTGACTAAAGTAAAAGAGTTTTTATTCGTTTTCGGTGCAAGAATGAATGTTCGCACTTCAATTGAGGATTTTTTTCAATTTACTTTTTTGATCCCGCCACTATTGCTCTATTCCGTAAAAGGTATGACAGATCCTCCAGGCCGTCTAAATTATTGGTTACTTACGCCTGGTTTTGTGCTGTTATTCATCATTTTACCCTTGTTGGTATTGAGGGTCATTCCACAAAATGGATGGTTAAATGCATATTTACCCATAATCGTTGATACCATAACTTTCTTGTGGCTAATCTCGATTTATATCAAATATAAAAAAGAGGTAAGAGTAAAACTTGAAGTATACTTACCCCTATACATGTTTACAATCATATTTGGAATGTTATTTATATCAAGGATAGCTCAAATAATTTTCATGAATCTTCATGAATGGGGGGTAGCGGATAAATATCAATGGTGGTTTTATTTTAGGCTTATTCTAACAAGCGTTTTGGTATATCTATTGTCAATAGCGTTGGTATTTGTTTTCTTTAAAAGGAAAAAAATACTTGCCGGTTCAACTAAAATATATGATTTACTGGACGAAGTTATTTTAAGACAACTTGAAGACGATGAGTTCTATTTGAAAAATGATATAACACTTGAACATGTAGCCGTACGTTATGGGGTTAGTTCCAAAGCACTTTCAATTGCAATAAAGCATTATAAGGGAATAGGGTATAATGATTATATGAATAACCTTAGAATTGATTATTTCGTACGAGCTCTTGATAGTGAAAAATTACGGTCAATGACTATTTATGGTCTTGCTGAAGCCGCTGGTTTTAAATCTAAGGCAACCTTTATTAGAGCGTTTAAAAAGCGATTTAAGTCTACCCCATCAGAGTATATCAAAAAGCATATTTAAGTAGCAAATTACGAATTTGAGACTAATTCGGAATATTTGAATAAGGTATTAAGGGATATTGTCGAAATATTTGTCAACGCAATACTATCAAAATAACAAGCATACGTATAAAAAGACCTTTTTATTTAAGCCTTAAGTAGTTTCATTCCATAACTCTAAGACCCTATCAATAGCGTTTTACGGTTTTGGGGTATTATATAACGTTTTTGGAATGTATTGATATCTAATCAAATTTTATTATTGTATTCCGTTTTCACCAAAAGAGCCATTGCAAATAAGTAAGCGATAATCAGCGAATGAGTAGACCAAATTTTGAAGACATAAAAACAGGAGCTGAATTTAAACGCTGGTACTGGCTCAAAGAAGAGTTGGTGGATATTTGTAAACGTTCCAACCTTACATATTCAGGTGGCAAGTTTGACCTACAAGATAGAATTGCCCATGCGCTAGACAATAATGGGGAATTGCTTGAAAAATCAACTACAAAGAAGACTTCAAAATTCAATTGGGCAAAAGCCAACCTAACCCCAGGGACTATCATAACTGATAATATCACCTTTGGTCCCAATTTCAGGAGATTTATGAAAGTTCATATCGGCAAGAGGTTTTCCTGTCACAGCGATTTTATGGATTGGGTCAAGGGAAATCCCGGTAAAACCTTACAAAATGCCGTTGAGCATTGGTATTTGCTAGAAGACAGAAAGAATGATCCTGATTTCAAGCGCAAAATAGCTGGTCATAATATGTATGCGCAATATACAAGGGATTTTTTGAAAGACAATCCAGGAAAAACTATTAAAGATGCCAAAGAATATTGGCTATTGAAACGAAGGCTACCTACTGAGACCGGGTTTGTAAAATATGAACCTAATGACCTTAAAATTAAGCTTTAAAACAACTAAATCATCAATCAAAATCAATGAAAAAATTACCCTTCTCAAAAATCATAGTCTTTGCGCTGATGGAATCTATTATCGCACAAGTCCCGAACATGGAGGAATACAATGACCATTTATAGTACTGCGAGATGGCTTATTTTGGCAAGTACAAGCTGAATAAATGAAACACTGAGGTATGAAGTGTGATTGACCAGAAAACCATATAGCAAAAAAAGTATAGATGGGGCATAAAATGGTTTGCCCACCAGACATTTGAAAACAGATTTTAATGAAATTTTAAGGAAAATGAAAAACACACTGATCATCTATTTATTAATAATTGGCTTAATGAGCTGCAATTCACAGAATAAACCCATAGAACAAAACATGGAAAGCTTTAAAATCATCGGGATTTCCCTAGAAACTACAAACCAAAATGGGCAATCCGTTGAGGATATGGGGCAGTTATGGCAACAATTTTTGTCGCAACAACTGGCAAACAAAATACCAAACGCACTTTCCCCAGAGATTTATGTACTTTATACTGATTATAAAAGTGATTACATGGGTAAGTATCGCGCGATCATTGGTTGTAAAGTGGCTACCCTAGATACAATACCTAAGGGTATGTTAGGAAGGGTAATTGAAGGCGGCACGTATACGAAATATACTGCTAAAGGTGAAGTGCCAGCTTCGGTGGTATCAACTTGGCAACAAATATGGAAAGCCGATGATAGTTTAAAAAGAAGCTATACCACTGACTTTGAAGTATATGGGGCAAAATCCCAACAAGGGATTGAATCAGAGGTAGAAATTTTTATAGCAATCAATCAATACTAAAAAAAAACGGTCTGTACTGCAAAATCGATTTTCCACTTGTGAAATACTATTACAGATTTTACAGTAATACCAATTGGAGGGCAAATCCATCAACACCAATAGAAAAGTTCGTAAGGGCACGCTGAATTTACAGTGAAGTTTATGGAATAAAAATTAAATGAATATGAATGCATCACGAATAGTTTTAAATCTATTACCAGTTCTGTTTTTCTGCTCGGCTCATGCCCAATCGGATGTAAAAGTCAAAATCGCGTTATTGGGAACGTTTCACTTTAACCAATTTCACGATACTGAAAGTGAAACAAACAATTTTTTCGGAACCAAAAGACAACAGGAAATAGAAATGGTAATTGAAAAATTAAAAGCCTTCAATCCGGACCAAATCTACATAGAGCGAGAACCTAAGTACCAGACTCAAATTGATAGTCTTTACGGTTTGTACAAAAGCGATAAGCTCAAATTAAATGAATTCGAAAATGGTGCTGGTGAAGTGTATCAATTGGCATTTCGCTTAGCAAAAGCACTTGACTTAGAAGGCCCAAAATGCGTGAATCATTACGAAAGTACCTCGCAAAGTCTGCTAAGTTCAGGAAGCAATATCGAAAAGTACCAAAGTGCTTTAAAAAAATTTCAGAATCTGGGCAGAAGTGTTGTGGGTGCGTTTCTACAGGGTAAAGCTTCATTATTGGAAACCCTTTTAAAAATGAACCTACCCGAAAATATTGCGCTATCCCATCAACTGCTATTCAACATCCCTGCTTATGTGCAAGAAGGTGAATTCGTTTCCTATGAAAAAAATGATAAAGAGACCATTGACAAAAGATACATTGGCGCTGAGTTTATTTCTCTGTTTTATGAACGCAACCTTAAGATATATTCAAATATCCTAAATACCCAAATGGAAAGTAACGACCAGCGTATTTTATTCATTACCGGGCAAGTTCACGTTGGTGTGCTTCAAGAATTATTGGGGAAGAACGACCATTTTGATGTCATTGAATGTTCTGACCTATTAAAAACAAACTCATAAATGAAAAGAAATCATATTTACCTTCTGGTTATTACGCTGTTTTTGATTTCCTGTTCGGAAAGTAAAAAAGAAACCAATCAGGATAGCAAACTTGCTATCTTCAAGAAAGAAATCATCAATTTAAAGACCTATTTCCAGATTCCCGGTATGGCCGTTATCGTCAAGAAGGATAATGAAATCATTTATGAAGATTATTTAGGACATAGCGATATTGAGGCACAAACAAAAGTGGATAGCACAACGTTGTTCCCAATAGCTTCCCTTACTAAAGTGTTTTCTAGTATTACTATGATGTCCCTGGCCGAAGAAGGAAAGCTATCGTTGAACCTTTCAGCCAATGACTTTTTTGAGGGTAATCCCTTTGAAAATGATATTCAAGTGGGGCATATCTTATCACATACCTCACAGGGAATACCACCAGGAGACAACTTTTATTACAGCGGTAGATTTGGAGCTTTAACCAATATCATCGAAAAAACATCGGGCAACACCTTTGAAGCCGAAGTACAAAGAAGGGTTCTGAATCCCTTAAACCTTCAACATACATTTTTCTTAAAGGACTCTACTTATTTTGACTCACGAAAAGAGCCTTTTGCAAAGCCCTATCTTCTTGATGACGGTATCCAAGAGGGTTTCATGGATTTTGGTTTTTCTACTTCGGCGGGTTTGGTAGCTACTGCTCGTGATCTGATGAAAGTGGACAATGCTTTAGACAATGATAAATTGATTTCTAAATCATCAAAAAACCAAATGTTCTCATCTTTTAAAGATGGATTGCCCTACGGCTACGGCATCTTTAGCGAAAGCTTTGAAGGTAAAAACATAGTTTGGGCTTATGGGCAGTACGATTGCTATTCAAACCTCTGGTTGAAAGTACCCTCTGAAGATATGACGCTAATTCTATTGGCAAATAACAACTTGATGAGCGACCCTGCCCGCTTGATTTATGGCAATGCGACTTCTTCTCTCTTTGTCATCAGCTTTCTAAAGAATTTAGTCTTTGACAGGGAGGGAATACCACTTTTTGAGCAAGCCGATTCCCTGTCTTCGGGGGCAGGCGCCAAAATAAATCCTTCATCCCTGCATAGGGAAAAATTAAGGGCACAGGCATTAACAGCTTCTTTTATGGCGCGATACGATGTTAATGAATTTGAGGTAAGCAAAATAGTGTTGAATCACCTTTTTTCAACATATCCAGACTATCTCGAGTATGCCGACTTATCGCTGCTTCATAACCTTTCCTTTTTAAAGGAAGTGGCTTTTCACCGCGATTTAGGTGAGTTCAATGACTTCGACGCACAATTGGTTGCAATAGGCGAAAAACTTTTGGAACAAGATTCCAATAATCCCTATGCCAACTATTATTTGGGAGGATTCTATGATAAGGCTGATGAGCCTCAAAAAGCAGCTCGATATTTTCAAAAGATCGTAGAGGCCAAAAACTTTTCAAAAAACTGGTACACCGTTGAAGCACAACACTGGTTGGACAGTCAATCCAAAAATGGAGATTAAATGATACGTATTCTAAACATACTGGGTATTCTGATTTTAACAATACCTGCTTTTGGTCAGCATACTTTTACCAAGGCGAAACAGAAAAAGATTGATTCATTACTTGGGCAATATGATGGCAATCGACCAGGCTATGCCTTGGGTATTGTGCAAAACGGAAAATTAGTGTATTCCAAAGGCTACGGAAAGGCCAATCTTGATTATGGTGTTCCCATTACCGATAGCACTACTTTCTATATTGGTAGTATGGCCAAGCAGTTCACGGCAGCGGCATTACTGATTTTAGAGTCTGAAAAAAAGTTGGATTTCAAAAAGCCAGTTACGGATTATCTGCCCGACTTTCCAATCTATGATTGGGAAATAACCATAGAACATCTTGTTCACCATACAAGTGGTATTCGAGAAACCAATTCACTTCAGCTTTTTCAGGGAATCGACGGGAATTTTGAAGAGGTGTTTTCTACAGATGATTTATATAAGCTCATTAAAGCACAAAAAAGATTAAATTTTCAACCAGGCTCTGAGTACCGATACAGCAGTGGTGGTTATGCGGTTTTGGCTAAAATTATTGAAAAAGTTAGTGGGCAGTCTTTACGAACATTTTTAGACGAACGCGTCTTTGAACCACTGGCAATGTATGATACTTTCGTTTGTGATAACCATAATGAGGTCGTACCCAACCGTGCGGTCAGTTACTGGCCTCTTGATGATGGTAGGTTTGAACGAAGAGTGCAAGTATTTGATGCTTATGGTGACGGCGGTATCATTACCACGGTTCAGGATTTAGTAAAGTGGGACACTGCATTTTATAAGGATATATTGGGGGTAGAAGACTTTGCTACAAAAATGTACCAAAAAGGAATTTTGAATGACGGTAGCAGAATAGACTATGCTCGTGCGCTCAATGTCTGGACATATAAAGGACAAAGAGTAGTACAGCACAATGGTGGAATGCTAGGTTTTCGGGTTGATATGATCCGATTACCAAAGCATAAGACCAGCGTCATACTATTGGGCAATTCAGCTTATCTCTATTCCACTTGGGATGCTTTGACAACTGTGGAGATAGCTCTTGAAGATGTTTTCGAGGATGAAAGTAAGGAAGATGAAACAATTCAAGAATACTCGGAAAATAGCTACGTACCGAAATTTATTTCTGAAGACCGCGCAGGCTACTATTGGACAGACCAAACAAATTACTATAGAAGGATTACTTTTGATAGTGACAGTCTTTTTCTGGATAGCGGAAACATTGAGCAAAGACAATATCTACAACCGGTTTCGCAAAACGAATATGTGTTACAAGGCTCTAATGGCAAGACTCGATTGTACTTCGATTCAAAAAATAATAAAACGCCGCTTCGAATAAACTTTGGAAATGTGCAGAGGGGTTTTAGAAAATTTGATGCTGCACCACCCAAAAATACGAACGAACTGGAAAAGTATGTAGGCGTTTATCAAAGTGATGAACTAAATACGGAATATATCTTCCGTATTGTGGAAAGGAAACTGTACCTGCAAATCGACAATAAAAAACCCCTACAGGTATATCCTATTGAAGCCAACAGCAACATGGTCTGGAATGGAAAGGAAATGCTTTGGATTGGTTTTGGCGAAATCAAATTTGACATTGATGGACAAGAAACCGTAAATGGATTTATCATAGGAGACCAGCGGGTAAGCGGGGTTCTGTTTAAAAAAGTCAAATGAAGATTTTGGGAATAAAAACAGTCTTATTTTACGCAGTTTTGTTAGTTGCATCTGCAAACCTCGTAGGGCAGACCTTTGTCGAAGAACAAGAACAAACCGGTCACATTGACGATTTCATCACTGAAATGATGGAACTTCATGAAATTCCTGGTCTGGCTATTGCCATCATCAAAAAAGATAGTCTTCTCAGTGAAAAGTACTACGGCATGGCGAACATTGAGCATTCCGTTCCTGTAAATGAAAATACTTTATTCCGTATCTATAGCACAACAAAGTTGATTGTGAATACTGCGATTTTTCAATTGATTGATCAAGGAAAGCTGTCTTTGAATGATCGAATATCAAAGTATTTAAAGCAAACACCACGGCAATGGCGAGAGATTCAAATTCGACACCTACTAGCACATACCTCGGGTATACCAGATTTTATTCAATTTAATGGCAAATTGACCAATGAGGCTATGTTGGAAAAATTAATCGGGCTCCCCTTAGAATTTGAGACAGGTGAAAAACACGTCTACAACCAAACCAACTATTGGTTATTTGCTAAAATCATTGAGACCATTTCTGAAAGGTCTTTAGAAGAATATGTGCAGACTAATTTATTTCAAAGTGACAAAGGTGTTGTCTTTTCTTCCAATTCTTCTTTGGTCATCCCCAACAGAATATCCAAATACCGCTATGATTTTCAGCATGAAACCTATCGAACCTTTTCAGATGAACAGCCATCACGTGGATTTGCAGGCAATGGTTTGAACGTTACCTTGAAGAATTTGATCCATTGGTCGCAACAGCTCAATCAAGACCAATATTTCTCACAAAAGATCAAAGAAGCCATGTGGCAGCCATTTCGATACTCGAAAAGCGATTATACGTTT
The DNA here is from genome assembly GCA_947503285.1 of uncultured Croceitalea sp. GTDB lineage: Bacteria > Bacteroidota > Bacteroidia > Flavobacteriales > Flavobacteriaceae > Croceitalea. The sequence goes on from CANNDD010000008.1 coordinate 23,874, forward strand.
CTTCACGGTTGGGCGGTATATCCCGTAAACGAAATCGAATCCTATGGCTTTACAGGGGGTGGCGTGAGTGCCATACGGTTTTTCCCAAAACAGGGCTTGACCATTATATTGATAACCAATGGCCATAAGTACTACCCCATACACAACGATATTATTGACCTCTTGGTGGGGGTGCTCGATAAAAATCTGTCGGATACCCCCAAAAAAGTGTCGGTACAACTCGCTGACCGCTTTATAAAAGATGTCGATTTTGAGGCCAAAGCAGCTATTGATATTGCCAAGAACACGGTCAAAGCAGGGGCCCTGGAAGGGGTATTGAACAGTTTGGGCTACAAACTCATCAATCAAAGGCACCACCGGAAAGCTATCGCCATTTTTAAGGCCAATGTCGAGGCATTTCCAGAATCGGCCAACGTGTATGATAGCTTGGCCGAGGCCTATCTGTATATAGACCAATTTGATAACGCCTTGGAGAATTACAAAAAGTCCTTGAAACTTGATCCAAACAATGAAAACGCAAAAAACATGATAGGGCGCATAGAGGAACGGATGAAGTCGTTAAAATGATAAGGAACCCCCGAGTACTTCAAAAATGAAAATACTTCCAAAACTCTTACTGTTACTTTTGCTTTTGCCCGCGCAAAACGTGGTGCTTGCACAAGATGGTGAAAGTCACGGCTCGAAGGCCATAGCGAAATATCTACGTGATAAAATGGAATTACACGGTATTCCCGCATTGGCCTTGGGCATCTTAAAAAAAGATTCCATTGTATTCGAAGGCTATTATGGAAAGACAAGCAAAGGACTTCCCATCAGTAATCAAACTGTTTTCAAAACCTTTGGTATCACAAAATTGGTGGTTACAACGGCTATTTTTAAACTTATTAATGCTGGAAGGCTAAATTTAGATGATACGCTATCTAAGCACTTAAAGGACATTCCCAATGCATGGAAAAAAATCCAACTAAAACAGGTGCTTGCCAATTCTTCTGGTATTCATAACGTATTGGGCTTTGGGGTCAATGAATCCAACAGCCGGTTTTTTGAACGTATTGGGAAACTACCCTTAGACTTCGTTCCTGGTGACAGGTATGATTTAAATGCGGTCAACTATTGGTTGTTGGGCGAACTGATTGAAACAATTTCAGGCGAACCTCTTGAGCAATATGTTTGGAAGCATATGTTGGGGGGTAACGGGACAGACTTTTGGTTCACTACCTACTTATCCCCAAATGCGGCCCGCGCTGCCCGTTTGGAAGGGTACAATCCTTGGGAAAATGGCCATTTGAACGTTATCGATAGGGGCTATGCCCGTGACCGGGCAAGTAATGGATTGAACAGCTCATTGCCCCGACTTATGAACTGGACAAAGAAATTGTTGGCCAATCGCTACTTCCCTGAAAAGACAAAACTCAAAATGTGGACGCCGTTTGCCTATACCAACTATGATATGCCTTTTTCATATGGTTGGTACCACTACCCCGTCAACCAAAAAGACTCCTATGGAATCAACGGTTCAAGAACGACATTGCGCATATTTCCAGAGCAGAATCTTACCTTGATTCTGATGACCAATGGGTATGGGTACTATCCCGTTCAAAAGGAAATTGTGAATACCCTAGCAGGCATGTTGGTTCCAGAATTGAAGAATACCCAAGAATTGTGGTTTTACGAAACGTGTGATGACTTGGTGCGTCACAAAGGTTCCAATGCTAGTGCCCTTTTCAAAAAGACCAAAGAAAAAATTCCTAAAAATGAATTGGAACCATACCTGATTTCTCTGGGCAATAAATCGTTGGATCTAAAAAATCCAGAGGCTGCCCGCCTATTTTTTGAGGTAAACGGTCAAGAATTTCCAAATTCCGTAAAGGCGTTTGAGCGCCTGACACTATTCTATCGCAGTCAAGGGTTATCGGATGAGGCCCGTAAAAACCTGAAACGGGTATTGGAACTAGTTCCAGCCCATCAATGGGCACAAAAACCAAAAAGATAAACCATAAATCAAACCAAAATGAATTTGAAAAAGTACATAGGGCATTTGATACTCTTTACACTAATCCTTTCCATAGCGAATTGTAAAACAGCGCAAGTTGTTCCCTTAGATGATTTCAGCTTTTTAAATGGCGAGTGGATTAAGCCTTGCGATTCACTATTAGCAGGGGCATACAAAGGTGAACTTGAATGTGTAATGCTCGAAGAAGATGCAATTCAACATACCATCAGCTTAAATGGAAACCAGGGATTCGTGGTTCGAGAATTGCCAAGTACCAAGGACACTACATATGTAGCATTCAAGTATGACAATGACGGCAGGTTGATGCTTGAAAACAGATTCCAAAATAAAAGTTGGCTGCAGGGGGTGTATCAAGTTGACAGTACTACATTAAAGTTATACGCTAAAGACAGCAGCGCAATAAGACTCTTTAAACGAAAAAGCTAGTTAATCATGAAAGTTAAAAAAAAACTACAGGGCTTATTTCAGTTTTTCAGCAAAAACCTGCTCTTAGGCTTATGTATACGTAGCATTTTTAGTTGCGGCCAGCTATCCATGAATAAAATAATAAGTGATGAAACCATTTGTTTTTCAAAACCTTTAACTGATATCAAGACTTGAATATGCGATACCTCGTCATGACAAACAGTAATACGGGCGACTTCATTTTGGAGGCAATTGAACCCTATTTATTTCATCTTGAACAAAATAGCTCAAGACCTTGATACGGTTTTTAGGAATGTACAGAATCAAATCCAAAAATAATTATCTGAATAAATTTTCGCCATGGAAAAAAGACTTTTCATCCTTTTAATTATTTTTTTGACTGCAAGTTGTAGTAATGAAGATGACTCTTCAACAGTCCGGAATTATTTAAATGGAGTTGTGGATATAATGCAAGCCAACTCAATTAATCGTAATTCTATAGATTGGCGGGATTTTAGAGATCAGGTCTTAATGACGGCCGATGGTATTACAGAAATTGAAGGTACCAATGGTGCCCTACGAATCGCCCTTGGCTTATTGGGAGATAACCACAGTTTAATCAGAAGGAATAGTGGTGTGGTGTTATCGGCCTCAAATCTTCGTTGTCAGCTTGGTAGCACTATGGAATCCGTTTTACCAGATAGCATAGGATATATTAGAATTGGTCCCTTTTCGGGAACAGATAACAATAGGATGACCATGTTCGCTCAAAATTTACATGACCAGATTCAAGTTCAAGACAATGCCAATATATCTGGTTGGATTGTTGATCTTCGAGGAAATACCGGAGGTAATATGTGGCCAATGTTGGCAGGGGTCGGACCAATCTTAGGAGAGGGCATAGCCGGTTATTTCATTGGTCCAAATGGATCACAGCAGTTTTGGGATTATTCCAATGGTGGTTCCCGACTAAATCAAAGCATTTTGGTCCAGGTTCCGAATCCGTATACCGTAATTTCTAGCGATACTAAAGTAGCCGTGCTTCTTGACCAATCCGTAATAAGTTCCGGTGAGGCAATTGCTGTTGCATTTATAGGAAGGCCTAATACCCGAAGTTTTGGCTCGTCAACATGCGGACTATCCACCTCGAATTCAACTTTTGTTCTCCCCGATGGTTCGATACTTTTCCTAACAACCGCTTTTTTTGCAGATAGGAATAGAACACTTTATGGTGGTCCTCTTGCACCGGATGTAGTTACAGATGAAAATAATATTTTGGAAAGGGCTAGCGAATATCTCCTTAATTAATGAGATCATGGTGAACAAATTTCATATCCTTTTAGCGTTTATATTCTGCATTTCCCTTAATTCCCAATTCAGTGAAAATTACGAATCTCTAAATGGTGTTTGGTCACAATCCTGTGATTCAATTATATGCGGGAGGTTCAAGGGGGAATTGGAATGCAGCCCTGAAATGTGGGTTCAGGTTTCATTTGCCCTTGCAAAGAACGAGGGGACAATGATTCGAGAAGATTTTATAGCCCGTGAAAAAGATACGTCCCAGATAGTGATGAAAAAAATTGCGGGCGAGCTTTATATGATAGGGGCTACATGCAACAAACCATGGTTACGCAAGGTTTACGAATTAAAAGATAACAAAATTGGTCTTTATTCCCATCACAACAACTTTATTACTTTTTATATCAGATAACTATTAACATCAATCATCAACAATGAACCTAAAAAATACGCTATTTCGTTTTGTCGTTCTGGTCTTTACATTATGGCTTTTTCCTTTTCCGTTGGGGACTATTCCTTTTTTGGATACGGTTGCAGAGTTTATCCAAAACGGAGCCAATGAACTGGTGCTTTGGTTTGGCAATGACCTCATACATTTTGAACAACAGGTAAACGCCCAAACCACGGGTAGTGGTGATAAACTCTATGATTATGTCAGGTTACTGATCATTTTGATATTGGCCGTTGTAGGGACGGTAATCTGGACACTGGTACAACGAAAACCGATGGGTTCGACCGCAAGGTCAAAAATTGAGTATTGGTTTTTGGTATACCTTCGCTATTATCTCGCGACCGTAATGTTGGGTTATGGTCTAGCCAAGGTGTTTGTTTTACAATTTTCTGAGCCAAGCTTTGTTCGATTAGTTACGAATTTTGGAGATTTCTCGCCGATGGGTGTGGTCTGGACTTTTATGGGTCAATCTAAAGGATATACAATATTATCTGGTGCATTGGAGGTATTGGCAGGAATATTGTTATTTCATAAAAGAACCGTTAATCTCGGGTCTATTTTAGTTTTGGTCGTTACAGCTAATATTATAGCCCTCAATTTTTTTTATGATGTACCCGTGAAACTTTATGCTATACGTTATGCCTCTATAGCCCTGTTACTACTTTTGCCCGATAGTAGTACTATTTTTAAGGTAATCTTTGGATATGGGAATATTAAGGCAAAGACCTTTTTTGAACCATTTAAAGACAAGAAATGGTTTGTTTACACGAGAATTGGTAAATGGGTTCTGTTGACGGTGTTTGTCGGTTACAGCAGCTATACGACCTATGGACGGGTACGGGAATTTGGCTATTTAGCTCCCAAGCCTGACCTCTATGGGCTCTATGAGGTTCAAGAATATCAAAGAAATAGCATAGTTATACCTCCTTTATTGACCGATTCATTGAGGTTACGGTATATCGCGATTGACAGAAGCACTTTTGCTACTTTTTTGGATATGCAAAAAAAAAGATCCTATTATCGTATGGATAGTGATAGTATTTCAGGACAACTCTCATTGGTGAATTATCGCGACTCCACAGATGTTTACACTTTAAAGGTAAAGCAAAAGGATAGTACTTTAATATTTGAGGGGTTTCACAGAAATGATACTTTACGCTTGAAAGTGAAACGCAAGGGTAAAGAAGATTTTTTGGTGAACCAACGTCCTTTTAAATGGATTCAAGAGAGGCCTTTTAATCGATAAATCTTGTGATGAACGAAGAATATTGATGCCTTGCAACCCCAAAAATATGGTGATCTGGTTTTTATAATATTTTACTTTTCCAAGTCAATTCACTTGAATGAATTGCAGGTAATCTGAGTTTTTGGCGGCAATCAAGTAATCGCTTCCCTGAATTTTGATTTTTACCATGTCTTTAACGTCCCCGGGAACGTAAAGGCCGCTTTCCATTGCGGTAATCGGTTCAAAACCACCCTTTCCATCACCTCTCAGAAAAAGTCCGTTGCTGGCATCGTTTCTAGGGGTTTCCACCTCTGAGCTATACAGATTGCCAACAACAAGGGCATCGAGATTTCCATCGTTGTCATAGTCGTTCACAAGAATCTGGTTTATGGATGATAGCTGGGCCAAAGTTGGCAGCTTATGAAAAACATATTTTCCATTTTTATTTTCTAGGTACACACTTGCAAATGATTTTATTTGATAATGTAATGACTCATTCAATTCTTTTTCTGTGTAAACATCTTCTAAGGTTGCCGTTGAAAATGATTCATAGTTTTTGAACTTTTTCTTGATAGCCGGCATTTGCTGTGACGTGCATTCACGACCGCGCACAGGGAATTTTTCACCTTCGTTGTAATAGCTCAAGACAATATCATTTGTGCTATTGTTATCAAAATCATTGAAGTAAATGTCGAAGGTCTCGTCTTCATTCGCCTTGTACTTGTAATTAAGACCAAGATTACCAACGATATAGTCCATATCGCCATCGTTATCGAAATCCCCCTCATTAATACCAAACCACCAACCACGGGAATCTTCAATGCCCAAACTTGATGAGACGTCCTTGAAATACCCTTCGTCATTTTTGAGGACCGTTATGGGCATCCATTCGCCTATAAGGATTAAATCGGTCCACCCATCTTGATCATAATCCGTCCAGAGGCCATCGGTTACCATACCAAGGTTCGTAAGAAAGGGAGCGATTTTTTGCGTGGCGTTTACAAATTGCACCTTGCTTTTTGTGCTTTTATTTTCCAATATGTAGCTATTGGCCGGTGATGGATAGTTTCCTGGAATCAATCTACCCCCGATGAACAGGTCTAAATCACCATCTTTATCAAAGTCATGACTGCGCACCCTTGACGAGCTGGTAATCATTTTGGGTAAAGCTGTGGTTGATTTTGAAAAGTTGCCCTTGCCATCATTCAGGTATAACCTGTCTTGAAGTTCCTTGGCATCCGGTGCAAACTCATTCCCACCGCTGGCAATATAAATATCATTATCCCCATCACCTTCGGCATCAAAGATATGTATGCCCATATCTTCAGAAATAAGGTCCTCACTGAAGACACTATTATCAGTTTGAACAAAGCCTGACGCCTTTTGTAGGTAAATCGAGGTAGGATGGTGTGAAGAACCGCCAACAACGATATCATCGGTACCATTATTATCTAAGTCACCAACTGCTACATTTGGCCCAAACATAGAGGTGCTATGGGGAAGCAAGATTTCTTTGTAAAAATCATCATAACGATTTTCTTTATGTAAGTGTTCCACTATACGATTTTTACTTTTTTCAGTTTGAAAGCGCTTTTTTGGTATTTTAGGCTTAACGAGGTCTATTGCCCCTGCATTTTGATAGTTGACCAGTAGTTCTTGATTTGTATCAGGAGCGACTATTAATTCTTGTTTTCCATCAGGCCATACCACACTAATGGAATCAACGGTCTTTGTCTGTCCGAGACCAAAATGGACTTTTGGTGCAACTGATGATTGAAAGCCCCTGGTCATTGTGAGTTCTTGGTACTGCGTTGACCCATTTGAAAATAAGGTTGTTTTTACGCCGATTCCAAATGGATTCTTTTGGGTTCCTTTGAACTTCAATGTGATGGAATTATGCTTTGAAGAACTCTTGTTTTCGAAAATACTTGCAACATCGTCGATATTATTGGTTACAATTTCAAGATCACCATCATTATCAAGATCCACATAAACACTACCGTTAGAAAAGCCTTTGAATTCAATACCCCACTCTTTATTTTTTTTGCTAAAGGTCAAATCCCCATTATTTTTGAAGGCATAGTTGTCAATTTTCTCTGAGGGGATGGCCAAGGTTTTTTGAAGTGTACTATCCTTAGGCAATCCTTTTTTCTCGATTTCCTTAAAGAAATCCCTGTTATTGATTTCGCGCCGGGTTCCATTCGAGATGAAAATGTCCTTCCAGCCATCATTATCCAAATCAGCGATTAGGGGCCCCCAGCTCCAGTCCGTTGACGAAACCCCGGCTATTCTCGATATGTTACTGAAATCGGGAATGGAGTCCAATAAGTTGCCGTTATTCATCTGAAGGCTGTTCTGCATGTACTGGTAATGAAATCCATAATTGACGGTACTCCAGAACAAATCAGGATTCATACTGGCCATATTGGCTTTTGCCCTTCTATTGATTTGAGAGGTCATGTCTACTTGAAGGATATCTAAAAGTTTATCGTTGTTAAAATCGGCAATGTCGACGCCCATGCCATAAAATGAGGTGTTTTTCGTGGCAGAACGTACTTGCTCGGAGAATGTTCCGTCTTGGTTGTTGATAAACATATAGTCTGGTGTGCTAAAATCATTGGAGACATATAAATCGGGCCAACCATCTTGATTTAGATCACCTACAGTGGCGCTAAGCGAAAGACCAAAGGTTTTCAAGCCGGCCTCTTCGGTAACCTCGGTAAAGGTGTCACCATCATTTCTAAAAAGATGGTCAGATTCCAATGGTTTTTGGGATTTTTGTTTGAACGCATAAAAATAGTTTGGTGCGTTAAAGGGAGTAGGAGGGTAATTGGCGATATACAGGTCTAGGTCTCCATCACGGTCATAATCAAAGAATGTCGATTGTACACTGTTACTCACATCGGCAATACCATAATCCCTGGCCATTTCAGTGAAGGTATTATCGCCGTTATTGATAAAAAGTTGGTTCTCTTTGGGGCCAAATTTTCCTCCCACGGAACAATAAATATCCAGATAGCCATCATTGTTCACGTCACTCATCGTGGTGCCTGTGTACCAACGCGAATCACCGGATACACCGGCCTTGGCCGAAATGTCCTCAAATTGTAGATTGCCCTTGTTCAAATAAAGCTTGTTGGGTACCATATTGCCCGTAAAATATAAATCGGTAAGGCCATCATTGTTGATATCACCGGCAGATATTCCGCCACCCATATAAATGTAGGCATAGGTGAAATAATTCAACGAATCGTTTTCGCGCAACGTATTTGAAAAATCAATGTTCGTTTGGTCCATAGCGAGTCTGTTGAAAATGGTCTGGGAAACCTGTTCTTTATCGTCGCTTTTATCAGCGCAGCTCGTTAGTACTATACATCCAAAAATGAACAGTAGGCTTAAGAAAAATCTAGAGATCATAACAATTTTTTTCGGGTTACTAATTTAAACAGACCATGGGGATAAACAAAAAACAGGGCATTTATATAAATGCCCTGTCCGTTGCAGCTAAACTTAAACTAATAAAACTCAACTAAACTTAAATTTAATAACCGGGATTTTGTGTTAAAGTACCACCACTTAAACCTAAAGCATCAAGAGGAATTGGACACAAATCTTGTCTCGTGTCATAAGGATTAACGGATGCTCCAAAAGGAGGTATTGCCCTACCTTCGTTAGAGTAGTATTCGGTTAATACTTGAGAAGACACCCCCCAACGTCTTAAATCGAAAAGGCGATGTCCTTCCATACCCAATTCCACACGTCGCTCAAAACGAACCGCATCCCTAGCAAAATTGGCATCTGGAAAAGAACTATACTCTCCCACTTGATAATTCGCTGCAGGGCCACTACCATCTATGGCTTGAACTACTGGGGTGTTTGAAGCTCTTGCACGGACTTGGTTTACATAATTTAAAGCAGTAGCAAGGTCACCTGTTTCAACGGCAGCTTCAGCAGCCATTAACAACACATCTGCATAGCGGATAATATTGTAGTTGACACCGGAATGTTGTTGACCCCACGCTCCGGTTCCTTGACTTGTACCTAATTCATTTGCTTGATACACATTTTTCTTTGGTAAATAAGGACCCGAAAAATCTGCAAAAGTCGCTCTTATCCAATCAGCACCTATATTCTCTCCGAAACCGTTGTAATCAATTCCCCTTCTTCCGACGGTATAATCGATTCTTGGATCTACCGGAGTGGTAGTGTCAGGTGTGAAGGCTGCATCTGAGGGAATACCATAATCACTGGAAAAATCAGAATCATTAAATGTATCGAAAAGAGGCAAGCCGTTAGCGTCAACTTGAAAAGCATTTGCTAAGTCTTGGGTTGGTTGGTAGAATCCGCAGCACGTTCCATTATCACCTATTGGGGGTCCGCCTGGAAAATTTAATGTACCACCCCTGTTTCCATTGAAAGATTGTCCTCCATCTGCGGCAAATTGAATGGCAAATACGGATTCAGCCCCATTTTCACCTGCAGCGGTGAAATTGTCCAAGTAATTTGGGTTAAGTGCAAATTCTCCACTATTGATTACAGCAGTCAATTCAGTAAGCGCATTTGCCCAATCGGATTGATATAAATGGGCTTTGCCTAAATAAGCTCTCGCAACAATAGCGGTTGGCCTTCCAGCTTCTGGTTGATCTGCTCTAGTCGCAGGAAGGTTTTCTACGGCAAATTGAAAATCAGCCTCTACTTGAGCCCAAGCAGGACTATCGCCTATTGCACTTACGGGACTACCTTCGACATTGGGCTGATTGAATTCTTGTGCATCATAGTTTTCAACACTGACAATAGCCACATTTCCAAAGATTTTGATTAAGGAAAAATAAAAGTGTGCCCTTAAGAATCTAGCTTCTGCGGCTTGATTGCTTATAGCTTCGGCTTCACTTGGTTGAAGTGTAGTAAGGTCGATACCGTTTATTACTGAAAGGACTGCGTTTGCTCGATTTACCCCGGCATACAATGAAGTAAATTTTGCCCTGAAATAACCGTTGCTGGTTTGCCAGTCATTTTCTTCCACTAATTCTAGGTCACCTTGGTCACTATCGGTACTACCCTTATGGGCATCATCAGCGATAACGTCAAACCACCAGTTATCACCACTTACAGCGAATTGGTTACCTTGAATACTATTTCGCCACCCGTCAAGAAGGGAATATGTGGCTGTTAATAAAAGGTCTACCCCCTGTGGATTTACCAAATTTTCTGGGCTCAATGCCCCAACCGCAGGGGTTTCGGCAAACTCATCACCACATGAGATGACAAATCCCATTAAAATTAAACTTAAGCAAATTAATTTCTTTTTCATTTTTTTTACATTTTTAAATTAACTCCAAAAAGGAAAATTTGAGCTAGTGGAAAATTGTTGGTATCCACACCAATAGTCAAGGCTGAATTGGCACCACTAAATGGCGGTATCTCTGGATCTATACCGTCATAGCCCGTTATGGTAAACAAATTACTGGCATTTGCATAAATACGCAAACTAGAAATGCCCCATCTATCTGTCAATTGATTAGGTAATGTATACCCTACTACCACATTTTTCAAACGAACGAAGGAACCATCCTCAACAAGAAAGGAGTTTGGATTTATTTCTCCGTTTCGAACACTGAAACTTAATGCAGGTTGTGACCCATCTGGGTTGGTAGTGGCATTGAAAGCATCTAATACCCTAGAGCTTCTATTCCCATTGGGAAAAGTTGCGAAGTCAGTGAAAATTTTATCATAGTTATAGATGTCATTTCCTATAGTTCCACTGAAAAAAGCAGAAAAGTCCCAGTTCTTATAGGTGGCGTTAAGGTTTAAACCTAGTATCACATCCGGATGTGGGTTTCCTATAAATGTCAAATCATCATCGTTGATGACTCCATCCCCGCTAATATCAACATATCGAAGTCTCCCAACTCCGTCAGCCGAAGTGGCAAATCCTTGGTCAGGTCCGGCATTTACTTCTGCTTCGCTCCTATATATACCGTCAACCACTCTTCCATAAAAAGAAGATATAGGTAGTCCTACTTCTGTTCTAGTGATAGCTCCGTTCCTGAAGGATGTATCTCCAATTAGCGGACTTAACAATTCGGTGACCTCATTGGTTAATGTTGAAACGTTTAAATCTGCCCCAAATGAGAAATCTTCGGAAAAATTCGTCTGAAAAGACGCGCTTATATCGAATCCACGATTTTCAACATTTCCTGAGTTTACGAACGGTGCGGTGGCATCTGCACCTGTATCACTACCAATGTTGGTGTTGGAAACAATTAAATCTTGAGTGGTAATTTGATAGTATTCTATACCGAGGGATAAGGCATTATCAAATAAGCCAAACTCGGCCCCAACATTAAAGGTTTCACTGGTTTCCCAAGTAAGGTCAGGATTTCCTAGAAGTGATAAAAATGCACCTGAAGATATAGTGCTGCCACCATCAAATGCGTAATCTGCCACTTGATTGTTCAGGCTGAATATATTTGCTGAAGGATTACTTACAGGAAGTTCTTGATTACCCAATTGTCCCCATGAAGCCTTCACTTTCAGTCTGTTTATAAATCCATCTTGCGGAAAGAAGTCTTCGTTGCTAGCGACCCAGCCCCCACTAAAAGCGGGGAAGACGCCCGTACCATTATCTCCAATGAATCTAGAAGAACGGTCCCTTCGTACCGTAGCACTGAACAAGTATTTATCCGCATAGGAATAATTTACCGAACCAAAAACGGAAGATAGTGTATTCTCAAAGTCGAAAGTGTTTCCAGGATCTACTATCGGACTTCCAGAAGCATTGCTCAGTAAATAAAAATCTGGGGTCTCATTTATAAAACCAGTAGCCGCAACCTGTAATCCTTTACCGGTATTTTGAAGTGCTTCTACACCGACGAGTACATTTACGGTATGCTCATCAAAATTTTTGACGTAATTTAAGGTATTGGTCCATATCCAATTATAGGTCTGCTGATTTCTTTCAGTAAGTGTGTTGGTTCCCCTTGCTTCAGAATGTTCTGGATTTAAGGCCAGGAAAGTTCTGGTATTAAGTATACTGATATCACCACCTATAGAGGTCTTAGCGGTTAAACCGTCCGCAATTTCAAGACTTGCATAAACGTCCCCAATTATCCTAGTTTGTTTTAGAAAATCATCACTCGAGCGTATCAAGTCTGCAACCGGATTCGTAGCATTTGACAAACCTAGAGCATTCGAATAGGTTCCTGCAAAGAAACCGTTGTCATCACGCACAGGCACTAATGGGCTTAAACGCATGGCAAGTTGTGTTCTATTGCCTTGAAAATTTTGATTGTTATTGAAAGAAATATTGGCATGTTGCCCAATGGTTAGCCGATTGCCTAACTTAAATTCTGAGTTTAGCCTCGCCTGTCCACGTTTAAAACCTGTTTCCAATTGAATACCTTGTCTATCAAGATAACCGAATGTTGCTGAAAACTTCGATTTTTCCCCACCATCCGACATTGAGATACTTACATTTTGGGTGCTTGCCGATCTAAATATTTCGTCTAAAAAATTAGTACCAATTTGGCCATTTACAGTAGTCGGTACAGGAGCGCCCAATAAAGTCGAGGGAACTGTAGGGGAACCACCGGTCGGGAAAAATTGAGGGTGACTTATTGCCGCGGGATCGGTTCCATTTTGTATGGCATCGTTGGTCAAACTTTCAAATAAAACATCTCCCAATTGTTGTGCATTCAATATTTCAGGCAATCTGGTAGCTCTACTAAAACCGGTAGATATGTCAACATTCACGCTCAATTTGTTTTGGTTGTAGCTTCCACTCTTAGTAGTTATTATAATTACACCGTTTGAAGCCCTTGCACCATAAATAGAAGCCGCACCATCTTTCAATACATTTATCTGCGCTATATCTTGAGGATTGATGGTATTCAAGATACTTCCATCAGTTGTCTGTGCACCGTCAATTATATAGAGCGGGTTGTTATTGTTTGGGGTACCTAAGCCACGAATACGAACTACGGGCTGGCTTCCTGGTGCACCATTATTAGTAACGTTAACACCAGTAGCCCTTCCTTCTAGCGCCTCAGCAACGTTCACCAGTGGCTGTTTCGTCGCTTCTGAAACATCTACCGAAGCTACGGCGCCGGTCAAATCGCCCCTAGTCTGGGTCGTATATCCAACCACTACCACTTCACTTAGATTGTTCATGTCTTCGGACATGGTCACATTAATGGTGCTTTGCCCATTGATTGCAATCTCTTGGGTTCCGAAACCGATATAACTGAAAACCAAAGTATCATCTGAATCGGCATTGATGGTGTAGTTGCCATCAAAATCGGTCTGGGTACCGTTGGTTGTGCCTTTGACCAGAACACTTGCGCCAGGTAGCGGAGCACCAGCGGCATCCGTTACAGTACCTGAAATCGTATTCTGTACATTCGGTAGTGCATCAAGTGTTAGGTTGTTGTTGGCTTGAGCTAGGTGGAGCCCAGAAACCAAAAAGACGACCAAAGCAAGTACTTGGGATGCTTTGAACAACCTTTTGGTCTTGTCCATCCATGTGAAAAAGCCAAAGTAAATTGATTGTTTCATAATCATGTGTTATTATTAGTTATGTTAAATAGTTTAGTTCATTCAGTAGCCAGAAACTTGGGAAATACTGAATAAGAGATAAAATTATACAATCAATAGGCATGAAATATGTATTATATTATCATTCTCTTATACTATTTTTTAGAAATTGAAATTAACTGTTAAAACTTGCGCTGAGACAGTGATATTGGCAGGGATATGGGGTATGGATGCATAAATTGTCTTGGTTGCCAATCAAAAAACGATAAATATCAGTAGCAAATCTTATTGCGCTGTTATTTTTTTAACATATTATTTAAGGTTTTCTGGTATTTTAAAGATTCAAAAAGGATTTAAAATAAGGTTAATGACAAAATAGTATTAACTTGCCCTAAAAACGAATCCAATTGTTAAAAACGTATCAAAGGGAAATCACCGCATTGTCTCCGCAAGACAGTTTTTTGGTCATGGATCGGTTTAGGGATACTTTTGATTATCCTATTCATTTTCATCCTGAATTAGAGCTGAATTATATTCATAATGGTAGAGGGATGCAACGTACCGTCGGTTTTAGCATTGAGGAAATTGATGACCATGAATTGGTTTTGGTAGGCTCTAATGTGTACCATGGATGGAAAATGCACAACTGTACGAAAAGTGTTCACGAGGTGACCATTCAATTTCATAACGATCTTTTTACCGAGAACTTACTGCGAAGAAGTATCATGAAACCGTTTCGTGAAATGATGGAAAGGTCCGTACACGGTATTCTATTTGATAAAAATGAGTCAAGAAAAATAGCCTCAAGAATAACCCGGGTCTCTAAAATAGAGGGATTCGACTACTTTTTAGAGATGTTTTCCATTTTATACGATTTATCCCTAACTAAAAACCAGCGATTACTTTCGGTATCACAGATGTCAAGGGACGATTTCGATAATAGTGACAAGGTGAAGCTCTTCTACAACTTTATACAAGAAAATTATGCCAATAAAATTACCCTAGACCAAGTGTCAAGCCTTTTGAATATGAGCAAGGTTTCGTTCAATAGGTTCATAAAGAAAAGTACCGAACGTACCTTTGTCGAATATCTGAATGACGTTCGTATTGAAAATGCCTCTCGCATGTTGGCAGAGGAGACCTTTGGGGTTTCTGAAATCGCATATAAATGTGGATTCTACAACATTGCAAATTTCAATAGGGTATTCAAAAAGGCAAAAGGGTGTACCCCGAGTCAATACCGTAAGGAATTCTACAAACTAACAAGGATACAATAACATAAAAACTACAATAAGAGCATGCAGATCATTGAAACTCCGAAAACATACGATGTCATTATCGTAGGTTCAGGCGCCGGTGGTGGAATGGCAACAAAAATACTTGCTGACGCCGGCCTTAAAGTAGCCGTCGTTGAGGCGGGGCCGCATTTCGATCCCGCAAACCCTGACCAACAGACGCAACTGAAATGGCCTTACGAGTCTCCAAGAAGAGGTGCCAATACGGTACGTCATTTTGGGGATTTTGATACGGCCTATGGAGGTTGGGAAATTGAAGGAGAACCCTATACCAATGAAGACGGGAGCGATTTCAAATGGTTTCGATCTCGCATGTTGGGGGGTAGAACCAACCATTGGGGCCGTATCTCACTTCGATTCGGTCCGAAGGATTTTAAAAGAAAAGACCAAGATGGTCTTGGTGACAATTGGCCCATCGGGTATGATGATGTGAAACCTTATTATGATAAGGTAGATAAATTGATTGGGGTATTCGGCACCAATGAAGGGTTGCCGAATGATCCCGATGGTTTCTTCTTGCCGCCACCAAAACCGAGGTTGCACGAATTATTCTATATCAAAGGTGCCAAAGGTGCCAACGTTCCGGTAATACCTTCTAGAATGTCGATGTTGACCAAGAAGATCAATAACGAAAGGGGAGTTTGTTTTTACTGTGGGCAGTGTTCAAGATCATGTTCCGTGTATGCGGATTTTTCATCGGGGAGCTGTTTGATATTTCCAGCCCAAAAAAATGGGGGGCAGGTCGATCTCTATGTAAATTGCATGGTGCGACAAGTCACGACCAATGAAGAAGGCAAGGCGACCGGGGTTTCTTATATCAATAAAGAAGATAGAAAAGAATATCAACTAAAAGGCAAGGTTGTGGTGCTTGCGGCATCGGCATGCAGCTCGGCCCGAATCCTGCTGAATTCAAAGAGCAGGCAACACCCTAATGGCCTTGGTAATTCGAGTGATGTTGTTGGAAGGTACCTTCATGATTCCACAGGTAGCAGCAGGGCCGCTTTCGTACCTGATTTGATGAATAGGGAAGTGTCGTATAATGAAGATGGTGTTGGCGGAATGCATGTGTATTCCCCATGGTGGTTAGACAATAAGAAATTGGATTTCCCTAGGGGCTATCATATTGAAGTCTGGGGTGGAATGGGTATGCCAAGCTATGGTTTTGGTTTCAACCCCAATGACTTCAACCGATTCTTTGGGTTGACGGTCGGGGGCTATGGCAATGGGCTACGAAAGGATGTAAAAAAGTATTATGGATCTGTATTAGGTTTTGGGGGAAGGGGGGAATCCATTCCCCAGAAAAGTAATTACTGCGAGATCGACAACTCTAAAGTAGATGAATTCGGCATACCCGTGCTAAAGTTCCATTACAAATGGACGGACAATGAGATCAAACAGGTCAAACATATGCACGATACGTTTGAAGAAATCATACACCATATGGGGGGTGAGGCCTTGGGTGACAAACCAACGGAGGCCCAAAATCACGGGATCGCCCCACCCGGATGGATCATACATGAGGTAGGTACGACCCGTATGGGGGATGACAAAAAAACGTCTGTGGTAAACAAATATCAGCAATTGCATGATGTGGATAATGTTTTTATTGTCGATGCCGGGCCTTTTGTATCACAGGCAGATAAGAACCCAACCTGGACTATTTTGGCGTTATCTTGGAGAACTTCCGACTATATTATTGAACAATTAAAGCAGCAAAACATTTGATCATGGACAGAAGAAAAAGTTTAAAATCAATAGTATTGGGTGGCGTTGCTGGCGGATTGGCCATTCATGGGTGTAAACCTCAAAGTGAGCAAAAGTTGGATGAGGCCGTAAAAATCAAAGAATATGATTATGGCCGCACTCCCGAGGAAAAGGAATACGATGAAGAACTGCTAACCGAACAGTTTTTCAATACACATGAAATGGAGACCATTGCCGTGTTATGCGATTTGATCTTGCCTTCAGATGAGACATACAAAGGGGCTTTGGATGCCGAAGTACCAGACTTTATAGAGTTTATGGCAAAAGATCATCCACCTTTTCAAACAGACCTTCGTGGAGGCTTGATGTGGATAGACCATAAAAGTAATACCGATTATGGTGCTGAGTTCAAAACCGCTACCAAAGACCAGCAAAAAGCCATATTAGATGAAATTGCCTACCCTGATATTGAGGTTCAAGAAGTGAAAAGGCCTTTAGAGGTCAATTTCTTTTCTTTGATGCGAAACCTGACTATGACCGGTTTTTATACCTCTAAAATAGGGATTGAAGAACTGGGGTACAAAGGTAATATGCCCAATGTATGGGATGGGGTGCCTGAAGCTGTTTTGGCGCAACATGGGGTTTCGTATGATACCAAGTGGGTCGAAAAATGCGTGGACCAGTCAAAACGGGGTATTTTAGCACAATGGGATGAACAAGGAAATTTATTGACCTAATAAAAAGATGATGAAAATTAAGAATTCAATAGTATTTTTTCTAATTGCCATTACAATGAATTTTGAATCGGTCTCACAAGAAATAGGTTTGCAGCTTTACAGTCTCCGTAACGAGATGAAAGATGATGTTGAAGGTACTTTGCAAAAAATTCAATCTTGGGGTATCTCAAACATAGAAGAAGGCAATGGAGGAACACACGGGTATTCCATACAAGACTATAAGGCCATGTTGAATAAAAATCAACTAAAGATTGTAAGTGTAAGTGGAAGTTATGAGGATTTTAGGGATAACCCTGAAAAAATCATTTCCAAGGCCAAGGCTTATGGGGCAAAATATGCAGTTTGTTTTTGGATACCGCATAACGATACCATTTTCACCATTAAAGAAACCAAGGCGGCCATTAATGTGTTCAACAAAGCTGGCAAAAAGTTGAAAGACGCCGGAATCACTTTGGCATACCACCCCCACGGGTATGAGTTCAGACCCTATAAGAAAGGCCTGTTGATGGACCATATGATTGAAAGTGCACAGCATTTTGCTTTTGAGATGGATGTGTATTGGTTTGCGCATCCCGGTGAAAACCCCATTGAATGGTTAAGAAGGTACCCTGATAAGTTTAAATTGATGCACCTTAAAGATTGCAAGAAAGGTGTTAAGGGTAACTTGAATGGAACATCGGATGTAGAAACCAATGTAGTGTTGGGTATGGGGCAAATCAATATTGCTGCCATTGTAGCAGAGGCTGTTAAAATGCAAATCGATTACCTTTTTATTGAGGACGAATCGTCAAAGGCCATGAAACAAATACCCCAAAGTCTCAAATTTCTTCAATCATCACTTGATAAATAACGTGAGTTCGACGTAAGAAACCTGTCACTTATTTGGTTTCTCACGATTTATAGACTTATGTCAGGTTGAGCCTTTCGACTTCGCTCAAGACAGGCGCAGTTGAAACCTCTCTTTAAATGTACATTCTTTCAAGCCCTCGACTGCGCTCGGGGTGACAACAGTCTATTATTGTTGATATTTGTTCTCTTTTGGATCTACTGTTAGGTCGAACTCACGTTAACTAGAATATCAGACAAAGCTTAGCGGTTTTTACTACGTTATATTGGTAATGGAATCCGTGTTTTAGATGGTATATGATCAAGAACAATACTACTTGGGCTGGCATTCAAAATGCGCGTTCGGCCCTGAAAGCAGTTCTAGGTATGGGGAAACTTGCAACGATGCTACCCGTCCCTACAATATTTTGCCCCATGATGAGCACTTCTAGTTTTTCCTTGGCTTCAATTTGGAAAGAAAAAATACAAAGAACCTATTTCCGCTTCAAATTCAATAATCGAAAATCAATGACACTGTTTCCCGGCATAGTTATGGCGCTTAAACCTAACTGCCCAATCCCTTTGTTCAAAGAAATTTCGCCCAGTTTAATTGCTTTGAAGTCCTTAACAAGGGACTCCATTCTTGGGCTTCTATCTTTATCTGCCCCGATTAAATCGGGGTCATGGAATTCGGAAATGACCTTGGTTATTTTTGAATTGTTCAGCCTTAATTGAAGTTTAGTGCCAACAGCGTCCTTTTTGCAGGTGTAATAAAGAAAAACCTCAAAAGTGCCTTCTTGAAGTATATCTACATTCCAGAAAATGGAATCATTCGTGCTGACCCAATTGGTGTAAAAAGAATCATTAGGCCATCGATTGCTTCTTGTGATCGAACCGGTCGCTATGGCATCGCGAGCGGGTAGTTGTGTATAATAATAATCCTTTGTGCCTATGGTAAAAGGTCTTTTCTTATCAATTTTCGAAGCTAGTATTTCTTGCTCCCATTTTTCTTTAATGCGAACTAAACTATCCTTTATAATCGGTTTTTTTGAGCTTATATCGATGGTTTGACCGAGGTCATTGTCCATATCATAGAGTCTATTCTCCGCATCCAACCTGTATTTTTGGGTTCTTAAACTGGTTTCTCCATTCCAATGGTTATATACGACCCTAGCCGTTGTAGCAGGGTTTTGATTCAATACTTTCGAACTTAGGTCAAGCCCATCCATCCTCAATGTGTCAGGTAGTTTGATTTTTGCCAGACCCGTCAATGTAGGCAATAGGTCTATCGACGCCATAAGTTGTTTTGATTTGTGCCCGGCTTTTATATGCTTAGGCCATTTTATAAAAAAGGGTGATTTTACCCCACCCTCGTCGGTACTGCCTTTTTTGCCGCGCATACCGCCATTCCACCGCCAACCATTAGGGCCATTGTCAGACATGAAAATGACGATGGTGTTTTCTTCTAGGCCATTCTTTTTTAAGATGGCATTCAATCGGCCTATATTCCAGTCTATATTTTCAACCATTGCCAATGCTGCCCGGGTAAACCGTTCATCTTCCATTCCGTCACCTTGATATTGCATGGTAAGCGGCTTGTCTTTGAACCTAGCCCAGTATTCATCGGGTGATTGCATTGGGCTATGGGGGGTATTTATAGGCAGGTACAAGAAAAAGGGCTTGTCACGATTTTCAGAAACAAAATCAATGCCGTAGTTGAACAAATCATCTACTAAAAAACCGTTCCCCTTTACAATTTCACCATTGCGTTCTAACATAGGACTAAAATAATTTCCCCAATGCCCAGAACAGAATCCGTAAAAATCATCAAAACCCCTAGCGTTGGGGTGGTAGGGCGGTTGCATGCCATTGTGCCATTTACCGTATGCCGCGGTTTGGTATCCATTGCTTTTCAAAACATCGGCTATCGTAGGTACGTCAAAGTCCATCCGTTCCCCACCGGCTGAGGTAGCATACACCCCTAGTCTTGGGAAGTGCTGGCCGGTTAATAACTCCGCCCGGGTAGGTGAACAAACTGGTTGAACGAAAAAGTTTTCCAACACCATACCCTTATAGGCTATACTGTCAATATTTGGTGTGGAAAGATTGGTATTGCCATGATAACTTAAGTCACCCCAACCTTGATCATCGGTTAAAATCAGTACGATATTGGGTTGTTTGAAGGGTGCTTCCCTTTTGGTGCAAGAACATATCGCCAAAATAGTAAAAAAGGTACTTAAAAAAATCCTCATGGGTTATATTTCACGTTGAGGGTAATATAGGCACTCTCTTGCTTCCAATCAAGTGCCGGTCTCGAATTGTAATTCGACATTGTTAGGTTTAAAAATGAAATTTAAGCTAAATTTGTACTCTTATTTTAAGCTATGATTGCCACAATTTGTAGAAAAGCCCATTTCAATGCTGCGCATCGGTTGCATAATCCGAAGTGGAGTGATGAGAAAAACCGAGCTGTATTTGGTAAATGCAATAGCCCTAATTACCATGGCCACAATTTTGATTTAGAAGTGCGTATACGTGGTGAAGTCAATCCAGATACGGGTTTTGTAATGGACCTAGCGGTTTTGGGAAAGGTAATCAAGGATGAAATCGAATCGCGTTTTGACCATAAGAACTTAAACGAGGACTGCCCTGAGTTTGAAGGTATTCTGCCGTCAACGGAGTATTTTGTTAAAATTATCTATGATATTTTAAAACCAAAGCTCGATTCCGGGCAAAAATTGCACATAACCTTATTCGAAACACAAAAGAATGCTGCGGAATATGGAGATTGGTAACATTTTTACGATATTGCAGCGATTTTAAGGAGTATTAGCTCAGTTGGTTTAGAGCGCTGCCTTGACAGGGCAGAGGTCACTGGTTCGAATCCAGTATACTCCACTTTAAAAACTGACCGTACAGGTTTTAGACTTTCCAAACCATTTGACCCGGTTTCTAGATGCAAGACGGTATATTGTATCCCTTATTATTCTGGGGATAAATGCCAACAATGTAGCTACTAATTTCCACTTCGGAATTTTTGAGACGATTTTTAAGAACCCGTCTGAGTGGGTATGGGGTCCATCTTCATCGAATAAAATCACCGTGGTCAGTTCTTTTGTGGGAAACCCATGTTGAGAAAGCATTCTTTGTCCTATCGGTGATTGAAATGGGACAAATTCAAAACTTTCAACTGGTACTAGTTTTAAAAGCCATCCAACAACACCGTTACAAAGGTTGCACTCTCCATCAAATATGATAATATTGGTTTTCATGATTGCTTGTTTACCCTTTTAGTTCGAATAAAACAAAGAATCATTTCATCGGCCGGCACACATTAGACCATTTTTTAGAAAGTTTTATGATTTACAGGTATTCAAGGATACGCTCAAGGGCCATTCCACGCGAGCCTTTAATGAGAATGGAACCTGTTGGCAAGGGCTGGTTTTGAAGGTGTTCTTCAAGCGCCTCGAACGAACGGAACTTTTTGTAATCGGTTTTAGTACCGTAAAAGTTGTGTCCAATTAAAAACACTTCTTGAAAGTTCATTTTCTTCGCCAAATCAGCAATGTGTTGGTGTTCTGTGCTTGCAGCTTCCCCCAGCTCAAACATGTCGCCCAAGAAAAGTGTTTTGCGGGGTGCTGCCGTGGTTTCAAAACTTTCTAAAGCGGCTTTCATGCTGGTTGGGTTGGCATTGTAGGCGTCTAGAATAATATGATGTCCATTTTTTTTGATAATTTGAGAACGGTTGTTTTCTGGTTCATAACCTTCAATGGCATTTTTAATAGCTGAGGTAGGTACATTGAAATACTTTCCAATTAAAATGGCAATACAGCAATTGGTGAAATTATATGTTCCAATCAATTTGGTGTCAACCACCGTCTCTTCAAAAGATAAACGTATGAAAGGGTTGGCAGCTATAAATGAAATCGTATAGTAGTTGTGGTCCTTTTTGCTGAAGCCTATCTTTTTTATATAAGATGCCAATCTGTCTTTTTGGATGGGATCATCCGCATTCAGAAAAACATGTTTACCGTTACCCAGTAAATAGTCGTAAAGTTCGCTTTTGCCTTTAATGACCCCTTCAACACCGCCAAAACCTTCTAAATGTGCCTTTCCGAAATTGGTGATATACCCAAAATCCGGTTGGGCGATACGGGCTAAAAATGCAATCTCTTTTTGATGATTGGCCCCCATTTCTATGATGGCGAACTCCGTGTTTTCTTTTATACTTAGAAGTGTTAGGGGAACCCCAATATGATTATTGAGATTTCCTTTAGTTGCTACTGTATTGTATTTTTTTTCAAGTACCCGATGAATCAGTTCTTTGGTTGTTGTTTTTCCATTGCTGCCTGTCAGCGCGATAACCTGTGCGTTGCACTGTTTTCTGTGGTAGGCACTCAAGTCTTGAAGGGTTTGCAATACATTTTCAACCACGATGGTCTTATCGGCCACTTGGTATTCCGGTTCATCTATTACCGCCAATGCCGCTCCTTTTTTTAAAGCTTCCTCGGTAAATTCGTTACCGTTAAAGTTTGGCCCCTTCAAGGCAAAATAAATACAATTCGCGGTTATTTTTCGGGTATCGGTACAAACCGTTGGGTGTTCTAGAAACCGTTGGTGAAGTTCGTTCAATTTCATAGTCGAAGATAAAAAAAGCCCTTAACAAAATTGCTAAGGGCCCAATATCTTTCGTAAGCAATGCTTACCTTACTTTTTTATGTCGAACCGTTTTGTTCTTGGTTTTGGATTTTGATCCCACTCTTGACATCGCACATCTAAACCCTACATCATCCGTAGCCATATATTGTGGTAGGTAACGGCGTTGCGCTGGGTCTAACCAAAATGCCCTGTCCCTCCAAGAGCCACCTTTGTAAACCCTTACCTCGTCATTGATCAAAGACGTTCGGTAGTTTGAGGTGTCATATTGTCGAAGTAGTTTTCCGGTTGAATCACGTTCCACTTTGTGTTTGGGCGAATCGTACATTTTTCGAGCGTCTGATTCGTCATCGCTGAATCTTTGGAAAAACCTTGATGATCCTGGATCACCATCACGATATCCCCGGTTATCACTTTTTGAGAAGTTTGTCCTTAAATAGGTTTCTTCTTCACCTACAGGCACTTCTTTTATTTCACCAGGTAGGTTCAATGCAACCACTTTTCCGTTGGGTAAAGTATCAAAAACAACCGAATCTCGAAGAATCTGGACTTTTCCATCTTCACCAATGGCTTTTTTCAGATAAATATTACCACGATAGTAGTTGAAATCACTGATTTCGTCGTCAACGATAGGTCTGTAGACATCGGCTACCCATTCTGAAACATTACCGGCCATATCATATAGTCCAAAATCATTTGGTTTGTATGATTTTACCTCTGCGGTAATATCGGCACCATCATCAGACCAACCTGCGATACCGCCATAATCACCTTTACCTTGTTTGAAGTTCGCCAATTGGTCACCACGACCCAGGCGTTGTCCATTTCGTGTGTAGTCACCTTCCCATGGATACTTCTTTCTACCTCTATAATTATTGTATTCCCGCGAACCTATCAAAGCCTGTGCGGCATATTCCCATTCCGTTTCGGTAGGCAATCGATACTCCGGACTGATAATTCCCGTACTTCTTTTTGCAAAAGAATTAATAGAATCCTTTTTTTGCTTGCCCTGTAACGAATCTATTTGCCCCCCATAAACCGATTCTGGATTGTTCAAATAAGCTTCCGTACTAAACGTTCCTCCTATTTCACCGTTCAAGACCTTATATTTTGCATCTTTGGCCAAATAACCTTCCCTTTCTAAAGTGGCTTCATTTACCCTGTCCGTTCTCCATTCAGCATATTGTGTCGCTTGAATCCAGTTTACACCAACTACGGGATATTCCCCATAAGCAGGATGGCGTAGATAGCTATTTGTCATGGTCTCGTTAAAGCCCAAACGATTTCTCCATACCAAAGTATCTGGTAAAGCCCCTTTGTAAATATTTTCATACATGGGATTTTCAGGAGGATAGACCGCCTTCAGATAATCTAGGTATTCAAGGTACATCACATTGGTGACCTCGGTTTCATCCATATAAAATGACTGTACGTGTTGAGCTGTCGGGGAGTTGTTCCAATCGTGCATGATATCATCTTGCACCTGACCTTTGGTAAAGGTACCCCCTTCAATGAATACGGTTCCTGGTGGGGTTTCCTGTTCTTTAAAATTGGAATTGTATTGAAAACCGCCTTCTTTGGCATTTATTTTCCATCCTGTTGCTCTCGAAACATTTTTAGATGACGAGGAAGAATTCTTGCAGCTCGAAAGTGTTCCGGCAACCACAAAACAAGAAAGTACAACTTTAAAAAAGCTTTTTTTCATAATTAGGACTTGAGTTCAATAACCGATATTCTATTACAATCGGTACTTTGGTTTCATTTGATTTAAATCGCTATCGGCATTAAAACGGAAAGAAGCCCATAATATTTTATCGATTAAAAATATTTATGTTCTATTTTTCGATTTGCCAAACTATAATAAGGAACGAAACAATTTCGGTTATAGTATAGCTATTTAGGGAGTTTAACATGGTCGGGGTCAAAATAATTTTAACTTTTCATCGAAATAGCGCATTACGTATATAAGAATTCGCCAAAAAGCTCGTTTAATGGTAATACGTCTAAATATTTTGGTTTTTGTAGCCGTATTTTGGACTTTCGACCACTTTAATTTAAATGAAATAGATGAAAAAGTTATTTTCCTTGTTGGCACTCTTCTGTGTCTTCAATGTTTTTGCCCAACAAGAACGGGCAATTACTACTGCAGTTCCTTTTTTGAATATCGCTGCTGATGCCAGGGCTTCTGGTATGGGGGATATGGGAGTTGCAACCCCAGTAGATGCCTTCTCACAACAATGGAACCCTGCGAAGTTCGCATTTGCAGAACAAAAATTGGGAATAGGGGTCAGTTACACCCCCTATCTGGAAAGTATTGTAACTGACATTTCACTTTTAAGCGCGAGCGTATACAACAAACTAGACGACCAAAGTGCCTTTGCCTTCAGTATAAGGTATTTTGGCCTCGGAGAGATAGAATTAAGACAGACCATAGATGAGACCCCAACTGTTGTTGAGCCCAATGAGTTTGCAATAGATGGTTCCTATTCCTTAAAATTGAGTCCGACGTTCTCGATGGCCGTTGGGGGCAGGTTCATAAGCTCTAACCTAAGATTTCAAGATGGGCAACAAGATTCACAGGCCGCGAATACTTTTGCGGTTGATATCGCCGGTTTTTATAGGTCACGTGAAATAGCCTACAATTCGTTTGATGGCCGATGGAGGGCAGGATTCAATGTTTCCAATCTTGGAGGAAAAATTCAATATGATGAAGGGGGGCAAGAGAATTTTTTACCTACCAACCTAAGGTTTGGTGGTGGATTTGATTTTATTTTTGACCAAGACAATGTTTTGGGTGTTTATTCAGAGTTCAATAAGTTGTTGGTGCCGACCCCAAGGGATTTTGATGGTGACGGTGATATCGATTCAGAGGATAATGACGAATACCAGAACATTAGTTTCTTTAATGGCGTATTTGAATCTTTTGGCGATGCCCCTGATGGCTTTAGTGAAGAATTACAAGAGGTTACATGGTCGCTTGGTGCCGAATACAGATATCAAGAGGCATTCATGTTGAGAACCGGTTATTTTAATGAGAATGAAGCAAAAGGAGCTAGACAGTTTTTTACCTTGGGTGCTGGATTCAAATTCAAGTCGGCCCAGATTGACTTATCTTATCTGTTCTCAACGTCACAGGTTAGAAACCCTTTGGAAAACACACTACGTTTTTCGCTTACCTTTAACTTTGGGCAAGAGTTTTACAACGATTAAGCTAAAAGCTTTGATTTTTATGGAAAACCCCGACAATACGTTGGGGTTTTCTTATTTTTAAACAATGAATTCGTTTGAACTTTCTCAATTGGGTAAAAGATGTCTGATTTTCGCTTCAATCCAAAAAGTCTAAACGAATTCAATACTTAAAAGTGTTTGTTTGAAAAAGAAAATAAGTTTTGAGTTAAGTATTTACGATGCTATCGACGAATTACCAAGGGAATATCAAAAACTCTTGGATTCGGCAGTCAAATCAAGGGAAAAGGCCTACGCCCCATATTCCAATTTTCAAGTAGGGGCCGCCGTGCTTTTAGGGAACGGAGAAATAATACTTGGCAATAACCAAGAAAATGCCTCGTATCCCTCTGGGCTGTGTGCAGAACGTGTAGCTATCTTCTGTGCTGGTGCCAACCATCCTAATGAAGTCGTCAAGGCCATTGCCATAAGTGCCAATTCAAAAGACTATGAGATGAAAATCCCTGCCGGACCTTGTGGAAATTGTAGGCAGGCGATGATGGAGTATGAGCATAGGCAAAAAAGTCCGATAGCAATTTTAATGAGGGGCAAAAAAGGACCGATTTATAAGTGCGATGCAGTGGTCGATTTATTGCCACTAACATTCAATAATTCTTTTTTAAGGGATTCTTAAGTCAAATTTTCCACAAAACAGATATATACGTATTTTTGTTTTTCCTTTAATCAGGGCATTAGTATTAAACATACCGATTGATGAAAAAAATTACAAAAGAGGTTTACCTTAAATGGTACGAAGACATGTTTTTTTGGCGCAAGTTTGAAGACAAACTGGCGGCTGTTTATATTCAGCAAAAAGTAAGGGGATTCCTCCATTTGTATAACGGTCAAGAGGCAGTGCTTGCCGGTTCTTTGCATGCTATGGACCTCACTAAGGACCGAATGATTACGGCATATCGTAACCATGTTCAGCCGATTGGAATGGGCGTTGACCCCAAAAGGGTAATGGCCGAGTTGTATGGCAAAGTAACCGGTACCTCTCAAGGTATGGGTGGATCTATGCATATATTCTCAAAAGAACATCGATTTTATGGCGGACATGGTATCGTAGGCGGCCAGATTCCCTTAGGTGCCGGATTGGCATTCGCCGATAAGTATTTTAAACGTGACAACGTTACCTTATGTTATATGGGTGATGGTGCCGTACGTCAAGGCTCATTACATGAAGCATTTAACTTGGCCATGTTGTGGCAATTGCCCGTAGTTTTCATCTGTGAGAATAACGGTTATGCCATGGGTACTTCCGTGGCCAGAACATCATACTCTACGGATATTTACAAATTGGGCCTAGGCTATGAGATGCCCTGTGCGCCCGTAGATGGTATGGACCCCGTAACCGTTGCCAAAGAAGTTGATAAGGCCATAGAACGCGCAAGAACTGGGGGCGGCCCAACCTTTTTGGAAATGAAGACGTATCGCTATCGCGGACATTCCATGTCGGACGCACAGCATTACCGAACCAAGGACGAAGTGGAGGAATACAAAAAAATAGACCCCATAACCCAGGTTAAGGATGTCATTCTAGAAAAGGACTATGCTACCGAAGAAGAACTAAAGGCAATCGACAAACGTGTCAAAGACTTGGTGGTTGAGTGCGAGAAGTTTGCCGAGGAATCTGATTTTCCACCGGTACAGCAACTGTATGATATGGTTTACGAACAAGAAGATTATCCATTTTTAAAACATAAACTCTAGGTACATGGCAGAAGTTATTAATATGCCCCGATTGAGCGATACCATGGAAGAAGGTACCGTTGCAAAATGGCTGAAAAATGTGGGTGATAAAATAGAGGAGGGTGATATTTTGGCCGAAATCGAAACGGACAAGGCAACCATGGAGTTTGAGTCGTTCCATGAAGGTACCTTATTGCATATCGGCATTGCAGAAGGTGATGGGGCACCGGTCGACTCGCTATTGGCCATTATCGGTGAAGAGGGTGAGGATATTTCCAGTCTTTTAGAGGGAGGGGGTACGACAGCCCCTAAAGAAGAGCCTAGTGAGGCACCAACCGAAGATTCCAATTCAAGTGGGAGTGCCGATGATAGCGCCCCGGTTGAGATACCAGAAGGGGTCGAGATTATCAAAATGCCCCGTTTGAGTGATACCATGGAAGAGGGAACCGTTGCAACCTGGTTGAAAAAGGTCGGTGATGCGGTTGAAGAGGGGGATATCTTGGCAGAAATCGAAACGGATAAGGCCACGATGGAATTCGAATCCTTTTATTCGGGAACACTTTTGCATATTGGTATTGCTGAAGGTGAGGGGGCACCCGTCGATTCCCTATTGGCCGTTATAGGGCCAGAAGGTACCGATGTGGACGCCGTGCTAAAGGCGAAGCCCGGGTCGGAAGCTCAGCAGCCCACTTCTGAAGAAAATGCGAAAGTAGCTGCGGAACCTACCGAAAAAGAAACTTCCAATGATGTTACAACATCCTCTTCGGATGGAAATCGAATTTTTGCCTCGCCATTGGCCAAAAAGATAGCTGCCGATAAAGGGGTAAACCTTGCCGATGTTTCGGGCAGTGGTGACGGGGGTCGCATCATTAAGAGGGATATAGAGAATTATAAACCTTCCGCTGCCGCTACATCAGCTCCGGTCAAAGCAAGTTCAGATACTGTTTCTGCTGCTCCCGCAGCTGCCGCACCAATAAACCTTCCTGTGGGGGAAGAAGGTTCTGAAGAGGTCAAGAACTCGCAGATGCGCAAAGTGATCGCACGACGTTTGAGTGAATCAAAATTCTCCGCGCCACATTATTATTTGACCATTGAGGTCGATATGGACAATGCCAAGGCATCTCGTGCACAAATCAACGCACTTCCTGAAACCAAGGTTTCTTTTAATGATATGGTACTCAAAGCATGTGCCATGGCACTGAAAAAGCATCCTCAAGTCAATACGACATGGAGTGATGATGTCACGAAGTACAACCATCATATTCATATTGGGGTGGCCGTTGCTGTTGATGATGGACTTGTGGTGCCGGTATTGAAATTTACCGATCAAATGAGTTTAACGCAAATAGGGGGCGCCGTAAAAGATATGGCAGGTCGGGCACGAAGCAAAAAACTGACCCCTGCAGAAATGGACGGAAGTACATTTACGGTTTCCAATTTGGGGATGTTCGGAATACTTGAATTTACCTCAATTATCAATCAACCCAACTCCGCAATTCTATCGGTTGGTGCCATTGTCGAAAAACCGGTGGTGAAAAATGGTGAAATAGTCGTGGGCAGCACCATGAAAGTGACATTGGCCTGTGATCATAGAACCGTTGATGGTGCTACCGGAGCACAGTTTTTACAAACCCTACGGGCGTATTTGGAAAACCCGGTAACGATGTTGGCGTAACTATTTTAAAACACGAGGTTTAAATAAAAAAGCATCCTGGATAATAGGATGCTTTTTTATCTTTAACACTAATATAATTTAGAACACATGAGAAATGTACTAGTACTTTGCACCATTGCCCTTATTTATGCTTGCGGAAGTACGCAAACAAAAGAAGCAAAAACAAATGGGGCCGGTATTGGAGGTCCGGATGGCTTAAAGGCCAAAATAACCCAAGTTACTTCAAATGGTAATGGCGCATTTACCGATGCAACAAAAGTGGAAGCCATTATGAATTATTTGGCCTCTGATGAGCTTAAGGGGCGGGATTCTGGAAGCGAAGGTATTGAGATGGCCGCGGCATATATAGAAAAGCGATTTTCAAATCAAGGGGTAGTGCCTTATTTTGCCGCTTTTAAGGATACCTTATCCAATTTTGAAAGACCCGCTTATAATATCGTAGGTTTGGTTGAGGGTACGGATCCAAACCTAAGAAAAGAATATATCGTAATCGGGGCGCACTATGACCATATCGGTGTCATCAATGCTGAAAATGGTGATGCTATTGCCAATGGGGCCAATGACAATGCCTCAGGTACCACGACCGTTCTTGAGTTTGCACGCTATTTTTCTCAAAATAGGACGAATAAAAGAAGTTTGGTATTTGCCTTGTTCAGTGCTGAGGAGAAAGGATTGTTGGGGTCGAAACATCTTGCCAAAAAACTCAAGGAAGAAGAAATGAACCTGTATACTATGTTGAACTTTGAAATGACAGGTGTGCCCTTAAAGGGAAAGGATTATGAGATTTATATCACGGGCTATAACAAGTCAAATCTGGCAATGGTGAGTAATACCTATGCAGAGGAAAAATTGGTAGGGTTTTTACCCACGGCCAAAGAATACAATCTGTTTCAACGGTCTGACAACTATCCGTTTCATCAAGAGTTTGAGGTGCCCTCACACACCTATTGTACCTTTGATTTCACCAATTTTGACCATTATCATAAAGTGGGCGACGAAGTCGATATTATGGATTTTGACCATATGGCTACGATCATCAACAAAATGATTCCGGTTGTAGCGGGAATCGCCAATGCCGAAACGAAAGAGATTAAATTGAACTAAAAACCATCGGTCACTTTAAACGTAGTCCAAAAAGGAAGTTTTTAGGATATGGGCTGCATTTCGGAGAAAGGCCTAACTATTTTTTATGGCTAACATAGTAATTTCAGGGACCAGCAGGGGAATAGGTTTTGAATTGGCGAAGCTATTTGCCGATGATGGACATAAAGTATTGGCGCTTTCAAGAAATCCCAGACCGATTCTCGACCTGAACCATGCGAATATCGCAACCTTCCCCTTTGATTTGGGCGAAGCTGATGACTACAACAAGGTGTCCGATTTTATTGAAGACTGGAAAACGGTCGATATTTTGATCAATAATGCAGGTCGTCTTCTGAACAAGCCATTCTTAGAGACCGAAATGGATGAATTTGAAGCGGTTTATAAGGTGAATGTCTTTGGTGTTTCAGCATTGACCAAGACAATGTTACCCAAAATGTCAAAAGAAGGCCATGTAGTGACCATAAGTTCTATGGGAGGTGTTCAAGGTAGTCTAAAATTCCCAGGGCTTTCAGCGTATAGTTCCAGTAAAGCTGCGGTGATTACCTTAACGGAACTTTGGGCAGAGGAATTCAAGGAAGCCGGCCCCTCATTTAATGTATTGGCTATTGGTGCGGTACAGACCGAAATGTTGGCAGAAGCTTTTCCCGGTTATGAGGCTCCGGTGACTGCGTTGCAAATGGCCACATACATCAAAGACTTTGCATTGACCGGAAGTAAGCTTTATAATGGAAAATTGCTTCAGGTCAGTAATAGTACGCCTTAGCATTGTAAACAAGCAAATTGGTTTTTCCGTTCGAAATCGGGCTTGCCCTACATAAAGATCATATGTCAAGGTTAGACTGAAAGAACTTGTTTTTAACTCAGTTCTTTGTTATACCACGTTTTTTTCTTTTTCAAACCATTCAAGGGCAATGGTTCGTATCTTATTTCTATAAAATTTAGTCCATTTACTTTTGAGATTTTCATCTTCAAGTCCATTCGTTAAATATTCCATTTCAACTCCAGCTTTTATACCTTTTTTATAGAATTCAATTCCATAGTTCTCGGTTGAGTCAACCAAGGATTTATAGTTCTTTTTAAGTTCATCTTTAAAGTCTAAATTATAATCAATAAATTCCAACATAATTTCAAATCGCAGTTCTTTTGTCAATCTTGGAATTAAAATATGAGTTTCATAGTTTTTTTCTTTTGCTATAATCGCCTCTTTTACATCCCTCTCTTCATTTTTAGATAGTCCCGAATCATAATCAAATTTGCATTCTGAAACCAAAGAGTGGTCAAAAATGTGTACTCCAATCACTCTCAAATCCCTCTTTCTTAAATAGAAAGATTCATTCATTGAGGCCAATGGGTAGGCGAAAGCCGAAATCAATACTTCTATATCCTTGTTTTGGTCTCCCATTTTAGCGTGTTCTAACGGTTCGTGTATGAAGTCTAGCCTGCCGATAGGCGGCTATGATTTCATATACCTTGTTGTAGCCAGTTTATTTTATTTCATCAGTAAAATGTCCTTAGTGTTTTCCCTGAGAAAACTTTTTATCGTTAAAGCCTTTTGATTTTCCTTTTGGTATTGATAAACTCTTCCATTCTTTTCCTTTAATCATACGACCTACATATACTATTTGACCTATATGATAAGAATAATGCATCATTTGTCTGTTAACGGCCTCAACTATTGAATGACCTTGATTTCTTATGAAAATTTCAGAATCAAAATTGGATTCATTTACAGAATTCAGAGCATCGAAAAGACAATTCCACCCATCATCCCATTTTTTAAGCATTTCAGTTCTTTTCATTATTATTGATTCAAATTCCAAATCTCGATTTCTCCATTTTTTTTCTCCGTCTGAAATCAAAAAATCTGTCCATCTTGATTTCATATTTCCCCAAAGGTGATTTATAGTAATCGCTATTGAATTTGATTCTTCATTGAATTGCCAAAACAATTTTTCTTCGTTTAATTGGTCAAACGTCTTTTCGCCGAGAATTTTATAATACTCAAATTGTTTTTTGACACTATTTATGTAATCTCTTTCCATTAGTCCAATTGGCTACAACAAGCATATATAATTATTGATTAAAGCTCCATGATACGCTCCATAAAAATAGAAAATTAAGACTCCGGTTAACCAAGCCTTTATTCAATGAATCTAACCCTATATATCGTATCAAGCTTTGGGTACTTCTTGATAAAAGTATCCAAATCGTTATACATTAAATCTAAATTGGTCATCGTACTATCGGCATAGTCATCGTACAGCGCTTCTAAAACATCCATGCCGCTGATGACTTTTCCAAAAGTTGGGAATCCGGTCACGCCATTATAATTCAAGGTATCTAAGCGATGGTTGTCGCGTAGGTTAATGAACAAATCCGTTCCACGGGATTCTTTGCCCCCACGTGCGAAACTCAAGGTGCCTTTGGCATTCCCTTGTAAAACAGGTTCATCGGGAATCTTATAGCGATTCCAACCGTTGTATATGACACTGTCATTGCCCCCGAACTGGGCCACAAACCCTGGGTTGACCCTATAAAATAAAATGTTGTCAAAATACTTGGTCTTGACCAATTGGTAAAAGCGGTCCACTGCTTTAGGCGATAGTTTTCGTTCAACCTGTACCTCAAAATTCCCTTGTGAGGTTTCAAATCGGGTAAGGAACGTTTCCGGAGCAGTAGCTCTTGTCCAACTTGATTTAAATTTTGAAGATGAACACGATAGCGTAAGAACACTAAAGATAAGGAAGCTAATTTTTTTCATTTTGTAGTCATAAAATGCTTAATGACTTATTCCATATACTTAAAAGTCAATTCAATTTCACCATTTTCTGAAAGTACCTCATTGTTGTTATCTGCGGAAAGCTGGCCTTTGCTAACAATAACCTCAGATTTCCTTTTTACTTTTGGCAGCTTTAGTTTGACCAACCATGCTGCATTTGTCTGTTTGATTTTTAGTTCAAGTTTATCAGACGAATTGTTGTAGAATACCGAAATCTCATTATCCCCAACCTTAACATTTTCCAATGAGGCTTCCTTCCATTTATCGGGCATTTGGGGGGCAATAACCACTTCTTTTGCTGCAGCATTGGGTTGCATGCCAAAAAACTGGTGTACGATGGGGTAGGCGTAGCTATAGATATTCCATGCCTGTGCCATCATGCCAAAATCGGGCGATACCTCGTACATGCTGCCCGGTAGGGCATAGCTGAACGAACGGGTCATACGTTCTAAATAGTCTAAAGCTTCATTTGGCCTGCCATAGTTGTTCTCGGCAATGGCTGAAACACCAGTCGGTAAGGTCATCACCGCTCCAGTATAAGTAAAGATAGGTGGGGCCTTATAGGTGTTTTCATTTGAGCCTGCCGATTCATCGCGATCAATCCCCGTAACAAATACCCCGAACGGATTTACATAATTTTTGGCCGTTTCCAGCGCTTTTAGGGCTTTGTCGGTATCGGCGATACCCATTTCCATGGGAGTATTTACGACCCAGTTATGATGCAGCACGAAAGGTCTCGGTTTGTTTGACGGATTATCTAAGATGAATTGCCTGGTCTGCTCTATTTCTTTTATAGACCAAGGTTTTTCAAGGGTGTCGGCACGTATAATGGCATCTTCGATTAGATGTAATGTCTGCTCATCGGTACCAATAAAATCCGCATAAGAGTTGAAATCCTCAGACCAGAATTCCGTGTTGATTTTTGTCTTAAGATTTGCTGCTATGGCCTCATAGGTGTTCGCTAGGGCTTTTTGGCCTAAAACATCGGCTATTCGTGCGGCATCGGTAAAAGCTTGTTGGGTGTATACGGCAACATCGATCATTTCGCTATCAAGACCGTGAATTTCCATCATCCCGAATCCTTCGGGGAACCCATTTTTATCTAAATCGTTTTCATCCATTAACCACTGTAGTCCTTTCTTGATTGTTGGAAAGTATCTTGCTAAAAAGGATTCATCACCGTTCCACTGGTAAATACGCCAAATTAAAGTGGCGAATTGCGGGGTTTCATTGATATTGCCAGAATTGAATACAGCCCCATTGGTAGACATTTCATGAATGATCTTGCCATTGCCATTGACCGCTGCCGAGACACTATCCAAAAGCTTGATGGTATTGTAAACGGCATCTTCTTGCCCAACTGCCATATAACCTTGCAAGGCATATTCACTATCGACCCCAAACCACCAAGGGTAATCTGGGATGCCCGCCGTGATACCCGTTCCAATTTCTGGAACCGTCCGTACCAGCCAATCACAGTTGTATTTTAACCATTCGAAAGTCTGTTCCAGTTTTTTATCCGGTATCGTGAGTTTGGTTTGATCGGCCAATTGCATATAGCGCAATCTCTTTTCTTCAAATAACTTTGGCAGATTATCTTGGATTTCCTTTAACGTCGAAGTCGCGGCTTCCCTTGATCGGTATGAGCCGGCAATCGCGAAGGTTATTGTTTTAGATTCATGGGGTTTCAGGCTCATAGGATATCCCAGTACATTTGACACGCCATTGCCCTGATATTTCTTTTCGGTACCGGCCTTTTTATCTGGGGCTATTTGTGCATTATAGCAAACAAACCAAGGATTTTTTTGATCCTTTACGACCCATCCGTTGATGTCATCGTTAAAAGTGGCAGAATCTTGCCCATCGATCATTTCAGTACGTTCGCCCAACCAAGTCGGCCTTAAATCAGCGTGGCCTACAAAATCCAATGAAAACGTTTGGGCCTCAGAACCTTCATTTGAAAGTAGCACTTGTATCGCAATACCTTCAATACCATCTGGCACAAATTGCCAGCGTTCTATCTTAAGGGATTTTTCGGGGATGCTGAATTTGTGTGTATTGGCAAATGGATAATTCACGAATGATTCGGCGTTTTCTAGGCTGTGGGTAAGGTCGGGCCAATTTAACCGAATATCAAAACCATCCATCAGTTTTATAGGATGATTCCAAATACCACCCATTTCACCTTTAATATGCCATCCCAATTCAGGGAAAGTCCCATCTTGATGCCCTACCATATATACCCTATTTCCAGCGGTCACGTAAGGAGAGGGTAGGTATTCAGCCTTCCCTTTGATTCCGTTTTCATCGGTAAGCCCATCGGCAAAAGAAAATGGTGTTTGTTCACCACAACCAATAAGAACGATCCCCAAAAGAAATAGCGGAACATAAAGAAGATATTTCATATAAAATTGTTTGATTTATAAAGATACCTAATATCGAGAATAGATAGAATCGTTATTTTTACCGCCGTGAGCGACGTATTGCAAAAGTACCTTCCAGAGCGGGCCGTTGAACCTTGCTTTGATTTGATAAGAACCCATGGGGTCAATCTTAAGATTGTAGACCATAGGGTTACCAGACATGGTGATTACCGCAGATTGTCCAATGGGTTACATCAAATAACGGTAAACGCCTCATTGAATAAATATCGTTTTTTGATTACCTTAATACATGAGATCGCACACCTGGTAGCTTTTGAAGAGTTCGGAAAACGAATCAAGCCACATGGATTGGAGTGGAAACGTACTTTTCAGCGTCTAATGGTGCCATTTATAAGGCCAGAGATCTTTCCATCCAAATTGTTGCCCTTAATCGCGAAGCACTTTAGAAACCCAAAAGCGAGCAGTAGTACGGACGCCAATTTGTCCATTGCCTTAAAAGCGTATGACACGACGCAACAGAAAGATAATTCCTACGTTTTTGAATTACCCTTGGGTAGTACCTTTCGTTTGTACAACGGTAAGCTTTTCAAAAAGGGTAAAAAACGTGTTAAAAGGTACGAATGTATAGAATTGGCAACGGGTAGGTTGTATTTATTTCAGCCGAATGCCGAGGTCGAATTAATAAGAGACTAAATAATTGACCATGAATAAGAATTATTACGCCGTTTTAATGGCAGGTGGCGTTGGATCGCGATTTTGGCCTGTGAGCACTACGGATAATCCGAAGCAGTTCCATGATATGTTAGGTACAGGTGATACCTTGATCCAAAAGACTTTTGCACGACTAAATCGATTCGTGCCTACCGAAAATATTTTGATACTTACCAATGAACGTTATAATGATTTGGTCTTAAAACAATTACCAGATGTCAAACAAGAACAGGTCGTTTTAGAACCGGCCATGAGAAATACGGCACCATGTATTTTATATGCCGCATTAAAGATTCAAAAAATGAACCCGAATGGGGTCATGATAGTAGCACCGAGTGACCATTGGATAGAAGATGAACAAGCATTTGAAAATGATGTAAAAACTTGTTTTGAGAAATGTGAAAAAGAAGAGGTTTTATGTACTTTGGGTATTCAACCGACCTACCCGAATACAGGTTTTGGTTATATCGAATATCAGAAGGAGGGAGGGGTGCCGCTAAAAAAAGTAGCCCAATTCCGTGAAAAACCTGATTTGGAAACGGCCAAGGACTTTTTGGACCAAGGTAATTTTTTGTGGAACGCCGGTATTTTCATATGGAGCGTGCGTACCATTGTAAATGCCTTCAAAAAACATCAAGGATCACAGTTTGATTTGTTTGAGAGTGGGTTGTCTTGTTATAACACGAATGAAGAACAGGCTTTTATTGCCGAGAATTATCCAAAGGCGGAAAACGTTTCGATAGATTATGCTATCTTGGAGAATTCCAAATCCATTTATACCTTACCCGCAACTTTCGATTGGAATGATCTAGGCACTTGGGGGGCCCTTTATGAAAAATTGGATAAAGACGAAGCCGAAAACGCCGTGGTCAATGGTCAGCCCCTTCTAATTGATGCTAAAGGCAATATGATTCGTTCGGCAAAGAACAAGATCGTCGTTGTAGATGGTCTTGAAGACTATATTATCGTTGATAAAGATGATGTTTTATTGATATATCCAAAGTCGAAACAACAAGACATTAAAAAGGTGCGCGGTC
Organism: uncultured Croceitalea sp.; assembly: GCA_947503285.1. Classification (GTDB taxonomy): domain Bacteria; phylum Bacteroidota; class Bacteroidia; order Flavobacteriales; family Flavobacteriaceae; genus Croceitalea. The sequence goes on from CANNDD010000008.1 coordinate 61,624, forward strand.
AAGTACAAGAAAAATTCGGCGACCAATATGCTTAGCTATGGGAGAAAATTTATTTGAGGAAAAGCCTTCAGCTGCGGACAGCAGTGAAGAAATAAAAAAAGACTTTAAGGGTCTTTTGGGTAGTGCCCAAAAGTTTTTATTCGAACTTTTAGAGATTCGCAGCAATACGGACCCTGTTGCTACAAAAGAATCGATTATTGCCGATATCCCTTTCAAAGGACACACTTCTTGGATTCTTGTTTGTTCTATTTTTATTGCATCCATTGGTTTGAATGCCAACTCAACAGCCGTTGTCATAGGGGCAATGTTGATTTCTCCGTTGATGGGCCCTATATTGGGCATGGGCATGTCGTTGGCCATAAATGACATTGATATGTTACGCCGCTCCCTTAAAAACTTTGCCGTGATGGTGGTTTTAAGTGTGTTGACGGCGTTTTTGTTCTTTTACTTTTTTCCACTTCGTGACGAGTCTTCTGAGTTATTGGCTCGCACTGCACCAGATATTCGAGATGTTTTGATTGCCTTTTTCGGTGGCTTGGCACTGGTGGTGGCCAGGGCCAAAAAGGGAACCATTGCCAGTGTGATTTTCGGAGTGGCCATTGCTACTGCTTTGATGCCGCCGTTATGTACCGTAGGTTTTGGCTTGGCCATCGGCAAACCACTTTATGCTTTGGGTGCCATGTACCTGTTTACCATTAATACCATATTCATTGCCTTGGCCACCTTTTTGGTCATTAAGTACCTCCGTTTTCCAATGGTGCGTTATGCCAATTCAAAAAGGCGAAGATTGGTTGCGAGATTGGCTTCTGTGGTAGGCTTGGCGGTCATGATTCCCGCAGGGATAACTTTTTACAACGTTTTGCAGAAATCGTTGTTCTTAAAACAGGCCCAAGAATTTTTAGCGGACACTGTTGAGATCTATGAATTTAAAGACAATGGTCGTTATGAAAATGGTTTGACCGATATCCATTTTGACGAAAAGTTGGGATCTTACCTTGAAGTCGCCATTTTAGGTACGGAAGAAGTGCCAGAGAATATCGTTAACATGTGGCGCAATAAGAAGAATACCTATACCCGATTGAAAGATGCCGATCTAAGGGTCTTGCAGGGTGGGCGCGATGATTCAGAACAGAAATTCAACTATGTCAATGAGCTTTACGAATCAAAAAAAGCAGAGCTGTTGACGAAAGAAGAACGTATAAGGGTCTTAGAGGAAGAAGTGGCAAATTTGGGTAAATATGCAGCGCAGAGCATTCCTTTTCAAGAAATAAGCGCAGAAGCCAAGATCAATTATGAGAATGTGGTCGGATTAGGATTTTCAAACCGAATCCAAACTGATTTTAATAAATTGGATACCGTGGCATTGTTTGAGCTGCAGCTCAAAAAGGGACTAACCTCGGATCAACGCCAAGGAGAACTAAAAAAAATGACCTCATGGCTTAGGGTGCGCCTAAAAGATAGTACGCTTCAAGTCAAAATAGTGGAATGATATTTCCTGCTATCACCAGAATTCAGTGAAGTTGTTTCAAGGATAATTGGAAGTATTAGAAGGTCGGGGTTTGGGTCAATTGCGTTCTTCAATATACATTTGCCGAACTTTTTTGAAAAGTTCTGAAGAATATACAAAGTCCGTAACGGCCTTGTTATCGGTTTTGAAAATTTCCTTATTGGTTCCTTCCCACTCCTTATAACCGTTTTTTAGGAATATGATTTTTTCCCCAATTTCCATTACGGAATTCATATCATGGGTGTTGATTATCGTAGTGATGTTATATTCTTGGGTTATCTCTTGAATCAGGTTGTCCATAAGGATGGCGGTCTTGGGGTCCAATCCGGAATTTGGCTCATCGCAAAAGAGGTATTTTGGGTTCATTACGATTGCCCGGGCAATGGCGACCCTTTTTTGCATACCCCCGGATATTTCAGAAGGATATTTCTTATGGGCATCGATCAAGTTTACCCGTTGTAAGACCTCATCGACCCTATCCCTTAATTCGCCCTTGCTTTTTTTGGTAAACATATCCATTGGAAACATTACATTTTCCTCAACCGTCATCGAATCGAACAGGGCGCTTCCTTGAAAGACCATTCCCATCTCTTGTCGTAAATCACGACGCTCACCTGATGATAATTCTGAATATACCTGTCCACTATAGCAAATACTGCCTTCTTCAAGTTCAAAAAGGCCCAATAGGCATTTTAGGAATACTGTTTTTCCGGATCCACTTTGTCCAATGATCAAGTTGGTCTTGCCTTGATCGAAACAAGTGGTTATACCCTTAAGAACATGGGTGTCACCGAACGATTTATGTACATTGCTTACCTCGATCATTGGCCTAATAAAAGTTGGGTTAATACGTAGTTCAAAATAATGATAACAACACTCGTCCAGACAAAGGCCGTCGTACTGGCCTTACCTACTTCTAAAGCCCCGCCTTTCATATAAAAACCATGATATGACGGAACGGTAGCGATGATAAAGGCAAACACCAAGGTTTTGATAAAGGCATAGGTAACATGAAAAGGGATAAACTCCATTTGTAACCCTTTGATAAATTCACCGCTCGGGGCATAATCGCCAACTACTGCGGCCACCCATCCACCAAGTACACCCACGTACATAGCGATTGCAACGGCAAATGGAAACAATAGCATTGCTATAATCTTGGGGAAAACCAGATAATTCAGGGAGTTTACCCCCATAACTTCCAAAGCGTCAATCTGCTCGGTGACCCGCATAGTGCCAATACTTGAGGTAATGTAAGAACCTACCTTCCCTACCATGATAATGGAAGTAAAGGTCGGGGCAAATTCAAGAATCACCGATTGCCTGGTCGCAAAACCAATAAGGCTCTTCGGTAGAAACGGGCTGGTGAGGTTGAGCGCGGTCTGAATGGTGACGACACCACCGATAAAAAAAGCAATGAAAATGATGATGCCCATTGACCCAAAGACCAATTCATCGATTTCCTTTAAAATAAGCGATCTCATGATACGCCATTTGGTTGGTTTCCTAAAAACCTCCCATACCATAAGAAAGTACTTACCAATCGCCGCTATGTAACCCATGCATTCAAATTCTGCTTCGAACGTAAAAATACTAATATTGGTTTGTATTTAACCTTGATTTAATTTTTTAGCCAAAGTAATTCGATAGCTTTGTGCAGTTCATAATTTTATCCAAAATGAGAAAAACCACCCTTTTACTACTTGTTTCACTGGTAATGACGGCACATTGGACTATGGGACAACGTAGAAAAAAAAATAATACACCCCCTGAAGTAAGTACTGTTGAGGCTCCACCGAAGCTTATAGTGGGCATTGTGGTCGATCAAATGCGCTATGATTATCTGACCCGTTTTTGGAACCATTACGGTGAAGGTGGTTTCAAACGAATGGCGACCCAGGGCTTCAACTGCAAAAATAACCACTTCAATTATGCGCCTACCAGTACGGGGCCAGGGCATGCTTCCGTCTATACCGGCGCGACACCGTCAAGCCATGGTATTATCGGTAATAACTGGTTTGATAAGCAAACGGATAAAGATATCTATTGCGCTTCCGATGAAAATTATGAAACTGTGGGTACAAATTCCGAAGGCGGTAGAATGTCGCCCCGTAACCTATTGACCACAACCTTACCGGATCAATTGCGATTGCATACCCAAATGCGGGGGAAGACCATTGCGGTCGCCCTTAAAGATAGAGGTGCGGTCTTACCCGGTGGTCATACCGCAAATGCGGCCTATTGGTTTGAAGGGGGTAATACGGGAAAATGGATAACCAGTACTTATTACATGGATAAGCTTCCTGATTGGGTAACTACATTTAATGCCTCGGGAACGATAAAGGAGTATAAAAAGGATTGGAATACACTAAAAGATATTGACTTGTATGTTGAAAGTGGGACGGATAATAACACCTACGAAGGTCTTTTTGAAACCGAGTCAAGTCCGTCCTTTCCCCATAGTACTCCAAACCTATTGAGTAAAACCGAAGATTTCGAGATCATCAAGTACACCCCTTATGGGAATAGCCTTACCACCGATTTTGCCATTGCGGCCCTAGAAAACGAAGGTCTGGGTATCGACGATATTACCGATTTTCTAGCTATAAGTTATTCCAGTACGGACTATATCGGGCATAAATTCGGGGTGAACTCAAAGGAGATACAAGATACCTACATTCGTCTTGATATGGATTTGGAGCGTCTGTTGAACACTTTGGATGCTAAGGTCGGAAAGGGTTCTTATACCCTATTTTTGACTGCTGACCATGGCGCGATAAATGTGCCTAGCTATCTAAAAGATGTCAAAATACCTGCTGGATATTTGGACTATGGCGAAATAAAGGAGGAGTTCACAAAATTTGTGGAATATCGTTTTGGCACTACCGATATCATTAAAAGTATCAGTAATTATCAAGTATTTCTAGACCATAAGGTGATTTCGAATCTTGATATGGATTTAGATGACGTTCAAGAAGAAATCGCTGCAGAGCTACTGCGATACGATGACATGGATAAAGTGTTTACCGGGTATCAAATGTGGCAGAATGACTATACCCATGGTATTCCCTATATTTTACAAAATGGATGGCATCAAAAACGTTCCGGTGATGTCTTATTCGTTCCGAAACCTGCCCATATCTCTTATGGGAGTACGGGTTCTACCCATGGGTCACCAATGATCTATGATACCCATGTTCCATTGTTGTTTTATGGCAATGGTATCAAAAAGGGGGAGACCGTTTCAAGAACCGAAATACCCGATATTGCCCCTACCATTGCAATTATGTTGGGTGTCGCTTACCCAAATGGAACTACAGGAAAGCCAATTGTTGAGGTTTTGGATTAGGCTATCTTTTTTAAGATTCCTTTCCATCGGTAATTTCGTATAAATTTTCCCTCAGGTTTGGTCACAAAACGCGGACTGTTTCTAAAGAAGGCTTCGAGGTACCCGAACATGGTTTGAAGGTATAACCTTGCACTTCGGGCCTGCCAGGCCATCTTTAAGGCGGTAAGTTTCGCCAGAACTATGCCGTATCTCATCTTAAAAAGCGCTTTGCCCTTGGCACGATGATTTTTGGTAGTGTATCCATGACCGGTTGGTCGAAGGTGTTTTACTTTGAGGTTTTCATCGGTCAAGACCTCAAAATCGTGGTATTTTGCCAAAAGGGTATCTACGGTATCCCAACCGGTAGCGGGTCGTAATCCCCCAATCTTGTTAAAACAGGCTTTGTGATATAGTTTTATAGGTCCGCGCACATGATCTTTGTTTGCAATATTTTCATAGAGCCATTTGTCGTTTTTCTTTATAAATAGCAGTCCGGAGCATAGACCGAGTTTCCAATTGCCCTGAAAATGATTGCGCATTTGTTCAAAGTAATTTTTAGGCAGTACGATATCCGCATCGAATTTACCAAGCAAATCGTAATCCAAAACATGCTTTAACCCATAATTGAACGTGTCGACTACCTTCTTTCCTGGAATGTGCCCATTACTTTCGCCCTGTCTCTTAAAGACCCGTATCCACAGATGTTTTGAGGCAAAATCTGAAGCAATCGTATAGGTGTTGTCCGTTGAGTTGTCGTCTATGATCAAGAGTTCGTCAGGCGGTTGGCTTTGTTCCACCATGGAAGTCAAACAATCCGCTAGGTATTGTTCTTCATTGTGTGCGGGAATAATAATGCTGATATGCATTCGCTAAAATTCCAAAAAAGAAATTACATATTCCAAAAAAGGCGACTTATTTGATGTTCGCTACCTCATGGGTGTCGTTTCGCTCGGCATATACCAAGTAGTACCTATTGGTGAAATAACGAAGTAAGGGTCTGAGACCGATCTTCTTTGTCGGATTTGTCCATTTTACGGAATCAACGATTTTCCAACCTGATTTTTCAAGTAACCAATCAAATTGCCAATCTTCAAATTCATGATAATGCCTATCCCAAGGGTCCGTCTTGCTTCTATAGGCCGAAGCGAACCACAACCGTAACGGTATGCTTGCGACGAGCTTGTCTCCCTTAATTTCCCTTAATACATTGAACGGGGCGATGAGATGTTCGAAAATTTCGAACGCCGTCACAACCTGGGCATTTGAGTTTTTTATTGTGGAAAAATTCAAATCTAAATCCTCGCCTGCGGTATTGCTTACGGTATACCCTTCTTTTTTTAAGATTTCAGAAAATGGGTTTTCGACACCCAAATCTAAAATAGCAGTTTTTTTATCAATATGCTTTTTTAAGAATTCTAAGGTTATTCGATAACGCTTGTGCGGATATTTACCTTCGTACATGCTGTAAAAATCCAAAATTTAAACAAGAAAATCTAAGAAAATCCAAAAACCATAAGAAGTTAAGGGGCATCATCCATGTAATCAAGGGGTGCAATGCAATATCTTAGGTCATTAGACCCGATAGACCACGGCATTGATGTTCATTCCCGCACCAACACTGGCAAAAATTACAACATCCCCTTTTTGAAGACCATGGTTTTCCACTTTTCCTTTTCTAACCCTATCAAATAAAATTGGGACGGTCGCTACCGAATTATTGCCCATTTCTTGGATTATCATCGGCATGACGGTTTCGGGAGCTTGTTTTCCGTATAAACGGTAGAATCTTTTGATAATGGCCTCATCCATTTTTTCATTGGCCTGATGTATGAATACTTTCTTGACCCCTTCAATGGCGACCCCACTTTTATTTAGGCAATCAGCCATCGCCTGCGGAACATGATTACATGCAAACTCGTATATTTTTCGTCCATTCATTTTTATGTACCGGGTATCAGAGCAGCCTTCTTGATCATTGGTTTTATCAAAATATAGATAATAGGCCTCCCCATTGGCATGGGTCTGGCTTGCATGGCTCAATATTTCCCCATAGTCGCCATCTGCTTCTAAGATACAGGCACCAGCTCCGTCAGCGAAAATCATACTGTCACGATCATGCGGATCAATAACCCTAGAAAGCGTTTCCCCTCCGATGACCAAACATTTTTTAGCCATTCCACATTGAATGTATGCCTTGGCCTGGATCAGGGCCTCTATCCAACCTGGGCAACCAAATAACATGTCATAAGCTACGCATGATGTATTTTTTATTTTGAGTAGGTGTTTTACCCTGGTAGCAAGTGAGGGTAACGTATCGCCTTGTATTTTGCCATTTTCAACGTCCCCAAAATTGTGTGCAAAAATGATATAGTCAAGGGTTTCTTTATCAATGCCTGCATCTTGGATCGCTTTTTCGGCGGCAAGAAAGCCCAGGTCTGAGGTTTTGAGCTCAGGTGGGGCATACCGCCTTTCTTCGATACCCGTAATGGCTTTGAACTTTTCAATGATGGTCTCATTCGAATGCTCAAATTGATTGCCATCGGTCCCTAAAAAACGATGTTCTAAAAAGTCTTCGTTTTTCGTAATGACCTCCGGTAAATAACTTCCGGTTCCGGTGATTCCTATTTTCATGTAATGGAGTGTTAGTGTGGCTTTAATTTGTTGAAAGTTAATACAATCAAGGTTAATTATTATGCATGCATAATAAATTTATATGATATCCAATCCAAAAAAAAATACTTTGTTAAAAGAAAAACCCACTCCATAAATTTAAGGAATGGGCTTTTTCGCTATATTCTAAAGGGTTTCTTATGCTTCTGCATAAGCTTCAATAGGGGTGCAAGTGCAGATAAGATTACGATCCCCAAAAGCTTCATCGGTCCGTCTTACCGTGGGCCAAAATTTATTTTCGCTAACGAAAGCCAATGGAAACGCTGCTTTCTCGCGACTATAGGGAAACTTCCAATCATCACTGGTAACCATCGCTAATGTATGGGGCGCATTTTTTAAAACGTTGTCGGGATTATCTGCATTCACCCCATCGATTTCTTGTCTTATCGAAAGCATTGCTTCGCAAAATCTATCCAGTTCAGCAAGGCTTTCGCTTTCGGTCGGTTCTATCATCATGGTTCCTGCAACCGGAAAGGACACCGTGGGCGCATGAAAGCCATAATCCATTAGACGTTTGGCAATATCGGTTACCTCAATGCCATGGGCTTTGAACGGTCTGCAATCAATGATCATTTCATGGGCAGCCCGACCCTGTTCACCGGTGTACAATACATCATACTTGCCGTTTAGGCGTTCTTTGATATAATTGGCATTAAGAATTGAGATTTTAGTCGCATCGGTAACACCTTTGCCCCCAAGCATTTTAATGTAACCATATGAAATTAGACAAACCAATGCGCTTCCCCATGGTGCTCCTGAAATTGCAGTGATGGCATGTTTACCACCTGTTTTAATGATTGGATTTGAGGGCAAAAAGGGTTTTAATTGTTCAGCCACACAAATGGGGCCTACACCGGGCCCTCCACCCCCATGGGGTATCGAGAAGGTCTTGTGAAGGTTAAGGTGGCATACATCGGCGCCAATGGTAGCCGGATTCGTTAGTCCGACTTGGGCATTCATGTTGGCACCATCCATATAGACTTGACCCCCGTGATCATGAATCAATTTGGTGATATATCGTATTGATGACTCAAATACCCCATGTGTAGAAGGATAGGTCACCATTAAGGCGGCCAAATTGTTCGAATGGGCAATTACTTTTTCTTCTAGATCAACGACATCAATATTTCCTTTTTCATCGGTTTTAGTGACCACAACCTGCATCCCTGCCATGACCGCGGAAGCCGGATTGGTACCGTGTGCCGATGCCGGAATGATACAGATGTTACGATGGGCCTCACCCCGATCCTCATGATATGCACGAATGGTCATTAAGCCGGCATACTCTCCTTGGGCACCCGAATTCGGTTGTAAGGAAGTAGCGGCAAAGCCAGTGATAATATTTAACTGCTCTTCCAATTCTTTTAAGACCAGTTGGTAGCCTTTGGCTTGGTCAAGAGGTACAAAGGGGTGGATATTGCCCCAGTTCGCCCAACTTAAAGGTAGCATTTGAGTAGCTGCATTCAATTTCATGGTACAACTGCCCAATGCTATCATAGAATGGTTTAGGGCCAAATCTTTACGCTCTAATTTTTTAATATAGCGCATGAGCTCCGTTTCAGAGTGGTAACTGTTGAAAACGGGTTGTTGCATGAAAGTGGAAGCTCGCTTTATCTTGGAAGGAATAACATTTTTTAGTTCTTCAGGATAAGTCACTTCATCAGATAGCCCTTGTGATTCTGCAAAACAGGAAATCAAGGGTTTGATATCTTTTTCGAGAAAACCTTCGTTCAACGATATGGATACCACCTCATCATCTATATAATTGAAGTTGATACCGCGTAGTTCGGCACTGGTCTTTAGTTGTTGGGTGCTCTTTACCCTTATTCTAATGGTATCAAAAAAGTTCGAGTTCAGTTGTTCAAAACCCATAGATTCTAGAAGCTGGGCGACCAGCTTAGCGTTGTCATGTACTTTGTTGGCTATGAATTTTAGCCCTTCAGGGCCATGGTACACGGCATACATACCTGCCATTACGGCCAAAAGCACTTGTGCCGTGCAGATATTCGAAGTGGCTTTGTCCCTTTTGATATGTTGTTCTCGGGTTTGCAGGGCCATTCGAAGTGCAGGATTACCATCGGTATCTTTCGTTAGTCCAATGATCCTACCGGGAATGTTTCGTTTGTACGCTTCTTTTGTTGCAAAAAAGGCCGCATGAGGGCCACCGTACCCCAGGGGGATTCCGAAACGTTGCGTGGTGCCCACGACAACATCGACACCCCACTCACCGGGTGGTGTCAATTTTACTAAACTTAAAATATCTGCCGCAACAGCTACTTTGATATCATTTTGTTGTGCTTTTGAAACGAATTCAGAGTAGTCGTGAACCTGGCCATATTTTTCTGGATATTGCAAGATCGCACCGTAAAAATCAGAAGGAAAATCAAAGTCTTGGGGGTCGCCCACAATCAACTCGATACCAAGGGGGGTCGATCTTGTTTGAAGTAAGCTCAACGTTTGTGGTAAAATGGCTTCAGAAACAAAAAACTTTAAAACCCCATTTTTTTTCTGGGACCTGCTTCGAAGGTCATAGAGCATGGTCATGGCCTCTGCCGCTGCCGTACTCTCATCTAAAAGGGAAGCGTTTGCGAGTTCCATACCGGTAAGATCGCAAACCATGGTTTGGTAATTTAATAATGCCTCTAACCGGCCTTGTGCAATCTCGGCTTGATACGGTGTGTAAGCGGTATACCACCCCGGATTTTCCAGAATGTTCCGTTTGATCACCGATGGGGTCAACCCCTCATGGTATCCTAACCCGATATATGATTTGAACACCTTATTTTCATTAGATAGGGTCTGAAGATGATGCAGAAACTCATGCTCACTCATCGCATCGGCCAAGTGTAGCTCTTCTTTCAAACGAATGTCATCTGGTATGGTCTGGTCAATAAGTTCATCTAGATGATTTACGCCAACGATTTCGTACATTTTACGTAAATCTTCCTCGTGAACGCCAATATGGCGTAATGCAAAGTTTTCTGTGTTCATAGCTTCAAAAAATAAAGTTTCCAAAATTAGGTATTAATTCTAGGAAAAAGGCAGGTTTTTTAGTGACCGAACCGAAAGTTTTTAACCAGAAATCAACCTTCGAAATAGAATAGCTAGTTTTGTTTAATGCGAGTGCTTCGACTGTTTTTCAACTTTTATTTGGATGCTAGTATTCATGTGGCTTTTTCGGTGGTAGCATTGTATTTTATTACAGTAGGGTTATTGGATGGTTCAACAAATTGGAGCTTGGTGGGTTTTCTTTTTTGTAGCACTATAGTCTGTTATAATTTTATTAAATATGGGGTCGAGGCGAAAAAATACATAATCGTTCGTGGCAGCTATCAAAAAGCAATTCAATTTTTTAGTTTTCTGGCCTTTTTCGCAACGTTGTTTTTTTTCTTTAAACTCGAAACTAAGCTATGGTCGGCGATAGTTGTTTTCGCATTTTTATCTGCGTTGTATGCGGTGCCGTTTTTACCAAAGGCAAAAAACTTGAGAAGCCTTGGTGGAACAAAAATCTATCTTGTGGCCCTAGTCTGGACGGGTTGTACGTTAATTCTAGAAGTATTGGATAGTGAATTGGAATTCACCTTGAATATCTTGGTGCTATCTTTTCAACGTTTTTTGTTGGTCATCGTCTTAATACTGCCTTTTGATATTCGAGATCTAGACCATGACAGCAAAGAATTAAAAACAATTCCCCAACGGCTGGGCATCGTTAAAACCAAGATGTTCGGTTACATACTTTTAATACTGTTTTTTAGCCTAACTTTTTTTAAGGATGGGTTTACGACACTAGAAGTGACCTACCGTTGTTTAGCTTCATTCTTACTCGGTGCAGGAATTTCCATGACCAAAAAAGAACAACCAAAATATTTTGCCTCCTTTTGGATAGAGGCAATTCCCATGGTTTTATTGCTTATTCTGAAATTGGTTATACCCGTAGTTTAAAGCTGTTTTTCAAACTCTTTTTTCATCATCTCCTTATCCTCATTGGATATGGTATGTAAATTGGCCTGCTGGCACAACGAAGTGAGTTTTGTATTCTTTGAAGAAAATTTTGAACATGTTTTACAATACAAAATATGAAAGCGAAGTTTAAAAACTTGCCATTTAGAAGCTTCCTTATATTGCTTTTTATTACAAATGTTTGACGCCTCGTCACAAGAAATCATCATATTAAAACCAATTTTGATTCATACATCCCATAAGTGATGTGCGGGCTCTGTGTATCATCACCCATAGGTTTGACGCATTAATTCCTAATTCATTACAAATATCTTCCGTACTCATACCTTGAACTGTTTTCATGGTGAAAACAAGGGATTGCTTTTTTGGCAATTTAGCGATACAGTCATGGATTGCCAAACCTAATTCTTGGTTTTCAATGGTTTCATCACCTGATTTTCCATAAGGATCGGCTACCTTTTCTTCTAGCCAATCCCCCTCTTCGTCTGAATTTGAACTATAGCCCATTCGAACTTCTGCCTTACCTTTTTTAGAATTTATCTTTCGATAATGGTCAATAACCTTTCGTTTGAGAATGGCAATCAACCAGGTGCGTTCTGCGGCATCACCCTTATAGTTTTTGGCAGATTTCAAACCAGCGAAAAAAGTCTCTTGAACCAAATCCTTCGCGATTTCAGTATCACTCACCCTAGTGATGGCATAGTTGAAAAGATAATCGGCATAGTTATCGATCCATGTGTCTGGGCGCAATTCGTGTGATGACATAACGATTTTACAGGTAAAATTAAAGGCTTAAGTTAGTGATATATCTTAACCTTGCAAACCTCTGGTATAAATATCACAAGAAGATCACGACAAATGGATAGGGTGTTGGCTTTACGTTGATAAACATCAAAAAACACAGCTCTATTTTACGATTCTATTTTAATGGATAACACAATTAAGTGGTAGTGTAAAACGTTGATATTCGTGGTTTCTCTCTAAAAGTAAGATAATGAAGACCCAAAACAAAAGAATGCAAATCGGGGAAGGAAAGATAAGTGGTACCGTTTCCATTTTTCTCGGGGCACTTTCGGTAACAGGAATATTGTGTTTCAAATTTCCAGAGCAGTTGACCACACCTGAATTTAGGGAGGTATACACTGCAGAAATAGTGGAAAACCTGATGTTGGGTGCCATAATCGCAACATTTCTTTTTGCTTTGGTAAGTATACTGCTTGCCAAAAACAAAAAATTTGCGGTCATTGGGGTAGGTTTAGGGGCCATGGCGATATTTCTTGGTGGATTGACGGTCGAGGGCCGAGCGGTAGAAAAAGTGAATTGGAGCCTGGGCCTTGATTGGTTGCTATTGGACCTTTTGGTCATGGTTTTGATTTTCGTACCCATTGAACTGGCATTTCCAAAAAATAAATTACAGTCTAAATTTCATGGCGAATGGCGTACCGATCTGATTTATTTTGGCATTAGTCATTTGGCAATCCAACTCTTTGGGGTTTTGACCAAAAAGCCGGCTGTGGCATTCTTTGGTTGGATGAACCTCGAAAGTGTGCATGAATGGGTCAACGGACTTCCTTTTATTGCAGAGCTTTTGTTGGCATTGGTCGTAACGGACCTCTTTCAATACTGGGCACATCGTATTTTCCATTCCCATTACTTTCTGTGGCGATTCCATTCCATTCATCACTCCACAGAAAATATGGATTGGCTGGCTGGTTCGCGAACCCATTTTATAGATATTTTTTTTACCAGGAGTATGTCATATATTCCACTATATGTATTGGGATTCAGTACGCTGACTTTCAACGTGTATATTGTTTTTATAGCTATCCATGCCGTTTTGATCCATGCCAATACCAATATCAATTTTGGCTTCTTGAAATATATCATTACGACCCCACAATACCATCATTGGCACCATTGCAAAGAGCCAGAACATTATGGTAAGAACTTTGCGGTCGTGTTTCCGTTTATCGATAAAATTTTTGGAACGTATTATTTGCCTGGTAAAGAATGGCCTAGTGGAACAGGTTTGGTAGATGCCTCCTTTCCAAAGGGATTTTTAAGACAGTTTGCATTTCCATTTGTCAAAAATCCGTTCAAGAACGATTTGTTGCCCGAAGAAAAAAGTAATAGGTAGGTATGATTTGTTGGAATCGGTTGGATCTGTCGTATTAAAGGTTTACACCGTTGCCATAGCTATCGTTTTTTTCTTGGTTCAAACTAACGACTACCCTGGTTTCAGGAAGTTAAATTAACTGAATTCAGGGGTGTGCCACCAGACCGCATTACCTATTTTTGTGTCGATAAAAAGTGTTGATTACCATGAAAATCAAAAGAAATACATTACGAATCGGTGTGCGCATGGCCATGTTCTTCATCGTAGCCATCACGTGGGCCCAGAATGATACCTTATATTATGATTCAAAGTGGATTCCCACAGTGAAAGATAGTGCTGCTTTCTATCGCCCACCGGTGAAAGAGAGGGGAGGGGTCTATTTGGTCAAAGACTATTATGTTTCGGGCCAACTACAAATGAGTGCTACCTCAACAAGTCGTGAAAAGGATATTTGGCAGGGAATCGTTACTTGGTATAATGAAGATGGCAGTATTTTTCAGCAAGGTAATTATAAAGATAACCGCCTTGAAGGTGAGTTTATCACGTATTTAAACGGTCAAAAGCTCATTTCAATATATGCCAATGGTTATTTTGTGTCAGGTAAGCGAAACTCCCCAATGGGTACACTTCAAATGTACACGGAACGGGTTGAAGATTCGCTGGTAGAGATTCATTATGAGAAGGATATCAATGGAATTCGTTATGAATATTACGGTACGAAAGAGCGACCAAGAGGTTTGTCGAAGTACTACGATAAGGGTGGAAAATTAATCGGTGAACGCGTGCTACTGCCCAATGGGTATTACAAGGGTGTTGAGGTGTTCTATTATTATAACCCCATGGGGGTTAGGGAAATCAACTACTATCCATCTGGTCAGCTGTTGATATCATCTTCGTTTTACCCAAATGGCCAAGTTCGCGAAAAGGTCGAAAAAACACCACTATGGTCAAAAACCTACTTTACGAAAGCTGGTAAGCAGCTCGGTAAAATAACGTACGAACTAGAAGGTGACCGCTTAAAACCAAAAGACGGAACAGAGTTTTTCTTCAATTATGGAAAAGGTGGGGAAAAGACAGGTATCATTCAAAGTGCAAGAAGTTATGTAGACGGTATAATCAGTGAAGACAGATTTTACCATGAAAACGGTCAGTTGAAAAGTATGACCACCTATGATAAGGGAACACGTCAACTACAGGTCAGCTACGATGAATCAGGTGAAGAAATGGCCAGAATGGTCTATAAGGATTATCGCCCCTATGATGGCACCGAGATCTTGTACGATAGAAAAGCGACATACGAAGGCGGAGAACTTATTGAAGAGGTTACGTTTTATCCTAAATCTGAGAAACCAAGATCGAAAAAGACCAAAGAGCGTGAGGTTTTTTATGATATGCAAGGCAAGGTGCTGGGGGAGTTGAAGTTGGAATATGGGAATGGATATGCCAAACCTGTATCTGGTCAACGGTATACCACGAGTTCTACGGACGGTGATATTTCAAGCATTGAAATCTTTAAAGACGGTGTCGTTGTGAACCGTATGAGTTTTAGAAAACGGTTGGTAGGTAAAGATTTGTATAGAACATTTAAAAGAATCGAAGAATACGGGACCGATGGCTATAAAAAAACCAGGGAAATCAAATTCTATAGCAACAACAAGAAACAGAGCGATATCTATTTCAAAGATTATAAAGAAACAGAAGGAACATTTTATAACGACCAAGGGGAGCAGATAGGTACCTATGATTTTGAAAAGAAAGAAGGAAAGTACTTCGAGTTTTTTGGCGATTCAGATCATCTGCAGCTTATGGAAGAGCGTAAAAATGGAAAAATCGTCGCATTAAAGCGATATGATTATGGAAAAAGTAATGGATATGGTAATATCAACCCCATACTCGTTGAAGAAATCGATGTTGATTGTTGCGGAACTTTCTATGATGTAAATGGAGCGGTCTTAGGCAAGGTCACCTATAAAGATGGTAGCCCTTGGGAAGGTACTTGGTACGATAAGGACAAAAGAAAGCGATATACCTTGAAAGGAGGTAAACGCAATGGAAGCTATCAAAAATTGGATTATGACCAACGTATTCTGGAAGAAGGGCAATTCGTAGCTGATAAAGAAACGGGAACTTTCAACTATTTCGATTACATGGGTAATCTAAAGAAAGCCGAAAATTATAGTGATGGAAAACTGAACGGTAAGACCTTGTATTACGATGAACTAGGGAAGGTGGTTGCCGAGATTACCTATCGAGAAGGATTGCCTGTAGACGGTACCAGAATTTTAGATAGCTACTATGGCAAAAATCCAAATATGGAAACCTACAAGAATGGCCAGTTGATCAAACAAGTGAAATACGATGGCCAGGGTAAGACGATTACCTTGTATAGCAGTAATGGTGAAGTAAGATCCACTGCATATTATAAAGATTCCGATAAAAAAAGATTGGGCTACACCCTTTCAAATGCGAGTCTTGACGGTAAAGTGATTCGGTATGATAAAACGGGAAAACAACAATATGAAGCCATTTTCGAGAAGGGGAAGTTAATTTCGGGATCTGTGCTTTTGATGCCACGATATCAAGATAATAGGGTCAAAAATGTTTTGGTAAATAAAAAGGATAGTACCCTGGCCATTAAACTTTTTGATTTTGATGACAATGTGATATTGAGTGCTGAAGAACAACTGCTGGAAGGGGCCTCCATACGCTATTTGAACAAGTTCGACGTTGACCTGAATTATGTGACGGACACTAATCTCTATTAATGGTAAAGTTTCTATGAAGTCAATAGCTTCAACGAAGATAAAAATGCGATTTAATGCTTAGCGGTAAATCGCATTCTACCTAACTATTGATTTTAAGAAGCCTGCAATAGCCCTGAACGTTCCAATAAGGCCTTGATATTGGGTGCTGAACCCCTAAAACGTTTGTACAATTCCATTGGATTTTCGGTGCCTCCCTTTGAAAGAACATGTTCTTTGAACTTATTGGCGATTTCTTTATTGAAAATCCCGTTTTCCTTAAAATAAGCAAAGGCATCCGCATCCAATACCTCGGCCCATTTATAACTATAATATCCAGAAGAATACCCACCTTGAAAAATATGGGCAAAAGCGGTACTCATGCAAGTTTCTGGAGTGTCTGGGTATAGCATAGTGCCTTCAAACGCCTTGCTTTCATGCTTTTTTACATCGGTAATTTGAGTAGGGTCTAAACCATGCCAAGACATATCCAGAAGGCCAAAACTAAGTTGTCGTAAAGTTTGCATTCCCTCTTGAAAAGTGGCGGACGCTTTTATTTTGTCTATCAATTCCATTGGAATGGTCTCCCCGGTCTCATAATGTTTGGCAAAAAGTTCCAAGGCTTCTTTTTCGTAACACCAATTTTCTAAAATTTGACTGGGTAGTTCAACAAAATCCCAATAGACCGAAGTGCCAGAAAGGCTTGGATAACTGGTGTTTGCCAACATACCGTGCAGCGCATGCCCGAACTCATGAAATAAGGTGGTCACCTCATTAAAGGTCAACAATGAGGGTTTGGTGTCAGTAGATGGGGTAAAGTTGCAGACGTTAGCGATATGGGGTCGCACATTTTTTCCATCTTTATGATATTGTGGTTTAAAAGAGGTCATCCAAGCACCGCCCCTTTTTCCTTTTCTTGGATGAAAATCGGCATAGAAAAAAGCGACCGGATTTTTATTGAAATCGTGCACTTGATACGTTTTAACATCCTTATGGTAGGTGTCAACATCAAAAACCTCCTTAAACGTAAGGTCGAATAATTTTTCGGCTACTTTGAAGACTCCTTCAATTACATTTTCTAATTTAAAATAGGGCTTTAGCTTTTCATCATCCAAGCTGAAAAGGCGTTGTTTTAATTTTTCACCATAGTAAGCGCTATCCCATTTTTGAAATTTGGTAATACCATCAAGGTCCTTGGCAAAATCAGCCATTTGTTTGAATTCCCTATCCGCGGCAGGTTTTGCTTTTTCTAAAAGTTCCCCCAAGAATTTGTGCACTTTTTCAGGTGTTTCTGCCATGCGTTCCTCTAAAACAAAATGCGCATGGGTGTCATAACCCAGTAAGTTGGCACGCTCATAGCGTAATTTTGCTATCTCGAGTACCTGTTCTTGGTTATCGAATTCGTTACCTTTAAATCCCTTGCTTCCGAATGCCAAGGAAAGTTCTTTACGTAAGTCACGGTTCTTGGCATATTTCATGAAGGGGATATAACTCGGATAGTCTAGGGTAATTATCCAGCCTTGTTTGTTTTTCGATTTCGCCAATTGTGCGGCAGCTTCCTTGGCGCCATCCGGTAGTCCTTCCAATTCTTGTTCATCCGTAAGGTGAAGCTCATAATTATTCGTTTCGGCTAAAACATTCTCTCCAAATTTGAGCTTAAGTTTAGCGAGTTCGGTGTCAATTTCTCGAAGCCTTTTTTTACTGTCTTCATCAAGATTGGCCCCATTACGGCTAAAACTTTTATATTTTTTTTCGAGCAGGGTCTGCTGCTCGGTATTCAAGTCCAATTTTTCCCTTTGCCCGTAAACCGTTTTAATTCTGAGGAACAAATCTTCATTAAGCGTAATATCATTGCTGAACTCTGAAAGAAGCGGAGATACTTCTTGCGCGATTTTTTGCATTTCATCGTTCGTCTCAGCCGAGTTTAGATTAAAAAAGACACTGGAAACCCTGTCTAATTGTTGTCCAGAAAACTCCAAGGCTTCGATAGTATTTTCAAAATTGGCTGGTTCTTTACTATTCGTAATCGCAGCGATTTCTGCCCTTGCCTCAGCAATGGCCTGTAAAAAAGCAGGTTTAAAGTGTTCGTTCCTTATTTTAGAAAAAGGGGCTAGATCAAATGATTCAAGAAGTGGGTTTTGCATGTATGATTTCGTTAATTATTCTTGAGAAGGTATTCTTTCATGGTATAGGCATCTTTTTCGATAAAGTCGTTACCATTAAAATAGATGTAATGCCATTTGTAGTCTAGGGTGTCCGTAGCTATTTTCCAGGTTTTTTCGCCACCTATCAGTGAAATGTTTTTGCTTTCTGTGGTGATTTGGTCTATTTTCAAGGTATCTACTAGCATCATTAGTTCACTATGGTACCAAATAACATCGTCAACGGTCGCTTGAAAGTCTTCTTCGCCCCATTTTTGTACGAGCTGTTCGATTACCAAACTATCTGGTGCGATATGCACTAGGGTCGGGCTGGTGAGCTCGTATTCTTCCCAGGTCTTGGTTTGGCAAGAAAATAATACAACCGTCAATAAAATAATAGTACTTTTTAATTTCATTGGTTTACTTTTTTGGCCCCATCCATTACTTTCTGTTTTAGCCCCTCTTTATACACTAAAATTTTATCTAAAACACACTTATCGGAAGCGCCTATAATTTGTGCAGCAAGAATACCTGCATTTTTAGCACCATTCAAGGCTACGGTAGCCACGGGTACGCCCCCGGGCATTTGTAGAATGGAAAGAATGGAATCCCACCCATCAATGGAATTGCTACTTTTTACGGGAACGCCGATAACCGGTAATGGTGACATTGATGCAACCATGCCGGGTAAATGTGCCGCCCCTCCTGCACCTGCAATAATGACCGTATATCCATTGCTATGGGCATTTTTACTAAAATCAAATAATTTTTCAGGTGTTCTGTGCGCAGATACGATATCGACATCGACCTCAATGTCAAAACCTTTTAAAATATCAATGGCATCTTGCATCACCGGTAGGTCGCTGGTGCTTCCCATTACTACAGCTACTTTACTCATTTTTAAATTACTTTTTATTTCTATTGAGAATACTAATCACCAATTTTTTTACAATTTCCATTTCTTCAGGCCTGCTAGAGGCAATGAACAAAGTTAAGATAGCAAGAGCTTCATCGCTAAGGATTACTTCGCCATTTTCATTGGTCAGTAACTGGTTCATTTGAAGAAACATTAAAAAACACGCGGCGGCGATTCTTTTATTACCATCGGTAAAGGCATGGTTTTTTACTATTAAATATAAAAGTGTTGCCGCTTTTTCTTCGAGGGAGGGGTAAAAATCTTCTACGCCAAAGCCTTTTGAGATTTGTGCGATGGCGCTTTTAAAACTTTGATCTTTTTCCAAGCCAAAAACATCAGAATCAAATTCAGTCTTCATTTGTTCAATTAATGCCTCATATTCTTTCAATGTAGGGTAAATAGCGTCTTTATTGGTGAGCCCTCGAGTGTCTAATTCCTCATGGTCATAGTCATCCAATAGTTTCAACCCTTTTGAGAATTGACTTAAATATTCAAAACCTTTTTCGCTAGCTTTTTCTTCAATTACCCTACTTACAATTTGAATACCTGAACGTAAAAATCTAATCTCACGGTCTTTTTCTTTGAGTCGTTTTTCGTTAATAGTATATCCTTTGATCAAATGTTCTTTCAGAACTTTATTTGCCCAAATCCTGAATTGAGTGCCTCTTCTGGAACGTACTCTGTAGCCTAACGAAATTATGACATCTAGATTGAAAAAATTAATAGGTTTATCTGAATGAGTAATGTGCATTTTTTGCACATTACCTTTCATATCCAATTCATTTTCCCTAAAAATATTATTGATGTGTTTGGTTATGACCGACCTTTCACGTTGAAACAAATCTGACAATTGGGCCTGATTAAGCCAAACAGTATCATTTTGGAAATTGACTTCTAAATGAGTTTTTCCATCTTGGGTTTTGAAAACAACTATATTTGATTTATTGTTTTTAATTTATTTGCTAATTACTTTTATTGTTTCTTTTACCTGTTGTGCGATTTCCCGAGCCCTTTCAATATTTTTATTTACAATGGTGACATGTCCCATTTTACGAAAAGGACGTGTTTGCTTTTTTCCGTAAATATGAGGGGTAACACCATGTTTCTTGATGATGGTATCCAGATTTTCATAGACCACATCCCCGGTATGCCCTTCTTCTCCAACAAGGTTCACCATGATACCGGCAACCTTACTATCCGTGATACCCAATGGTAAACCAAGTATGGCACGAATGTGCTGCT
Organism: uncultured Croceitalea sp.; assembly: GCA_947503285.1. GTDB lineage: Bacteria > Bacteroidota > Bacteroidia > Flavobacteriales > Flavobacteriaceae > Croceitalea. The sequence goes on from CANNDD010000008.1 coordinate 82,245, forward strand.
CAAATTGGTTCGTATAACTGGCTTCTATACTGTAGTGGCCGCTATTATGGGGTCTGGGCGCCACCTCATTGACCAAAATCGTATCATTTTGGGTCTGAAACAGTTCTACGGCCAACAAACCGACCTGTTGTATTTTTTCTGATACTTTCAATGCGATTTCTTGGGCTTTTTTTGCCACTTCATCATCGATTCTAGCCGGACATAGTACGTATTCGACCTGATTGGCCTCTGGATGAAATTCCATCTCCACAACGGGATACGTCTTGACTTCCCCATTTGAGCTTCGCGCTACGATAACGGCCAATTCATTTTTGAAATGTACCATCTCTTCAGCGATACATTCCCCAGCGGGCAATTCATTCAAATCAGTTAATGAGCGAACAACTTTTACACCTTGCCCATCATATCCAAATTGTGCCGCCTTCCATATAAAAGGAAACTGCAAGGCCCCATTATTAAAACTGTCAGTGATTTCACTTTTGTAGGCGAATCGCTGAAAGTTGGCGGTAGGGATGTTATTGTCGACATAAAACAACTTTTGATTGGCCTTATTCTGAATAATACGAAGCGATCTTGTTGGTGGATATACCTTGATTCCTTCACTTTCCAATTTCTCAAGGGCATCGACGTTTACGTTTTCGATTTCAATGGTCAATACATCCACATCCTTCCCAAAATTATAAACGGTGTCAAAATCCAATAAGCTTCCCACCACAAAGTCATTACATGCAATTTTGCATGGGGCTTCTTTCGAAGCGTCTAAAACTTTGGTGTAGATATCCCATTTACGGGTTTCGTAGAGCAGCATTTTGCCCAATTGTCCACCGCCTAGGATACCGAGTTTAAAATCAGAGGAAAAATAGTGCATGTTGAATCAAATAGTATTGCCAACAAAAATACACTGAATTACCAAAAGGGGGAAGCAATGCCGCCAAAACCCCCATTAAATTATGCTATCTTTGCCAACTATTCAAGAACAAAAAGACTTTGATCAAGCTACACGACAAGCTGTTTAAACCATTTTTGGGCGAGACTCGTATTTTGAACGCTGTTCAAAAAATGGCGGGTGACATTGCCGAAGATTATAAAGATGATGTTCCTATTTTCGTAGGGGTCTTAAATGGCTCTTTTATGTTCGTATCCGATTTCTTGAAGGCCTACGAATATCCTTGCGAGGTGTCTTTTGTGAAATTAAGTTCGTATCAAGGCTTGACTTCAACGGGTATCGTAGAGACCTTATTGGACGTTTCAGAAAACATCGAGGGCCGTAGCGTGATTATCTTAGAAGATATCATTGATACCGGACGCACGCTGCAAAAACTGGTCAACTTATTTTCGGGCGCCAATGTCAAGGAATTTAAGATAGCCTCACTTTTTTATAAACCGGATGTTTATAACGGGGAATATGTGATTGACTACGTTGGCCTCGAAATTCCGGATAGTTTTATCGTAGGCTACGGATTGGATTACAAGGAGCTCGGACGCAATTTGAAAGAAGTCTATCAATTAAATCAAACCAATATGATCAACTTAGTGCTTTTCGGAAAACCCGGAGCAGGCAAAGGAACCCAAGCTGGATTTCTAAAAGAAAAATACGGTCTAAAACACATTTCAACTGGGGACGTTTTTCGATTTAATATGAAAAATGGTACCGAGCTTGGTAAGTTGGCCAAATCTTATATTGACAAAGGCGACCTAGTTCCCGATGAGGTAACCATCAACATGCTGAAAGACGAAGTGGAGAAAAACAGTGATGCGGCCGGTTTTATTTTTGATGGTTTTCCGAGAACGACCGCCCAGGCAGAAGCATTGGATAATTTTTTAGAGTCAAAAGACATGAAAATCGATGCTACCATAGCATTAGAGGCAGACGAAGATGTATTGGTCGCACGACTCTTGGAACGCGGTAGGGAAAGTGGAAGAAGTGATGATCAAGATGAAAGCAAGATCCGAAATCGTTTTGATGAGTACAACCAAAAAACGGCACCCCTAAAAGACTATTATTCGAAACAGGGCAAGTTTCATTCGGTCAATGGTATTGGGCAGATTGCTGAAATTACAGAACGATTGGCCAAGGTCATAGCCCGTTTTTCTTAAAATGATAATGAAATGCCAGAAGAAGTTATACCTCCCAAATACGCGTTCAAAGGTTGTTTTATTACCGGCTGTTCGGCGGTACTGTTGTTTTTGATTTCTGCGGCTGTCTATTTCATTTATATTTTTTATTTTGACGATTCGATACCAAGCGGTTGATACAGCGATTCTACCCTAATTGCAAAAAGTAGAAAACACGAATATTGTAAACTTAGAAAATGACCGAAGGTAATTTTGTTGATTATGTAAAGGCCTTTGTTGCCTCAGGTAATGGAGGTAAAGGTTCTGTGCATCTACATCGCGAAAAATATATTACCAAAGGAGGCCCCGACGGCGGCGATGGCGGTAGGGGAGGCCACGTGATCATTAGGGGCAATTCGAATCTCTGGACCTTGGTCACGTATAAATTCAAAAAACACTTTAAGGCGGGCCACGGGGCACATGGAAGTAAAAATCGAAGCACTGGGGCCGATGGTGAAGATGTCTACATGGATGTACCTTTAGGTACTGTCGTACGGGATACATTGACCAATGCCATTCTTTTTGAGATTACCGAAAATGGTGAAGAACGTATAGTTGCCCAAGGGGGTATGGGTGGTCGTGGTAATTGGCATTTTAAAACAGCTACGAATCAAACCCCGCGTTATGCCCAACCGGGTATACCAGGTGAAGAACGACAGATTACCTTAGAGTTAAAGGTTTTGGCCGATGTGGGCCTTGTAGGTTTTCCGAATGCAGGAAAGTCGACCCTACTCTCCGTAATGACCTCTGCAAAACCTAAGATTGCCGACTACGAGTTTACCACCTTGAAACCCAATTTGGGTATTGTTGAATACCGCGATTACCAAAGCTTCGTAATGGCCGATATTCCCGGTATAATAGAAGGCGCGGCCGAAGGTAAAGGGCTCGGGCATTACTTTCTGCGGCATATTGAACGTAATGCGACGTTATTGTTCTTGATTCCCGCAGATAGTGACGATATCAGCAAAGAATATGATATTTTATTGGATGAGCTTAGAAGGTATAATTCAGAGTTGTTGAATAAGAACCGTATCGTTGCTATTTCGAAATGTGATATGCTTGATGACGAACTAATGGGCGAAATGAAGGTGATATTGGATAAAGACCTTGATGTTCCTTACCTGTTTATCTCATCGGTGGCCCAGAAAGGCATTCAGGATTTGAAGGATTTACTATGGAAGCTATTGAACGAATAGTCTCCGTTTTTTTCGTCATGAGAAAACATAATTTGTAAATTCAGGATTATAACACTTATGAGAAGCTATATTTACATCGTTTTCTGCTTTCTTTTTTTATCGGCATGTAGTTCGGTGCGCGTGCAATATGACTACGATGGTACAACTGATTTTTCTAACTACACTACCTATAACTATTATGCTGACATGCAATCGGGCCTGAGCCAATTAGACGAGAAACGTTTGTTGCGCATACTGGATTCCACGCTTCATGCCAAAGGTTTATTGCTTGCAGAAGAACCAGAGTTCTTTATTGATATCATAAGTTCTGAATTTATCGAAAATAGCGGTAATAATGTTGGCTTGGGTATAGGGGGCACCGGTAGAAATGTTGGAGGTGGAGTATCCGTTGGCATTCCGTTGGGGAGCTCCAGTATTCAACGTTCCATTCAATTTGATTTTATCGACAGTCAAAAAAATTCACTTTTTTGGCAAGCGTCCAGTAAATCGGGGTTTAAAGAAAATGATTCCCCCATTCTACGCGAAAAACGTCTGAGGGCCGTAGTCGATAAGGTATTTGTGAAATATCCCCCTAAATAGAACATTGTAGTTTCCGTTCATGTTCCCCATTTTGCCGCTTACCATATTTCCATATCTATAGATTGAAGTGGTTCATATATTTGAAGGGTGTTACGATGTAACAAAACGGTTCATTTAAACACCAATTACAAACACTATACATAAACAAGTAAACCTATATTTTATGAAATCGAAAACAAAGTATGTACTACTATCACTGACCTTATTATTTGTGGGGGTTATAGGATATGCCCAGGATATTGCCGGCTCTTGGAAGGGAACTTTGGCAGTTCAAGGAATGGAAATGCCACTAATCTTCAATGTCACAAACGATAATGGGATATTGAAGTCAACAATGGACAGCCCTTCTCAAGGCGCAACTGACATACCCATGGATGAAACCCTATTTGCCGAAAATGAATTGACCATTGTTTTCAAACAGGCAGGTATAAAATATGTGGGTAGCCTGAAGGATGAAACTATAACCGGTACGTTTTATCAAGGGGGAATGGAATTGCCCTTGAATTTAATGAAAACGATAAAGACCAAACCAGGAAATACCGAATTACCAAGCTCAGAAGAAGAATTAACTGCTTTGGCAAACCTAGATCAAGGTGATTATCGATATACGGTCGAAGATTACTTTGCCAAACCAAAAGCATCAACATTTAGGTTTTCACCCGATGGTACTTATATGTCTTACCGAGAAAAAGATGAAAACGGAAAACGACATATCTATGTAAAGAACATAAGCTCGAATACTACGACACGGGCCATTGAGGAAAAAGATGAACTGGTTCGTGGATATGGATGGATAAATAATGAACGCTTGGTTTATTTGATGGATAGTGGAGGTGATGAAAATTATCACGTTTATGCCGTCAACCTTGATGGAACCGAATTAAAAGATCTGACCCCATTTGATGGCGTACAGGCCCAATTTTCTGACTTATTGAAAGAAGATAAAGACCATATCATTGTTCAGATGAACAAAAACAATCCTCAGGTATTTGAACCCTTTAAAGTGAATGTGCGCACAGGGCAGTTAGAACAATTATACACCAATGAAGATGCCGCTAACCCAATTACCGCCTATAATTTTGACAAAGACGGCAATTTAAAGGGATTTACAAAAATAAGGGATGGTGTCGAGCAAGATTTGTATTACGAAGATGGTGAAGGTGGTTTTAAGGTCATCAAGAACCTTAATTGGAAGGATGCCTTTGGTATTTTGACCTTTGATTACGCTACAGACTACCCCCATGATGCCTATATGGTTTCAAACTTAAACAGTGACAAGGCCAAGATCATTCGTTACGATTTAAAAGAAAATAAACAGCTTGAAGAGATTTTTAGTAACGATAGTTTTGACGTTGCCGACATGTACCTTTCTAGAATGCGCGGGTATGAACTCGATTATGTCTCTTATGAGGGTGAGAAGAATGTAATAGTTCCAATCAGCGAATCTTATAAAAAATTACATGAGCGAATAGTGACCCAATTTCCAAACGAACAATATAGTATTGCTGACGCTACCGATGATGAGAATAACCTACTCATTTTTCTGCAAAGTGACCGATTGTATGGAGCGTACCATTCTTACGATGTCAAAAAAGATGAATTTAAGTTTTTATACAGTCTTATGCCACAACTTAAAGAAGAAGATATGTCGGAAATGCGACCTATCACCTTTACAAGCAGGGACGGACTTACTATTCACGGTTACATTACATTGCCAAAAGCAGCAATAGCTGGAGAGAAAGTTCCGGTAATCGTAAACCCCCATGGTGGCCCACAGGGTATTCGAGATTCTTGGGGCTTTAACCCAGAGGCGCAATTGTTCGCAAGTAGGGGTTATGCCACATTACAGGTTAATTTTAGGATTTCAGGAGGCTACGGAAAAGAGTTTTTAGAGTCGGGTTTCAAACAAATAGGCAGAAAGGCCATGGACGATGTTGAAGATGGTTTGCAATACGTGATCGATCAGGGTTGGGTAGATGCAAAAAAAGCGGCGATCTATGGTGGTAGCCACGGTGGTTATGCTGTTTTAAGAGGACTGACCAAAACTCCGGATCTATATGCCTGTGGGGTAGATTACGTTGGGGTTTCCAATCTTTTTACTTTTATGAAGACCATTCCACCGTATTGGAAACCTTATTTAAAGATTCTAAAAGAAATCTGGTATGATGAAGCAGTCGCCGAAGAAAAGAAGATTATGGAGGAAGTTTCACCGGTATATCAGATAGATAAGATCAAAAAACCCCTATTCGTTGTGCAAGGGGCAAATGACCCAAGGGTGAATATCGATGAATCAGACCAGATTGTAAGTGCATTAAGGGACAAAGGCTTTGAGGTGCCCTATATGGTAAAATATGATGAAGGACATGGTTTTGCAAAAGAAGAAAATTCCATTGCCCTTTATAAAGCCATGATGGGCTTTTATGCCAAGCACTTGGGTAAAGATAATATTACGGAACAACCCCTCAAGGACTAAGCTATATCTTATACCTTACATATGAAAAGGGGACTAGTGTCCCCTTTTTTAATGCCCGAAAATCAGTTGGGTAAAGTTTCACTACCGTTCGGTAAGCTTGGTTTACCGTTGGTCATAAATAACTTTCCATGAATAAGGTTCGCCAGTATATTTGCTTCATAATCAATTGAAAATCAAAAAATAGATAAATGATAGCACTGGTAAAATTAGTAGTATCACTTGTATTGAGCATTTTAATTTAAATAACACCAATCCTAAAAACAGTCAACATGAAAAATTTAGAAAACATCAAACAAATTGTATTCATCATCGGATTTATTGCCCTATTGGTAGGGGTATTTGGCGCAATTGCCAACAAAGACTTAATGAGTTATTTTTTCCCTATCTATACTGGGCTTACCCTAATGGGAACGGCTTTGCTTCATAAGGCGCCAAAAGGGATAGCTGAATTTAAAATAAATGCCTAAGCCTGCAGATTTATGAAACTAAGCAAAAGAAATGCGCTTTATAGTGCAGGGGGAATTTTATTGACCGCTGCATTGATTTCACAGTTTAAAGATGCTGATTTGATTTTGGCGACTCTGCTAGTCCTGTCGGCCGCAATATTATTGTTTCAGGGTTTTAGGGAAGATGCAAAAGATACCAAATGTGATACTGGCTTTAGCAGCAAGGCCAAGATACTAAAGGTTACTTTGGGTGTGGTAGTGGTATTCTTTGGTCTTGGGTTTTCAGTAGGCAAACTTATTTATCTTTGGTCGCATTAAAGAAAATCCTAAATTTCAATGAATCTTACCGTTAAAAGAAGAAACCTCATATTTTGGATACTTCAAATCTGTGGTTGGGGATTTTTGAATCTAACATCCATTCTTTTTCTGAAAAAGTTAGGATTACAATTCGTGATTTTTTCACTGGTAACCGGCCTTCTAATAGGTATTGGGTCATCAACACTTCTGAGGTATTACCTCAGGGCAAAAGTCAGTCTTGAGAATTTTGATTTAAGACAGTTTCTCAAAATTGTGTTAGCTACCATCGTGGCTTCGGCAATTTATGGTTTTCTAAGCTATTTTATTGGACGTGCCTATGGAAAGTTCGGACCTGAAATCTCAGAAACCGAAAAAGAAATACTGAAAGCCTTTGATAATATTTGGATATTGGTTTTCAACTCTATATTCATAATGATTTGCTGGGTTATTTGTTACCTGGTGATAAAACTACTACTAAAAGCAAATCAGAATAGAATAGAACGCTTAGAGCTGAATACGAGTTTAAAACAGGCCCAATTAAACACGTTGAAGGGGCAGATAAACCCTCATTTTATGTTCAATAGTCTGAACAATATCAGGGGACTCATGCTTGAAGATGTCAATCGCTCAAGGGAGATGTTGACCAAACTCTCAGAAATATTACGTTATTCATTGACCAAGAACAACGCGAATGCCATTGCAGTCGAAGAAGAGTTGGATATGGTGGATAACTACATTGCACTTTCAAAAATTCAGTTTGAAAACAGACTTCAATTTGAAAGAACGATAGAAGACAACTGTCTTTCGCTTCAGATTCCACCAATGATCATACAGCTGTTGGTTGAGAATGCAATGAAACACGGTATCTCAAATTTAAAGGAAGGTGGAAAAATAGTCTTGGAAATCAGAAAGAAAGAAGATAAACTTCAACTGTGCGTCACGAATACGGGAAAACTCCGGATTTCAAAAGATTCGACACAATTGGGGCTGAAGAATATTCGCCAAAGATTGCATTTACTTTACGGAGATAAAGCTGAGTTCACATTGAACGAGATAGAACATGAGGTCGTGGCTAATATCAAAATTCCGTTGACATGAAAATAAGGGCAGTTATTGTAGAAGATTCACGTTTGGCTCGCAACGAGTTGAAAGAATTGCTCAAGAACCATGACGATATCACGCTCATAGGGGAGGCTGAAAATGTGGATTTGGGTTTTAACCTCATTCAAAAAGAACAGCCGGATTTACTGTTTTTGGATATCAATATGCCTGAAAAAGATGGTTTTGAGCTTTTGGAAATGTTAGATGAAGTACCCATAACCATATTTACGACGGCATTTGACGAATATGCAATCAAATCGTTTGAGTATAATGCCTTAGATTATCTTTTAAAGCCTATCAATGCGAAACGTTTCGCGTTGGCAATCGATAAAGTAAAATCGATATTGAATGAGGAAGAGACTACATCAGAAGTAAAAAATCAATTAACAGAAAAAAGTCAAATTTTCATTAAGGATGGAGAACAATGTTGGTTAGTGAAAATCGGGTCTATTTCCCATTTTGAGATTGTTGGTAATTATACCCGTGTGCATTTTGAAGATCATAAACCGTTGTTGTACAAATCACTGAATCAAATAGAGGAAAAGCTTCCTGAGCAATCGTTTTTTAGGGTAAACCGACAACAAATCGTCAATATTAACCATATACAGAATGTTGTTCCCTGGTTCAATGGTAAATTGAAACTGACTATGCTAAATGGCTGTGAGGTCGAGGTATCTCGAAGACAATCGTATTTGTTCAAAGATAGGATGAGTATTTAGGTAGCAAGGCCTCTTACGACCTTGTTACCCAAATCTTATATTTTTCCTTTAAGCCTTCAGCATACCTTCATACCTGCTTTTGTAGCCGACAAGCACAAGAATATTAAGTAATAAAAGACCAAGTGCGGGAGCAATGCCTTCAGGGGCCAAAGTGGCATGAAACAATACGGCATTTACCGAAACACTCATTAAAATAACCGACATTAAAGCACCGAACTTATTTGTGATCAGTGCAATTCCGGCAGCTATTTCAACTACTGCGACCATGGTCATGGTTTGAGTACTTGTTAAGGCCATAAAGTAATTTTGCCCTGCCTCATTAAGTTCAAACGGAGGTATAAACTGCAGAAACTTGTTAAGCCCAAAAACTAATACCATTAGTCCTAAAAGTATCCTAATGACTAAAAAAACTTTTGAATTCATAAGATTGTATTTTGTTGGTTTGCTAATTAAAGTAGCTGTAAAATAGAAAATTAACAGTTAAAAACATATTTTTCTACATAGATTTCAATAATCCGCCGTCTATAGGAATGTTTGTTCCTGTAATGTATGCGGCTTTTTCAGAAGCCAAAAAGGTAACTAAATAAGCGTATTCTTCCGGTTTTCCAATTCGTTTCGTGGGAACATTATTTTCCATAATGCTTCTAACTTCACTTGCCGTTACCCCTAATTTCTCAGCTTTCTTTGCATTCAGTTGTGCGATACGTTCGGTATCAAAATACCCGGTCAAAACATTGTTCACCGTGATACCGTCTTGGGCGACGTCAATTGATAGGCTTTTGGCCCAGGTGACTACGGCGGCCCTGATAGAATTGGACAGGGCCAAATAATTGAGTGGTTCTTTAACCGAAATAGAGGCTACATTTACAATTCGACCCCAACCTTGTTGCCGCATATGTTTTAAGGCAAATTCCGTGGTTAATACTACCGACTTGAATAACAAGTCAAAAGCGGTTTGGTAGTCATCCACGTTTTTTTCGAGCGCGCCCCCAGCTTCGGGGCCTTGGGTGTTGTTGATTAAGATATCAATAGTATTCTTCTTGAAATAATTTCGAATAATAACCTTATAGGCCTGGTAATCTTTAAAATCGACAACTAGGTATTGATGCTCTTGACCTAGGTTTGTAGGTAAATTTTCAATAATGGAAATCATCTTGTCTTTACTACGGGACATCAGGGTAACACTGGCACCGCTTTCGGCCAATTGACGGGCGATCGCTTTCCCGATTCCACCACTACTGCCACCTACCAGGGCCTTTTTTCCTTTTAAGGATATATCCATAAACTTTTCTTTTTTCTTAACGCCTATTTATACGCTTCCCTGACCGGACTAAAAATGTCCATCAATTTGCAAGGTGTAATCGCCCTTCCACTATGGGGGGTATTTGAAGGTATTACAACAACATCCCCCGGCTCGTATATTTTGGTTTCACCATCAAGTGTAAACTCGAAAGTACCTGATACAACATGCATTATTTGTTCGTGTATATGATGATGTTCGGGTACTTCCGCACCTACTTCAACATCCCAAAAAATCCAGCTCATTTGTTCGGCGTGTACTATTTTACCGTGATAACCGGGCATTATTTCTTTTGATGGTATGTCTTTTAAATTCATAGATAATGGTAAGTAAGATTAAGATTTTAGTCGTCATTTAGCTTTTTCGCCACGCTATCGTAATATTCTTGGGTCAATTTTTCTGTCCAAACAGTTGGTGAATTGCCGTAAATCGCCAAATAAGAAACTTTGCTATCTTTTGAAGACGAATGCCAATGCTCCGTATCTTTTGCGCATTTGACGACGTCCCCTTTTTGAAGAAGAATAGGTTCCTTTTGTTTTTCTTGGTAATATCCCCTTCCCTCGATTACGATCAAGACTTGGGGCGTACTATGTTTATGCCAGTCTAAAGTGGCATTGGCGTCAAAAGTAGCTTGGGTTATATTATACCCTATGTCATCACCTTCTTGAATCAAAAAATTAAGCCACGCTTCGCCAATGTGGTGTGTGTTGGGCGCTTTAGTTCCCTCATCCATAAATGACTTTATGGAATATTCCCCATTTTGGGCAAAAGCTTTGATGGTCAAAACCAAAAGTAGAATTGTGGTCGTTTTTTTCATTTGAATAATTTAAACCGTATCCCCCAAGAAATACATCCTTTATCTTTTACCAATATAATAAGAATCGAAAAACAATTTTAATCCATTGGCTATCTTTGAAGGCAATTTTATAATTATGAATGTACACTTCATTGCCATTGGAGGTTCTGCTATGCATAATTTGGCATTAGCCCTAGCACATAAGGGGTATAAGATTACAGGAAGCGACGATGTTATCTTTGAACCTTCAAAAGGACGATTACAAGCAAAAGGGCTATTACCACTAGAGTTTGGTTGGTTCCCTGAAAAAATACATGAGGGGTTAGATGCCATTATTCTCGGTATGCATGCAAAATCAGATAATCCTGAACTAGTAAAAGCCCAAGAATTAGGATTGAGGATTTACTCCTATCCTGAGTTTCTGTATGAACAATCAAAGAATAAGACACGAGTAGTTATTGGAGGTAGTCATGGTAAGACTACCATTACCTCAATGATACTTCATGTTTTGAACTACAATGGTATTGAGGTTGATTATATGGTAGGGGCGCAGTTAGACGGTTTCGACCGTATGGTGCATTTAACCGAAGGTAACGATTTTATCGTTTTAGAAGGGGATGAATACCTTTCGTCGCCAATAGACAGAAGGCCAAAATTTCATTTATACCAGCCAAATATTGCGTTGTTAAGCGGTATTGCTTGGGACCATATCAATGTTTTTCCCACTTTTGAAAACTATGTAGAACAGTTTCAGATTTTTGTGGATAGCATTGTTAAAGGCGGAAGTATTACCTATAATGAAGAAGATGATGAGGTCAGAAGGATAGTCGAAAAATCTGAGAACAGTATTCGAAAGTTCCCATACCGTACACCTGAATATTCAGTTGAAGAAGGGGTAACCTTGTTGGAAACCCCTGAAGGTCCAATGCCGATTGAGGTCTTCGGAAAACATAATTTGAATAATCTCGCAGGGGCCAAATGGGTCTGTCAAAACATGGGGGTAGATCAAGATGACTTTTATGAGGCCATAGCAACCTTCAAAGGAGCATCAAAAAGATTAGAGAAAATAGCCGAAAGTGAAACTAGTATCGCTTTTAAAGATTTCGCCCATTCCCCGAGCAAGGTAAGGGCTACTACAGCTGCTGTGAAAGAGCAATATCCAGATAAAAAATTAGTGGCATTTTTAGAATTACACACGTACAGTAGCTTTAATCCTGGGTTTTTACAAGAGTACAAGGGCGCACTTGCCGCTGCAGACCTAGCTGTGGTATTTTATTTGCCAGAGTCAGTGGCCATTAAAAAATTGGAGCCGGTAAGCACAGAACAGATTTCTTTGGCTTTTCAAAGAAATGATCTGGAAATCCATACAAACGCAAAAACATTTGAAGATTTTGTATTCGCTCAAAATTTTGATGATTCCGTTGCATTATTCATGAGTTCTGGTAATTATGGGGGATTGGACTTCAATGAGGTCTCCACATTTTTTAATGGATAAACCGTAATAGTGGAACTGCGATTTTGGCAGATTTTTGTTTCTGGGTATAACTTTTGATCATTTGAAATCATGATGCGAAATAATTCAAGGGCAAGAAAATTGAAAGCAAGTACCTTAAAACAATGGTTGTCAATGGTACTTGTTGCTATAATGTTGGGTTTTTCTAATGTAATTCTTGAAGAAGATCGCAGTGTGAATGATACCAAAGTGAGAATCGAAATAGTGGAGGCCTTAAGTGAAGAAGGTGTTATTGATTAGATGTCTATACGTATCTCTTTGTTGCAGGGTTAGAAGTTTACACCCCGAACTGTCTTAAGTGGTGGTCTAAATGTTTGTATTCCATTTGTCCCCATTGTTCTTTTGTGAATGTGCCAAAAGTAGGATGCGGATACCACACATCGCGGTCATTTAAGGCATGAAACTCATCTACGAGCTCTTTCAATTTCTTACGTTCTTCAGTGAAGACTTTGGGCTCTTTTGCTTTTAACTGAGGGGCGGTCGGTAAGTTTTTACGCCATGGTTTGTCGTTATAGAGTGACTTCTTGAAAAAGGCTTTGATGAACCAATTACCTTTCGAGGCGTTCTTTTTGTTTTCTATGGCAAGCTTTAATGGATATTGACAGTGCCAGGCCATTTGACCAACGGTCATCTTACCCCATTGCCTTTCTGAATTCTCGTTAAGATTATCTAGCCTCGTTTTGACTTCTTGGTAGCAGCTATCATCCAATAATGATTTCATTATTCTGGGTTTTATTTGAAGTCATAAGTTACAAAGTATTAGGTGAAAAAATACGGGTAATAAAATCTAAAATGTGATATGTAAAGACTCAATAAATCAGATTATCTTTAGCAAATGCAAGAAAATTCAACCTCTTTTTCAATTAAAAATTGGTCTGATGACGATAAGCCTCGAGAAAAACTGGCCCAAAAGGGGCGTTCTGTACTTTCTGATGCAGAACTACTTGCGATTTTAATTGGCTCTGGTAATAAAGAAGAGAGTGCTGTTGAACTATCTAAGCGAATTTTAGCTACTACGGGCAACAATTTGACTGACTTGGGTAAACTTTCCGTAAAACAGTTGATGCGCTTCAAAGGAATAGGCCAAGCCAAAGCAGTTACAATTGCAGCGGCATTGGAGATGGGCAGGAGAAGAAGGAAGGAAGGAGCTATGGCGATAACCAAAATCACAAGTAGTACCGTTGCTTTTACCCTTCTACAGCCCATCATGGGTGACCTACCCCATGAAGAATTTTGGATTGTCTATTTGAACAATTCCAACAAGGTCTTACATAAAGAACAATTGAGCAAGGGCGGTATTACAGGTACTTTAGTCGATGTGAGGCTTGTATTGAAACATGCACTTGAACATGGTGCGGTTGGGTTATTATTGGCCCACAATCATCCATCGGGCACCTTGAAACCAAGTGTTGCCGACAAGCGGATTACACAGAAGTTGAAAGATGCTGCCGCTACTCTAGACATTAAGGTCTTAGACCACCTTATCATTACCGAAAAAGCTTATTTTAGTTTTGCCGACCGACAAATTCTTTGATGCTACTAATATATACCCATAAGATCTCGAATAGGCTTAGTTATGTCATGAAACATATCTTCACTAGAATTTTGGGGATAGAGGTGATTTTTACCACTAAAGTTGAAGACTTCATAAAACATTCAGGGCCAAAAATCACCTATACCAAACAACCCCTTCAAAATGAGTTCTTTATTAGGTCGAATGACCTTTTGTTTGAACAGGGGATAAACGATATTGAGATTAGGATGGGTGAATGGGATGGGGTTCCCTGTTTTTTTGAAAGTGGCGAGCGAAGTAGTATTCCATTTGATATTTTTTCAGCAAGCTTTTATTTATTGAGTAGGTATGAAGAGTATTTGCCCCACGTTAAGGATGACCTGGGTAGATTTCCCCCAAAATCAAGTATAGCCTTTCAATTTGGGTTTTTAAAACGACCCGTGGTTGATTTATGGGCGCAAAAACTCTTACAAATATTACGATTAAGGTTTCCAGAAATTGCGGTTCAGGGAAAAAAGTATAAGCTCACGCCTATTGTCAACGTAACCACATCGCATTGTTATGCCTTAAAAGGTCCTGCAAGGACGATAGCTGGTTTTTTTCTTGATTTGTTTCGTTTTAAATTAGCTAGGGTGGCAAAAAGAACAGCCGTTTTGGTCAATCCTAAAAAAGACCCCTATGATAATTTCGGTACTTTGATAGAGACCCATAAAAAATACAGTTTAAAAGCGATGTTCTTTTTTCAATTTGCCGATTATTCCGAACATGACAAAAATGTTTCAATACATAGAAATAAATTCAGGTGTTTGATAAAATCGGTAGCGGACTATAGCGTCGTTTCACTAAGTGCATCAATGGCGTCATCACAAGATCTTGGTATTTTAAAAGAAGAGAAAAAGCGACTTTCCGACCTTATCAATAGACCGGTCGATTATTCAAGAATGCGATACAATAGGGTAGTGGTGCCAAATACCTATCGTAATTTGATTGAAGCGGAATTTACGGACGACTTCACCATGGGCTATACACATATTGTGGGTTTTCGGGCAGGTACATGTACCCCGTTTCAATTTTACGATATTAACCTTGAAGTGCAGCAACCCATCAAGATACACCCCTTTGTGGTCTGTGACTATGCTTTTAATAAATATAAAAAGGCAGGGGAAATATTTAATGAAATGGACCTTATCTATAAAGAGATCAAAAATGTAAATGGAGATTTCAACGTCATTTTTTCTAATGAACTTCTGGGTGGCACACATCGTATAAGCTGGTTAAAACTTTATAAGGATTTTTTAAATCGTTACTATGTATAAAAGTATTGTGACCGATATTTTTTTTGATTTAGATCATACCTTGTGGGATTTTGAAAAAAACTCGGCACTGACCTTTCAAGAAATCTTTAATACCAACCAAATTGACGTACCGCTGTCAGAATTTTTAGAAGTCTACGTGCCTACCAATTTGGCCTATTGGAAACTGTATAGGGAAGAACGTGTAACAAAATCAGAATTGCGTTACGAGCGGCTAAGAAAAACATTTGATACCATTAATATGTTGGTTTCAGATGAGCAAATTCACCTTTTATCAGAGGCATATATCAAGTGCCTATCTTCGTTCAATCATGTTTTTCCGGGTACGTTTGAGATATTGGATTATTTAAGGGATAATTATAGACTTCATATCATTACGAATGGCTTTGAAGAAGTGCAAGAAAAGAAAATGATACAATCAAACATTCGACATTATTTCGATGTTATTGTAAATTCAGAGATGGCAGGGGTGAAGAAACCCAATCCGAAAATATTCAAAATGGCTTTGAATCAGGCTAGGGTGAGCCCAGATAAGGCGCTTATGATAGGTGATAGTCTTGAAGCGGACATTTTGGGGGCAAAGAATGTGGGCATTCATGTAATCCATTTCAATTCGCATCAAGAACCCAAGCATGAGATTTGTGAGATTATAGATCATCTTGACGAAATAAAAAGTTTTTTATAGAGTTATAATAGGGTAAACCATTTTTTGATTGTTTACCATGGAAATGATTCGCTATAAAATGAAAAACCATCTCTTGGGTCTTGCCCTTCTTCTCACTAATGTCGTTTTTCTTTCGTCATGTGCAGATGAGCAAGATTTTGACCAATTCGATGATTTGAGCGTTGAACCCTTGGTCGCCTCAAGTATTTTTTATTTTGAATCGGATGAGCAGACCATCAATCAGGCCGGCCCGGGTGCTTTTTACAATCAAAACTTCACATTCGAGGCGTTTAATCAACCATTCGTTTCTGAAAGGGTACTGGAGGGTACGATTGTTTATCAAGTTGAAAATACTACAAGCAAAGAGCTCAGTATCTCGATAGCGTTCTTAGATGCCAATGGAGCTGTATTGGATGTCGAATCTTTTATCGTGCCACCAGAACCTGCCCCATTGATAGAGCGTCAAATCGCTTATGGAACCGCGGGTCGTAGTCTTGATATACTTAGAAACACAACCGATATCAGGGTAAGTGGTGAAAATTTAGGTGATACCACTAGTACTTCTTCATTGAACGAACCTAAAATAATCTTAAGATCCAGCGCAGAATTTAGGTTAAGACTACAATGAGATGTGTTAGGTTGATTTTTTTGAGCGTTCTTTTGGGAATGTATGCTTCGCATGCCCAAAACAAACAATTGTTATATGATTTTTATGAGATTCCCCAATCTTTAATGCTCAACCCTGGGGTAAAAACACCCTATAAATGGCATGTCGGCCTACCCTTGTTATCAGGTACCTCGATACAAGCGGGAAGTAGTGGTATCAGTGTGAATGATATTTTTGCCAATGATGGAATTGACTTTACGACAAAGTTCAGGGAGCGGGTAATAAACGGTCTGACCAAACGGGATGTTTTTGGGGGTAGTGGTCAAATAGAGGTGTTTTCCGTCGGATTTAGAAATGCCAATAGACCCAGTGATTACTATTCTTTTGGGGTTTACGGCGAAGGTTTTATCGCACAATACTGGCCAAGGGATTTAGCCATACTTGCTTTTGAGGGAAATGCGAACAATCTCAATAGAAGGTTCGACCTGAACCATTTTTCAACCCAAGGTGAAGCCGTAAATGTTTTTCATTTTGGTATTAATCGTAAACTTAATAAAAAGTGGATAGTCGGTGCAAGGGCCAAACTGTACTCCAGTGTTTTTGAATTTAAGTCGGTCAACAACGATGGTTATTTTGTAACTACACAAGGGGAAAACAATATTCTGAGAAATACGATCGTAGCAGATGTAACAATGCATACCTCTGGCGTCGAGAGTTTATTTGATATTCTATTGGATGATGACGTTGCCCAGAGTATTGAATTGCCAAAATGGCTTTTAGGCAGGTCTTTACTTGGGGGTAATTTAGGGCTCGGTCTTGATTTTGGGTTTACTTATAATGTTGGTAAAAACTCTTATATAACTGCCAGTATTATTGATGTTGGCTTCATTTATCATACAAACGATGTGAAAAACTACAGGTTAAGTGGTGCAGCCACGAATGAAGGGATTGAAATAGTTTTGCCCGATGATTTAAACGACCTAAATACTGATATTTGGCAAGATTTAGTAGATGACATTGAAAGACAGGTTCCATTTACTACAGACGATAATTCATTTTTTTCTTTGAGACCCACGAAACTGAATGCCTCCTTCCGTTATAATTTTGGTAGTTACAGAGCGCTGGGTAAAGATTGTGATTGTACTACGAGACCAAGTGTAAAAAGTGAGGATTTTGATTATAAAAATGCCGTAGGAGGGCATCTTTTCATGATACATCGCCCCCGTGGCCCGCAAGCGGCCGTAACGGCTTTTTATCAAACACGATTCGGCAGGTCGCTTGCTTTGAAAACAACATATACCGCCGATAAATACAGTTTTACGAATGTAGGTCTCGGATTGAATTTGCAAACCGGACCTGTCAATTTCTATATAATGGCAGATAATTTGTTGTCATATCAAAACATACCTGCAAGCAATTATGCGTCTTTACAGTTCGGATTTAATATTATATCTTGGAACGATAATTGATTAATCCAAGGTATGAGACGAAATTTAGTATTGGCATTTTTAGTTTTTAGCTATGCCCTTGCCACCAATGCCCAATTAAATGACTATAAGTACATTATCGTACCTAAAAGATTCGATGTTTTTAGAACCGCAAATGAGTATCAGACCAGTGTGCTCATAAAACATCTTTTCGCCAATGAAGGCTTTACTGTTGTTTATGATGATGCCATACCAGAAGATGGCATAAGGGATCGGTGTTTAGGCCTTACGGTTGGCATCAATGACGAATCTGCATTGTTCGTAACAAGATTTACCTTGTCACTGAATGATTGCGAGGGTAATACGGTTTTTAATTCGGTCCAGGGTAAAAGCAAGGAAAAAGAGTACAAAAAGGCGTACAGGGAAACCATTACTGAAGCATTTGAGTCGTACAAGGGCTTGAATTATGCATACCAACCTAAAGAAGCCAACGAAACCAAAGAAAAGGAAGAAACTAAAGAAGAAAAACCACTTACCATAAGTTTTAAAAATGATGTGAAATCATTGCAGGTGGATAACAATAAACCTGAGAAAACACCTATTAAAACAGACTTAAGGCCTAATACCGAAAACCTGACAGAGACTTTTAAAGCACAACCCATAGAAAATGGTTTTCAACTTGTGGATGAATCATCTACGGTAAAGCTGAGAATGGTAAAGACGACCATTGACAATGTGTACTTGGTCAATGATTCTGAAATAAACGGAATGATCTATTTAAAAGACGGCAAATGGTATTTAGAGTCTACTACATCTGGAAACAAACAGGTAAAAGAACTGGATATTAAATTTTAGAATTCATATTTACCCTTCCATCTTTTGTTCAGAAAGTCTTTTATGGAATTTTCCTTGGAATTATTTCCTGGGTTATAAAAATTCGTGCCGCTAATTTCTTTCGGTAAGAATTCGTGTTCCACAAAATTGTTTTCGTAGTTATGTGCATATCCATAGCCATCGCCATAACCCAGATCTTTCATCAATTTGGTAGGGGCGTTTCTGATGGGTAAGGGAACCGGAATATTCCCCGTTTCCTTAACCTTTTGCTGCGCTTTATTGATGGCCATGTAGCTAGCGTTGCTTTTTGCCGAACTGGCTAAATATATGGCACATTGACTTAGAATAATCCTAGCTTCGGGGTATCCAATAGTAGTAACGGCTTGAAAAGTGGAGTTGGCTAAAACTAATGCCGTCGGGTTGGCATTACCAATATCCTCAGAAGCCAGAATCAACATTCTTCTAGCAATGAACTTTACGTCTTCACCACCCTCTATCATTCGCGCCAGCCAATAAACCGCCGCGTTGGGGTCACTGCCTCGAATGGATTTTATGAATGCCGAGACGATATCATAATGCTGTTCCCCCGTTTTGTCATAGAGAACGGTATTTTTTTGGACTTTTTGAAGAACAAGATCGTTGGTTATGGAAATCGAACTACTTTTTTCTGAATTTACGACCAACTCAAAAATATTCAGCAATTTTCTGGCGTCACCACCCGATAGACGTATTAAGGCTTCGGTTTCTTGAAGGTCAATGTTTCTTGTTTTGAGTTCAGGGTCATTTTTGATTGCCCTTTTCAACAAAACTTCTAGATCCTGTTTTGAAAAGTGATTTAAAATATAGACCTGACAGCGTGAAAGTAAGGCCGGAATAACTTCAAAACTTGGGTTTTCAGTAGTTGCTCCAATCAAAGTGACCCATCCCTTTTCAACGGCACCCAATAAAGAATCTTGTTGCGATTTACTAAATCGATGTATTTCATCAATAAATAAGATGGGATTTTTTGTGGTAAAAAGTCCTCCGCGTTGTTTTGCCTTGTCAATAACCTCGCGTACTTCTTTTACTCCGCTACTAATGGCGCTCAATGTATAAAACGGGCGATCACTCTCTGTAGCGATAATATTGGCTAGCGTTGTCTTACCGGTTCCAGGAGGGCCCCATAATAGTAGGGAGGGAATGGTACCAGAACTTATTTGATGCGTGAGCGATCCTTTTTCACCGACCAAATGGGTTTGACTAATATAGTCTGATAGGCTTTTGGGCCTCATTCTCTCTGCCAAGGGTTCATTCATACCGTAAAAATAGGCTAATAACAAAATGACAATTTAACCGTTTTTACAGTTTTGGCCAATAAGTTGTAGCTTGTTGTTTATGAACGAAAGTAATTATTTTAAATTTTCGCCGTCGCTATTGTTGGTGCCTTTGGTGGCAGTACTTTCCATATGGAGCGTATTTTGGGTCGAACTGCGATTTGGTGTCAATCTCAATCATTTCGGCGTTTATCCTAGAAGATTATCGGGTTTGATGGGTGTAATATGTAGTCCATTTATCCATGGCTCGCTAGAGCACCTTTATAACAATACGATTCCGTTGGCGGTACTGACATTGTCATTGAGCTATTTCTATAGAAAGAATGCATTACGGATTTTGGTTATGGGGGTGTTGCTCTCAGGGTTTTTAACTTGGCTTATTGGAAGGCCATCTTATCATATAGGTGCCAGTGGATTGATATATGTTCTGGCCAGTTTTATTTTTTTTAAAGGGGTATTTACCAAGTATTACCGGTTGATAGCACTTTCATTGGCCATAGTGTTCATATACGGTAGTATGTTGTGGTACATATTTCCTATAAAGGATGGGATATCTTGGGAAGGCCATCTAGCAGGATTCTTGGTTGGGTTGCTATTAGCTAAAGTAGTTCGAACAAAAACACCTGTCGTGAAAAAGTACCCATGGGAAAAAGATGATTTTAATGAGGAAGAGGATGCCTTCTTAAAACACTTTGATGAGGATGGCAACTTTATTGAACGTCCTGAAGAGGCCGATAAAGAAGGGATTCAAATAATTTATGACTATAAAAAAAGTGATAAGGAAGACTAGGTCGTACGCTGTCGTACGGCTTCATAAAGAAAAACGCCACAGGCGACCGATACATTTAAGGAGCCAATAGTACCTAGTTGGGGCAGTTTGGCCTGTATATCAGTACTATTTAAAATGGAAGTAGAGATACCCTTATCCTCTGAACCCATTAATATTGCAGATGGCAAAGTCAGATCTGTCCCGTAAACTGGTTTTGCAGCCTTCTCTGTTGCTGCTAGAACCTGTATTCCAGATTGCTGTAGGTAGAAAATGGCATCTTTTAAATGGTTCACTTTGGCAATGGGCACTTTGAAGGCGGCACCCGCCGAAGTTTTAATAGTATCATCCGTAATTGGGGCAGAGCCACTTTTAGGTATAATTATACCATTGACCCCCGTACATTCAGCAGTTCTGATAATCGCTCCAAAATTACGTACATCTGTAATTTGATCTAAGAGCAAAAATAAGGGAGTGGTATCCCCCTTTAAGATGGTTTCTACGAGAACTTCAAAATCATGAAATGCCACTGGTGATATTTGGGCAATTGCCCCTTGATGGTTATTTCGGGTCAATCGATTTAGTTTTTCGACGGGAACGTAAGAGAAACCAATCCCGTTTTTGCGAAGCTTGTGTTCAAGTTCTTGAAATAACCCACCTTTGAGTCCTCGCTGAATAAAAAGCTTGTTAATGGGTTTATTGGCCTCAATTGCTTCTATTATAGCACGTATGCCGTAGATAAGTTGTGCATTCTTCATATAGTTGGTAAAGTTAACTAAACCTTGGGGTTTACAATTGTAAAGGGGGCCATAAAAAATGCGCTCTTTTAAGAGCGCATTTTTAAAGTTTAAGAATAAAATGTTGTACGACTAAGACTGATATTGCTTCTGGTCTTAACTATTTAAAAAATCAATTACCTTATTGATTCCGTTTTCATCCTTTAGTTTGATTTTATTTTCTTTCATGAATTTTTTAAGGGCATCTTGTTTTTCGTTTCCGACCAATTTCATCAATTTTTTTGTACTTAATTCGACATGGTCTATTCGGTTGGCCCCTTCTGTTTCAATATAATATTCCGTAAACTGTGTAAAACGTGCCGGCGTAGCTTTCACAAGGGAATTTGGGGCTTTTTTGGCTTCTTTAAATGTTACATTGGTTCGCTTATAGAGTTTAAACTTACCATCTTTCAACAACGTAAGGTAACCATTTTTAGTATTCCCATTTTTATCAATGAATGTCTTGAAACTCATGGGTTTGCCATCAACCATAAGCTTTATTTTTTTATCGCGACCTAGTGCCCTTATAGGTTCACCTTCTAGATTTTGTTGTTTGATTTCAATCTCTTCATTATAGGCATTGTAACGATAGTACAGTTTTCCGGCCATTTCATCACCATAGTGTATGGAAGTATAATCGAAATCATTTGAAGTGTAAGGTGAGCCATCAATCTGATTATCAGTCGTAGGTTGTTTTGTCATAATCCCATCGATTGACCCTGTGGCATATTTATAAAAGGAATCGGATACGCCACCATCTGCATTTACGGTATAGCTTGGCACTTGGCCTGTCGTCTGCGCGATTATAACGCTGAAGCAGGATAGAATTGAAAATAAACTTATTAACTTTTTCATCTCTCTGATTTTAAATTACTTAGTAAGTTAATAAAAATATTAATACAGGGATTAGGATTTCGACTAAAATTGGGTAAACAAAAAAAGTGGCTATCAAGAGATAGCCACTTTTTGCATACGGGATGAAATGCGAATATCAGTCTTGGTTCAAAAATTCCAAAACTTTTAGAACACTTGCCTCGTCATTGATTTTTATTTTATTCTCTTTTAAGAAAGCTTTTGTTGCTTCCTTTTTGTCATTTGGTAAAAGTTTTATGAATTTACGATTGCTCAATTCAAGCTCATCTATTCTATTGGCCCCATCAATTTCCAAATAGTACTCCGTGAATTGTGAAAAACGTGCAGGAATAGCCTGAACGAATGAGTTCTGGGCCTTCTGACCTTCCGTATATTTTACATCGGTTCTCTTATAGAAAGAATATTTTCCGTCTACAAGTTGGGTCAAATATCCATTTTGGGTTTTCCCCCTTTTATCAATGAACGTCTCAAAAGCCATAGGTTTACCATTGACTACAATGGCTATCTTTTTATCTCTGCCCAATGCCCTGATACCCTCTGTTTCTAAATTCGTCTGCTTAATTTCAATTTCCTCATTATAGGCATTGTAGCGGTAGAACAAGTCACCAAGGTTTTCGTCGCCATAGTACAATTTCGTTGGTAAAAAAGTATCGGTAGTGTAAGGCGACCCTTGAAATTCTTCTGTTGAGAATGATAATTTTTGTCTTGCCTCTTGAATTGGGCCTAATACGGCATTCAATTGACCGTTTGCTTCGAATCCAGCACTTCCAGCAGCACCATAGTTGGCAATTTGACCAGTGGTTTGGGCATTCAAGAAAGTTGCTCCGGCTACAGCTAATGTAATAAAGAGTAGATTTTTCATTTCACGTTTTTAATATATCGCAAAGCTAAAAAAATGTTTATCTTTTGTTAAGGTATTTGTGATAAAAGTTTCATAAAAATCGATGTACTTTATTGCTCTAAATGCTGTATGGCGGGGTCATTCTTATCAAAATGATATCCCCTCCAAAAAAAGCCCGGGGTTTCATAGCGCCATACTACTTCACCAGCTTCGGTTACTTCCCAAAAACCAAAATCACCTTCTGTTATCAGGCGGTTGCCATTCGGTAATAATGCAACACCCGATACTTTTCCGAAAAACAAATTAGATTGTGTAAAACTCCAAGCGGTAATAGGTTCATTATCCTCATTCGGTCTTAGTGATAGGGTAGAAGGTAGTTCAAGCTCATAGGCGGTTGATTGTTGCTTTGAAAGGCCGTTGGCAAATACGAGGATATTCCCTTTGTTCTCCCCCTTCAGCAGGTTGGGATGATGGTTTCTGTCAAAACGTATTTCACCAAAAGGATTGTCATAGGCGTCGGGATTACCGAATCGATAGACCAAATCCCCTCCAAATCCAAAATTTCCACCACTACTTGACGCAGCTTCTTCAGTAGTAGTACTGTGATCGATAACCCATATTTCGTTATAAAAATTAACACTCAAATAAATAAGGTCGTTTTCCTCATCATAGTCAATTCCGTTTGCATGACTAATATCCCCTTCGGCATCTGGCTCAACAACATAGTTTACGTCTATCGATCTTGGGTTTTCTGCTATGGTAGCAAAGTTATCCTTACTATTGTCAAAATCTTGAATAATATGGTCCCACATATGCCATTGCCAGACAATCTGATTGGTATTTGGATTTATTTCGAGTATAGCATCATAGATTACCTCGGTATTTAAGGCATAACCGGCAGCATTGGCTTCATCCAATGATTTTTTCTCCCATGATAAGAACAATATGTTTCCATTTGGCATCATTACCGCATCATGATGTGCGATATGGTCTTCATTTGAATATTCAAAGCTCCATTCTACCTCACTTTCCTTATTAATCAGGGCGATTAAACCTCCAAAACCCCCGAACTCTATAAAGGGGTTTTCTGTTTCCAACATGGCCAAAAGTCTCCCATCTGATAAAAGATATGCATCATTACCAAGTCTTTTTCCTTTCAAATCCCATTCAAAAATAATGTTTGCACCTTTATCCATGAGATAAACACGATTTGACGCCGCGTCATTGACCAAAATATATCCGTCAAAAACCAAACTGGCGTTTAAAACCTCTAAACCTTCTATATTCTCAACAGGGTCTTCTGTTTCTATGGGATTCTCGGGTTCGTCCACTTGTTCACCTTCCGTGCTTGTTAAGGCATCATCCGCAGAGTCGCATGATACTACCATAAAAATTGCTAGAATGAAGGTCAATACGCTAAATGCCAGTTTACTTTGCATAATCATGTGCCGTGAAAATTAGTTTACCATTTCGTGTACGAGAATGGGGCCATTATTTTGAGTGGTCAACAAAAGGTTTTTTCCCCCCGTGTTGATAACTTCGATATCCTTTACATTCCCTTTTAAGTAAATACTTGATTTTGAAAAAGATAGCGGATTATACCCATCTTTTTGGTTTGATAGGAGCACCAATCCCGATATGGCGTCCAATCGAGGGGTTTCCACTTCGGTTTCATAAATATTGCCTCCGATGATAATGTCTTCATAGCCATCATCGTTCAAATCAAGACAAGAAGAGGTTAATAAGGGAAACAGTTGTGCTTCGATAGGCAGGTACTGTTTTTCAAATTTTCCATCGCCTAGGTTAATCAATAGTATGGATTGAAATTCAGTTACTTCATCTTCATAGCCCGTATCGAGTTTCTCACCATAGATATCAACCAATTTTGCATTCGCGAACTCTGAATAAGACTCAAATTTTTGTTGAATAAACGGCATTTGTTGAGAAGAACATTCCCTGCCCCTTACCGGCACGTATTCACCATTATATTTTTTACTCAAAACAATATCGGTAGTGCCATTGTCGTCAAAATCGTTTGCAAATATTTTGAACGGTTTTTTCTTACTTGCCTTGAACTTTAAATTGAGGCCAACATTTCCAACGATATAATCCGTTAGGCCGTCATTGTTTATATCAGTCTCGTTGACGGAGAACCACCAGCCTTGTTCAGAAAGACTCTTGTCACTTTTTGAAATATTGGAGAATATACCCTGATTGTTTTTAAAAAGTCCGATACCCGTCCATTCACCAACTGCAATAAAATCTTCCCAACCGTCATTATCGAAATCAGTAGCTATCAAATCGTTTATGATTCCGAAATTGGACAGATAGGGTGCTACTTTTGAAGTGACATCGGTCAACATTCCATTTTTATTTTCGTAGACCGTTGAAGATACGGGAATGGGATAGTTCTGAGGTTCGATTCTATTGCCTATTATTAAATCTTTATCACCGTCTTTATCATAATCAATAGCAACTACTGCCTTTCCACTTTTCGGGTTTGTTGTAAGTGCCTTACTTTCAAATTTGATGAAATTGGCAGCTCCATCATTTAGATACAGTCGGTCTGCATAGTATGAAGAATATGGAAGGAATTCATTGCCGCCACTTACCACATAAAGATCTAAATCACCATCGTTATCAAAATCGAAAAATACTGATTCCATATCCTCATGGGTCTTGTCCTTTTTGATATCGTCAGATATCTTTTCAACGAAATTTCCAGAATCCTGTTGAAGATAGATTTTTCCTGCTTGACCAGATGCTGCTCCGATAAAGACATCCGTTAAACCATCACCATTTAAATCTGCACTTGCCATGAAAGGCCCTAAGTTTGACTGTTTGTAAGGTAATAGGATTTCTTTGTCAAAATCGTCGTAGGTATTTTCATGATGTTCAAATGTTATCCCGATTTCCTTCGCAGATTTGGTCTGGAACAAGCCGTCGCTTTTAATGTCTAACGGAGGGGCCAAAACTGCATCCGCCTCATTGAAAGTCAAAACTGAATTACTGCTTACATCATATTTTTCCTCTAGTTTTCCACTAGGCCATAAAACCTGAACCGTATCTATGATTTTCTCGTGCCCAACACCAAAATGTGCTATGTTTTGGTGTGAAGAACGATACCCCCTCACCCTTCTAGATTCAATGAATTGGGACTTCCTATTATAGTTGATCTTTATTTTGGGAAATGATTCTGATAATGTACCTATGGCCTTTACATTCAAATAATTGCCCCCATTATTTTCAACGGTCATATTTTGATATAAAAAACAGTTTTCGTCAAGGTTATTGGTAACGATATCCAAATCCCCGTCATTGTCCAAATCTCCAATTGCGGCACCATTGCTAAAGGATAGATCTGCAAGCCCCCATTTTTTTGCAGCCTCTTTAAATTGAAGACCCCCATTGTTTTCATATAAAATGTTCGGTAATTTTTCGGATGGCATTTCTTCGTATAGTCGCTTTTTAACAGCTAAGGGTACGTTATTCTTATATTTCATTTTAGCTTCAAAAACCCTACGTTGTAAATCGTTGTCTAAAGCGTATCTTCTATAACCGTTGGTGATGTAAACGTCTTTATCTCCATCATGATCAAAATCTGATAGTAGTACGGACCAACTCCAGTCCGTATTTGCCATTTGTGTGGCTTGGGCAATGTTGGTGAAAGTTTTTCCACCTTGATTTAATTGTAAGGAATTATACATGTACTGATGGTGGAAACCTGCCTGATTCACCAAGTAGTCAAACTTTTTCGTATTCATTGAAGCCATAAGGGTTTTAGAGCGAACATGATCATTGGCCGCCATATCCAAAACAAAAATGTCTTGTAAATTGTCGTTGTTGATATCGGCGATATCCATTCCCATTCCGAAAAAAGAGATTTGTTGGGTATACTCCTTTATTTTATCGTCAAAGGTGCCGTCTCCATTATTAATGAAAAGAGCATCTGGGATATAATAATCACTTGCAACATATAAGTCTAACAAACCATCGTTGTTAATATCACTAACCGATACACCAAGGCCAAAAATAGGGCGCTGAAGACCGCTTCTTTGGGTAACATCAACAAATTTGCCGTCTTGATTTTCGTATAAATGAGAGCTATTGAAATAGTTGTTTTCTGGTTTTTCATCAATTAGTTTATAGAGACTGATGGGGTCAACTCCATAAAATTCATTTTCATTCATCACAAAGCAATCTAAATCACCATCTTGGTCAAAATCGAAAAAAACGGATTGGGTGCTAATACCCATATCGGCCAAACCATACTCATCTGCACTTTCAACGAATGTGCCATCGGTTTGATTGATATAGAGCAGGTTTTTGCGGTTTTGCCTTGAATTTGGTCCGCCTTGGGATACATAAATGTCCGACCAGTTGTCGTTATTGATATCAACAAAGGTTACGCCGTTTGACCATGTCTTTCCATCATTTATAGCAGCGACATTTGAAACATCTTCAAATGACATTCCACCTTTATTCAAGAAAAGCTTGTTGCCCACTTGATTTCCACAAAAGAAAATGTCTTGTAACCCATCATTGTTCAAATCCTCTATTCCTACTCCCGCACCATTATAAAAATAGTCATAGTTAAATAAATTTTCTAGGGTCTCAAGATTCTCTGTAAGTGCATTATTGAATCGTAATCCACTTTTGTCCGCTGTGATTCTATCAAAGACCTTGGGCGATTCGGGGTGAACCTTCAATGAGGCAGTAGGGGTTTTCGAACTATCGACACAACTAAGTAATGCCAGTATAATAAAATGAAAAGCTAGAAACTGTTTAAATGGGAATGTTGTTCTGGCTTTGCGTAGTATTTGCATCATAATTAAGCTAACAAGGGGATAAATTTAGTGATTTATGCCTAAGGGATAGTAGCCAAGGTATGTTAAATGGTAGGAGTGTATCTTGGATTAATTCAAGACTATACTATGCCATTAAGAACTTCATGGTAATAAAAAAACCGCCTCTTAAAGAGGCGGTTTTTTACTAAGATTATATTATGGATTAATCTTTGCAAAAATCAATCGCAAGACTACCAGCATCAGTACTAGCAGGAAAATCCCCTACCGTGTTTCCGTTTGGTGTGATAATTTGGAATGACATTTCACCCCAAAAGTCACCTTGAAAAGCAAAATCCGCAGCTTCTTCCAAGCCAGCAGGAACCGTAAAGGTTGCTGTGCCTGCACTGGTACCATCTGAGCAATCATAACCCGGATCCTCATATGGTGTACATAGACCTATTTCAAAAACGGTACCGTCACTCAATGTAACGATAAGACCTGGCCCACCTCCATTAGCGGTCGTTGGTTGCCATCCATCTCCATAGGAATCTTGCATTTCTACCGTCCAAACCCCAGGTGTTGGAGGTTTAGGCGGGCAAACCACTGTAGCTGTGTATAGAAAAGGAGAACTGAAGAACGAACCTGTCAATGTACCGGAGTTATCGGCAAATGAAAATCTTCTGCCATCTACAAGTACCAATTCAAAACGTATGGTGAACTGATCGGAACCGTCTACGGTAGAATTGGAAATAGGTAATGCACTAACCAATTCTGGAAGTGTAATCATGTAAGAGAACCTGGGCAAACCAAATTCGCCAATCATAAAATCAGAGGTGTCGATCGTTTCTGATAATACTTCTTCAGTGGTACTGAAATCAGTGCCGCCTTCGGCTACTGAATTGTCTCGAAAGCCAAGCCAAACTTCAACAGATTGCACGAGGGTTCCATTTTCAGTATCCTGTATTTCTAAATCGACTGCAAAATTTGATTCGTCATTGCCTATTGGAATTTCATTGGAAACCACCTCTATGGTTCGAAGAACTGCGCCACGTTCGACATTATCTACGATGCCATCAACAACTTGATCGCTATCTTCACAGGCAGTAAAAAATATTGCTAGGATGCAAATGGGTAACAGAGTTTTTTTAAATAGTTTCATTAACAAAAATTTAATGATTAGTATGTTTCAGAAATTTAAATAAGCATCAGAAACTTTAAATTCAAAAGGCCATTCCGAGATGGATGGCCTTTTGATTTAGTATATGAATCTTACTATAATTTGGTCATAGTAAAAGTACTTGGCACAGCTGCACCACAATCTGCTGAGGGATCAAAATCATTTATCTCGAAAGAGAAAGACTCATCGCCAACGGCAAAGTCGTAAGGAACATCTGCAGTACCGGTTTGCCCTATACTACTGGCACCACCATTACAACCAAGTGAACCGGAATTAATAGTTCCCGACAATCCAGTTATTAAATTACAAACCAAATCCATTGACATGGTGTAACCTACCGCGAAACCACCTGGATCATAAGTGAAACCAAAAGATCTATTAGTACCAGTCGCAACTACGGTAACAGGACTTTGGGTTAAGAAATCTCCGATTCCGAATGGTGATGAACCGGAAGTTTGCACTACACTGTAATCACCAGTAAAAAAATCTTCGGGTACAGGACATATAACCAAAGGCGTATATAAGAATGGAGAACTAAAGAATGATCCCGTTAGCGTTCCTGAATTGTCGGCAAAAGAAAACCTTCTACCATCAGACAATACCAATTCAAAACGAATGGTAAATTGGTCTCCACCCGTAATGTCCGATTCATTTCTACCTACAATAGATAAAAGTTCTGGAAGTGTAACGGAATATGTAAATCTTGGTAAACCAAATTCACCTATAGTAAATGTTGAACTACTTATGGTCTCAACTAAAGCTTCGTCCACATCAGTTCCAGGACCAAATTCATCCGTATTGTCCCGAAAACCAACATATACTTCTACATCTTGGACTAAACCGCCATTTTCTATATCCTGAACCTCTAAATCAACAGTAAAGTTTCCATCGGCCTCGCCAATTGGTAGTTCATTAGAGACTAAATCAACTGTACGTAATACAGCACCTCTTTGAACATTATCCGTAATCTGATCTACGATTTGATCGCCGTCATCACAACCAGTGAACAACATTGTTGTAAGTAAGGTCGCTCCTAAAAAATATTTAATATTATTCTTATTCATCACGGATATTTTTTTAGTTAGCAATAGGGAAAGTTGGACTTGCCGGATTGGTATCCCAGAAAACCTGAGTATTCAAATCCGTTCTTTGCGTCAAATTGGGGTTATTAATAACCTCATTTTGTGGTAATAAGAAGGTTCTAGGAAATGGACCTGGGTTTAATTCCCAGTTCGGTAAAAGTGTAGTAGGAAATCCTACCCTTCTATAGAAATTATAAGCCTCAGTGGCACCGCCGAACAGGGTGATAAAATATTGTTCAGCATACACGTTTAACTTATCATCCATATCCCCGTCTTCAAACTCTTGAACTATTTCATCAATATACGCTGTATTATCGTCAGCTGTAGGTACTAATGAAGACGCAAATTCAGGAGTGGTTATTTCCCCAGTTGCGGTAACAAAAGTTGTACCGTCTAAAAGTGCTCCAGAATTAAATTGTGGATCTACGAAAGATTGAACTTTTTCAATAGATTTTTCCAAACCTGAACGTAGTAATGCAGCAGCTCCAGCCATGTCACCAGAGGATATAGCAACATCAGCTCTCCAAAAATCTACATAAGAAGACAAAAAGATAGGCTCTATACCAGCACCGCCAGCACCTAGGCCAAGGCCTGTGCCATCATCGTCACCGTCTAGAACAAATTCATGTACATCATCTGCGGTACCCTCCATTTCATCAGGCCCTAAAGATGTTAGCTCTACTGCACCATTTCTAAACAAATCAGCATCAAATTTACCACCTGCAGGATAAACCCCTACTGCAGCCCTTCTAAAACTGTCTGGTGGAGTTCCTTCATCATTACCATGTGAACGGCCCCAATAACCATTGGGTACAGAACAGTAAGTGAATCCACCATCAAGATAGTGCTGTGGTGGCACAACTAAAGAACAGGCCAACTCTTCTTCATTTGGATCCGCATCGGCCCCAGGTGTTTCGCCCACTTGGCGGAAAAAGTAGTACCGTATTCTTGGATCATTGTTATTCAACATTGTTTCCATCAACCAATTTGACTGGTAGATATTCGCTCCAGAAGGAGTATAATCAGCAGCATAATCAGGGTGTCTGTTATCTGGTTGTAGCTCACTGGTACCATAGGTAATCTGAAAATCATCAGCACTTTCCGAAATAAAATCACCTCCGGCAATAATCGAATTGAAAGCAGCTATATTACCTGTATTCAAGTAAGAACGAAGTCTAATGGTGTTTATCACCTTAATCCAGGCATCAGTATCTCCGGCGTAGAACAAATCTTGTGCGCCTTGTGTAGCTGGTTCAGCAGCCAATAAGGATTCTGCCTGATTTAGCAGGACAAAAGCAGCAGCATAAACATCTTGCGCACTGTCTAAATTTGGCGCAGGAAACTCAACAGGGTTTCCTGCTTCACTAAATGCAGCATTTCCAATAAAATCTGCTAATTGAAACAAGGAATGTGCATATAAGGTTTTTGCTACCCCGATGTGGAAGGAAAAGTCAACATCAGTTTCAGCATCAATGGATTCCAAACCTTGAAGGTTGGTCAAAATTCCGATGGAAACGGGGTCTCCAGCACCATTACCACCAGAACTATATGTTCTTGACCACACGCCATTAAGTGTGTTACCAGGTAATTGGTTGAAATAATTCCTTCCAAAAAAGTAATCTATTCTAGTTAATTCAGCAGCTCTATCACTTAGAACTTGTTGGTTCGTCATGTACGCCAACTGAATGGAATTTAATAACAGATTAGGATCTGCCTGATCTGCAGCAAGGTCGTTTGGACTAACTCTGTTGTCCAATTCCGTCGTTTCACAAGAGGTGAAAAGTCCACCTGCGATAAAGACAACTGAAATATATTTAATAAATTTTTTCATAATTTTTATATCATTAACAATTTTTATTAGAATGTAGCTTTTAGACTGACTCCGTATCTTCTAGAACTTGGTCCGTTAATGAAATCAAACCCACGACCGTTACCAATACCAACACCAGCAACGTTAGGATCAAAATTAGCACCATCAGGAGTGTTATAAGCATCATACCAAAGGTTGAAACCTTGAGCTGTAAGCGTCAATGATCCAAATGGGGTTTTGTCCAAGAATTTAGATGGGAAGCTATAGCCCAAAGATATCTCTTGCAAACGAACGACAGAAGCATCATAGATTCTAGTTTCCGTTGGACCAAAAAGTAGGTTGCTAAAGTAATACGTAGAGTTGTTCAGCTGAATGTTATTTACTTCACCTGTACTTTGACGCACACCTGGTAAAATAAACGTATTCTCCCTATCCAACGTCTCAACAATAAGGCCTCTACCTAATAGTGTGGCAATAGTACTTGAAAGGATATCGCCTCCTTTGGTATGATTGATTTGGAAACCTAAATTCCAATTCTTGTACCTAAGGGTATTGATAAAGTTCATTGTATAATCGGCAATAGCGTCACCCACGATTGGCACATCACCATTAAGGTCTTGTTCAGCAACTACATAACTACCGGCATCGTTTATCAAAAAGTTACCAGCTTCATCACGTGCAATGGCCGTACCCACAATGGTACCCAAGGATTCCCCTTCAATCGCCGCGTTCGAACCTCTAAACAAGCCCCCACCTTCGGCCAAAGAACCTGCATAGGCTATAAAGTCTTGTTCTTGTTCCGTAACAATTTCGTTATTGGTGAAGAAATTAACCCTTGAATTCCAGTTAAAGTTCTCGCTTTTGAATAAATCAACACCTAAATCAATTTCGATTCCCTCATTCTGAATTTGTCCAATGTTACTTTGTGTGAACGTGAATCCAGTAGAAGGTGCCAATGGTTCCGTTACAATAAGGTCATTCGTTCTACGATCGAAATAGGTGAAATCAAGTGAAATCCTGTTTTTCCAAAGTTTGGCCTCGAAACCAAATTCCAATTCCTCTAGAAGCTCTGGTTTTAAATCTGGATTTGCCCTGAAATTGTCAATTTGATTCGTAGTCACTGGACCACCGCCACCTACTTCATCTGTAAATCTTAATGTGTTTTGTTCAACAACATTTACCGTAGGATACCCTGTTGGGAAAGTGGCTGATGTACCGTAACTAGCCCTAACCTTTAAGAAGTTCAATCCATTTTCAGATTTTAAACCACTAAAAGCATTGGTAGGCAAGAATGATAAACTAACCCCAGGGTATGTTTGACTGTTGTTTTCAGTAGTCAAGTTTGACACCCAGTCCGTTCTTGCTGAAACGTTTAAGAAAAGCATATCATCGTAATCAAAAGTAGCTTGACCCAAAAGACCTACAATATTTCTTGTTTGTGTAAACTGAATAGGCAATTGGTTTTCATAGTTAAAGTGTCTTTTGATACCAAAAACAATCTGTCCGGTACTCGCAACACCTTGTTGGTCAAAACTATCTTGTCTTGATGTCGCACCTAAAGTAAAGGAAGCTCCTAATTTTTCTGATAAATCGTAATTACCATTTACTGAGAAGAAATGCTCCCAAATAGTATTGTTGTTATCAAAAGTATTCAAGAAACCAAAAATTGCTTGGGTAAAGTTAACACCGCCTTTGTTTGAACTTTGAATGTTACGTTCATTGTAGAAATCAAGACCAGTTCTCCAATTCAAGCTGATGTTGTCATTTAACTGATACGCCAACTGGGCATTCCAATAGAAACGGTTGGTCAACTGACGATTCGTAACGTTCGCTGCAGTCCAACGTGGGTTGATGATATCATTACCATCCCTGTAGTAAACACTAGAACCGTCGATAGGATTTTCAAATGGTAAACCAATCAAATCCACACTTCGAGGAGTAAAGAGAATATTACCATATACAGAAAGACCATCCGTACCGTTACCCCTACTTGAGGCAATAGGTGGTGTTCTGTAATCCGTACGAGCATAGTTCATAGTACCGGTTACGGTAAATTTGTTTGATAGTTTTGAACGACCACCAATAGAAACGTTAGCCCTATTCAAGGAGTTACCAGGTGTAAAGCCGACGTCGTTTAAGTAACCGACATTGACATTATAACTTGTATTCCCATCATCACTTGCCCCTGCAACATTAATAGATGTATTGGTGGCATAACCTGGACTTAAAAACCGTTCTACGGAGTTATAAGGTCTCCACTCGTATCTTGCTCCCTGTAATTCAGGGAAGGCTTCCCTTGTGGCAGCAACGGAAGTTGACGAATAAGGGTGTTCTAGAGTACCATTGTCATCAATTGCTGGCTGATTTCCCCATCCAGAGACACCATCCCTATCGAAACTTGGTCCCCAGTTACTGAAGAACCATCCGAAAGATTGGTCAAAACCATTACCAAATTGATCTTGATAATCAGGTAATGAAGCATATTCAACAGTAAAGAAAGATTGGTTTACCGTAATCTCGGTCTTTTTTGGACCATTAGTTGCGGCTCCAGCCTTGGTGGTTATAAGTATAACACCATTTTTACCCTGAGTACCATACAAGGTAGCCGCAGCCAAACCTTTTAATACCTCAACGCTTGCAATGTTGTTTGGATCTAAATCCAAGAAACGTGAAGAACCTGTAACACCATCAATAAACCCCTGCTGACCATCACCACCATTGATATCGTTATTTGTGTCGTTACTGAAAGGCACCCCATCAACGATAAATAAGGCTTGGTTACTTCCTGAAAAGGAACTTAAACCCCTTACCGTAACGTTTGTTGCGGAACCAGAGGCACCACCAGCAGCGGTGATCTGTACACCTGCAGCCTTACCTGAAAGTACCCTTGCAACATCACCCTCAGTTCTGTTTTCCAATTGGTCAGAACCTACAGAGGTAACAGCGTAACCAAGTGCTTTCTTTTCACGCTTGATACCTTGCGCAGTCACAACAACTTCTTCAAGTGCCTGTGCATCTTCCTCCATCTGCACATCAATAGTACTACCCGCACCGACAGTCCTTCTAACATCCCTCTGCCCAATATACGTGAACAACAGGCTCTGGCCTGGGCTCGCTGTTATTGAGTAAATTCCATCAAAATCTGTTTGGGTACCATTGGATGTACCTTCAACGACAATGTTAACCCCAGGTAAAGGCAGACCGTCTGCATCTGTAACCGTACCTGAAATCGTCTTGTCTTGTGCAAAAGTCAAGTGCACGACAAACGCCAACAAAAGCGTTAAGATTCCATTTAGTTTTGTTCTCATTTTTAAATTATTTGAATTAGCTAGCCGCTAAAATCATAATTTCATGTTAATAATCCAAACTAATTTCACTAAAATTTCACACTCTTGTCAAATATTAACCTTCTTGCAAATTGTGTTAACTAATTTGCATTAAACACGATTATCGAAAGAATTTTTGTTAAAAAATTGCATAAAATTTATTTTTATTTCATGGTGGTTGAGCCATTGAATGGGTATTAGTTAAAATGAGGGTGTTATTGTTATTTTTAATTGTGTTCTTGCCAATTGATTTGCCCAGTGTTAAAAGAGCTTCTTTTGAAGCCGTACCCCTAGTTTTGTGAATGTTGGGCGCAGGCAGGTCCCTTTCTTTTAGTGGTATGTCCAAAGCTAATGTCTTTCTGTATTGTAAGGATTGCTGTAACGACGAGTTATGTTTTTTATATTGTTTGGGTATGGGTTCTGTGAAAAACGATATTTCTTGTTGTCCTTTCTTTTGGATGGTATTTTGTTTTGTATTTGTGATTGAATGATTGATTTAAATGGATTTGCTTTTTAGGTTTATTGAAACCGGATTTCGCAAGACGGATTGTGAATGGATGCCTAAAGTAGTCGTGCACTTTGTTTATTAACTATTCATACTATGGGGTATTGTCTTTTTGTGTTAGGGGTGATGAAACAGTAAAGATTTTTAAAGAATTACTATGTGAAATCAATGTTTTTAAGATAGTTGTCCAGCGTATTGATGGTTCGTGTCAAGGGCTGTTGGAATGCTAGGAAGTTTTTCTAAAATAAATACCTAACCATTTGAATAATTAAGAAATATCACTACATTTGCAGCCCCAAAAAATGGGGTTATTTTATTTAATACAAATTATTAATGCCAACAATTTCACAATTAGTAAGAAAAGGAAGGGTCACAATTACCAAGAAGAGTAAATCGGCCGCTTTGGATTCTTGCCCACAACGAAGGGGAGTTTGTACGCGTGTTTACACTACTACACCTAAAAAACCAAATTCAGCGATGCGAAAAGTTGCTAGGGTTAGGTTGACTAATGGTAAAGAAGTAAATGCATACATTCCTGGAGAAGGGCATAACCTCCAAGAGCACTCGATAGTATTGGTAAGAGGTGGAAGGGTAAAAGATTTACCAGGAGTTAGATACCACATCGTTCGTGGAGCATTGGATACCGCAGGTGTTGCGGGTAGAACGCAACGTAGGTCTAAGTATGGTGCGAAACGACCAAAAAAGTAATTTAAAAGACTTTAGTAAGAAACGATGAGAAAAAGACAGGCAAAGAAAAGACCATTATTGCCAGATCCAAGATTTGGTGACCAATTGGTGACACGATTTGTGAATATGATGATGTGGGACGGTAAAAAGTCCGTTGCTTTCAAGGTATTTTATGACGCTATTGATATTGTAGCGGAAAAAAACACCGATGAAGAGAAAACTGCATTAGAGCTTTGGAAAGATGCTTTATCAAATGTAATGCCCCATGTTGAAGTGCGCAGTAGAAGGGTAGGTGGTGCCACATTTCAAATACCAATGCAGATACGCCCAGATAGGAAGATTTCAACAGCGATGAAGTGGTTGATTCTTTACGCTCGTAAGCGTAATGAGAAATCAATGGCGCAAAAACTGGCCGCAGAGGTCTTGGCTGCTGCAAAAGAAGAAGGTGCGGCGGTCAAGAAGAGGGTGGATACCCACAAGATGGCCGAAGCGAACAAAGCATTCTCACACTTCAGATTTTAATTAGCAATGGGAAGAGATTTAAAATACACAAGAAATATAGGTATTGCGGCACATATTGATGCTGGTAAGACCACGACTACGGAGCGTATATTGTTTTATACCGGTGTGAGTCATAAGATTGGTGAGGTCCATGATGGTGCCGCTACAATGGACTGGATGGAGCAAGAGCAAGAACGTGGTATTACCATTACTTCTGCTGCAACGACTTGTACCTGGAACTTTCCAACCGAAAATGGTCAGCCAACTGCTGATGCGAAAGGATACCATTTTAATATTATCGATACTCCCGGGCACGTTGATTTTACAGTTGAGGTAAACCGTTCATTGCGTGTTCTTGATGGATTGGTCTTTCTGTTCAGTGCGGTCGATGGTGTAGAGCCACAATCTGAGACCAACTGGAGATTGGCCGATAACTATAAGGTACCAAGAATTGGTTTTGTGAATAAAATGGATCGTCAAGGATCAAATTTCTTGATGGTTTGTAAGCAAGTTAAAGAAATGCTTGGCTCCAATGCGGTGCCAATCGTTCTGCCAATCGGTGAAGAAGCTGATTTTAAGGGAATCGTTGATTTGGCAAAGAACAGGGCTATCGTATGGCACGAAGAAGGATTTGGTTCTACTTTTGATGTAATCGATATTCCTGAAGAAATGAAAGCTGAGGTCAAGGAGTATAGAGGTGCTTTAATTGAGGCTGTTGCGGAGTATGATGAGGAATTGATGGAAAAGTTCTTTGAAGATGAAGATTCCATCACCGAAGAAGAAGTACACGCTGCCCTAAGGGCCGCGGTTATGGATCGCGCTATCATTCCTATGATATGTGGTTCTTCGTTCAAGAATAAAGGAGTCCAGTTTTTGTTGGATGCCGTATGTAGGTACCTACCTTCACCAATTGATAAAGATGATATTGTTGGTACTGATCCTGATACAGGAGCTGAAATCACAAGAAAGCCTGATGCTAAAGAGCCTTTTGCGGCTTTAGCTTTTAAAATTGCCACGGATCCATTTGTTGGTCGTTTGGCCTTCTTTAGGGCTTATTCGGGTCGATTAGATGCAGGTTCTTATATTTTGAACAACCGTTCCGGTAAAAAAGAGCGTATCTCGCGTATCTACCAGATGCACTCGAATAAGCAAAATGCTATTGATTATATCGAAGCTGGTGACATCGGTGCCGCCGTAGGTTTTAAAGATATCAAAACTGGAGATACGATGTCTTCCGAAAAGCATCCTATTGTTCTTGAAAGTATGGACTTTCCCGATCCAGTTATCGGTATTGCCGTGGAGCCAAAAACCAAGGCAGATGTTGATAAATTGGGTATGTCCTTGGCTAAATTGGCTGAAGAAGATCCCACATTCCAAGTAAAAACAGATGAAGCTTCCGGTCAGACCATTATTTCCGGTATGGGTGAACTTCATTTGGATATTATCGTTGATCGTTTGAGACGTGAATTCAAAGTTGATGTCAATCAAGGACAACCACAGGTAGAATACAAAGAAGCAATAACGCAAGTTGCCGATCACAGGGAGGTTTATAAGAAACAATCCGGTGGTCGTGGTAAGTTCGCCGATATTGTATTTACAATGGAACCTGCAGGTGATGAAGTCGAAGGTCTTGAATTTGTTAATGTAATAAAAGGTGGTAACATACCTAAAGAATATATTCCTTCAGTTGAAAAAGGATTTAAAGAGGCTATGAAGAATGGTCCTTTGGCCGGATTCGAAATGGATAGTATGAAAGTTACCCTTAAGGATGGTTCTTTCCACCCTGTCGATTCTGATTCATTATCTTTTGAGTTGGCTGCAAAAATGGGATATAAAGTTGCTGCAAAAGCTGCTCGTTCCGTGTTGATGGAGCCTATCATGAAAATTGAGGTTTTGACCCCTGAGGAAAATATGGGTGATATTGTTGGCGATTTGAACAGACGTCGTGGCACTATTAGTGACATGAGTGATAGGGCAGGTTCAAAAGTTGTTAAAGGTGAAGTTCCGTTATCAGAAATGTTCGGTTATGTGACCGCATTAAGAACCTTATCGTCAGGTAGGGCTACTTCTACAATGGAATTCTCGCATTATGCAGAGACACCAAGTAATATTGCGGAAGAAGTGATTAAAGTAGCTAAAGGAGTAACGGTTTAAATATCAGAAGATGAGTCAAAAAATAAGAATTAAATTGAAGTCCTACGATCACAATTTGGTGGACAAGTCTGCTGAAAAAATCGTTAAGACGGTTAAGACGACGGGTGCTGTGGTTACGGGTCCAATACCATTGCCAACGCACAAAAAAATATTTACAGTTTTACGTTCACCGCACGTGAACAAGAAATCAAGAGAGCAATTCCAGTTAAGTTCTTACAAGCGATTATTGGATATTTATAGCTCTTCTTCCAAAACAATTGATGCTTTAATGAAATTAGAGTTGCCAAGTGGTGTGGAAGTCGAAATAAAAGTGTAAATTTGCACGCTCTTTGAAAAAAGAGATACATGTCCTGAGCTGCGGGCGAGGGAAAAACGGTGAAAGAAAAAAATCTGGGTCAGAGGATTTTCTTGACCCTTTTTTAATGCCATTAAATTGGCGAATAGATTGAAGAAATAATTAATAATTAATATCAAATGTCTGGGTTAATAGGAAAAAAAATCGGCATGACCAGCATCTTTGACGAGAATGGAAAGAACATTCCTTGTACCGTCATTCAGGCTGGACCATGTGTGGTTACCCAAGTCAGAACCGAAGAGGTAGACGGGTATAGTGCCCTTCAGCTCGGTTTCGATGACAAGGCAGAAAAGCGTGCTAATAAGGCTGAAATAGGCCATGTTAAAAAAGCAGGTTCTTCTCCCAAGAAAAAGGTCGTTGAATTCCGTGATTTTGAAGGAGAATTTAAATTAGGTGATACCGTAGGTGTCGATCTTTTTAAAGAAGGGGAATTTGTTGATGTTATTGGTACGTCAAAAGGTAAAGGTTTTCAAGGTGTGGTCAAAAGACATGGCTTCGGCGGTGTTGGTCAGGCTACCCATGGTCAGCATAATAGGCTGAGGGCTCCAGGTTCCATTGGTGCTGCCTCGTATCCTGCTAGGGTATTTAAAGGTATGAAGATGGCCGGTAGAATGGGTGGCGAACGGGTTACCGTTCAAAATCTACGCGTATTGAAAGTGGTTCCTGAAAAGAACATTATTGTTGTTAAGGGAGCAATACCTGGTCATAAAAATGCTTACGTAACCGTAGAAAAGTAAGGTAATGAAAGTAGCAGTTTTAGATATTAAAGGAAAAGATACAGGTAGAAAGGTCGAACTTTCTAAGGATGTATTCGGAATAGAGCCAAATGAACATGCCATTTATTTGGATGTTAAACAGTATTTGGCGCATCAAAGGCAAGGTACCCATAAAGCTAAGGAGCGCGCAGAGATTGCGGGAAGTACCAGAAAGATTAAGAAACAAAAAGGTACTGGTACTGCCAGGGCTGGTAGTATTAAATCCCCGGTTTTTAGAGGTGGTGGTAGAATCTTTGGTCCAAGACCAAAAGATTATGCCCAAAAGTTGAACAAGAATGTAAAGCGTTTGGCGCGTAAATCGGCCTTAAGCTTGAAATCAAAAGACAAGGCTGTGCTAGTTGTAGAGGACTTTAGTTTTGAGACCCCTAAGACTAAGGATTTTGTTCAGGTTTTGAAGTCTTTGGGCATTGAACAGAAAAAGTCTTTGATTGTATTGGGTGACTCGAATAATAGCGTATATTTGTCGTCGCGAAATTTCAAAGGTTCTGAAGTTGTAAAAAGCGCAGAATTAAGTACTTACAAAATTCTTAACGCTAAAAGTTTAGTGGTTATGGAAAGTGCTTTAGAAGGAATTGAATCTAATTTAAGTAAATAAGTAGATCATGAGTGTGTTGATAAAGCCAATCATTACAGAAAAGATGACTGCTGACAGCGAGCTTTTCAATCGTTATGGTTTCTATGTTGACCCTAAGGCCAACAAACTACAAATCAAAGAAGCGGTAGAAACTGCTTATGGTGTTACGGTTGAAAAGGTTAGAACGATGAATTATGGTCCAGAGCGTAAAACACGCTACACAAAGACCGGTATTCAACACGGTAAGACGAATTCGCGTAAAAAGGCGATCGTTGATGTGGCAGAAGGAGATATCATTGATTTTTACAGTAATCTATAAAGACAAGTAATGTCAGTTAGAAAATTAAAACCAATCACTCCCGGACAGCGTTTTAGAGTAGTAAACGGATTTGACGCGATTACTACTGATAAGCCGGAGAAAAGCTTGCTTGCTCCGTTAAAAAAGTCAGGAGGTAGAAACAGTCAAGGAAAAATGACCATGAGCCATAGGGGTGGTGGTCATAAAAGAAGGTATCGTGTTATCGACTTCAAGAGGGAAAAGCAAGGTGTTGCTGCAGAGGTGAAGTCGATTCAGTATGATCCGAACAGAACCGCATTTATTGCCCTGCTAGAGTATATAGACGGCGAAAAGAGATATGTTGTTGCCCAAAATGGTCTTCAAGTAGGTCAAAAAGTGGTTTCAGGTGATAAGGCGGCTCCAGAAATTGGAAACGCATTGTTTTTGAGCAATATACCTTTAGGAACCATAATTTCTTGCATAGAACTTCGTCCAGGTCAGGGAGCCGTTATGGCGAGAAGTGCTGGTACTTTTGCGCAATTAATGGCAAAAGATGGAAAGTTTGTGACTATTAAATTGCCATCAGGTGAAACGAGATTGATTTTAGCCAATTGTTTGGCTACAATTGGTGCGGTTTCCAATTCAGACCATCAATTATTGGTATCCGGTAAAGCGGGTAGAAGTAGATGGTTGGGTAGAAGGCCTAGAACAAGACCAGTGGTAATGAATCCTGTGGATCACCCAATGGGTGGTGGTGAGGGCCGTGCATCCGGTGGTCACCCAAGATCTAAGAATGGTATTCCTGCTAAAGGTTATAGAACACGTTCTAAGACGAAAGATAGTAATAGATATATCATCGAACGTAGAAAGAAATAAAAGAAAAAGTAAATGGCACGTTCATTAAAAAAAGGACCTTACGTTCATCATAGTTTAGAGAAAAAAGTTCAACAGAATGTTGAGTCAGGTAAGAAGTCCGTAATCAAAACTTGGTCACGAGCTTCAATGATAACACCTGATTTTGTTGGACAAACTATAGCTGTTCATAACGGTAGGCAATTTGTACCTGTATATGTTACAGAAAACATGGTAGGTCATAAATTAGGGGAATTTTCACCAACACGTTCTTTTAGAGGGCATGCCGGTGCTAAAAATAAAGGTAAAAAGTAAGCTATGGGAGTTCGAAAAAGACAGATGGCTGAAAGAATCAAGGCAGAAAAGAAAGAGTTGGCCTTTGCTAAACTTAATAACTGCCCCACTTCGCCTCGAAAAATGCGATTGGTTGCCGATTTGGTAAGAGGAAAGAATATTGAAATGGCCTTGGCAATTTTAAGGTTCAATCCTAAAGAAGCCTCCAGAAAATTGGAAAAACTATTGCTTTCCGCGATTGCTAATTGGGAAGCTAAAAATGAAGATGGTAACATTGAAGATGCCAATCTATTTATCAAAGAGATTCGAGTTGATGGTGGAACAATGTTAAAACGTTTAAGACCGGCACCACAAGGTCGTGCACATAGAATTAGAAAACGTTCAAACCATGTCACCATGGTTTTGGGCGCTAAC
This sequence comes from uncultured Croceitalea sp., assembly GCA_947503285.1. Classification (GTDB taxonomy): domain Bacteria; phylum Bacteroidota; class Bacteroidia; order Flavobacteriales; family Flavobacteriaceae; genus Croceitalea. The sequence goes on from CANNDD010000008.1 coordinate 125,278, forward strand.
AATAACACAGAAGCTAAAGCATAATATGGGACAGAAAACCAATCCGATAGGAAATCGCTTAGGAATTATCAGGGGATGGGAATCCAACTGGTACGGTGGAAACGATTACGGAGATAAGTTGGCGGAAGATGACAAAATCAGAAAGTACGTTTATGCCCGTTTAGCGAAAGCGAGTGTTTCGAGGGTAATTATCGAAAGAACCCTCAAGTTGATTACCATTACCATAACTACGGCAAGACCTGGTATTATAATTGGTAAAGGTGGTCAAGAGGTTGATAAACTAAAAGAAGAGTTGAAAAAGATCACCAATAAGGAGGTTCAAATCAACATTCATGAAATAAAAAGACCAGAAGTTGATGCGCAATTGGTTGCCGCCAGTGTTGCAAGACAGATCGAAAGTAGAATTTCGTATCGTCGTGCAATTAAAATGGCAATTGCTGCTGCAATGCGCATGAATGCTGAGGGTATTAAAATTCAGATTTCAGGTCGTTTGAATGGGGCAGAGATGGCGCGTTCAGAATCATATAAAGATGGTAGAATTCCATTATCTACTTTCAGGGCCGATATTGATTATGCATTGGTTGAGGCACATACTACCTATGGAAGATTGGGTATCAAAGTGTGGATCATGAAAGGTGAGGTGTATGGTAAACGCGAGTTGTCTCCGTTAGTAGGTTTGTCTACTGGTAATAAAGGAGGTAAGAATGATGGAGGGAAGAGACAACAACGTCGTAGAAAATAATTAAGGTAAAGAAGAGGTAAGATGTTACAGCCGAAAAGAACAAAATTTCGCAAAGCCCAGAAGGGGCGTATGAAGGGACTTTCACAACGGGGTCACCAACTTTCAAATGGAATGTTTGGTATCAAGTCTTTGGATTCACACTTCATCACATCCCGTCAGATTGAAGCCGCTCGTATTGCTGCAACTAGGTATATGAAAAGACAAGGCCAATTGTGGATTAAAATATTTCCGGATAAGCCTATTACTAAAAAGCCTTTAGAAGTACGTATGGGTAAAGGTAAAGGTGCACCTGAGTATTTTGTGGCGGTAGTTAAGCCAGGTCGAATTATGTTCGAGGTTGCTGGGGTGCCACATGATGTTGCTAAAGAAGCATTGAGACTTGCAGCTCAGAAGCTACCTGTTAAAACAAAATTTATTGTCGCAAGAGATTACGACGCAGCTTAAATAAACTGATAAGAAATGAAACAATCAGAAATTAAAGAACTATCGGTTGAAGAGCTTCAGCAGAGATTAGCTGAAACTAAGAAAGAGTATGCTGATTTAAAAGTGGCACATGCCGTGACACCATTAGAAAATCCAATGCAGATAAGAAAGACCAGAAGAACGGTGGCGAGATTGGCGACAGAGTTAACTAAAAGGGAATTACAATAACGGGTTCGGCCTTATGGAAGAAACAACAAGAAATTTAAGAAAAGAAAGGATTGGCGTAGTAACCAGTAACAAAATGGAAAAATCCATTGTGGTTGCTGAGGTGAAGCGTGTAAAGCATCCGATGTACGGTAAATTCGTTTTGAAAACCAAAAAGTACGTTGCTCATGATGAAAAAAATGATTGCAACGAAGGAGATACCGTAAAAATTATGGAAACCCGACCATTGAGTAAGACAAAATGTTGGAGATTGGTTGAAATCCTTGAAAGAGCTAAATAATTATGTTACAGCAAGAATCTAGATTAAAGGTTGCGGACAATACAGGTGCTAAAGAAGTGCTTACCATTCGCGTACTTGGAGGAACAAAAAGAAGATATGCTTCTGTCGGAGATAAGATTGTGGTTACTGTAAAAGAGGCTACACCAAACGGCGGAGTTAAAAAAGGATCCGTTTCTACTGCAGTGGTAGTTAGAACAAAAAAGGAAGTTAGAAGACCCGATGGTTCTTACATTCGATTTGACGACAATGCCTGTGTATTGCTAAACCCTACCGGTGAGATGAGGGGTACAAGGGTATTTGGTCCTGTTGCAAGGGAATTGCGTGACAAACAGTTTATGAAAATAGTTTCATTGGCCCCTGAGGTGCTTTAAAAGAGATAAGACAAAAGAATCAAGATACAAGAATGCTGTTCGTTGAAACATTTTGGTTTTTTGAATTTTGAGCTTGAGCTTGAACTTGAATTTGTAAGAGATGATAAAGTTGAAAATAAAAACAGGAGATACAGTTGTAATTACTGCCGGAGACCATAAAGGTACAGAAGGTAAAGTGTTGCGTGTTGATGCTGAAAAGAATAAAGCCATCATTGAAGGCGCTAACATGGTTTCAAAACATGAGAAGCCAAGTGCTAAAAACCCTCAAGGTGGTATTGTTAAAAAAGAGGCCCCTATCCATATTTCAAACCTGACCTTGGTTGATTCAAAAGGCGAGGCAACACGAGTGGGTTATGAAGTAAGGGATGGTAAAAAAGTAAGGGTTTCTAAAAAATCTGGAGAAATAATCTAGTTATGAGTTACATTCCAAGATTAAAACAAGAATATAAGGAACGCGTGATAAAAGCGCTTTCTGAAGAGTACGGTTACAAAAATGTAATGCAAGTACCCAAGCTGCAAAAAATTGTGGTCAGCCGCGGTGTTGGTGCAGCTGTGGCAGATAAAAAGCTTATCGACCATGCCGTTGACGAGTTAAGCAATATCACAGGTCAAAAAGCCGTTGCTACCATTTCCAAGAAAGACGTAGCAGCATTTAAGTTGCGTAAAGGGATGCCTATCGGTGCAAAAGTTACTTTACGTGGTGAACGTATGTTTGAGTTTTTAGACAGATTGATTACGACTGCCTTGCCCCGAGTTAGGGATTTTCAAGGGGTGCGTGCCACAGGTTTTGATGGAAGGGGAAATTATAGTTTAGGGGTTACCGAACAAATCATCTTCCCTGAAATCAATATCGATAAGATAAATAGAATCAACGGTATGGATATCACTTTTGTGACTTCGGCCGAAACAGATAAAGAAGCAAAATCATTGTTAACCGAACTGGGAATACCCTTTAAAAAGTAATTATGGCTAAGGAATCAATGAAAGCCCGTGAAAGAAAAAGGGCAAAAACAGTAGCAAAATACGCGGCAAAGCGCAAAGCTTTGAAAGAAGCTGGTGACTATGAGGCTTTACAAAAGCTTCCTAAAAACGCTTCACCCGTGCGTATGCGTAACCGTTGCAAATTGACGGGTAGGCCAAGAGGTTACATGAGAACATTCGGTATTTCAAGGGTAACGTTTAGAGAAATGGCCAACCAAGGTTTGATACCTGGTGTGAAAAAAGCTAGTTGGTAAACAGAATTAAAGAGTAGTAGAAATGCTTACAGATCCAATATCAGATTATTTAACACGAATTCGTAACGCCAGTAGAGCTGGTCATAGAGTCGTTAACATTCCGGCCTCTAACTTGAAAAAAGAGGTTACAAAGATTTTGTTTGACCAAGGCTATATTCTTAGTTACAAGTTTGAAGACGATACCGTGCAGGGGAATATTAAAATTGCCCTTAAGTACGACAAGTTTACAAAAGCTCCTGTTATCAAAAAATTACAGCGTGTTAGTAAACCAGGCCTTAGAAAGTACACGGGAGCAGAAGAATTGCCAAGGGTATTGAACGGTTTAGGCGTTGCCATAGTCTCTACTTCACATGGGGTAATGACTAGCAAGCAGGCTAAACAAGAGAATGTTGGTGGCGAAGTATTGTGTTACGTATATTAATAATTAAGTAAAAAGTAATGAGTACAAAGTATGGTAGTATGTTTTGCAGACTTTTTCAGAAAGTGAAAACTAACTACTAAATACGAACTACTAAATACTATAAAATAATGTCTAGAATAGGTAATAATCCAGTTTTGATCCCAGAGGGAGTGACGGTTGAAATCAATGATAACGTCGTTACCGTGAAAGGAAAACTTGGCGAATTGACCCAAGAATTTTCAGGTGTTGAGGTTGCAATGGAAGATGGCAACATAATGGTAAAGCGTCCATCAGATTCTAAAGAACACAAGGCGAAACATGGTTTGTATAGATCTTTGTTTTTGAATATGGTCGAAGGTGTATCAAAGGGTTGGACCAAAGAGTTGGAACTGGTAGGTGTCGGTTACAGAGCGAGCAACCAAGGACAAAAATTGGACCTAGCCCTAGGGTTTTCCCACAACATTGTTTTGGATATAGCTCCTGAGGTTAAAATTGAGACAACATCTGAGAAAGGTAAAAATCCTGTTGTGAAACTGACATCTTTTGATAAGCAGTTAGTAGGTCAAGTTGCCGCAAAAATCAGGGCTTTTCGCAAACCTGAGCCCTACAAAGGAAAAGGAATCAGATTTGTTGGTGAACAAATAAGAAGAAAAGCAGGTAAATCAGCTTAATAGTAGTGCATTATGGGACTTTCAAAAACCAATAGAAGATTACGGATCAGAAGAAGAATCAGAAAGATTTCGTCTGGTACAGAAACAAGGCCACGTTTGTCTGTTTTTCGAAGTAATAAAGAAATATATGCCCAATTGATTGACGATGTTAATGGAAAAACATTAGCCGCTGCTTCGTCAAGGGATAAAGATATTGATGCAAAAGGCACCAAATCAGAAGTTGCTAACGCTGTAGGTAAGGCTATTGCCGATAAGGCAAAAAAAGCCGGAATTGAAACCGTGGCATTTGACAGGGGAGGTAATTTGTATCACGGAAGAGTAAAATCATTGGCTGAAGGTGCCAGGGAAGCAGGACTTAAATTCTAAATCAATATGTACCAGAAATACAAAAACGTAGAACTAGTAAAGCCAGGAGGTTTAGAATTAAAAGACCGATTGGTTGGCGTACAACGGGTTACAAAGGTTACAAAAGGTGGTAGGGCATTTGGTTTCTCTGCTATTGTTGTAGTAGGTGATGAAAACGGTGTGGTAGGCCATGGATTGGGAAAATCAAAAGAAGTTGCTACGGCCATCGCCAAAGCAATTGAAGATGCGAAGAAAAACTTGGTAAGGATTCCTTTGAACAAGGCCACATTGCCACACGAGCAAAAAGGTAAATTCGGTGGGGCAAGGGTGTTTATCAAGCCCGCCTCGCAAGGTACCGGTGTTATCGCGGGTGGAGCCGTTCGTGCGGTACTTGAGGCTGTGGGGGTACATGATGTACTTTCCAAATCACAAGGTTCTTCGAATCCTCACAATGTGGTAAAGGCAACATTTGATGCATTGTTACAGTTGAGGGATGCTAGCGCAGTAGCCAAAGAAAGAGGTGTTAGTTTAGAAAAAGTTTTTAAAGGATAAATAGAATGGCAAAGATTAAAGTGAAGCAGTTGAAAAGTGCCATTAAGAGACCACAGAATCAAAAGAGGACTCTTGAAGCATTGGGCCTGAGGAAAATTGGCCATGTTGTTGAACATGAGGCAACACCTAATATCCTTGGAATGATAAAGAAAGTAGAACACTTGGTTTCCACGGAGGAAGCTTAAAGAAACGATAAGGGAATGGATTTAAGTAATTTAAAACCAGCAGAAGGGGCAGTAAACAGGGATGGAAAACGTCTTGGACGTGGTCAAGGTTCCGGTAAAGGAGGAACTGCTGCTAGAGGACACAAAGGTGCCAAGTCTAGATCTGGTTACTCAAAGAAAATTGGGTTTGAGGGAGGTCAAATGCCCTTACAGAGACGTGTACCTAAATTTGGTTTCAAAAATATCAATCGCAAAGAGTATCAAGGCGTGAATTTGGATAAGTTGCAGCTCTTGGTAGATAACAAAGTTGTAAAGGGAGAGGTTACTTTTGATACTTTGCTTGAAAATAGATTGGTAAGAAAAAACGAATTGGTGAAAATTTTGGGTAATGGTGAATTGAAGGCCAAACTTAAAGTTTCCGCGCATAAATTTAGTGCATCCGCTAAAGCAGCTATCGAAGCAGCTGGAGGTGAGGCAATAAGTTTATAACAATTAAGATATTATGAAGAAGTTTATTGAGACCGTATCGAATATTTGGAAAATTGAAGAGCTTAGACAGCGTATCCTAATTACGTTGGGTTTGCTCTTGGTATACCGTTTTGGTGCCCAAGTAGTGCTTCCAGGTATCGATACCACTCAATTGGCAAATCTGTCCGCTAATGCAGGTGATGGTATTTTGGGTATTTTGAACGCCTTTACAGGTGGCGCGTTTGCAAATGCATCGGTTTTTGCCTTGGGTATCATGCCCTACATATCCGCATCCATTGTGGTGCAGTTGATGAGTATTGCAATACCATACCTTCAAAAATTGGATAAGGAAGGTGAAAGTGGTAGAAAAACAAAAAACCAGATTACACGTTGGTTGACGATTGCAATCTGTATTGTTCAGGCGCCGGCTTATTTATATGGTTTGGGTGCCCTCGGTGTTCCTGATAGTGCCTTTATTTTAGGAAAAGGCCTTGATTTTATTGTCCCTGCCGTAATTATATTGGTGACCGGATGTGTGTTTGCAATGTGGTTGGGTGAAAAAATCACGGATAAAGGTATCGGTAACGGTATCTCACTTTTGATTATGATCGGTATTATCGCGACGATGCCCCAATCTTTTGTTCAAGAATTTATCTCTAGAACAGCTAACAACACGGGGGGGCTCATGTTCATCCTTATAGAACTTATCGTTTGGTTCTTGGTAATTTTAGCGAGTGTCTTGTTGGTAATGGCTACACGTCAAATACCCGTTCAATATGCTAGAAGAACCGCTTCCGGTGGTTATGAGAAAAATGTAATGGGTTCACGACAGTATATCCCCTTAAAGTTGAATGCTTCAGGGGTTATGCCAATTATTTTTGCACAGGCAATTATGTTCGCACCAAGTTTGATTGGTAGAACATTCAATAATACTGCGGCGGGTCAATGGATGGAAGTTCAGTTTGCCGATATTTTCGGGTTGGCCTACAACATTTTATTTGCGGTATTGATTATAATTTTCACCTACTTCTACACTGCGATTACAGTGCCTACCAATAAAATGGCAGACGATTTAAAGCGCAGTGGAGGCTTTATTCCCGGTATACGTCCAGGTAAAGAGACAGGTGATTATTTAGATAAGATAATGTCTTTGATAACCTTTCCGGGGTCTGTTTTCTTGGCGTTATTGGCGGTCTTGCCGGCAATCGTGGTAAAATTGATGGACGTTCAAGCAGGTTGGGCTTTGTTTTATGGGGGTACCTCATTGTTGATTATGGTAGGGGTTGCCATTGATACCGTTCAACAAGTGAACTCTTATTTATTGAACAGGCATTATGATGGTTTGATGAAAACCGGTAAAAATAGAAAAGTAGCATAAAATTAGTTTAAAGTTGATGGTTGCTGGTTTATGGTAAAACGAGTTTAGCAAAAACGAACAACGAACAACGAACAACAAACAACTAAGAAAATGGCAAAACAGCCAGCAATAGAACAAGACGGATCAATAATCGAAGCATTATCAAATGCGATGTTTCGTGTTGAATTAGAAAATGGTCACGTAGTAACGGCCCATATCTCAGGAAAGATGCGTATGCATTATATCAAATTGCTTCCAGGTGATAAAGTGAAGTTAGAGATGAGCCCATATGATTTGACCAAAGCAAGAATTACATATAGATACTAAGAAGTAAAGGATGAAAGTAAGGGCATCAATAAAGAAAAGAAGTGCTGACTGCAAGATTGTTCGCAGAAAGGGCAGATTATACGTAATCAACAAAAAGAATCCTAGATTTAAACAAAGACAAGGGTAATTATGGCAAGAATTGCAGGGGTAGATATCCCAAAACAAAAGCGAGGTGTAATTGCACTTACCTATATCTTCGGAATTGGTAAGAGCCGTGCCAAAGAGATTTTAGAAAAATCAGGCGTAAGCGAGGATAAAAAGGTTTCAGAATGGAACGATGATGAAATCGGTAAAATCCGTGATGCAGTTTCTTCGTACACTATAGAAGGAGAGCTTAGGTCTGAAACCCAATTGAATATCAAGCGTTTGATGGATATCGGATGCTACAGGGGTATTCGTCATAGATCTGGTCTCCCGTTGAGGGGCCAACGTACCAAAAACAACTCTAGGACAAGAAAAGGAAAGCGTAAAACAGTTGCCAATAAGAAAAAAGCAACTAAATAATAAATAGAACGGTAGTCATTAGTCTTTAGAAGTTAGAAGAATCTGTTTGAAATGTAAAAGTCTAGGATTCCAATAACTAAAAACTAACAGCTAGAAACTAGAAAATATGGCAAAAGCAAATACAAAGACAACAAAAAAGCGCAAAGTAATTGTTGACTCAAACGGAGAAGCACACATTACGGCATCTTTTAATAATATCATTATTTCCTTGACCAATAAAAAAGGAGATGTAATTTCATGGTCTTCAGCAGGTAAACAAGGGTTCAGGGGTTCTAAGAAGAATACTCCTTATGCCGCTCAGGTAGCAGCTGAAGATTGTGCGAAAGTGGCACATGAAGCAGGATTGCGAAAAGTAAAGGTCTACGTCAAAGGGCCAGGTAACGGTAGGGAATCTGCGATACGTTCCATTCATAACTCTGGTATTGAGGTAACAGAAATCATTGATGTGACCCCAATGCCACATAATGGTTGTAGACCTCCGAAAAGAAGAAGAGTATAATTAATTTAATATGGTCCGCCAATGGCGGATTTTCACTTGAGAGTGTATGAAGATTATCGAAGGATAAGCCTTAATTCATAATCACACTTTCTTAAAACAAGAAGATGGCAAGATATACAGGACCAAAATCAAAAATCGCCCGTAAATTCGGTGAGGCGATTTTCGGAGACGATAAAGCCTTCGAAAAAAAGAATTACCCTCCAGGACAACACGGTAACAACCGTCGCCGTGGTAAAAAGTCAGAGTACGCAATCCAATTGATGGAAAAGCAAAAAGCAAAATATACCTACGGTATTTTAGAGCGTCAGTTTAGAAACCTGTTCGCATCGGCTAAAAGAAAAGAAGGTGTAACTGGTGAGGTTCTCTTACAACTTTGTGAGTCACGTTTAGATAATGTGGTTTACAGAATGGGTATTGCACCGACTAGACGAGGGGCAAGACAATTGGTGTCACATAGACACATTACAGTAAATGGTGAGTTGGTGAACATACCTTCTTATTCATTAAAGGCCGGCGATGTGGTTGGTGTTCGTGAAAAATCGAAATCCGTTCAAGCTATCAACGATTCTTTAGGGAATAATAGCAGTGTTTATGAATGGATTACATGGAATGGCGAAAAGAAGGAAGGAACCTTCGTTGCCGTACCAGAGAGACTTCAGATTCCTGAGAACATCAAAGAACAGTTAATCGTCGAGTTATATTCTAAATAAAAACAACACTGATCCAATTATGGCATTACTTAATTTTCAGAAGCCCGATAAAGTTATAATGATAGACTCAACAGATTTCGAGGGGAAATTTGAATTCCGCCCTTTGGAACCTGGCTATGGATTAACTGTTGGGAACGCATTACGAAGAGTACTACTTTCTTCATTGGAAGGTTTTGCAATTACATCGGTACGCATCGATGGTGTTGAGCATGAGTTTTCTGTTATACCCGGTGTTGTTGAAGATGTTACGGAAATCATTTTGAACTTGAAACAGGTTCGTTTCAAAAGACAGATTGATGATGTTGAAAGTGAGACCGTATCTATTTCGGTTAGTGGTAAAGACCAATTGACCGCAGGTGATTTTCAAAAATTCATTTCAGGGTATCAAGTATTGAATCCCGATTTGGTCATTTGCAATATGGATGCTAAAGTCGCCGTAAACTTAGAAATCATCATTGAAAAAGGACGGGGCTACGTACCTGCTGAAGAGAATAAAAAATCAAATTCCCCACTAGGAAGTATCGCGGTGGATTCGGTTTACACTCCAGTGAAAAACGTTAAATACAGCATCGAAAACTTTAGGGTCGAACAAAAGACCGATTTTGAAAAGTTGGTTTTCGAGATTGTAACAGATGGTTCCATACACCCAAAAGATGCTTTGACGGAAGCTGCCAAAGTTTTAATCCACCATTTCATGTTGTTCTCTGATGAGCGCATTACATTAGAAGCTGATGAAATCGCCCAAACGGAAACCTATGATGAAGAATCATTGCACATGCGCCAGCTTTTGAAGACCAAATTGGTTGATATGGATTTGTCGGTACGCGCGTTGAATTGTTTAAAAGCGGCTGAAGTGGATACCCTAGGGGATTTGGTTTCTTTTAATAAGAACGATTTGATGAAGTTCAGGAATTTTGGAAAAAAATCATTGACCGAGTTGGAAGAACTTGTAATCAACAAAGGGCTTCAGTTTGGAATGGATTTGGCCAAATATAAATTAGATAAAGATTAATAATCATATTTTGCTCCTCGAAGTGTTCGGGTTTGGTAGCAAGATGATAAAACAAGCACATGAGACACGGAAAGAAATTTAATCACTTAGGAAGAACGGCCGCACATAGAAAGGCGATGTTGGCCAATATGGCATGTTCCCTAATTGAGCATAAAAGAATTCATACAACGGTTGCCAAGGCAAAGGCTTTGAAACAGTTCGTTGAACCTTTGATTACCAAATCAAAGATTGAGAATAATCAAACCACAGAAAAAGGTACCCATAATCGCAGAATAGTTTTCTCAAATTTGAGAAGCAAGTATGCGGTCACAGAACTTTTCGGAACGGTTTCTGAGAAAATCGGTGAAAGGCCAGGTGGATACACCAGAATTATCAAATTAGGTAATCGATTGGGTGACAACGCTGATATGGCTATGATAGAGTTGGTTGACTTCAATGAAACTTACAATGCAGACAAACCGAAAAAGAAATCTACGAGGAGAAGTAGAAGAGGTGGTGGTAAAAAGGTAGAGACCGCCCCGGTTGTAGAAACACCAACAGATGATTCTGAAGAATAACATGTTAATTATTAGTTTATAATAGATGAAAGGATACGCTAAAACGTATCCTTTTTTTATGTTTTTTTGTGAAATTTTATTTACGAGATGAAATACCAAACGAGAAAGAAAGCACTTGTATTATTAGAAGATGGAACCGTTTTCTATGGGAAAGCCGTTGGCGATAGGGAAGGTACGGCATTTGGAGAAGTATGCTTCAATACTGGAATGACCGGGTACCAAGAAATTTTCACCGATCCGTCGTATTATGGACAACTAATGGTGGCGACCAATGCGCATATTGGCAATTATGGAACCAATCATGATGAAATGGAATCAGATTCCATTAAGATTGCAGGTCTCATTGTTAAGAATTTTAGCTACAATTATTCACGGCCTAGTGCTGACTCAAGTTTGTTGGAGTTTTTGGGGAAGAATGGCCTTTTTGCAATTTCTGATGTTGATACCCGTGCCTTAGTCAGCTATATCAGGGATAATGGCGCCATGAATGCCGTAATCTCTACGCGTGTGGATGCTATTGAAGATTTGAAAAAAGAATTGAAGCAAGTGCCTAGCATGAAAGGTCTTGAATTAGCTTCACAAGTGTCTACTAAAGAACCTTATTTTTTTGGTGATGAAAATGCTACGTATAAAATTTCTGCGCTAGATATTGGTATCAAGAAGAATATTCTTCGAAATTTGGCCAAGCGTGATGCTTATATAAAAGTGTACCCCTACAATACCTCTAAAGAAGAACTTTCCGATTGGAATCCTGATGCCTATTTCATTTCAAACGGCCCCGGCGATCCCGAACCCCTGACCGAGGCAATAGAGGCGACAAAAGAAATACTTAAGGGGAACAAGCCACTTTTCGGAATTTGTTTGGGCCATCAGGTATTGGCATTGGCCAATGGGGTTTCTACCTACAAAATGCACAACGGACATCGCGGAATTAACCATCCCATCTTGAACCTAATGACCGGTAAGGGTGAGATTACCTCTCAAAACCATGGTTTCGCCATAAACAAAGAAGAGGCTGAGGCACATCCTGATTTAGAGGTTACCCACACCCATTTAAATGACCAGACCGTTGCCGGAATCAAGATGAAGTACAAGAATGTTTTTTCGGTGCAATATCATCCAGAGGCAAGCCCAGGACCACATGATGCTGATTATCTTTTCGATCAATTTTTCGAAGCAATTAAAGCCAGTGTCAACTAAAACGTTATAGTTGGTTTATTAAGGTGTTTGCTTCGTTTTTATGTTGGTTATCATGAAGTTAAAAACGTGGCCTTTCGTATCTTCGTTAAAGATTTTACAACTATAAATTAAAAGACAATGAGTGTTATTATCAATATCCATGCAAGACAAATTTTAGATTCTCGAGGTAATCCTACGGTCGAGGTAGATGTGATCACGGAAAATGGCGTGCTTGGTAGGGCTGCGGTGCCCTCAGGTGCTTCAACGGGTGAGCATGAAGCTGTTGAGCTACGTGATGGCGGTAATTCATTTATGGGTAAAGGTGTCGGTAAGGCCGTTAACAATGTGAATACCGTAATCGCTGAAGAATTGGTGGGTGCGTCGGTTTTTGAACAAAATTATATCGATCAAACCATGATCGATTTAGACGGAACACCAAACAAATCGAAGTTAGGTGCCAATGCGATTTTGGGAGTTTCCTTGGCCGTTGCAAAAGCTGCAGCTGAAGAGCTTTCAATGCCTTTGTATCGATACGTGGGTGGCGTAAGTGCCAATACCCTTCCAGTTCCAATGATGAACATTATAAATGGGGGATCACATTCTGATGCACCAATTGCTTTTCAAGAGTTTATGGTTATGCCTGTAAAAGCCAAAGACTTTAGCCATGCAATGCAAATGGGAACCGAAATTTTCCATAACCTTAAGAAAGTGCTTCATGATCGTAATTTAAGTACTGCCGTTGGTGACGAGGGTGGTTTCGCCCCTACATTGGAAGGTGGTACGGAAGACGCTTTGGATACCATTGCAAAAGCTGTTGATAAAGCTGGCTATAAGTTGGGGGATGATGTGATGATTGCCTTGGATTGTGCGGCTGCCGAGTTCTATGTAGATGGAAAGTACGATTACACCAAATTTGAGGGGGATAAAGGAAAAATCAGGACTTCTGAGGAACAAGCACAATACTTGTCCGATTTGTCCACAAAATACCCGATTATTTCCATTGAGGATGGAATGGATGAAAACGATTGGGATGGTTGGAAACTCTTGACTGAAAAAATAGGGGATAAGGTTCAATTGGTTGGTGACGACCTCTTTGTGACGAATGTGGAAAGGCTTTCTCGCGGAATTGAAAATGGTATAGCCAACTCCATTTTGATCAAGGTCAACCAGATAGGTACATTGACAGAGACCATAGCTGCGGTAAATATGGCGAAAAATGCGGGGTATACCTCTGTAATGTCGCATCGCTCGGGCGAAACGGAAGACAATACGATTGCCGATCTAGCCGTAGCACTGAATACCGGACAGATTAAAACAGGTTCTGCCTCACGTAGTGACCGAATGGCGAAGTATAACCAATTGTTGCGTATAGAAGAAGAACTGGGTGAAATTGCATATTACCCACAAGAGAAAGCGTTCAAAGTAAAATAAACCTAAAGATTTTTTAATATGGAAAAGAGCCTTTCTTATTTTGAAAGGCTTTTTTTTGCGCTGTTTTAAACGTATATTATCGCTCGAAAAAAATTAAATGGATGAATAATTTTTTGTTTGCCGCAGCCGAAAACGATGCAATCGCGAACTGTAAGGCGGGTGGCATGGGTGATGTGGTTCGTGATGTACCGAGACAAATAGCCGAAAGTGGCGATAGGGTGCATGTAGTAGTACCGTCTTATGGTAGGCTGCACCAAGGTCAAGATTTCATAACTACGTTAAACTTTGAATTGAGGGGCCTGAACTATACCGCGGAACTATATCAGGTAAAGCCAAAAAAAACTATTCAGAATATTCATCATTATGTGATACACCATCCAGAAATCGAGGCTGGGGGAATTGCACATATCTACCATGATGATCCAGAGGAACCTTTTTTTACCGATGCCATTAAATATTTTATTTTCTGTACAGCCGTTGCCGAGGCAGTAAAACAAGAGGTGTTCGGAGAACTAAATGTTATCCATCTCCATGATTGGCACAGTAGCCTATTACTTTTTTTACGGGAGTACCATTTGAGGTACGAGAACCTGAAAAAGATTCGATTTGTGTATAGTATCCATAATCTCGCAATTCAGGGTATAAGGCCTTTTGAGAACAATTATTCTTCAGTACGAAATTGGTTCCCAGATGTTCGTTATGATGAGGAGAGCCTGCTTGATTACCGTTATCCCGATTGCATCAATCTAATGGCAGTGGGTATTCGTTTTGCAGATGCTGTCCATACCGTTTCCCCATCGTACAAAGAAGATGTAATGAAACCAAGTGACCCGCCACAGTTTATAGGGGGTGAGGGGTTGGAAAAAGACCTGCAACAGGCCAATAAAGAAGAACGACTGTTCGGTATACTCAATGGCTGTAACTACAAGAACGTCAATGTTGAGGAGAAAGGCCACATTTATCGAAATACGGTAAAGGCCCTTTTTAAGTGGTTACAAGAAGAATCAAAAAAATACAAAGCTGATTTTTTGGCACATACCGGAGAGAAAATCATGCAATACGTAGGTACTCGCCCCAAATTTATAGTCTCAAGCGTCGCTAGATTGACCGAACAAAAATTCTATTTTTTTAAACGCTCGCCAGAGGCTTTTGTCGAAATACTGCAAAAACTTGAAAAAGTTGATGGTATTTTCATTTTGTTGGGTACCGGGGCACCCGAATATGAAGAGCTCTTTCGTGAAATGAGCTACAAGCACAAAAACTTTATATTCACCAATGGGCAATCAGAAAGTCTTATAGATTCCATGTACTTAGAATCTGACCTCTACTTTATGCCAAGTCTTTTTGAACCTTGCGGCATTAGTCAAATGTTATCAATGCGTAATGGAAACCCATGTTTGGTGCACCATACCGGCGGACTGATAGATACCGTTAAACATATGAAGACAGGTTTTGGTTTTGGGGGCGACAAATACGATGAGAAAATAGCGGATATGCTCGCCACTTTTGATTTGGCACTTGATGTTTTCGTCAATGACAAACCGACTTGGAAAAAGATTCAGGCCAACGCCAAAAAAGCGCGTTTTACCTGGCAGAAGTCAGTGGATGCCTATTACTCAAAACTGTATCAATTGTAACTTGTTTTACACTTGTTTTTATTCTGTTAAGAATAATCCAATTTTTAACGCTTTAATTGTTAAGAGCTTCCATTTTTCTTAAATTTAAGGTCTTAATTTTAACAAATATATACGTACATGTCAAAAACTGCTACTCTTGAATTTGAAGGTAAAAAATATGAGTTTCCGGTAATCGAAGGAACGGAAGATGAATTGGCAATCGATATTAAAACCCTGCGTGGCTTGAGTGGTATGGTCACAATTGACCCTGGCTATAAGAATACGGGCTCATGCGAAAGCGCCATTACCTTTTTAGATGGTGAGAAAGGTATTTTAAGGTATTGCGGATATTCCATTGAAGAGTTGGCTGAAAAAGCGGATTTTCTTGAGGTAGCCTATTTATTGATTTTTGGGGAGTTGCCCAATAAAGAGCAATTGGCCGCTTTTCATCTTGATATCAAAAATGAGTCCCATGTAGATGAGGAGATGAAAAAGATTTTGGATGGTTTTCCAAAATCGGCACACCCCATGGGTGTTTTATCTTCATTGACAAGTGCCTTGGTGGCTTTTAATCCGGGATCTGTAGATGTAGCATCCAATGATGCCATGTATAATTCCATTGTTCGTATACTAGCTAAATTTCCTGTGTTGGTTGCTTGGGCGATGCGTAAGAAAATGGGACTTCCATTAGATTATGGTGACGATTCTTTAGGTTACGTAGAGAACATCCATAAAATGATGTTCAAAAGGCCAAACCAAGAGTACAAACGGAATAAGATCGTCATAGATGCCTTGGATAAATTATTGATCTTACATGCCGATCACGAACAAAATTGTTCGACGTCAACAGTAAGGATAGTCGGGTCGTCACATGCAGGACTGTTTGCATCACTTTCTGCCGGTATATCGGCACTATGGGGCCCATTGCACGGCGGTGCCAACCAAGCCGTTCTTGAAATGTTGGAAGCTATTGAAGCTGATGGTGGTGATACTAAAAAATATATGGCCAAGGCCAAAGATAAAGAAGACCCATTCAGATTAATGGGCTTTGGTCACCGTGTTTATAAAAACTTTGATCCACGTGCGAGAATCATTAAAAAAGCCGCTGATGAGGTTTTGGCGGATTTAGGTATCAATGACCCTATCTTGGATATTGCCAAGGGATTGGAGAAAGAAGCGTTGGAAGATGAATATTTCGTAAAAAGGAAGCTTTACCCCAATGTGGACTTCTATTCTGGAATTATTTATCGCGCTTTAGGAATACCAACGGATATGTTTACGGTAATGTTCGCTTTGGGCAGATTACCGGGGTGGATTGCCCAATGGAGGGAAATGCGTTTAAGAAACGAACCGATTGGTCGACCTCGTCAAATTTATATTGGTGAGAACCATCGTCCTTTTGTCGAAGTAGATAAAAGGTAGATTGCTACCTTAATAAAAACAAAAGCCCTTTTATAGCATAAAAGGGCTTTTTTTGTGAAAAGATAACTAACCCTTAAAACGACGGTAATGCTTCAATTGAATATTAAAGATGAAACCGCACCACTAAAGGCTGTTGTTCTGGGTACTGCACAAAGCTGTGGTCCAGTACCAAAAGCTGAAGAAGCCTATGACCCTAAATCGCTCGCACATATCTTGGCGGGTACATACCCTAAAGAGGAAGACATGGTCTTCGAGATGGATGCTTTTGCCAAGGTCTTTGAAAAATATGGAGTTCAGGTTTTTAGACCAAAAGTACTCAAAGATGTCAATCAGATATTCTCACGTGATATTGCCTTTGTAATCGATGATAAACTTTTCCATGCGAATATCCTTCCAGATCGTGAGAAAGAATTTCAGGCCATAAAGTATATTGTTGATGAAATCCCTGCCGAAAAAGTGGTTTACCCACCTGAGCAAGTTCATATTGAAGGTGGTGACGTCATGCCATGGAACGACTATATTTTTGTTGGTACGTACACTGCGGATGATTATCCAGAGTACATCACGGCAAGAACGAATAAAGAAGCTGTATCATTTTTAGAAGCGCAATTCCCTAATAAAATAGTAAAGCCCTTTGAACTTCGTAAATCCAATACTGATGCTAAGGCCAATGCCCTGCATTTGGATTGTTGTTTTCAACCAATCGGAAAAAACAAGGCGATTTTACATAAAAATGGGTTTTTGGTCGAAGAAGAATACCAATGGTTGGTCAATTATTTTGGACCTGGGAATATCTTTGAGATTACCGCTGATGAAATGTATCAGATGTTCAGTAACGTCTTCTCTATTTCGCCAGAGGTGGTCGTTTCAGAACAAAGTTTCACAAGATTGAACAATTGGTTAAGAAATCAAGGGTTTATCGTAGAAGAAATCCCTTATGCCGAAATTGCAAAGCAAGAGGGATTACTTCGTTGTAGTACACTACCCTTGATTAGGGAGTGATCTTACATGAACAGGGCTTTTAGAATATCCAATTGTAAATTTTCGGCTTTTTTACGAATAGGTGATTCCATCATAGTATTGAAGTTGGTCGCCATAAAGACAATTGCATTTAATTCTGGTAAATAGAGCAATACACACCCTGCTCCCATGCCCCCACCCGAATGGCCCAGGGCATAGGTGACATCCAAATCATAATATTGAATTCCTAGTCCATATCTTTTGTCACCTGCTTCGTTCAGTACAAATTCTTGCATCGATGCTAAGGTGGTAGGTCGTAGTAGTTCTCCTGAGATCAGGCCTTTGAGAAAAAGAACGGCATCTTTTGTAGAGGTCACGATTCCGTCGTCACCTTTCATTGAAGAGACATTGACCCGTTGTAATTTTGAAATGTTCACAGGTATGCTTTCCAATAAAACATCCCAGTAAGCATCGGCGATATTTAATTCTTGGTCGATATTATCCTTTGATAGATAAAAGGTTGATGACAACCCAAGTCTTTTGAAAATGTGTTTTTCCATATAGGCAATATGGTCACCGGTAATTTTATCGGCCACTAATGAAAGTACTTCATAGTTGGTATTTCTATACGAATATTTACTGCCAGGCTCGAAATCCATCGGTTTACCCTTAATATGGGATAGTAAATCTTCTACCGAGAGTACTTTTTGGGGTTCGTGTAAGATTTTCGATACCAGAATTGGGTCATAATTGTACTCGGGTAGCCCAGAAGTATGGTTCAATAACATTCTAAGGGTAATCTTGTCAACTCCCTTTTTGTCGGTCAACCAGTTTTGGTCCAAGTATTTTGTCAAGAGGTCGTCTAAATCTAGTTTTTCTTCTTCATATAATTGCAAGATGACTACGGCCATATACGTTTTACTGACACTTTGCAAGTAAAATAAATGGTCATTGGTCAACGCAATCCCGTTTTCTATATTGGACAACCCTTCTGCATGCGACCAAAAACCGGTTTCTTCGGTGTATACGGTTAGGGCTAGACCAGGAATACCCATTTCAGTATAATTTTTAAGAACACCTTTTACCGCATCTTGTCTTTCTTTAGGAAATTCATTTTTCTGTGCTTGAAGGGTACTGGCCAAAAAAAACAAGCCTACCCAGAAGATTAATTTTTTCATCTGTTTGATTTTTTCTGAATTCCCGCTCACCGTCAGGCAGGTTCAAAAAATTTGAATGCCTTCTGTAACCCACATGAATCGATGATGTGAATTGTACATGCAGAAAATTCAAGTTCGTATTATGATTGATAGTTTTTGCCAAATATCAATTGAAGAATCCGTCATTCGAGCTTTGTCAGGGCCCAAGATGATGAGGTGTATTATTTTTTAGGATAAAGTGTCTTGTTTTCTTTTGGATCAGATCACCAATGAGGTGACCGAATACCATTTTTTGAAAACCGGGGCAGTGGTGCGGCTTACAATTGATTTTACTTTGTTGTCAGCAACTTGAAATTCAACTTCCAATTTTCCGTTTACTTCTTTTCGATAGCCGATAATAGCGTTTCTATGTATGATATATTTCCTGTTTAGACGAAAGAAGAGCTCGCTTGGTAAACTGGGCATAATTTTATTCAGTGAGCCATCGATAATATAATCCTTGCCATCTTGGTCTTTTAGATAGGTGGTTTTTTCATCGACATAAAATAATGCGATTTGCTCAAAGGGAATATTCCTTCTGGTATTGCCCAATAAAATTTCAAGACCTGTTGAGCGTAGTTTTAATTCTTCTTCATGAACACGTTGCGAAGTACTCCATTGGTGATGTAAATAAAACCCAATATAGATGCCGTTTACGACCAAGATCCAGATAAAGAAAATAAACAAATTATACGTGTAGAATTTAGTGGGCAACGGGCCACTTCCGAATAGGGCATTGATAATTTCAGTCTCAACAACAATGAATCCCTGTGCGACGATATTGGTGATGAAAACTTGCCATAAGATTCGTTTCAAAAAAGCGCTTTCATAAGGCATTTTTATATCTAGTCGATTTATTACCATCCGTATTAAGTACCATGCAACAAATCCGGTGGCCGTATCTATTGCATAGGTGGTATAGGTATACCAATCCCACCGGATCGTGGCATACGTCAGGTGATAGTTAATGGTGTTGATAAAGGGGATAAGCACTAGAAACAGTGTAAGATCATTGTATTTGCCAAGGTACTTTTTAAACATTGTTCTTTATTCTTTCTTAAAGATAATGACCTCATTTTTTTGTTACAATATCACTGATGTAATCATTACTTTAGCGAAACTTTTTTTTGATCTATGCAAATTACCAATACCATACTAATGATTCGTCCAGTTGCTTTTCGAATGAACGAGCAGACCGCGGTGAACAACTATTTTCAAGAAGACCTTGCTATCAAAAACGACATGATCAATAAGATGGCCCAGAAAGAGTTTGATGATTTTGTCGAGGTGCTTCGTCAAAATGGGGTGACCGTGATTGTGATTGAAGATAGGGTCGAGACGGATACCCCTGATTCCATATTTCCGAACAACTGGGTCTCTTTTCATGATAGTGGAACCGTCGTGGTGTACCCTATGTTTGCCGAGAATAGGAGAAAGGAAAGGAGGGAGGATGTTTTTGATGTCCTCGAAGAGCAGGGTTTTCGAATAGACAATATTATAGATTACACAGCCGCTGAGGAGGAGGGGGTCTTTTTAGAGGGAACAGGTAGTATTTTAAAGGATAGGATAAATCAAAAGGCATATTGTGCGCTTTCAGAAAGGGCCCACGAAGAATTGTTCATTGAATTTTGTGAGGATTTTGATTGTTTTCCCGTCATCTTTACGGCAAATCAAACCGTGAATGGCGAACGCCTACCTATATATCATACCAATGTCATGATGGCCATGGCAGAAACCTTTGCAGTTATTTGTACGGCTACCATAGATGATAAAAAAGAGCGTAAAAACGTAGTTGAACATTTGAAAAAGAACGGTAAGGAAGTTATAACCATCACTGAACAACAGATGCATTGTTTTGCGGGTAATATGCTTCAGGTCATAGGTGCCGATGATCAACGTCTTATGGTCATGAGCTCAACCGCGTACCATAGTCTTCGAAAAGATCAGATAGCCGCCATTGAAAAACACTGTAAAATCGTTCATAGTTCTTTAGATACCATTGAAACTTGTGGTGGCGGTAGCGCAAGATGTATGATGGCAGAGGTGTTTTTGCCTAAAGCTTAATCTTCCGTTTTTACGGTAAACCCCTTTATCGCTTGATTAGGCTCCATGATGTTGTAGCCTTCCCAGAATTCAGGGTTGTATCTTGGCATATAAGTGGATTTCTTGCTTTTATCCTCTTCGAAATTGTCAAACTGTGTTTGGTCAATAAGCGTGTTTTCGAAAACGACAAGCTCCCATTTATTTGTGTTTGTAAGCCTGAAATCAATATTGAGACGCAGTTCATTTTGTTTGCGCCGACCTTTCACGTTCTTGTTTTTTTCAATGACATCAAGAGGGCGGTCAAATCTGAACCATCGCCCAAAATTAAAATCCGCAAACTTCAGTTCATAACGACCATTTTTGAGTTTGCTAAACTGCATGGAACCTTTGTATAGTGTCTCACGATAAAAAATACCGAGTAACCTGAAGTTTTTAAGGTTTTTCAAGTTTTCAAAATCAATTCGCATCACGGCAAAATCCTCGATGTTGATAAAAAAGCGACCTTTGAAGTCTGCACTTCTTTTGGGTTTAAAGTCAATGACATAAACCCCCTGTTCCTCGATTTCAGAATATCCTGAAAGTGTGAAGTCGTATTTCCTATTTTTATTGACAACATTCAGTTTGGTGTCCTCTTGATAAAATATTTCGCCAAGTAGCTCCTCAAAAATTTGTTTTTGTCCGTCAACCAACCCAGAAATAGTGTCGTTTTGAAGTTCTTTTTCTAGCTTTTCGGCTTCTTCCGCCTCAATATCACTCAAAATGGAATCTACTTGAACCTTTTGGCTAAAAATTCCTGATTTGATCTTTAAATAAGAATCGGGTTTGACATTTTTTGTCAGCATCACCTCTACACGTTTGGCCAGGTCTTCAAATGATCCAATATTCTTTTTGTCATACAGTTCAGCTGCTTTGATGACATCTACCTTATATGCACTGTTCGTTTTGTAAAAATCGCCAAGGGACTCCGTGTAATGGCTCGAATATCGGGGTAGGGCATCGGCAATACTATCAATCAATTCTTTGTTCAATTCTTCAATGGACGACTTTTCAAAACCAAAATCCGCCTTTTGGATATTTCCAAAAATCGATTGACGTAAGAAATACCGTTGTTTTACAGGGTCATTGTTGGTATTCTCAGGGATTCGTTGAATCATTTTTTCAATGATATCGTCAACGGACAGCTCTTTGTCAAAAAGGTAAACCCCGCCTAGTTCAATAGCTTTTGGGGTTATAAAAAGGACAGTATCGGAAAAATGTTCGAAAGGGAATCCCTTTTTCTCGTATCCTATACTTGAAATGTAGAAGGAATCAAGTTTCTTGCCCGTGGCATCCATCGCAAAACTAAAAACACCTTCTTCATTGGTAATCACGCCTTGGTTTTCTGCAAATTGTACGGTGGCGTAAGCAATTGGCTTTTTGGTCTTTGCATCAACTACTTTTGATGTAATGGTCTGGCCTTTGGCAGTGACTATCAAGAAATAGAAAAGTAATAGGAAAATAGATCGTAAGAATCTCATATTTTGATTGGCATAAGTTTATATCTTTTAGACGCCTATCATACAGTTATCGTTGCCCAGAAGATGTGATTTTTTTGAAAGGGTTTACGGATTTTCAATTACTGGGCCTTCGCGATATTTCGAATCATGCCTCCAAAAATAAAATAGTGAAAGGGGAGCACACTATACCAATATAATCTACCCCTAAGGCCTTTGGGCCTGAACGTGGCAATTTGGTGTAGGGTATTGTTCTTGTCAATTTTAAATTCTAACCAGGCCTCACCCGGTAATCGCATTTCAGCAAATAATAAAAGTCGTTTCGTTTTTTTGTCGGCCAATAAAACTCGCCAGAAATCCAAGGCGTCCCCCGGAAATATTTTATCTGCATTGGTACGCCCCCTTCTTAGGCCCGGACCACCATTCAACTTGTCGAGAAATCCACGAATCTTCCATAACCAACTGCCATAGTACCAGCCTTGTTCCCCACCTATACGCCAAATATTATCCAAGACTTTTTGGTCATCATCAATGGCAATGGACTGCACGTCTTTAAGTACCCCATATTTCGGCACTTGAATGTATTTTTCGAGATCTTCATCTACCTGGCCGCTAACGACACTATCTTTCCAGCTGCTTATGACTAGGTTTTGCTCGATTTTTTTGAAGGCCATTGCTATGGCCTCTTCATAAGTATGGGTTTGAATACCAAGTAACTCTTGCAATTCATTGTCTCGTGCGACTACTTCCATTTTCATGCTATCGACCAAGTTGACCGCCAGTTTAAAAGACGTTGAGGTTACAAAATAAAGCCAGTATGATGAAAGTTTTGGGGTCATTATAGGTACCGTGAAGATCCAATTTTTGAAGCCCCTTACCTTGGCATACTTATGTAACATTTGTTTATAGGTCAATACATCGGGGCCACCGATATCAAAAGACCTATCATAGGTATTCTCATTTTGTAGTACCCCCATTAAAAAATTAATGACATCCCGAATGGCGATGGGCTGTGATTTGGTCAGCACCCATTTCGGGGTAATCATAAAGGGAAGCTTTTCGCAAAGATCACGTATTATCTCAAAAGAAGAACTACCTGAGCCCACAATGATCCCAGCCCGAAGTACGGTAAGATGAAATTTCCCCTGATAAAGGATGTCTTCCACATTTTTTCGTGATGAGAGGTGTTTTGATAGCTTGTTGTCATTTACGATGCCGCTTAGGTAAATTACTTGTTTGCAATCGGTATTCTCAAGAAGTGTATTGAACCTTCGCGCTGCCATCGCCTCTTTTTCATCAAAATCGGCTATTGATGATGTCATGGAATGGATAAGGTAATACGCCGTGTCGATATCTTTAGGAATGGTATCCACTGAACCTTCATCCAAAAAATCGATCTCAATGACTTGAATCTTTTTTCTAGTGCTAAAATCTACCGACAATCGCTTTTCGTCACGTACTACGCAAACTACCTCATGCCCCTTTTTTAATAACTGAGGTAGTAATCGCATGCCAATATAACCGTTGGCACCAGTAAGTAATATCTTCATAAATCTTCTATTGAGGTAGGTAGATTATCAGCTTTATGGTCCAATAACTTTCTAAAGAATTTCTGTATGGCTTTGGTGTCTGACCTTACTTTGATAAAATGATTATCGACATGCACGGAATATACGGCAAAATCACCCTTGTAAATGGTCAATTTGTAATACGGAATTACTAGTGCATAAGATTCCAATAGGGAGCGGAATCCGACTATGATACCTTTAGGCCGCATTTCAATATTACAAATGTTGGTATTGTTATCAAGAATCAGAAGATTGTATATTTCGACGCTGGCTTTGGCGATCCCCAATTTTGGGGAACCAATACCCCCCATTTTAAAACGTTCTTTCAAGGTAAAGGGTTTGCCGACCGCTTCATCTATTTTCTTGGTAATTTTTTTGTCTGAGTACGAAACATTTAGTAGCATGGATTAAATTTAAGCAAATACCATGACCAAAGCGTTTGAAGCTTCTTAATCTTCTCTAAAAAGTTTAAAAAAACGTAGTTTTGCTGCGCTTAAAATATGAAGTCAATGCAGCTACAAGAGGTTTTGGAACAGAAAGTAAAAGAAGGGGTACAGGCGATTTTCGGTGTACAACTTTCCAGTGTTGAATTCCAACCCACACGAAAAGACTTTCAAGGTGATGTTACGGTAGTGGTTTTTCCGATGCTTCGAATGCTAAAAGGTAATCCTGTTCAGATTGGAAATCAAATTGGGGAATACCTTGAAAACCATGTTGATGAGGTCTCAATGTATAATGTAGTGAAAGGCTTTTTAAACTTGGTCATCTCTGAAAAGTACTACATTGAGTTTTTCAATGCGATTTGTAGTCAAAAGAACTATGGATATGCCAAAGGGAATACAAAAGATGCCATTATGGTGGAGTACTCTTCACCAAATACCAATAAACCATTGCACCTGGGGCATATTCGCAATAACCTTTTGGGCTATTCAGTAGCTGAAATTTTAAAGGCTGCAGGACACAAAGTGTATAAAACCCAAATCATTAACGATCGCGGTATCCATATTTGTAAGAGCATGCTGGCCTGGCAAAAGTTCGGTGATGGTGAGACCCCAGAATCCTCCGGTTTAAAGGGGGATCATCTTGTAGGGAAATACTATGTGGCTTTTGATCAAGCCTATAAAGCTGAAATAGCCGAGTTGGTTGCCAAAGGGATGCAAAAAGACTTAGCGGAGAAAGGGGCCCCTATACTTGTGGAAGCCCAGGAAATGCTTCGCAAATGGGAAGCTGGTAACGACGAAATCGTAGCCCTTTGGAAAAAGATGAATGGCTGGGTCTATGAAGGCTTTGATACTACTTATAAGAATATGGGTGTGGATTTTGATACGTTATATTACGAAAGTGACACCTATCTTTTGGGGCGTGACGTGGTGAAAGACGGACTTGAAAAAGGGGTATTCTTTAAAAAGGATGATGGTAGTGTTTGGATCGATCTCACTGATGAGGGGTTGGATGAAAAAATAGTATTGCGGTCTGATGGTACGGCCGTCTATATGACCCAAGATATTGGTACGGCAATTCAGCGGGTAACCGATTTTCCAGATATCAATGGTATGGTCTATACCGTGGGTAACGAGCAAGACTATCATTTCAAGGTCTTGTTCTTGATTCTAAAAAAATTAGGCTACTCTTGGGCGGGGAAATTACATCACTTGAGTTATGGAATGGTAGACCTACCATCCGGAAAAATGAAGAGCAGGGAAGGCACCGTGGTCGATGCCGATGATTTGATGGATAGTATGACCCAAACTGCTGCTTCAATCTCAGAAGAACTGGGCAAGTTAGAGGGGTATTCAGACAAAGAAAAGCAAAAGTTGTACAAGACTATTGGTTTAGGGGCGTTGAAATACTACATTCTTAAGGTTGACCCTAAAAAGCGTATTCTATTCAATCCTGAGGAATCCGTTGATTTTCAGGGTAATACCGGTCCATTCATTCAATACACCTATGCCCGTATACAGTCCATCTTACGCAAAGCCGATGATATGGCAATTACCAATGCCTTCGAAACCACGTTAGAATTACACCAAAAAGAAAAGGAGTTGTTAAAGCAAGTACAATTGTTTCCTGAAACGGTACAAATGGCCGCTGAACAATACAGCCCTGCTTTGATAGCCAATTATACCTATGATTTGGTCAAGGAATTCAATTCGTTTTACCAACAGGTATCGATACTTGGCGAGCCCAATGAAACAAAGAGGCAATTTAGGGTTCAACTAGCTAAAAAGGTTGGTGGGGTAATTCAAAATGCGTTTCGCTTGTTAGGCGTTGAGGTACCAGAAAGGATGTAGTATTGGATAATGTTTGGGTCAACATATTCGCTTTTGGCTGCCTTTTTTTCATTCTTAGCTACTTTTTATATATCCTATATTACGCTATAGGGCTATATGACCTAAACCCTTTCTTTAGGCCAATACCTTTAAAGGACCTTGAAAAACGATTACTGTTTAAACGTATTGAAGCGATTAAGCATCTTGATGAAAGCCAAAAGGAAAAATTGTACAAAAGAGTAGCATGGTTTAGGGCAAAGAAGACATTTACTTTCAAGTCAGAATCCTTTGATAAAGAAGATACCATACTTTTAATTAGTAGTGCAGGCATGCTATTGACCTTGGGTTTTAAGAACTATAAATTTATAAGAAGTATACACCGAATCGTAATCCACCCAACGGACTACTATTCATCATTCAACAAACGTTATCATTTAGGGGAGTATAATCCTGGGTTAAAAGCTTTGGCCTTCGCCGCCGATACCTTGGTTTTCGGATTTGAAGATGACTCTGATAATATTAATTTGGCCATACATGAATTTGCCCATGCACTTTATTTTGAGACTAAAGGCAAGAATTCATGGGGCGCCCTTCGATTTCAATGGGGTTTTCGAAAACTGGAAAGACTGTTTAACGATAAGGAATTTGTGCTTACTACACTGGATTCAGGTTACTTTCGAAATTATGCCAAGAAGAATCCATATGAATTTTTAGCCGTAATCACTGAGAATTTTATAGAGACCCCCGATACTTTTCACGCAAGTCACCCAGAACTATATAATGTCTTAAAGACTATGTACAATTTTAACCCTGTAGCACCTAAGGGGATCAAATAAATGATTTGTCTCAAATCAAAGAAGCCCTAAACTCAGGTTAGGGCTTCTTCTAAGTAACCAACTAAATACTGGATTATGCCTTATTTCGGGCGGCAACGGCCGCACCGTAGACAACAAGACCAAATCCAATCTTGTTTATGGCGTCACCGATATTATAGATGACATCCATATTTAAGCCTTCAAAAATACCGTCATACCATCCTGTGGTTCCGGCCATATAGCCTATTGGATAAATTGCCCAACCCACCAATACAAACCAACATAATGTTCTGTGTGCTGACAAAATAGGTCCACCTGCAGCCTCAGCCAGTTTTTTAGCTCCACCGAACCATATTTCATAGACGATGTAGAAATAGGCAAGACCTGAAATAAGTCCCCATAATGCTGGTCCTGACCCGGTGGTATAAACAGCTTCGCCAAAATATCCGGTTACGAGCATGACCACAGAGGCGAAAATCAGTTTCCACATCAAAGATTTTTTCGCTCCCGCGACTTTAAGTATCAAATAGAATTCAACACACATTAAAGGTACGGTCAATACCCAATCAACATAACGGAAGAATGTTGGGGATTCACCTACGCCTGCCCAATAATCACGCATGTACCAATAGTGTACTGCGGCAATAAACGTAATCAACCCTGAAACCAAGATCGACGTTTTCCATTTTTTATCAAAATCGTTCATTGATAAAAAGAAAAAGGCAGAAGCTGCCATCATGGCCATGCAACCCACAAAGAATGTAAACCCGACATAGTCATCGGTTGCAATTTTCGAAACATCCGCAAAAAGCGGCATACTAAGTAAAAGCGTTTTCATATATATAGGAATTAGTTAAAAAATGTTTAAGTAAAATTAAATAATATCAAACAAAATAACATAAAAAATGTTTAATATTTTTGTCATATCTTTAAACAAATAGATAAATTTTTCCTAAAATGAAAAATGGGATTATCGTTGCTACTTTTTTTTGCCTGTGGATTTCTACAATGTTCAGTGCGGTCGTACAACAGTTTTTAGGGTATGCCCTGATTTTGACTGTTGGGGTCTTGCATGGGGCCAACGATCTTACATTGATTCGGTTTGCAGCACTTAAGAATGCCATTCCATTAAGGTACTCAAGTGCCCTACTGTATTATATAGCAGCAGTATTTGGTGCACTTCTCCTATTTTTTAGCTATCCTCCATTGGCATTATTGTCTTTTGTCCTTATAAGTGGATATCATTTTGGCGAACAACATTTTAAAGGTCGGCAGTTGTTGTCAAGATTTTTTAAGGCAGTTTTGTTTTCTTCATACGGATTATTAATTCTGTTTATGATATTTTATTTTAACATAAACAAAACTATTCAAATACTACATGAGATTACAGGATTTAGACTAACAGATACCTCTCTTAAATTTGTCTTGATCTTATCACTGGTCGTTTTTACGGCCGTCATGTTTTATGCTAGATTAACGAAACAGCTCAAAGCGAATCTGATTGAAGAATTTTTCTATTTGTTGGTACTTTTTGTTGTTTTTAATGTTGCTGATCTACTTTGGGGCTTTGCCATTTATTTCATTTTATGGCATAGCATCCCTTCTTTGGCCGATCAAATTCGATTGTTGTACGGCAAAGCGGGCAGGTCACAGCTTGTAGCCTATCTTAAGAGTTCATGGATGTATTGGTTGCTTTCCATTCTTGGTCTTGTTGTCATCTATATGATTTTTCAAGATAACATGGATTTTTTCATCTCGATTATGGTTTACTTTTTGGCCGCGATTACCTTTCCGCATGTTATTGTAATGTCAAAACTGGAAGAGGGTTAAAAGGTCATCCTGAAACTAATATTTGGGGTCAAACCCAAAGAAGTGTTCTCGACTTTCTCAATCTCGTCGTTTTCTGAAATACGATAGTAACGATTAAGAATATTCCTTCGATTGGTAAGGTTGAGCAGTGAGATGCCGGTACTTGCCTTGACCCTTCTACTAACATCAAACGAATAAGTAGCTGAGGCATCGACCCTAAAATATTCTGGAAGTCGATCACTATTCGATTCTTGATAGTTGATCCGCAATGGAAAAAACGCATTGTCGATAGGGTTGGTTTCATCGGGTGCAGTAAACGGTTTTCCCGTTCGATAATTGAGACCGACCCCCATTTTTAGTTTTTTTATGGTGTAAGTACTTGCCAATGTCACCGTATGCCTGACATCTAGATTGTTAGGAAACCCAGGTGGTACGATACTATCAAAGGTATAATCATTCTTGTTATAGGTGTAACTAAGCCATGTGCTATAATTCTGCCCCTTTTTATTGATTAAAAACTCTGCGCCCTTTATTTCGTAGCTACCTATTTCACCATTGAACTGGTTTTCATTTTGAAAGCCCTGTGTTCGGGTACTGATACCGTCTACTTGTTTGTAAAATCCTTCTAATCCGACATAAAATGAATTCTTTGCATAGTTGAAGCCTATAGACGCCTGCCTACTTCGGGTAACAGGTAGTTCATCTTCGTCTGATAGGATCCAACGTCGTTTTTCAATCCCTAAGAAGTTTTGTTCAAGATCAATGACTTGGTTGGTGCTTTGGCTTTTGAACTCCCCCAAAATTTCAGCCCTTAAATAATTGGCGACCCTAAAATTTATATTGACACGGGGTTCTATCAAAATTTTGGAAAATGTACCTAAATTTTCAATATAATTTAACCTGACGCCACCACTGGCAATGAAATTGTCTTCAAACGAATTGTACCTTATTTCGCTATATGGGGCGTGAATTCTAATAACACCAATGATTTTACTGTTGAATTGAGGCTCAGTCACCTCTGTGATATTCGTAATACCGGTTTCAATGAATTGATACCCATTATACCAATCCATTTTTTCTGATAGGTTATACTTGGTGTCGATTTTAATCGCATTTTCGGTGACCCGATTATTTTGACGTAACTCTTGTATTAGATTTGGAAAAAGGCTTTGCGCATTTAGGCTATACCTAGAAAAATAACCGTTCACATATGATGAAAACCTGGTAGACCATTCGCTTGTGAGGGCTAGGCCAATCGATATATTCGTCTGGTCTAAAAAACTTGTGGATGTTTCGACGGTATTTAAGTCGGTCTCGGTAAAATCCAAATCATTATCAATGGCTATAAAGCTTAAGCGTAATTTCTGGTCCCTATTGATGTCATAAAGCAATTTGCCCGAAAAGTCGTAGAAAAAGAAATTCTCATCGCGCTCAAAATTGTCCTCTACTTCTTCATTTTGTTGATTGCGCACCTCGGTATCTTGAAAAGCCCGGTCCGTAAAGCTACTGTAAGCAGGGGTGTTTAAAAAATCGGTCGTCGAACGGCGTGCCGAAAATTGAAACGCGATATGCTCTTTAATGGGGAATTGACCGAAAATATCACCGCTGATAAAACTTATTCCAGCTCCACCGGTAAACAAACCGTCCATATCATTTTTTGTTTCCATACTGATGACACTGCTTACGCCATCCCCATATTGTGAAGGGGTTCCGTTTTTATAAACGGTTACTTTGTCTGTCAAATAGGGGTTGAAAGCAGAAATCAAACCAAAAAAATGACCGGATTGGTACATTTTAATACCATTCCATAAAATAAGGTTTTGATCATTGGTCCCCCCTCGCACATTAATGTCTGAAACGGTTTCATCAATACTCTTGATGCCTGGCAAAGCTTGAACGCTTTGAAGCACATCTGGCTCGATGAGACCGGGCAAAACACCCAGTTCACCAGTATTAAGTGTGATACTTGCATCTTGTTGCTTCGTAATGCCCGACGTTAAAAATTCGTAAACCGTGACCTCTTTTAGTTTTTGAAAATTCTGGGCCAGCAATAATTTAGGGCAATCGTCAGATTCTGCCAGGCCCTCAATGGCGATATACTTGGTAACATAGCCCAGATACCTGATTTTAAGTGAGGCTTTACGGGGTACTTGCTTTAATTCAAAATAGCCGTCGTCGTCGGTAACCAGGGCTTTACCAGAACCTAACACTTCTACGGTAGCACCTGGTATGTTATTTTCCGCATAATTATCCAAGACCTTCCCACAGATATCGACCAACCGGGTCTTGGCGATGGTATAGTATCTGTCGTCAAGTCTTTTTATCTCAAGTAGGGTCTGATTGTGAATGGCCTGTAAAATGGCATTGAGGTCATTGAAGTCGGGTACGGTTATGGAAACTTTGGAAACATCCTCATCTACGAATGAAAACTTGATATCGTATTGGTTTTCAAGTTGGGCCAAATACGATTGTAGTTCAACTTTAGCCGATTCCTGTGCACTGGTCTGACTTAAGATGAACGAAAAAACAATCCCATAAAAAAGGCTTAGCAGGCTATTATGGCGTGTTCTCGGCATAAAAAAGTACGTTAGCTTCACCTAATTTATAACTAATCCGTGAAGGAATACTTATACTTTCTAACGCTATTTTTAAATCGGTGTTGCTAAACGAGCCAGTAAATAATTGCTCCACATCAATATTTTTTACTTGCACCTCAATATTATATTGCCTTTCGAGCTCTTTCAAAACAAACTTCAAGGGAATACTTGAGAAGGTACTTTCATTGTTTACCCATGATGGGGAAGTGGTGTTTGGTTTTTCGGTTGATCTTACTTTTCCATTGATCATCAAAAATGAATTTCCGGCGGGTAGTTTTAGTTCTTGATTTTGGTAAGAAACACGTACCAAACCTTCGTAACAGGTGACTTCAAAAAAGCCTTCCCTATTTTCGACGTTGAACTGTGTGCCCAAAACCGTTACCTTACCGGCGGTGGTGCTAACCGTAAATTTCTTGCCTTTAGCAACTTTGAAAAAGGCCTCTCCGTTCAATTGGACGGCACGTTGCTTATCCCATTTATTTTTATGGAAAGAAACTTCGGAATCAGCGTTTAAAATCACCTCTGAATTGTCAGGCAACATTACTTCGGTACGTTCTGCCAATGTCGTGGAAAACGTGGTATCCAAAGTATTCAGGTAAAAATAAGAACCTGCCAATAGTATCGCAATTACCGCAGCGATTTTTAAGAATTGCTTGTAAGGATGCAATGGACGTACCTTGGTTTCAGTGGTGAATTGACGTTCCTTAAAGGTATTCCATGCCCCCTCCATATCAAATTCAGGGGCTTCCAAAGTATTTGATGCCTCTAGAATCCTCATATAGGAAGCATATTCATCAGATTTTTTGAATTCCGATAATTCAGCTTCAGAAAGTTCATTATTGAGCCACTTTGCCAGATAATCCTCTTGCATGATTTCTATACGTTATGCTATTGTAACAACTTAAGTTTCTAAAACCCTACTTTTTTATGTGGAGCCCAAGCCCAAAGTGTCTAATTCTTTTTTTTTTTGCCTAACACCTAACACCTAACACCTAACACCTAACACCTAACACCTAACACCTAACACCTAACACCTAACACCTAACACCTAACA
>CANNDD010000009.1 GCA_947503285.1 uncultured Croceitalea sp.
ATGTCCGTAGCCGAGCGGTACTAATTGTCCGTATGCTTGCGCGGTGCCCCTCGGAAGTTCTTAGTGCCATCGGCACATCATAGTATAGTACTTACCGGTATACTTAAATACAGCTTAAGCCCCTTCTTTTACCAAGTCCCATATGTTAAGATACAAGTGCCCTTTTAGGCATTCCCCCTTTGGGGGAACCGAAGGGGCCAAGATCCAGGTGGCCATGGCAACGGGGCCCACCCCTTTCCATTCCGAACAGGGAAGTTAAGCCCGTTAGCGCCGATGGTACTGCTACACCAAGTGGGAGAGTAGGTCGCCGCCTCCTTTGAAACCCCCGTCTGAA
The DNA here is from genome assembly GCA_947503285.1 of uncultured Croceitalea sp. GTDB lineage: Bacteria > Bacteroidota > Bacteroidia > Flavobacteriales > Flavobacteriaceae > Croceitalea. Next base: position 335 of record CANNDD010000009.1, read on the forward strand.
AAGATGGGGGTTTTTTTATACCCATACATTTAGCTATTTTTAGAGAAACTTTGAAAATAGATGAAAAAATACCTTTTCACTTTAGTTACGTTGACCCTTACCTCTTTTTTGTTTTCGCAAGATGCGCATATAAAAGCACTGGTTGGGGGTACCTTGATTGACGGTTTTGGATCTGAACCTATTAAAAATAGTGTTGTTATAATTGAGGGAGAACGAATAAAGGAAGTAGGCACTATTGAAACGCTTAAGATCCCAGCCAATGCTAGCATAATATCTACGGAGGGAATGACGGTTTTACCCGGTCTTTGGGATATGCATGTGCATACCATGATTAATGGCCATGCTGACTATACGTATTGGGATAAAACATATCCACCATTATTTGAAGATGTTATTATGCCTGCATCAGCTCGCCAATTGTTAATGGCAGGAGTGACAAGTGCACGGGATTTAGGGGGGCCGTTGAAGGAAAGCATAGCTGTGAGGGATGCTATCAATAATAATGAAATGCCTGGTGCAACTTTATACGTGTCCGGTCCTTTTATACAGCATAAGCCCTATCCTGGTACAGAAGCATTTCGATGGGGGGTAAATGGAGCTGATGACGGACGTAAGAAAATAAGAAAACTAGCAAAAGCCGGAGTCAACTTTATAAAATTGGTCGATCAAGATAAAATGACGATAGAAGAATTAAAGGCAGTTGTTGATGAAGCACATCAAAACGGATTAAAGGTAGTTGCCCATGGTCATCGACCTGAAGAAATACGACTTGGACTAGAAGTTGGGGTAGATTGTTTTGAACATACGGGCCTGTCATCGGCACCAAAGTATCCTGACGATATTATGGAGATGATTAAAGAACGTACTGCCGATATGAGTTCAGGACCACTATTTTGGTGTCCGACAGTCGAGGGTTTATATAACTATGAATATGTGCGCGACAATAGTGAAAAATTGGACAATACCTCTTGGCACTTGGGGCTACCGGATAGTATAATCGCAGATATTAAGAATAGTATTAAACATCCTGATAGACTGCCTTATTTTCAATTGACCCCTTCACGAAGACCAACCCTAAAAACTAAAATTCAGCAACTTTTGGATGCTGGGGTTGTTTTATTGGTGGGAACGGATAGTGGTATTCCGATGAAGTTTCACAGTCAATCAACATGGAACGAATTGGATGTTTGGGTCAACGAGTTTGGCATTGATTCTATGTATGCTATTAGGGCGGCTACCTACTGGCCAGCACTGTGGACAGGGGTTGCAGATGACGTCGGAACGGTTACACCTGGTAAATATGCAGATATCATCGCGGTTAAGGGAGATGTGCTACGCTATATCAGTTTGCTTCAAGATGTGGATATGGTTATAAAGCATGGTAATCGCTATAAATAATCAATCTTGTTTTTTGATAAACCCGAGGCTTTAGTAGAAGAAAAACTTAATACCTATTCGCATGGAATAGGTGTTGTCTTCTCAATCATTGGTCTTTTATTTTTTTTGGAATTGACTGATGAAAATCCGTTAAAAGCGCCTGTTTTTATTTATAGCTTCTCATTGATTTTCCTTTTTACGGCATCTACCATATATCATGGGGTTTCCAATTCAAAAATGAAACGTAAGCTTAGGGTTATAGATCACATCAGTATCTATTATTTGATTGCAGCGACCTATACTCCAGTGTGTTATACAATTTTGGCCGATTCTAAGGGCATATTATTGCTATGGCTGGTTTGGGGAATCGCAATTTTTGGAACGGTGTTGAAACTTTTTTTTACCGGAAAATTTGAAGCTTTCTCTTTGGTCTTATATGGGGTTATGGGTTGGTTAATCGTAATTGACCTCCCATTTTTAATCGAAAATGTATCTAGTACCCTACTTTTTTATTTAGGGATTGGAGGGGCCTTTTATACTATCGGAATTTTTTTTTATGCCACTAAAAAAATCCCTTTTAATCATTTTATTTGGCATCTTTTTGTATTAGCGGGTGCTTTGGCCCATTGGTTAATGATCAAGGAAGTCATTTCATGACCATTCTTCAAAAAGTCAAAGAAAATAGGCAATTACGATGCCTAAAACAATAACTACCAGTTTTCTTAGGTTAAAGGCATGTCCTTGAGCACTTTCAAATAACACTACAGTTGAAATATGAAGAAATACCCCTATAGCCAAGGCCGTTAACTGTCCACTATAAGCCGAAATAAAAGATGACTCTATAGCCAATAAACTACCTAGAGGAGTCATCAAAGCAAACAATCCTATGAATAATACAGAAAGACCAAGTTTGAGATTTGAATTCAATAAGAAAATTGATAAAATTATCGCTACAGGAATTTTGTGCACCAAGATACCATAGATAATCGTATCGCCATGTGTTATGGGAACACCTTCAACCAATGCATGTAACGAAAGACTCAGGAATAATACGACAGGAAAACGATTTTTCTTAGTGGCCATATGAACATGCCCGTGTTCAGCCCCTTTTGAAAAAAATTCTAAAAAGATTTGTAGAAGAATTCCGGCCAAGATAAAAATCGCAGCTGATTTAGGACTCAAATCCTCATACACATCGGGCAATAGTTCAAAGAAAGTAAGTGCCAAAAGAAAAGCGCCACTAAAAGCCAATAGTAGTTTTATACTTTTCTCACTTTTTGGTTTTGTAAAATATACAAATATGAAACTTAATATTACTGCTAAAATTGGCAGTAGATACACCATCTGGTTTGATATTTATTGGTTCAAGGGTATAAGCTGCTAAATTAGCCTATTTTTGACGAACTGTTTTACTTGTTATGGAGTCAAATTTTAAAATGCTGGCCAAAACACTCTACGGTTTTGAATCGATTCTTGCAAAGGAATTGCGAAATTTGGGGGCAAGTCATGTAAAAGAAGGGGTGAGAAATGTATCTTTTGAAGGGGATACGGGTTTTATGTATAAAGCAAATCTTTCATTACGAACGGCTTTGAAGATATTAAAGCCTATTAAAACCTTTAAGGTGTTCAATGAAAAACAGCTTTATCGTGAGCTGTATAATATAGATTGGGCATCATGCTTTAATAGTAGTCAGACCTTTGCTTTTGACACTACCATGCATTCTGATGTATTTAATAATTCACTTTTTGTCTCGCAACGCTCGAAAGACGCTTTGGTGGATAAATTTCGGGACACGGAGCGCCAAAGACCCTCTGTGAACACTGGTAACCCAGATGTTCGTATTAACATCCATATTTACAATAATGATTGTACGGTATCATTGGATAGTTCAGGTGCTTCATTGCATCAACGTGGATATCGTATTGCAACGAATATTGCACCAATAAATGAAGTCTTGGCCGCTGGTTTATTGCTTCATAGTGGTTGGGATGGAAGAACTGATTTTTTAGATCCTATGTGCGGTAGTGGTACTTTTTTGATTGAGGCGGCAATGATCGCATGTAATATACCGGCAAATATTAATAGGGCCACTTTTGCATTTCAAAATTGGCATGATTTTGACGATACACTTTATCAGAAAATAATAACATCTAGATTAAATCAAACCCGCGAGTTTGAACACCAAATCGTGGGCTATGACAAAGCCCCCTCAGCAACTCGCAAAGCAGAGGAAAATGTTGTGAATGCCAACCTTTCTGAATATATAAAGGTGGAGCGAAAGGACTTCTTTAGAACTGAAAAAGAATCTGAAGCAAAACTTCATCTCGTTTTTAATCCACCTTATGGCGAGCGGTTGAATATTGATGAAGAAACCTTTTATGGAAAAATCGGTGATACCTTAAAAAAGGGGTATTCTGCAACTGATGCATGGATGATAACCTCGAACTTACCGGCACTTAAATACGTTGGTCTACGACCCAGTCGAAAAATAAAGACATTTAATGGTAAATTGGAATCCCGTTTGGTGCGATATGAAATGTATTCCGGTAGTAAAAAGGCCAAGTTTAATTAGTCAGCTCAAAAAGAAGAAGGGGCAACGTATTAGTTGCTATTAGGTATTTCTTTTTTCTTTTTTTTGGCTTTTTTATAAAGGGGTAAAAAATAAGATATCGTATAGTTATAACCGACACCAAAATTACTTCCATCCGTTACTTTATTGAAACCGGGTATCCAAAGGTTTGGAAAGCCTTCTTCATCACTATTACTGACGAGATATGCTAACCGAATACTAACACCACCATAAAGATTACCGAATAATCTTGCCTTGTAGCCCAAAACGAATTCAAGCCATGCCGCCGTTCGACCACTAAACTCTTGAGGTTCGGTACCCAATTGAAAAAACGTCTCTTCATTGAAATCGCGATTTGTCTCATAAATACGGAAATTGTTCAAGGTCTGACTAAAACTACTAAATGCAAGGCGTCCCCCAATAGTAACCAAGTTTTGCTCACCAAACCAGTTTTTATAGGTGTTATGATCAACACCTAGTTTTATATAACTTCCATTGGTGGTATAATTATATAAATCGATTCCATCTAAGTCTTCGGTCTGTGTTCTTTCTTCGTTTCCGATTTCTGCGGCGATATACAGTTTGTCCTTCAACCTATAGTCGCCCACAAATTCTAAACCGGTGTAATTATCATCTACAAAAGACAGTATAGGTCTGCTTAAGTCAAAACCAACACGTAGACCATATTTTTCTGTTCGCTGAATGGTATCTTTTGATTGTAGGTCAATAGGTTTACTTTCTTGCGAAATGCCCAAGGTAAAAAGCATACCAAAAAAAAGACTAATGAAATATCTTAACATGTATGGCATTTGATCTTGTTACATCTGGTTCAATAATCTCAATTTTTTGGATCCAATTTTCTGAAGACACCTGTCTTATCGTATCGATTGCATTGTAATTGGCAATAAACCCGCATGCCCTTGATATAAATTCTTCATTTACCTCATAATTGAATGTCAGGGTATCTATATTTCCGGTTTCCATGCCATCTTCGTCATCAGCCGAGTTCGTAATGAGCAGAAAGCTGGTAGCGTTGGTATCAATCCTTAAAGGTACCCCAATCGAATCTACGTTGGTTCTGTCATTGAATGAAGAAATGGTAGTAATGGGTTCAAATGCCAGAATCCTTAAGGAAGGAACGTTTTTTTCATTTTCGGGATCCTCTTGGTCAAAGAAACCAAGAACTAAAAGCGGGGTATCCCCCTCAACACAAATATCATCTTTTTCACAAGATGAAAAATGGAAGACCATTAAGGTTAATATTGCGATGGCAAGAATTCTCTTCATAATTTTATAAAGAAGTTCTTTTGCGTAAAAGCACCACGTTTTCGACGTGATGTGTTTGGGGAAACATATCTACTGTTTGCATTTTTTCCACTTTATAATATGCTTTCATCAAAGCCAGGTCCCTTGCTTGTGTTGCGCTATTGCAACTTACATAAACTATTTTTTCTGGCATCACTTTTAACAATTGTTCAACAACTAATTTATGCATACCATCTCTAGGGGGGTCGGTTATGATTACATCTGGAACCCCGTGTAGGGCTATAAAATCATCGGTAAAAACGTTTTTCATATCACCGACAATGAAGGTGGTATTGGTAATACCATTAAGCGTGGCATTTGAGTTGGCATCTGCAATTGCCTCAGGCACCGACTCAATACCAATCACTGTTTTAGCTTTTTTTGAGATGAATTGTGCTATCGTACCCGTACCTGTGTAAAGGTCATATACCAATTCATTACCGGTTAACCCTGCAAAATCCCTAGTGATTTTGTAAAGCTCGTAGGCCTGTTCAGAATTGGTTTGATAGAATGATTTTGCATTAATCTTGAACCGAAGCCCTTCCATTTCCTCAAAAATATGGTCCCTGCCGGCGTAGCAGATAATATCTTGGTCATAAATGGTGTCGTTTGGTTTTCTATTGATAAGGTATTGCAACGATGTAATTTCTGGAAAAGTGTTTTGTAAATGGTTTAACAATAATTCCCTTTTTTCCTCAATATCATCATAAAACTGAATTATGACCATTAGCTCACCGATTGAAGAGGTTCTAATAATCATGGTGCGCAGCAGTCCCTCTTGTTTTCTTGGGTTGAAGAATTGCATGTCATTTTGTTCTGCGAATAATTTGGTTGCCAGCCTTATCGCATTCGATGGGTCCTGCTGTAGGTGACACTTCTTGATATCCAAGATTTTATCCCACATACCGGGAATATGAAAACCAAGGGCGTTTTTGTCTTTTATATCAACATTCGAATTTATTTCCTCTAAGGTCAACCATCGGCTATCTGAAAAAGAGAACTCCATTTTGTTGCGATAGAAGTACTGTTTTTCAGAACCCAATATAGGTGCCGGTTTGGGTAATTCGATATGACCGATACGAAGCAGATTATTCTCAACTTCCTTTTGTTTGTAGAATAATTGGTGTTGGTAACCCATATGCTGCCACTTACAACCTCCACAGACCCCAAAGTGCTCGCAAACCGATTCCGTTCTTTTGTCGGAGTATTCATGAAAATGAATAGCAACCCCTTCGAAAAATGCCTTACGCTTTTTAGTGGTTTGAACATCGACCACATCGCCTGGCACCGTATTTGACAAAAATATCACCCTTCCATCTGGTGCTTTTGCAACGGTTTTTCCCTTCGCGCCGGCATCAACGACCTCTATTTTTTCAAATACTTGCCTTTTGTTCTTTTTTCGCATTCCGCAAAAATAAGCAGTTTTTGAGCTGTTTCCATTCCAATCAAAATAGGATTTTCAAAATAGGGGAACCTTTTTGGGTTCAGATGGTCTATATTATATGGACTATGGGAAATCCCGCTAAAATATTGGATTCATTATTGGTGATTTCGTATCAATCAGGGGATAAGAAAGCTTTAGCTCTTTTGTTTGAAAGGTGGAACAAAAAATTATGTGTTCAAGCCTATCGCTACACCCACGATTGGGGATTGGCAGAGGATATCACCCAAGATACCTGGCGCACCGTAATGGCTAAAATCCATCTATTAAGGGATGCCGACAGTTTTGGCAGTTGGGTTTTGACCATTATTAGCCGAAAGGCCCTAGATAGTATTAAAAGAAGAAAAAGGTTTACAAAAGGTCTAGATGAAAACCATTGGGTGAATAACGTAGTTGATTTAAATGAAGCAGCTACCCGAGAAGAACAAATTCAAATCGTTCTGAATGCCCTAATCGTTTTACCCGCTGACCAACGAATAGTGCTTAAACTGTTTTATTTGGAAGAATATAGTCTAAAAGAAATAAGCGCGATTACAAAAGTAAGTGTAAACACTGTTAAGACACGTCTTTTCAGGGCAAGGGAAAAAATGAAATTATTAATTAAAAAATAGGATTATGAATAAAAAATCAGAGAAAATAGATGATTTGATAAAAGAGGCGCTTTCTAAAGAAGAAGCGGAGTTTTATGATACACTTGAAGAGCAAGACCTTTTTCAAAAGATCGGTGAGACGTTTAAAGGTAAAACAGGGTGGTTGGTTATCTTTATGAACCTCATGAACTTGATCTTTTTTGTACTATTTGTGTATTGTTGTATCCAATTTTTTAAGACTGATGAAACCAACGCGCTTATTAAATGGACGGCAGCTGGGTTTTTATGCTGGTCATTTATGGCATTTATCAAACTTTATGTTTGGATGCAAATGAATAAAAATGATATTTTAAGGGAACTAAAACGTCTAGAATTACAGGTTTCTATTTTAAGTAAAAAATAAAATACAACTCGAAAATGACGATTAGGTATTTGAAAATATTGATTATTTTAGCGATTCTACTAGGGATGATTTCTCTCCCACGCTGAATTTTCGCCCCGACACTTTCGGGATTCGAAAGGATAAAGGTATTGCAGGAATGGTTATTTTATAAATTTTAAACACTATTTAAAATGGCTGTTTTAGAACAACTTACATCGCAACAGGCGATGGATTTAGAAAACAAGTACGGAGCACACAATTACCATCCACTACCAGTGGTATTAAGTAGGGGAGAGGGTGTGTATGTTTGGGATGTGGAAGGAAAAAAATACTATGATTTTTTGTCCGCTTATTCAGCGGTCAATCAAGGACATTGTCATCCGAAAATCATTACCGCGCTAAAGGATCAAGCCGAAAAATTGACGCTTACCTCTAGGGCATTTTACAACGACATGCTTGGTAAGTTTGAAAAGTATGCGACCGAATTCTTTGGTTACGACAAACTGTTACCCATGAACACGGGTGCTGAGGCTGTTGAAACTGCCTTGAAATTGGCAAGAAAATGGGGATATGAGAAAAAGGGAATACCTGCTAATAAAGCAAGTATTGTGGTTTGCCAGAACAATTTCCATGGCCGTACCATATCCATAATCTCCGCTTCAAATGATCCGGTTGCCACCGAAAATTTTGGGCCCTTTACCCCAGGTATCGTATCGATACGGTATAATGATATCAATGCGCTCTCAGAAGTTCTAAAAGATGAAAATGTAGCTGCATTCTTGGTAGAGCCCATTCAAGGTGAAGCAGGTGTTTATGTGCCAGATGGGAACTATATCAAAGAAGCATTTGAACTATGTAAATCAAAAAATGTGCTTTTTATTGCTGATGAAGTTCAAACAGGTATTGCAAGAACCGGTCGTTTGTTGGCAACTTGCGGTAACTGTTCTTGTACCGATAAAAATTGTTCGGGTACGCCAGATGTCAAACCAGATGTATTGATTTTGGGTAAAGCTATTTCTGGGGGAGTTTTTCCCGTATCGGCGGTATTGGCAAATGACGATCTTATGGAAGTGATTCGGCCAGGCAACCATGGTTCTACTTTTGGCGGGAATCCCTTGGCTTGCTCGGTAGCTATGGCGGCCCTTGAAGTCGTAAAAGAAGAACGACTTGCTGAAAATGCTTATGAATTAGGTGAATTGTTCCGTAGTGAAATGGAAAAGTTGATTCAAGAGACACCATTGGTACGCCTAGTGCGTGGAAGGGGACTTTTGAATGCGATTGTTATCAACGATACCGAAGACAGTTCTACGGCTTGGAATATTTGTATGGCACTTAAAGAAAATGGCCTGTTGGCCAAGCCCACCCATGGTAATATCATTCGTTTTGCGCCACCTTTGGTAATGACCAAAGAACAATTGCTCGAGTGTGTGCAAATCATTAGAAATACAATTATCGCTTACGAAGTGTAAAAAAAATCCCCGAAAGGGGATTTTTAGTTTCATGAGTCGTGTCATTGAAATAAAAAGTAATGGCCATGCTTTTTTAATACGCTCGTTTTCGTTAGGATATGTTTTTGAAAAATGATTAAAACCCACTTATTTAGAACTACCTCGTTCTGGTTTAGCACGTTTTAATTGCCTTTGAATCTTTCTAATTGCGGACTCTATAGACTTTTCGGGTTCAATGATATTGTATTCACCCCAAAAATCAGCGTCTGAAAATCCGATGGCCTCATCGTTGAGAATAATTGATTTTTTGATACGCTCTTTTGATTTTGGAGTAGCACCGTCTGTATTTAGTTTCCAATCGGTCACCGCCATTTCAGCGGTCATGCTATAAACGGAGTTGAACAATTTATCATCCCAATCCACTTTGAACTCCAAGAGCACGTTGCTGTACCCATAATACCATTTTCCATTTTTACTTCTATAATCTACCCGATACGCGACCTCTGTGGGCCAAACATCCACATTGGCAGGTTTTTTACGAACAAACAATCTTGAGGCCAAGGCCCTATTCGTGATATTAAGTTTGTAAACCGCGCTTGAGAGTGTTTTGTTTTCTACATCGACATAGAGTTTTCCTGCATACAGGGGGTTAGGTATGTTTTCATGTTGTTCGAAGTCAATAATATATATAAGACGATCGTTGATTACCGTTGAACGGTCAAAACTGAATTTATATTCGTCTACCTGTTCTTCGGCAAAGATATACTCAGGGTACTTCATGATATCTACATAAAGGGTATTGAAGGGTCCTCCCTGTAGCTTTAACGCCACAGTGTCAAGTTTGCTGTAATCAGTACTTTTTCGGGCCTTGTACAATTGCACTGCATCTTTTTTATTCGAGGCGTAAGGAGCTTTGTAAATATTGACCACAGCTTCAGATAACGATACGTTACGTCTCCTTTTCTTGATGGTTTCCCTGTAGAATGCGGTCATCAAAGTCGGTTTATCGAAATAATGGTCTCCCTTTTTACGCAATACTTCGACGATTAAGGCTTTTACGTCTTTGGGTACTTCAATATTTACTTCCTCTAACTCGGATATTAAAACTTCAAGTGCGATTTTGTTGTTCCCTTTTTTGAGTTCTTGCAATGGGATTTTTCTGGTAGCATGTCCTAAAAAAGAAAATATAACTGCCCCTTCATCAATAGTTGCAGGTACTTTTAATAAAAATTCACCTTCGGTATTCGAAATGGTTGAAATGTTGGTGCCTTCAAGGGCTATGGTAGCAAAAACAAGTTTTTTGTTCGTGCCCTTTTCAAGAATCTTGCCTTTGTAAGACTTGAAGTTGTTTTCCAATTGTTGAAAACCATAGGTATTGCCGCTTATCAGAATTGCGGCACAGGTTGCTATTAAAAATTGTAATGTTTTCATGGCAGTATTTTTTTTAAAAAACTGGGTTAAACTAAGTTAGTCATTTTTCAAATTGACCATTGTTAATGTTTTAATATTTTGGTTTTCAAACACTTGATATTTAAAGCTACATAAAATTGGGCTTTATGAATTTTTAGGAGAATATGTAAAATGAAATCTTGGTTTTAGTATCTACTTCATTCATAATATGCGATGACATTGGTATTTTGATGCGTGTGGTATTCAAATAACATCGTTCTTTAAAAAAAGGAATCAACCTTCATAAAGTTCTATTGGTAAATCATCGGGATCTGCGAAAAAAGTGAATTTTTTACCGGTATGCTCGTCTACTCTAATGGGTTCTGTTTTGACTCCTTGCTTTTTTAAGTGAGACACTTCTTGTTCAATGTTGGTGACTTCAAAAGCGAGATGTCGCAACCCACAACTTTCAGGTCTAGAGGTTCTTTTTGGCGGATTTGGGAAAGAGAACAGTTCGATAAGGTAGTGTCCATTTAACGCTAGGTCCAGTTTATAAGAATCCCTATGTTCTCGATAAACTTCCCTAATAATATCCAAACCTAAGACCTCGGTATAAAACTGCTTTGACTTTTTATAATTCGAACAGATTACAGCGATATGATGTATGCTCTTGAGCATTTGAATAAATAAAAGGTTAATTCACCATAAAGAGTGCGTTGGCAAAGAATAACTTCCCATTTTCCCAAAACCCTCTGAACAATGGGTTGTCAACCATATATACCACATTTCCACGACCATAATCCTCCACCCCGAACACCAAGCTATTCGTGATTCTCTTCTGAGCATCACTACCGGCAAAACCAGATACAGGGTCGGTGTTTTTTTCAAGGTACGCTACGGTACCATTTTTTAAATAATCATAGGCAGAGCTACCAAGTTTCAAGGTAAAATACTCCGTACCATACCCATAGGCCAATGGATGTGTATTGTCAATCTTGGTTTTGAAAATAGCCCCCGTAATTGCGTTTTTCATCTGCTCACGCTCTTGTTCTTCATGGGCCATAGGTTTAACGCTAGCGGTATCTTTTTCAGTTTTTTTCTTCTTGATTGAAAAACCATGCTCACCGTCGATACCATCGATGGCCCTGCCCATAGCAATGAGTTTACCGCCATTTCGAACCCATTCTTTCAGTGCCTTTAGTTTATCTTCATTAAAGTATTGGTTGTAATAACCACCTGGTAGTATAAGTACATCGTAGGCGTCCATGTCTACCCTATCCACATACTCGGTATCAAGGACCGTTACTGGATAATTCAATTGTTTTTCAAAGAAATGCCAGATTTCGCCAAATCGTAACGTCGATGTGGGGCTGCCTGAGAGAACCGCTACCTTCGGATTCTGAATTTGTTGTACATATCCAGACCCGAAATCTTTGCCAGTGTCAACAAATCCTGAATTGGTTGCATGCAAGTTAATGGCGGTATGTTTTGATACGATCCTTTTTAAGGTTTGCGTAAAATCGGTATGGTTATCATTATCGGCGGACGTAATAATAAGGCTACCTCTTTTAAAAGACGTTCCATCAACGGAGAATGGGGCATAGGCGGTCCTTACCTTAATTTTTGATTGTAGCAATTCAGCCAAAAAACGGGCATCTTCCATGCTGTCCCAATCAGCGATATAGGCATAGGTTGATTTTGCTATTTCAGTTTTGGTAGTTGCCGATTTTGGGTTTGGGTCAATTTGATTTACCAAACTTGTTGATGCCAATGTGTTTAGGCCGTAAGCGTATGGCAACGACCATGCAGTAATGTCGTAGGTCAATGAGTCACTTAGTTTGGCGTTGGGTTCGAATAATACCTTTACCATGGTTCCCTTAGGTTGGTTTGTTGAAACCACCATGGTATGTTCATCCGTTTTAAGGCTGCCATTTGTGCCTGTGTTATAGTTAAACCCTTTTAAGGTAGTTAATGGAGCCTTCCCATATTTGATTTTGTGGGCGTCCAACAAGTTGCTTAAGGCCTTGAGGTTGTCTTTTTTACCTTTCAACACATAACTTTTGTATTTAAAGCTCCTATTTTGATAGAATTTTTGAAATTCGGCATTGATTTTTTCTGCATTTTTAGCGGCTACTTCAACCGTCGAAAGCCCAGTAGTAAGATGATGCGCGATTCTATCCTTTAACGTTAAAGTGTCTCCATTTCTAGTAAGTATTCCAAGTCCGGCCCTTCCACTGCCACCTTGTTCGTAAGTCATACCGATTGCACCGTTATAGGTAGGGTAGGTATCACCGTAACTTGGGTAAAACAAATCAAACACTTCTTTGGTAAAATAAAACCATCCATTTGCATCAAAATATTTAGCGTGGTTTTTACCTATGGTTTCTTGAAAATCACGTTGAAACTTGGTTATGACTTCGTGATAGGGTTCTGCGGCAGGTGCGAAAAAATAGGGACTGTTCACACCCTGTTCATGAAAATCAACATGTACATGCGGCAGCCATTTATTGTACACTTTTAGCCGTTGTTGGCTCTCTACCTGGGTGAGCCATGCCCAATCGCGATTCAAATCGAACATATAGTGATTACTTCTGCCGGTCCACCAACCTTCGTGGTGTTCTTTACTATTGGGATCTACTTGATAAGGGGTGTTTTTATATTGGTTGTACCAATTGCTATAACGATCACGGCCATCCGGATTGATGCAGGGGTCTATAATCACTATAGTGTTTTCTAAATAAGAACTCTTTGACGTAAGCAGTTCATAAATGGTTTGCATAGAGGCCTCGGTGCTGACACTTTCATTACCGTGCACGTTATAGCTCATCCAAACAATGGCCTTCTCCGCTTTGTTGCCTCCGGTGGTCGCCTTCAAATGTGCTTCGCGTATGGCCTCTAGGTTTTGTAAATTTTTTGCGGTTGATACGAATGCCAGTATCAAGGGCCTTCTTTCGTTGGTTTGGCCATACTCGATTAATTTTACCCGTGCGGCATCCGTATCAGCCAAATATTCATAATAGTCCACGACCTCATGATGTCTTGTGAATTGGGTGCCTAACTCATAACCATGAAAATCAGAAGGTGATTTTAAGTTTTGAGCAGTGCCAAAAAAGCCTACTGAAAGGCAGATAAAAAGAATGAATCGCATTTTGAAAAGTTTGGTTTAAGCTTGATTTCAAAGCTAACGATAAAATTTGTGTTTAGGCAATTAACGAATTTTTAGGGATTGAAATTTTGAAGTAGCTTATCTTTAAAGCCATATTTTAGTGTTAATGAAAGTAAACTGTATACCATTTCAAGAAACCGGATACTTCTCCAAATTAATTTGTGATTATCTGAATGAAGATCAGCATCTAGAACCATTTTTCAATCGTTTACCAATTCTTCAAAATTTTGATGCTCAAATAGCGGAAAAACAGGCAAATTATGATTCCGCCCATAGAAATGTCCTGACCAGCGCTATCGAAAGGCAATATGTCGGTTTTAATTGCAGCGAGCCAACCCGAAAAAATATCGAAAGCTTAAGTTCGAATACGACATTTACGATTACTACCGGGCATCAGTTGAATTTGTTCACGGGACCACTTTACTTTTTGTATAAGATCATCTCTACGATCAACCTTACCAAAAAGTTAAGACAAGAACACCCCAATTACAATTTTGTTCCCGTTTATTGGATGGCTACTGAAGATCATGACTTTGATGAAATCAACTATTTCAACTATCGTGGAAAGAAAATCAAGTGGAATATAAATGCTAATGGTGCCGTTGGGAGATTGCGTACGGATGGGCTTGACAAAGTCTTTGAGGTTATCTCACAACAATTTGGGGTAACAACCAATGCCAATGAACTCAAAAGCCTCTTTGAAAAATCGTATCTAGAACATACCAACCTTACCGATGCCACCCGATATCTCGCGAACGAATTATTCGGCGATTTCGGTCTGGTCATCGTAGATGGCGATGATTCCCAATTAAAACGATTACTGGTTCCCTTTGCCAAAAAGGATATTTTTGACAATATACCCCATGAACAAGTTACGAAATCCATCTCGGCACTCTCTTCTGTATCAGAAACCTATAAGATCCAGGTAAATCCCCGTGAAATCAATTATTTCTATTTAAAGGATGATCTGCGTGAGCGTATCATTGAAAAATCGGGCAGTTATTACATCAATACTACCGATTTGAAATTTTCAAAAAGCGGGCTTGAGAATGAATTGGAAACTTTTCCCGAACGATTTTCCCCTAACGTCATAGCGAGACCCTTGTACCAAGAAGTGATTTTACCCAACTTATGCTATATTGGCGGGGGTGGCGAATTGGCTTATTGGTTAGAGCTAAAGGCTTATTTCGATAACTTGGGAGTTACTTTCCCTATGCTCTTGTTGCGTAACTCGGCCTTGGTTATTACAGAGAAACAATACGAAAAGATGGAACGCTTAGATTTGGATAGTTCTGACTTGTTTCTTACCCAAACAAGTCTGGTCAATAAAAAGATTCGAAAAATCTCTAATATAGAAATCGACTTTTCTTCCCAAAAAAGGTACTTAGAGAAGCAGTTTCAAGAGCTTTACCAAATTGCAGAAGAGACCGATAAGTCTTTTTTAGGGGCTGTAAAAGCACAAGAGGTCAAACAGAAAAAAGGATTGGACAAGTTGGAAAAGCGACTCCTAAAGGCCCAAAAAAGAAAACTCAAAGACCATGTTATCAGATTGACCGAACTTCAAAATGTACTTTTTCCGAACCAATCCTTACAAGAGCGGCAACTCAATTTTTCAGAGTTATATCTGCAATATGGAAAAGATCTGATTCCACAACTAATGGAAACCCTAGACCCTTTGGCAAATGGTTTTTTGATTTTAAGGCACTAGAAATTGCCCCGACCATTCTTGATTTTTCCTAGTGAAATCCATACGGATATGATGTGGTCTTTTCAATCTAAGATATTCAATCGAACTCGGAATTATCTTTACAACACAAAAGTGATTCCCATCCGTCAGGTAATCGACCTGGTCTGGATTGTTCAGCAGACTGCCAGGGGCGTCGGCTGTGGTATAGTCTTTTCTTGAATTTAAAGGGATGCCGTTCCAAATGGATTTTAAAGTCTGTTCATCATTGATGAATGTCGTTTTTCCGGTAATCTGTAATTGCAATAGTTTTTTTGGATGGTAAAAAAGTGCGGCAATATTATTATTGGTAGCCAATTGGTCAACTTTGTTTGAACGCCGATCTGTATAAAAAAACAGTTCTAGGTCTGTTGTTACTTTCCGCAAAACGACCGTACGCAATCGTGGTTCGTTATTTGGGGAAACGGTTGCCAAAGAAAAATATCGGAATGGATGCCCTTTTTTAACGGCCCCATTGACCAACTCATTTTTAAGCTGTTCAAATATCAATTTCTCCATTTGTCATTTTTTTCAAAAATAATTGAAAAAGGGGGTAGGGTTTTTTTAAAGATGGTTGTTTACTATACAAATTGTTATGAAAAGGTATTTTACCTTTTTAACTATGAATTAATAAATTCATGTGTTTAGGTTGGTTTTGATTTTATTTTAAAAGCCCCGGAGTGGTTCCTGGGGCTTTTGTATTTAAGGTATGTTTAAAACAACTCTTTAAAATGCGATTTAACCGCAAACAGGGTGGCCTCGGCCATTGAATCAAAGCGAACATCTGCATGGCCGACCCTATCATCAGGGCCAATACCTACTGCATAAAACCCTCCGGCCTTTGCGGCATCAATGCCCGCTTCCGCATCTTCATAAACGATGCATTCTTCTGCCTTAAGTTCTAATTTTTCCGCACCGTACAAAAAGATATCCGGTTCGGGTTTACTTTTCGAAACACTATTGCCGTCACCGATAATATCAAAATAACCAATGGCCTCAAGCTGTTCTAAAACCTTTGTGGCATTTTTACTTGCGCTGCCCAAGGCTACCCTAAAGCCTTCTTGCCTCAGGTGGGTCAGTAACTCTTTTGCCCCAGGTAAATAATCATTGGGTGTCAAGGTATCGAGACTTGCAACGTAAATATCATTTTTCATAGTGGCCAGTTCCAATAATCGGTCTTCCGCCACTGTTGCATTATTATGGTCTTTAATGATATTGATGGAGTCCATTCGAGAGACCCCACGCAGTCTTTCGTTGACGTCCCTGTCAAACTGCCAGTTCATTTCTTCTGCCAGTCTTTTCCAAGCTAAATAATGAAGTTCAGCAGTATCGGTGATGACACCGTCCAAATCGAAAATAAATCCTTTAATCATGGTTAAAGTTTAGCGGTTTTTGCACAAAGGTATGATTTCGGTTGTTTTTTGTGCAATTTATCCCACATTCTGTTTGTGATTTTAATTGCCCGCTAAAAACCTAAAAGTCAAAACTTTTCGATGTTTGGCATAAATTTAAACGAAAAACATCCTTTTTCAACTCGTTCAAATTGCTATTTTTGCCCATGCAAAACCAAGTTCTCATTCTTGATTTTGGTTCCCAATATACCCAATTGATAGCGCGACGCGTTCGGGAACTGAATATCTATTCTGAAATCAAACCATACAACAAGCTGCCTGAAGACCTTTCACCGTTTCAGGCGGTCATACTTTCAGGTTCGCCTTTCTCGGTGCGGGCAGATGATGCCCCACATCCTAATCTAAAGGATATAAAAGGGAAAAAACCATTGCTTGCCATCTGCTACGGGGCACAATATTTGGCACATTTCAATGGTGGAAACGTAGCGCCCTCGGCAACCCGTGAATATGGTCGGGCCAATCTTTCCGAGGTTAAAGGTGGAGAGGCATTTTTAAAGAATGTCCATTTGGGCAGTCAAGTATGGATGAGCCATAGTGATACCATAAAGCAATTGCCTGAAAATGGGGTTTTACTTGCCAGTACGCATGATGTTGAAAATGCTGCTTTTAGAATCGAAGGGGAAGAGACCTACGGAATTCAATTTCACCCAGAAGTATACCATTCAAAAGATGGCAAACAGCTTTTGGAGAACTTTCTGGTCGACATAGCGGGCCTGAAACAAAATTGGACCCCAGATGCGTTTGTTGAAACAACCGTTGCGGAACTAAAGGAAACAATCGGTAGTGAAAAGGTCATTCTTGGTCTTTCGGGCGGGGTCGATTCGAGCGTTGCCGCGATGTTACTTCATAAAGCAGTTGGAAAACAATTACATTGTATTTTCGTTAATAATGGACTATTGCGCAAGAATGAATTTCATGATGTTCTAGAACAGTATAAGGGCATGGGCTTGAACGTCAAGGGGGTTGATGCTTCGGCACGTTTCTTGAAAGCACTCAAGGGGGAATCAGACCCTGAAACCAAAAGAAAAATAATCGGAAGGGTCTTTATAGAGGTTTTTGATGATGAATCACAACAAGTTGAAAATGCGACTTGGTTGGCCCAAGGAACGATTTACCCCGATCGGATTGAGTCCGTCTCTGCAAGTGGTGGACCCTCTGCCGTGATAAAAAGCCATCATAATGTCGGTGGGTTGCCCGATTATATGAAGTTGAAAATTGTGGAACCACTTCATCTGTTATTTAAAGACGAGGTTCGACGTGTGGGCAAAAATATGGGTATGGATGCTTCCATTCTAGGTCGGCACCCTTTTCCCGGTCCTGGATTGGGAATCCGTATTTTAGGTGACATTACACCAGAAAAGGTGTCTATATTACAAGAGGTAGATGCTATTTTTATTGATGGATTGAAAAAAAATGGACTTTACGACACTGTTTGGCAGGCCGGAGCCATGCTTTTACCCGTAAATAGTGTAGGGGTAATGGGTGATGAAAGAACTTACGAAAAATGCGTGGCGTTGAGAGCCGTTGAAAGTACCGATGGTATGACCGCCGATTGGGTGAATTTGCCTTACGGGTTTTTGCAAAAGGTGTCTAACGATATTATCAATAAAGTAAAAGGTGTCAATAGGGTAGTTTATGATATTAGCTCAAAACCACCGGCCACTATAGAATGGGAATAATGAAACGTCAATTTTTAAAAGGTATTTGTTTTGTTGCGATGCTATTGGCCTCGACCTTGGCTTTTGGGCAACAAAAATTCACAACGCACCAAGTTAAAGAAGGGGAGACCATTTACAGTATTGCCAAGCAATATCGGGTCACCCCCTATGCGATACTTCAACAAAACACCGAGATAAAGAACTCTGAAGAGATAAGACCGAATACCATTTTGGTGATTCCCTTGGCCGGTGTCGTTGTTGACAAAAAGCCTACTGAACCGGAAATTCAAGAAACACAAATAGAACCAACGGGTTTTAAAAGACATCGGGTAAAAAAGCGTGAAACCCTATTCAGTCTAACCCAGAAGTATGCGATTACCGAAGAACAGCTAAAACGCTATAACAAAGAATTGTACGCCGAACCCCTGAAAAAGGGAATGGTATTACAAATTCCCAAATACCCCGAAATCACAGAAGAAGACGAAAAAGATATTGAATACGAAACGTATACCGTATTACCAAAAGAGACACGATGGAGCATTGCCAATAAATATGGTATCACTATTGATAGTCTTTTGCTTTTGAACCCTGAATTGCCAAAAAGCACGAATTACCTCGCTATTGGTCAAGAATTGAGGCTGCCGCGACCGAAGGGGGATAGCCTTGAAAAACAGGAAGTGGTCTTGTTTGAATCGTATACGGTACCGAAGGCAATAGGTCTTTTTCGAATAAGCCAGAACTATGGTATAGCCGTTGACTCCATTATCAAGTTAAATCCTGAGATCAATGAAACAGGTGGCCTAAAAGAAGGAATGGTACTTCGCTTGCCAAAACAAAAACCAAAAAGTGAGTTGGTCAATACCGAGAATTATATTTTTTATCAGGTAAGGCCCAAACAGAACATATTTAGATTGACCCAGAATTTAAAGATTTCTAGGGATTCTTTATTTGCTTTGAATCCTGAGCTTGAAAATGGTTTGAAAGCGGGCATGGTCTTGAAACTACCGAAACAGAAAGAGTCACAGCTTGATGTCAAAAATGCCTTGGTGCTTGATAAAATCAACTTGATCGATAGTATCAATATTGAAAACAGGCCAAGTGTAATGTTCTTATTGCCTTTTAGATTAGATCGCATCAATTTTAGGGATAAAGAAAAAACCGAGGGACAAGTAAGTACGCGCAATGATATCAAATACGCCATGGGATTGTATACTGGCGCATTGGTAGCCTTTGATTCTATTAAAAAACTTGGGGTCTCGGTCGATGTTAAAGTCTTCGATACCCAATTGAATTTAGAGGCCTTAAAAACGGTGTTGGCCCAAAATCCCTTGATGGGTATAGATGCCATAGTTGGGCCGGTAAATCCTAATTTATTGGGGGAAGTTGCCGTTCAAGCTGCCAATTTCAATGTACCCGTTATTGCCCCCTACGCGGCCCAGAGTGAGTTGAGTTTGAACAATGTGTTTTTCTCCATACCCAATGATGCCCTATTGCGAAATAAAATCTTATCCTATATTGAAAAAATCAGGGATAATGAGAATTTGATTATCATTGCAGATGATGCCCACCAGGCTGCGAAAGATTCCATATTACGTGCTTTTCCAATGGCACGTGTGGCAAAAATGAGTGAAGATGGATCTTTGCATTTGGTAGATTTTCAAGCCATGCTCTCTGAACGTCAAGAGAATTGGGTATTTGTAGAGACCGACAAACCTAATTTGGTCGCGAGTATCAGTTCAATACTAAACGCCTCTATGGGTTCGGCTGAAGGGGGTGACGATGTAAAGGTCAAAATGTTCACGACGAATTATAACAATGCCTTTGAAGCTGATGCGGTTTCAAGACCCCATTTATCGAATTTGAAGTTTATGTTTCCTTCATCTTATAAAGAAGTAGATGCAAATTCATTTACGAAGGCCTATCGAAAAAAGTTTGGGCATGCCCCTGATCGCTTTGCCGTGCGTGGGTTCGATATCACATTTGACTTGCTTCTTAAACTTGCCCATAAGAAAAACTTGTATGAAACTTCTAAAATCATCGGAAGTACAGAATATAATGGCAATCGGTTTAACTATCTCAATGATTGGACCTCTGGTTTTTTTAACCAAGCATCTTACTTGATGCAATACGATGAATTACGAATAAAACAAATTGATAGTAAATGACATCAAAAGTCACCTATAACGGCGAATTAAGAACCACGTGCACCCATATACGTTCAGGTAACGAAATGATTACCGATGCACCTACCGATAATCACGGATTAGGGCAAGCCTTCTCACCAACAGATACCGTTGCCACGGGTTTGGCTAGTTGCATGATGACCGTGATGGGTATAAAAGCTGCCGACCTTGATATCGATCTTGTAGGTGCTACCGCTGAGGTCACCAAACATATGGCATCAGACCCTCGCAGGATTTCTAAAATAGAAGTACATCTAGAATTACCCGCGGTTGTTTCGCAAAAACACAGAACGATTTTAGAACGCACTGCGAATACATGCCCCGTGCATTACAGTTTACACCCAGATATCGAAAAAGTAATTACCTTCAATTGGTCCGTAAAGTAAGTCTTACTATTTGCCTACTGCTAACGGGGTTTTCCATGGTTTCACAAAAACTTGAAGAAACGTTGGCATGGAGCTGGGAGCGAAGGTTGACCTGGAATGATTTTAAGGGTCGGGTACCTCCCGATGCTGTGCCTGCCGCAACTACGGCAAGTGGGATCAGTTACAAATATTCCGCCAATCTTTTGCATCATGAAGTTGACCTTGATTTTACCGTAGATGCTTTTTTCTATCCTGATGAATCATGGTACAAACCAGAAGTCTGTGATGATTTGATATTAAGTCACGAACAATTACACTTTGATATTTCAGAGCTTTTTGCCCGTAAAATGCGTTTAAAATTGGAACGTACCGCTTTTACGGAAAACGTGAAAAGTGAGATTCGAAAAATCTATAAAGAAACCTTGAAAGAACTTTCCGATTTTCAAGATCAGTACGATTGGGAAACCAATTTTTCTAGAAATACCAAGGCCCAGCTAGAATGGAATTCCAGAATTGCAGAAGCACTATCCCGTTTGGAGGATTAGTTTTGGATCAGTTCATAACCTTAAACATCACACCGCACCAAACCATCTTTTAACGCTGCGATCTTATCATCCCAAGTTGGAATGAATTCTTGGGCAACGTAACCGGTATATCCTGTTTTCAAGATGGCGTTCATAACCGCTGGATAATACATTTCTTGGGTTTCATCGATTTCATGGCGACCTGGCACCCCGGCCGTATGATAATGGCCAAAATACGGATGGTAATTTTGAATGCTTCTTATGATGTCCCCCTCTTGGATCTGCATATGATAAATGTCGAACAACAGTTTAAAGTTATCACTGCCTATTCGTCTGCAAAGCTCTACCCCCCAAAGGGTATTGTCACACATATAGTCAGGATGGTTTACTTGGTTGAAAAGTTCCATTTGTAGGGTAACGCCTAGTTTTTCGGCCATAGGCATTATTTTTGACAAACCTTCCACACAATTTTGCAGTCCTACATAATCGTTCATCCCATTCCGGTTTCCGCTAAAACAAATCAAATTGCGATATCCGGCATCTGCTACTTTGGGAATCATTTCCGTATAATTCTTAATCAATTGCTCGTGATGTTTCGGATTGTTCCAACCCTCCATTAGGCTTATTTCAGCTCCCCAGCACATCGAACATTCGATATTGTATTTTTTAAGCAAGGGCCATTCTTCAGGTCCGGTCAGATCAATGGCCTTAACGTCAAGATCTACCAAGATTTTTAAAAAGTCTTCAAGCTCATAGTCTTGAAAACACCATCTACAAACACTGTGGTTGATATTGTGCTTTAGTTTGAAGTCTTGGTTTTTTGGAACGGATTGTCCGTTTAGGCTGCTTATAGCCATGCCGGCAACGGCAGCTGTAGAGGAAGCCATGAAATTTCTTCTTTTCATATCGGGATATTTTCCATAGAAAGATAGTACTTTAGAATGAGTATTGCCATGATGGGTGATATGACACTTTCTTCATTAACCCAAACGGATTTTATCGTATCTAATGGAAATTGGTCCTGACAAACAAAAACTTCTTGAATTAGTTCATTATAAAATGCCTTTCGGAAAATACAAAGACCGTCATTTGATTGATCTGCCCATCGCGTATTTGGTATGGTTCAGGCAAAAAGGTTTTCCGAAGGGAAAGCTAGGGGAGTATTTAGAAACCACCTTAGATATCAAATCAAATGGATTAGAGCCTATGATGCGCCGATTAAGGCAACAATTTCCTAAATAACCGCCCTGATTTCTGACGATAATTTGTAACTTTACGCCCCGTAACAACAGATTCAATCATGTCGAAAACCAAGTACATTTTCGTTACGGGGGGCGTAACATCTTCATTGGGCAAGGGTATCATTGCCGCTTCTTTGGCCAAGTTATTACAGGCGAGGGGTTATAAGACCACCATACAGAAATTAGACCCTTATATTAACGTTGACCCAGGTACTTTAAATCCGTATGAACATGGGGAGTGTTACGTTACCGATGATGGTGCCGAGACCGATCTGGATCTTGGCCATTACGAACGTTTTCTAAATGCAAATACCTCACAAGCGAATAATGTCACTACGGGAAGGATATACCAGAGTGTAATTGAAAAAGAACGCAGGGGTGAATTTTTGGGTAAGACGGTTCAAGTGGTACCCCATATTACCAATGAAATAAAAGAACGCATCCAATTGTTGGGTAATAGCGGTGAATATGATATCGTTATTACCGAGATCGGCGGTACGGTAGGTGATATCGAATCTTTACCTTATATAGAGGCCGTTCGCCAATTACTTTGGGAACTTGGTGAAGGTAACGGAATCGTTATCCACCTCACTTTGGTGCCATTTTTGGCTGCTGCTGGGGAACTCAAGACCAAACCTACCCAGCATTCCGTCAAGACCTTGATGGAAAGCGGTATCAAGGCCGATATTTTGGTATGTCGTACCGAACACCAGATTTCTGATGATATCAAACGAAAATTAGCTTTATTCTGTAATGTAAGGCAAGAAGCGGTAATTCAGTCCATTGATGCCTCCACCATTTATGACGTGCCGATGTTGATGCAAAAAGAAGGTTTGGATAGGGTGGCTTTAGAAAAATTGGAGTTACCCGATACGATGGAACCCGATCTTGGGAATTGGAAACAGTTCTTAAAAAAACATAAGAACCCAAAAAACGAAGTTACCATCGGTCTGGTAGGTAAGTATGTGGAATTACAGGATTCTTATAAATCGATTTTAGAATCGTTCATACATGCAGGTGCCGCCAATGAAGTTCGCGTGAATGTACGTTCCATACATTCTGAGCATCTTTCCGACAAAAACATTAGTGATAAAATGTCAGGGCTGAACGGTGTTTTGGTCGCACCTGGTTTTGGGGAACGTGGCATAGAAGGTAAAATTTTGGCGGTTAAATTCGCACGTGAGAGTAACATCCCGTTTTTGGGTATTTGTTTGGGCATGCAAATGGCCGTAATTGAATATGCCCGAAATGTTCTGGGACTTGCCGATGCCAATTCGACTGAGATGGACGAACAAACACCAGAACCCGTCATAAGTCTTATGGAAGCACAAAAGTCAATCACCAATAAGGGTGGAACGATGCGCCTAGGGGCTTGGGATTGTGATTTGGTGACCGATAGCTTGGCACGGAAGGTGTATAATGAAAGTTCACATATATCAGAACGTCACCGTCACCGCTTTGAATTCAATAATGATTACAAAGAAGATTTGGAAGCCGCTGGTCTTATCGCCACAGGTTTGAATAGCGAGACCAGTTTGGTAGAGATTGTGGAATTACCGACCCACCCTTGGTTTATTGGCGTACAGTATCATCCAGAATACAAAAGTACCGTCGCCAATCCGCATCCTTTATTTGTTGGTTTTATCAAGGCCGCGGTACGACAAAAACAACAACAAACTAATGCCAGTTTGGCATAAACCGCACAATTGGATATATATTTGCGAGCTGGTTACGCGGATAGTGAACGCTAAATAACTTTCATGGAAGAAAAGAAACTGGATATTAACTCCATCATAGGCTTTGTATTGATTTTTGGCATTTTATTAGGTTGGATGTACCTCAGACAACCGTCGCCAGAAGAGCTTGAGGCCCAGAAGGCACAACAAGAACAGCTCGAAGCTGAGGTGCAGGCAGCTGAACAACCAATTGAAAACGAAGTTACAGAAGCACCAAAATTAGACCTTCAAGATTCAACCACCCTAGCCAAATATAAAAGCAGTATCGGTGCATTTGGGTTCACAAGAACACAAGATGGCACATCGATTTTAGAGAACGAACTACTCTATCTAGAAGTGGCCAATAAGGGAGCTCAGATTTTAACTGCGAAAATGAAGGATTTCGTCACCTACGATTCCATTCCGGTCTATTTGGTGAAAGATGGTAATGCCAATTTTGAGTTGTCGTTTACAACCAATGACAATAGGGTTCTAAGTACCAAAGACCTCTATTTTGAGCCTTCGCTCACCAAAAGTGGTGACAATCAGGTTTTGTCGATGAAAGCCAAGATTTCTGCGAACCAATTTTTAGAGTATCGCTATGAAATGAAACCCAATGATTACCTGGTGGACTTCACTATTCGTTCGCAGGGATTGAACGGAGTCTTTAATTCATCAAAACCCGTAACCCTAGAATGGGACTTAAAGGGTATTCGACACAACAAAAGTGTTCAGTATGAGAACAGGTATACTAGACTGACCTATAATCATGATGGCGATAAGATAAGCAAGCTTTCTGAAAGTAGCGATTTAGACGAAGAGACGGAGGTTGACGTAAAATGGTTATCATACCGGCAACATTTTTTCAGTTCTATATTGGCAACCAAAGAGCATTTTAAAAGCGTGGATATCTCTTCTGAAAACTTAGTGGAAGAAGAAGATAAACAACAAAAGTTTACGAAGGCCTATACCACCCAGACGGAACTGGAATTGCAAGGCGGTGAACTATCACAGAATATGCACTGGTATTACGGCCCGACCGATGTGGCGGTTTTGGATAATTATAAAGAATTGGGCCTGGTTGAATCCATTCCTTTTGGATGGGGAATTTTCGGTTGGATCAATAGATTTGTATTTACACCATTCTATACCTTTTTAAGTTCTTTTCTACCCTATGGAATTGCTATCATTATCATGACCATCATTGTGCGTTTGGCCTTATCGCCAGTTACTTATAAGTCATATTTATCCCAGGCGAAGATGAAGGTCTTAAAGCCAGAGCTTACAGAGCTGAACGAAAAGTACAAGGACAATGCGATGAAAAAGCAACAAGAAACAATGAAATTGTACAATAAGGCAGGGGTGAGCCCTATGAGCGGTTGTATTCCCGCCCTATTACAGCTTCCTATTTTTTACTCATTGTTCATGTTTTTCCCGACGTCATTCGCTTTAAGGCAAAAACCGTTTTTATGGGCTGAAGATTTGAGTTCATATGATACCATTTTCAACCTTCCTTTCAATATTCCATTTTATGGTGACCACGTGAGTTTGTTTCCGATATTGGCATCCATAGCCATCTTCTTTTATATGATGATGACTACGGGCCAGAGCATGCAAATGCAACAACAACCGGGCATGCCCAATATGAAATTCATCATGTACCTATCCCCAATATTCATGTTGGTGTTCTTTAATAATTACGCCAGTGGTTTGAGTCTCTATTATTTTGTATCGAACTTGATTACCATCTTTATTATGTTGGCCATCAAGAATTATATTTTGGATGAGGATAAAATCCATGCCCAGATTCAAGAAAACAAGAAGAAGCCCAAAAAAGAAAATAAGTTTCAAAAAAAGATGCGTGAGATGATGGAACAGGCTGAAGAACAGAAAAAGGCCGGAAGACGCTAGAAAACTATATTAAACCTTTTTGATCTAAAAACGTCTTACCACTGTAATCATATAAATACGATACATATGAAAAGCTTTAGGTTGTTAGTAGCATTGTTCTCATTTTCATTTTTATTGTCTGCTGAATATATAGAAGCCCAAGTGGTGCGGCGCCCTGTCACGAATACCATTCGTCAAAAAAGAAAAATAAAAAGAAAAGTACGCAGACAGAACCGAAGGGTCTTTCGCCGAACTCTACGTCGTTTACCGGCGAATACAAGACCGTTGGTTTTTAGGAATGTATCGTACTACCCAGTACGTGGAATGTACTTTGTAAGAAGACAAGGGCTTTATGTCCGTACATTTCCGCCAAGGGGTTTTCGCTTGCGGGCACTACCTGCCACAGCAATAGCCCTGACCGTAAATGGCAATCGCTATAATTATGCGGATGGAATCTTCTACCAGAAATCGAATGAAGAGGATTATGAAATCACCGAGCCCCCTATTGGTGCTGTTGTTAAAGAACTGCCCGAAGATGCAACTGAACTTGATTTTGACGGCTTAACGGCTTACGAACTGAACAAGGCGGTTTATAAGGTTGTGGAAGACGGATATGAGATTATCGATGTCTTAGAAGAAGAAGACTGAACCCTTTTTTCTGTTTCGTTTCTTCAAGGATTCCTTTTCGGTGACCCTTAAAATAAAACTTCCCCCTTGCGGGGGAAGCTTCAACCATTATAGGTATAGTTTGGAAAGATTCGGGACTCCAAAGATGCGACCTATTTCCCTCCAAAAAAATTAATAGTTGTCAAGTACCCTTTTTTGTATGGAAATAGAACGTCTTTTGATGTGTCATCGATGAACTGCATTTAGCGCTATAAAAATAAAGTGCCGAAGGATCGACCAACGGCACTTTTTCATGTCAAACGGGGTTGTTAAAACCTAGTTCATCGTATCTGGAAGCATGACTTGGTTCAATACGTGAATGACGCCATTGTCGGCTTGCACATCGACAACGATGATTCCGATACC
The DNA here is from genome assembly GCA_947503285.1 of uncultured Croceitalea sp. Lineage (GTDB taxonomy): Bacteria > Bacteroidota > Bacteroidia > Flavobacteriales > Flavobacteriaceae > Croceitalea. Next base: position 27,746 of record CANNDD010000009.1, read on the forward strand.
GGTGTTACCGGCTCCATCGGTTACATCGGCTATATTGTCACCAGTACCGGGCAAGTTGATGGTAATGATATCACCTTCTAAAGTTTCAGGCATGATACCATCGGTTAAATCAGTAGAACGTATGTTCTGATTGGCATTGGCGCCTCCTAGAACATGATGCTGAAGCACACTGGTCAATAATCCGGCATCAATGTCGGTTACCTCATTCCATTCCATATTCGTATCCAATAAGGCTTGAAAGGCATCAGCAGTAGGGGCAAAAACCGTGAATGGCCCTTCACCACTTAATATCGATACAAAATCAGTATCAGGGGTACCGTCCGTCAAGGCTGTCACCAATGGGGCAAACGTAGGGTCTGCAACAGCAAAAGTAACGACTGTTGGTAGATCGATTACGGCGTCCACGGCATGAACCACACCATTTACGGCTACTACGTCTGCGATGGCCACATTACTACTTGCATTGATGCTAACACCACTATCAACGCTGATATATTGACTTAGATTATCTCCGTCGGCATTCGTTGCCGCTGTTGAAACGTACATGTTCATTAATTCATCTGAGAATGCTGCGGTACCAGGAATTACGTGATATGCCAATACGGAATTGATATCGTTACCGTTCGGGTTTGTAAAGGCTGAAAACGCGTCATTTATAGGTGCAAATACGGTGAAATCGGTAGTGGTATCCGATAGTAGGGTTGTAAACGTGGTATTGTCGTCAGCAGTCAATGCACCCACCAGGCTCGACAACGCGCCATTGGCCACAGCATGGTCTACGATGGTAGGTAGGCCAATAACGCCATCTACAATATGTACGACACCATTGTCGGCTTCATTATCGGCACTGGTAACAGTGGCCACACCATTGATTTCAACGCCAGAGGAAGTATCGACATACAAACTTAGGTTTCTGCCATCTGCACCGGCAGTGGATAGGCTTGAGATATAGCCCGTAGTCAAGTTAGTGGATAAATTTGTGCCACTTACGACATGGTTCAATAATACTTGGGTTAGTACATCGTTGGGAATATCATCTAAAGAACTGAAGTTATTTGCTGCTAAAAAAGCGGCAAAGGCCTCGTCGGTCGGGGCAAACACGGTAAAAGGTCCATCGCCCTCTAGGGTTTCCACTAGGTTTGCTGCTGTCAAGGCCTGTGCCAAAACGTTCAAATTGGCACTGGCAGCCAAGTCAATAATGGTGGTGGTCTCCTCTTCAGGGGGATTCGTTGGGCCATTGTCATCGTCATCAGAACATGAGATGAACAAGAACACGGCAAATAGGGTACTAAATTTTAAAAAATTCGATACGATTTTCATAATAATGATTTAATTAATTGTTTAACAAAAAGCTGAATTGTTTGAACTTTTTAAATACTGATATTCAATTACTTAACTTAAATCTTAATGTAAATGATTGATATACAGTTTTATAAAAAATACAATAGAAAGATATCTTGTTTAATAATAGGTTGCTTTTGTTAAACATTATTTAATAAATGTTTAACATTTCATGTCAAAAGAAAAACAAAATAGCAACCACTTTTAGTATGAACAAACGGCCATATGATATTGGTTTTCAGTGCAAATACCCGCTGTTGGGTTTATTCCACCATGGTCGGTAAACATTTCGATAAAGTATCTTAATTAGTATTTTGTTAAGTAATCTTCGATGTATGCTACACAACGCTTTTTGTATTTTTGCGGTATATTTTATAGAATCATGGGAAAGAAAGTAGTAGTAGGGCTTTCTGGGGGAGTAGACTCCAGTGTTACCGCATATTTGCTGAAAGAGCAGGGATATGACGTGATAGGCCTTTTTATGAAAAATTGGCATGATGACTCTGTAACCATTTCTGACGAGTGCCCTTGGTTGGAAGATAGTAATGACGCGCTAATAGTGGCCGAGAAATTGGGTATTCCCTTTCAAACGGTGGATTTAAGTACGGAATACAAGGAACGAATCGTTGATTATATGTTCAACGAATACGAGCGTGGACGTACGCCAAATCCTGATGTGCTCTGTAATCGGGAAATCAAGTTTGATGTTTTTTTAAAAATAGCATTGGATTTGGGTGCCGATTATGTTGCTACGGGCCATTATTGTAGAAAAGGGGTATTGAAAAACGATGATGGTACTGAAACGTACCAGTTATTGGCCGGGGTGGATGGTACCAAAGACCAGTCTTATTTTTTGTGCCAATTGTCACAAGAACAATTGGGGAAGACTCTTTTTCCTATTGGGGGATTGCTAAAATCTGAAGTTCGAAAAATAGCCGCTGAGAACGATTTGGTCACTGCCGATAAAAAAGACTCCCAAGGGCTATGTTTTATAGGCAAGGTTCGATTACCCGATTTTTTACAGCAAAAGTTGAAACCTAGATTAGGTTCAATAGTTGAAATTCCGGCTGATGCACCCCAATATGATACTGGCGTGCCCCTATTTAACGACAAATTACATGAGCTTGAACATCATGCTACCAAATACTCCTATGCGCTTTCAGATGGAAAGGTCGTAGGTAAACATCAGGGTGCCCACTACTTTACGACGGGTCAGCGAAAGGGTTTGGACGTTGGGGGAACCCCAGAACCTTTATTTGTGATAAGTACCGATGTCGATGAAAATATTATTTACACGGGTCAGGGCAAATCACATCCAGGTCTGTTACGACGTACCTTGTTCATAACGGATAATGACTTACATTGGGTACGAAGGGACTTGGAATTGGAGGTGGACGGTACTATGGAAGTGCAAGCAAGGATACGATATCGACAACCCTTGCAAAAAGCCGTCTTGTATAGAATAGAAGGTGGACTGTATGTTGATTTTGAAGAAAAACAATCCGCAATCACGGAAGGTCAGTTTGCTGCATGGTATATTGGTGAGGAATTGATTGGTTCGGGAGTCATATCTTAGCGAAATGCAAAATAGAATCACCACCCTTTTCGGAATACGCTATCCCATTGTCCAAGCAGGAATGATATGGGCAAGTGGCTGGCGATTGGCGTCTGCCGTTTCAAATGCCGGGGGGCTAGGACTACTGGGCGCCGGAAGCATGTATCCCGAAGTTTTACGCGAACATATTCAAAAATGTAAACAAGCTACTGACAAACCCTTTGGAGTCAATGTTCCGATGCTCTATCCTGATATCGAAAAATTAATGGGGATTATCATAGATGAGGGGGTTAAAATTGTTTTTACCTCCGCTGGTAACCCAAAAACCTGGACTTCCCATTTAAAAGAAAAAGGAATTACGGTGGTTCATGTGGTCAGTAGTGTGAAGTTTGCGTTGAAAGCACAAGAGGCCGGTGTCGATGCCATTGTTGCCGAAGGTTTTGAAGCTGGTGGCCATAATGGCCGTGACGAGACCACCACTTTGGTTTTGATTCCGGCAGTAAAAGAAAAAGTGAGCATTCCTTTAATCGCTGCTGGTGGCATTGCCACTGGGCGCCAAATGTTGGCCGCGATGGTGTTAGGGGCAGATGGTGTTCAGGTTGGTAGTAGGTTTGTGGCGAGTGAAGAAGCCTCATCACACCCTTCGTTCAAAAATGAGGTTGTCAATGCCAAAGAAGGTGATACCCAGCTCACTTTAAAGGAATTGGCGCCGGTACGATTGCTTAAGAACAAGTTTTACCATGAGGTACAACAAGCCTATGCCGAAGGTGCCTCTGTAGCACAGTTAAAAGAAGTCTTGGGCCGCGCAAGGGCCAAAAAAGGGATGTTCGAAGGTGATCTTGATGAGGGTGAACTTGAAATTGGCCAGGTTTCCGCATTAATCCATAAGATTAAACCGGCAGAAACCATTGTAAAGGAACTTATCGCTGATTTTGAAAAAGCGAAGGAAACAGTTTGAGTGCCTTTTTGGATTTATGGCTCAACCCTTATGTTTTTAGTCACAATCTACGCTGATTTTAACATCATCATAAAATCTAAAAGTTATGCTTAAAATGTTTTTGGGGTACTACCAAATAAAACGATTTTTATAGTTCATTGAAAATGACTATTTCTTTTTTCCTACCGATTCTTGAAGGAAGATAAGCAGGTTTTCAGCAAAACCAGAAGAAAACAACGTATCCCCATTTGTCAAAATCACCATTCCAAATCCTTTTTCTGGATAAAAGTGTGTCCAAGCCTGAAAATCACCATTATCCCCGGTATGGAAAAACCTCAATCCGTCCGGTGTTTGCTTTGTAAAAGAAAGTAAACTTCTGTGTGTATTGGTATCAGGAAATAGCGGCATTTCAATTTGTGGTCTTAACAATTCGTCAAAAGTCTTTCCATCTAAAATCTCCCTTTGATTTAATGCCATTAAAAACCGTGCATAAGCATCAGAGGTTGAATACAAAGAGTAGGAAGAGGCAAAAAGATTCGGACCTTGTTCAACGAAAAAGGGAAATGCGTTTTGATATGTATTATTGGTCGGTTTACCATCTATATGTCCATAAGCCTTTTTATGTTCATATCTTTTTGACCATGTAAAGCTGAAATTGGTTAGTCCTAATGGTTCAGCTACTTCTTTTTTAAAAATACGGTCTAAGCCCTTATCATCAGTTTCAAGTAAGTGCAAAAGTACATTCTTTAGATACTCATAGCCTTCGCCCGAATAGCCATATTCACTTCCTGGTTCGAATTTTAACTTAAGACTATCATTTGCCTTAGGGCGCCAATTCGGAAATCCTGTTGAATGGCAAAGCACCATCCTAGCGGTGATTTTTTTGTATCTATCGTCGTAACTTATATCGGGGTTTGGTAGATAGGTGTAGAGGGGGCGATCTAAATCTAAAATACCTTTTTGTACCTGATGAAGCACAAAAAATGAAAACACGGGCTTTGATAATGACGCTACCTCATAAACCGTTTCATTGTCAACTTTTTGGGCATCGTTTGCATTTTTCTTTCCGAAATGCCCGCTATAGACAATACTGTGATCATTTATAATTGATATAGAAACACCTATGATATTGGAAGAATCTAGCGCTGAGCGAATGAATCCGTCAATTTGATCAGCGTTTAATACTGTGTTTTTAATCGTTCTGATCGTTTCTTTATCCTGTTGACACGAAGAAAATCCAATAAGTGCAAAGACTAGGCATACCTTTAAGTTCATTCATATTCTTTTTAAGGTAGATTTAATTGTAGACGATTAAGCCCCATAAATGTTACTTACTTTTAATAAGGTTGTAACAATTATTTGATTTTCTCCAATGCATTGATTTTTATAGGGGATACATGCTGCACCTTTCTTTTTTACCTTTTCACGTCTTTAATCAGCTTCGTGATATATTCTAGCTCAACATCCTTTTTGTCCATCCAATCTTCCAATGTTGGCCTAATACGAATATCTGGTATGGTACCCCTACCAAAATTGGTGTTTGGATCCACGGCATTGGTGTACTTGTTTAGGGGTATGGTAATTTGCATATCGTCGTTTATGGTTGATGTTGGCATTAGGCCACTCGTATTGCCTTGATAACCGCCTCCTGTTTCCGTACCGATTACTTTAGCTTTTTTGTTATAAGACAATATTGCCACAACGTCGGCACATGAAGACATACAAAACCCATTGGTAATCAGATACACATTTCCCTTATAATTGTGCTTGGCAGGTTTTTGAATTTTATAATAGTTAAATTCTTTTGTAAGCCACCACCGACTTCCCCTCCAATGATATGAAGAATCTTTTAAGACGGGCTTTTTATAGAATAAACGTGAAAAACCTTTGACTTGCGCTGCGATGTCCTTGGTTGTCTCAATTTTTTCCCAATACCGAAAGGGCTGTTCAAAAAAATAGGAAGCAAGTTTTACTGCATTCCCATCTGTTCCACCGGTGTTGTTTCTTAAGTCGATGATTACATGTTCTATTTGTTTCTGATTGAGTTGTTTAAAGGTGTTTTTAATAAACTTGTCAAAATTTTGATCGTTCTTCTTTATGGTCGATTTTGCAAAAGAGCGTACTGTGAGCAATCCTATATTATTAGTAATCTTTAGGTTAAGTTGATTTTCGTTTTCCCTCTCGAGTGTTTCGAACGTAGGAAATACATCGTTCGACACGCCCGTTAAATTATATACCTTTCTTAATCCTTTAGTGCGGGCCTCTATTTCAAACCGGTTTGTAGTGCTTATCATACTTCGATACCAAAGTGCAAATCGATAATTCAGCAATAAGGTCTTTAAGGTTTGATTGTATCCATCAGAGGGTATGGCATTATAAAGCGTTTCAAGAATCGCAGCGATGGATTGGCCATTAATGGCAAGAATTTCACTCTTTAACGGAATTGTTTCATTTTTGGCGTAATTCTTTGTTACAAAAGCCCGTTTTTCATCATCTATAAAGACTTCAATAGGAATTAGTTTCAAAGAATCATTTAGGGTGTTCTGATTCGCTTCAGATAACTCGATGGATGTATGTAAGCAGCCAATTTTAGCGAATAGGGGCTTTAATAACCGGTAATATGTTAAGGGGTTAATGGAGTCTGTAACCGTTGTAAATGTTGAATCGATCAAAAAATCGAATTCTCGTTTATCCGTATAGCGATACATGCCTGGGTGCCCCGAACCTATTCCTTCCATAAGTTCTTTTACCTGTATGTTTAGACTATCTGGGGCGTATTTTTTTTGGAATACATCTACTTTTGCGTCTTGCGCAACAGTGTATAAGGGCATTGTGAGGGCAAAAAAACCAAAAATCAGTATTATTTTTTTCATGTCAGGTGATGTCATAAATTCTTTAGCACTTCTCGCGACAAAGAAATTACTTCCATCCTGCTTTGTTTTGTCAATAATTGCCTATTTGGTATGATGTCTAAATGTCGAAGGCGTGATTCCCTCTATTTTTTTAAACGTTTTGCTGAGTACAAAAACGTCGTTGAAACCACATAAATCGGCAATTTCCACTAAAGAGTGTTGTTTTTTTTCAATGTAGTGTTTTACCAAGTTTACTTTACAAATAAGATAGTATTGGTAAGGAGATTGAAAAAAAGTGGACTTAAAAATGCGAATAAGATGATACTTCGAAAGTCCCACATTGTTTGAAAGCAGGTCTAGGTTGAAATCAGAGCGTAGGTTACTGTGAATGTATTCTTTTGCCAATAGTGCTTTTTTATATAATTCTTCTCGCGTACTTCTTTTAACACGCATGATTTGATTGATATCGGTGTCAATATTTTTCTGCGATTGGATTAATTTTTCAGCAATCAGGTAATAGACTTCCTTCCGCAGGGGTTGTCCTTCTTCAACACTCGTTTTGATGGTGCCGGACAACTTTTGAAGTAATAGGCCCAAAGTATCACGATGATAAAAATTATTTTCAAAAAATTCAGGGCAAGCCATTGAATTCACGACCAAGCCTTTATCTAACAATTCTTCCGCTCCTGAGTTAAGTGTTTGATAGACCTCGGTAATCAATTTTTTCTCCAAAAAAATGGAAATGCCCTCTGATCCCTTTATGGGTTTTGTTTCAATCTCCCGTCCATCATTGATGATTAAATATTGTCCGGCCTTGGGCGCATATCTTTTCCCATCCAGAAAATAGAGTTCCTTTCCATCAAGAACATATTTGATTGAAAAATTAGAGGTGTATGAAATGGATTCATTTGATTCATAGGCTACCGTGGAATAATAGATTTCGTTTAAGAAGCTTTCAGGAAAAAATGACCTGTTGACCTTTTTATCGAAGCGCTTGACATTTTTTTGAAACAATGAATCAATCATTTTTAAATGTAAAGTTACTGATTAGCTTTATAGCTGTTCAACTCCGTTTCAAAGGCAATTAACGAATTCCAAATTGATTGGACCTCTGGCCAAAAGTTATCATCAAAATCTGAATCGGTATTGACCAATACAATTTTACCGGTTTCAGTTTTGGGATTGAAGTACATAGCGGTCACTACTCCGGGATCTGAACCATTATGTCCAATGACCTCATCTTTGATTTTAATGAATTCATTTGTGTATTCCATAAAAATTCCGAACCCTTCTTCAGTTTCCATATTTGAAAATTTATGTTTTTCAAATAATTTTTCATACCCATCTTGACTTAAAAGTGTACCGGTTCCCTTGTAACCTTTTATCAATTCGCTCAAAAACAGGCTTAAATCATTACATGACGTAATAAATCCGCCGTCTGCATAGGTTATCAAATCGTACTTGGCGATGATCAATTCTTTATGGGCAAATAATCTAGAACGGTTTGTAGAATCAATATCTTCTGAAGACCAGCCGGAAGAAGTCATCTTCAGGGGGTTCAAGATATATTCTTTAGTAAAGGATTGGTAGTTTTGCTCCGTGGCAAACTCGATGACCAGTGCGCAAAGGGCAGAGGCGATATTGGAATATTCTCGTGCTTTACCTGGTTCTGCCGTTGAGAAAATTTCTTTTTTGTACCATTTCCCACTTTCGGTCAAGCTATTTTTTATAAAATCGATTAATGAAATTCTGACCTCTGGTTTGCTGAACCAATCATATACCCCCTCGTTGTCATCATGTTCTGATTTTTCAAAAACATAAGATTTTGAATAAATCTCATCTAGATCACGAATTGATGAGGTGTCATAAGCGAGATGCTATATTAGTATTGGTTTTTTGGGATGATTGGGGTTATGAATTTCAAAAGGTAGGTAATCGTTAATGGGGTCATAAATAGTGAGCTTTCCCAATTCTTGGGCTTTCATTAAAGCGATACCAATTAAGGTTTTTGAAATGGAAGCGATATTTTGGGTAGTATTTGAGGTATATCCCTTTTTTTGTTCAATATCGATATATCCAAAACCCCTATTGTAAATTAATTCTGAATCATCGACCACGGCTGCACTAAACCCTACAATGGTGCCTTTATCAAAAGCAGATTGTAATTTTTGGGTCAAAGTGTCTTTTAGCATGAAAGGATCTTTTTCTAGATTTTTTATCGTTTCTTTTTTTTGATTGCAACCTAGTAGTATCGTAGAGAACAAAAGAACTAGTAAAAGATTTTTCATTTAAAGGCCAAACATAAGATTAGTTTTCTAAGTAACTTGCATACTCTTGTTCGGTGTTTTTGGGAATATAGTAATTACTTTTAAGAATGCTATGAAAGATGATCTTCGATAGCCCAGATGCTTTGATTGATTTAAAATTTATAGGTAGAAATCAATTCTTCGGGAGTAAGACTAATATAAGAACATATGTGGTGATATATGTTTCTCTACAACGTTTTTCTCGTTGACTTTAAGCAAGTTATTTCTGCACACTACAACAAAGAATCTAAAAACGGATTTGATTCAGGCGCAAAACCAATTTTAACCTTACGGTTGATGTAGATTAACTTATATAACTGTTAGTACGATGGAGAATTCTTGAAATATATTCTAACATCGGGCTATGAGTAAGATAAGTAAGTGTTTTCTTTGACAAAGTCCGCGTTGTACGACAATTATCTTTTTTAGCTTGAATGCTTTTGACTTCTACTGCTTTTTTTACCTTTACGGCCATCATGAAGAATACAATACTTGTTTTTTTATTGCTGTTTTTAGCGCATACTATTCAAGGGCAAATAGAGAACGATAAAGTGCTGCATTATGTTGGCGGAAATCTTTATGGTCTGGCCGGTGCCGGAATTGCAAAACAAATATCAAAGGGAAATCGTTGGTGGACCTTTGCCGGGGCAATTGGCGGAAGTACGCTGATCGGACTTGGAAAAGAGGCAGTAGATGCCAGTCAGCGTGAAAATGGTTGGGACAATGCTGACCTGTTAGCAACAATCTTAGGGGGTGCCACTGTTGGTTTTACCATAGATATCTTTACCGACCATAAAAAGAAAGCCCCTCGTAATCTAGCACACGTTACCACTATTGGAAAGGAAACGACTTCATGGTCGGTGCTGGATGAAGACCATTTCAATAAGTCGGGCCGAATACCGACTTTAACGATACTTGGGCTTTCTGAAGGTTTTTTTGAAATTCAGACGGATTAAAGGATTCCTCGGGCTTTTATTTCCAAATACTTATTAATGGTATTTATGGTCAAGGCTTCGGGTTTGGTCAAAATGGTTTGAATACCGTACTGCCTTAAGGCTTTTTGCATTAACCTTTTTTCCATCGAAAACTTCTCGGCGATGGTTTTGTGGTAAATGGCCTGTAAATCTTCTGCATTGGTATGAATCAATTTTTCCAATTCGGTGTTCTCAAAGAAGATGACTACTAAAACGTGCTTTTTGGCCATGGCCGTTAAGTAAGGCAATTGACGTTTCAGTGCCGACATATGTTCAAAGTTGGTATATAGCAACAGCAGACTTCGCTGGTTTACTTTTCGTTTGAGATGGGCATAGAGTAGTCCAAAATCAGAATCCGTGAAGGCGGTATCGATATTGTATAAGCTTTCAAGAATGCTGTTGAGATGCGTTATTTTTTGTGCCGCTGGTAGAAAAGTCCCAATTTTTTTTGAGAATGATACCATGCCTGTCTTATCATTTCGTTTTAAGGCGACATTGGAAAAGGCCAAGGTCGAATTGATTGCATAATCAAGAAGCTTGAGCCCACCAAAAGGCATTTTCATTACACGACCCGTATCGATAATGGAATAAATTGGCTGTGATTTTTCATCTTGATATTGGTTGACCATCAACTGATTTTTTTTGGCGGTGGCTTTCCAATTTAGGGTCCTGATGTCATCGCCCTCTATATATTCCTTGATTTGTTCAAACTCTTGGGTATGGCCTATTCGTCGTATCTTTTTTAGACCGATTTGGGTCAATTTATTGCTAATGGCCAAAAAATCATATTGCTGCATTTGAATAATTGAAGGATATACCGGTACCATTTGATCTTTTTGAAAAGTATAACGTCGTTTTACCAATTGCAATGGAGTAGAGGCGTATACATTCAAGTTGCCAAAAACATATTCACCACGATCGGTAGGCCTAAGTGTATAACTATGCCGCCATGTTTCATTTTTTTGGAGTTTTGAGTCTAATGAAAAATCACGTTTCTGAAATTGTTGGGGAAGCTCATCAATTACGGTAATCCCTGCCTTGAAACCATACGTTGATGTAATTTTTACTTGCAAATCATTGTAGTCACCGTTAGAGAGTTTTTGGGGTAATTCGCGTTCGGCTTTTATAGCATAGGTAGCATACAACAGATAAGAATCAAGTAAAAAGAGTGTTATTAAAACATAAAACAACAGCCATGAAATGGGGTATAACCATGTTACCCAATACGATAGTATAAAACTCGCGACGAGTATGGCGATGTACCAAAAAAAGGTCTGATGTATATAGAATGATTTGAAGAACCTTAGCATTTACCTCGGAATTTCCACTGATTCGGTAATCATCTTGATGACACTTTCGGTTGTTATTCCTTCCATTTCACGTTCTGGGGTAAGAATAATCCTGTGGTTTAAGATAGGTGCCAAGGCCTTTTTTACGTCTTCAGGGGTTACAAAATCACGCCCCTTCATAGCAGCAAAAGCCTTTGAACACTGCATCGTTGCAATTGAAGCCCTTGGTGAGGCACCTAGATAAAGATGGGGGTGGTTTCTTGTTTTTGCGATAATTTCAGCAATGTATTTAAAGATTTTTTCTTCGATGACTACCTCATGGATGATATTCTTATACTCCATCAATTTTTTTGGAAGTAGTACAGGTTGAATACTGTCTTCGGGATTTCTTGATTTTCTGTCATGATGGGTTTGAATGATCTTCACTTCTTCATCTACCGAAGGGTAATCTACTTTGACCTTAAATAAAAATCGATCTAATTGCGCCTCGGGCAAAGCATAGGTACCTTCTTGTTCAATGGGGTTTTGCGTTGCCAATACCATGAAAGGAGCCGTCATTTTATAGGTTTTTCCATCAACCGTGGCTTGACGCTCTTCCATCGTCTCAAATAATGCCGCCTGGGTTTTTGCGGGTGCGCGATTGATCTCGTCAATCAAAATGACATTTGAAAAGATAGGCCCTTTCTTAAACTCAAATTCTGATTCTTTTACATTGAAAATGGAAGTGCCCAAAATATCACTTGGCATGAGATCGGGGGTGAATTGAATACGGCTAAAACCGGTTTTTAAGGTTTTCGCGAAAAGTTTGGCGGTTATGGTCTTGGCAATACCAGGTACACCTTCAATCAGTACATGCCCATCAACAAATAAGGCGACGATCAGTAACTCAATAAAGTTTTGTTGCCCTACGATAACCTTTGACAATTCTTCTCTAATCTCGATAACAGCTGTCTTTAACTCTTCAAGGGGAATTCTATTGTCAAAGTTTAAATCGTTATTTTCCATCTACTTTTATTTTAAAGTTTTCTATTTTTTTGTTTAGCGACCCTAATTGGTCATCTGACAGTTTTGGCTGTTTTTGAACTTGACCGATCAATTGAAACAAAGCCCTGATATCGTCAATAGTATGATTGCTTCTGGCCGCTAGATTTTTGTGGAATTGGTCATCCAAAGATTCTGTATTGAGATAAAACCTGTTTCTTATGTAATCTAGAAAATTGGCAATTTGGTGTTTTGCAATTTCTTCTCGTTGTCCAGTTTCATAATACATATCGGCAATCGTCTTTGTAAATGCCAAAGTCTGGTTCTTTAGGGGTTTGATTACCGCTATTGGGCGTTGTTTCCTTTTTCCCTCAAAGATGACATAGATCAAACTACCGATAAGAACCATATAGTATGCCCATTTGAACTCTTTGGTGTTTAGAAAAATATACATGGGCGAGGTATAAAAAGACTTTCCTGATTTATGGTGGTTGTCCATATATAATGCACCTTCGGCATTCAAGTATGAGAGAAGTCCAGCGGTGTATTCCCGATTTTCATCCTTCAAGATGAAATAATTGGTAAAAGCCTGCGGAAATGTAGAGAGGATAATGGAGCCCTTACCAAAAGGATGTTTGATTACATTTACTTTTCTTTCAATTTCATCGGGATTATCGGCCGTCGTATGGACTTCGCCCAGAACAACGGTATTCAAGGTGTCAATTGTGCTAAAAATGAGACTGTAGTATTCTTTTGTAAAAGGTGTTGGCGGCCTTTTGATTTGAGTATTCACCAATTGATGGTAAAACATAGGGGTCACCTCCGCACTAGAGTACAGACTGGTTTGATTTAAGTTCAAGGTGTCCAATAATTTAGTTTCAAATCCACTTGAAGCCACGAATAGTGTATTTCCCTTTGAAGTCCAATTCAGCAGTACTTCCAATTCGGTTTCCCCAAAGTCTACCCTATCATTTACAATCAAATACGTTCCTGAGGCACTTTCATTTTGTCGCAGAAACTCGAAAGGAGGTTTATATACCTGTTGTAAACGGTCTTTAAAAGTTTTTTGCACTAGCTCATTTACAACAAAGGTGCCGTAGGGAATTTTATGTTGCGCCACATAAGAAGGGAACCAATTTACCTTTTTTGGTTTGTTGTATTGCAACACCAAAATAAGGCCAACGGTCAATATGGAAATAACGATATAGACGCCACCCTTTTTAACCATTGTCAATCACATTTTTTTGAAGGTTTAAAAACAGCGTCGAGGCTTTTCCGTAATCATCTTCTTTAATTTCAAACCCGCCATACCAAATATAATCATAGAGCAAGGTGGCTTTTGCAAATGAAGCTTTGAGGGTAGCACTTTTAAGTTCGCCAAGGTAATCGTCGTTTGTTTTTTGCAATTGCCAATTTATCAATTGCTTGTCGCTCATCAGTTTCAAAATAAAAAGATAATAATAGCGAATGGCCAAACGAAAGTTTTTCGTAGCTACGGCATCTTTTATTAATTGTTCAATGTCCTCTGACCGAATAATACGTTCATCTTCAGATAAGCGCACCAAGTTGTTGTTCTTATTGGCTTGGATCAAGGCCCTTGTATTGGCATTGATAAAGAATCGAATGATCAAGTATAATAACAATGCCAAAAGTAAGTATGGTACCATGCGTAAGAAAACGGCAAGATAGGCCGGTGCATTCCCTACCCCGAACAACCACTCAAAAAAACGCCGGAATACATTGTAAAACCAGTTTTTCAAGGCGTCCCACCAAGTATGCTCCTTCTCTTTGATTTCATAATTGAATTTTTCGTTATCGGCATACTCTTTTAAATCCGCTTCAGAAATGGTTATTGGTCGTAATTCAGAATCATCATAGTTGATACCAATGGAGTCCTTTTGCGCCACGATCGTACTACAAAACAGAAGAAAGCATAAAACGAGGCTGTTTTTCAACATGAACCGACTAGTCTGAAGATTTACCTATGTTTCCGATACGTTCGTAAGTACCGGTGAAATTTTTCTTTTCGTTCAAATTAAAATAAATCAATGCCGTTGCAACAAGCAAAATGATATTCATTAAAAATTGAATCATTTGACTGAGTATATTCAATGCCAAATAGATGGGGTCGGCGAAGGCATTCATGCTCGTGGCATCCATTTCGCCAGAGAATATGCCCATTTTTGCCCAAGTATAAATCACCGCGGGCAGACTGAATGCCAATGAGGCCACATAGATTATAATATAAACTACGAATAAGGTCGCAAAGGTAATCCACCAGTTGTCTTTTACTAAGCTGAAACTCCCTGAATAGGCATCGGAAGTATTTTTATTTTGAAAAATCAATATAGAAAATGAAATGGACAAGGGTACCGCAAGGTAAATGCCAGGTATAAAACAAAAGAGTAGACCGACAAATACCGACAAAAATACAAGAAACCCTAAACCAACGATTGGCCAAAATTTAGCGTAAACCTGTTTTTTAATAGCATTAAAGTCGGTTTCACCTTTATTTTCAACGTACGACTGAATGTAACTCAATACACTACCGTAAGAAACGGCATAAACCAAAACAGAACTTATCACAAAGGCGAATAGCGCAAAAATCATTATGAGAGGTGAGAAAACTTGGCTTTCGGCGGTTATTGTGGCAAAATTCAAAATGTCACCAAAAGCATAAAAATAAAAGCCCAGCGAAACCAGCATCACCAGTAAGTAGGGACCGACGATTTTTAAGAGCGCGCTAAAAAAAGGCTTGAACTCGTTTCGTATGAAACCAAAGGTATCCGTAAGAATATCACCAAGTTCGCGCTGTTTTTTGAATTCAATGTATTGTGACGCTGCCATTCTTAAGTCTTTTATGTAGTTGGTATGGATAAATTATGTAGTAGTAAATAATCAAGCTGAGTGAGCCGAGGATAATTAGAATAGCAAGCCAGTCGGGCATTTCGGTATGTCTGGTCACAAAACCTTCTAGAAAACCGGCTACAATGAAAAAAGGTACCGTACTCACCATAATTTTGAGCCCATTTTTGACCCCTCTTTTAAACGATTCCAATCGGGTATACGTTCCTGGAAAGAGAATTCCATTGGCCAAGACGAGTCCGGCACAACCGGCTATGATGATTACCGCTATTTCAATGGTACCATGTATCCAAATCGTTCGAACCGATTCCCATAGCAAGCCCTTATCGTAAAAAAAGTATTGAAAACTTCCAAGCATGATCCCGTTACGTAACATGATGTATAGCGTGCCAATGCCTAAGAATATACCAAAAGCAAAAGCAAATACCGCTACTTTAATATTATTTATCGTAATGCCCAAGAACATATTGAATTCCCCTTGTTGTTTGTAAACGGCCATGGGGTCGTTGTTTTTGATATTTTCCAAGGTCATGTTAACATAGGCATCCCCTAAAATGGATCGCACAAAATCCCCTTCATTCGCAGCTGAAAAAGCGCCGACTACCGAGAAGAAGACAAAGGCCAAAAATGCTATGAGCAATTCTCGCCGATGTTGATAGAACATCGTAGGAAATTCCGTTTTCCAAAAAGTCACAATACGGTTCTTGGATTCCCGTTTTGTTTTATAGATTTTTTGATGTGCTTGAGATGCTAAGGCGTTTAGATAAAATTCGGTGTTGCTCCCTCGATAGAAGGTCTTGGCGTAGCTGAGGTGATCTGTGATTTCGATGTAAAGGTCTGAGAGTGCATCGGGGTCTGATAATCCTTTTCCCTTAAGGGCGTTTTCGAAAGTAACCCATTTGTCCTTATTTTGTTTTACAAAAGCAGCCTCTCGCATTAAATTTGCGGGTTTACTTGTAAAGAAACTAAAATATGAATCAATTTCAAATAGAAACGGCCCAAAATATAAGTATTACGCAGAATACTGCCAACCTTGGCGAGCGCATGCTGGCCTATCTTATTGACGGCTTCGTGATTATAGCCTATACTATTTTGGTAGTATTGCTTTTGATATCCCTTGACATTGAGTTTGGCGATATGTGGGCACTTTATCTTGTGGCTACATTGCCCGCTTTTTTATACTACTTATTATTTGAGACGTTTACCGATGGAAAAACGATTGGCAAAGGTCTGATGAAATTACGGGTGGTGAAATTGGACGGTTCAAAACCAAATTTTGGCAACTATTTCGTTCGTTGGATGTTACGTATCATTGATGTGACACTTACATCAGGCGGTGCCGCAGTATTGACGATATTGATTCGGGGCAATGGGCAGCGCATCGGCGATATCGCGGCAGGGACCACGGTAATAAGTGAGAAACAGCGATTTTCGCTCCGTGATACTTTATTACGTGATATACCTGAGGATTATAAACCGACATTTTCACAGGTTACCGTATTTGATGATAGGGAGATACAGACTATTAAAGAATTATATGATTCCGCTAGGCGCAATGGGCATCATAACGTTATTCTTTCCCTCGACAAAAAAATAAAGGAAGTCACCGATATCACAACGCATTTAAGCCCGATAGAGTTTGTTGACCTCGTTATTAAGGATTATAACTACTATACCCAACGACTTTAGACCGATTTCATGTTCTACCTTATCATTGATATTTTAGGAACGATAGCCTTTGCCATTTCGGGGGTATTGGTCGCCATGGAAAAGAAACTCGACCTTTTCGGTGTGCTGATTATTGCTTTCGTAACCGCAATTGGTGGCGGTACCTTACGTGATTTGCTCATAGGAAATACCCCTGTGGTCTGGATGCGTGATGCCACTTATGTCATTACCATTGTTATCACCGTTGCCGTGGCCATCGTGTTCGTCAATCAGCTAAAGTACTTGCGAAAATCACTATTTCTATTCGATACCATTGGTATCGGTCTATACACCCTTATTGGTGTTGAAAAAGGAGTTGAAGCTGGCCTATTACCCATAATGTGTATCGCCTTAGGAACGATTACGGCGAGTTTTGGGGGTGTAATACGTGATATACTCTGTAATGAAATTCCTGTAATATTCAGAAAAGAAATTTATGCAACGGCCTGTATTCTGGGTGGTGTAAGCTATTTTTTGCTGACAAGGCTCCCCATAGCCCAAAGTTACGCGTATTCGGGCGCTATCTTAGTGGTCATCGGTTTACGATTGCTTGCGGTCAAGTTCAAAATTCGGTTGCCCAATATTTACGGCAGCCAGTAACCGGTAGTCAGTATTTTCAATATCCAGTCTTATATAGGATTGTCGTAAATTGTTAATACGATGAAGAAGGAAACCAATAAGAATACGCTTAGATAATTGGGTTTTAGGGTTAAAAGAAGTTCTTTCACTAACCACTAACCACTAACCACTAACCACTAACCACTAACCACTAACCACTAACCACTAACCACTAACCACTAACCACTAATTACAATACTTCCGCCCTTAAGATATATACATTTTGCATAGGCCAATCCCCTTCATCCACTTCAACCTGATTGATTTTATCAACAATATCCATACCTTCTATTACACGACCAAAAGGGGTATAGTTGCCATCTAAATGATATGATCCGGGTTTGGTGACCACTATAAAGAATTCGTACGGGGAAGCCAATTTATGTGGATTGTCCCTTTCACTACTGGGCATTGAAATGGTTCCCCTATGGTGTTTATGTCCTTTTCGGGTGTCGGGCGGTAACAGATACCTTCCTATTTGGCCTCTCTTTTTGCCGGTTTCCCTGTTGTCTGAATTGCCGCCTTGAATGATAAAATCTTTGACCACACGATGGAACATGGTATTTTCGAAGTAGCCTTTTTTTGCCAAATAAATAAAGTTCGCCTTGTGATATGGTACGTTATCATAGAGCTGTATGGTAAAGCTTCCCATGGTTGTGGTCAATTTTACTTTATCCTCTT
Organism: uncultured Croceitalea sp.; assembly: GCA_947503285.1. Taxonomy (GTDB): domain Bacteria; phylum Bacteroidota; class Bacteroidia; order Flavobacteriales; family Flavobacteriaceae; genus Croceitalea. Next base: position 45,852 of record CANNDD010000009.1, read on the forward strand.
TCAGGGTTTTCGCATATTCAAAGAAAAAATCAATAGCGTTTTCTTCGGTCAGGACAAATTCTTCCTCTTCTTTAGTTACGGGCAAAGAATCAATTTCTTTTACTTGAACCCCTTGTTCGGTCGATGGGGGCGCGCCTTTGGTTGAATTAACGTCTTTGTTCGCCTTATCCGCCTTATCCCCACATGAGATCAAAAAAAATAGTGTTATACTTGTCATTAATGAAATCGTAGCTCTAAGCATGAATTTTGAAGATTTTTGCGAACAGGTCATAAAAATAAAAAATCTGCCCTTGCCCGGTAACGAATCGCACTATAAAATGGAACCCGCTGTTCGAAAAAAGTGGCGTGAGTCTAAGAATACATTAGGTCAAAATCCTAAAAAGGCTGCTGTGATGGCATTATTCTACCCAGATGCAAATCAGCTGACCAAGCTTTTATTAATTCTCAGAAAAACCTATCAGGGGGTACATTCGAATCAAATTGGTTTTCCGGGGGGTAAGGTTGAGGAATCGGATAGCGATCTATTGTTTACCGCCAAACGTGAGACTTATGAAGAGGTAGGCGTATTCCAAGAAGAAGTAGAGGTCATTAAAGAATTGACGGAGGTGTATATTCCACCGAGCAATTTTTTGGTAAAACCTTTCGTGGGTCTATATAAAAAACCGAAACCTTTTAAGATCCAAGAAGAAGAAGTGGAAGCATTGGTTGAGGTGCCGTTGGTCGATTTTCTAGATAAAACGAATGAAATCGAACAACGAATGACTACTTCTTACGCCACCGATATTCTTGTACCAGCCTTTAAATTAAATGGTTATACGGTTTGGGGGGCTACGGCCATGATGTTAAACGAAATCAAAATGCTTTTGCGTAGAGTGCTTTAGTGCTATTTCGTAAATTAGCCAAGCAATAGTTGAATATGGGTATTTTTAAAGAGAATCCTTTCGGACACATTTTGTTCTTAAAAAAGTGGCTTATCCGTATTTTGGGTCTTATTACGCACCAGCGCTATAAACAATTCAACAAACTACAGATAGAGGGTTCTGAAATTATCAGGAATCTACCAGATCAAAACGTTTTGTTCGTAAGCAACCACCAAACCTATTTTGCCGATGTTGTAGCGATGTTCCATGTTTTCAATGCCAGTTTAAAAGGGCGTGACGACAATATCAAGAATATCGGTTATCTGTGGAACCCTAAATTGAATTTCTACTATGTGGCCGCCAAAGAAACCATGGGCAAAAGCTTATTGACAAAAGTCTTGGCCTATGCGGGTTCCATAAGCATAGAACGTACCTGGCGTGCCGATGGCCAAGATGTGAACAGGCAAGTGAAATTCAGTGATATCTCGAATATAGGTATAGCTTTAGATGATGGATGGGTCATCACTTTCCCCCAAGGGACTACGAAGCCTTGGAAACCAATCCGTAAGGGAACCGCACATATCATCAAACGTTACAAACCCATCGTGGTTCCTGTGGTTATCGATGGTTTTAGAAGATCTTTTGATAAGAAGGGACTGTACATCAAAAAGAAGGGAATTCTACAATCAATGCAAATCAAGGAGCCTTTGCAAATTGATTATGACAATGAATCCATTGAACAGGTCATCGAAAAATTGGAGTATGCCATTGAGCAACATCCTTCTTTTCTACATGTCATTCCTGAATCTGAACTGGCAGCATATGAAGCTGACCATCAGAAAAGAAGGTATAGCCATAAGGAAAAAAGTTAGACCTCCAACTTTTTCAGTTCGCGATAATTTTGGTTCAATCTTTTAAGTAGAATGCCGTACAATACCCTATAGAATAGCCAGAACAATACCCCAAAAAAGGCAATTGCTACCGCAAAAAACACGCCGATGAGTAACCATGCGAGAATTCCCGAACTTGCTGAAGAAACCTTTTCAGTAAGCTCGACGGGCGGATCATATATGAGTATTTCAACAAGAAGTACGATTATGGATGTGGCGAACAACCCTACATTGAACCATACGTATTGCATCACGGTCTTTCTGGTCTTTATGATTTTTTTCATCAAATCACGTGATGAATCCGTTACCGAGATTTTTTTATAATTCTGATAAAACTTGTAAATAAAGAAGAGGATAACCAGCAATGATATGATTTGTATGGCCCATTCGGTAAAAAGTATAAGCTTAGCGCCATCCCCATTTCTTACCTCACTTTTAATAGGTAGAAAAGCGAGTACGATCCAAAAGGCGAATTCCATGATGCTGATATAAAAAATCCATTTTACAATGGAAGATGATTTTTTCCATATCATTTTATATATCTGATCATATGAAAGCTTCGGAAGCTGCTGTTCCTGCTTTTGCCAGTCTTTTTTCAATAATTCTAATTCATCCATCATAACTTTTTACGGATTTAAGATGGTTCTTAGTTTGTTTTTTATCCTGTTCATTTTAACCCTGGCATTTACTTCTGAAATACCCAAAGTTTCGGCAATTTCACTATAGTCTTTATCTTCAAGGTACAAGAACACCAATGCCTTGTCAATATCGCCTAGCTGTTTTACCGCATTGTACATCAACTTCAGTTGTCGTTCTTGGGTGTCATCATATTCGTCGGCCTTTATCTTAAAAATTACGGATTCGTAATCTTGGGTCTTTACCCTCTTTTTTGATTTTCGATAAAGGGTGATGGCCGTATTTAGGGCAACCCTGTACATCCATGTGCTGAACTTGGCATCGCCCCTAAATTTCGGGTATGCCTTCCATAGTTGAATGGTAATTTCTTGAAAGAGGTCATTATGCGAGTCCCTATCATTGGTGTACAGGCTACAGACCTTGTGAACAATATTTTGGTTGTTCTCAAGTTCGGTAACAAACTTATGTTCAAGTTCTTTGTTCACTAATTGGTTGGAGAGTGATTTACTATTGGTAGCAGATTCGTGTTCTTTGTTACAATATTGGGTAAATATCCCAATTTAAGTTGTATTACTTGCGATAGTCCAAAGCAGGCGGTCTGTCGCCAATCAAAGGTTCATAAACAAAGTCCGTACCCCTTCTTTCCGTGAATTCGACCTTGGCCTCTTTGATGAGGGATTGATCATTGAACAGATCAATAGCGGTAGCCGTTAGCGTTTTGGCGGCCACCATCATACCCTTTTTGCCAATGGTAGTGCCACCGGCTGCTACTGCTTGCCAGCTGTGTGCTGGGGTGCCTGGTACCCAAGTTGCCGTACCGAAACCTACGGTTGGAACTACGAAACTGACATCACCAACATCGGTAGAACCGTAGGCCCTAGCAGTTTCGCGATAAGGTTGAACCTCCATGGCCACTTTTTCGTTCAATTGCTCTTGGCCCAAGCTCTGGGCAATTTTGGTCCCAAAGGTTTTTTCCTCTTCCGTGTATTGGATTCCCCCGATTGCTGAGAGATTTTTGTGCACTAGTTTTTGCAGTGTCAGGTTTGGTAATAATTCGTGAACACCATTCACCAGTTCATATTCCATTTTGGTGCCGGTACCTAAAGCCGCACCTTCACCCGCCTTTACGATCCTATCAAAAATGCCCCTTAACACATCCCTACGATTGTGACGGGCATAATAGTAGACTTCCGCATAATCGGGAACTACATTTGGGGCCTTGCCACCGTCAGTGATGACGTAATGGATTCTAGCTTCTTGCGGTATATGCTCGCGCATCATATTGACCATCATATTCATGGCTTCGACACCGTCTAAAGAGGATCTTCCCATGTGGGGGGCACCGGCGGCATGGGCCGAAACCCCGTAAAATCGAAATTTAGCGGAAATGTTGGCCAAGGCTGCCGCCGCGCTAGCCGCATTTTGTGAGCTTGGATGCCAATGCAGGGCAACATCAACATCTTTAAAGAGGCCTTCACGGGCCATAAAAACCTTTGCCCCACCACCTTCTTCGGCAGGACATCCGTAGAATCGGATAGTGCCTGTTCTTTTATTGGCTTTCATCCAGTCTTTTACCGCTATTGCGGCCGCTGATGAGGCCGTACCGAACAAATGATGGCCACAGGCATGACCAGCGACCCCACCGGCAGATTTTTTCTCTGGGGTCGCTTGTTGCGACAATCCCGGTAAGGCATCAAACTCGCCTAAAACCGCAATTACGGGGAGCCCTGAACCATACTCTGCCACAAATGCGGTTGGAATGCCCGCGACCCCGCTTTTGACGGTAAAACCTTCATCGGCTAATGTCTTTTGCAAAAGTGCGGAACTCTTTTCTTCTTGGTAGCCCATTTCTGCCAGGTTCCAAATTTCCATGGCGATTTCACCATATTTTTCGCTTGTAGCATCCAATTTCCGCAAAATGGTTTCTTTACTTACTTGCGCAGCAAGTAAAATGGGGCCAAAAATAGTGACCGTTAAAAAAAAGAGTCTTTTTTTCATTATGTTTCATTGTTATTGAACGACATAAATATACTAAAAAGCCTATCGAGAACTTCACTTGGTAAAAATGCTATTGTTAACTTTGTAATTAATACCGAAGTATGAATATTCCACAGTCAAGTTTCCCTAGAATTATTATCATCGGTGGTGGTTTCGGGGGAATTTCTTTAGCCAGAAAATTACGGAAGAAAGAGTTTCAAGTAGTTTTGTTGGATAAACACAATTACCATACTTTTCAACCCTTGCTTTACCAGGTCTCTACCGGTGGGTTGGAACCTGACTCCATTGCCTATCCCATTCGAAAGGTTATCCATAACTACCCAAATACCTATTTTAGGCTTGCCGAGGTATTGCAGATCGATACGGAAAACAGCTGTATCAAAACCGATATCGGTATTCTGAAGTTCGACTATCTGGTGGTTGCCACTGGTTCAAAGACCAATTTTTTCGGAAATGAATCCCTTATGGCCAACAGTATGGCAATGAAGTCGATTCCGCAGTCATTGAATTTAAGAAGCTTGATCTTAGAAAATTTTGAACAAGCCTTATTGACCGATGACCTTCACGAACGGGAAGCCCTAATGAATTTCGTCATTGTCGGGGGAGGGCCGACCGGGGTAGAGTTGGCTGGTGCGCTAGCTGAAATCAAGAAGGGAATCTTACCTAAGGATTACCCTGATCTGGATACACGCAGGGTTCAGATCAACCTTGTTCAGGGTAGTGACAGAATACTTCCTGCGATGAGTGAGATCGCCTCTAAAAAGGCAGAGCAGTTTCTTGAAAGTCTTGGCGTAAATGTTTGGAAGAATATTAGGGTCAATGAGTATGACGGTAAGCTCGCTACCACCAATACCGATACTAAATTTGAGACCGAAACGCTGATTTGGGCCGCAGGGGTACAGGCAGTGAGTATCAAAGGATTGGATGCCAAAGAATTATTGAGTAGGGGCAATCGATTAAAGGTCAACGAATATCATCAGGTTGCCGGTTTTGAACATATTTTTGCCTTAGGTGATGTTGCCCAAATGGAGTCTGAGGACTACCCAAATGGGCATCCTATGATGGCCCAACCGGCCATGCAACAAGGGGAAAATTTAGGTAAGAACTTGATACGTCTATCTGAAGGTAAGTCTTTTCGCCCATTCCGTTATTTTGATAAAGGTAGTATGGCAACCATAGGAAGGAATAAAGCCGTTGCCGACTTACCGAAATTTAAGTTTCAGGGCGTTTTCGCATGGTTCGTTTGGATGTTCGTACACCTGTATTTTTTGATAGGCTTTCGAAATCGTGTCGTGGTTTTTATCAACTGGGTGTATAATTACATCAGATTCGATCGTGAGGCACGTTTGATCATCAGGCCTTATAAAAAGCAATAGGCCCCATTCAGGTCAAGCTATTTTCGGTGACTTCAAATGGCGGGGCATTAATGCAATTGGTAGACCACAGCTTGGTAGGGCTTGAGGGTAAATTGGTGATTTGTTTTTTCCGTTTGGCACTCGTCATTAGAGATTAACAAGTCCGCCTTTGAAAATTCGATATCATCTATCGCTACTTGCGTGCTTTCTTCAGAAAAGCTGAGCAATATAAGGTATCGTTCTGTGTCAAGGCTGCGGGTGTAGGCATATACCTGTTCATTTTCAGGCAAGACCAATTGATAGCCACCATAAATCAACCCAAGATGTGATTTTCTGATCTTTACCATTTTCCTAAAATAATTCAGCACGGAATCTGATTGCTTTTCTTGTTCTTCAACGTTGATTCCTGTTTTGTAATTTGAATTTACCTTAATCCACGGAGTGTTGTTTGTAAAACCCGCGTGGGTATCCAAACTCCATTGCATTGGGGTTCTGGCGTTGTCCCTTGAGGCCTTCTTTTCGTTCTCAATAAAATCCTCTAAATCGATATTTTGCTGCTGTAGCAGTTTGTATCGGTTTAAAGTATTGATATCCTTATAATCATCCAAACGCTCAAAATTTGCGTTGGTCATTCCGATTTCCTCCCCAAAATAAAAGAATGGGGTACCACGCATGGTCAACAGAAAAGTCTGCAGCATGGTCGCTGAATTTCGCCAATGTTCTTTTGAGTCATTGCCCCAACGACTGACCGCACGTGGAAAATCATGGTTATTTAAGTACATTGTTCCCCATCCTTTTTCAGAAAAAACAGCGTCCCATTTAGAGTGTATTTCTTTAAACTCCGTCAATTTCCACCGGTCACTTCGCATCCAAAAAGCTTCATTACCATCCCTGTCTAAAGACATCAGGTCAAAATGAAAGAACATGTTCAGCTCTTTACGATCTTCATCCACAAAATTCAAGGCTTGGTCAATCGTAACACCAAGTGCTTCACCAACGGTCATGATATCATATTTTGATAGCACTTCGTTGTTCATTTCGTTCAAAAACTCATGTAATCTTGGCCCGTTGGAATAAAAAGGTATAAAATCACCCTTAAATTCCTTAGGTAATTCCGGATAGGTGGTATCTTTTGAGATAAAAGGTATTACATCCATTCGAAACCCGTCCACACCCTTGTCAAACCAGAATCTTAGCATATCATAAACCTCTTTTCTAACAGCCCGATTCTCCCATTTCAAGTCGGGTTGTTTCACGGAAAAGTAGTGAAGGTAATACGAATCGGTTTGTTCGTCATATTTCCAGGCGTTCGCGTCAACATCGAAATAACTCCATCGTTTTGGGGGAATCCCTTTTTCTGCTGGCCACCAATGGTAATAATCACGGTATTTATTATCCCGTGATTTTCGTGATTCTTGAAACCAAAAATGTTCATCACTGGTATGATTGGCAACCAGGTCCATGACCAATTTTAATCCCCTCACCTTCATTTGCGCCAATAAGTCATCAAAATCATCCATGGTGCCAAATTCGGCCATGATCTTACGGTAATCCGAGATATCGTAACCGTTATCATCATTTGGTGATTCATAAACGGGGCATAGCCAAATAATGTCCACACCAAGACTTTTTATGTAGTCCAATCGTTCGGTAATACCCTTGAGGTCACCAATTCCGTTACCACTGGTATCTTGAAAACTACGCGGATATATTTGATAGACCACGCCTTCTTTCCACCACCGTCTTTTAAGTTGCGCCATGCTTTAAAATTGAAGTGCTAAAGATATCTTTTTTTGGTTTTTTCGGTTCAGGATAAAAAAAAGTCTTCGTTTAAAAAATGATCATAAAAGGAATTCGATTATGGGTTTCTAGGATGGAACTTATTCAAGACCTGTGCTAAATGTGTTCTGTTCACATGTACATAAACTTCGGTGGTCGTGATACTTTCATGACCTAACATCTGTTGAATGGCCCTTAAATCAGCACCATTTTCAAGCAGATGGGTGGCAAAAGAATGACGAAAGGTATGCGGGCTTATGTTTTTCCGTAACCCCGTAATTGCACATAACCTTTTGATAATGGTGAAAATCATCGCCCTGGTCAACTGCTTTCCCCTTCTGTTCAAGAATACGAAATCTTCATGCCCCTCTTTTATGTCTAAATGGATTCTAACTTCATTTCGATAAAGATCGATGTATTTTTTAGTGATAGGGCTGATAGGCACAAACCGTTGTTTACTGCCCTTCCCGGTAACTTTGATAAAGTCTTCATCAAAATAAAGGTCCGATAGCTTCAGATTGATAAGTTCAGATACACGCAGGCCACAGCCATAAAGGGTCTCTAGAATGGCTCTATTGCGTTCTCCTTCTGGTTTTGAAAGATCGATGGCAGCAATGAGTTTATCGATTTCAGCGGTGGAAAGTGTATCGGGTAGCTTGCGGCCAATTTTCGGTGATTCAATTAAGTCCATAGGATTATCGGTTCTATAATCTTCAAAAACCAAATAATTGAAAAAGCCCTTAAGGCCTGAAAGTATTCTAGCCTGAGATCTTGCGTTTACCGTCTTTGGAAGCTCATAGACAAACTGCTGTAATACCTCTTTCGAAATAGTCTCGGGTTTTTCTATGGTTTGCAACGTTTCCACAAATTCTTGTAACTTTTTAAGATCAAGTGCATAACTTTTGATGGAATTCTCAGACAAGCCACGTTCAATTTTTAAGTAATGCTCATAATCCCTTAAAGCCAGGCTCCATTCCATACTGTAAATATAAGTCAAGCCGTGGCGATTTAAAGTGCTTTAAACCTTGTTGGCAACATAATTGATTGAAATCACAACTTTTAATTAGGGAAGCATTGTGCATATGGTAATTTCATATCCCTAACAACCAAACAATTTTTGACATGAAAACAGTTTTGACTGCGATTTTAGTATTGTTCATATCAATTTCAACATACGGTCAAGTGGATAGAAGTAATTTTCGAGCAGGTCTTAATGCAGGTATCGTTGTCGGTGATTTTGCAGATTTTTCCAGTTTTTCCATTGGTGTTGATATAGTGCACCACTGGGGCATTTCAAGAGAAATTGATTTAGGCTTTGCGACAGGTTTTTCAAATGCTTTTGGCGAAGATCAAACCGTGACCGTACCTGATATCACATTGAATGTTGAGGTTGACGACATCCAATTCGTGCCAATGGCCGGATCGATTCGCATATATCCGAGTAAGGGATTTAAGGTTGGTGGTGATTTAGGCTACGCCATTGGTATCAATAGTGGAAATGGGGGAGGATTGTATTACAGACCGGTTCTTGGTGTCGATGTGAATGGGGTCACCGAATTGAATATTTCCTACTTTAACGTATCAGACGATATCAATTATTCGTCACTATTATTCGGATTATTATTTTTATTCTAAACCATTTTTTTAAGGTAATGAATAGCCTCCTTTGTATATTTGTAACACAACTAAAAACAAGAATATGAAAAAAATTAGTATTGTATTTGCATTTGTACTGTGCGTGACTATTTCTACTTATGCACAAGAGGGCTTCGCGATTAAAGCTGGTTTGAACAACGTTTCGGTTGATCTCGATCTCGGCGAATTTGGCAGTGATTCTGACAGTGAGCTTGGTTTTTACATTGGTGGGGGCTACAATTTTGAAATTGATGACCAGTGGGATATTGAACCGTCACTTTTATTAAGCTTTGTAGATGATTTAAACTCATTGTACATTCCAGTAATGGTGAAATATGAAGTGGCCACTAATTTTAATGTTCAAGCTGGACCACAAGTCAATTACCTTTTGGAAGATACTGATGATGGTGCCTTCGGTCTTGATTTGGCATTTGGTGCCGGTTATCAAATTGATGCCAACTGGTTTGTCGAAGGCAGATACGGTTTTGAAGTTAGTCGTGGAGGTGATTTTGGGGATGCTGTTAGCTTTAATACCTTGACTATAGGAGCAGGCTACCGTTTCAACTAGTGGGTAATACGACTCAATAAAAAGCGGAAACCACGGTTTCCGCTTTTTTTATGACTTTAAATTTTGCTTACATTTACTTTATGAAGTTGATTATTATTAACGGTCCCAACCTGAATCTTTTAGGAAGACGCGAACCAGAAGTCTATGGTAACCAAAGCTTTGAAGATTATTTCGCTACGTTACAATTCAAGTTCAAAACCACCCAACTCGAATATTTTCAATCGAATATAGAAGGTGGTATCATTGATAAACTTCATGAAGTCGGTTTCTCTTACGATGGCATTATCTTAAACGCAGCCGCTTATACGCATACTTCGGTCGGCATAGGTGATGCAGTCAAGGCTATTGAGGCCCCGGTAGTTGAGGTGCATATTTCGAATACTTTTAAAAGAGAGGATTATCGACATCATTCGTATATCTCTGCCGGCGCCAAAGGGGTTATTATTGGTTTCGGCTTACAGAGTTACGACCTTGCCATTCAAAGTTTGATTGCTTGATTTCTTTGTCCAGAACATGTACTTCAAAATCCATTTGGTGTAATTTTTGCGTACTTAAAAGAAACCCCCGCTACTATGAAAATCGTCAAACTGGTTTCAGTATTTCTATTGTTATGTGTTTTATCGTGTAATGAAGAGGACAACGAATTTGATGTTCTAGATGAAAATGGGGAAGAAATGGATGAAACCGCCGTTTCGATTTCATTGGTGAACGCCTTTCCAAACCTTTCTTTTAGCCAACCCTTAGATTTACAATCCCCCAAAGATGGAACCAATCGTTTGTTTGTGGTGGAAAAAAGGGGGCGTATAATCGTTTTTGAAAATAATGAAGAGGCATCCGCGTCCAATGAGTTTTTGAATCTTTCCACGATATCCACTGTAAGTGAACAGGGGTTGTTGGGTCTGGCATTTCACCCCAATTACGAAAACAACGGCTACTTTTATGTGTTTTATACCCCTTCGGAAGAACTTGCGGTCATCTCAAGATTTTCGACTTCAGCTGATACAAATAGTGCTGATTCAACCAGTGAAGTAGTCTTATTGGAAATTCCGCAGCCGCAGACCAACCATAATGGTGGGCAAATCGCATTTGGCCCCGATGGTTACCTCTACATTGCCGTAGGTGATGGGGGCGGGGCGGGAGACCCACAAAATAATGCTCAAAATACGACCAACCTGCTAGGGAATATACTTCGAATTGATGTTGACAACACTAGTAATGGATTAAATTACGCGATTCCTTCAAGTAATCCTTTTTTAAGTGAAAGTACGGTACTTGATGAGATCTATGCCTATGGCTTTCGAAATCCTTGGCGCATGAGCTTTGACTCTCAGACCGGAGCTTTATGGACCGGCGATGTTGGTCAGGGTACTTTGGAAGAAATTGATATTGTTGAATCTGGGGGCAATTACGGCTGGAAGCTATTCGAGGGTACTTCTTGTTTCTCAGGGGAGTGTGATCGCAAAGGATTGATGGGCCCAATCTACGAATATGGACATAGCAATGGAGATTGATCTATAACAGGCGGTTTTGTGTATCGCGGTGATGCATTGAGCCTCATAACCGGCCGCTATATTTATGGTGATTTCGTAAGTGGAAGAATATGGGCCTTAGCGCCAGATGGAAGCACCAACGAATTGATTTTGGAATCTCGGTTAAGCATTGCCTCTTTTGGGGTCGATGCTAGTAATGAACTCTATGTTTGTGCCTTTGATGGCGTTATTTACAAGTTCGTTGAAACTACGAATTGATGCGAGTACGATGTAACCGTCGATTCAAAAGGGAACAAATATCAAAAAAGACAGACTTGACCTGACATAAGTATGTAGATTGTGGGAAACCAAATAAATGAAATGATGGGTTTCTTATGTCGCACTCAAGTCAATTAACGTTTTGCAGGTATTTTTTATCGACATAAAATGTGGCGAAGGGCAATAAGGATGCGATCATTAAAATAAAAAGCCTTTTAATGCCCCACTTTTTTTGCCACCAAAAAAGTAAGGCCAACACCACATATGCAATAAAGAGCACGCCGTGGGCATACCCTACGATTTTATTGGGTTCCAACATTTCGCCCCAATATTTTAGGGGCATGGTAAGACCAAATAACAACAAATAGGAAATGCCCTCTAAGATTGCCGTTGTTCTGAACAGTTTTAACAAAATTGTCTTTTTTATAGGTGGATTACCTCGTCGTACGCAGCAGCAACAGCTTCCATAACGGCCTCGCTCATTGTTGGATGGGGATGCACCGCTTTTAAGACTTCATGGCCTGTGGTTTCCAATTTTCTGGCCACGACCGCTTCTGCGATCATATCGGTAACACCGGCACCGATCATATGGCAACCCAACCATTCGCCGTACTTGGCATCAAAGATGACCTTTACGAAACCATCGGAAGCTCCAGAGGCTTTTGCCTTTCCACTTGCAGAAAAGGGAAATTTGCCTACTTTGATATCATACCCTTTTTCTTTGGCCTGTTTTTCGGTGAGGCCGACAGAGGCAACCTCAGGAGTGCAATAGGTACAACCGGGAATGTTTCCATAATCCAAAGGTTCTACATGCATTCCGGCAATTTTTTCCACACAGAGAATACCCTCTGCCGAAGCTACATGGGCCAGGGCCTGACCAGGGGTTATATCACCAATGGCATAATAACCGGGAATGTTGGTTTGGTAGTAATCGTTGACCAAGATCTTATCACGATCGGTAGCGATACCAACTTCTTCTAGACCTATATTCTCTATATTGGTTTTGATGCCGACTGCAGAAAGTACGATATCCGCTTCCAAAACTTCCTCACCTTTTGCGGTTTTCACGGTTGCTTTAACGCCATCACCTGAGGTATCCACTTTGGTAACCTCAGCAGAGGTCTTTATTTTGACACCAGACTTTTTAAAGGAACGTTCCAGTTGTTTTGAGATATCTTCATCTTCAACAGGTACGATATTCGGTAAATACTCGACAACGGTAACTTCGGTTCCCATGCTGTTATAGAAGTAAGCGAATTCGATACCGATGGCGCCACTACCGACCACGATTATTTTTTTAGGCTGTTTTTCAAGGGTCATTGCCTCACGGTAACCAATTACTTTTTTGCCGTCTTGGGGTAGGCTAGGTAATTCACGACTACGTGCCCCAGTGGCAATAATGATATGATTGGCGGTATATTCGGCCGGTTCTCCATGTTCCCCCTTAACAATTACTTTTTTACCAGGCATCAGTCTGCCAAAACCGTTCAAAACCTCAATTTTATTTTTTTTCATCAAAAATTGGACTCCTTTGCTCATGCCATCGGCGACACCCCTGCTTCTTTTAACAACGGCATCGAAGTCATGTTCCACTTTTTTGGCACTTAGACCATAGTCTTCTGCATGTTTTAAGTATTCGAATACCTGAGCGGATTTTAATAATGCCTTTGTAGGTATGCAGCCCCAATTCAAACAAACGCCACCAAGGTTTTCCTTTTCAACGATTGCCGTTTTCATACCTAGTTGAGAGGCCCTAATGGCCGTAACATATCCACCTGGTCCGCTTCCTAAAACGATTACATCAAAATTGCTCATTCACTTACTATTTTAGTTGTTAAAATGGAGGTGCAAAGATAGTGAACAAGGCTAAGTTTTCAATGCTTGGTCTTAAGATTAACGCGATAATGGAAATTTATAAGCCTCGATACCCATGTTGAAATTGAATTTGATTTTCCCTTTTTAGGGTTCGCAGACTTGACCTGAGGTAGTTGGTATCGCCTAACTTAAAAAGCGATTTGACCTTCGCATGTTACTAAACCTTCAACAGTGTTTAAAGAACCATAAAGGTCTTTATAAAAAGCCATAATGAAAAAATGGGCACCATTACATCGAGGCAATGGCACCCATTTAAAAATTACTTGGGTAATGACCGTTAACCAAGTAGTGTTACGATTTACTTAATACCCACTATTTTTCATCAGGAACAAAATCCAAGGCGATCCCGTTGATACAATGCCTTTTTCCGGTAGTATTGCTAGGGCCGTCATTAAAAACGTGGCCTAAATGTCCGCCACATGAGGCACAATGCTCCTCTGTTCTTGCATAGCCTATCTTGTAATCGACATCATAGGCAACCATACCTTCGATTTCCCGGTCAAACGAAGGCCATCCCGTGCCGCTTTTGAACTTATGTTCGCTTCTAAATAATGCCGCACCACAGCCCGCGCAGGTATATGTACCCTTTTCTTTGTTGTTCAAAAGGTCACTGCTAAATGAATTTTCGGTTGCGGCCTTACGTAAAACGTAATATTCCATATCCGTTAACTCAGCTCTCCATTCCGCATCCGTTTTTTCAACAGGATATGTTGTTTCCGCTTTTTTGTTTTCCGCAAGTTCTTCCTTTTCCGTTTGTGACGTACCAATGCATGAAGCGAATAATACGGCGATCAGTGCAATTTTCTTTCCCATCATTTTCTTTTTTTTTAAATAAGACGATTAAAATCCATAAAACTTTCATGGTGGTATTTAGAAGCAAAACCCCATTTTTCGAAATGGGATTTTGAAGTTTATAAATGAACTTAGTCCAAATTGATTTTTTCAATCCCGCTAGGGTCAAATTTCAGGGCATCAATAACCGCATTGAAATCTGACGTATCAATGCTATTGTCCAACCCGAATTCGGCGGGCACCACGGCAATTCTAAAGACTTGATTGTCAGTGTCACCCGAGGGTAAGCTACTAAGGTCAAAATCAGACTCTAAAAAGATGTTCACATCAAAAAAGGTATGGTCATAATTATACTGTAAGAGTCCTTGATCCAGTATTCTTGTCTGTGGTAATAGGCGCCATACGTCAATTGGGTCGCCACCATCAGGATCATCAAGTTGTTCAAACAGCAAATACACCAGAACAAGGTCTGATTCAAAAACTTCGATGTCTTGTGGAAATTCAAAGAAGATCGAAAAATCGTTGGCGGCATTGAAGGTACCTTCGATTTCTACTACGTTGCCCAAGATATTTACCCCATCGAGTCCGTCAAGTCCATCCAAACCATCAAATCCTGGGGGGCCCGGAGGTCCTTCAGGTCCTTCGCAAGACACTGCGAATGCAATAAAAAGTATTCCAAACAATAACTTAACCTTATTCATAATTCTAGATTTTAATTTCAGTTGATGATCTTTTTTTTCGTTTCATGTTGTTAAAATCAAAAAGCGTTCCATTTTTGATTTCATCAAATTTATTCAAAAGAGACGGAAACATTTTTAGTATCTTGGGGAAAGATGATTAATATTGCAACACTTATCAAATAATACGTATGTCTCCAGTAATTCCGCATAGTTTGTTTACCGAATTTGATATCAACCTTTTTAAATCTGGCAAGCACTTTAGATTATATGATAAATTAGGTTCGCACCTCACCGAGGTTTCCGATACTAAAGGAACGTATTTTGCAGTTTGGGCACCATCGGCCAAATCGGTTTCGGTCATCGGTAATTTCAATGGATGGAGAAAGGGTGATCATCAGCTCAATGTGCGATGGGACTCGAGTGGAATTTGGGAGGGTTTCATTGCTGGGGTAGGAAAAGGCGAGGTATACAAATACAGTATCGAATCACATAATAACGGTATGGTGACCGAAAAGGTAGATCCCTTTGCGCGCTATTGTGAACATCCCCCAAAAACGGCTTCAATCGTATGGGATTCAGCATATCGTTGGAACGATGCAGATTGGATGGAGACCAGGGAAGCCCACAACGGACTTGATAAACCATATTCGGTCTATGAAGTACATTTGGGATCATGGAAACGGAAAAATGGAAATGATTTTTTGTCTTATAAGGATTTTTCTAAAGAGCTGGTTGCATATGTTAAGGAAATGGGCTTTACCCACGTAGAGTTCATGCCGGTTATGGAGTATCCATTCGATCCTTCATGGGGCTATCAGTTGACGGGGTATTTTGCCCCGACATCGCGTTTCGGTGAGCCAGAAGGTTTTAAGTTGTTGGTCGATGAAATGCATAAGGCGGGTATTGGCGTGATATTGGATTGGGTTCCTTCGCATTTTCCTGAAGATGCCCATGGTCTTGGCTTTTTTGACGGATCCCACTTATACGAACACCCTGATAGGAGGAAGGGGTACCATCCTGATTGGAAAAGTTTGATATTCAATTACGGCAGAAATGAAGTTCGCGCCTTTTTGATTAGCAATGCGGTATTTTGGTTAGACCAGTACCATGTTGATGGCCTTCGTGTAGACGCCGTTGCTTCAATGCTCTATTTGGATTATTCGCGGGAAGATGGTGAATGGGAACCCAATATGTATGGCAATAATGAGAACTTAGAGGCGATGTCCTTTATTCGTGAAATGAACCAAGAGGTTTATGCCAGTTTTAAGGGCGTTCAAACCATAGCTGAGGAATCTACTGCATTTTCAGGGGTTTCCAAACCGGTTCACTATGGCGGATTAGGTTTCGGAATGAAATGGATGATGGGATGGATGCATGATACTTTAGAATATTTTAAAAAGGAACCCGTCTATAGAAAACACCATCAGAACGACTTGACCTTCAGTATGACGTATGCGTTCACTGAAAATTTCATGCTCCCATTTTCACATGATGAAGTGGTTTATGGCAAACAATCGCTGGTTTATCGTATGCCTGGTGATGAGTGGCAACGATTCGCAAATTTGAGGCTTCTGTTCGGCTATATGTTCACCCACCCCGGTGCAAACCTAATTTTTATGGGGGGCGAGTTCGGCCAAACAGGGGAGTGGAATTTTCAACAGAGCCTTGATTGGCATTTAACGGAATACGATTTTCATTCTGGTATACAAAAGGTGATTCAAGATTTAAACAAGATATACAAAGAACAACCTGCCTTACATGAAAAACAGTTTAGTGCTGAGGGATTTGAGTGGATAGATTACAATGACCATGAAAATTCGGTACTCTCCTATATCAGAAAAGGGCACCATATCAAAGAGGATGTCATTATTGTAGGCAATTTTACCCCGGTACCTCGTGAAAAATATAGGGTTGGTGTACCGAAAAACAAGCAATTGAAATTATTGTTCAATAGTGACGACAGCAAATATGGAGGTAGTGGCCTTGGTAAAAAAACGGTGAAGCCTTCTAACAAAACATGGAATGGAAGGGAACATTCCGTTGAACTCACAATCCCACCGTTAAGTGTACTTATTTATAAATGAGAATGATACTACAACGTTATAGTTTGTAGTTAGTCTCAAGAACTTTTTTTAATCTCAGACTAATGTGCTTTTTTTGTTGGTCTGAAAATCATCTATCATGATTACGAATACTGATATTGAGAAGAGGGGTAATCTATATCCCAACCGTATTATTGAATATAAAAAAGATAACGATAAGCTTTATTTTACCACGGATAATGGTGTAATTCTAGAAATTACCGTATTAAGGGATAGCGCCATTCGATTCAGGTATGCCACGGAGCACTCTTTTGAGCCTGATTTTTCATACGCGATAAGTGATGATGTCAACACAGGTTATAACGAGTTGGAGGTAATCGAGGAAACGTCTGATTATGTAATTCAGACCTCTAAGATCAAAATCTATATCAGCAAGGGCAATATGAAAATCCAGATCGTTGATTTAGACGATTTGGTTATCAATGAAGATGAGGTCGGCTTTCATTGGGAGGAGAACTATGACTATGGCGGTAACATCGTAAAAATGACCAAGGTCACCCAATCGGGCGAAAGTTATTATGGCATGGGTGATAAAGCATCCCATACCAACCTGAAAGGAAAAAGGGTAAACAACTGGGTAACCGATTCGTATGCCTATGGAAAAGACCAAGAGCCTTTGTATAAATCGATTCCTTTCTATGTTGGCCTTCATAACGATGCTGCCTATGGTATTTTCTTCGATAATTCATTCAGCACCTATTTTGATTTTGCCCATGAGCGGAGAAACGTAACCAGCTTTTGGGCCGATGGGGGTGAAATGAATTATTACTTTTTCTATGGCCCAAAAATATCACAGGTAGTTGAAGCGTATACCGATTTGACCGGTGTGCCTGAATTACCACCGCTTTGGGCTCTGGGTTTTCACCAGTCGAAATGGAGTTATTATCCTGAAAAAAAAGTAAAGAAGATTGCGGCAACTTTTAGGGAATTGAAGATACCTTGCGACGCCATTTATCTGGATATTGATTATATGGAGGGTTTTAGGTGCTTTACTTGGAACAACCGCCGTTTTCCCAACCCTAAAAAAATGGTCGATGATTTATATGAAGACGGTTTCAAAACTGTGACCATGATCGATCCAGGTATCAAAATAGACCGTGATTATTGGGTCTATCAAGAAGCCATGGAGAAAGGATATTTTTGCCGAAGGGCCGATGGACCACATTTTAAGGGGAAAGTATGGCCCGGAGAATGTAAATTCCCTGATTTTACCAATCCTGAAGTCCGTGAGTGGTGGGCAGGTCTTTACAAAGAGATGATAGCCGAAATGGGGGTCCATGGCGTTTGGAATGATATGAACGAGCCTGCCGTAATGGAAGTGCCCACAAAAACGGCCAATTTAGATGTACGTCATGATTATGACGGGCATCCCTGTAGTCATAGAAAAGCCCATAATGTGTATGGTATGCAAATGGTCAGGGCAACCTATGATGGAATTAAAAAATATACTTTTCCTAAACGTCCATTTGTATTGACCAGGGCGGCCTACTCAGGTACACAGCGCTATGCTTCGACCTGGACGGGTGATAATGTCGCTACTTGGGAACATCTTTGGATTGCCAATGTGCAAATGCAAAGAATGTGTATGAGTGGTTACTCCTTCGTTGGATCTGATATAGGCGGTTTTGCCGAGCAACCCAATGGGGAATTATTTGCAAGGTGGATCCAAATGGGAATTTTCCATCCCTTTTGCAGGGTACATTCCAGCGGAGATCACGGGGATCAAGAACCTTGGTCATTTGGTGATGAGATAACGGATATTGTCAGAAAGTATATCGAATTGCGCTATCAATTATTACCGTACCTCTATACGATGTTTTACAGATACGTAAAAGAAGGTATACCCATGTTGCAGTCATTGGTCTATTACGATCAAGGGGATACCCAGACCCATTTTAGGACGGATGAGTTCTTGTTTGGCGAACAAATATTGGTTTGTCCGGTTCAAGAGCCCAATGCACAAGGGCGTCGCATGTACGTACCCAAGGGAAAATGGTATAATTACTGGACCGAAGAGGTTATTGAAGGCGGTGTCGAGAAATGGGTTTCAGCAGCGATTGATAAAATACCCTTGTTCATTAAAGAGGGTGCTATGATTCCCAAATACCCGATCCAACAATATGTTGGTGAAAAAGATATTACGGAACTTAAAATAGATGCGTATTATAAGAAAGGCGTTGAAACGTCGGTGGTGTACGAAGACCAACAAGAGGGGTATGACTATAAAAAAGGTCGTTATAGCCTTCGAAAATTTAGATTGAGGGGTAAAGAGAATGAATTGATCATGCAGCAATTTAAAGACGGTAGCTTTATCACGTCATACAATACGTTTAAACTACAGTTTCATGGATTGCCTTTTAAAATAAAGAGCATTGAGGTCGATAACGAGATCGTCGATTTGAAAACCGTCAAGTTCAATGGTAACAATTGTATTGAGGTAAGTAAGGATTTTACAGAGCTACATATTTTTGGAGCGTAGTTTTTTTTCGTACTTTAATCTATAAACACGATACATAATGAAAAAAATACTATTGACAGTAACCGTATTTTTAGCGGTTACGGCTTGCAAAACAAATCCTTTTACAGGTAAGAAAATGTTGAATTTTTATGGTAATCAGCAGCTCTTTCCTACGGCCTTTGCGCAATATGATCAATTTTTGACCGAAAACAAGGTCGTGACGGGTACCAAAGAGGCCCAAATGATTACTACAGTAGGGCAAAGAATAGCCAAAGCCGCCGAAACCTGGTTGAATGCGAACGGATATCCAGGCTACCTTAAGGATTATCAATGGGAGTACAATTTGGTCAATGACAAAACGGTGAATGCATGGTGTATGCCTGGTGGAAAAATTGTTTTCTATACCGGAATTCTACCAATTTGTCAAGACGAGACGGGGGTTGCCGTGGTCATGGGCCACGAGGTGGCACATGCCTTGGCGGATCATGGGGCACAACGGATGAGCGCCGGTACCTTGCAACAGTTGGGTGCCGTGGCAGGTAATGTTGCCATAAAGGATGAGAGTACCAGAAACATGTTCAATCAAGCTTATGGCGTGGGGTCAAGTTTAGGGGTGATGTTACCTTTTAGCAGGAGCCATGAGACCGAGGCAGATAGAATAGGGATACAGATAATGGCCATAGCGGGATACAACCCAGATGAGGCAGCCCGACTTTGGCAAAGAATGAAGGCCAATAGCGGCGGTCAAGCACCACCTGAATTTTTGAGCACACACCCTTCAAACGACACAAGGATCAACAATTTGACCGCTTGGGCACCAGCGGCGAAGCAAGAAGCAGCTAAATTCGGGGTAACGTCATTTAAATAGTGTGACCGTTATTTTAAAAGATTTGATGAAGCTGCCCGCCTATGGGCAGCTTTTTTTATTTTTAAGACATGACAAAAATATTGGCCCTTAAGGGGGAGAAGAAATTACTGAATGCCTGGGCATTTTATGACTGGGCGAATTCGGTGTATAGCCTAGTGATTTCCTCAGCGGTGTTTCCCATATTCTATGGGGCCTTGTTCCGTGTTGCAGAAATAGAAAAAGTCACCGTTTTTGGTGGGGAAATAGCACGGGCGCCCTTGATAAGCTATGTGACCTCGGCAGCTTTCGTATTTATCGCTATCGTTACCCCTTTAGTATCCGGTATTGCCGACTATTTAGGGAATAAAAAGATATTTTTAAAATTTTTCTGCTATTTGGGGGCGGCATCCTGCATTGGGCTATATTGGTTCTCATTGGAGCATATTTATTTTGGCCTCATTTGCTATTTCTTCGGATTGGTAGGGTTTTGGGTCAGCTTTGCCATAAACAACTCGTACCTGCCTGATATCGCATATCCTGAACAACAAGACGGTGTTAGTGCCAAAGGCTTTTCCCTTGGATATATCGGCAGCGTGATCTTACTGCTTTTTAATCTTGCCATGGTCATGAAACCAGATGTTTTTGGTATTACCAATGAAGGAGGAGAGGTCGCTGAAATAAAGGCTATGAAGTATTCTTTTGTGACCGTGGGAATCTGGTGGGTCCTTTTTAGTCAATACACCTTTGCCCATTTGCCAAAAGGATATAAGCGCGATGGGGAACGTAAAAACATCATTTTAAATGGGTTTAAAGAATTGAAAAGTGTTTGGGCACAACTTGGTAGTCAAATACGGCTAAAACGCTATTTAGGGGCGTTTTTCGTATACAGCATGGCGGTACAGACCATCATGTTGATAGCTACTTATTTTGGTGAGGAAGAAATAAACTGGGGTACTGACAATCAACGTACAACGGGTCTGATCGTAAGTATTTTGGTCATTCAAGTCGTTGCCATTCTTGGCGCCACCGTCACGGCACGCGCCTCTAAGGTATTTGGTAATATCAAAACCCTGATCGTGGTGAACGTGTTTTGGATATTGCTTTGTGTCTATGCCTATTTTTTACAGACGCCAACTGATTTTTATATAGCTGCCGGATTGGTTGGAATAGTTATGGGTGGTATTCAGGCCTTATCCCGCTCAACCTATTCGAAGTTTCTTCCTGACACTACGGATACGACATCCTTTTTTAGCTTCTACGACGTCGCTGAAAAAATCGGTATTATTATCGGGACCCTAATGTACGGTATCATTGCACAACTTACGGGGAGCATGCGAAATAGCACGATTTTTTTGGGACTCTTCTTTTTAGTCGGTGCATTTCTATTGACCAGGGTGAATAAAAAACCCCGACCATAGGTCAGGGTTTTTTCGTGTTTATCGATTGATGGGCCGTTTTTGATTGGTTGTTTTAATATTCAGTAGCCTGTAATATCACCTGAACCTGAGGTTTTGGTATCGATTTTTTTAGGATTTCCCTTGTAGCTGATATCACCTGAACCCGACACCCTTGCTTTTATCATTTCTGTCGCGGTTACCTTTATATCGGCAGAACCAGAGACTTGGGCTGTCACATTCTCTGCTTTTAGGTCATAGGCCTTGATATCACCTGAACCAGAAATTGAAACATCAAAATCACGTGCAGAACCTGATAAGTTGATATCCCCTGATCCAGACATGGATGCATCTACAGTACCAGCCTCAATAGCTAAGGTTAAATCACCCGAACCCGATAATGAGGTTTTGAACCGGTCTGATTTTAAGGTTGTCTTGCCTACAATGTCTCCAGACCCTGAAAGGGAGACCATATCAACGGTCTCGACAGGTACGGTAACATAAATTCCCGAATTCCAATTCGAGGGTTTAAGGTTGACACCTTTTTTTACCTTAATGACCAATTTACCATCATTTACCTCGGTCTTGATGTATTCCAAAAGGTTTTCTTCACCTTTCAAGGTCAGTTCGCCTTCATTTCCATCTACCAGATGAACGTCAAACCAACCGGCAACTGCTACGGCGTCATAGTCTCCAACAGAACGCTCGATAGTTACCGTTTTACCGTTTCCTTTTATTCTCTTTCCCCATTGCGCACTTGTTATGACTGTGCAAAAGGCTAAACTCAGTGTTATTATTTTTTTCATGATCGTGTTTTTAATACCCAGTCTGACCGGGATACCTGTTATTAATTTGATTGTTACTTAATTATTCGTTTTTGTAAAATGTTATTCCGCCATAATCACTGGTAATATTCACCATATTTTCAGAGTTCTCACTGCCATAATAACCTTTGTAATACTTGTCACTTGATTTTTCTTTGCTGATATTGATGGTGAAATCACCTTTGCCACTTACTCCCGCATATTCCGCTGAAATTTCAAAGTTGAAGTGGTAATCGGGATCATATCCAATTTTGATACCGGTATAATCAGACTTTATTTCCATATTACCGGCTTCGGCGGTCATCTTCTCGACTTTAACGGAACCATAATCCGCCGTTACGCTTAAATTACCGTATACCCTTCCTAATTTTAAGCCAAAGTAGTCTCCATTACCTGAAATGTTCTGTACACTGCCAACTTCCATGGAACCATAGTCAGAGGTGTAGGAAAGGCTACCCATTTCTTTGATTACCGCATTGGTGTAGTCTGCATTTATTTTTAGGTCCCCGGCTTTTTCAATGGTAAAACCAGAGTAGTCGGCGGTAATCTCCGCACTGTTTATAAATTCAAACGTTGAACGTGAGGTGTAGTCAAATCGCAGGTCATTGTTTCTACCACGTAACTCGCCTATTTCCATTTTTCCATAGTCACAGTTTATTTTGGCATGACCATCAACCCGGTCTAAATAGATATTACCGTAATCATTACTGAGGTTTACACTGTTCTTTACCGGTAATTTAATGGTGTAGTTCACTTTGACACTGACATTGTTGCGCTTGCCCCATTTCCAACCCCAATTTCTATTTCTTTCACCGAATCGGGTCATTGCAGCGACCATGCTGTTGCTATTTTCAAAGTCAACATCGATTTCGTTTAACCTGTCCTGTACTTTTTCTTCGTTATTACCATTGGTTTTGATAGTGACCTCGATAACGACCCTGTTTTCGTTCCATGAGGTAATGTTTAGGTTGCCATAACTGTTTTTGACTTTTAACAGTGCATCGGCGTTCACATTAAATTCTTTTTTTATGGTCTTTTCTTTGGTATACTTACCCTTCATTCCGCCACCCTCGACAGCAGCCGTGGCACCGAACGAAATGAATAATAGGGTTACACCTATAAATTTAAATAGTAAAGTTCGCATCATTTTGATATTTTAAGTTTTTTATAGATTCAATTGTGGTCAGTACTTCTTTTAATAAATCAATTCTAGTTTGAAAATTATTGATCATTGCATTCAGCAATAGCTTACTATCACCGCCATTTACAAGTTCTTGCTCAAGGTTCTTGTAATCGATTTCCAGTCTTTCGAGCTGAAAAAGGGTGTCATCAACAAGTTGTTCGGTTTCTGGGGATTTTTCATCACGAAGTTGTTGTACTTGTTCTTCGATAAGACCCGCAAAATAGAATTCAGTCTGTGATACCTCTGGCGAGATCTCAACTACTTGTTCTTTAATACTTTGCTTATTGGTGAACACTTGTAACGATAAGGCACACACAATAGCTATAGATGCCGCAATCGTCAAGGGTTTCCACCAGTTTTGTTTCTTTTTTTGTAAGCTCACAACACCGTTCGATCGGTTCAGTTTCGCTAAAAACCTTTCTTGATGCCCCTCTTTCGGATTTTCACAATCAAAATCATCATGTAAGCGTTCAAAAAGTAGTTTTATATCATCCTCTTTCATAATTAAGCATTTACGGTCAACTTTTTTCTTAAACTTTCTTTAGCCCTTGAGATCGTTGTTCTACAATTGGCATAACTAATATTCATTATGGCACTTATTTCCTCATAATCATATCCTTCGATTAAATGTAAGGTCAAAGAAACTCTGTAATTGTCTTTCAAACTTTTCATGGTATCCATCACTTTTTGAGCCTTCAGTTCTAAACATCCATTTTGGTCCGGTACAACCCCATCATTATCTTCGACCTTGTACATTACATCATCTAAATACACAGTACTGCTTTTTTGCTGTTTTCTGTAGTGATAGATACTGTTGTTGATTACAATTCTTTTCAACCATGCCCCAAAGGTTACCTCGCCTTTGAAAGTATGCAGTTTCGTAAACGCGTTCAAGAACGATTCTTGCATAATATCCTCGGCTTCGGCAGTATGTTTTACAATTCGTAGCGCCGTGTTGTACATTGCCTTATAGTACTTATTGTAAATTGCTAACTGTGCGCTTTGCTTTCCTTCAAGACACCACTGTATCAAGGTATCAATATGTTCAATTTGTTGGCTCAAAAAGTTGATTGATTTGTAGTATAGATGAACCAATTTACAATTTGTTACAGTTTTTGATATTTTTTTGGTCAAACCATGGCATGCGTATTGCATAGCTTGTATGAAAATGTGCCAATTTTCTTTTCAAGGGCTCTAACAAACAAGGAGTTAAAGAAAATAGTTATAGAACAACAATTCAAGAATACTGTCTTTTGATGACAGAATGACCGATATAAAGATTATGGGAGAAGTAAAATTCACAAATTTTGACAATATGTCTTTGCAGGGAATCGATGAGGAAGCAGAATTGATCCCATTATTGACACCTGAGGATGAGGAGGAAATGAATAAGGAACATCTTCCAGAGACACTTCCTATTTTGCCCCTTCGAAATACCGTTTTATTCCCCGGAGTGGTTATTCCGATAACCGCCGGACGCGATAAGTCCATAAACCTTATTAAAGATGCCAACGGGGGTAATAAGACCATAGGGGTGGTGTCACAAAAAGATGAGGAAACCGAAAATCCTGAGGTAAAGGATATTAATACACTGGGTACCGTGGCCCGTATTCTCAGGGTGCTTCAAATGCCCGATGGTAATACAACGGTAATCATACAGGGTAAGAAACGGTTTGAAATAGCCGAAGTGCTTACTGAAAATCCTTATATGACCGCGACTATCGGCGAGGCCCAAGAAACAAGACCTGATAAGGACGATAAAGAATTCTTGGCCATAATCGATTCCATTAAGGAACTGGCTTATAAGATTATCAAAGACAATCCGAACATTCCTAGTGAGGCGACCTTTGCTATCAAGAATATTCAAAGCAATTCGTTTTTGATCAACTTCGTTTCTTCAAACCTGAACTTGGGTATGGTCGAAAAGCAGCATTTGCTCGAGATTTCTGATTTACAGGAGCGTGCTTTGGCGACATTGAAGTATATGAACCTCGAGCTTCAAAAGTTAGAGTTGAAAAAAGACATTCAATCCAAGGTCCGTTCAGATATGGACCAACAACAACGGGAATACTTTTTGCATCAACAAATGAAGACCATTCAAGAAGAATTGGGGGGCTTGTCTTATGAAGAGGAAGTTGATGAAATGTCTGAAAAAGCCAAGAAAAAGAAATGGGGTAAAAAAGTGGCAGCGCATTTTGAGAGGGAATTGGCCAAAATGCGGCGTATGAATCCGCAGGTGGCAGAGTATTCCATTCAAAGAAATTATCTTGATTTGTTTTTAGAGTTGCCTTGGAACGAATTTTCAAAGGATAAGTTCGATTTAAAAAGAGCGGAGAAAGTATTGGATAGGGACCACTATGGACTAGAGGATGTAAAGCGAAGGATTATCGAATATCTGGCTGTTTTGAAACTTAGAAATGACATGAAATCACCTATTCTTTGCCTGTATGGACCTCCTGGTGTCGGTAAAACATCGTTGGGCAAATCGGTTGCCGAGGCATTGGGTAGGGAATACGTGCGTATGTCATTGGGCGGTCTACGCGACGAAGCTGAAATTAGGGGACATCGAAAGACCTATATAGGTGCCATGCCTGGCAGGATCATTCAAAGTGTGAAAAAAGCGGGCACTTCAAATCCTGTCTTTATTTTAGATGAGATTGACAAACTTTCTTCAAGTCATCAAGGCGATCCATCGTCAGCAATGCTTGAAGTTTTGGATCCAGAACAAAACGGGGAGTTTTATGACAACTTTTTAGAAATGGGCTACGACCTCTCAAAGGTCATGTTCATAGCTACCGCAAACAATTTGGGTACCATTCAACCTGCTTTACGGGATCGTATGGAAATTATAAACGTTACTGGGTATACGATAGAGGAAAAAGTGGAAATTGCCAAAAGGCATCTACTGCCAAAGCAATTGAAAGAACATGGTCTGGCGGCGAAAGATCTAAAAATCGGGAAACCCCAAATGGAAAAGATCGTTGAGGGATACACCAGGGAATCCGGAGTAAGATCTTTAGAAAAGCAAATTGCAAAAATGGTTCGCTATGCGGCCAAGAACATTGCTATCGAAGACGAATACAATGTTAAGGTAACTAATGAAGATATTGAGAAAATTCTTGGTCCCGCACGGTTAGAACGTGATAAATATGAGAATAACGATGTCGCCGGGGTAGTCACCGGCTTGGCGTGGACAAGTGTGGGTGGTGACATCCTATTTATAGAATCCATACTCTCAAAAGGTAAGGGCACTTTGAACATTACGGGTAATTTGGGTAAAGTAATGAAAGAGTCTGCCACGATTGCCATGGAATATATAAAGTCAAATGCTGAAGTGTTTGGGATAAGCCCCGAAGTATTTGGCAATTATAACGTGCATATACACGTACCCGAAGGGGCAACACCTAAAGACGGCCCAAGTGCGGGTATCACTATGTTGACATCATTAGTCTCTTTATTCACGCAACGTAAAGTAAAGAAAAGTGTTGCAATGACCGGAGAGATTACACTTAGGGGTAAAGTGCTTCCGGTCGGGGGTATCAAAGAAAAAATACTTGCAGCAAAAAGGGCACGGATCAAAGAAATCATTCTTTGTGAAGATAACCGAAAAGACATTCAAGAAATAAAAGCGGATTATCTCAAAGGATTGACCTTTCATTATGTCTCTGATATGAGCGAGGTCATTGCCATTGCCGTGACGAATCAAAAAGTAAAGAACGCAAAAAAGTTATAGTATTTAAGAACATAATTTCTAGGTATTTTTAGACATGCGAAAAATTACCGTTGCAGTTGATGGTTTTTCCTCAACCGGAAAAAGCACTATCGCCAAACAATTGGCAAAAGCATTAGGCTACATTTATGTAGACACGGGCGCTATGTATCGAGCGGTCACTTTTTATGCCATGAACCATGGTTTCGTTTCAGATGAACGATTCGATGAATTGGCAGTAGTCAAGTCATTGCCAAAAATTCAATTGAAGTTTGTTTTGAGTGGTGAAGCAGGCCAATCGGATATTACATTGAATGGTGAAAATGTGGAACGTAAAATCAGGACCTTGGAAGTCTCACGTCAGGTAAGCAAAATAGCTACTATAAAAGCCGTACGTGACAAGTTGGTTGCTATGCAACAACAAATGGGCAAGGAAAAGGGTATTGTAATGGATGGTCGCGATATTGGTACCGTTGTTTTTCCTGATGCGGAGCTTAAGATATTCATGACCGCCTCTGCCGCGGCAAGGGCGCAGCGACGCTATAAAGAGCTATTGGATAGAGGGGATAAGGTAACCTATGGGGAAGTGCTTAAAAATGTTGAAGAGCGTGATGCCATCGATTCCAATAGAAAGGTATCCCCGCTTCGAAAAGCAGACGATGCCATCGTTTTTGACAATAGTGATATGGGCCTTGAAGAGCAGTTTGAACGCATACACAACTTCGCCTTAAGGGTAATCAATCAATGAATTCCAAAGACAAATCCGACCGGCTATAAAGGTCTTCAACCTTAAGATTGGAAAAATAAAAAAATCCCGTTGCGATAACAACGGGATTTTCTTGTCTTTAAAATCTAGGTAGCAGGCCTAGATGTTCGGAATGACCAAAACTTGATCGGGGTGAATCAAATCAGGATTCTTTAAGATGTTGGTATTGGCATCAAAAATCTTATTATATTTCATGGCATCGCCATAGTAATGTTTCGCGATTTTGCTTAAAGATTCTCCGCTGGCAACCGTATGCCTGTGATAAACAGAGTCATCACTAACCGTGATATTCGCTTTTACATCAGAAGCATTTTCGCCACCTAATTGTTTGATTTTATCCCACAATAAATCCTTTTCGTAAGGTGTGTTTGCCTCACCTTTTATCTTTAATACGCCACCTTCTTCTGAAACGTCCCCATTTTTGATCCCGAGTTGTTGACCTAAATCGAGAACACCTTGATATTTTGCTTTAACACTCATAATGTCTTAATTATTTTAATGGTTATCTTACTTGTAAGAACCAAGATAACCATAAAAGTCACATTTTTAATGAAATTCGGGTTATTTGTTGGCGCTTTTTTTTATGAATATGGGTAGTACTTTGTATAACTGGGAATTAATTGTATTTTTGCACTCCTTTTTAACGAAACACAAGGGAAAAAAGGGATCGAAAAAAGAATAACGACTTCTACAGTAATCGTTTAACCCTTGTAAATCTGTAGAATACAAATAGTAATCAGCAAATGGCTGAAGAGCAAAAAACAGTAGAAGCCACTGAAGCTTCGCAAGCAGCTACCGAAACACTTCAAGAGGTAGTAGAGACAAAAAAACAGGAAACACCGAAACAAGACCCACAAGAATTTCTTGAAACCTTTGATTGGGACAAGTATGAAGAGGGAATTGAGCGTGTTGATGATACAAAGCTAAAAGAGTTTGAATCTTTAGTAGAGGAGAACTTCGTAGATACCGCAGATGCCGAAGTGGTTGAGGGTAAGGTCGTGCACATGACCGACCGCGAGGCCATTATTGATATCAACGCAAAATCTGAAGGGGTTATCTCATTAAACGAGTTCCGATACAATCCTGATTTGAAGGTTGGGGATAAAGTAGAGGTACTTATCGATATCAGGGAAGATAAAACAGGTCAATTGGTTTTATCGCATAGAAAGGCCAGAACTATTATGGCTTGGGATCGCGTTAATGCTGCCCACGATAAAGAAGAGATCGTCACCGGTTTTGTAAAGTGTAGAACCAAAGGTGGTATGATCGTCGATGTTTTTGGTATCGAAGCATTCTTACCCGGTTCTCAAATTGATGTGAAACCAATTCGTGACTACGATCAGTACGTTGGTAAAACAATGGAATTCAAGGTGGTGAAAATCAACCATGAGTTCAAAAATGTCGTAGTATCACATAAAGCACTTATCGAGGCTGATATTGAAGAGCAGAAAAAAGAGATTATCGGTCAGCTTGAAAAAGGTCAGGTATTGGAAGGTGTCGTCAAAAACATCACATCATATGGTGTCTTTATTGACCTTGGCGGTGTCGACGGACTTGTACATATCACAGATCTTTCTTGGAGCAGGATCAACCATCCAAACGAGGTTGTTGAACTGGATCAAAAACTAAATGTGGTAATCCTTGATTTTGATGATAACAAATCAAGAATACAACTAGGTCTTAAGCAATTGGAGAAACATCCATGGGATGCCTTAGGTGATGAAATGAAAATAGGTGACAAGGTAAAAGGTAAAGTGGTAGTTATTGCAGACTACGGTGCGTTTATTGAAGTTGCTGAAGGTGTTGAGGGATTGATTCACGTATCAGAAATGTCATGGTCTACACACTTACGATCTGCCCAAGATTTCGTAAAAGTAGGTGATGAGGTCGAGGCAGTAGTACTTACCCTTGATAGGGAAGATAGAAAAATGTCTTTAGGAATCAAACAATTGACTCCAGACCCATGGACGGACATTACTTCAAAATACCCCGTTGGCTCAAGGCATAAAGGTATTGTGAGGAACTTTACCAATTTCGGTGTCTTTGTTGAAATGGAAGAGGGAATCGATGGGTTGATCTATATTTCCGATTTGTCATGGACCAAGAAAATCAAGCATCCTTCCGAGTTTGTAAACGTAGGTGACACTTTAGAGGTTGAGGTTCTTGAATTGGATGTTGAAGGCAGAAAACTAAGTTTGGGCCACAAACAGACTACAGAAAATCCTTGGGACAAGTATGAAACTGAATTCGCCGAAGGAACTGTGCACAAAGCAGCTGTAAGTGATATTGTTGATAAAGGCGCAACAGTTGTTTTCAATGACGATATTACCGGTTTTATCCCTTCTCGACATATGGAGAAAGAAGACGGTAAAAAAATCACCAAGGGTGAAGAGGTTGAATTCAAGATTATCGAGTTCAATAAAGACTTCAAACGAGTGGTTGCCAGTCATACTGCCCTGTTTAGGGAACAAGAAGAGCGAAATGTAAAAGCGGCCAAAAAGAAAATGGCAGCTGCTGCCGATGAAGCTGCACCTACCCTAGGTGATGCCAATTCACAGTTACAGGCGCTGAAAGAGAAGATGGAAGCTGACGCCAAGAAGAAATAAGCGTTGACGCCCAATCTTGAAAAGCCCTTGATGAATATTCATCAAGGGCTTTTCTTTTATATTGACTTACCTTTAGAATTGCTTACTTTTGTAATTCAAATGCATTGGTTGTATAGCCTATGAGCCAAAAACGACTCCTTTCTGACACAGAAATCCATATCATTCTTCATCGTTTAGCTTGCCAGCTTTTAGAAAACCATCTTGATTTTTCAAATACCGTTTTAATCGGTATTCAACCTCGGGGCATTTATTTGGCGAACCGCTTGGCAAAACTTCTACAGCAAGATTATAAGGTACATGACATAAAATTGGGTTCCCTTGATATCACTTTCTATCGTGACGATTTTAGGCGTGGTGATAAGATTCTTGCCGCAAATCAGACAAAAATTGACTTTTTGGTGGAAAATAAAAAAGTTGTTTTCGTAGACGATGTGCTATACACCGGTCGAAGTATTCGGGCTGCACTGACCGCGGTTCAATCTTTTGGCAGGCCGAAAGAAATCGAACTACTCACCTTAATAGATAGAAGGTTTAGTAGGCATTTGCCCATACAACCGAATTATAGGGGGCGCCAAGTAGATGCAATCAATGAAGAAAAGGTAAAAGTAATGTGGAAGGAAAATGACGGGGAAGATGCGGTTTATTTAGTAAGTAGATAGATTATGGGTGAATTGAGTGTTAACCATTTATTGGGAATAAAGTATCTGAACCAAAAGGATATACAACTCATTTTTGAAACGGCCGATCATTTTAAAGAGGTCATTAATCGTTCCATTAAAAAAGTGCCTACGCTCAGGGATATCACCATAGCCAATATTTTTTTTGAAAACAGTACAAGAACGAAGCTTTCCTTTGAACTTGCAGAGAAAAGATTATCGGCCGATGTGATAAATTTCTCAGCGGCCCAATCCTCAGTCAAAAAAGGGGAGACTTTAATAGATACCGTCAACAATATCCTATCCATGAAAGTTGATATGGTAGTGATGCGCCATCCTAACCCTGGTGCCGGTATATTTCTTTCAAAGCATGTCAACGCTGCCATTGTAAATGCAGGTGATGGGGCTCATGAACACCCGACCCAAGCACTTTTAGACTCGTATTCCATTAAAGAGGAATTAGGGGAGGTTGCTGGAAAGAATGTGGTGATCGTTGGCGATATTTTACATTCAAGAGTGGCATTGTCAAATATTTTTGCCCTGAAGTTACAAGGTGCAAATGTAAAGGTGTGCGGACCAAAGACCTTGATTCCGAAACATATAGGATCATTGGGTGTTGGTGTGGAAACGAATCTTAAAGATGCCCTTGAATGGTGTGATGTTGCCAATATGTTACGTGTTCAAAATGAACGAATGGACATTAGCTATTTTCCGACGACAAGGGAATATACCCAACAATATGGAGTGGATAAAAAATTATTGGACAGTCTTGAAAAGAAGATTGTCATCATGCATCCCGGACCAATAAATAGGGGAGTGGAAATTACGAGTGATGTGGCGGATTCAGATCAATCGGTTATTTTAAACCAAGTTGAAAACGGGGTTGCAATCCGTATGGCCGTAATCTATCTTTTGGCCTCTAAAATTAAATAACGACCATGATTTTTGATAAACAAGGAACGACAACAACGGTTTTTCAAGAAAACACCTCTTTAGAAACTTTTTTGAAAAATTTAAAAAAAGGATACGACGATCTTAAACATGATCATATCATTGTCAACTTATTCAGCTTTGAACATTTGAGTGCTGGTGATATCCTCGAATTTTTAGAACTATCGAACACCCACCGCAGTTTAAAAAAATCCTTTATTTTGGTTACAGAGAAGGTGTCCTATGATGAAGTTCCTGAAGAAATATGTGTAGTACCTACCATTCAAGAAGCTAGGGATATTATAGAAATGGAAGAGATAGAACGCGACCTTGATTTATGAAGTTAACTATATTAGGGTGTTATTCAGCCACTCCGAGAAACCTAAATAACCCTACTGCACAAGTCTTAGAAATAAAAAACCACTTGTTTTTGATAGATTGTGGTGAAGGTACGCAGTTGCAGCTCCGCAAAATGAAAATCAAGTTTTCAAGAATCAAGCATATTTTCATCTCACATCTGCATGGTGATCATTTTTTTGGGTTACCAGGATTGGTTTCGACCTTTAGGTTATTGGGTAGGGAACAAGAGTTACACATTTACGGGCCAAAAGGAATCAAGGAAGCAATTACCCTACTTTTAAAACTTGGGGATTCTTGGACAAATTATCCCCTTATTTTTCATGAGTTGACCGGTACCACAAGCCAAACGATTTTTGAGGATGATAAGGTGTCGGTAAAAACAATTCCGCTACATCATAGGGTTTATACAAACGGTTTTTTGTTTCAAGAAAAGTCATCAGAGCGGACTTTGAATATTGAGGCTGTTTCAAAATTGCAAATCGATAAAAATCAGTATAACAAAATCAAGAAAGGCCAAGCCGTTACCCTTGAAAATGGAACTGTCATCCCTAATGAGAAGATAACCTTTGACCCAGCAAAACCAAAAAGCTATGCCTTTTGCAGTGATACTGCATACAAAGAGGAAATTGTTTCCATAATAGCTGGAACGGATTTGTTATACCATGAGTCCACTTTTTTGGAAACAGAAAAACATCTTTGCGCAAAAACAAAACATGCCACGGCCAAAGAAGCCGCAACAATTGCAAAAAAGGCCAATGTGGGCAAACTGATCTTGGGGCATTATTCTACAAGGTATAAATCATTGGAGCTTTTTAGGGAAGAGGCAAAGACGATTTTTGAAAATGTTGAACTTGCCGAAGACGGAAAATCATTTTTAGCTTAGTTAGAACAAAACCTGTTGATATTTTAACTTCTCCCATCTTTTGCAGAACTTTGAAGAACTATGCAAAAAGACCTTAGCAATTACAGAAAATCTTACGAAAAGAGTGCTTTAATAGAAGATGCCATACTTGAAACCCCCCTAGAGCAGTTTCAACGGTGGTTTTATGAGATTGAGGCCTCGGATGGGGTAGACGAACCCAACGCGATGACCATTTCGACCATAGGACTGGATGGCTTTCCGAAGAGTAGGGTAGTACTTATGAAAAAATACACTTTTGAAGGCTTTATTTTTTACACCAATTATGATAGTGAAAAAGGAAGGGCAATAGCGGAAAACCCATCGGTGTGTCTATCTTTTTTTTGGCCTAACCTTGAAAGACAGGTCATCATAAAAGGGAATGCAGGGAAAATAGCGGAAAATCTCTCTGATGGTTATTTTGAGTCCCGTCCGGTCGGTAGTCAGTTGGGCGCCATTGCCTCTGAACAAAGTAGGGTAGTTGCATCGCGTAAGGTTTTGGAAGAGCGGTTACAAAAGTTGGAAAAAGAATATGAAAATAAAGAAGTGGAAAGACCTGAGAACTGGGGAGGGTATTTGGTAAAGCCAGTTTCCATAGAGTTTTGGCAAGGTCGCCCAAACCGATTGCATGATAGAATTCGATATACCCTTCAAGATGATCACGATTGGAAAATCGAACGCTTGCAACCCTAGTTTTGAATATATGATAAAGGGATTTCAAATAATAATACCAAAAACCGAACCATATGAAAACAGTAGTATTTGTTAGGCATGGTAAATCATCATGGTCGTACAATGCAGATGATAAAGACAGGCCATTAAAGGAACGAGGTATCAATGACGCTCATTTGGTCGCCCGAGAATTCAAGAAAAGGGATAAGAAATTGGATTTTGTTTATTCCAGTCACGCCATAAGGGCCCTTCATACCGCGGTAATTTTTGTAAGAAACCTTAATGTCGGTTTTAAAAAATTTGCAATTTCAGATAGGCTCTATGACTTTTCTGGTGAGTCGGTTTTGAATTTTTTAAAGGGGTTGCCCGAAGCTTGTGATAGCGTAATGGTATTTGGGCACAATTACGCATTTACTTCTCTTGTAAATGAGCTTGGAGATACCTATATTGACAATGTGCCTACCTCAGGGTTGACTGAAATTCAATTCGATGTAAATCAGTGGAGTGAGTTGAAAAATGGTACTACAATTGAAACAATTTTTCCCAAAAACCTAAGATGACAAATGACTGTTAAGCCTAAAAATGAGTACATAAACAGAGAAATAAGTTGGTTGCATTTTAACGAAAGGGTTTTGCAAGAAAGCGCCGATAAAGATGTGCCTTTGATCGAACGCCTTCGTTTCTTGGGTATTTTCAGTAATAATTTAGATGAGTTCTTTAAAGTGCGCTACGCCACGGTCAAACGAATCGTTGAAGCCGGTAAATCGGGGAAAAGCGTTTTAGGTGGTGAAGTGGCCAAGGACCTTTTGGAGGAAATCACTACAAACGTTATCCGATTACAATCCAAAAGCGGAAAAATTCTACAGCAAATCGAACGGGAACTGGCAACCGAGCAGATATTTTTGATAGATGAGACCGAGGTCAGTGAATCCCAAGCGGTGTTTATTCGAAATTACTTCCTGAAGGAGGTGAATCCTGAATTGATTACCATTATTCTGAATAACCTAGCTGAATTTCCAAATTTAAAGGATACGGCGGCCTATTTGGCGGTGCGGATAGTACTGAAAGGGGATTCAAAGTTAGAAAGCATAAGGGCAGGCGTTCAATATGCTTTGATCGAGATTCCTAAAACATTAAAGCGTTTCGTGGTGCTTCCTGAAGAGAATGGCAAAAATTACATCATGATGGTCGATGATGTCATCCGCTTTTGCATGGGTAAGATTTTCACCATGTTCGAATACGAAGAGATAGCTGCGCATATGATCAAGATCACTAGGGATGCCGAACTTGATATGGATAATGATCTCAGTAAGAGTTTCATCGAAAAGATATCCTCAAGTGTCGAGCACAGAAAGATCAGCGATCCGGTCCGTTTTGTCTATGACAAGAAAATCAAAATGGACACGCTACGATTTCTTAAGGAAAAAATGAATATCGAGGAAACCGATAGTGTTATTCCCGGTGGTAAATACCATAACAGGCGTGACTATATGGGTTTTCCAAGTTTGGGAAGAACAGACTTGCTGTACAAGAAGATTGACGCCTTGCCGGTTAAAGGTTTTCACCTCGAAGGCAGTATCCTCGAACAAATCGCCTTGCGCGATTATATGATCTATACCCCCTATCAAGATTATTCGTATGTCATCAATTTTTTAAAAGAGGCCGCCTTGGATCCACAGGTGCGTCGTATTAAATTGACGGTTTACCGTTTGGCCAACAACTCTCAAGTGGCTGCAGCCCTTATAAATGCTGCAAAAAACGGAAAAGAGGTCACCGTACAAATAGAACTTCAGGCACGATTTGACGAGCAGGCAAATATTCAATATGCCAACCAATTTCAAGAAGAGGGTATTAAATTGATTTTTGGTATACCAGGGCTCAAAGTACATACCAAAGTGTGTTTTGTAGAACGTGAAGAAGAGAACGGTATCAAAAGGTATGGCTTTATCAGTACGGGTAACTTCAATGAGTCTACTGCGAAGATATATACTGATTTTACGTTGTTTACAAGTCATGATGCGATTTTAAAAGAAGTGAATCGGGTCTTTGATTTCTTTGAGGTTCCCTATAAGATTAACAAGTACAAACACTTGATCGTATCCCCACATTATACCAAAAGTGTTTTCAGTAGGTTGATAGATGGCGAAATCGAAAATGCACGGGCAGGAAAGGATGCATTCATTAAGATAAAGATGAACAGTTTTACCTCTTATAAAATGGTTGACAAATTATATGAGGCGAGTAGGGCAGGAGTGAAGATACAATTGATCATACGAGGGGTGAATTGTTTGATACCTGGTGTTGCGGGAATGAGTGGGAATATTGAGGCCATCAGTGTGGTGGATAAATTTTTAGAGCACCCAAGGGTGTTTATCTTTGGCAATAATAATGACCCGAAAGTATATATCTCTTCGGCGGATTGGATGACACGAAACATAGATTATCGCGTGGAGGTCGGCTGCCCTATTTATGATGAGGATATCAAACAAGAGTTATTGGATACTTTCGAGATATCTTGGAATGATAATATAAAGGGACGGGTTTTCTCTCAAAAGCATGATAATGCCTATCGCGATGATGACAAACCTAAAGTACGCTCACAGTTCGCAATCTATGATTATTATAAAAAGAAGTTGGAAAACTAAGGTCAACCGTGAATGGTTTCCTTGTTACCTAGGTTTTTCATGATGTTTGCCTCATAATCGAGAAGGTTTCGCCACTTTTCATCTACTTCTTCCCGGTCTCCGTACTGACGTGCAAATTGTAAAAACATGGTATAATGTCCTGCCTCACTGATCATCAGTTTTCTATAGAATTCTGACAGTTCCTTATCTTCCAATTCTTCTGAAAGCAACCTGAAACGTTCACAGCTTCTTGCCTCTATCAAAGCGGCATACAGCAATCGATGCACCAATTGGGTTGTTCTACTCCCACCTTTTGGGAAGAATTTTAAAAGTTCGACAACATAGTCATCCTTTCGATCTCGCCCTAAAGTACCACCGCGCGCGAGGATTAGATCATGGACCATTTTAAAGTGCCCCATCTCTTCACGTGATAACGCGATCATTTCTTGGATCAACTCGGTGTACTCAGGAAAGGAAACGATTAAGGAAATAGCCGTGCTTGCTGCCTTTTGTTCACAATATGCATGATCGGTCAGTATCTCATCGATATTTTTCTCAACGATGTTCACCCATCTGGGATCGGTAGGTAATTTGAGTCCTAACATAACTGTTTTCTTGAGCTTAAAGACTTCAAAGATAACCGTTATTGTGGTTTCCGATAAGAACATATCCGCACAAGTATGATTATATTTGTGTATCACTTTTTTAAGTAATAATCTACTAAATCCAATCTAGCGAAATGCCTTATTCGAATTCGGGTGATATACTGTCTGAAATACTTGAAAAAAATGGTTCTAAAGAAGAAAAACAGTGGATATTCGATAAAATCGATTTAATCGTTCAAGAGCTATCCGTCAAAAAATTCTACATGGCCTATACGCGCTGCGCCTCAAAAGTTGAAAAACGGGTGCTTGATTTCAAGGGTTTTGATGAAAATAAGACTGTTGCCTATTTAAAAGAAAAGGGTGCAAATACCTTGGAGTTGGCACGCACCTTTATGCTTGTTAGGATATTGGAATCGAATTTTGATTTTTTTGAGGATAAAGTACGCAACATTATCGGGATAGCCGATACCTCTGAATTGGAGACACTATTGAAATACTTGGTTTTATTGCCAAATGCCGGGAATTTTAAATTTGCCGCTGTCGAGGCACTTCGCACCAATATTGCCACGATTTTTGATGCCATCGCAATGAACAACCCATATCCCGCTCTTTATTTCAATACACAACAATGGAATCAAATGTATTTGAAAGCGGCCTTTATGCAACGCGATTTGTCACAAATCGTGGCTGTAGATAAAATGGCTAATAAGGAATTGGCACGGATTATCTCAGATTATGCCCATGAGCGCTGGGCGGCATCACGAACCATAGACCCTGAATTTTGGAGGCCCGTTTCAAATTTTTTGGAAGGTCAAACGTTAGAGGATATGATACGACTTTTTGAAAGCGATAATCCAATTGAAAGAAATGCTGCGGCTCTGGTCTGTTACCATTCAGATAAGAGTAAGGCAAAAGAATTATTGGATGGTTATCCATCCCTAAGAAACGAAATAGAAAAGGAATCCCTCACCTGGAAAACTTTGAAACGATAACAATGGAAGAGAAATTACATTTTATTGACCCCCATATTCATATGACATCACGAACAACCGATGATTATGAGGCGATGGCAAAGGCTGGTATAGTGGCCATTATCGAACCTTCTT
Organism: uncultured Croceitalea sp.; assembly: GCA_947503285.1. Taxonomy (GTDB): domain Bacteria; phylum Bacteroidota; class Bacteroidia; order Flavobacteriales; family Flavobacteriaceae; genus Croceitalea. The sequence continues at coordinate 84,408 of CANNDD010000009.1, forward strand.
TTTGGTTAGGACAACCCCGGACCCAAGTGGGTTCGTTTCAAGATTATTTTAGTAGTCTCGTAGGCTGGGAGGCCTTTAGGGCCAGTCAGTTCGGTATTAAACATTACTGCACCATAGGGCTCAATTCAAAAGAGGCGAATAACGAGGCGTTGGCGGAGCAGGTAATGGAATTGCTTCCACTTTACCTCCAAAAAGAAAATGTGGTCGCAGTGGGTGAGATAGGTTATGATGACCAAACCCCAGCAGAGGATAAATACTTTAGGGAACAGCTTGAGCTCGCCAAGGAATTCAATATGATGGTTCAAGTGCATACCCCACATCGCGATAAAAAGGCAGGCACCTTAAGAAGTATGGAAGTCTGTTTAGAACATGGTCTTGACCCAAGTAATGTGGTCATAGACCATAACAATGAAGAAACCGTTCAAGATGTTCTGGACAAAGGTTTTATAGCGGCCTTCACCATTTACCCGAAAACAAAAATGGGAAATGAGCGTATGGTCGAGGTGGTCAGAAGGTTCGGTAGTGCCAACATCATTGTCGATAGCTCCGCTGATTGGGGCGTGAGTGATCCCTTAGCGGTACCCAAAACGGCAAATCTGATGCTTCAAAGGGGAATTGCGAAAGAAGATGTTGTCAAAACCTGTTACCTAAATGCATTGGATACTTTTGGCAAGTCCGGTAAAATGAAAGAAGCGCACTGGTTGACCCCAGAGGCAATCGATCAAAGAAAGCTATTTCATGACAACAGCGTTTTAAGGGGTCAAGAACCTAAGGTAGAGCGCGACAAAATCGTTTGATGGGTCAAAAAACGAAAGCTTTTTTGCAGTTATGCCGACCGGCAAATTTACCCACATCGGCTGCTGATATTTTGGCAGGCCTCGCGTTGGCAGGTTTTTTTGATCACTTCACAATTGAGTTGGGCCCATTGGGTGGGCTACTGGTCCTTTCCTCTATTTTTTTATATGCTGGCGGTGTCGTTTTGAATGATGTTTTTGATATTGAATTGGATAAGGTAGAGCGACCTGAAAGACCGCTCCCCAAAGGAGTAATCAAAATTGGGGAAGCTCGAATTTTTGGATTCGGCTTGTTGGTCATTGGATTGGCACTTGCTTTTTTAGTTACCACTATGAGTGGGATAATAGCGGCAATTTTGGTGTTTTTTATTTTGACCTATGATAGTTACTCAAAGAATAGAAAAGTATTGGGCCCCTTGAATATGGGTATTTGCAGAGGAATGAATTTGCTATTAGGAATGTCTGTTTTTGCAGAATTGGTGCATTTTAAATACGCTATAATCCCAATAATTTATATCGCTGCGATTACCATGATAAGTCAAGGAGAGGTGAATGGAAATAACAAAAAGAACATTGTTTTTGCAGGTATCTTATATCTGATTGTAGTTGTAATCGTATTATACTTCAATACCGATTTTGTTTCAAATCTTGGTGTAAGTCATATATTCGTACTCGTTTTTATACTTTCTATCGGTATTCCTTTAACAAAAGCGTACCTTAAGAATACACCATCAAATATTAAAAAGGCTGTAAAGGCGGGCGTGATTTCAATTATTCTTTTAGATTCTGTAATTGCCGTTGCACATTCCAATTTCGCAATTGGCCTTGTAATATTGGCTTTGTTGCCGGTATCGATTGTATTATCAAAAGCTTTTGCGGTAACTTAGTTTGATTTTATGAAACTTCCTTCCATATCACAGTCATTTACGGTCAATTACGACTATAAACTATACTTTACGACAGGGCTATTTGATACTTCAAACGCCCTATTCGTAAATCTTATCGGTAATTATCAAACTGAGGGGCAGGTTAAATGTGTTTTTATACTGGATAAAGGGGTTGTAGATGCCAACAACCAGCTTTTAGGGCTAATTGAGGAGTACTGTTCATTTTACAGGTCTAAAATCGATGTAAAAGGGATAATTACGATACCCGGAGGTGAGGAAAGTAAGAATAATCAAGACAACGTCACCAAAATTTGGAACGCAATCAACGAAAAAAGTATTTGTAGACATTCTTTTGTTGTGGCTATAGGTGGTGGTGCCCTAATTGATATGGTCGGTTATGCAGCTACCACGGCTCATAGGGGCGTAAAATTAATTCGAATACCAACAACCGTCTTAGCACAAAATGATGCGGCAGTAGGTGTGAAAAATAGTATCAACGCATTCGACAAGAAAAACTTCATTGGCACATTTGCGATTCCTTATGCTATTATAAATGACTTTGATTTTTTGAAGACCCTTGAACAACGTGACTGGATTTCGGGAGTTGCCGAAGGTTTAAAGGTCGCTTTGATAAAAGATGAACCCTTTTTTAACTTTATTGAAACCAATGCACATAACTTGGCGAATAGGGAGCTAGAAGCGATGGGACCTTTAATACATCGCTGTGCTGAAATTCATATGCAACACATCGGGCAAGGTGGAGATCCCTTCGAAAATGGATCTTCTAGGCCCTTGGATTTTGGACACTGGGCAGCCCATAAGTTGGAACAGATGACCGGTTATAAGCTAAGGCATGGGGAGGCGGTGGCCAAAGGCATAGCTTTAGATGTAACTTATGCATATTTAATAGGTCTTGTAGAACTAGCGACATTGAATCGAATTTTAAAGGTGTTCAGGGAGATAGGTTTTGACCTGACACTGCCCGTTGAAGGGGAAAAGGCTGTTAACGAACTGCTTAAAGGCATTGAAGAGTTTAGGGAACACCTAGGGGGGCAATTGACTATTACGTTGATTTCCGGAATCGGTTCCAAACATGATGTACATGTAATGGATAGGGATAAAATGGTGGAAGCGATTGCCATGAGAACCATCGAAAAACACGAATCGAATTAGATGTTAGTATCAAATTTTTACCATACCACCTATTGTACTAATATTCACCCTGGTGAAGACTGGAAAACTACATTCGATAGTTTAAAAAATTATGTTCCCCTTATCAAGTCCCAGGTTTCTAAAACCCAGGAATTCGGTTTGGGGTTACGATTGTCTAATAAAGCAAGCGAAGAACTAGGGTTCGGATCAAAATTACAGGAGTTTAAAGATTGGTTGACCGCCCATCAAATCTATATATTCACAATGAATGGATTTCCTTATGGAAATTTTCATGGTGAGGCCGTAAAAGATAAGGTGCACCGGCCAGATTGGACGACCCAAGAAAGGGTTGACTATACGATACGATTGTTTAAACAGCTTAATTTTCTATTGCCAGAAGGTATTTCTGGGGGCATTTCAACTTCCCCCATTTCATACAAGCATTGGTATTCCAGTGAAGAAGAACTTGACCATGCAAAAAAAGTTGGTGCCCAAGGTATGATAGCAGTGGCCTTGCGATTGTATCAAACTGAAAAGGAAACGGGAAACTATTTGCATCTTGATATCGAACCGGAACCTGATGGAATTCTTGAGAATAGTGATGAGGTGATTTCTTTTTTCAAGGAGTACCTTATTCCCATTGGAGTGGATAGATTTAAAAAGGAATTCGGTATTCCTAATGACAATGCGGAACGTATTATCAAAAGGCATCTTACGATATGTTATGACATTTGCCATTTTTCACTGGCGTATGAAGAGCCAGAACATACGTTTCAAAAGTTCTTGGGAAATGACATTAAAATTGGAAAAATTCAGGTCAGTGCTGCTTTAAAAGTACTTTTCAACGAAACCGATAATCAGCACATTTGGGAGAGCCTTTCGAAATTTAACGAACCGACCTATCTACATCAGGTCACGGAACTTAGTGACGAAGGGGTGAAAACACATGCTGATTTACCTGAACTACTAGAGAAAAAAGGGCATAGGGCGCAACTAAGGGCACATTTTCATGTACCCATATTTCTTCAAAAGTTTCCGCCTTTGTATTCCACTCAGGATCATATACTAAAGGTCATCGACTATCTTAAGAAGAACAAGATATGTGACCATCTCGAGATTGAGACCTATACTTGGGATGTACTTCCCATTGACTTAAAAACAGCACTTTCCGATTCGATTATACGTGAAATCAACTGGTTGAAAGAAAGATTGTAACATGAAAAAAACGGTAGTCATCAATGTGGTGGGCCTGACCAAACGCTTGATTGGGGAGCACACCCCGTTCTTAAGGTCTTTTCTAGCGTCTGGCCATAGTGGTTTTGTAAAACCCGTACTGCCTGCCGTTACCTGTACGGCGCAGTCGACGTACCTTACGGGTAAATGGCCCTCGCAACATGGGATAGTGGGTAACGGTTGGTACTTTAAAGAGGAATGTGAAGTAAAATTTTGGAGGCAGTCGAATAAGCTGGTTCAGGCACCTAAACTTTGGGAGAAGTTGAAGGAAGAACATAGCGATTTTAGTTGCGCGAACATGTTTTGGTGGTACAATATGTATTCAACCGTTGATTACAGTGTTACCCCAAGGCCTAATTATTTGGCCGATGGTCGCAAGATTCCTGATGTATATTCCCATCCTTCCCAACTTAGGGACACACTTCAGGATAAATTGGGTACATTTCCACTATTTCATTTTTGGGGACCAAAAACGTCCATAAAATCGAGTCAATGGATTGCTGATGCTACTGTGGAGATGGATAAATTACATGATCCCACGCTAACCTTGGTGTACCTACCGCATTTAGATTACAATCTACAACGCTTTGGGCATGACTTTAAAATCATTTCAAAAGACCTACGAGAGATTGACCATGTAGTTGAAGGTTTGGTCGATTATTATCAAAAAAGGGATGCCAATATCGTCATCTTGTCAGAATATGGAATTACTGATGTAAACCATCCCATTCATCTAAATAGGGTATTGCGTCAAAATAACCTTATCGCCATTCGTGAAGAACGCGGATTGGAATTGTTTGATGCTGGGGCAAGTGCAGCTTTTGCCGTCGCAGACCATCAAGTCTGCCATATTTATGTGAAAGACAAATCGAAAGTAGAAGAGGTAAAAGAACTGATTGAAAATGTTGAGGGTGTAGAAAAGGTTTTTTCCAAAACAGAATCATCACAGATTAAATTAGACCATGAACGTTCTGGGGATTTAATTGCAGTTGCCGATAAAGACTCATGGTTCACGTATTATTTTTGGAATGATGATAAAAAAGCACCTGATTTTGCCAGAATGGTCGATATTCATAAAAAACCGGGGTATGACCCCGTTGAGATGCTTACCGACCCCAACGACAATTTGGTAATGCTAAAGGTGTTATGGAAGCTTCTAAAGAAGAAAATCGGCTTTAGAAGCGTATTGGATATTATACCTTTGAATGCCGATTTAATCAAAGGATCGCATGGCAGGTTACCTGAAAGCACCCTTGATTATCCCATTTTAATCTCAAATGCTAAAGATATAGTTGTTAAAGAAGAGCTGGAAGCTATTGAAGTTTTTGATATTTTAGAGCAACATATAAAACAACCAACATGAACAAGTTCTTAAAAATTCTGGCTTTTGTCTTTATGGCACTTTTTAGTTATGCCGCGGTTGTACAACACAATGATCCCGATGCGGTTAAGTGGTATGCCATATACGGCATGGCGGCTTTTGCTTCACTACTATTTGCCCTTGGCAACCTTCGTCTTTTTTGGGCATTGCTATTGGCAATCTTTTATTTTGGTCTCGCCATATACACTTGGCCTGAAAAATTTGAGGGAGTGACTATAGGTGAAGGTGATATCGTAAATATCGAGCGGGGTAGGGAGGCGTTAGGTCTGCTTATTGCAGGCATCGCAATGTCAATTTATGTCATTGCCAATCGCACGCGTAGTAACTGACTATAAATCTAAATCGAATTCTTTTCTCAGCAAGTCGAGTGCTGGATTTTTTTCCCGCAATTTTTCGTATTTCTCCTCAGGGGTAAATGCGAATTTTTTGGCCGCTTCTTCATTGACGGTAATCGAAAGGGTAATGAAGTGGTTGTTTAGTTCGTCTTTTAGAAAATTGAGCATTAGGCTTTGTTCGCGCTCAACTTCTTTTTTCATGGTAGAATTGGGTAGTTCAATCCATATGGTATAATCCTCCTTCAATTTCGGAACATCGGCCTGCAAGTTTGCAGCCAATATCTTCTTTCCCTGATCTTCCAGTTTTTCAACAAATGTTGCCCAAAGGCTTTGCATGTTAGCTTCTTCAAAAGGTTCTTTGGGCAAGTCAACCATTTTGGTGTGGTCAACCTTTGAATTTTGATGCTCTTTTTTGGCCTTAAGGCTAGATATGGATAGGCCAGAGACCCTATTCGGCAAATTTTTAAGTTCTATTTTTTTAGCTACCGGCTTGGGCGGGGTGTCGGAAGGTTGAATTTCTTTTTTGACGGGTATTTCGGTAGTTTGAATTACTTCCTCTGTATTTTTTTCGATATGCGGGGCAGTAACTGTAGACTCATCTGAGATAGTGTATGATGATGCCTTTTGAAAGGGTTGCCCCTTAAAATAAGTAGCTGGAATTATAAATTCAGGCTTTTTTTTTTCAGCGTCAAAGTCGATGGAGGCCAATTTCATCAAGGTAAGTTCAACCAATAAACGTTGATTTTTACTTGTCTTGTATTTCAGATCACAGTCATTGGCCAAATCCAGCGCTTTTAGATAGAAATCCTTTTTGGCTTTTTTGGCTTGTTCAAAATAAAGGGTTTTGGTACCCTCACTTACCTCTAATAGACTTAGGGTCTCTTGATGCTGGCACACGATTAAATCCCTAAAGTGTGACGCAAGGCCAATAATGAAGTGATGTGCGTCAAAACCAAGGGCCAGTGTACTGTTTAAAAGCAACAACAGTTCTGGTATCTTATTTTCAAGAATAAAATCCGTGGTCTTAAAGTAGACCTCGTAGTCCAATACATTTAGATTTTCGGTAACGGCCTTTCTCGTTAAGTTCTTCCCAGAAAAACTGACCACCCTATCAAAAATGGATAAGGCATCACGCATGGCACCATCCGCTTTTTGCGCAATGATATGCAAAGCATCCTCTTCGGCATCAATTCCCTGTTCCTTTGCGATATACTGCAAGTAATTTGCGGCATCTTTGACTGTAATCCGTTTAAAATCAAATATTTGACAACGTGATAATATGGTTGGTATAATTTTATGCTTCTCCGTTGTCGCTAAAATGAAGATAGCGTGTTTTGGAGGCTCTTCAAGGGTTTTCAAAAATGCATTGAACGCAGATTGCGATAACATATGTACCTCATCAATGATGTAGACCTTATAGTTGCCCACCTGAGGTGGAATTCGAACCTGATCGGTAAGGTTTCTGATATCATCAACGGAATTATTCGAGGCGGCATCCAATTCAAAAATGTTGAAAGCGTAATCCTCATCGGTACCTTCAGAACCCTCTTCATTGATTTTCTTTGCCAAGATACGCGCACAGGTTGTCTTGCCAACACCTCTTGGGCCACAGAAAAGAAGTGCTTGTGCCAAGTGATTATGGGCAATGGCATTTTCAAGTGTATCGGTAATGGCTTGTTGTCCGACAACATCTTTAAAGGTTTGCGGACGGTATTTTCTTGCCGATACTACAAAGGGTTCCAAATACTGTGATTTTGATTACCTACAAATATAAAAATAGCTGATAGTATTCTATCCGCTTGAGGTATTAGGTAACCGTTTTTTATTAACAATTGATGTACCTTTGTACGGCAGGCTACCTTATCGCTCCGTTACGAACTTGTTGACTTACTAAAGTTGAGGTTTCAATTTTTTTAAAATACGATGGTTTTTATAAACGGGGAGGAAAGTCCGGACACCGTAGTGCGGCATAGCGGGTAACACCCGTCACCTTGGCTTAAGGTCAAGGGCGGACAAGTGCAACAGAAAGCAAGTACAGTTCGGCTGTAGTGAAATCAGGTAAACTCTATGTGGTGAAACGTCATGTAAACCAGTGTTTGAAAGCGGCACGCTTGAGCTGGAGGGTAGGCGGTTTGAGCTTTTGGGTAACCAAAAGTCTAGATAAATGATAAGGGTTCGCGTGAAGTGATAACAGAATCCGGCTTACGGCCTGTTTTAAAAAAGAAAAGCCGAACAATACGTTCGGCTTTTTTATACGCTACTTTTTAATCATTGTCTGGTAAACTGAATATCGGATTCAAAGACAAACGCAACGGATACACCTTCCTCTTCAGTTACGGTATCGACATCTTGCGACAAGGTGAGGTTTTGACCATTATTGGTAAAGGAAACGGTCAATTGCTCTAGGCCAGGGTCATCAATTTCAAAGTCCGTATTATCTTCGATCAACACACCGTTCTGAAATTCGATCGTATTATTGTTCAGGGTATACGAACCACTTTCATTCATAAATTCTAAAGATTCGGTTTCCGTACTCACATCTTCCCCGTTCAAGGTGCCAACAGTAACTACATCATAGGTTCCGTTCACCGTATACTCGGTTTCCGTAAATGTTATCGTAAAATCAATATTTTCTCCAGTGCTAATGCCCCCTATGGTAACTTCCGATCCCTCAAGGGTCGTTGTAAGCGCTAATACGCTTGCCAAAGAAGTCATATCCCAAGTACCAATTAATGTAGTTGCATCAATGGGTTGGTCTGCCTCGTCATCATCACTACAAGAAATAATGCTGAAGGGCACTACGAATAAAAATAAAAGCTTGAGGTATTTCATAAAATAAATCGTTTTTTTCAGAACGTTTATAGACCCCAATTAGTATGTGGGTTTAGCAACAAGTTCAATCGGAAACGAAAAAACTAAAAACACTACTCCCGTATTTTCTGCTTTCTGAAAATTTGGGTGATTCACTCAAATCAGTTTGATCGGAATGCTCTACAATCAGCACTCCTTCATTTTCAAGAATGTTGTTCTCAAAAACCAAATCCACAAGTTCCATGAATTGGTTGGTCTTAAGATGGTAAGGGGGATCGGCAAAAATAATATCCCATGTTGAAGTCTCGTTTTTTAAATGACGATACACGTCATTTTTAATGACGCTAATAGCAAAATCAAGTTCTTTTGCCGTTCTATTGATAAACCTCGTACAATTAGCGTTTTCATCTACAGCGGTGATGGTTTCCACACCCCTTGAAGCAAATTCAAAACTTATATTTCCTGTTCCCGAGAATAAATCCAAAACCTTTAAGTCCTCAAAATGATAGCGATTGTTTAGAATATTGAACAATGCTTCCTTGGCCATATCGGTTGTGGGTCTTACGGGTAATTTTTTAGGGGCAAGAAGGCGTTTCCCTTTATAACGTCCAGCAATAATCCGCATTAGAATGAGCTTAATAACGTCAAGTCTATGGAATCTTGTTGGTCAAAGTTCAGCGGAACCGTTGTTTTTGGCTCAAATACGACTACTTTTTTGATATAATCATAACATATGTTATACAATTCATCCCCTTCTTCAATCGCCCCAAATAGTTTTAATTTAATCGATTCGGTACTCAGCTGTAATTGCTCATATGTAAAGAGGATATAATATAAAAAGTCTTCTTTGGTATTGTATTCGAATTGGTTGTAGAACAGCATTTTTTTCTGGTCAAATACCGCTAGTTCAAAAAAGCCATCAGATACATGGGCATAGCAGACTTTTTTCATGCTTGGCTTTTGATTGAATAAGGTCTGTAAGACTACCGTAGTAAGGTGTTTGTACTCGAACTCACCAAAAAGCTCGAACAATAGATTGTTGATATTGGTAAATGGTACGTAAACACAGACCAATCCCTGATTCTTTAGTTCATCATAAACCACCTCATCATTGGCCAATAACTTGGTATTGAATTTCAAATAGTTAGCGAGTTCTCCAACTTCAAATAGCGGTTTGGGTACGAGTGTGAATAAACTATTTTGATGGATAACCGATACCTCAGAAAACAACGAGGGCTTTAACCGATACTTTTCGATGGCCTCTTTGAGCGATTTCTGCAAAAGGTAGGGCGTAGCGGTATCGCTCAGTACAATCTTATCGGCCAATAGCACCGTATTGGTCAAGGTATCCAAAACAAAAAAAGAAAGTCCATTCAAACCGATTTGAATGGACAACTTTTTAAATGAATTACTATCAGTATGTTGTGACGCTATGCTATTGGTCGCCTTTTCTATCATATATCGGTGGCCAGTTACCGTTGGTACTTACATCAGTAAGTGAACCGACTTTTAATTCTGTTCCATTTACCTCTTCGACACTAACATGGGCATTTTCCCTTGCTAATAGGTCACCGGGCTGATCATAGAGAACGACACTCTTCTTGACCTTCGCCTCGAATACCGGGGCACGGTATCCACTTTTTTCAATGATATCGGCCTTCAGCTCAAACTTTTCACCATTTTGGGCATAAGGTACTTCCATCATACTCTTGTAACGGTCGTCATTTTTAAATAAGGAATCCTTGACCTTAACAAAACCCAAGGTGTCTATGATAACGGTATCTTTTTGCAATTCAATTTGGTACACTTTGTCAAACTTCATGAATGAAGAATCCCTCTGCTGGGTAATGGTGTAATTGCCCGTATCGACAAACTTGACAAGGCTATTGAAATTACCTGCATACTTACCGTTCACCGATTTGTATGCCTCTTGGGAATCCCTGATATCTTTCAGTTTGGCAATCACCGCTGAAAAACGTTCTTTTCGAACTTTGTTGAACTCTATCGGGGCATTGACGGACTGATAGATCAAATAACCTAAAAGTATACAAACAACCCAGAGTACAATTTGTAAGATGGTCTTCATTTTATAAGTGTTAATTAGATTTAGTGGTTATTCACAAATCTACAATTTTTTTTTAATCACAAAAGTTTTTGTCCTAAAAATGATGACTATATTTGAAGGCTTATGACCTACTTGAAAAGTCAAGATTTTTACAAACTTTTACTGGAAAATTTTCCGCATAAAGCGACGATTTTGCAGGAGGTCACGCTTCAAAAATTAGCGGATTTTGCACTTGCCAATGAAAAGGAACGGCTGTTTCTATTGAAAGGGTATGCCGGTACCGGAAAAACAACGATTACGGGTAGTTTGGTCAAGAACTTATGGCGTGCCAAGATGAAGGCCATTTTGTTGGCCCCGACCGGTAGGGCGGCAAAGGTGATGTCGAACTATGCGAAGGCGCAGGCCTATACCATCCATAAAAAAATATACTTTCCGAAAAAGCAATCCGGTGGTGGCGTGCAATTTGTTTTGGCACCGAACAAACATAGGGACACTATTTTCATAGTTGATGAGGCCTCAATGATACCTGATGCCCCATCGGATTCCAAATTATTCGAAAATGGCTCCCTATTGGATGATTTGATCTATTTTGTTTACTCTGGCCATCGCTGTAAGCTGATTCTGATCGGCGACACGGCCCAACTTCCCCCCGTAAAATTGGATTTGAGTCCGGCACTCGATGAAAACAGGTTGTCGCTAAATTATAACAAAGAAGTGACTAAAGTAGAGCTAGACGAAGTGATGCGACAAGCTTCGGAATCGGGCATTCTATTCAATGCCACCAACCTTAGGGAACAACTTCAAAATGATTTTTTTGAGGAATTTATGTTTCGAACCTCTGGGTTTACCGATATCGTGCGGTTGATAGACGGTCATGAAATACAGGAAGCCATTGACAATTCGTACGCAGAACAAGGTAAAGAAGAAACCGCGATAATCGTAAGGTCCAATAAAAGGGCCAACTTGTACAATGAAAATATTCGCCAGCGTATTCTTTTTTTGGAAAACGAGATTTCCGTCGGTGATTATATGATGGTCGTCAAAAACAATTATTTCTGGTTAAAACCTAGCTCAGAAGCCGGTTTCATTGCCAATGGCGATATTATTGAGGTTTTAGAGCTGTTCGCCATAAAAGAGCTGTACGGGTTCAAATTTGCCGAGGTCAAGGTACAAATGGTCGATTATCCGAATCAGAAACCTTTTGAAACGGTTCTTTTGTTGGATACCATAAAGGCCGAGACCCCATCTTTATCGTATGAAGAGGGCAACCGCTTGTATCAAGAAGTCTCAAAGGATTATGCCCATGAAAAATCAAAATACAAACGATTTTTGGGGGTCAAGAACAACAAATACTTTAATGGCCTTCAAGTAAAGTTTTCATACGCCATTACTTGCCATAAATCGCAAGGGGGACAATGGAATACCGTTTTTGTAGAACAACCCTATTTGCCGAATGGGGTGGACAAAGAATATTTGAGATGGTTGTATACCGCGGTAACAAGGGCAAAAGAGAAACTGTATCTTATCGGATTCAAAGATGATTTTTTTGTTGATGGTGAATAACTTAATTTTAACAAAATCGAAGTAATGACCTCTGAGACCATTATTAGTTTGTTTTTGGGTATCGGTCTTGCAGCCTCTGCAGGGTTCAGGGTATTTCTTCCTTTATTCGCCCTTAGCCTTGCGGCTTATTTTGGTGTGTGGGACCTAAATGACAATTGGACTTGGATTGGAAGTCTGGCAGCGGTAATGACATTGGGTATTGCCACTTTGGCCGAAGTTTTCGCATATTTCATTCCTTGGGTAGACAATGCCCTTGATAGTATTGCAGTACCCCTTGCGGCAATAGCAGGAACTGCCGTAATGGTATCTACGGTGGTCAATTTAGATCCCGTGGTAACATGGTCTTTGGCTATTATTGCCGGTGGGGGAACGGCATCGGCCATTAAAGGTGCGAATGCCGCGGGTAGGCTTACCTCAACCGCTACAACGGGGGGCGTAGCCAATCCTATCGTTTCAACCGTTGAAACAGGCACTGCAGTAGCGGTATCGACAGCATCGATCTTAGTACCACCTTTGGCCATCATTTTGGTAATTATCATCTTAGTGGTCATATTTAGAATTTATAGAAAATTAAGACCAAGACGAAAATAAAACCCAATCCCGTACCGTGAGAATAATTTCAATGATACCGGCCCGCTACCAAGCCTCTAGATTTCCTGCAAAGCTGATGCAAGATCTACAGGGTAAACCGGTTATTTTAAGAACGTACGAAGCCGTTCTGGCCACCAACCTGTTTGACGATGTAGTAGTGGTGACCGATAGCGAGGTTATCCATGCCCTTATTAAAGAGAATGGAGGTAATGTGATGATGAGCAAGGGCACGCATGAGAGCGGTAGTGATCGTATTGCCGAAGCCGTAGCATCCCTAGATGTTGATATTGCCATAAATGTTCAAGGTGATGAACCCTTTATTGATAAGGTGAGTTTAGAACGTATTATTGCCGTCTTCAAAAATGATAAGGACAAAGAAATCGATTTGGCCTCACTAATGACACCCATAACCGATTGGGATGAAATATCGAATCCGAACACCGTAAAGGTCATTGTGGACGATAATAATTTTGCCCTGTATTTTTCAAGGGCCCCAATCCCATATCCAAGGGATAAGAATGCAGGAGCGACCTATTACAAGCATAAAGGGATCTATGCTTTTCGAAAAAGGGCATTGGCGGATTTTCAGAAACTACCGATGTTGCCCTTGGAAGCTACTGAGAAAATTGAAGCCATCCGCTTTTTGGAATATGGTCGGAAAATAAAAATGGTGGAAACCCATGTTACCGGTATTGAAATTGACACCCCAGAAGATTTAGAACGCGCAAAAAAGGCATGGAAATAGATTTTTCAAACATAAAAGTAATTGGTTTTGATGCCGATGACACCCTTTGGGTGAATGAAACCTACTTTAGGGAAACCGAAGCGCGTTTTGCCGAGCTTTTAGAGCATTATGAAACCAAGAATAAGATAGATCAAGAGCTTTTTAAGGTAGAGATGAAGAATCTTGAACTGTATGGGTATGGTATCAAGGGGTTCATGCTTTCGATGGTAGAAGCTGCTCTGGATTTGTCCAATAAACAGGTAAGCGCTGATACGTTAGAAAAAATAGTGCAACTTGGTAAAGACATGATAACACATCCGGTTGAGGTTTTGGATGGTGTGGAAGCAGTTTTGGCGCAATTGGAAAAGAAATATCGATTGATCGTGTTGACAAAGGGTGATTTATTGGACCAAGAGCGAAAGCTTGAAAAATCAGGCCTATCCAATTATTTTCATCATGTAGAGGTTTTGAGTGATAAAAAAGAACGGAACTATAAAAACCTTTTGAATCATCTCGGGATAGCTGTCAATGAATTTTTAATGGTAGGGAATTCCCTGAAGTCAGATGTTATACCTATATTAAACATTGGTGCAAAAGCGGTGCATGTACCTTTTCACACGACTTGGGCACATGAAATGGTTTCAGACGAGGAGGAACAGGCCAACAATCATTTAAAATTATCCTCGATTAGGGATATTTTGAAGTATTTGAATTGAGATGGAGTTGAAGAATAGAACAGAAAAACAAAGCGCAACGCTGAACACAAAAAATAAATACAAGAACTTTCCCATGGTGCCCCGTGTGGTATTTGGTAGGGGTAGTTTTGACCAATTAGAGCAGATACTACTACCAAAAAGAAGAAATTCAGATGCACCATTTATCTATTTGGTCGATGATTTTTTTGAAGGAAAACAATTGGAGCAAAGGATTCCTTGGTTGTTCAATGATCAGGTCATATTCATATCGGCCGATGAGGAACCGAAAACGGGCCAAGTAGATGCCTTAGTTGAAAAAATCAACAATGATTTTGATGAACTGCCTTCGGGAATAGTTGGTATTGGTGGTGGCACTTTGCTTGATTTAGCTAAAGCGGTCGCCATAATGATGGCGAACAAGGGTTCTTCTAAAGACTATCAAGGATGGGACCTAGTTACCAGACCGGCATTATACCATGTGGGCATTCCGACGATTAGTGGAACAGGGGCGGAAGTGTCTCGTACCGCAGTATTATTGGGTCCTGAAAAGAAGTTGGGTATCAATTCGGATTATACTACCTACGATCAAGTACTTTTAGATCCCGATCTATTGCGTACTGTACCCCAAGAACAATGGTTTTATACGGGTATGGATTGCTTTATCCATTGTGTGGAATCTTTAAAGGGTACCTATCTGAATGCCTTTAGCCAGAGTTATGGAGAAAAGGCGTTCGAATTATGTAAAGAGGTATTTCTCGGTGATTTATCACAAGATTCTGCGGAAGAAAAACTGATGATGGCTTCATGGCATGGCGGTATGAGCATCGCCTATTCACAAGTTGGCGTGGCGCATGCCATGAGTTATGGGCTGTCTTACCTGCTAGGTATTAGGCATGGTTTGGGCAATTGCTTGGTATTTCAACATTTAGGGGAATTTTACCCCGAAGGGGTGGCCCTATTTAAAACGATGTGCGAAAGGCACACTATCACTTTACCCAAGAACATCTGCGCCAATTTAAGCGAATCGGAAATGGACACCATGGTTGCCGTGGCCTATTCCATGGATGCCCTTTGGGAAAATGCATTGGGGAAAGATTGGAAAGAACTGATTTCGAAAGAAGGAATACGTGCCATCTATCGCAACATATAAGATTCTTTTTTGAACAACTGTACTAAATCAAGAACATGATGCACCGTTTGGCCAAGTTCATCTATTTTAGGCTAATGGGCTGGAAATTGGTGGGTTCCTTTCCTGATTTGAACAAGTACTTGGTCATTGTGATTCCGCATACCCATTGGATGGATTTTATCATTGGTATTTTGGTTCGTGCCATTTCTAGGCAAGAAATCAACTATGTCGGTAAAAAGAGTTTGTTCAGACCCCCTTTTGGCTGGTTTTTTAGAATGACCGGTGGGGCACCCGTAGACCGTGAGAAACATTCTAATATGGTAGAGAGTGTAGCCGGCATCTATCAAGAGCGAGAAGTGTTTCGGCTGTGTCTGGCCCCCGAGGGAACACGTAAGAAAGTAACGGCCTTAAAAACAGGCTTTTATTATATTGCGAAATCGGCCGAGGTACCCATCGTTATGGTCGCCTTTGATTTTGCTAAAAAAACCGTTACTATCGCAGAACCCCTATATGTTACGGATAACATTAATTTGGATTTCAGAAAAATCAGGACCTTTTTTAAAGGCGTAAAAGGGAAAATCGCTGTAAATAGTTTTGGGGATTGACCCCAAGGGTCACATTAAAATTTCTTCAAGATTTTCTCCTCGGCGTTTTTTGGTTTTTGCGAATTACCGGGAAATATGAGATTGGTACTGGAATAAGTGCTTCCAAAGGTGATTGCAGCCGTATGAACCTGATTGATAGCATCGATTAGTTGCCCTTCTGATAACTCTTTGAGCGGATGGATAAAAACGGACCAAACGATTTCATCGCTTAGCGCATATTTCACATCCAAAGCAGAGTGAAAATTGGCAACTAATGAATTTAACAACTGTTCCTCCTCGAGTTTTTCAAGTGCTACAATGGGGGAGATGATGCGCATGCGGTTCGCATTTTCATCAAAAATACAAACAAGCATCGCCTCTTTGAATACAAACTGAACGGAGTTTCCTTTAACATCAACGGTATCTGCTTGCTTTTCGATGATTTCGATGAGCCCTGCAGCGGTCATATTTTGGGAACTAGCATTAAGGCTAAAAAGAATGCTTAAGACTATGAAAAAAAGGGTGCGCATGATGGAATTTTTTAGTAAGTCGATCAAATGGTACAATCTTTACAAGAAGGATTGAAAATTGATGGGAACAGCCTGTACACTTTTGAAATCTAGTATATCACTCGATTTATCGAGATTTAAAAAACAAAAACAAAGATTCATACCATTGTCCCATATTTTCTTCCCTTATCAAAGACTGGTTGTAGTGAGGGTGTTTTTTATGTCATATTAAAAACAAAGACTTTAGCGGTATTTTTGATAAGCCCCCATGCTACCGCCAGTTTGCAACTGGTGGCCACAACAGTAAATGAACAGATAGCTAACTCAAAAAACCAATATCATCTATTTCCAAAACCGTATGATCTTCGGCAAAGTTCCTGGCACTGCTATACTTCCGTTGTGTTGGTTCAGTAACAAAACCGTATTCTACTGGGTTATTGTGAATATATTCCAGTTTTTGTTTTATGACCTTTGTACTCCACAGTTCGATAGGTTTGTTATGATGTTGCCAAAATTGATACTTTGAAACATTGCCTTTCTTTTTACCGGCTTTTTCGAACATCCACATTAACAATTCCTTCCTGCTCTCCTGTTGATTGTTTTGAATCGCCTTCAAGATTTTCTTTGAAGTATATTTTTTAAAATCGCGCAAAACTCCCGACGGATCTTCATTGGCTGACCGAAATATAAAATGGATATGGCTTGGCATAAAACAATAGGCGTAGACCTCCATACCTTTTTCTTTTCTGCAATAGTTCAGACTTTCTTCAAGGATACCCAAATATACTTGTCTTGTAAAGACATCTATCCAATATACCGTTGCGAAAGAAACAAAATAAGCTCCTACTTTGTTATGAAACCTGTAATTTCTGCTCATAGTCAAAAATACAAAAGCATAGGATTTAAGTTATGGCTTCTCTAAGTTCTTACCTATATGTCCATGCTGGCCACGAGTTGCAAACTCGCGGTAGCTGGGGGTATCTACAGGACACAAAGTAATACAAGCTTGAAATAGCTGAAAATTTAGAATCTTTTTATAGGGCTTTAAGTAAAAACCACAACATTTCTGCTGTGGTTTCTCCCTTTTTACTTCTTACTCTGGCTCGCCACTGATCAAAGACTAGCGGTAGCGGTGAGGCTTCGTATTTCAAAAGAACTTACAAAATTAACTCGCATAAAAAAACTATAGCTTTTAAACTGTAGCTTCTTTGTATTTCTGACTCTTACCGCTACCAGTTGCAAACTGGCAGTAGCGCTCACTCTTGCGGGAGCGGGGGACAGGAACATCTCCCGTGAGGACTTGGCCAAGCAGATAGGCACTTCCGCCGCCATCATCGGCCGTTATGAGCGCAACGAGCGCACACCGTCCATAGACATTGCCAAGAACATCGCACAGGCATTGAACGTTTCCCTTGATTTCTTGGCGGGCGATACCTCGGTTCTTGTCAAGGACAAAGAGGTGTTGCAAAGGATTGAGGATATTTCCAACCTGTCGGAGGAACGTAAAAAGTACATCTTTGACTTTATCGATATGTGCCTTAGGGATTATAAGGCCAAGAAGGCGTACGCTTCTTAAAGCAAAAAGCCACAGCTTTTAAACTGTGGCTAGTATCTTGGGCTATATCACCTATTAATCTGAGGTACCATCATCCTTTAGGGATATGAAATTGAGTTACTTTAAGCAAAGTCATATACATCACTGGAATCCTAAAAGCCAGATAGTTAAAACTTTCAGATGGTGTAGCTGCAAAAAGTTTATCTACACTTTCTTTATCACCATAACTGGTTTCCAATACATTCCGCATGATTTCCAATTGTTGTGATAAAACATCATTTTTTTCTTTCTCCAGAATAAGCGATGGGCAATACAGCAAAACAAAATCTGGGTTGAATACAATCTTCGTATCAAGATATTGATCATGATTATAAACATGGTCATAAATGTCCTTATATTTCCCTGGACTTGCTATGACATCGTCAACAAACCTTCTGTAATCCTGTTTTGAGGAAGAAAAAATATACCCTTTGGTTAAAAGATATTTTTCAAAATTGCTAAAAGTATCTACCGTATATTGATTTATAGGGTAACCAAACAATTCTCTTTTCGGTTTCACACCTTCATCTATACAATTGACTATCTTCTCTGATACCGAAGCCTCATTAACTTTGCATGAAGTGATAATTGTTCCTGTAAAAATTGTAATAAAAATTATTTTTCTCATTGTTGCCTTCTATCAAGTCTTCTATTAAGTAAAGGTCCATAGTCACCCAAAGCACCTACTTCACTGGGTGCACTAGGACGATTAAATCCGTTTCTATCCTTAAAGGTTCTAAATTGAAAGAGCGTAGTAGGCTTCGTGTTACTCAAAAAGTTGAACTGTTTCTTTGCTTTGTAATCTTTATGGTCTGCGCCTTTACGTTATAATTATTGCTGGGTAAGTTCGACTTGAACCGCTTTATCGTTAACCTCTCTAAGGATAAAATCTGTTTTTTTTACTTCAAACCTATTGCTTTTCAATCTTGCAAAAGAAAATTGTTCTCTCTTAATAGGCAAACATTTCTTTATGTTGCCCTTCTCCATGGAAATAATGAGATAAACACCTTCGGCTACATCAATATAATCACTATTTACTCTCTCTTCATAATAGAATGTCTCGGAGAAACCATCTATTTCTTCTTTTATATTGACCAAGGGATAATACGGAGGAAAAATATAAAATACATCATCTCCTTTAAATAATTTGTCAGCCGAAACCGATTCTTCCATTGAGTTTAATAACTCATTCTTAAAGGATTTCTCATCTTCTATATTTCTATTAAAACTTTTTTTATTGGTACAGTTAACTGCCAACAAAAGTATTATCATCAGTTTTATCTTTTTAATTATCATCGTCATATCCGTCTGTATCACCATCTTCATATAGTTGTTCCGTTTTATTTTTAGCCTTTTCAGTTCTATTTTGTTTTAAAGAAGATTCTTCTAGTTTCCCTGTATTTGGATTAATTACCATAAGTTCTCCGTTAGCAATCATGTCAATTATCAAAAGCATTAGTTCTTTTGGGTCTGCATCAGGATTGTCAAGTCCAAGTTGTATACCAACTTCATTGTTGAATAAATCCATTGCTCTTTGATTTTCTCCAAAATCATTGCCTTCTTCATGAGCTTGGCCTATACCTCTTGCAAATTCTTCTCCTGAAGTTTGGGTATTCAATGCCGACCACAATGCATGTCTTGCCGCATCAACACCATCATTATTATTTGGATTATTTATATCCGTTGGCACCCCAGAGTTAGAAGCAAATCGACTTGCAATTTTATCATTATTACGAGCCTTGAAAGAAACCATTTCATTTCTTCCAATAAATTTCGCTTCAGCAACCGACAAGTTTCCATTTGCAACCTCATTTTGTAGACGGCTGTTCACAAAAACGTTACTAGAAAATGCACTTCTATTTTTATTTTTTTCTGTGGCCAAACTTATTCTAACCGGTTCTAAACCTTCCAATTCGACTGCATCTATCAGTCTATTTCCACTAAAAACATAGGGCCCCCAATCCATATAATCTTCGGTTAGCGGATCCACTTGCCAGAACCTTCCAATTGCAGGGTCGCTCACACGGTACCGCCACTCATGGGTGTTAAGCCCCAAGTCTTCAGTGAATTCCTGATCTTGATAGGTCTTCAGATCGTTTTTTACGCCATTGAGAGCGGAATTGTATCCCTTATGCTCCAATCCAAAGGGGAAATAATTCTGCTCCCTTCGTATCTCGTTTGATGGGTCGATGTTCCCATCCGAATTGTCATCCGCAAAAGTAATCCGCACATTGTTCTGATGGTCTTTTAAATAGTACACGTACTGCCATGAACTACTATTGGGTTCGATAAAACCTTCTGGATGACTTATCTGTTTAAGAGTTCCACCCTCGTACACGAAATTACCTGCGTAATCCGTGGTCGTGCCATTACTGTTCATCTTCCTGACCTTAGCTCCTGTGGCATCGTAGATATAATCCAACGTACCTGCATTTGAACCCGTTACCGTTACCTTGGTCGGCATGTTCAGGTGGTTGTACTCCACAGAGGTTATCTTCTTGTTATCATCACGTACCATGTTCCCGTTCTGGTCAAATTGATACTCAGTGGCGTTCTCTGCTCCCTCAATAAAGCCCGTTACCGCACTTGCCGCCGTCGCATCATCAATAGATTTCAACTGGTTGCCCGTGTATTGATAGGTAAGATCATCCATTAGGCCAAAGGTCGATGCGTTCATGTTCCTGTGGCCGTTCCTTTTTAATTTGGTGATATTTCCCCCCAGATCGTATTGTACGTCCAAAAGACTGTACCTCTGATCGGCGGTGTTGTCGATGGCGGAAACAATCCTGTCCATCGCATCATGGCTGTATCTGTACCATCGCAACTGGTTGTCGTTGGCCGTTTTCCATTCCGTCTCCGCAATGTTCCCATTGTAGAGCGCGGTGCCTCCGTGGGTCGGATTGTTATAATTTATGCTAAACGCAAAGAGGTCGTTCCCAAGATTAGAGGGATCGTTAATGGATTTGATCCATCCCCTTACATTATAATTGTAATCTACCGTTTGTAAGCCGGTAGTATTCACATAGCTGTTACTTGGGGTACCGCCGACTATTTTGGCCTGCAATTGCCCCAGTTCGTCGTAATCGTTATAAACGATGAGTTCGCTACCCGTATTGCCACTGCCCCCGGTTGCATTGGGGTCAACACGAAGGGTCGCGGTGCCACTGATGGTAGTAACCGGGCGGGTCGTGATGCTGTTGGTTGCGACACGTTCGTTGGTCACGGTCTCATTTTCAATGAATATATCTGCCGGTACACCGTTTGTGGGGCAACTGTCGCCCAAACTCCCGTCACCGATACATTGGGTCTGGGCCAACAAACGTCCTATATGGTCATAGGTAAAGTTGTCAATGGTGACGATAGTGTTTCCATCTCGGGTATGGGTCGTTTTTACCTTGGTGGGCCTGCCTATAAAATCCAATTGTGATGCTACAATATCCACCGTATTAAGATAATCATTTTTACTATGGGAGTAAATGGGCCGTGCCTTATCGTCATAATAAACAGCAGTCGTGATAAAATCGTTGGTACCCAAGACCTTCACGAGGTTCACCGTTGAAAGGCCCTGCACCTTTGTGGTACTGGCCAAACCAAATGCACTAGCGGTCACGGGCATACCATCACGTACCGTATTGTACGTATCGTAATAATTAACGGTATGCAATTCTTTATAGCCGCTGGCGGGGTAGCCATCATTAGAGTAATATACATTGGTATTGTCGATGACCACAAAAGAATCGTCTCGGGCATCTACCCAAGTTTGCACCACGCTGTTGTTCACATCATTTTGCAAACCTATACGTGATCCATTGTTTTCGAGCATGCCCGTATAAGCGACCCTGCCAAAAGGGTCGTATTTGGTAAAGAGCCATTCATCGCTAGTGAGATTGGTATTGTTCACTGCACGCATATTGGCATCTTGGGTCAATATGGGCTGATCCAAACTATTGTAAACGATATATTCTTCCCCTTTACCCGGCAGTTGTTTAACGACCAAACGGTTACGGTTGTCATAGGTGTATTGGTAGCATAGCGCCGCCAACTCTTCAGTAGATACACCATCATCAATATCGACTTTTGGGGGCAATACATAGGTAAGGTTGCCATAGTCATCATAAACGTAATAGGTATCGTGGGGCACCTCAGATGCACCATCCATATCGGCATAGGTGCGTTTTAAGACCACTTGCCCGTTTTTATCCGTAAACTCTTCAATAGTATGGTTTTTGCCCGAGGTGTGGTTCTCGTCAAAGGTCACATTTTTGTACAGCTCTCCAGCCGGGTATTCCGCGTTTTCTTCCAGTGTAGGGGTATAGGTGATTACAGAGGCCGTTGTCTGGGGGCTGGTGGTCACATAAAAGAGCTTGACACCGTCGGCGATGGTATTGGTCTCATACCCAAACCCAATTTCATGCCCTTGCCCTAAGGCCCAATCATTGCCCGGTGCCGCTTGCTGCTCTACGCGGTTAAGCGGTGAGGCCTCAAAACCTTTTTCTGAAAATGGGTTAAGGGTATTTTCATATTTAGGGGCGTTGTAATACTCCTCTACGGTATTTTCGATACCTAAGCGTAGGGTACCCAAATTACCATCGGTAGTTGGTACTGGCAGCCATTCTTTTGGCATACGCCCAAAATCGTCATAGGCCATATGTGAAACAATGTCGTTCTTATTGGGGCTGTGGTCCATACCAATCTGCTGTATCGCCCGGCCCAAACCATCAAAATAAGTGATGCTTTGAATGAGGCTATCATTTTCGGTAAAGAAGCCCGGGTCTATTTGCGTATTGCTGGGTTCTTGATATGTTCTTGAATAGACATAGTTGTCTCCGGTAAGAATATCACTTTCAAAAGTTTCACCACACGGATAGTTGGAACAGAAATTAGCACTATCACCTGGGCACGGGTCATCGTTATTATCGACCCAATTTCGACCATCATTTGGTGGTTGACAACCGACGTCGGTATCCCCGTCTGGCTCTCCCAGATCATCCCCATCTGCATCTACATACCATTTGATTGCCGTGATCGTTGGGTCGGTATCATCACAATCAACTACCGCATACGGTTGGGATTTCCATTTCGCCTCATCTGGGGTGCCCAAACCGGGATTTTGGCAATCGGGTCGAAACGAACCTTCTAAGGGAAAGTCATCGTTATCGCCATCGAACCACCAGTTTTGCGCCCCTAAAATACTGGGGTCGGTATCATCACAATCATTAGGGCGTGCCTCTGGGTTTTCTTCAATAATCAATGTATAATCGTCATAGTTATCGTTGGGGGGGGTACAACCTACTTGGTATCCATTCGGACCCTTATAAGTATCATCGTCTTCATCATGCATCCATAACGAATCGGGGTTAATGTGAATATCATCGTCATCGCAATCCCCTAAAGGAAGCACATTGGCCGTATACCCTGGACCAGGATTAGAACAACTTTCTAAAATGGAAATTGCAAAACCATCATTGTCAGCATCTAAATAAAATGGTATTTGAGCAGTTACGGTAATTGGAAAATCTGCATCTTTTGTCTGGCAACCATTATTGACGGTTACCTGTATAGTTGCGGGGCCAGAATAGGTAGCATTCCACTCCAAATCACCTGTATTGGCATCAATAGTAGAAACTGCGTTAGGGGGATCGACCGACCAATTACTATAGGTTAAATTGTCAAATTCATTGGCATTGCTGACCGTAGCGCCATAGTCATAGCCTCCGGCCCCTTCGCATCGCGAGGTGGGGCCAATTAAGGTGATGGTACCTATGGCCTCCATGGCACGCAGGGTAACTTGTGCCGGTTGCGTTATTCCGCAGAGATCTTCTGCCTCTACCGTAACTACTTGTGAACTGCCGGCTGATAGGGTCACACTGGTCGTAGTACCGGTATCACCGGTGCTCCATACCGCGTTTGAACCATTTGTGGCCAATGTGAATGCTTGACCCGGACAAATATTCTCGATTATGGGTGAGCCGTCACCAATGCGAACTTCACCACCTGATTTTGTGCCTATATTCAAGACCCCGGCCATTGGTATGGAACTACAGATTCCATTCGAAGCTTCCACACGATAAGTACTTCCACTATTGATGTTGCTCCAAGTAAGTACCTCTCCAGTGCCCTGTTGTACTGGAATCCCAGTGGTTGAATTGTCTTTATACAATTGATAGTCGACCTCTGGTTCTGAATCTGATAGTGTAATGCTATCGGTGAGGTTGGCGCATATTTCAGTTGGCCCGTTCAAAGTGTATATTTGAGGGGGATCCACTATTTCAATATCAAATGTCCTGGTTTTTTCTGTTCCGCAACTTCCTATTGCAGTGACTTCTATGGTCGCCGTTCCTGAAAAGGAATTGTTCCAGTTAACCGTACCAGTACTGGTATTGATGGTTCCGGCACCAGGGGTGACCATCCTCCAGCTATAACCTGAGGCATTGCTTGTAGATGCGTTGTAATCGGTATTCGGCGGGTTTACGCATAGTTCCCCTTCATACGGATCGATAGAAATCGTACCCAGTGCAGGAAGTACGGTCAGATTGATGGTCTTGTCCTTAATTTCATCGCAATCGTCATAGGCCCTTAAGGTGTAGGTGGTCGTACCTCCAGCTGGCGGGCTTACATTTTGGCTTGTTGAACTGCCCAGGGTATTCCCGTTTTCATCCAACCATTCAATAATGCCCAGTGGTCCGAAATCTTGGGCAAAAAGGGTAATAAGACCTTGATCTGGGCAAATTGCATTATAATTGGTTGGTGAGGTAGTAATTCTTAACGGTTTCGCAGATTTGGTAATCACGGTTATCGAATTGGTGTTGACCGGGGTGCAGCTTCCATCCGCATAATAGGCCTCTACATAATACGTTCCCGCTGAAATATTGGTGCCCCAAATAATATCCGGGCCATTTGAGGTTCTAAAAGAACCAATTTCTTGCGCACCCTTTTTTAACTGATAGCGAACACCTGATTGCGAGCCCACCATGGTAATTTGGCCAGATTGGTTCACACAGGTTCCTTCTGCCGGGGTGGTCAATGTTCGTTGGTCAATACCCGGGGTGACGGTAACCGTGACCGTTCTTTTGGCACTTTCACATCCATTTACCGTTGCAGAAACCCTGTAGGTATAGTTACCTGGGCTATTTAATGTTCCCGTACCATAGGTGGCTCCTGTGCCTAATAGGCCGTTGCTGCTGTTGTACCACTTGTAAATGGGATTGCCGCTTACCCCTGAAGCCGTTAAAAATGTACTTCCACCTTCACATATGGTCTTATTTGATGCCGAAGGGGTAGAAGTGCTGTTGTTTATGGTAACCGTTACCGAGCCCAGTCCGCTGCTCCATACACCCGTTGAAGTATTTCGTGCCCTAATATAGTAGGTACCCGTGCCTTCATTTGCTAGAAAAGTACTTCCATATCCTTTGTTGGTTATAAATCCGTTTGAAGTTTTACCCTGCCAATACCAACGAACCCCGCTAGGTGGGTTACCGGACCTCGATAAAGTAGCTTGGCCACATGATTGCGCAGAAACCGTTGGATTGTTCGGATTGCTAGGAGGAGGGTTTGAAACGATTACTTGAAACTCTTGGGTTGTATTGTTATTGTTTACTGTAGCTTGAATGGCGTAAATACCCGCGTTATAAAATTCGATGGATGTTTGATTACCGTTAGGGGTAGCGATACTAGGGTTCTGTGCACCATTGGGCTTACTTTTAACATACCAACTGACCGAACTTACGCTGCCCCCGTTTATAAAATAGATACCGCTGCCATTTCCGTTGGAACCGAGGGTGACATTACCGCTTCCGCCAATGTAAAATTGGGCGCTCAACGAAAATGCCATGAAGAAAAGAAGTATGGACAATAAGGTAGTATTTGGTCTAGATACGTTTATTGAAGTAGTATTCCTTAAAATATACCTTGAGAAAAAATAGGTATGCCTAGTGTTATCGATATTGTGGTTTTTCATGCTGAAATGGACTTTAGTTTAGTTGGAAATGGCAGAAATAAAATCATATTGATAATCAGTGACCAAATTATTTTGGTCATCCCTCACTTCTTTCAACCTATTATTGTTATCGTAAATGTACTTGGTAGTATATCCTCGGGGATCAGTGACATGGGACACCCCGACCAAAGGTTTATAGGCTACGGTAGTCACCATGGCTTGAGATAACCCGTTTCTCAGATTAGTTTCTTGGGTTTCACTCAGGCCAGATTGCCCAAGGTCAAAACTTGACCCGAGAACTGATTCTATATTTGCATAACTGGCATTCTCAATCTTGGCCACCACGTATTGGTGGTTGTAACCGTAAATAAATGAGACTTGAATTCCACTCTCCGCGCGATACTGCAATAGATTACCATAGTTATCATATAACTCATAGCGCTGTCTCGTTTCTTCGGGGCCTTCTATTTCTTCACCTTTACGTGTTTTTACCTCGTACGGTAGCACAATTCCGTTTGTATTTAGGGTATCACTAAAAGTATTTCGTTGTGATGCAATTTTTTTGTCCTCAGGATTCAGTTCGGTACCCCTGTAAACCTCACTTTTGACCCTTATTCTAGTTCTATTGGAATCCACCATTTTATTCATGAGGGGTTCACCCAATAAATCTTGTGGATAAAAAGCTTTTGTAACCTGTACCTCGCCTTTGCTATTGATGGCTTCGACCCTTACCAATTGATTATGGGGTCCATATTCATAATCCACAGTGTTTTCAATATTTTCTGAACCAAAATACTGGGTGGTCTTTGATTGGCTTAACCGAAATTCTTTATTTACGCCAAACGTATTACCATCGACTACTTGATAAGGGAACCCTATTGGAAAGTACTGGGCCGAACCGGTTTGATACCAATTCATTAGAGCGAAATGCGGGGCGGTACTACCCAGTCTAACTACTTCTTCATAGCTATTCAGTGTTTTCGCAACGATGTCATCATTATTGTTATAGACAAATTCTGAAGTGACCTTGCCGTTTTCATGGGCAAAGGTCTTTTGTGTCAACGACATCACGTATACCGGGCCTGATTCCAGTTTTATGTGGTCACGGTCTAAATCGTTGTAATCACTACAGACATTAATGTCAATGTAATCTAGACAATCGTAGTTGCCTTGGCAATTTGAACTCTGTCCTCCCGCTGTTATAAATTGTGGGGTGCAGGGTATATCCCTGACAATGGGTATATTGGCCTTATTGACATATTTGTTGACCATTCTGCCGTTTGCATTGCCTTCTTTGTCCAAGGTTCTTTCAGTTACCCTAGTGTAACCAATATGGCTACCTGCCGCGGCCATAGAGGTTCGAAGCATATTGTCGGAGTAAAGCGTGACCGAATTATTATCACTATAATTTTCAGGGGTATTCTCCCATATACTGCCGATACCCTTTGAGTGAAATACCAAATCATCCATCAATCTACCGCTTGTGTAAAAGCCACCATTGTTAGATTCTTCATATTCGTAAGTACGCGTTAAAAGTGGTGTTCCATCATAGTCTTTATCGATTACCTGGGCTACTCTTAGGCCACCAACTTCAAATTCTTCAACATGGCGATTTGGGAAATCATTATTATTTATATAATCATAAAGCGAATAAGCTGTACTATCTTGGAGTTTTAAGTACTGATATCTAAAATTATAGTCTGCAGAGCCTCTAAGGCTTACTCGCTTCCCACCTTGATAATATGTATTTGTTGAATTGCCGTATATTAGGCTATAGTCAGTATTGTTTTTATACTCTATTCTGTCCAATGCGACGGAATTTCCTTCGTAGCGATATTCGGTAATCCCTTTTGTGGGGTAGCGCACCTTGTTGAGCAAACCATGTTTTGCATAGTTTGAATTGCTACCCCTATCGACGGTAGATGAGAATTTGTAGAACTGGTCATGCCCAATACCCGGATTATTATAATAAGGAGGTGAGAAAAAAAAGCGGTTGAAACTGGGAATACGATGGGAATTGGAATTGGCTCCGTTGTAAAAGCCCCAAAAATCAATTGCCTTACTGTCTTTTGCAGGCAATGAGTTGCATTCGAGATACGAAAACGCATATTCTTGGTCGTTGACCAAAACTTTATCAAGCTTTAAACGCAAATAACGTTCCTTGACTGTTTGGCCTATTTGATTGTCATTAAAATACCCATATTCAAAACTGGCCGTACGTATGGTATCGCCCAAATGGTTTAAAACGTCAATTGAATTCAATCTTCTTGCTTCAAAACTGGTAGGTGCATTGATCAGGGGAACCCATGCAACATTGTCCGTCAAAGCGTAATAAGCGTCTACGGAAAACAAGTCAAGACGCTCATTGCCCAAATTGAAAACCACCTCACCAAAATCCCCTGAAATTTTCTTTAAATAAAAATTATGAAACGCATTCATGGAAGCACTGACCGTGTTCGGTCCGCCAAAATTGACTTCGGTGGGTTGGTACCATCCTTGATCTTGTACTGCATTGGAAAAAACCTGTCTGGAGTAGGTTTCTTGAAAACTTGGGAATGAAAAATGGTGCCCTGACTCATATTCGAATACCAATTCACGACCCATCGGAGACCTGATTTTACTGGGTTTCCATGCCGTAATCATATATTTGGTCTGGTTTGTTGGCCAAGCAGCCATGGCTCTTAATGCATCATTATCATTGGCCCAGGTCTCCCAAGTTCGAAACCCCGTGGATAACTCTGTATAATCAAATTGATATACATAGCCGTCTGGATCGGTAACGGTAAAGCTAAAGTCATCTGTATTGTAAACCACCTTAAAATTCACATTGTTCGCCACTTGGGCTTCCATCAAATTTGAAGCACCTTTCTTGGGCAAGTAAAAAGAGCAAGATCCATTGGGGGTGTTAAGGGTGAACAAATCAGGCTGTAAATCCCAAGGATTGTTGTTTTGCCAGTTATTGTTATCCATATTGTTCAGATCTTGCGCACTAATTCGATAGTTTTCAATACTGTTGTCGTAATAAAGGACGTCGGCCGGACTATAGATCCAGCCCAGATTGTCCTTGCCACTATCACCAGGTACTATTTTTCCAGTATACCCAGAATTCCTAAGATCATCGTAGCCATTGATTTCTCGGGTAATCGTTATACCAGTTGACATGTTCCATCCTAATCCTACCCAAGTAGCATCTTGATTTACCCTGTTACCACCTGTGTTGTACAATACCGTCAGTGGTATGCGAAGGTCGTCAAGACCGACTGTATGAATGGGAACATTGATATTGGCGGTGCCATTATATTTATTTATGGGTTGATTACCATAATTGCCCAAACTTGCTACCTCTGGTGCTGGTGGAATTTTTTGCACTTCATAAGAAGACGGTCCGATAGAATTTGCATTGGCATCTTGGGCTAGTGTGCCCTGCTGTGCAACAATAAAATTTGTTCCTAGCGTTAATATTAGAACACTTAATATTGCTTGAAAAGTTATTTTGTTTACTTTCATTTTTTAGCTTTTTTCTCTAATTTTTGAATTCTATTTTCTTGTTGAATAATATAGAGGGTCAGCTCTTCAATTTTCTCGAGTAAGAGCCTATTCATTTCGCCCAGTTGTACGCCGTTGGCCTCAACTTCTTTTGCAGAGGGGATATTGGGCAAATGCCCTTTTTCGTTGATGTGTTCTTGTATTTCTTTTAAAGTGGGCAGGTCATACTCCTTTGAAAAGACATAGTCGGGCCATGATTCTTGGTCTACACGAACTTCACGGGCCCTAATGAATCCTTCAACGGCCAATTTATAACCATTGGGTACCGTTGCACGACCAATAGCAACCTTACCGTTATAACTTGCCGTGGTATTGACCTCTGACCAAACACTCGTTCCACCTCCGCCCGTGCTTTCGGAATTTGTTGTAACCGTTATACTGTTACTGTCAACACTGTCATTGCCTGCAGCATCTGAGGCCCGAACCTTGAAATCATAAGAAATAGCTGGTGATAAACCGTTAACATTGTAGGTAGTGCCAGCCCAGTTCGTGGCTATTTCAACATTGTCTTGATAAACCTTATATCCCGTGACCCCTACATTATCCGTTGCTGCATTCCAGCTAAGGGCAACGGTAGTTGTCGAACTTGCCGTGCCGGTCAATGATGTTGGGGCTGAAGGCGATGAGTTGTCTGGGGTAGGTTTTGTAAAGGTTATGGTAAAGATATCATCGCCCAAAAGTGTCCCTCCCGCACCATTCTGGCTCCAATATTGTATAGTAAAAGTGATAGGGACATCTAAATAGTTTGGAAGGGTGATCCAACTATAGAAATTGCCACTGACATCTTTTTTGTAGGCATAGGGGGCAACACTTTCTATATTGTCTTCATTGATACTGGTGAGAAATCGAACACTCTCTTCCGTTGCACCACTAGGTGGTATTGCCACAATGTTTAGACTATCTCCTACCACATTTAAATCGTAGGTGTCCCCAGGCATTATATTCAAAATTGGTTGATCGGTCAGCGAGTTGATTAACTGGGGTGTTCCGTAATCAATTTGCGCATTGACAAGATTGCACTGTGATAAAATACTGATTAGGATAACTATTATTCGATGGTGTGATACTTTAATTACATTTGGCTTCATTATTTTTTGATTTTGATAATTTCTTTTTTAAGTGAATTTATTTCAGATTGCTGTTGAAGTATATACAGCGTCAGCTCTTCAATTTTCTCAAGCAAAAGTCTGTTCATTTCACCCAATTGCACACCATTTGCCTCGACTTCCGTAGCAGAAGGGATATTGGGCAGGTGCCCTTTTTCTTTGATGTGTTTTTGAATTTCTGCCAAAGTGGGCAGGTCATAACCTTCTTTGAACACGTAATCAGGCCAAGATTCTTGGTCCACACGGACTTCGCGAGCACGGACGTGACCTTCAATTGCCAGTTTATAGCCGCCTGGCACTGTAGAACGACCAATGGCTACTTCACCATTATAGCTTGCCGTTGTATTGGATTCGGTCCACACCGAAGTACCACTGCTTCCTCCACCTGAACTTGCGTCGGTGGTGACCTTCAAGGTATTGCTATAGGCACTTTCATTACCTGCGGCATCTACTGCCTGAACCTGAAAATCATAGGAAGTGGCCGGTGATAAACCGTTGACATCGTAGGTAGTGCCAGCCCAGTTCGTGGCTATTTCAACATTGTCTTGATAAACCTTATATCCCGTAACCCCTATATTATCCGTTGCTGCATTCCAGCTAAGGGCAACGGTAGTGGTTGAACTGGCTGTGCCGGTCAATGATGTTGGGGCCGAGGGTACTTGTGTATCAGGTGTAGTGTCTATGAAAGTAATACTGAACGAATCAGAGACGATTACGTTGAGGTCCGTGTCCAAATATTCCACCAAGAAATCCAGGGTCCCTACAGTAGGCTGCCAACCGTAGTAAGTGTTGTTGGCTTCTCCGTAATCTCCAAAATAATCACCGTAATAAGCGAATGGAATTGCTCCTTCCGTATGGGTACGTTCCGATGTAGTGAACCTGACCTTACTTGCTTCTGAGTAGTTATCCAAATCAGAAATGACATTCAGACCACTTGCATCGTTCAAGTTCCATGTAATATCCTCATTGAATGAAGAAATTAAAACAGCATCATTATCGGCATCGATCAAGGAATAGGTGTAGGTGTTCTGGGCGTTTAGGCTTTTTGAAAAAGAGAACAGTATTACAATTGCTATAATAACACCCTTCCATTTGTCAAATTTTAGATTTGATTTAAGGTCGAGAAAATAATTTAGCGGACCTCGGCCAACGATGAATGTTCGACTTGTTGTTTTTTTAATGGTCATGATCATTTTTATTTATTAGGTCCTTGATTGGTTTTATTGTTTCGATTTTAGATATTCAATTTCGTTCTTAAGCTGTAGTACATGCAGTGTCAATTCTTCAATTTTTTCAAGGAGTAGCCTGTTCATTTCACCCAATTCAATTCCGTTTGCCATCACTTCGTTAGCAGAAGGTATATTAGGCAAATGCCCTTTTTCGTCGATGTGTTCTTGAATCTCTTCTAAAGTGGGCAGGTCATAACCTTCTTTGAATACATAATCGGGCCATGTTTCTTGGTCTACACGTACTTCACGGGCACGGACGTGGCCTTCAATTGCCAGTTTATAGCCGTTTGGTACCGTTGCACGGCCGATAGCGACTTCGCCAGAGTAACTTGCAGTGGTATTGACCTCTGACCAAATAGATGATCCATTTGATGTACTGCCGCCAGAGCTTAAAGTGGTAAAATTGATTGTAGGAGCACTCACTGAACTGATATTTACAGGACTTGCATTATCATAAGCTGCTACTGAAATATTGTATTGTGTTTGTTCATTTAACCCTGCTATTGTAGTGGTGGTCGTGATAACGTCCTTAATTTCTATTCCGTTATTGTAAACTTTATAACCCGCTACATTTCCTCCCCCATTATCCGATGAAGCGGACCAGGCAATATCAGCCGAATTTTCAGTGATATTTGTAACTACCAAGTTGGTAGGAATAGTAGGAGCCTGATTATCCCCACCATTTTCTATCCTAAATAGTTCTATGGCATTGACTAAGGCATCATTATCTTGATTTGTGAACTTAATGACCAAACTACCCCCACTAATATTGACTACCCTATTAATTTTTGCAACCTTCTTGGCCCCGTCCATAGGGTTTGTACTTGGTAATGCTGCCTCTGTCATAATGTTATAATCATCAAAAACATATTGTCCATTATTGATGTCTATATCAAAGATTCGGGTATTCCAATTAGTGTTGATTACCCCGTGGTAAGGTTCCGCAAAATGAAGGATAATTCGGTATTGGTGCATATCAGATAAGTTGTTAAAGGTGTAATTGAAATCGATTTCGCCATGATTGCCATTTCTATTCAAAAGTCTAGACTTTAAATAGGGCTCACTTAGCTCAGGAGATACATAACTGAGATGTGTCAAACTACTGGAAAAAGAACTGAACGAAACATCCGAATTAGAAGTATCGGCATCATAAACCAGACCATCAGCACCTGTTACTTGATTTCCGCCGCAGTTTATTCTTTTGATTAAGGTCTCTTGTTGACCATAACTACAGGTCAAGGAAAGGATAAGAATAAGGAGTGTTGTAAAAAGGGATGCTTTCATTTTGAACAATAGATTTTAGTTAGAACCAATCAAAGGATTCTATCAAAATACTATCGTAATAGAAATTTACTTGAGGCGACTTTTTGAAAGTGACAAGTTGATTGGTTGTTGGCCTAAAGCTAAGAGATCTATGTTTCAGCGAATTGCATAAAAACCATAGAATATATATGGGTTTTATATGGTCTAATTTTGGGTTTATGGAATAGATTGGATTTCAATAGATTACGATTTTCTGAACTTTGTAAACCGATTACGAATTGGAAGATTTAACTTTTTTTTAATACATAAAATCCTTGTAAAGAAATCTTGCCCTCTTCAGAAATCGGTTTTTTTGCTTCACCTGCAATGAAGAGGAATCATCATTTTCTATGAGTGATAATCCATAGGTAAATTCGCTCAATTGATGCGATCAAACCAAAAAAGGCGCCACTTGGACGCCCTTTTATCTTCAAAAGAAAATCATTTTCTATTCCTTCATCGTATGATACACGTTCTGCACATCATCATCTTCCTCAATTTTTTCCAATAGCTTTTCCACATCCGCTATCTGTTCTTCGTTCAGTTCCTTGGTCACTTGCGGAATGCGTTCAAAACCTGAGGATAATATTTCAATTTCACGTGCTTCCAATTCTTTCTGGATATCGCCAAAACTTTCAAATGGCGCGTAGATCAAGATGCCATCATCATCAACAAAAACCTCTTCCGCCCCAAAATCAATAAGCTCCAATTCGAGTTCTTCAGGGTCTAGCCCTTCGCCATTGATCCTAAAATTACAGGTATGGTCAAACATGAACTCCACGGAACCTGAAGTGCCTAAACTACCATTACACTTATTAAAGTAACTGCGAACATTTGCCACGGTTCGCGTATTATTGTCCGTTGCAGTTTCAATCAATATGGCAATACCATGTGGGGCATAACCTTCAAACAATACTTCTTTGTAATCGCCCTGGCTCTTATCAGAAGCCCGTTTAATGGCCCTTTCAATATTGTCTTTGGGCATATTGACGGCCTTGGCGTTCTGTATGACCGCCCTTAAACGGGAATTGCCATCTGGATCAGGACCACCTTCTTTTACCGCCATGACAATGTCTTTGCCAATTCTTGTAAAGGCTTTCGACATGGCTGCCCAGCGTTTCATTTTACGTGCTTTTCTAAACTCAAAAGCTCTACCCATAACGTCTATTGATTAAAATGAGAACAACAAATGTACTAAAACACATAGCACTGACAAATACCGATTTCTGTCTTTACGAGGTCATCAAAAACTCGATTTTTTTAGCCAGATCGATGTCTTTTTGGGTTACCCCACCCGCATCATGGGTATTCAACTTAATAGTCAACGAATTATAGACGTTTTCCCATTCTGGATGATGGTTTTGCGCCTCACACTCAAATGCTATTCTTGTCATTGAGGCAAAAGCTTCTTTAAAGTCCTTGAACTTATACGATTTTGTAATGAAGCCCTTTTTATATTCCCAACCTCTCAATTCTAAAAGTAGTTCCGTAATCTGTGACTCGTTTAATTTATCCATATTCTTGTTTTTTATTCTACTGCCAAATGATGGTCGATAACTTCTTGATAGGTGATGCGAAGATTTTTGGGCAATCGATTTTCTTTTGGCAGTGCGGCCAAGTACCTATCTTCATTGGTAGTATACACTTTTTTCAACAGCGGGTGATAATTGCCCAAACGTTTGATGACTTCTTTGATAAAATCTTCATGATGCACCAAATCCATACTGCCTAAATGAAAAATACCATATTTATCGCGATTTATCAAATAGTGCACTTGCTGGGTCAGCCGATCATCATTGGTGACATTGATGATGAGGTTCGGAAATACTTCTATGGGTTCATTGGCGGTAAGTTGTGATTTTAGATCCCGTACCCGAGGTGATGTATTTCCAAAAACCATGGGTACCCTTAAGATCCCCATTTTCTTTTTCGACATACGCATCATCATATTCTCAATACGAATTTTCAACCTTCCGTAAACACTTTCTGAAAGTGTTTTGTCATTCTCGTAAGAAGGATACTTACTGTAAGCATCGAAAACATTGGCCGAAGAGATGAAGTATAGCTTGCATTCACGCTTTGATACATATTCCATTAAATGGATATGGGCTTGAACCTGGGCCGTAAAGTCACCCCGTAAAGCCGATATGACGTAATCTGGCCTTACGGCTTCCAAAACGTCAAAAATATCATCTTCTTGAAGGTCATACTCGTAGAATTGTCTGTTGTCTTGAAATGAGGAATTGTTGAAATAGGTACCATAGGTGTCATAATAATTGCACAACTCCCTATAAAGAGCATGGCCAATGAAACCGCTACCACCGAGTATGAGGATTTTCTTTTTCTTCAATTAAAATATGGATAAGCCCGTTTTTGTGGTCAACTTTTCTAGGGCGCGCATTCCTAGCTTTGAATTTCCTTTGTCGTTCAATCCCGGCGACCATGTCGCAACACAAAATTCATTGGGTAAAAGTGCTACGATACCCCCACCTACGCCGCTTTTACCCGGTAAACCAACTTCAAAGGCAAATTCACCCGCCTCATCGTAGAATCCACAGGTAAGCATAATGGCATTAATCCGTTTTATCTGATATATTTTTAAATAGTGTTGATTTCTAAGGCATTTGCCATGGTTCATAAAAATATAAAACACTTTGACCAATTGTTCGCAAGAAAGTGTTAACGAACACATATAAAAATAAAGATCTAATACGGTTTCCACATCATTGGTAAGGTTTCCGTAAGACTTTATAAGGTATGCCGCGGCATAATTCTTAAATCCCGTCTTTTTCTCAGATTGGGCGACCGCTTCGTCATAAGTAATGGTCGGGTCATCTGCGATTTGTTGTACAAACGTCAAAAAATCTTGTTTAGGCGCATTCAGTTTTGAAACCAAAATATCACAAATAACAATGGCCCCGGCATTAATCAAGGGGTTTCGAGGGATACCGTTTTCCATTTCCAATAAAGAAAGATGGTTAAAGGGATCTCCCGAAGGTTCGACGCCCACTCGTTGCCATAGGTGGTCTCCTTCCAAATCAAACGCTTTGGCCAAGGCCAGTACTTTAGAGATACTTTGAATGGAAAATCGCTCATTTGAATCACCCGCCGAAAAACTGTTCCCATCTGCATCCAACAAAGTAATACCAAACTTTTTGGCACTTACCTTTGACAACTCAGGAATATAAGAAGCCACTTTTCCCCTTTCTTCTGCAGTATTTGCCTCTTTGGCAATGGTATCAATGATGTGTTGAAAATCTATCATTGACCTTTATAAAATGGTAGCTTGACAATTGTTGCGGGCACTGATTTTTTTCGTATTTGGATATGGATTTTCTCACCTTGTCTTGAAAAGGGTTTGCTTACATAACCCAATCCGATTCCAATGCCCAACGAAGGTGCCATGGTACCCGAGGTCACCTGACCTATTGCATTTTGTTCGGTGTCGGTGATAGTGTACCCATGTCTCGGTATGGCCTTTTGATCCATTTCAAAAGCGACCAGCTTTCTGGTCACACCTGCCTCCTTTTGTTCGGCCAAAGCTTCATGGTTGACGAAATCTTTAGTGAATTTGGTGACCCATCCGAGTCCGGCCTCCAGTGGCGAAGTGGTGTCATCGATATCGTTTCCATATAGGCAATATCCCATTTCCAACCTTAAGGTGTCCCTAGCGGCCAGTCCGATTGGCTTAATTCCAAAATCCTTTCCAGCCTCCAAAACCTTATCCCAGACTTGTTTCACTTCCGAGTTTTTACAATAGATCTCAAATCCGCCAGAACCCGTATAGCCTGTAGCGGAGATGATTACATGTTCAACGCCTGCAAAATCACCGACCACGAAATTGTAGAACTTAATTTCCGATAAATCATAGGAGGATAATGATTGCATAGCTTCAACAGCTTTTGGCCCTTGTATGGCAAGCAAGGAATACTCGTCGGATAAGTTTCGCATTGTTGCCCCGATAGAAGTGTTATATGTTGAGATATGCTGCCAGTCTTTTTCGATATTGGAAGCATTAACCACGAGTAGAAACGTTTCTTCCTTTATCTGATAGATGATCAAATCATCAACAATACCACCCGTTTCATTTGGTAGACAACTGTATTGTGCTTTTCCTACGGTAAGTTTTGTCGCATCGTTAGAACTTACTTTTTGTATGAGATTTAGTGCATTTGGACCTTCGATCAAAAATTCCCCCATGTGTGAAACATCAAAAACGCCAACAGCTTTTCTAACCGTTTCATGTTCAAGGGTTACCCCTTCATAGGAAACAGGCATGGTAAAACCTGCAAAGGGCACCATTTTTGCCCCTAAATCGATATGGGTTTGCGTAAGTGCGGTATTTTTCATCTGTTGATAGTTATTGTATTTTATTTGACCAACTTGATCTGCAATCAAATACTGAAGTGGATTTGAAAAAATCGTATCTACCCAGTCCATTGGTCTTCGCAAAAATATTGAAATAATGGTGTGGGATTCCTACCAAACCATTTGTTTTATAAAAAAAAGGGATTCCTTTTTTGAAAAAAAGCCTCAACTATCCTTTAAAATAGATTTTAATTCACCATAAGTTGCTATTTGTGTGGCCACTTTCTCCTTACCCATTATCGATTTTATCCGTGGTGGAATTTCAAGGGTTATGTCAAGGTTGTTCTCAACAACATCCAAAAACTTTATGGGATGGGCGGTCTCTAAAAAGATGCCGTATGTATTGGCATGTGTTTCTTGATATTTTTTCAACCCCAAATAGCCAACCGCCCCATGGGGGTCCATGACATAACCAGTTTTCTTATAAACCGATTTCATTGCTTGCTTTGTGGTATCATCGTCAAAGGCATATGAAGAGAGGTTTTTGGCCAGCAACTCAAAATCATTGTGGTACAAATGTCGAATACGAATAAAATTACTTGGGTCACCGACATCCATTGCATTTGAAATGGTAACTGAAGAGGGTTTTGGTCGATATGAACCGGAGGCCATAAATTGCGGAACGGTATCATTGATATTGGTTGCGGCAATGAAATGGTTCACGGGCATACCCAATCGTTGGGCTACCATACCCGCGCATATATTACCGAAATTACCTGATGGTATTGAAAATACGATTTCTTTATGTTGCATCTTGGCTTGCTTGTAGGCAAATAGGAAATAGAACAGCTGCGGCAACCATCTCGCCACATTGATACTATTGGCAGAGGTCAGTTTTTTTGAGGTGGTGATGTCCTTATCCAAAAACGCCGTTTTGACCATAGTCTGGCAATCATCAAAAGTACCATCCACTTCGATGGCCTTGATATTTCGACCTAAAGTGGTCAGTTGCTTTTCTTGTATTTCACTCACTTTTCCACTCGGATATAGAATAACGACTTTAACCCCCTCTACACCTAAGAATCCGTTTGCCACTGCCCCTCCCGTGTCGCCGGAAGTAGCCACTAACACGGTAACTTCTTCTCCTTCTTTTGAAAAACAACCTAAGCAATTGGCCATAAAACGGGCGCCTACATCTTTAAAGGCCATTGTCGGACCGTGAAAAAGTTCGAGCGTACCAACGTTATCTTCGATGTCAACTACGGGAAAGTCAAAATCTAAAACCCGCTCTAGTATTGACTGAAGTTGTGTATCGGTAATATCTTCTGAGACAAATTGGTGTATCGCTTTAAATGCGATCCCTTGATTTGATAGGGATGCGATGTTTTCAAAAAAGGAGGTGGGTAGGGGAGTAATGTGTTCAGGAAAGTACAATCCTTTATCGGGTGCAATGCCTGCTACCACTGCATCTTTGAATGAAACCTTCTCAGTAGGGTTATTTAAGCTATGGAACTTCATTTGGTCAGTTTATTTGTTTTATCCCTTGGGGGCAAATACTAGAGACATGTGTTTCATAATTCAATCCAATCCCGTGATAGACGGCGGCCATATTGCTTGCTACTTTTTGTGCCGTAGCTTCACCTTTGCTCAACGCAAAAATAGAAGGCCCTGAGCCAGAAATTCCACATCCTAAAGCTCCCGCTTCCAATGATCTTGATTTTATTTCATCAAAACCAGGAATCAAAATGGAACGGATCGGCTCAATGACGTGATCTTCCAACGACCGACCGATTAGATCATAGTCTTCAGTGAATAGCCCGGCAATCAAACCTCCAAGGTTTCCCCATTGTTTTATTCCTTTTTCAAGGGATATGTTGGCTTTTAAAACTTTTCTTGAATCGGATGTCTTAATTTCAATTTGTGGATGTATGACCGTTGCAAACAACGCCTTAGGTGTATGAACAGAGACAATATCCAAGGGGTCGTAGCTTCTGACCAGTGTAAAACCGCCATAAATTGCTGGCGCGACATTATCTGCATGGGCAACGTTACTGGCCAGTTTTTCCCCTTGCATGGCAAACGTGACCAATTCTTGTTTTGAAAAAGGTCTTTTTAAAAGCTCATTTATGGCCCAAACTACCCCGGCAGCACTCGCAGCACTACTACCGATACCACTGCCAGGTTTTATCCTTTTATAAATCTCAATTTCAAAACCGCCTTCATAGTTGCTTTTTTCCAACAAAGCGGACGCTGCTACTCCCGCAACATTTTTATTGGTTTCCATAGGAAGTTGCTGCCCTTCGATTTTTGAAATCCTGATTTCAGGGGACTTCGTTTTTCGAACCACCATTTCATCGCCTACGCTTTCAAGTGCCAGGCCGAGTACATCGAATCCGCAGGAGACATTGGCTATAGTAGCGGGACAAAATATTTTGATCTCATTCATAACTAGAAATTACCAATTCTTATGATATCGGCAAAAATACCAGATGCCGTAACGTCGGCTCCGGCCCCGGCCCCTTTAATGATGAGTGGTTGGTCAGGGTATCTTTCCGTAAAGAAAAGTACGATATTGTCGCTCCCCTCCAAATTATAAAAATCATGTCCTGCCGGAATTTCCCGCAAACCTACTTTGGCCTTTCCATTTTCAAGTTCTGCCACGTATTTGAGCTTGCAATCTTTCTTAGTTGCCCTTTGGTAACGCTTTTGAAAATCGGCCTCGTATTTTTTAAGCGAGCTGAAAAATGCATCTTTTGAGTCGGCCCTTAAGCTTTCCTCCGGTAAAAATGATTCATTTTCGATATCGGAAAGTTCCATGTGATAGCCACTCTCACGGGCAAGAATCAATATTTTTCGCATGACGTCAATACCGCTGAGATCTATAGTGGGATCTGGTTCGGTATACCCTTTTTCCATCGCTTCCATGACTACATCGTGAAAGCTGGTGTTGTCATTGAAATTATTAAAGACAAAATTGAGGCTTCCAGAAAGTACGGCCTGTATTTTATGTACCTTATCCCCTGAAACGATAAGGTGTTTTAAAGTGTCTATAATGGGTAAGCCTGCGCCGACATTGGTCTCAAATAAAAAGGGGGCATCGTATTTTTTTGCCAATTGTTTTAGATTGTGATAGTCTTCATATGCTGAAGAACACGCTATTTTGTTACAGGTAACCACTGAGATACTATTGGCCAAATAAGAGGTGTAACTATCAGAAACGGCCTTACTTGTGGTGTTGTCAACAAAAATACTATTACGAAAGTTCAGTTTTTTAACCGTTTCAAAGAACTTGATGGTATCTGCCTGCTGCCCTTGTTCCAATTCGTTTTGCCAAGCATCTAGGGCGATACCATTTTCATCAAAGACCATTCTTTTTGAATTTGAAAGCCCAATTACCCTAATCGCTAATTGAAGTTCTTTTTTGAGGTACCCTTGTTGTTGTTCGATTTGATTTAAAAATCGACCACCCACATTGCCGACCCCCATTACAAAAAGGTTGAGTTGTTTTATGTTTTCTTCAAAAAATTCCTCATGTAATGAATTCAATGCTTTTTTAACATCCTCTTTTCCGATTACGGCCGAAATATTTCGCTCAGAAGCCCCTTGGGCTATCGCCCTGATATTGACATTGTTTTTTCCTAATGTGCTGAACATTTTTCCGCTGAGACCTTGATGGCTTTTCATGTTGTCACCTACCAAGGCAATAATCGCGAGGTCGTTTTCAATAACTACGGGTTTGATTTTCTTTGAGGCCATTTCATATTCAAAGGCCGTATTGACGGCATTTAGGGCACGTTGGGCATCATCATCTGAAATGCCGATACATATTGAATGTTCAGATGATGCCTGTGTGATCATGACCACACTTATATGCTCTTGTGAAAGTGTCTCGAAAAAACGTTTTGAAATACCGGGAATACCGATCATACCAGGCCCTTCTAGTGCCAATACCGTAATTTCACCTATATGGCTGATGCCTCTAACGGTCTTATCCGCTCCGTTCGTATTTTTGGTAATCAGGGTGCCTTCATCGTCAGGAAAAAAGGTATTTTTAATGGCAATCGGAATACCTTGGGCCAATACGGGTTGAATTGTGGGTGGATATAATACCTTGGCCCCAAAATGCGATAACTCCATGGCTTCTTCATAAGAGATATGTGATAGGCATTTTGCTTGTTTCACCAATTTTGGATTGGCGGTAAACATGCCGCTGACATCGGTCCAGATTTCTAAAATTTCCGATTTCGTGGCGCCGGCGAGTATTGCTGCACTATAATCAGAACCCCCACGCCCCAAGGTGGTGGCTTTGCCCTTTTGTGATGCTGCAATAAAACCGGGTATGACCGTGATTTGGTTGGCGGTATTGGCAAAATAATCGGCACAATGGGCGTTCGTAGCTTTAAAATCAACCGTGGCCTTCCCAAAATTTTCATCCGTGGTTATTAACTCCCTGCCACTTTTAAGGGCCGCATCCAACCCTTCAGACTTAAAATATTCGGTAATTATGAAAGAAGACAATAATTCCCCATAACTCATGATCTTATCCGTAAGTTGTGTGGTCGCCTCACCGATTAAATAAGCGCCTTGTAATAAGGTTTCCAACTCATTTAATTCACCCTTTATCTTCCCTAGAATACTACTTTGCTCCGTTACCGGAAAAAGATCTTTGATAACGCTCAAATGTTTATGTTCCATAGTCCCGAATCCCTGCTCATAGTCTAGACTTTGTTTGGCTGCCAATTGTAGGGTATCTAGCAACATATTGGTCATGCCACCGAATGCTGATACTACAACGCCGATTTTAGTGGTTTTAGAACTTTCTTTTACAATGGATAGAACACGTTTTATGTTTTCGGCGTTAGCGACTGATGTGCCACCAAATTTTAAGATTTTCATTGGGTATTACGTTAAATAGAGTGATGGAATAAGTGTAATTCGGACGAAAATATAGTAGCTTACCCCAAAGGGGTGGTAAAAGTCGTGCCAACAATACTGGTGTTAATGTTGTCTTGAGTGAAAATCGTTATGTCCGATTGTTTAAATTGCATGGCCTCTGTAATAGGTCAAAAGTAGTACTTTTGCCTATCACACCAAATGATTCCTAAATTTTTATCATATCACTAGTTTTAATCAAATTTTATTATTGAATGAAGATATTTACTGCTGAACAAATCTATGCTGCTGATAAATTCACAATTGAAAAACAACAGATTTCGAGTGATTTGCTCATGGAACGGGCAGCCACACAAATTTTTGATTGGATGCACGCAAGGCTGCAGGGAGCCAAGGTAAAAATTCATTTATTCTGTGGTATTGGTAATAATGGGGGTGATGGTATCGCACTGGCAAGGCACCTTCAAGAAGCTGGTTATGCCATCGCGGTTTATGTGGTCAATTACAGTGAGACCCGCTCAAAAGACTTTTTAATCAATTTAGACCGGCTTAAAGAACGTAAACTATGGCCAGATTTCATAGATTCAGACTGTACTTTTCCGGAAGTTGGGGGGGACGATATTATCGTAGATGCGATTTTTGGAATTGGACTGAATAGAACCCCAGAAGAATGGGTCGGAAAGTTAATTCAATATTTAAACGAATCAGCGGCATTCGCACTATCAATCGATATTCCGTCTGGGCTCTTTATGGCTCAAGCTCCCATCAATAGTGAATTTGTAATCAAGGCCAATCATGTTTTAAGCTTTCAAGTGCCTAAGTTGCCTTTTTTCTTGCCCGAAACAGGAATATATGTAAATCAATGGGAAATTCTGGATATTGGATTGGATATGGAATTCCTCTATCAAACAGTGACACCGTATGAATTGATCGGTAAGCCCGAAATCTTACCGATGTATCAACCAAGGCTGAAGTTTTCACATAAGGGTAACTACGGTCATGCACTTATCATAGGGGGCAGTTATGGAAAGATCGGGGCCGTAAATCTAGCATCACAAGCCTGTTTGACCTCTGGGGCCGGGTTGGTAACCGCTTACGTGCCGGAATGTGGCTATACCCCTTTGCAGGCCACGGTACCTGAGATCATGGTTTTAACGGATGATGATGACGAAAAAATAACGGACATCAGTTTTGAAATACAACCTACGGTCATCGGTTTAGGAATGGGCATGGGAACCAATAATTCGACCGAAAAAGCCTTTGAGGGCTTTTTGAAAGAAAATAAAGCGCCTTTGGTCATTGATGCCGATGGTTTGAACCTACTGGCAGGAAATCCGGGTTTATTAAAACTCTTGCCACCGCAAAGCGTTCTGACCCCTCACCCAAAAGAATTGGAACGGTTGATTGGCCAGTGGAATGATGATTTTGACAAGCTGGATAAAATCAAGGCTTTTTCAAAAGAATACGATTGCATTTTGGTGGTAAAAGGTGCCCACACGATGGTTTCTTACGAAAACCAAGGGTATATCAATAGTACCGGAAATCCGGGTATGGCCACTGCTGGTAGTGGAGACGTTTTGGCGGGGATTATCACTGGTTTTATGGCCCAGGGTTATCCGCCTTTGCAAGCATCCGTTATTTCGGTATACTTACATGGGCTTTCGGGTGATCTGCTTGCTGGTGAAGGTGGTTACGAAAGTGTAACTGCCTCAAAATTGATACAAGGCTTGGGAAAAGCTTTTACGGAGTTGTTCAGAAGGCCTGAACCTGAAAAGGGATCTCAAGAATAGGGTTATGCTTTTTTGTTTTTCTTTTTGTTCAAACGCTTTTTTATCCATGCCAATGCATTTTCATATTCGATAAAAAATTCGATCTGCTTTTTGTAAAACAATTTTTCAATCTTGAAATTATGCATATCTATCTCTTTCTTGGAAACGATAGCAAATGCCTTCAAGTTTTCTAAGCCCCTTATGTATGTGTATATAATGGGATCTACCGCGTAAGAATTACGTCTGAGGCTAATGTAACCAAAATCTTTACCCCTAAAGTGTAT
This sequence comes from uncultured Croceitalea sp., assembly GCA_947503285.1. GTDB lineage: Bacteria > Bacteroidota > Bacteroidia > Flavobacteriales > Flavobacteriaceae > Croceitalea. The sequence goes on from CANNDD010000009.1 coordinate 128,828, forward strand.
TTCTGAAATACCAATTATTTGATATGCCCTTTCAAGTGTTACGGTAGCCCCTTCATCAAAAGTCGCAACAATGTAGTTATCATACACTTGAACAACCCCAATATCTAAAACATACTCTTTAACAATAATGGCTTTTTTAGTAAAACCCATTTTCATGCCCCATTCATTTATAGTGTTGCAACGAAAGTAGTTTTAAGGGTATGTATTTTGAAAAATTTTAGATTAAAGGCCAATATATCGTTTATAGTGTTAAAAAATCATCCTGAAATGTACCATTCATCATTAGAAAGGTGTAGAACAAAAAAAGGAGCTGTAACACAGCTCCTCTTTTGTATTAGGTATCGTCAAGTTTAAGCTTCAGAAGACTTTTTCACCTTCTTGATCTTAATGGTCAATTCTTCTTTCTTTTCGTTCAAGTCCATGAATATCGCATCACCTTCATTAAGGTTGGAATTAACGATTTCTTCCGCAAGGGCATCCTCAATATATTTTTGAATAGCCCTTTTAAGGGGCCTTGCCCCATATTGTTTATCAAAACCTTTTTCGGCAATATAATCCTTGGCTTTATCGGAAAGATTTAAGTCATACCCGATATCCTTGATTCTTTTGAAAAGTTTATCCAATTCAATATCGATGATTTTATGGATGTCTTCACGCTCCAGTGCGTTAAAGACGATGACATCATCAATTCGATTTAAGAATTCAGGGGCAAAAGCCTTTTTAAGTGCATTTTCAATAACGCTCTTTTGGTGACTATCTGCCTGTGCTTTTTTTGCAGCAGTACCAAAGCCAACACCTTGGCCAAAATCCTTTAGCTGACGAGCCCCGATATTGGAGGTCATGATGATGATGGAATTCCTGAAATCTATTTTACGCCCGAGACTATCCGTTAAAAAGCCATCATCCAATACCTGCAATAGCATGTTGAATACATCAGGATGGGCCTTTTCAACTTCATCCAACAAAATAACCGAGTAGGGTTTTCTTCTCACTTTCTCGGTCAGCTGGCCGCCTTCTTCATAACCTACATACCCTGGAGGGGCACCAACAAGTCTCGAAATGGCGAATTTTTCCATGTATTCGCTCATATCTATCCGTATCAAGGCATCTTCAGAATCAAAAAGCTCTTTTGCAAGTACTTTTGCCAATTGTGTTTTACCAACTCCGGTCTGTCCTAAAAATATAAACGAACCAATAGGTTTATTAGGGTCTTTTAATCCTGCCCTATTGCGTTGTATGGCTTTGGCAACCTTCACCACCGCTTCATCTTGTCCGATAACGAAATCTTTGATGAGTTGGGGCAATTCCGCCAATTTATTACTTTCGGTTTGGGCAATTCTATTGACCGGTATTCCGCTCATCATAGAGACTACATCGGCAACATTGTCTTCTGAAACGGTCTCACGGTTGAGTTTGCTTTCCTCTTCCCATCGTTCTTGTGCCGTTGCGAGGTCTTTTTCCAAACGTTTTTCGTCATCCCTTAACTTCGCGGCTTCTTCGTATTTTTGTTTTTTGACAACGCTGTTTTTCAATTCACGAACTTCTTCCAATTGTGTCTCAAGCTCTAGAATTTGTTTGGGCACGTCCATATTGACGATATGTACCCTTGATCCGGCCTCATCTAAGGCATCAATAGCCTTATCTGGCAAGAATCGATCTGTCATGTAGCGATTTGTCAATTTGACACATGCTACAATGGCATCGTCCGTATAAACCACATTATGGTGGTCTTCATACTTGCCTTTTATGTTCATCAAAATTTCAATGGTCTCTTCAACTGTAGTGGGTTCGACCATTACTTTTTGAAAACGTCGTTCCAAGGCACCATCCTTTTCGATATATTGACGGTACTCGTCTAAGGTCGTTGCGCCGATACATTGTATCTCTCCCCTTGCCAAGGCAGGTTTGAACATGTTGGAGGCATCAAGACTTCCTGTCGCACCACCAGCACCTACAATGGTGTGGATTTCGTCGATGAACAAAATAATATCATCATTCTTTTCAAGCTCGTTCATAACGGCCTTCATACGCTCTTCGAACTGCCCTCGATATTTTGTTCCGGCCACCAAAGAAGCCAAATCCAAGGTTACGACACGTTTATTGTAAAGAATCCGGGACACTTTTTTGTTTATGATTCGCAGGGCTAAACCTTCGGCAATGGCACTTTTACCAACACCTGGTTCCCCAATTAGTAAGGGATTGTTCTTCTTTCTTCTACTCAATATTTGCGAGACCCTTTCGATTTCCTTTTCACGCCCGACCACAGGATCTAATTTGTTCTCTTCGGCCATTTTGGTCAAGTCACGACCGAAATTATCCAAAACAGGCGTTTTCGATTTTTTACTCCCTTTTTGAGAACTTGAAGATCCGAAAGAACTTTCCTTTGGATCGCCAGCATCTTCGGCATCCCCTGGAAAAGACTCTGAAGTGGGGGAATCTATATAATCATCGTCACTTGTAATCATTGATTTGAATTGATCTTTAACATTATCATAGTCAACCTTTAACTTATGAAGTAACTTTGTCGTGGGATCATTCTCGTTTCTAAGAATACAAAGCAACAGGTGGGCCGTATTTATTGACGAGCTTTGAAATAGCTTGGCCTCTAAAAATGTAGTTTTCAGGGCGCGTTCAGCCTGTCTCGTCAAGTGTAGGTTTTTCTTATCTTTTTGAACACTACCGGTATTCGGGTTCGCAGGGCTTAATATCTCGACCTTCCTCCTCAGGTGGTCTAGATCAACATCAAGCGCATCCAAAATGTTTATGGCCTTACCATTGCCATCCCTGAGTAATCCGAGCATGAGGTGTTCCGTGCCAATGAAGTCATGGCCTAAACGCAAAGCTTCTTCTTTACTGTAGGCTATAACATCTTTGACTCTTGGGGAAAAATTATCATCCATAAATTCTCTTTTCAGCAATTAAAATTAATAAAAGTATCGGTACAATGTTCAAATACTATACCCTTATTCGATAAAGACTGGAAAAATGACGAAAAAAGGTGGTTTTTATAAACAATTTAACAGGTTTCCTATGTACACTAAGTGTTCAAGATCGTGTTGATAATTTTTTTAATAAACTCTGCCATCGTTGTGCGTTCGCCTGTGATTTTCTGTATATTGCTACGATGTTTTAACCACAAAAAAGATTAAGATTTTAGCATGGCTGAAGGAGAAAAATTGATACCCATCAACATCGAGGATGAGATGAAATCTGCCTACATTGATTATTCAATGTCGGTCATTGTGTCACGTGCCCTGCCAGATGTCAGGGATGGTTTGAAACCTGTTCACCGTCGCGTGCTGTACGGAATGTACGAGCTTGGTGTAAGGTCAAGTAGTGCACACAAGAAATCTGCCCGTATCGTTGGTGAGGTTTTGGGTAAATACCACCCCCATGGTGATACTTCCGTTTATGATAGTATGGTGCGTATGGCACAAGAGTGGAGCTTACGTTACATGTTGGTCGATGGCCAAGGTAACTTTGGATCCGTAGATGGTGATAGTCCGGCCGCAATGCGATATACCGAAGCGCGCATGCGAAAGATCGCTGATGAGATGTTGGCCGATATTGATAAAGATACCGTAGACCATCAACTGAATTTCGATGACTCGCTGAAAGAACCCACCGTTTTACCAACAAGGGTTCCCCAATTGTTGGTCAATGGGGCATCAGGTATTGCCGTAGGTATGGCCACCAATATGCCACCGCATAACCTATCTGAGGTGATAGATGGTACAGTGGCCTACATCGATAACGATGCCATTGAAATCGATGAATTGATTACACATATCAAAGCCCCTGATTTTCCTACGGGGGGTATTATTTACGGATATGATGGCGTTAAAGAGGCCTTTCACACCGGGCGAGGTAGGGTAGTGATGCGGGCAAAGGCGACCTTTGAGGAGGTTCAAGGTCGTGAATGCATTATCGTAACCGAGATTCCATATCAGGTCAATAAGGCTGACATGATAAAGAAGACCGCAGACCTTATCAATGATAAAAAGATTGAAGGTATTTCAACTATTCGTGACGAATCGGATAGAAAGGGAATGCGAATCGTCTATATCTTAAAGCGGGATGCCATTCCGAATATCGTGCTGAACATGTTATTCAAGTATACCGCATTACAATCTTCTTTTAGCGTGAATAATATTGCTTTGGTCAATGGTAGGCCAAAGTTGTTGAACTTAAAGGAAATTATCCACCATTTTGTTGAACACCGTCATGAAGTGGTCGTTAGAAGAACAAAGTTCGAGCTCCAAAAGGCCGAAGATCGCGCACACATACTTGAAGGACTGATTATTGCCTCTGATAATATTGATGAGGTGATCGCCTTGATTCGCGCTTCTTCAAATGTCGATGAGGCGAGGACAGGATTAATGGAAAAGTTCAAGCTAACCGAAATACAGGCAAAGGCCATTGTCGAAATGCGTCTTCGTCAATTGACGGGCCTTGAACAAGACAAGCTTCGTGAAGAGTATGACGAATTGTTAAAAACCATAGAAGACTTAAAGGATATTCTTGATAAGAAAGAGCGTAGAATGCAGATTATCAAGGATGAGCTTATGGTGGTCAAAGAAAAGTATGGGGATGAGCGTCGTTCAGAAATCAACTTTGCGGGCGGTGACCTGAGCATTGAGGATATGATTCCAGACGAACAAGTGGTCATCACCATTTCGCACGCCGGATATATTAAAAGGACCCCACTTACCGAATATAAGACACAAAATAGGGGAGGGGTGGGCCAAAAAGCGTCCTCTACCCGTAATGAAGACTTTTTAGAGCATTTGTTTGTTGGTACCAACCACCAATATATGTTATTCTTTACCCAGAAAGGAAAATGTTTCTGGATGCGTGTGTATGAAATTCCGGAAGGTAGTAGGACCTCAAAAGGTCGGGCAATTCAAAACTTGGTCAATATAGAGAATGATGACAAGGTAAAGGCATTCATCTGTACGCAAGATTTGAAAGACGAAGAATACGTAAACAGTCATTATGTCATCATGGCCACTAAGAAGGGAACTGTAAAGAAGACTTCCTTAGAGCAATATTCAAGGCCCCGCCAGAATGGGATCAATGCCATTACCATCCGTGACAATGATGAATTACTAGAGGCTAAATTGACTACCGGAACAAGTCAGATCTTCTTGGGACTCAAATCAGGAAAAGCAATCCGTTTTGAAGAGGGTAAGACAAGACCTATGGGCAGAAACGCCTCTGGGGTTCGCGGAATTACCCTTGCCGATGATAACGACGAAGTGATCGGCATGGTATCCGTGCACAATTTTGAGGATAATATTTTAGTGGTCTCTGAAAATGGCTATGGTAAAAGATCCAATATTGATGATTACCGCGTAACTAATAGGGGAGGAAAAGGTGTGAAGACAATTTCCATAACCGATAAAACAGGAGGCTTGGTAGCCATAAAGAACGTTACTGATTCAGATGACCTAATGATTATCAATAAATCAGGTATTGCAATCCGTTTGGGAGTTGAGGATTTGAGGGTCATGGGGCGTGCCACACAGGGGGTACGTTTGATCAACCTTAAAGGCAATGACAGTATAGCGGCGGTTGCCAAGGTCATGAAGGATGAAGATGCTGTAGATGGAACCGATATACTTGATATTGAGGTGAATGAAGAAGATGGCACGGCTCTTGATAATACCAATGACGAAGTAAAAGAATAAGTACTAAACACTAAATATTTTAAATTACCTTTTTACGATGAGAACTAAAATTTTAATACTGCTTGCCTTTTCGATAACAATGGCAGGCATTTCGCAAAAATCTGAAATCAAAGCGGCTGACAAGGCATTGAAAAATGGAAATGCCGCAGCGGCAAAAAGTACCTTGGAAGGTGCCATGACTTTAATCGAAAATGCAGACCCCAAGTTACAGGCGCAGGCGTATTCCATTCTTGGTAATGCCAGTGCCCAGTTGTCTGATTTTGATGCAGCCGTTGCTGCCCTGAAAAAGGTCATTACCATTGAAGAGGCTTCAGGTAAACCGAAATATACCGCTGCGGCACAACAGAAATTGACCCAAATGACCTCTGAGTTGGTCAATGCAGCCGTAGAAGATAACAATAACAAGAATTATAAAGAAGGTGCAAGTAAGCTATACACCGCGTACAAGTTGAGCCCTCAAGATACCATCTACCTTTATTATGCTGCCAGTAGTGCGGTAAATGGTGGCCCAGACAATTACGATCAGGCGATACGCTTTTACAATGAGTTGAAAGAATTGAATTACGATGGTAGTGAGGTGAAATATACTGCCGTCAATGTCGCTTCTGGTGAAGTAGAATCAATGGATAAGACGACCAGGGACCTCTATGTAAAGGCAGGTACCCATAAAGATCCAAAAGAAGAGACCACACCTTCAAAGAAAGCCGAAATTGTAAAGAACATCGCATTGATCTATCAAGAACAAGGAAAGAATGATGAGGCCCTCGCAGCATACGAAGATGCCATATCGAACAATCCTGATGATGTCAACCTGGTTTTGAACAAGGCTAACCTATATTATAGTATCGGTGAAAAAGATAAGTTTAAGGAACTAATGGGCCAAGCCTCGGCAATGGCCCCGAATAATCCGGATCTCTTATACAATATCGGGGTTATCAGTATGGAACAAGGTAATTTAGAGGAGGCCCGTGATGCCTTTAAAAAGGCCTTGGCAGTAGACCCTAATTACATCAATGCCCAATTGAACCTTTCTACCACGTACGTAAACGAAGGCAATGCCTTAATTGATGAAATGAATACATTAGGTACGTCTAGGGCCGATACCGCCCGTTACGATGAGCTTAAGGCGAAAAAGGATGAGTTGTTTTTGGAAGGCGTTAAAATTTTAGAAGAAGCCCTTAAAACCAATCCTGATAATGAAGGTATCCTATCCCAACTAAAGAATATCTATGGAGCACTTGGAGATAATGAGAACTTCATGCGTATCAAAAAATTGATAGGGGAATAAGTCAGTTCATAAGACAGCATAGAAAGCCCTGATACGATATCAGGGTTTTTTTATGCAATTTTTTTGATGACCCGTAATTTGTGGGAGTATAGTTTTTCCGTTACGTTGAAAATGCCGGTGTGATCTAACCTATCAATACGTACTTGACCATTGACATGTATGATGTAATTGTCTTTAAGTATGATACCTACGTGATTTATAATACCATCGTTATTATCAAAAAATGCAAGATCACCCGGTTCGCTTTCTTCAATAAAGCTTAATGGCTCCCCTTGTGTAGCTTGTTTCTCAGTGCTTCGAAATAGGTTGAACCCATTTATTTTATAGACCATTTGGCTAAAACCTGAACTATCTATACCAAAAGGGGTTTTTCCACCCGATAAATAAGGTGTATTTAGATACAGTAAAGCCGTCGCAACTAGGTTTGATTTCAATTGTTTTACTATGGGCGCACTTCCATCAAAGGAATGGTGTAATAAAGGGATGCCATCAACCCGAGATCCCAAGACAATAGGGGTCAACACCCCTTTTTCTGAGATAATATGTGAAACAAAATCCGTGGTAAGTCGATGGGCTTCTTTTGAGTCAAAGTCCTTAAAATGCGTTTCTGGGATTAGTCGAAATTGGTTGTTTAGGATCCAACCTTCACAATGGTCGAAACAGACTGTTATCCTGCTCCATTTTTTTCTACGTTCCTTGACCTTGAAGAAATCACCATAAAGTAATTGGGTCACCATGGCAGTGCTATCATCGGCACCACTTCTTACAGCAACGATACTCATATGGCAGATTCCATATTGCATTGGTATACTGCTAATTTATTAGTTGCGTTCTACGATCATGGCAGAAGCACCACCACCACCGTTACATATGGCCGCCGCTCCGATTTTAGCGTCCCTTTGCCTTAAAATATGTATCAGGGTAACCAAAATCCTTGCTCCTGAGCAACCTAATGGATGCCCTAAGGAAACCGCACCGCCATTGACGTTTACGTTTTCATCGGTCAAACCCAATAATTTCGTATTCGCCAACCCCACTACTGAAAAGGCTTCGTTAAATTCAAAATAATCAACATCATCAATCTTGATATTTGCTTTGTCAAGGGCTTTAGGCAGGGCCTTTGCAGGGGCCGTAGTGAACCATTTCGGTTCTTGTGCGGCATCTGCATAACTTTTAATGGTGGCTAAGGTTTCTAACTTTAATTCCGCTGCTTTTTCAGCACTCATGAGCACCAATGCAGCAGCCCCATCGTTAATCGTCGATGCGTTGGCAGCGGTAACCGTACCGTCTTTCGTAAATGCAGGTCTTAGTGCCGGAATTTTTTCCATCCGCACGTTCTTGTATTCTTCATCTTCTGAAAAGAGCAGTGGTTCCCCTCTTCTTTGAGGTACTTCTACGGGTACTATTTCCTCTGAGAATTTACCTTCATTCCATGCCTCAGCTGAACGATTGTAAGATTGAATGGCAAATGCATCTTGCTCCTCACGGGTAAAATCATGTTTTGTCGCACAGGCATCGGCACATACCCCCATTGCATTTTGATCATAAACATCGACCAACCCGTCTTTTTGCATGCCATCAACTAGGGAAGTAGGGCCAAACTTGGTCCCTTTGCGCATATGTACGTAATGCGGGATAAGGCTCATATTCTCCATACCCCCGGCAACGACGATCTCGTTATCACCTAGGGCTATCGATTGGGCAGCTTGCATGACAGATTTCATGCCCGAGGCGCAAACCTTATTGATGGTGGTGCAAGGAACCGTATCTGGGATTCCTGCAAAAATAGCGGCCTGCCGTGCAGGTGCCTGACCTGTACCGGCTTGAACCACGTTGCCCATTAAAACCTCGTCGACCTGTTCTGGCGTCAAATTGATTTTTTCCAATGCACCTTTAATGGCAATAGCTCCCAATTTAGGGGCCGGAACCGATGATAAAGAGCCCATAAAGCTACCGATAGGGGTCCTAACGGCCGATACGATGACCACTTGTTTCATTACCTTACGTTTTATGCCACGAAAATACAAATTTAAAAATGCATTGCGCCTTGCAAAGTACTTATCTATCTATGTGAATTTTTAATTTTCTATTTTTGAGATTAGGCTTCAAAAAAATGGGAAAATCATTAGACAAGTTTTACAAGAAACAAGCACTTATTTATAAGTATGTCCTTTATTTTATTTCAATTGGTCTCATTGTCTTTTTTTTTCCGAGAGGTGGAAAATTCAAATATGATTTCCAAAAAGGAAAGCCTTGGCAATATGAAAATCTCTATGCCCCTTTTGATTTTTCCATTAAAAAAACAGAAGAGGACATTACTTCTGAAAAACGGGCATTACTGCAACGCAGGCTAATGTACTACACCTATGATGAGGCGGTTTATGAGAACGTCAAACAGTCTTACCTAAGGCAATCACCTTCGATATTTGCTGAAGGAACGGTTTCAAATTCACAAAAACGGGCCATGCTAAAAACAGGGGGTCAGCTGCTTGATTCCATCTACGTGAACGGTGTATTCGATACGGATGTTACCGAACAAGAAGTTTTATTGGTGGTGGATAATGAAGCTCGAAAATTGACCAAAAATCAGATTTTGGGCATCTCAGAAGCCAAAGAGAGGGTTGCGGACCACCTTGCTGGTTTTTCGAATGAGCTCCGTGCGCCCTTGGAGAACCTTATTAAAGATTTGATAAGACCCAATGTTACATTCAACAAAAACCTTACGGAGAATGCCTTAGAAGCTGAAATGTCTAAAGTGTCATTTACAAGAGGTGATATTTTAGAAGGTAAATTGATTATTGCAAAAGGTGAGGTCGTAGAATCCAACGATTATAACATTCTCAACTCATTAAAAACGGAGTACGAATCAGAACTTTGGAAAGGCAGCAATTATTATTTTATTCTGATAGGTTATACCGTATTAGTGGCGTTGGTGCTGATGATGCTGTTTTTGTTCTTGAAAAAGTACCGTACTGAAATTTTCAACAATAACACCAAGGTTACCTTCATCTTCGTGAACATTCTTTTAATGGTCTTCATCACGACTTTGGTGGTTGAGAACAATGATGCGTTTTTATATGTAGTACCCTTATGCATACTTCCCCTTGTATTGAAAAACTTTTTTGATGCTCGATTGGGCCTGTTCGTTCATGTTTTGACCATTTTGATCTTAGGTTTTGTGGTACCCAATAGTTTCGAATATATTTTTTTACAGATTATCGCTGGTATTGTTACCATACTTACGGTTTCAGAATTGTACAAAAGGGCCAATCTCTTTATTTCGGTCGGTCAGATTACCTTAATCTATATCATAGGGTATTTTGCTTTTCATGTGATACACGAAGGAAACCTACAGAATATTGAATTGGTCACTTTTGGTATTTTTCTGCTGAATGGGATGATAACCCTATTTGCCCAACCTTTGATTTATCTGTATGAAAAGATATTTGGTTTGGTTTCTGATGTATCGTTATTGGAACTATCCGATACCAATTCAAAATTACTGAAAGAACTTTCAAATAAGGCCCCAGGTACTTTTCACCACTCTTTACAGGTTGCCAACTTGGCAGAGGCCGCGGCCAATGAGATAGGGGCAAATTCCATGTTGGTCAGGGTAGGCGCACTATATCACGATATTGGTAAGATGGATAACCCGACCTATTTTACCGAAAACCAGATTACGAATGTTAACCCGCATGATGACCTGCCACCAAAAGAAAGTGCTAAGATTATAATTGACCATGTGATCCATGGTATCGAATTGGCTCGAAAGAACAACCTGCCCGATCGTGTAATTGATTTTTTACGAACCCACCATGGTACGAGTTTGGTATTCTACTTTTTTAAAAAGCAGCAGGAGATCGACCCAGAAGTAAGTGATGAGGATTTTAGATACCCGGGCCCTATACCTTTTTCAAAGGAGACGGCGATTTTAATGATGGCCGATGCCGTGGAGGCAGCCTCAAAAAGCCTAAGGTCACCAACCTATTTGATGCTTGATGAATTTGTTGAAAAAATAGTGAAGGGCCAGATGCAGGCCAATCAATTCTTAAATGCGAATATTACCTTTAAGGAAATAGAGGCCGTCAAAAAAGTGCTGAAACAAAAATTGACCAACATCTATCATTTACGAGTAGAGTATCCGGAGTAAATTTGGTTAGGTGCCGTTTAATTCAAATGCAAACGTTAATAAAATGAAAAACAAGTTGCTATTCCCTTGAATAATAGTTAAATTTACTTATATAAAAGTTATACTATCAACTATAAAAGTAAAGCTATGATTTCTAAAAACAACTTCCTTTCGGCTACGATTACATTCTTATTTAGTGTTGCCATTTTAACAGGACAACAATCCGGACCTGCAATCACAGATCAATCATTGGAGGATGTTTTTTGGGAATCCCTGCAAAAAGAACGTGCGCCGAAGGATTCCCTAGTGCTTTGGCAAGAGCAAGTTTTGCTGCATACGGATAAGGATATTCTTGAACCGAAAGAACACTTGTTTTTTAAGGCTTATGTGCTTACGGGTCCTGAACAGTTGCGGGTGAGCGCGAGTGACGTGCTTAAGGTGGAACTTCTGAATGAAAATGGGCAACTGGTCAACAGTCAGTATCACAAAGTGGTTGACGGGGCAGCAGAAGGCTCCTTTAAGGTTCCGAAAAAAACGAAATCCGGTAAGCATTACCTTCGGGCCTATACCAGATGGATGTTGAACTACGGGCCTGAAAATTTTGCGGTTAAGGCCATTTCCGTTCAGAAGGGAAAATCACTTTCGTCGGTCGGTAATCTTGATTTCGGCGGTATCGAAGTTTTTCCGGAAGGCGGAAACCTGATTGCGGGATTGGAGAATAGAATTGCGGTAGGTTTTGAAAAACTGGGGGAAACCCAGATTTCGGTAGTTGATGAAAATAACAATGAAGTGGCCAAAGTGCAAAACTATGGAGGCGGTTTAGGTACGTTTTTGTTAAAACCTAAAGTCGGTGAACGGTATAGCCTACTGCTTAATAAAGGAAGAAAAATTCCCCTCCCCAATAGTAATGCGGTAGGTTATACATTACGATTGAATACGATAGATGATTCTAAAGTCGTGGCAAAAGTAGCTTCAACAAAAAATCTAAAAGACCAAGACATTTATTTGCGGGGAAGAATCAATGGAATCAAGTTTTTTGAATCCAAAGTAGATTTCAATAAGAACAATGAGGTCGAGATTGACATTCCGAAAGGCAAATTGCCCAACGGGGTGCTAAGACTTCAGTTAGAAGATGATATTGATCAGGTCTGGGCTAGCCGGCCATTGCATATTAGCAATAATGAACTTCGACTTCAAATCGAAGAAACTTCAAATGTCGAGGGTAGGTCATTGAAAATAAAGGTTACGGATACCGAGGGCTTGCCCGTACAAACCGAACTTTCAGTGGCCCTGGGTCAAAATAAGACAGTTAGCACAACTAAAAATAGTTTCGATAGCGTTAGAAACCAACGTTTTTTAAATGATTTGTTGGTGCTCACCAACCAATTACCTGCAGATTATGCATTGAATAAGGTTACGGAACTTCCCGATGAAATCAGATATAATTTTCAGAAAGGGCTGGAATTTTATGGTAGGGCCTATGATTTAGATGCAGTCCCCTTGACCAATACCAAAATTCAAATCGTAGTCAGCGGAGAAGGTGAGGCAGAGGCTTATGAGGTGGTTACTAATGAAGAAGGCCTTTTTGAACTGAAAAATTTGCAGATTGAAGGGGAGGCAGACATGGTTTTTAGAAGGGTTGCTGAAGAAGACAGGAACAAGTTCGTAAAGGTAGTACCCTATCAATATGAAACCCCTCCCTTAAACTTTGAAGACAAGAATGGACAACAAGATTTACAATCAAAACAGTTCATCCCTAAAAAACAAACTGCTGAATTCAAACCGGATGAGAATGCCGAACGATTGGTTACCTTAGAGGGAGTTACGTTAATCGGGGAAAAATTGAAAGCAAAAAGGACGCCCTCAATCTACAATATCGAACCAGATAGGGTTACCTATCAAAATCCGGAAAGACCCAGAACGATACCTGAACTGTTTTTAGGTATTCCGGGCGTGCAGGTGGTAGGTTTGGGGAGTTTAAACCCGAGATTGGTATTACCGCGGACTATTGGTGGTGGGCCCACTTTATGGGTCATAGATGGATTGCCCTTGATACAACCTACATCGTTAAACGATATCATGAGCATTATACCTTTCTTTGATGTTGAGCGGATTGAACTACTGCTGGGCCCAAGTGCATCTATATACGGAACCAGAGGTGCCGGAGGTGTAATTTTGATGTATACTAGAAACGGTAGGGATGAGAATTATTTTAATCGAAAAAAAGCGCGACTGACTTTTGAGGGTTTTCATGATTCCCTTTCTTTTGATGCATATCAGGGACAATTAAACAGTAAGAGGGGCAAGACCGAAGGCAGCACGGTGTATTGGAATCCTTCGCTAAAAACCGATGAAAATGGGGAAGCTGTAATCGAACTTCCGAAACTATCTGAATCAGGGGAGATTACCTTTGATGTGAAAGCGATTACACCTGATGGTAAAAACGGAAGTTTAAAAACGATTTATTAGCAAGCTGCTTAAATAATCAAAAATTAAAGTGGGGTAATTGCCCCACTTATTTTTTTTGAAACCTTTTGTAATTTTTATTTCAAATAATTAAAAAAATAGTTGTTTCCTTTAACTTGAAAGGGTATTTTTGCATCCGCATTTTGCGTAAGTTCTTAAGTAAGTAAGATTAAAGGAGAGGTGCCGGAGTGGTAACGGAGCAGATTGCTAATCTGTCGACGCGTAAGTGTCGCATGGGTTCGAGTCCCATTCTCTCCGCAATTTCTTTTAACAGAGATAACTACTCGGGGTGTAGCGTAGCCCGGTTATCGCGCCGCGTTTGGGACGCGGAGGTCGCAGGTTCGAATCCTGCCACCCCGACAAAAGCCGAATCGGAAGATTCGGTTTTTTTATTTAATGTATAAGGTCGCGTAGCTCAGCTGGATAGAGCATCTGCCTTCTAAGCAGACGGTCGCAGGTTCGAATCCTGCCGCGATCACTTGATAAAAGCCCTGTATTAACGGGGCTTCTTTATTTTTGCACTATTCGTTGTTATCTCAATTTTTGCCTTTTTTCGCATTTATACGTATTATTACGAAATAATTTACGCATTATTTACGCACGTATTTATGAAGATTAGCATAACCCTCGACCAAAGAAAATCTGGGCTAACGTCCGATGGCTTCCCAATAATAGTGCATGCGACCCAAAACTACGAACAAAAGACCATAAGAATAGGTTACCGCGCCAAGAAAACGGAATGGTCATCGCGTTTGGCGCTGCCAAAGAGCAACCATCCCCAATACTATGAACTGCTCGATACCTTAGAACTTATAAAAAAAAACATCAGCAAAATATTGATAAGGTCCATTCAAGAACCTATACCCCTTTCTGGGTTAAATCACCAGCTTTTCAAAAAGGATTATACCGTGTTCTATGAGGCTGCAATGGCCTATTTGGGCGAGGGCGACCGAAGTACCAAATGGTCGGCCGTACAAAGCTTTGAAAAGGCCAACCCGAACGTGGCCATAGGCAGTATTGATAGGGTGATGGTAGAAAGCTATATAGCAAGTTTATTGAACAATGGTTCTAAACCTTCGGGGGTCGATAGTTACGTTAGGTCTCTCAGGGCGTTATGGAACGTGATTTGCGATAGGCCTAACCCATTTGCCAAACACAGTATTGAGATACCGGATAAGGTGAACAGAATGCCCGTGATGGCCGACCTGGCCATTTTAGAGGGTGCTGAATTAAGTTACAAGGGTACGGTCGGGGGGTCTGGGCGGTACCGCGACTATTGGCTGCTCATGTTCTATCTTGGTGGTATTGACCCTGAGGTGCTCGCAAAACTGCGCTATGACCGTAATGTTAGCAATGGCCGTCTTGTGTTCAACCGTGACAAAGGGCGCTCAAAGGTGGCCTGTAACTGTATTATACCGCAACAGGCGTGGCGTATTCTTAAAAGATACGAATGCGGGCCTTATCTAGTGCCGATTTTCAGGGCGAAAAACTATGAGAACTTTAGGGCCAATTTCGCCAGACGGTTCAAAGAAGTATGTGTGTCGCTGAACCTTAGTGAGCAATTACGGCCAAAGGGCGCTCGATTTTTTTTCATACATAGGGCACAACAACTCTTGATAGACGAACGTATTACCGCCCAGATAGTGGGGCACCGCCGCAAAACGGTGACCAGCCTTTATGCCAATGATTTTGCCCTAGCCGTGCAAGACGAGGCGCATCTGAAGATTATTACGGAATGATTACCAGTCGTCAGAAGTTTCAGTGTATTGCATTTCCTTTGTAAATGCCTCGTCAAACGACATTAAATAATCTCTATTGAACCAGGTGCGCTTAAAATCTTTTTGATTGGCTTTTAGGGTTTTCTCCTCAAAGTCCAATTGTACTGTTGAGCCAGCACTAAATGCACCAACGCTAACCCCTATGTCCATTGGTTGAAACTTTATATTGCTTATTGTGACACGGTATCTATTTTCTTTAAAATCAATCTTAATGAAACCGGTCGCAGGATTATAAAGTGGACCACCTTTGATAGGTTTGACCTTAATTGGGTTCGAATACCCGTTCAATGCCCCATTTTCAAGAACAAGGTTCCGAGTAAATTCCCTGGCTTTAAAATGTTCAGTCATCCTTTCCGTTAGTTCTTCCTTTGACCCGTTAAGTTCAAAAACCTTTACCCACCTAACCTTGGCGTCTTCTGATTTTATGAAGCTTTCAGGCATCACTTTCTTTTGTGAATGGCTGACTGACATGCACATAAAAACAAAGAGAACAATTAATTTATCCATATTTTTTTTGCAAAATAACAATTTTTTTAGAACTCCTTGTTGCAGAAAAACCATAAATATTTGGGGTTTTTCTGTAATGTGTAATTTATTAAAACCTATTATATTGCGATTCTGCTTGTGGGTAACTTTTGAATAAGTACGAGCCCCCGCCGCGAGCATAATGAATTTATTGAAAGAATTTTAAGGTATAGTAGTATTAACCTTAAATTCTTTCAAAATGAAAAAGTTTTTTATCGCGGTAATCCTTTTGGTAGCATTCAGTGTAACCGCACAAAGTTGTACAGATGACACAGCACAAGAAGAAGTTGAAGTTTATTCCCCAGACAAGGACACGTGCCCTCCGGGTGGCTGTCCTAAGTAGTGTTTTGGTGTTTTTTGGGGTATTTGCAAAGTTTTCATATATCCTGGTCTTAAAAGACGCGGAGAGGTATGCTATAGCTGAAATGTTCAATTATAGGTACCTCTCTCAATTTTTATGGTCACTTGGCAACGAGGTGTTTGCTGTTTCGGTCGGCCTTATCCTGTTTATGGGGTCTAAGTTCATGCCTTCGAATGCCCCAATAAAAAAAGTTTTTGGGGCTACTTCTAAGTTTATTATTGCGATAGGTTTTTATTTTATGGGATGGATTTTCTTTGACCCATTCTACTCGGGTGCCATGGAAATAGCTATGGCGATAATATTCTCTATTTTCTGCACCGTGCTTTTTGTCACTTTTATGATGGTATTGACAAAGGAGATAACCAATGTCCGAGAGCTTAAAAATTCGTTTTTGGGTTTTATGGATGAGATTAGAAATGTAGATTATCGAAAGTTGCTGAAGACCGCAATGAAGAAAGACCTCTATGATGAAGTCTACCAAGAAGAACTAAAGAATACCACCAAAACCTTTCAAAAAAGAGTGTATGAGAAAGCTAAAGAACTTGTGGACTAGTGTCAAGACCTTTTTCAGCCATAAAGATGATAACGATGATGACCGGTTAACGGCTTTCGAGGGTGACCTTTATGAAGATTTGAGGGAAGAAATTGCCGAAGAAATCGAGAAGGACAAAATGGACGTCGCGCGCCATAACCAAATTATGGATAAAATTAGGTTGGGCTTGGAGCTTACAAATGCCGAACAGCGCGATACCGGCTTTATTCAATACTGACCTATTTTTTCAAAAACTTTTCTAAATCTTCGAATTTTAAGTTCGGGGTCTCAAGATTTGTTTTTATATGAAAGGGTGGAATTTCTTTATCGGCCTCGCGTATCGTTATTCGTCTTTTTAGACCTGGCCGTTTCCAGTGGAAATGGCTGCCACCCGACTTTTTGGGTAATCGATAACAATGACATGACTCTAAGAACTTAATGAACAGTCTTGTTTTTATGGGCCGGTAATTACCCATTAGGCCATATGTAGCGTGCTGCGTTCAAGTGTGCCCTTTTCAAAGTCTTGTAGTTTTCCATCTTCATCGACATATGCCCTTGAAAAGTTCTTTCTTTTAAATCGCTCTTGTTTAAAGCCCAATGATAGAAGGAATTTTTCGCGTTCCATATTGTTCATGGCCAACAGGTCTTCACAAAAAACCTTCATTTCTTCTTTCATAAAATCGACGGCTTCTTCTTTTGTGCTACCATAACCTGATATTTTAAGGGCTGGGCAATAGGTGAGATAATAATCACCCTGTTTACCTTTAAAAACGGAAACGGAGAAATTTACGGTACCATCTTTAAAGCGAATGGTATCTTTCTCATCAGCTTTCGCTGGGCCTATGGTTATCTTGATTTTAGTCATGTGATTAAAAAGTCGTGTAAATATAGTAAACCTTACGGTATTCCGCACGGTGATGTTGATGCCATCTGCTTAAGAAGATTAAAAAGAACGCTTTAGGGCGAAACATTATTGTCAATGCTTACTGGTGCTGCCTTTTTGTTCCTCTATCATCTTTCGCAATGATTCTTTTGCCTTTTCCTTATCCAACCTATTGTAAATGAACTCAGAGTATAGGGCAAATAGGTCATCGTCCATCAAAATTTCATGGTTGCGCTTTAAGAACTTGATTAAGCTATAGAAGTCGTGTTTTCGATATATAAGGTCGTTATCGAGAGTGATGCTAATGGATTTTTCTTTTTTATAACTACCAGGTTTTTCGTTGACCATGTTTTGCACATTATCGTGCGCATTTAGTTCTAGTAATTTAACCATTATGTCACCGCTTGGGGTAGACTGACCAGATTCATAGGTTTGAATGGCCCTCATACTTACGCCAATAGCCTTACCAAACTCTGTTTGGTTTAAACCTAATCTTCTTCTAAGTGATTTTATATCAACTGGTTGCAATGCAATATAGTTTTCAATGTGAAAAAAATACACAATATTTTGTGTAAAAACACATTATCATGTGTATATTTGATGTGTCACAACAATCTTACATAATGCTTGTAAGGCGATTACAAACATGCTGTGACACGGCAAGATATGAAAAAACAAGTAATCATAAGTAGTAAAAACCCTGAAATAATGGTAGCGGCAAATGCCCTGCGATTACGGAATTCCATACTTGATATGGGCTTTAAAACACGCTCTGTCGTGGTCGATTTGATAGTGGAACATTACCCTAAATACGCAACGAGTAAAGGCATTAACCGCTTACAGAACTGGTGGAACGGTCGGGTAAATGACAAGACCATCAACAATGATATTGAAATGGTAATCAACAAATTGAAGCATGAATAATTACAATCGTATTGCGGCCATTGTGCTGTTCTTGTACAGTGCCTACCTAAAGTATGTGGGCGATCTGTGCTACTCGATAGTCATTTTTGTGGTGGCCCTTTTAGTTTGGCTTTTGGCTTATGGCAATGGGGGAAGGCCCGGTAATACGTCAAACAATGTTTAGGGTAGGGCAAATAGTGTATTGCACCAAAAGCAATTGGAGCAATGACAAGGGTATTTCATTCTTTGACCCGCCCAAAGAGGGGCAAATGATGATTGTTGACGGCACTATTTTGCATAAAGGTGAACAGCTGTTGCAGTTCAGGGGCCAGCCCAAACAGGTGTACTACCCCGCAAGGCATTTTAAGCCACAGCACTGCCTGTTCGCAGATAGGGTACTGGCCTCATTAACGGTAATGAAAATTAATTGATATAGTGACCAACGCGCTCCACATATTGCAAAAAGCCGATATATGGGTGCCCACCCAAAAGGCGGCGCTCATTGTGGGGCGTGATGCGCGTTGGTTGCAAATGAACAAAATGCGCTTCAGGTTCAGGCGGCCAAAGGTGCGCAACCTTGAGTTTGAACTGAGCAGTGTGCTCATGGTTCTTGATGAGCTTGATGGCAAGAAGGGCAAGGTTTAGTTGTTTTTTTTAATGGTGGGCGGCCATTGTAGCGATGGCCGCTCTTTAAAGATTTGATATGGATGTACTGATAGATGTAACGGTGACCCTGGCGGCAGCTTTCGCACTGGCCAGTTTGTTTGTGGTGGTCTCAATGGCCGTATTTGAAAAATATGGTAAAAATGGGTGACCAAAACTGTAGGGTGGGCAAGGCAAGGAACAAATCGGGTCGTGATTTCATTGTAATAAGAACCGATGAAATAAAAGATTGCTCAAAAGGGCTTTGTAAACCCCGAGGTATTTTGGGCCACCCTAGTGAGCAATGTATGATTTGTAACAAAACAAGTGATTAGATATGGAAAAAAAGATTTTACAAGATGTTGGGCCTATAGAACGTAAGCAATTGCTTCGCGATTCTGCCCATGCTACTGAAGAGTTCACTTACCCTCGTGGTCTTGATTCTCAAGAGCTGACCCATCTAAAAGATGAATATCACAAGAATGCCATAAAAATGGCAAAGCTCGAAGAGCAGCGCAAAGAGTTTATGGAAAATTGGAAGGCAGACGTGAAGCCCTTGAAATTAGAAATGGGTGACCAAATGACCATGATGCGCTCAAAGGTCGAAGAAATGACAGAAGATGTTTATCTAATGCCAGAACGTGAAGAGGGTATGATGGGCTACTACAACGTTGCCGGTGAGCTTGTTTATTCAAGGCCGCTGATGCCTGAAGAAAACCAGTTCAGCATTGTGGATGCGACCTTACCAAAAAATGGAACTATAAATTGATATAAAATGAGCGAAATCAAAAACGAATTTAAGATTGAGAGCAAAGACGGTGAAATCATTGTAAGAACAGGTGAGGCCCCTGAGAACTTTAAGGTGCGCCAAAGCATCACCGTTTCGGGTCAGATAGACTTACCCTTTCAACATCTTTCGAAACACACATATACCGAAAGGGATTATTGCGAGTTGAAGAATTTGGATAGTGAAAACGATGATGTAATAAAGATTTCATATTTAACTATTGACCGAGACCAAATGGTCATCGTTTTTCGTGAACATGCCGGGTTGGAATATGAGAGCAATTATACGGGAAAGTTATTGATTAACCCTGACTTTAAAAAGTTTGGCATCAATGATTATGTGACCTACACACCTTTAAAACTTGCCGAGACCATTAAAATGAACCGTAGCTTTTTTGAGAACAAGACCGAGGCCATGAAACTGGTCAGCGAATTAATGGGTTTTGAAGCGAAGGTCAACAAAGAAGTTGAAGCGAAAGCCGATGAAAGGGCGAACCGTAGGGTATTGCTCGCCCAGACCGTGAGTACAAATATACCGGAAGCGTTCAAAATGAAGTTACCAATTTTTAAAGGAGCAGAGGCAATCGAATTTGAAGTTGAAATCGGTATTGACCCTATAGACCTTTCATGTAGGTTGATTTCGCCAGAAGTGAACGACATCATCAATGAGACTAAAAATGAGGTCATCGATGAGCAGAAAGAATTGATAAAGGGCTTACATCCTGATTTAAGAATATTTGAAATTTGATAAATATGCAATAGCACCCTCATTTCAAGATGACGGATGCTATTTTCTTTTCTGCCCAAATGGAAATGAAAAGAAGTTCAGTGTCAACACGGCAAACGAGATTGTCGAAGAAAGTGCACATACGATATGGCCTGATGAAAGGGACTTTATCAAGAAAAAATTGCGGTTATGATAGATATTTTACCGATGGCCTCTGAATGGTGGAAAGGTTTGAATATTGGTGAAAGGGATGCTATGATGAAAAAGCATGATGAGCAAATCGACACCGAAAAGAGCATACGTCGAATGTATTCTAAAGAATTCATGATATGATAAACGAATTGATTGACAAAAACCTACACCCGGTACTTGGGTGGTATTATCTACCTAGAAAAGAACAGCATATGCAATTGGTTTACAAAAACAGGAAATTGAATAAAACAAAATCGAATGAATAGGGATTTCAAGGGTATTTGGATACCGCGCGAGATATGGTTGATACCTGATTTAAAACCATCTTACCGCGTTTTTCTGGCCGAGATTGACAGCCTAGACAAGGGTAATGGATGTTGGGCACAAAACTCACATTTCTCGGCACTTTTCGGGCTGAGCAAAAACCGTTGTAGTGAGATAATATCCATGTTGGAAAAAAAGAAATTAATCAAGGTCACCCATCAAAACAGCGATGGTGAAATTCAACGCAGAATACGATTGTCGACCCCTTCGGAAAATCGACAGACCCCTTCGGAAAATCGACAGACCCCTTCGGAAAATCGACAGACCCCTTCGGAAAATCGAACCCCTATATATAAGGTATTAGAAATACAATTAGAAATACATGAGAGTGACGCGCGCGCGAGTTGTTTTCTTTTAGAAAATTATGAGAGCAGGTTAGAAGCATTTTGGTTGAACAACCACAAGATGGTCAACGACCATAAAAAGTTCTGGGCCGATTTTGATGATACCGTGCAGTTGGAAGGCCTTGATTTTAGCGATAGACTTTTTGGCAGGCTTCGTAAATGGTCGCGCAATTGGATTGAGTTCCAAAACCGGAACGGACAAAAAAACATTGATGCCGATAGAACGGTATCAGAAATGATTGGTAAACGATTGGTATGAGTGAATCAGTGAACAAAGCATTATCAAAAGCCCAAACGAACGTTGTTGGGTTGAGTGGCGGTAAGATACCACCCCAGGCCATAGACCTTGAAGAAACGGTCATAGGGGCCATGCTCATAGACAAAAAGGGTGTTGATGAGTGTCTTGAAATCATAAAGAGCGGAGAAGTTTTCTATAGAGAAGCCCATAGGTTTATCTATGAGGCCATCAAGGAACTTGATTCAAATAACGAGCCTATTGATTTGTTGACGGTATCCGCGCAATTGAAAAAGGTCGGTAAACTTGAAATCGTTGGTGGTGATTTTCAACTTGTGAAACTTACACAAAAGGTCGCTTCATCGGCCCATATCGATTATCATTCAAGAATCGTAATTCAAAAATACATTTTGCGCCAATTGATAAAGTTGGGCAATGAGGTCATTCAAAAAGCGTATGATGAGAGCGTTGATGTCTTCTCCGCTTTGGATGATGTTGGTGTGGAGTTGGATAAAATCAATGACATCTTTCAAAAAGGCGGGGCTTCAATGACCTGGGAAAATGCCGTTGATGAAGTTGCCCCAAGGGTTGAACGGTTGACGAACAACCAAGGCCAATTGACCGGTGTGGATACCGGTCTTGATAATCTCAACAGACATTTCAACGGATGGCAACCTACCGACTTGATAATCATTGGTGCCGATAGCGGTATGGGAAAGACTGCCTTGGCGATGACACATATTCTAGCTGCGGCTAAGGCCGGACATCCTGTTGGTATGGCCTCAATGGAAATGTCCACGGTTCAATTGGCAATTCGTGCTGTAGCCGTTGATAGTCAATTTCACATGAAACAACTTACCCAAACAGGCTTTGAGAAAACCGATTACTTTCAAAAATTGACAAAGGTCACACATGAGTTAAGGGGTTTGCCCGTACACATTGACGACCGACCTAGCTTAACCGTCCCTGAAATGAAACGCAAGGCGAGGCAGATGAAGCGAAAGCATAATATTCAACTGTTCATTGCTGATTTCATACAGATGTTCTCAGGTGATGAAGATGACATTAAGTTGACGGGTATTGCCGCCCGTGAACTAAAGAACCTGGCAAAAGAGCTCAACATACCTGTGATTGCCTTAAGTCAGTTGAACCGAGAGGTCAAGAAAGCTAAATATAATATTCCTTCAAAGCACCACCTGAAAAACAGTAGTGGGGTAGAAGAGGCTGCCGATGTAATCATGCTGCTTTATAGACCTGAATATTATGGGTTTGGCCAATCATCCTACCCTACGGTATGGCAAGAGTTGGGTTTGCAAGGTGATGAGAACGCTTGTGGTATCGTAGCTAAGAACCGAAACGGTGGCCTTGGTAATATACCTATGCGCTACGTTGCCGATAAAACCAAATATGTTGACCCTGGTGAATATGTAATGGTTGATTCGAATAATAACGAAGTTAATACCGTGTTTGATGCCGAATAGACCAAAACAAAGAAAAAGACCTTGGAACAATAGCGCCGACCGTAAGGCTTTTGGTAGGAGAAATGCTGACAATCAAAAGTTTTATAATTCACCGAGATGGAGAAAGACTGCGAAAGCTCATAAGAATCTTAATCCGTTCTGTGTTAAATGCGAGTTCGATGGTATCGTTTCTGCCGTTGAATACACTGACCATATTGCTAGAATTGGAGATGGCGGTGATCCTTACAATGACAGCAACCTGCAATCGCTTTGTAAGTTTCACCACAATCAAAAGTCAGGACGTGAAGCACATGGCTATAAAGAAAAACTGCAATAGACAACAACTAATATTAGAATTATGGATTTAAAGAAATTTTTAGAAGAAAACTCAATTGACCTTGTTGAAGAAAATGGTATCCTATCGGTGGGCGGCCACCTCTACCTCGAGGGAACACAGGTGAGCGTACTCCCCGATAACCTATCGGTGGGCGGCCACCTCGACCTAAGGGGAACACAGGTGAGCGTACTCCCCGATAACCTATCGGTGGGCGGCAACCTCGACCTCGAGGGAACACAGGTGAGCGTACTCCCCGATAACCTATCGGTGGGCGGCCACCTCTACCTCGAGGGAACACAGGTGAGCGTACTCCCCGATAACCTATCGGTGGGCGGCC
>CANNDD010000010.1 GCA_947503285.1 uncultured Croceitalea sp.
AGATTATACTTTTCGCTATGGATGATATATAGAAAGTGTGACATTGCATCAAAACAAAAAACCCCGCAAGTAGCGGGTTTTGAAGTGGTGCCTCCAGCCCCGAAGCCTCGGGGGAACCAGGGACGGGGCTTATCGTTTTGAAAGGATATTGTCTAAAATACCCCTATCCGAAATCACCTTCTCGATGAACTTCCTGCTCTTCATCCGTTTGATGAAACCTTCAAGATAGACCGCCTCCTCCTTGGTCTTGCACTCTTTCGAGAGGACGATCCGCCAATCGTTTGCCATCTTGGTAAATCCATTTTTATAGACGTGCGTATTACGCCGTTCAAGGCGCAACATCAGATTATGGGTCTCGCCAACATAATAAGATTATACTTTTCACTATGGATGATATATAGAAAGTGTGACATTGCATCAAAACAAAAAACCCCGCAAGTAGCGGGTTTTGAAGTGGTGCCTCCAGCCCCGAAGCCTCGGGGGAACCAGGGACGGGGCTTATCGTTTTGAAAGGATATTGTCTAAAATACCCCTATCCGAAATCACCTTCTCGATGAACTTCCTGCTCTTCATCCGTTTGATGAAACCTTCGAGATAGACCGCCTCATCCTTGGTCTTGCACTCTTTGGAGAGGACGATCCGCCAATCGTTCGCCATCTTGGTAAATCCATTTTTATAGACGTGCGTATTATGCCGTTCAAGGCGCAACATCAGATCATGGGTCTCGCCAACATAATAGGAAGACGACTTTTCACTGTGGATGATATATAGAAAGTGTGACATGGCATCAAAACAAAAAACCCCGCAAGTAGCGGGGTTTGAAGTGGTGCCTCCAGCCCCGAAGCCTCGGGGGAACCAGGGACGGGGCTTATCGTTTTGAAAGGATATCGTCTAAAATACCCCTATCCGAAATCACCTTCTCGATGAACTTCCTGCTTTTCATCCGTTTGATGAAACCTTCGAGATAGACCGCCTCTTCCTTGGTCTTGCACTCTTTCGAGAGGACGATCCGCCAATCGTTTGCCATCTTGGTAAATCCATTTTTATAGACGTGCGTATTATGCCGTTCAAGGCGCAACATCAGATCATGGGTCTCGCCAACATAATAGGAAGACGACTTTTCACTGTGGATGATATATAGAAAGTGTGACATGGCATCAAAACAAAAAACCCCGCAAGTAGCGGGGTTTGAAGTGGTGCCTCCAGGAATCGAACCAGGGACACATGGATTTTCAGTCCATTGCTCTACCAACTGAGCTAAGGCACCATGCTTGTTTAAGCGGCAGCAAATATAATTTCAAATTTAAGATTAACCAATAAAAAAGTGAAAAATCAATCACAATGTGTTTTATCTTATGAATTCTTCAAAATGGATGCTACCATTTATACGTTTTTCAATACGATCCATAAAATATAAGAACGTAACATGGTGCGAATGGGATACTTTTAAATAACCTTTAGAACCATAACAGAAAATGAACACTTTTGATAGAAAATTAGGTTATGTATTTTGGTACGGAGTGGTACTTATCTCCGTGGCATTGTTACTGAATAGCCTAATGATTTACTTTAATTAATCATCCCCTTCCCAAATCGATGATATGCCTTGAAGCTTGAAGTCATCAAGCTCGATTGAGTTCATCGATTCGTTTTCAATAGTAAGATTTGTGTAAGCGGCCGTAGGGAAAATCTGATCTGTCATTACATATTGGCCCTTATTTAGAAAAATCTCAATGGATGATCGATCTAGAAACAGTTTTACCTCGAACTCTTCCGGTAAATCTTTCACAGGCATATAGTGTAATTTATTCCCGAATTCATAGTTAAAGTTTGTTTTTCCTGATTTGGTCCGATCTAGCATCAACAGATTTGAATTCATATCAAACAGCAAAGTGGTTGCCTCGCCCAAGACGTTGCCAACGGATAACTTAAAACTTTTTTTAGGGGCCTTAAATGAAATTACAGCTTGACCAAGTGCATTTTCGGTAAGGTTAAAAGGTTGGGTTGAATCAATTATTTTCTTTTGACCACTCAAACCCTTGGAAAAATCGAACCTTGAAATCGGATAATTTTTCAAATCGTAAAATCCATCCCGTTTTTTAAGCGATAGTTTTCTTGGCAGGGTCATAGCGCTCCGCCAAGTGCTTGTTGGCGTTTTAAGGGCGTACTGCCAATTACTCATCCATCCCACAAAAATACGATCCCCATTTGGCGTGTTGTTATAGGTCACCCCTGCATAATTATCGGCACCCCAATCCAACCATCGGTGCATTGTTTGATCTGAAATAAAATTATCGCCGTCAAAATTCCCAATGAAATATTGTGTGCCACTGCCGCCATTCGGTCCTCCACTACCGATACTGATTATCAAGACCCATTTTTCCTCATCTGACCCTTCAACCTTTAATTTAAAAAGGTCCGGACATTCCCAGACACCGCCATGCGCACCTTGTTCTTTACCGAAATCACTGATATGGTTCCAATCCTTCAAGTTTTTTGAACGATATAGTTTCGCATGATCGCCCGCCACCAATACCATGATCCAGCTTTCCGTGTCTTCATGCCAAAAAACCTTCGGGTCTCGAAAGTCTTTCATTGTGGTATTATCCAAAACCGGATTACCCTCGTATTTGATCCAAGTGTCCCCATTGTCTAAACTGTAGGCTATACCTTGGGTTTGGGTATTGATACCACCTGCCTTTTCAATATCCAATCGAAAATAGGTGAAAACCGCCACTAAGGGCACTTTTCCATCCTTACCAAAACCTGAGGTATTATTGACATCTACAACGGCACTTCCCGAAAAGATAAATCCTTTTTCGTCGGGGAATAGTGCAATGGGTTTATGCTTCCAATTCACAAGGTCTTGGCTGACTGCATGACCCCAATGCATTGGTCCCCAAACCGTGGCATCAGGAAAATATTGATAAAACAAATGATAAATACCATCATGATATACCAAACCGTTTGGGTCGTTCATCCAACCCGACTTGGGTGAAAAATGGTATTGTGGCCTATACGTTTCAGCGTATTGCTTTGTAGTCTTGACGGCTACGGCCTTTTCTTTTTCGACTTCTTCTTTGCAGGCGGTCAATAGAACAACCACCACAAAAAGAGTGTAAATCCTTTGAATCATAATTTTCAGGTTATGCTAGTTCCAATCACCAAGTACATAGTTCAAAAGATACAAAATAGTATCTTTGATTTTCAATATTTAAAACATGCGGCTTTTTATAGCACTTCTGTTGACCGCTTGCCTAACTTCCAATGCGGTATCACAATCTAAAATTGACAAAACACTTGAAAAGTTAAATAGTAATAGTGTTCCCTACATATCAGTTGATGAATTAAAGCATACTGAAAACCATATAATTCTAGATACCAGAACCAAAAAAGAGTTTCAAGTAAGCCATCTTAAAAATGCC
Organism: uncultured Croceitalea sp.; assembly: GCA_947503285.1. Taxonomy (GTDB): domain Bacteria; phylum Bacteroidota; class Bacteroidia; order Flavobacteriales; family Flavobacteriaceae; genus Croceitalea. Next base: position 3,426 of record CANNDD010000010.1, read on the forward strand.
CTTTGGGTCGGTCATAAAAAGTTTCAAATAGATGCTTTGAACAAATACGTCACGGACAAAAACAAGCCAATCGTAGTATACTGCTCCATTGGGGTACGATCGGAAAACATTGGAGAAAAGCTGCTTAAAGCGGGCTACACCAATGTACAGAACCTATACGGAGGTATTTTTGAATGGAAAAACAAAGGAAACCCCGTATATGACCATGAGGGCAATAAAACCGAAAAAGTTCATGCCTACAGTAAGCATTGGGGTAAATTACTGACCAAAGGAGATAAAATATATCAACCCAAACCTGAAGAACTTGACACAAAGCACGAGTAACCTGCTCCTTATTTTCACCCGAAATCCAGAACTAGGAAAGTGTAAGACCCGTTTAGCGGCAACCACTGGAAACCAAATAGCTTTGGATATCTATAATTTTCTACTGGAACATACCTCTGAGATCACCAAAGGCCTGAAAGCCGAAAAATACGTTTACTATTCAGAGGAAATCTGGGAGGACGATATATGGCAAGCCAAAACCTACACCAAAAAATTGCAACAAGGTATAGATTTGGGGGAACGTATGAGAAATGCCTTTACGGATGGTTTTCAAAAGGGATTTCAGAAAATCATAATCATAGGTAGTGATATGTACGATCTTTCAGAAAAGGATATTGAAAATGCATTTTCAATGCTGAATGACCATGACTTCGTTATAGGCCCAGCAACAGATGGAGGGTATTATCTTTTAGGGATGAAATCACTTGAAGAAAAATTATTTTCAAATAAAGTATGGGGAACGGGCAATGTTTTGAAACATACTTTAGAAGATTTAAAAGAAACAAACTACGCCATACTGGAAGAACGGAACGACGTAGATGTTTATGAAGACATTGAAACTGTGGAAGCCTTTCAACCCTTTATAAAAACTTTAAAAAATGACTAAAAAACAACTAGGTGAATCTGTTGCTTATTTACGGAGTAAAGGCTTTGATACTCCAGATATAGGTATTGTACTCGGTACTGGTCTTGGACAATTGGTCAATGAGATTAAAAACCCCATTGAGGCGCATTACCATAACATCCCTTATTTTCCTTTAGCCACGGTTGAATTTCACACGGGCAAATTAATATTTGGTTCCATAGAGGACAAAAAAGTGGTTGTGATGCAAGGTCGTTTCCATTTGTACGAAGGCTATGACCTATTGGATGTCACCTACCCCATAAGGGTGATGGAACAATTGGGTATTCAAAAATTGTTTATCTCAAATGCAGCAGGTGCTATCAATTTAGATTTTAAAAAAGGGGATATTATGCTTATCGAAGACCATATTAACCTTCAAGGTGGCTCCCCTTTGGCTTTCAAGAATGTTGCTGAATTCGGAGATCGTTTCGTTGATATGATGGAACCGTATGATACCAAGATGCGGGCAACGGTCACGGAAATTGCGCGTAAAGAAAATATTTCATTGCAAAAAGGGGTTTATGCCTCGGTTTTTGGGCCTCAATTGGAGACCAAGGCAGAATACCGAATGCTAAAAACACTAGGGGCAGATGCTGTCGGTATGAGTACGGTACCCGAAGTTATTGTTGCCAACCACCTTAGATTACCCGTGGTAGCGGTTTCTGTATTGACCGACGAATGTGACCCTGACAACTTGAAACCTATCAATATTCAAGAAATCATTGAGATTGCCGGCAAAACAGAACCAAAAATGATCAAGTTGTTCAAAGAACTTATTAAAACCTTGTAAGTATTTATATAACATCCGTACTTTTTAAATAAATGGGTTACATGGCCAATAATGATTCTTTTAAAATCAGTATCATCATACCGGTACTGAACGAGGCTTCGACCATAGCGAGACTTCTAGAGCATATCTTGGCAACCAGCTCAAAAGAAAATATTCTAGAAGTACTGGTAGTTGACGGCGGAAGTACCGATACCACTTTGGAAATAGTCAAAAAATTCGACGTGAAGGCCTTAACCTCAAAATTGGGAAGGGCAGTTCAAATGAATCTTGGGGCGAAACATGCCAAAGGAAAAATACTTTATTTTCTGCATGCAGATACCCTTCCGCCAAAAAATTTTGATAAGATCATTTTGGGAGCTTACCACAAAGGATTCGAAACGGGATGCTTTCGCATGCAATTTGATTCTAAGAACTTTTTCTTACGCGGGTTTGCTTATCTATCACGGATCAACCATACCCTTTGCAGGGGCGGTGATCAATCGCTGTTCATTTCGCAACGATTATTCGAGAAAGAAAAAGGGTTCAATGAGGCCTATCTCATTTATGAGGACAGTGAATTTATCAAACGGCTCTATGAAACGACGAAGTTTGTGGTTTTAAAACAGAGCGTCGTAACCTCAGCAAGAAAATACCGACAAAAAGGCTGGTTGTACATACAATTCCATTTTGGCATGATACATCTTAAAAACTATCTTGGTGCCGGGCCTGAAGAACTATACCAGTATTACTCCAAAAAAATAGTAACCTAACACACTATGAAAACAAGTCTTTTTTCTTTTATCGCCATTACATTACTTTTAGCTTCCTCCTGTAATGAGAACGCAAAAAAAACCGTTGTCCAAGAAACCACCGAACAACCTAAAAGTGTTGTCAAAGTCCCAAATTCCTGGATTACCAGTAGGGTAGAGAAAACAAGGGAAAGACTGCATAGCTCTGATGCCGGAAAAGTAGTATGGCAAGCCATGGAGGCCCATGGTGGGCTTGATAAATGGTATCGGAACGGCCCGATATTCTTTCGATTCAATTACCAACCTTTAGATGGTGGAACCCCGCGAGATACCTATCAGGCAATTGATACTTGGCGCAGTAAGGCGAGACATTACCAAGCCAACGATTCTACTTCACAATATGGTTGGGACGGAAAAGATGCTTGGGTAATTGCCAAAGACAGTACCGTTTTCCCCTACAATACGCGGTTTTGGTCTTTGACCCCATACTTTTTTGCGGGACAACCCTTTGTATTGGATGGAAACGGGGTTAACCTCGAACTTTTAGATCAAAGAACGCATAACCAAAGAAAACAGGATGTAATCAAGGTAACCTTTGATGAAGGAACGGGTGACGCGCCCGACGATTACTATGTGCTTTACTTTGATAGTGAAACGCATATACTTTCAGTAATTCGATATATTGTTTCCTATCCTGGATATTTTAAGGATGGTGGACACTTACCTGAAAAATTCATGGAACTTAACGGGGAACAATTGACAGATGGCATTTTATTTCCAAAAGAGTACAAAACACATTGGTTGACCGAAGAAGAATTACCAGGGGAGCACATTACGAATATTACCCTAAGTGACATTGACTTCAAATCCAACTTAGAAGATGGGTTTTTCAAAGCACCCGAAGACGCCAAGATTTTAAAAGGATTGTAAAATTTACAAGCGTCGGTAAAACAGATTAATTACGCATTTTGCTATTCTCAAGCTCATAATCCAAAAGAACACCTTCTGAGATCCATTTGGCCAATGCCTGTCGATTATCGGGGTCAAGAATACGCTTTTGGTCTTTTTTATTTCGTATGTTGCCGATTTCGATATAGGCCATGGCCGGCAAGGTATTCTTGACCAGATACAAATTACTGCGGTCGGCAAAAGTACCTTTATAACCGCGGTTGGGTTGATAATGATTGTATTTTTTTAAAAAGGTTTGATGTATACTCTCGGCCAAACGTTTACCATTCGCACTTTTTTCATGATGGTAAAAAAACACATCAATGTTGGTTCCTTTACTTCGGCTATCAATATGTGTGACCAATAATCGCTGGTATTTGGAGCGGTTTTCTTTGTAAAGCTTGTTGACTGCCCCAACCCGCTGTTGCAGTCTTTCGAGTTGATTCAAAGGAATTTTCAGGTCAGGGTATGTAACCTCATCCGTATCCAAGGGCAGCACCCTCTCATTTCTTATGCCATCATCTTCATCTTGAATGATCAAAAACACTTCCGCCCCCTGGGCAATCAACTCGCGCGCCAAACGTAAAGTGATATCATAGGCATACTCATCTTCGGCTATAATGGCACCTTTGTAATCTTCAATTGCCCCGGGGTCAGGGCCGCCATGACCTGAAATGAGGTAATATACCGTACCGGCCAAACGATTACCCAAAACAGCGACTGTAGAAAAATCAGGACCAAAGATGGGATAGTTACGACTACTTTTTAGATTACCGTCAATCGCTTTTGAAAGCGTTATCGTATCTGGCAAATAATAGGTTTGCCCAGCTTTTAAGACTTCTTCTTCACCGATGAGGTTTTTATTCGCCTCTATAAACGCCGCATAGAATTTAGAAGGGTCGATGTTATTTTTTCTTAGTAATGAATACACACCATCACCTCGAGTGGCTACGGCAGTGGCCAAAGAATCTTGACTGAACAGCTTGATAACATTAAATACGACTAAAAGGAAAACGAGTAACCGCACTAATCTTTTTTACCTAAAAGTACTAATTGTGCAGCTTATTCCTCTATTTCAATGTCGGCATAATCATTCAAAACACCGCTGGTAATCATGTTAGTGAAGTCTTTTTCATTTTTACCTATCGCAATACGCTCTTCGATGTTAGGGTCTTTAGAATCCCCAATATCTATCAATGTAATGGCTGGCAGGGCATTTTTTGCAAGGTAAATGGTGTTCTTATCTGAAAACACCTCAGTATATGTCTTACGGTCTTTCGTAATACGGTTCTCATTGAAAATATGCTGTATATTTTCTGCAAAACGCTCCCCCAATGCACTATTGTCATGGTGGAAAACCGATACATCAAAGTACTTACTATCGGTAACCCCCTTATTGAGATTGATGAGTAGAAGTCGTTGGTATTTTCCGCTGTTTTTTAAATAACGCTTATTAATCGTCTCTACATAATATCCCATTTCATGGATATTGACAGACGATTTCTTATTTTCAACGAGATAGACTTGGGCTCCATGTACCATCAATTTTTCAGCAAGCTGTTGCATGATTTCATCCTTGAGGACACTTATCTTATTGGATTCAATACTTGTTTGTTGGCCAGCCATTAAATATATGACCGCATTTTTTAGCTTCTCACTTTTGGGGGATATTTGGGCCAACTCTTTTTCAAAAAGTGATAGTTCTTTACCATTAGTGATGCTAACTGCCTTTTTTCTGTAAGAATCTGGGGTATCTGGTATCAAATATTCACGATCTAACCTCAGTTCACTGCCATTGGTAAGGTTTTTTTCGTTCAAAGCTATAAATTCAGCATAGTGTTTCACTGGATCCAAGCCCTGTTTTCTCAATAGGGAATAAATGCCGTCACCACTTTCTGCGCTGATCTTATAAAAACCTTTCTTTTGGGCCATAGCGGAGTGAAAACAAATAAAACCGAGGATGAAAATAAGGCTATTCTTCATAATTTAATACGCTTGTACACTAGCAAATATAGTATCTAATCGATGAAATGCAAAAAAATACGATAAAATGTAAATTATCTCGATGGCAAATCAGAAGTACTGGCCAATACCAAAAACGATTCCCCTTGTGGCCTCTCTAGTGACCCCGTGCCCATAGTCTATTCTAAAGATAGCATTAAAAATGCGTTTATGGATAAATCGAAGACCGGCCCCTGGGTAAATCCTTAAATTTTGATCATCGGCAAAATCACCAAAATCGCCACCTGGGTTGCGCCATGTACCCCCATCGATAAAAAGGTTACCCTGTAAAACGAACCAATCTTTTTCGATTAGGGTATGCCTATATTCTGAATTCAAAACAATCGCTGCGGTACCCCGATCAATCGTATTTCCCACACCGCGAATATTTAGATTATTATCTACTGCAAATGGTGCAAACGGTGTATCGATATTACTGGCTAGACCCAAGCGTAATCGGTTCGCCCAATTCCCTCTTTTCCCAAATCGTTTAAAATATAAGAAGTCATTAAATCCTATAGCGAAATCGGGTAAAGTCTGGTCTTGGCTACGTACTAATTGAAAGTTCAACGTGCTTCTGAAGCCTGATAGGTAGTGATAATAATATTCGATTCCATTGAAATCATAGATGAACTTGTATAAATATTTGTCCACAACCAAACTTTGCGGAACGTTGGGGTCAGTGCTTCCCGATATAAAAGAATAATCTTCGGTAAAGAGGTTTAAACCGAATTCAATGCGATGCTTGAAATCAAATTCATATAGTGCCAATAATTCAATGGATTCATTATTGTAGCGGTAATCGGCAGTTCCACCATCAAGAAAAACAGGTTCTTGGGTCGTCAAATCCTGATAACTAAAGGCCAGGCCTATTTTCGGGGTTATCAGATGCGGTGCCCGAACATTTACGCCATAAGAATTGAAAATATCATATTGATAAAAAGCCCCCAATGTGATTCCCCGACCCAAAAAATTGAACTCTTGCAACCCAACCCGGAATGCGAATTCATCATTATTCGAGGTATAAACACTCGCAAAGGGAATTATCGTGAAATTCTCTTCAACACCATAATACACATTATACTCCCCCTCTTGATCCGTTTCGAAAACCTGATAATACGCATGGGCTATACTTGGTAGCAGTTTGATTCGGTTAATATCTTTTTCGATAAAAGAAGAGTCTAGGGCCATGCCCGGTTTTAATCGGGCGATTTTTTTCAAGAATGTCGTTTTCGTCTTTTTATTGCCCTGTATTTTCAGGTCAACGACCACGTTTTGACCATTTACCGCCAAGGCGATAAAGAACATAAAAAAAATGGAGCGCCTAAACATTTAGGGGCGCATTTATCTTAATAAGAACCATAAAATTCCCTTATTACCTCTTCTGAAGGTTTATTTTGTGGTGTAAAGCGATTATCACCTGATCCACCAGACCTTTCGTGATGTATGAACCATTTCCAAACAAAACCGCCAGCAAACCAATCTTCGTTCCAAAACTCATCAAAAGTAACTTGGGTGGCATTTGCCTGGGCCTGTAGGTTTACATCCATTTGGTTGCGATCTACAAGCCAAGGTTTCTTCGCGGTATAATCCATACTCCGATATCCGAATTCGGTAAAGATCACCGACCTATTTTTTTCTTCGGACAGTTCAGCAAGTTTCATTTTCCATTTTTGCCATCCACTTTTCATTTGCTCTTGGCTCGGATTTTTTTCATCTGATAATGGAAAGTAGGCATCAACACCGATGTAGTCAAGTTGTTCCCAAAATGGTGTTCTTGTATACTCGTCCCAATTAGCGGCATAAGTAAGTTTTCCTGAATATACCTTTCTAACTTTTGCGATCAGCCCATTCCAGTAACCTGGCCGCTGCTTTACAAACTCCTCTAACTCGGTACCGATACAATAAAGCTCTGCATCCACTTCTTGGGCAAGTCTTGCATAGGTTAAAATGAAATCGGTGTAGGTAGCCTCAAACGTTTTCCAAGTACTTTCATTTTCCATACTGATATCACCTGTAAATTCACCACGCCAGACCCATATCTGGGGTTTTACCATAATCTTGATATTATTCCCTTGCAACATCCGTACATACTGCTTGGCACCTTCAAAGGTCTCACCATACCATTGGCGATCGGTATTGAAAACCACGTTTGGTTCAGAAAGGCTTCGAAGAAAGCCAAAAGGCATCACTGCCGCATAATTTGCATTTATCTTGACGACGGGGTCAACCTGCTCTTGGGTGACTTTTTCGCGGGAACCGACAAAACTTATTCCATTGATTTTTTCTTCGATCTGACTCTTACAAGAGAACTGGAGAAGGCATAAAAAGAGAAGCCCTAATCTTTTCATAGATAAAAAATTAAGACTTCTAAAATACTTCTTTTGTGTTCTAAAGTCTAAAAAACAGCGCGCAAACCTATGTTAAAACTTTCACCAAGACCAGTATCCCTACCCCTTACAAAATTGGTATAAAGGAACTCTACATTCAATTCTTTGGTCAATTGGTATTTAGCCCCTCCACCTAACGTTGTAAAATTTTGGCTAAAGTCATTTCCTAAATCTATCAGTTCGGTATGTTGCCCTAAAACCAAGACCGTAAACTTGGAACTTGGAAAATAACTCAAGAAGACCCCAGGTGTCAATCGTAGGCTATTATTTGCAAAGCTATCTTCTTCGTCACCAAAATTGAGTTCAGAATTCACCTCACTGAATATCTGCCATTTTTTTCCAGGAAACGTGTAATCATAAAAGAACCTATTCTGCCATGTAAATCCATTTTGATCCAAAAACACGCCATTATCATCAAACTCATCACTGATGAGCGGAATCGAAAAAGCACTTAAGACTGAAAAGTTACCGACATTTTTAAAGGGGACGAATTTAATTGCCGGTGCAAAAGAGGTCAGCCCGGTCGTTGTTCTTCGTTCGGTACTTCCATCAATCAAAACAAAATCCCTTCCGTTGGCTCGATATTCAACAATGGCACCGATATTAACCCGTCTATTGGGTGAAATTCCTGTAAAAACCTCTAAAGTAGAAGTGAAGAAATTTTGTCGAATTCCATCCTCAGATGGAAAAGTACTCTCATTTTGAGTGAAAAAATTATTGAATAATTTAATATCCCATTGGCCTTGGGCTATCAATTTAGAGGGCGTTAAGTTCTGAATAACACTTCCTCCATCGTCGATATCATCTTGGGCAATTAGCGTAAGTGTGGACAAAAGAAGTCCAGCCATTAAAACATGGTTTTTTAAAATTTTCATTTTGATTGTTTAAAGTGTTGTTGTTTAATTATTTGGTTTCATTCAAGCTCCAGTTGTAAGAATAGTACCCTACTTTGGCGCCATCATCAATTTTTTCCCTTCGATATTGATTTACGAAATCGACTTGACTTTTTCCACCTTGGGTAAAATCACCTTTATACCACTCGAAAAGTTGTGAAAGCTGTACTTTATTTCCCTTGACCCTGATAAAATTCGGATTGTTCAATGATAATTCTGTTTGCTTCTGCAACTGGGCTTCTAAAGTATTTGGCAAGTACGCGCCATTAATTATCGGTGGGCAACCCAAACCAGCGCAGACCAATACGAAATGAAACCGTGCTTCTTTCGGAAATTTAGCTCTGAGCAACTTATTTTCTATATCGTTTAGGGTGATGCTTTTACCACCAACATCATATTTTGTTTTGTCGAAAAAACCAGCTTTATCCAAAGGGGATTTAATAGGATAATTATCAACGATTCCCTTGATCACGGATAAATTGTAGGTATTGATCCAAAAAGCTTGATACGTTTTTTGGTCATCAACCGATACCGAAATCCCTTGGGCCGTTTGTATGAGTTCGTCTAAAGCGGTACGATCGGCTTTGATGGCTTTGTAGTCAACCTTGCCATTCTTTACGTAAGTTTTGAAAAAAGTATCTGCATCAGTAAAGAACTTTGAGGTACTTTGTGCATACCCTATCTGAAATAAGGCTATCAAAAACAGGGCGGTCAGTGTTATTCTATTTTTCATTTTTGTAAAATTTAGTTGATCAAATCTGTGGTTGAGTCGTGTGTTATTTCATTGCCCTACAGTTTTATAGGCACTTTATGAATTATTTAAGATTTCAAAAGCCTATCGTATCTTTAATATATACCCGTATATTTTTGCTTTATTTAAATCCTTTCTAAATTATCTTTCTAGGTTAAGTTCATATCTTTAAGAACGACACAAAGCGTAACCAACATAAAGATCCAAATGGAGAACATTATTATCATAGGTAACGGAATTGCTGGCGTATCCGCTGCCAGGCACATCCGAAAACTTTCTGACAAAAGAATCATCATCGTCTCTGCAGAGACCGATTATTTTTTCTCAAGAACAGCCCTGATGTATGTATACATGGGGCATATGAAATTTGAACATATTCAACCCTATGAAAACTGGTTTTGGGAAAAAAACAGGATTGAACTGGTGCGGGCCTTTGTAAATAGTGTCGACACCGAGAATAAACAGCTACTTTTAGATGGCTCGAGGGCCCTCAAATATGATAAATTGATTATTGCCACGGGTTCTAAACCGAATAAGTTCGGTTGGCCAGGTCAAGACCTGCATGGGGTTCAAGGCTTATATTCTAAGCAGGATTTGGATCTATTGGAAGTCAATGCACCAAATAAAGAGGTATGCAAACGCGCTGTTATCGTTGGTGGAGGTTTAATTGGTATTGAACTCGCCGAGATGTTGAGAAGCCGTGACATTCCAGTGACCTTTTTAGTACGCGAAGATAGTTTCTGGAACGGTGTCTTACCCAATGGGGAATCACAATTGATCAATGAACATATTAAGGAGCATCATATTGATTTACGTTTGGCCACCAACCTCAAAGAAATCGTTGGTGATGAAAACGGAAAGGTCAAGTCGGTCATCATTCAGGAGACAGGTGAAGAACTGGCTTGTGATATGGTCGGTTTAACAGCAGGGGTTACCCCCAATATCGATTTTCTTAAGGATTCTGATATTGAGCTTGGGCGCGGCGTCAAGGTTAATCGTCATTTAGAAACCAATGTAAAAGATGTTTATGCCATTGGTGACTGTGCCGAGCAGCATGAGGCCATTGGTAACCGTCGACCTATTGAAGCCGTTTGGTATACCGGTAGAATGATGGGGGAAACCGTAGCACAGACCATTTGTGGAAATAAGTTGGAATATAAACCTGGGCACTGGTTCAATTCAGCCAAGTTCTTAGATGTTGAATACCAAACCTATGGTTGGGTATTCGGTGCTCGTGGCAAGCAAGATTATGAAGAGCAGTTTCATTGGCGACATGATACAGAGAAAGTCTGTGTCACCATCTCTTTTCACAAAGACACCAATTTGTTCTTAGGAATAAATACGTTCGGAATTCGAATGCGTCACGAAATCTTTGACCGATGGCTTACCGCAGAAAGGGATGTTGATTACGTTATGGAACATTTGATCGATGCCAACTTTGACCCGGAATTTTATAGGAACTATGAAAATCAGATCGTGTCAAAATTCAATGCTGACTTTGGCAAGTCGGTCAAAACCAAAAAGAAAAGTATAAAAAGAATATTTCAATTTAGTTGATGGTTACTTTTTTACCGTGTTCCATTTTCTTGAATGAAACATGCCTAGCCTTTGACTTTCACCATCAATAAAACTAAATAAACTATCAACAAATTATGAGCACTTACGATAGAAGCATGGCCTTAACAGGGCAACCCCCTAAACAATTGAGCAGAAACCAAAAAATTGCAACGCTGATCGGTTTCTTTGGTCTAACGGTTATTTTATTGGCCGCATTCAATGTTAACCTACCCAATAAAGCCCTTTGGTTAAGTATTTCTTTGGGTGCAATCACGGCCGGTACAGTTTGGTTCGCTTGGGATATGTATGCAAACAAAGAACCAGGCATCAAAAATGATGGGGTATGGTTCAAATCGATATCGAGCAAAGGCTTCTGGGGATGGATGGCAGGCATTGCCCTGACGAGTTTCTACATCATTCTCTATTTCTATCCAGAATATTTGGGCCTGGTCGCAAAAGGGGATAATAAAGGGGTAATCGGTCTTTTTGACCCCCTGAGTCGTGCGTTGAGCGGAAATCCGGCCAGTCAATGGTTCGTCTATGGAACCCTTTATACCGTTGCGATACTGGCTTTCGGAATCAAGTTTTTATGGAAATACCGTCATAATCGTTACGAACGAATCCGTACCATTAGCGTGATGTTCTTTCAAACCGCTTTTGCCTTCATAATTCCTGAGGTAATGGCTCGATTGAATGGTAGTTCAGTGTTAAATGGAGGCAGCCTTCCCTACTACGACCTCAAAAATATGTGGCCTTTGAATTATTACAATTTTGAGGGTTACCGTATCAAAAGCTTTTTAAGCTCTGGAGACATTGGTTTCGCATTACTGATATTTGGAATAGCAACAATCTTTATAATAAGTCCGATCTTGACCTTTAAGTTCGGTAAAAGATGGTACTGTTCTTGGGTCTGTGGTTGTGGTGGTTTGGCAGAGACTGCGGGTGATTCTTTCAGGCAACTGAGCGACAAAACCGTAAAGGCCTGGAATATTGAACGATGGGTCGTACACAGTGTCGTCGTTTTTGTTACCTTGATGACTACCGCAGTAATTTATTCTTATTTAGGTAATGATACCAGTAAATATTGGTTGACCAAAAGTACGTTTCTAATTAGCGTAGCCGTTTTATTAACAACGGTTTTTGCGCTGGTTATGATTTTCAAAAGAGAACAATTACAAAAAGATGCCAAGTATGGGGCAATAGGGTACTTTGTAATCATTATGGCTTTGATAGGCATGCATTTTTTAAGTGGTGATGGTAACGTATTCCTTTTCAAATCAGAAACACTACGTAAATCGTATTCCTTTTTGATAGGAAGTATTTTTTCTGGGGTGATCGGTACCGGCTTCTATCCTATTCTTGGTAACCGCGTTTGGTGTCGTTTTGGTTGCCCTATGGCCGCGATCTTAGGTTTTCAACAACGTTTATTCTCAAAATTTAGGATAACGACCAACGGAGGGCAATGCATTTCTTGTGGTAATTGCTCTACCTACTGTGAAATGGGCATTGATGTACGTGCCTATGCACAAAAAGGCGAAAACATTGTTCGCTCTAGTTGTGTCGGTTGTGGTATCTGTTCCGCGGTATGTCCTCGTGGAGTATTGAAGCTAGAGAATGGTCCATTAAAAGGACGTATTGATAGCAATCAGGTATTGTTGGGCAATGACGTTGACCTAATGAATTTGGTAAATCAAAAATAACAATGTCCCGCTTTCTTATCTTGCTCTTTTTGTGTGCTTCACTGGGTAAATCGTATCACAGGGAATTTTATGAAAATGGACAATTGAAGGCACAAGGCTGGAAAAAGGGGGACTCAAAGGAAGATTTTTGGAAATTTTACTACGAAAATGGAAAAATCAGTGAACAGGGCCATTTTAAGGATAATGTCAAAGTTGGCTATTGGTACGCTTATGATAAGACTGGAAGGTTAAAAAGCGAAGGCCACTTTGATGAGGGCAATAAAGTAAACTGGTGGCTATTCTATGATGAAAATCAAAAAGTCGACCACAAGTGTCAATTAAAAGACGGCATTAAAAACGGGTATTGCCTGAAATATAGAAACGAAGAGTTAAAATCTGCGGAGAAATATAAAAATGGAAAAAAGATAAAAGAATGGTTTAGCTTTAGCAGCTTTAAAAAAGAGAACAAACTCTCCAATCTTAAATGAGTGCTATAATCAAAGTTATCATTCCAGCCTTTAATGAAGGGGATTCCATTGGTAAGGTGGTAAGCGAACTGCCAAATTCAGTAGCTGAGATTATTGTTGTCAACAATAATTCAAACGACGATACGGTAGAAAATGCACAAAAAGCAGGTGCCACGGTCTTGACTGAAAATAGAAAAGGCTATGGATATGCTTGCTTGAAAGGACTGCAGTATATCGAAGAACAATCCAAACAACCTGACATTGTCGTATTTATTGACGGAGACTACTCCGATTACCCAGATGATTTGGATAAGGTAGTAGCTCCCATACTAAATAGGAATATGGATTTGGTCATCGGTGCACGGAAAAAAGAACTACGCGAAGCAGGTTCAATGACGTTTCCCCAGATTTTTGGCAATGAATTGGCCACTTTTTTGATGCGCTTGTTTTTTGGGGCAAAGTTTACGGATTTAGGACCTTTTAGGGCCATTAAATACGAAAAGCTCAAAGAATTGCAAATGCAGGACAAAACTTACGGGTGGACGGTTGAAATGCAATTGAAAGCTTTACGCAAAAAATTGGCATATACCGAAGTACCAGTACGTTACAAGAAAAGAATCGGAGTCTCAAAAGTATCAGGTACCGTAAAAGGTGCTATATTTGCAGGCATTAAAATTTTAGGTTGGATATTCAAATACAGCATTAAATAATTATGGGACTAACAATCGCTTACATCATCATCGCTATTTACAGTTTCGCATTGATTTTAATTTTTTGCTATAGCCTGGCGCAATTAAATTTATTGGTCAACTATTTGAGTAATAAGCGCCAAAACGAAGAAGCGCCGAAATTCAATCTTTTGGATCCTAAGGAAATACCACACGTTACCATACAATTGCCCATTTACAATGAAGAATATGTTATGGAGCGGTTGCTGGATAATATTGCTAAAATCGAATATCCCAAAAGCAAACTGGAAATTCAGGTTTTAGACGATTCTACCGATGATACCGTAATAGAGACGGCCTCTAGAATCGAAGAGCTTCAAAAAACAGGATTGGATATTCAACACATACGCAGGGAAAATCGCCAAGGCTTTAAGGCTGGCGCCTTAAAAGAAGGTTTAGAAATCGCGAAAGGGGAATTTGTCGCTATTTTTGACGCAGACTTTTTACCCGAAAGCGACTGGTTGAAAAAAACCGTACCATACTTTAAAGACAGTGAAATTGGTGTAGTACAGACGCGCTGGGGGCATATCAATAGGGATTACTCTACACTTACAAGAATTCAGGCCTTTGCCCTCGATGCGCATTTTACCTTAGAACAGGTAGGTCGTAATTCAAAAGGACACTTTATCAATTTTAACGGTACTGCAGGTATTTGGAGGAAAACCTGTATTCTAGATGCCGGTAACTGGGAGGGGGATACCCTTACTGAGGACTTAGACCTCAGTTATCGCGCACAATTAAAAAACTGGAAGTTCAAGTATTTGGAAGATGTTGAGACCCCGGCTGAATTGCCCGTGGTAATGAGTGCTGCGCGTTCGCAACAGTTTCGATGGAACAAGGGTGGGGCTGAAAACTTTAGAAAAACAGTGCTAAGCGTAGTAAAATCAAAGAACATTGATTTCAAGACCAAGTTCCATGGTGTGATGCACTTATTGAACAGCTCCATGTTCTTATGTGTCTTCATTGTGGCACTATTGAGTATACCCATGCTCTATATTAAGAACACTTATGGTCATTTGGGATGGGTATTTGAGGTTACCAGTTTCTTTATCGTAAGTACCATCATTTTATTTTTCTGCTATTGGTTTACCTATAAGAGCATACAGGGCAGTGGTTTTGACAAATTTGTAGACTACATTAAATTATTCTTCACCTTCTTCTCTGTGGCATTAGGCTTGTCATTGCACAACTCCATTGCGGTAATGGAAGGCCATTTGGGCAAACGCAGCGAATTTGTTCGAACACCAAAATTCAACATCAATAGCCTTACGGATAGCTGGAAGGGAAATAAATATATCACCAAAAAGCTTTCACCAAATATGGTCATTGAATTTGGTCTGATGATTTACTTTTTGTTCGGCATGTATAGCGCCATTCCCTTAAATGACTACGGATTGTTTCCTTTTCATTTGATGTTGTTCTTAGGTTTCGGTTTCGTCTTCTTTAAATCGTTGACGGCCAAAGCTTAAATTTCTTTTCCTTGAAATTGTTTCATTAATTGGTGTTTTCCAATTTTATGATGAGCTTCATGGCCCATAATAAAGTTCAAAGATGGAAGAAAAGCCAAGACTTTCACGATTGACTGCCATACTTACCCAGTTACAATCTTCAAAAATCGTAACGGCAACGGCATTGGCCAAAAAATACAACGTTAGTGTAAGGACCATTTATCGTGATATTCGAACGCTTGAAAAATCAGGTATTCCGATAGTGACCGAAGAAGGTCGGGGCTATAGTATTATGGAAGGCTATAAATTGCCGCCCATTATGTTTTCTGAAAGTGAGGCAAACGCCTTAATTACTGCTGAGCAATTGGTGGTCAAAAACAAAGATGCATCATTCGTGCAGCACTATCAAGAGGCTATTCAAAAGATAAAAGCCCTTCTAAAAGGTCCGCAAAAAGAAAAGACCGAACTACTATCAAATCGAGTCTATTTTAGAAGTAACCATACGCACCAAAAGACCAGCAACTATCTAATGCAAATTCAAGCCGCTATTACCGACTTTCGGCTATTGCGAATTGTATATTTCTCGTCGCTTCAAATACGTACCGAACGAGATATTGAACCCTTTGCACTCTATAGTACCGAAGGCAATTGGCTTTTGATTGCATTTTGTCGACTTCGTAAGGAATTTCGAGTATTTCGAATAGATTACATTCAAAAAATCATACCCCTTTCAGAACAATTTGAATCCCATGATATGACTTTAGAAGAGTATTACAAAAAATATTATGGCACTCAAGACAACCCCTGACATACCCTTGTCACTATGCTATTTTAGTTTTGTTTAAAATTAAAATTGATACGCATGACAACTTTAACAAAAGAGGCTTTTAGCCTAGTAGGTATTTCGACATCAACCTCAAATGAAAATGGTAAAGCAGCACAAGACATTCCTGCCCTATGGCAGCGTTTTATGAGCGAAAACATCGGTCACAAAGTACCCAACAAAATCAATGAAACAGTCTACGCACTTTATTCTGACTACGAAGGTGACCATACACAACCTTATCAAATTACCATCGGTTATAAAGTGGCTAGCCTCGACAACATACCCGAAGACTTAACGGTAAAATTGGTTGCAAAATCGAAATTTGTCAAATTTATGGCTGAAGGTGATTTGACCAAAGATGCCGTCATCAATACTTGGATGGAAATTTGGAATATGGATCTACCGAGAACCTATACCGCAGATTTAGAGATTTATGATGACCGTGCCGCCGACTTGACCAATGGCGTTGCAGAAATTCTTATCGGTGTTTAATGAGCTGGCATTAAAACAAGGCGCACTTTACGTCGAAGAACACAAAGTGCACCTTGTTTTATATTGGCTGTAGCAGTTTTAGCTTAGCCATGGTAAAAAGTAACATTTAAAAACAGCTTTATAATCATGACTTTTTATTCTTCCCTTTTGCCAATACGTAATCAATGGTTTGTTGTAATACATCGCTATTGCCATCGTACGTATTATTAAGGGCAATACTGCAGTTATACGCAGGTATATGCATGAAGACCGTACCCCAAAACCCAGAGTGCAGATACACTTCGACCCCTGATTTTTTTCCAATAATACTGGTAAATCCAAGACGTTGTGCAGGAAGAACCCCAGACCTGTCTCCATAACCCATTTTCAACAACATAACATCCAGCGTCGTATCCTTCTCAAATACTTTTCCATTGAAAAGGGCTTGTAAAAAAACGGTCAGGTCATGGGTATTGGATATCAGCCCACCCCCTCCATACAAATCAATTGAATTGTCCCAATCTGAGGCGTCAATTTCACCCATATATCTTTTCACCTTTGGCAATAGACCGTCAGGGCGTTTTTCAAGACTCTCTAGATAGGTAGCTGACATCCCTAATTTGTCAAATTTTAAGAGTTGGCGTAAACTCTTGGCAAGTCCCAATTGGTTCACATTTTCTATAATCTCACCCAACAATACATACCCCGTATCACTATAATGTTCTTCAACACCTGGTGTTGCATGGGGTTTCCCGTATTCCATAGCAAACTGGACCTGTTCGGTACGGGTCCAACGTTTTGAAGGATCTTTTGAAGCCACTTCAATATATTCAGGCCCACCTACGGCATAATCATACAATCCGCTGCGATGACTAAGGCAATGCCGAATAGTTATCTTATCCGGGTCATATCCACCATCCCTCAAAATAGTAATGTGTTCTTGCGAAATGTATGCTGAGATGGAATCATCAAGTGATAGCAACCCATTTTCATACAATCGTAAAATAGCGGATGCAACAAAAACCTTTGTTAAACTGGCAATTCTAAAAGGCTGTTCCACTTTTACTAAACTTGTCTTTTCTAAACTATCAAATCCGCAGCTGTTCGAAAAGTCAATATTCAATTCGGGAGAAATAACTGTTAGCGACACCCCTATGACGGTTGTTTCTTTGTGGGAACAGTTTTTATCTAAAATATGTTGCAGCGCTGCATTTGAATCTTCTTTGTAGATACGGTTTTTTCCAGATGAACAGCTTAACAATGAACTGACAGCAAAGTATATCCATATTTTTTTCATCATCTTCGGTTTTTGACAAAGATTGGCATTGATAATAGAACACCATTGTAAAAATTCGTCAACTATAATCGGGGCGTACTTTGATAAAACTTGGAACTTGCAGTAGTTCTGACGGTGTATGGCCCGTAAATCGTCTCATTTCTTTAATAAAATGGCTTTGGTCATAATAATCGTATTTAGATATGTAGTGCTGCCAATCTTTATTCGTTGTGGTATGGAGTTCACGAAGTGCTTTTTTAAAGCGTTGTAAAGTCTGAAAACGTTTAGGTGTCAGTCCCGTTTCTCTTTTGAAGTAACGCTCTAAGGTCGAATAAGAGTACCCTGTGGCATCCATAATAACCTTCAAATCACAATTCTTGCTTACTTCTTGTGACATCTCGACTACAAAACCCTCAAATTCTTTTTTATAGGCCGCAGCAAACCATTGATCAAGTTCATCTACCCATGTAATTGGGTCGATGTGCAACAGTCTGTTATTAAAGGTTTTAAAATCGGCGCCAAATACATCATCGGCAAAGGCTACCGAATCCCTCATAATCGTATCGGCACTAAAAGGAAGAAAAGGTTTTAGGGAAGAAAGCCCCCTTGACTTAAATTTTACAATAATACAGCTTTGAAGGCCAGAAAAGTCTATGTGTACGCTATGATGAATGAAACTAAAAAGCAAACTTCGGTTTGAAGAAAATGTTTTCCCCATATATGTTATCGTATAATGGCCATCAAGTACAATGATCATATCTGGGGTTATGCCAGGATAGGCATACATATGACTACTATCCAACGCTTGCAGGGCTACCCTTTTAAGGACCCAATAGTGGTCAATATGCTTTTTTACTTCCGGTAGCTGTGGCTTGTAAACCATAGTTTTTTTTGAAATTTAGCCGTCACAACCAATAAATTAAGTGCAACATTTTACGCTATTGTAATATCCCAAATCAATAGTCCTTAAATATCAAACTTACCAAGAAATTCCTCTTTTCGCCTTACGGCTATAGGAACTTGGTTGCCATTGGACATGATTACATAGGCCTGTTTTCCTTTATGATAATTTTTCACTTGGTCCAACTTGATGAGATGTGATTTATGGCATTTGAAGAAATTGCCTTTATCAAGCAGGTCTTCGTAGAACTTAATAGGCTTAGAAACAATCTTTTCGGTGTCTTTGGTATGGAGATAGGTATAGTTTCCGCTGGCCTCAAGATGAATGATATCGGCAATTGGAATCGTCTCAAAACCATCTACCGAAGAGACCGTCAATAAATTGGGTTGCGGCCGTTCGACATTTTCAAGCAGGGCTTTTACTTGGTTATTCTTCTGATTTTGCACCATTTTCCCTATAAGTCGTTCTATGGATTCGTTGAATTCATCTACATCGATGGGTTTCATTAGATAATCAAAGGCACTATACTTAAAGGCCTTTATCGCATAATTGTTAAAGGCGGTGGTGAATATGGTATTGAAATGGATATGTTCTACTTGACGAAGAAAATCAAAACCCGTTTTGTCATTGATTTCAATATCCAAAAACACCAAATCCAATTCATTGTTTTTGACAGCTTCGAGAGCCGTTTCTAAGGTTCGGCAAGTTTCAATGACCTCAAACGTATTCGGTCGTCTTTCGATTAAATGCAACAGCCTGTTGATGCAGTGGGCTTCATCATCAACAATCAAGGTTTTTATCATCGTGGTTCAAGTTCAAGCAGGTCGCGTTTTGCCACTAAAGATAAGAATACTTCAAATTAGGTGCGGATGAACACTAAGCCGAGTGTAATGGCAATGTTACGATTACCTTCGTGCCGGCATCCTTATCTATGATCTTGATCAAACCATTGGCATTATTAGTGTTGTTGAGTACATCAATTCGGTTTTGGGTGATGGCAACGCCTTTAGAACTTTTTCCGTTCACTCGAATCGATGTCTGGGCTGACCTGCGCCCAACACCGTTATCGTCAACTGTGCAAACCAATTCATCGTTTTGGCTTTCAAATGAGATATTGATCTTTCCACCTTTTTCAATGGTGGACAAACCGTGAATGATGCTATTCTCTACAAAGGGCTGCAATAGCATAGGGGGCAACAGTACTTCATCGGCATCCAAATCATCAGCCACCTCAATATCGAAATCGAAGGTATTTTCAAACCGTTTCCGTTCTATGGCGAGATAGGTCTTGAGCAATGCGATATCTTCTGCCAAGGTGATTGCTTTTTTATCAGAATTTTCTAAGGTCATTCGCATCAATTTGGCAAACTTACCCAAATAGTCGCTGGCCGCTTGACTATCATTTTTCAAAATATAATCACCAATGGAATTAAGGCTGTTGAAAATAAAATGTGGGTTCATTTGCGCCCGCAAAGCTTTCAATTCCACCTCAGCCACCGTGGCCTTAAACTCGGCGTCCTTTTTTTCCGTATCTGCTTTTTGTTTTCTTCGGTACAATACAAAAGCGAATAAAGATGTTACGATAATGCCTCCGCCGCCGAGAATAAAGGCATTTTTGATGGCGCGTTGACGTTCTGTTTCGGCCAAGGCAAGAGCTTCTTTTTTATCGGCTTCATATTGAATTTCCTTCCGTGATATTTCAACTTTGAGGTCTGCATTGATTAGGCTATCATTCAAGGTGGTATAGGCTTTGAAGTTTTCAAGTGCTTTTTGGTAATCCCCCTTTTTTTCTTGGATTTTGGCCAAGGTCTGAAGGGATTTCGTCTCGGTATAGAGATTGTTCAACGACTTGACGGCATTTAAACTGGCTTGGGCGTACGACTCGGCTTTTTCCAAATCATCGCTATGCATATACACTTCTGCAGCGTTTATGTAAACAGGCACTCTCAACATTTCAAGATCTAACGAATCTATCATTTTAAGACTTGTCGAAGTATTGGCCAAGCCTTCGTCTAGGCGTCCGGCCTGTGCTTGTACCAAGCCCAAATTACTCTTTACATTGGCAATCTGAAGTACGTCTCCGGTATGTTCCGCTTCCTTAATGGAAGCTTTAAAATAGTACACCGCAGAATCGGTTTGTTGCCGAAGACCAAAAATGTTTCCGATATTCGATAGGCTATTGCTCTTTCGCTGCGGAAAGGCCAAGAGTTTCTTAAAAATGGGCAATGCCTTGTCAAAATCTTCCTGCTCGTAATGGATAAGGCCCATATTGGTGAGCGAGGCAAATTGGTATCGCTTAAATGAAGGGTTCGTTTCACTGATGGCATATGCCATTTGATAATAGTCAAGTGCGGTAAGTGGGTCTGATAGAAAATAATGGTACACCACGCCAACATTATTGCTCGCCAGCAACTTTCCCTTTTCATAATTCAATTGCTCAGCTAACGATAAGGTCTTTAGATTATAGGTCAACCAAGTGGTGTCAGATGGGGTTTGCAGCATTTTATTGGCGACGTACCGCTGTCTTAAATTGACCAAAGTAGTATCAATCCCTTTATAATTTTTGATGATATTTTGTAACGAGTCCGCAACCTGAATCTGCCCGAAAGAAATGTAACAACCTACCAGCAGTATGGCGGTGAAAAATGTTTTCATTAAAATTTCATTTGGGCATTTAAAATAACCATTAAAAACGGTAAAACCATTAATCCCTGACATTAAGCTGAAAAGTACCTACGATAATACATTTTCCATGGTCAACCTAGAAAGAAATACACACCTTGCTATTGATTAAAACAAAGACTTATGAGATATTTTATTCCATTGCTACTCTCCATGGTATTTATTGCATGTAGTAGTGACGATGATTCTGGTTCAACAGATGACGATAATCCGGTCTTGGGCGACTCATTTATCACGGCAAAAATCAATGGTGATGATTTTCAGGCAGTACCTATGGACAGGGGTGTGCCCACCATTTCAGCTGCACTCAGCGAGAGCCCGGCCTTCTTTTCATTGGTAATATCGGGTATCGACCTATTTGACGATATTACCGAAGGGGAGGCCATCATCATTGCGATGGCCGGGTCAAGTTTTGATTTGGTAACCGAAGGTGCCCAGGTAAATAACCCTGTCGATAATCCTTTGGAACTAACCTTTGGTGGCGGGTATGCACCCTATGAAACCGGTGGGCCAAATGTGGATTTTGACACCGACGGCAGTTCTGGGTTTTTGAGGATCACGACTATCGATAAAGAGGCCCAAACTATTTCCGGTGAGTTTGAATTTAGTGTGGAAAATTCAGATACCGGTGAAGTACTTCAGATTACCGAAGGTGTATTCAACAATATCGATTATGGTGTTAATTAATACCTTTATACCCTAAATTGAAGACTTATCCATAGAAATCAATTCAAATCAAAATTAATCGCATTACTTTTATTTATGCCGACCAAAAGAGTTTTATGTGTTTTCGTTTTCATGTTTAGTGCCGTTCTAATGACCGCACAGAACTGTAAAGATTTGGCAGGTTGGATAAATTTGATTAAGCAGGAATATCCGCAAGCGACCTCTTTACGGTATATGCATCGAGGGAAGGTTGAAAACCTTGCCGCCAATTATTTCTCAAAAGCCTATTTTGAACCGTATCGCGGAAAGGCTTACGCACAGCTATCCCAGAAAACCGCAGTTAAGGACTTCAGAAAAATCCAAGTCTGTTTCGTTAAAGGCAATTACAGAAATGACCCCCATTACAATTGGGCGTTCCAGAACATTATCACCAATTACTATATGGCGTATGGCAATCCTGGTTTTATGAATAAAATCACGACTGTTGACGCCAAACGAAGTCAATTGGAAAAAGAGTTGGCAACGGCCTCAAAAAACGGCTTTTCAAAAACGGAACTAGTACAATTTAAGCAGCGTTTGACTCGCGAGTATGCAGTACTTCTAGAAAGCGAACTGAAGCAGGCCAGTGTGGAAATCGATGCGTTGATTGCCGAAAAGACCGACACAGCACTTGATGACATTCTAGCATCCATAGAGAAATTAAATAATGAAAAACAGTCGCTACCCAAATTAGCTTCACTAAAACAACAGGCACAAAAAGTAGTAGCTGAAGCCTCACGGCCCAAACAAATCGAATTCCAATCCCGAATGGATACCAAGGCAAAGGCACTGCTACAGAACGCTGTGAAGGCAGATTTAGGCTTGGTCAGTCAGAATGAGAATATCGCTCAGATTAACGGAAAAATCAAGGTATTTCAACAAGATTATGCATCATTTTCTGGATACGATGAAGTGAAAAAAGCCCAAAAAACATTGATTTCGAAAAAAGAAAACCAGATTGATGCGAAAATAAATAGCATTGAAAGTAAGATAGGACAGGCCGATAATACCGCTTTTCAACGTTTGAAAAATGAGTATTTGAGTTATTTGCCCGCACAATCTGCCCAATTTCAAAAACTGACCAGACTCTTGGATACCAGAAAAAAGGAATTGGTAGCGCAACAACGACTGAAACAACAACAGCAAAAATTGGCCAACAGTCAAGACCGTATTGCCTATCTAGACACCAATGGAAAAGATGAGGGAACAATGCAGTTCAAGACATTGGGATTGAACAATGCCGCATTTTTTGATTACGTCTATAGAGGTCATTTCGAGAATATCGAATTGGATGTTAATGATAGCCATTTCCTCATGATTTTAAGTGCATACTTGAACACTTTTGGCAGTCTATGTCCAGATCAACTCCCCGAAGATAAGGTAGAGATAATGACCGAGGTCTGCTCACGAGAGAGTGTGACTACAGATGGCTGGGGCGTTGAGGTAAGCAGGTATTGCATTGCTTGGAAAACAGTAGGCACGGGCATTTACGCAGACCCCAAACTATATGCCGCAAAAATGCGTTTGGTCGCACAACAAGATCAGAACGCCTTGCGAACCGTAATGGACATGTACACCAATCCTAATGCGATGGGCAATTCAGTAGATCAGATCCACAAAGCCAAAGCACTGCAAAGCGATATGTCCAACTTTTTTAGATTGAACGCATGTGATTCAAAAAGCATCACACAATTTGCCAACAACCTACTGGCCTTTGCCACCCAGCGGCCACCTGTGCGCTTAAAGGGAATGAGCAATTATGAAAAAATCAAGATATTGGGCGGTCCAAGTGGCGACCAAAACTATACAAAGCTGCTCAATGATATATTGAGAAATCAATCCAATACCTGGGCTATGAATAAATATATTGGCAATAGTATTGCCAATGTGCGCGAGTTTAGATCACAAGATAAAACCCAAATGATTGCATTGAAAGCCAATTATGGTTTTAGCGGGTTATTAGGAAAACAAACCGGTGCCGTGACCGTAAAATTCAAAGATGGCTTACCGGATTGTATCTACTTTTCAGACTTTCCGGAAAATTGCAAAAAACCCAATAGCACATTAATTGCGAAATATGCAACAGGAAAGTACGAAAAGTAGCAGGGTAAATAGATTTATTTCAGATTTCTTATTGAAGTACAACCCATTTTTGGGAAGGTTATGAGGTAATGAACAATGGTTTATTTGAATTACCTACATATTGGTAATGGCCAAGCCTCTTTGATTTAAAGGGAACATACGTAAGTTGATTTCAATGATCCTTTATAGACCCAGTATGGATTTCTTTTTTTGAACAATTGAATTTAAGGGTATTGCCGACCGTTAGGCCAAATCAAAAGGATATTCTAACCTCTAATACCGTATTGCTTTTGCGCTCCACACTTTTTTTTCAAAAAAGCTTCTATCTTTCCCTTCTTGAAAAGGGTTCTTAACATCTACTAAGAAGGGGTTTTTATGGGGTTGTGCTCCCCAAAAAAGATTTATTTTAGTAGACCACAATCTGACCAAAAAATGCCCAATCAGTTTTTTAAGTACTGGAAACTTCATAAAGTACCAATTCTCTTGGTATTCTTGATTCTTTTGTTGTATGCAGTCTTTGCATACGATCTAAAACGGGAAAATTTCATCATGCTTATAACCCTTTTTGTGGTGTTATTTTTTTTATACTTCAAGTTGATTCAGCTAGAAAAATGGAACTTTAAGATTTTACTGGCTTCCGGATTGCTTTTTCGACTGGTGTTCTTAGTGGTTGAACCCAATCTTTCTCAAGACTTTTACCGTTTTATCTGGGATGGGGAACTCATCAAAAATGGTATTAATCCCTATTTATATACCCCAAATGAATTCTTGGAGAATAACAACATTACCATTGCAAACTCCCACACCTTGCATGAAGGTATGGGGTCATTGAGTGCCCGGCACTACAGTAATTACCCCCCTTTGAACCAAATTATTTTTTTCATTTCGACTTTTATTGGTGGTAGCAGTATCATGGGTTCTTTAGTAGCCATGCGTATTTTCATTATCGTGGCTGACATTGGGGTACTCTATTTTGCCCAAAGACTATTGAAAAAATTGAGACTGTCAGGTCACCTTGCCTTTTGGTATTTTTTAAATCCATTGGTGATCATAGAGCTTACGGGAAACTTACATTTTGAAGGGGTGATGTTGTTCTTTTTTGTATGGGCAATTTATCTGGTCAGTATTGAAAAATGGAAGGTCGCTGCCCCAATATATGCCTTCTCCATACTATTAAAACTAGTTCCTATACTATTTTTACCTCTATTTTTAAAACATTTGGGGTTTAAAAAAAGTATCTTTTTTTATGGATTTATAGGTCTTACCTGTATCGCTTTTCTGCTTCCATTCTATTCTCCCATGTTCATTGATAATTATGCCAAGACCGTAGGACTATGGTTTTCCAATTTTGAATTTAATGCAGGACTATATAATATGGTAAAGAAAATCGGGGTGCTCTATTTTGAGGCCAAGCCATGGGAATTGGTGAAGTCTTATGGAAGTTTAGTTCCTAAATTGGTTATCATCGCAGCACTGCTGTTGACCGTTTTTCGAAAGAACCAAAACCTCAAAACCCTCATAAGCTCGATGCTGGCCTTATTGACCTTTTATTATTTTTTGTCTTCAACGGTACACCCGTGGTATGTTATCTTTTTGTTGGTCTTAGCTATTTTTACCGAATATCGTTTTGCCATAATCTGGTCTGGTATGGTTGCATTTAGTTATTATGCCTATGCCAATGCTGATTACAAAGAAAATCTTTGGTTACTTGCCCTTGAATATTTTGTCGTTTTTGGATATCTCGCTTATGAAATCTTGAAAAATCATAACATTAAATCGTTCTTTCGTAAAAAATTGGTGTAGTATTAGTGACTTTAGAATTAATTTGTACATTTATCCCAATGAACGCGCAGTTTTACATAGCACCGTTTACCATGAATACATTAGCTACTGTATTCATACCTCGTCGCCGTCGCCCGTAAGGGTGCATTTCTATTTTGGGAATAGGTGAGTCCATTCCCGCCAAACAAACAAATCATTTTATTCCATTTTTAAATCCTTTAGCAATGAAGATTATAATTGCTAACGAATCACATTTTAAATTTGCACAGACCATCAGTGATACCATTACCGAATCTGCCAAGGTACGGGGTACCGGTATTGCAATGCGAACACCAGAATACATTATCAAGCGATTAGAAAACGGGAATGCCGTTATTGCTCTGGATGGTGATAAATTTGCTGGTTTTTGCTACATCGAGGTTTGGGGCAACAAAGGGTTTGTTGCAAACTCGGGTTTAATAGTACATCCTGATTATAGAGGACAAGGTCTGGCCAAAAAAATCAAGAAAGCCATTTTTGATTTGTCAAGGGAAAAGTTTCCAAATGCCAAAATTTTTGGAATCACTACCGGACTTCCCGTCATGAAAATGAATTATGAATTGGGGTACAAACCAGTAACATTTTCTGAGCTTACCGATGATCCTGATTTTTGGAAAGGCTGTCAAACGTGTAAAAACTTTGATATTCTAACGAGAACGGAACGTAAAATGTGCCTATGCACCGGAATGTTATATGACCCTAGTACCCATGACGAATCATTGGAAAAGAGAAAAATGAACAATAAGGTCTTTCATCGATTGAAGGGTATTAAAGAAAATATGTTCTTAAAAAAGAAAACAAAATAAAAGCTGTCAAATCTAGCGTGGTCAAGATGGTCCATTACCAAAACCCATTCTCGATTACGTACCTACTGACAGTTAAGATTTATTGAATTATGAAAAAATTAGTACTTGCTTACAGCGGCGGATTGGATACTTCGTACTGCGCCAAATACCTATCTAAAGAAAAAGGATTTGAGGTTCATGCCGTAAGTGTCAATACGGGCGGATTTTCATCAGAAGAAATTCAGGTCATCAAAGAAAAAGCTTTGTCATTGGGCGCTACGAGTTACACCTCTATTGATTCGGTACAAAACTTTTATGACAAGGTAGTCAAGTACCTCATTTTCGGAAATGTTCTGCGAAACAACACCTATCCCCTTTCCGTGAGTGCTGAACGAATCGTTCAAGCTGTCGAAATTGTTACCCATGCCAAAAAAATAGGGGCCAGCTATATTGCCCACGGCAGTACGGGGGCAGGCAATGACCAGGTCAGGTTTGATATGATCTTTCAAACACTGGCACCAGAAATTGAAATCATTACACCCATTCGAGACAATCAGCTCTCACGAGAAATGGAAATTGAGTATTTAAAGCAAAATGGCATAGATTACTCTTGGCAAAAAGCGAAATATTCCATCAATAAAGGCCTCTGGGGAACTTCAGTAGGTGGCGACGAGACCTTGACCTCTCATTTGCCCTTGCCAGATTCGGCATACCCAAGTCAACTTGAATCAAAAGAACCTAAACAACTCAAACTAACTTTCAATCATGGAGAACTTATAGCCCTTGATGACGAAAAAGGGAATCCGGTGGCGAACATCGAGAAATTGGAAGCTATTGCCTCAAAATATGCCATTGGCAGGGATATTCATGTTGGCGATACCATTATCGGAATCAAAGGCCGTGTCGGTTTTGAGGCAGCTGCCGCACTGATCATCATTAAGGCGCACCATTTATTGGAAAAACATACCCTCAGCAAATGGCAGCAATACCAAAAAGAACAACAGGGCAATTTTTATGGAATGCTCTTGCACGAGGGTAATTATTTGGATGAGGTCATGCGAAACATTGAAGCTTTTCTCACCGATACCCAAAAGAACGTAAGCGGAGATGTTTTCGTTAGCCTTTATCCCTTTCAGTTTCGATTGGATGGTATTTCGTCACCCCACGATCTCATGAACGCTTCATTCGGAAGCTATGGCGAAATGAACAAGGGCTGGACCGCTGAGGAAGCTAAAGGTTTTATAAAAATCCTGTCGAATCCAGGTAAAATAGCCAACCATGTTAATGGCTAGGGATAAGGAATTGACATATAAATAAGCGGTACAAAAAATACAAACGTCAAAATCAAATACAAATGGTCATCCTAAAAAATGCATTGAATTTGAATTTTGTGGTTGAACTTGAATTTGAAATATGATTAAAGCAGGAATAATAGGTGGTTCAGGGTACACTGGTGGAGAACTGATACGGTTATTACTTCACCATCCTCAGGTCGAAATTGACTTTATATACAGTACCACAAAGGCCGGAAAAGCGATAACTGCTGCCCACGCGGATTTACTTGGCCAGACGGATTTAAAGTTCACCAATGCCCTAAACCTTGACATTGACCTGGTCTTTCTATGTTTGGGACATGGGAACTCCCATAAATTTTTATTGGAAAATCCATTTTCATCCGCTACAAAAATCATCGATTTAAGCAACGATTTTCGACTACAGGCCGATGCTGTTTTTAAAGGAAACAAGTTCGTTTACGGATTACCTGAACTTTTTAAATCAGAAATAAAGAAAGCTGTGGCAATCGCCAATCCCGGATGTTTTGCAACAGCGATTCAGTTGGCGCTGTTACCTTTGGCCAAAGCCGGAAAATTAAGTAATGAAGTCCACATCAATGCGGTGACCGGCAGTACCGGTGCGGGTATCAAACCTTCAGAAACAACCCATTTCAGTTGGCGCAACAATAATGCCAGCTGGTACAAACCCTTTACACACCAACATTTAGGTGAAATCGGTGA
Source organism: uncultured Croceitalea sp. (assembly GCA_947503285.1). Lineage (GTDB taxonomy): Bacteria > Bacteroidota > Bacteroidia > Flavobacteriales > Flavobacteriaceae > Croceitalea. Next base: position 32,319 of record CANNDD010000010.1, read on the forward strand.
AAGTTTAAATTCTTTTGGCACCGATATGGGCAAACGCTATTTTCTACCCCACCGTGGCAACTTTACCCGTGGAATATTAGCAACGGCCTACACAAAATTTAATGAAAGTCTAGAGGTTGCAGAACAGCTTTACGGTTCTTTTTACCAAAACGCCGTTTTTACCCATATCGCTGAAGCACCCCTTCATTTGAAACAAGTAGTCAATACCAACAATTGCCATATCCATTTACAAAAGCACGACGATATTTTGTTGGTTACCTCGGCAATCGACAATCTATTAAAAGGAGCTTCGGGCCAAGCAGTTCAAAATATGAATTTGATGTTCGGTTTTGAAGAAAATTTGGGATTGAACCTAAAAGCCAGTGCTTTTTAAATTTAGAAGAATCAAATAACCAATATCATGAAAATAGCTATTATAGGAGCAGGTAATTTAGGACTAGCGATTGCCAAAGGTGTTTTACACAGTAATGGGGCAACCACGATGTACCTTACCAAACGTAATATCAGCGAGATCAAAGACTTTGAAAAGTATGGTAATGTCACCGTGACTTCCGATAATACGCAAGCCGTCAAAAATTCTGACATCTTGATTTTTGCAGTACAACCCGGCCATTTCGAAGCTATACTATATGATATCAAAGGCTTGTTGACCGAAAAACATGTGGTCATAAGTACAATTACGGGTTTTGGCATAAAAAAGATAGAGTCCATTATAGGTTCTGATAACCATATCATTAGAAGTATGCCCAATACGGCGATATCGGTCAGTAAATCCATGACCTGTATTTGCAGCAATGACTTGGGCAAAAAACGCATTGACCTCGCCAAGGCCATTTTTAATAGAATGGGACATTCGCTAGAAATACCCGAAGAACAAATGCAAGCGGCTACCGTAATTTGTGCAAGTGGCATCGCTTTTTGGATGCGCTTGATACGTGCCACCACCCAAGGGGCGATTCAGTTGGGTTTTGATGCGAAAGAAGCCCAAGAATTGGCCATGCACACCTGTAATGGGGCAGCTAGCCTATTAATTGAATCAGGCAGCCATCCCGAAGAAGAAATTGATAGGGTGACCACACCCAAAGGATGTACCATTTCGGGCCTTAATGAAATGGAACACCAGGGTTTAAGTTCCTCTTTAATTCGTGGAATTGTCACTTCGTTCGAAAAGATCAGTGATATTAGAAAAGGATAACAAACGCAAACGCAAGTACAAAAATCAAGTTCAATTAAGGTTTAGAAACTATTGAGTTTAAAGTTGTATTTGAGTTTGACACTTGAATTTGAAATTTATTATGAAACTATTTGATGTATATCCACTTTACGATGTAACTCCGGTGTCAGCAAAAGGAATAGAGGTTACGGATGAACACGGTCAAAAATATCTGGATTTCTACGGTGGCCATGCGGTTATTTCCATAGGGCATTCCCATCCCCATTACATAAACCGATTAAAGGAACAGCTTGATAAAATTGGGTTTTACAGCAATTCCATTCAAAATCCTTTGCAAGAAGAATTGGCCCACAAACTAGGAAAGCTGTCAGATTGTGAAAACTATGACCTTTTCTTATGCAATTCAGGTGCCGAAGCCAACGAGAATGCATTGAAAATGGCATCGTTCCATACCGGCAAATCAAAAGTGATCGCCTTTCAAAATGCCTTTCACGGACGAACTTCAGCTGCGGTGGCCACAACGGACAATGCCAAAATCAATGCCCCGATCAACCAGCAGCAAAAAGTTACTTTTTTGGCTTTTGAAGACTTTAAAGGTTTAGAAGCTGCGTTAAATACAGGTGAATATTGTGCTGTAATTCTTGAAGCCATACAAGGTGTTGGCGGTTTGGATGAACCTAGCACCCAATTCTATCAATTCATTCAAGAAAAGTGCAAAGGGAATAATGTCTTGGTCATCGCTGATGAAGTACAATCCGGTTTTGGCAGAAGTGGTAAATTTTTCGCATTTCAACATCACAGCATAACCCCTGATATCATAGCCATTGCAAAAGGAATGGGTAATGGTTTTCCTGTGGGTGGTGTACTCATACATGAATCCATTAAAGCGTCTTACGGGTTGCTTGGCACTACCTTTGGGGGCAATCATCTGGCATGTGCTGCCACCTTGGCCGTTTTAGAAGTTGTGGAAAAGGAAAAACTCATTGAAAATGCCAATAAATTAGGGCTCTATTTTCACGAAAGGGCAAAGGAAATTAAAGCCATCAAAAAAATTAAGGGAAGAGGGCTCATGTTAGGTCTGGAATTTGACTACGAAGTGGCGGAATTACGAAAAAAACTCATTTACAATCAACATGTCTTTACTGGTGGTTCTGCCAATAAAAGATTATTACGATTTCTACCGGCATTGAATATCACAAAGCAACATATTGATATTTTCTTTGAGAGATTGAGAGCTGAATTAAATTAAATACAAGGTCGGGCCTGCCTTGCCGGCAGATAGGCGCGGTCAAGACCCATATAATTAGATTCCCACTTTTCGGGAATGATAAGAAGTAAGCAATGAAAAATTACCTGTCTATAAACGACTTAGGAAATCTGCAAGAAGCAGTAAAGGAAGCATTGGATCTAAAACGACATCCATATCACTTTAAAACATTGGGCAACCAAAAAACGATTTGCCTATTGTTCTTCAACAATAGTTTGCGTACCCGCTTGAGCACGCAAAAAGCGGCGATGAATCTCGGAATGGACGTCATGGTGATGAATTTTGGCAGTGAAGGTTGGCAATTGGAGTTTGAAGATGGCACGATAATGGACCAAGGCAAATCGGAGCATATTAAAGAAGCGGCCCAAGTAGTTTCCCAATTTTGTGATATTGTCGCCATTCGGGCATTTGCAAGTTTGATTGATAAAGAAAGGGATGAGGCTGAAGTTGTCTTAAACGGATTTGTAAAATATGCCAATATTCCCATAGTGAATATGGAAAGTTCCGTCGCACATCCATTACAAGCTCTGGCCGACGCCATCACTTTGGAAGAAAACAGCGTAAATGACAACCCTAAAGTAGTACTATCATGGGCGCCACATCCTAAAGCGTTGCCGCACGCCGTGGCCAATTCATTTGTCGAGATGATGAAATTACAAGACGTCGAATTTGTTATCACGCATCCAAAGGGATATGATTTGGATCCAGAAATCACAAAGGGATGTAAAATTGTTCACAATCAAGAAATGGCACTTGAAAATGCGAACTTTGTATATGTTAAAAATTGGAGTAGTTATACTGACTATGGCAAAGTCTTGACCCAAGACACCGAATGGACGATGACCAAAGAAAAATTGGGAGACGCCAAGTTCATGCATTGCTTGCCGGTCAGACGAAATGTTGTGGTAGAGGATGCTGTTTTGGATAGTGAACAAAGTTTGGTCATTGAACAGGCCAACAACCGAACCTATGCTGCACAATTGGTACTAAAACGGATATTGGAACATTTATGACAGGTGTTAACCCGATAGTGTAAGGTGACGAGAAATCCATAGTTTACCTGAAGATTCAAAAAACGGCAAAACAATATGAAGCAAAAGCTTTCCATAGTAAAAATAGGCGGTAACATTATAGAACACCCTGCAGCACTCACCAAGTTTTTGACCTTATTTTCAAAACTGGAAGGTCACAAAATTTTAGTGCATGGTGGAGGCAAAAAAGCAAATCACGTCCTTAAAAAAATGGGGCTGGAACCGAACATGGTCAATGGCCGCAGAATTACCGATGCCGATACCTTAGAGGTGGCTATTATGGTATACGGCGGTTTGGTCAATAAAACGATTGTCTCAAAATTGCAGGCCTCAAAAACAAATGCGATAGGCATAAGCGGCGCTGATGGCAATACCATTAGGGCTAATAAAAGACCTGTTAAAGAAATCGACTATGGTTTTGCAGGTGATGTGACCGCCGTGGATATCAAGATGATAGGAAATCTTTTAAAGGCAACCTTGGTTCCCGTTTTCTGTGCGCTGACACATGACGGCCACGGACAACTGCTGAATACCAATGCTGACACCATTGCCGCTGAACTATCAGGAGGAATGAGCAGGTATTACGATACTATTCTTTATTATTGTTTTGAGAAAAACGGCGTATTGGAAGATATAAATGATGAAAATTCCATAATACCGATAATAGATTCAAGAAAGTATCCGGGCCTATTGAACAGTGGGGCTATTGTAGACGGTATGCTCCCCAAAATACAAAACAGCTTCCATGCGCTTGAAAGAGGTGCTACAGAGGTTAGAATTGGCAATTTAGACCTATTCAAAAAAGAAAGTAAGAACTACACAACTATCGTGTTATGACCATAACTAAAGACACTTTGGCACAAGAGGCCTTGAATCTGTTAAAACAATTGATCTCTATCCCTTCCCTTTCTGAAGAAGAAGATGAAACGGCAACGGCCATAGCTAATTGGCTGAAAAAATTTGGAGTGGATACCAAACGCCAACATAACAATATCTATGCGTTCAACAAGTACTACGATGAAAGCAAACCCAACTTGCTTTTAAATTCACATCATGATACCGTGGAACCCAATTCTGCCTATACCAAAGACCCTTTTCATCCCCATGTCGAAGATGGAAAGCTATATGGGTTGGGAAGTAACGATGCCGGTGGGGCGCTCTGCTCGCTTTTAGCAACGTTTGTACACTTTTATGAGCGTGAAGACCTCAACCATAACGTCATTATAGCGGCCACTGCCGAAGAGGAGGATGCAGGTGCTAAAAGTCTTTCTGCGCTGCTTCCCATCTTACCCGAGATAGATGTGGCCATTGTTGGCGAACCTACGCAGATGCAATTGGCCATTGCTGAAAAAGGATTGATCGTTTATGATGGTAAAGTTGTGGGCACACCTTCGCATGCCGCACATCCGAATGATAACAGTGCCATTTACAAGACCGCAGAAGTACTTACTTGGTTTGAAAATTATGAATTTGCCAAAGTTTCAGAGGTATTGGGGCCAGTAAAGATCACTGTCACACAAATGAGTGCAGGAAGCCAACACAATGTAGTTCCCGCGCATGTAGATTTGGTCATTGATACTAGAATAAATGATTGTTATACCAACCAAGAAATCAATGAAATACTTCTAAACGAAGCGCCGTGCGAATTAAAACCAAGATCACTGAACAAAGACAGTTCTTCCATTGCAATTGACCATCCCTTGGTACAGTCGGGTATTGCCCTAGGCCGAGAAACCTACGGTTCACCAACGTTGTCCGATCAGGCAAAGCTCAGTTGCCAATCATTGAAGTTGGGACCTGGTTACAGTCCGCGTTCGCACTCTGCCAATGAATTTATCTATGTGGATGAAGTATATGAAGGCGTACAGTTGTATATTGATATACTCGAAGGATTCCTTTCTTAGTTATAAGTTAAAAGTTTTAAGTTAGGAGATGTATAATTATAGAGATTTAATAGTGTGGCAGAAATCAATGAATTTGGTGGAGCTGGTATACAAAATAACAACTCGGTTTCCGAGTGAAGAAAAGTACGGACTGACAAGTCAAATCAGAAGAAGTGCGGTTTCTATTCCTAGCAATATTGCTGAAGGAACAGGTAGGAACTCAAAAAAATCATTTCGAAATTTTCTGGAAATATCCAACGGCTCAATTAATGAACTCAAAACACAATTGGAAATTGCTGAAAAACTTAGTTATATTCCAAAAGAGGAATTGAACACCACACTAAAACTCTGTAATGAAGTTCAAAAAATAACCTACACCCTCATTAAAAAATATAGTAACCCCAAAGACTTAGAACTTTAACCTAAAAACTTAGAACTAAAAAAAATGAAACTCTGGGATAAAGGCTTTAGCACCGATAAAAAAATAGATCATTTTACCGTGGGCAATGATCGGGAATTGGATTTGGTTTTAGCAAAATATGATGTCATCGCCTCAAAAGCACATGCAAAAATGCTGGGTAAGGTTGGTTTGATTTCCACCAACGAAGCTGAATCACTGGTCAGTGAACTTGATAGTATCAGCGAGTCAATAAAAAGAGGCACTTTTACCATTGAAGACTCTTTTGAGGATATGCATTCCAAAATAGAATTTATCCTCACCGAAAAACTTGGGGATATCGGCAAGAAAATCCATACAGCTAGATCTCGCAATGATCAGGTTTTGGTTGCAATGCATTTATACTTGAAAGAAGAACTCGCAGTCATCAAAACGCAAACGAAAGCGTTATTTGATTTATTGATACAACTAGCAGAAGAACACCAGACCGTCTCATTACCTGGGTATACCCATCTTCAGATTGCCATGCCCTCGTCTTTTGGCCTTTGGTTCTCAGCCTATGCCGAAAGTTTGATAGATGACCTCTACTTTGTGGATGCAGCCTATAAAGTTGTTGACCAAAATCCTCTGGGCAGTGCAGCGGGTTATGGAAGTTCGTTCCCTATCGACCGAAGTTTTACTACCAATGAAATGGGTTTTGAAACCCTGAAATACAATGTCGTGGCAGCCCAGATGGGTCGTGGAAAAATTGAGAAAGCCACGGCGTTCGGAATTTCGTCCATTGCAGCAACGCTATCAAAACTTGCTATGGATATTTGCCTCTACATGAGCCAAAATTTTGATTTTATTGCATTCCCAGATGAACTGACCACCGGCAGTAGCATTATGCCCCATAAGAAAAACCCCGATGTGTTTGAATTGGTTCGTGGTAAATGTAACAAGTTGCAATCAATACCAAACCAACTAACATTGGTAATAAACAACCTACCTAGCGGCTACCATAGGGATTTACAATTAGTTAAAGAGATTATTATTCCGGCAATTCAAGATATAAAGGCTTGTTTGGAGATTATGACTTTCAGTCTAAAAGAAATAAGACTAAATACTTCCATCTTGGAAGACTCAAAATACGACTATCTCTTTAGCGTAGATACGTTGAACGAACTCGTTCAAAACGGAATGCCTTTTCGAGATGCCTATAAACAAATGGGGCAAGAGATTGAAAACGGAACCTTCAAACCCAAAAAAAATACCGCACATACCCATGAGGGCAGTTTGGGCAATCTTTGTCTAGATCAGGTCAAACTTAAAATGGACGCACTCTTCCAGCATTGATTTCACGGTTTACAGGGTAACGCTGACCACAAGTTACCCCTAGTTTTACAACAAAATTTTGCTCGACAGTGGGTAGAAGAAATATTTTGTACCCTATATCGTTCTTAGCAAACCCCAAACACTGACAAATGTTCAAACATCTGCTTCTATTAGGCGTTTTGCTTTTATGTACCAATAGCTTTGCCCAAAATTTCACCACGATTTGGAATACCACAGAACCGGGAACTTCTGCAAACAACGAAATCACCATACCTACCAATGCTGCATTTACCTATAATTATACCGTAGATTGGGGAGATGGAACAAACGATACCGGGGTAGTTGGAGACATTACACACACCTACGCTACGCCAGGGCAATATACCGTTCAAATCAGTGGGGATTTTCCAGCTATTTATTTTAATAACGGTGGAGACCGTAGAAAAATCATCGAAATTCTTGGATGGGGCACGATTGCATGGCAAAGTATGGAAGATGCCTTTCATGGCTGTGAAAACCTAAACTTTGACGCTATTGATGCTCCAAACCTTTTGGGGGTTACCAGTTTACGAAACATGTTTAAAGGGTGCACCCTTTTCAATGGTATTGTGAACAACTGGGAAGTAAGTACCATAACCGATCTTTCAGGAATATTTATGGAGTGCCAAAACTTTAATCGCCCACTGGATAATTGGAATACCGCAAATGTTGTTGATATGTCCGAAACTTTTAGCCGTTGTAGCAGTTTTAATGAACCTTTGGATAATTGGAATACTTCATCGGCAACTAGCATGCGCAACATGTTTTATGGATGTGTGAGTTTTAATCAAAACATTAACAACTGGGATGTAAGACAGGTTACCGATATGTCTAATATGTTCTGGGTCTGTGTGAATTTTAACCAACCCCTAAATCTTTGGGATGTTTCAAATGTCACTGACATGAATACGATGTTCTATAGAACCAACAATTTTGAACAAGACCTGAGTGCTTGGCAAGTAGGTAATGTTACCAACATGAGTAGAATGTTCGATGAATGCGCCTTCAATTCTCCATTGAACAATTGGGATGTCTCCAACGTAACCGATATGAGCGAGATGTTCCTCGAAACTCCAAATTTTAATCAACCTTTAAATGACTGGGATGTTTCAAATGTTACCAATATGCAAGGGATGTTTGAAGATGCAATAATATTCGATCAACCGTTGAACCTCTGGAATGTCTCTAAAGTCATCAATATGTCAGAGATGTTTAGAGGACAATCTCAATTCAATCAACCATTGAACGATTGGGATGTCAGTTCGGTCACAAATATGGCATTCATGTTCGAAAGAAATGCAGTCTTCAACCAATCAGTAGAAAATTGGGACGTCAGTAAAGTGACCAACATGCAAGGCATGTTTTCCAATGCAGATGCCTTTGACCAACCCTTAGGGAGTTGGAATGTAGAAAATGTTCAAAATTTTAGTCAAACGTTTCGTGGAACCGATGTATTTAATCAGCCACTAAATACCTGGAACATTACCAGTATGACCTCTATGGTAGGTATTTTTCAAGATGCCATGCTATTCAATCAACCTCTGGATAATTGGGATGTTAACACTATAGGGAATATGTCATTTGCGTTTAACAATGCTGCTTCCTTTAATCAAGACATTTCAAGCTGGAACATCGAGAATGCATTCGATATAACGGATATGCTTTCCAATTCTGGATTGTCGCAAGAAAATTATGATGCGCTTCTTATCGCATGGGCCGCGTTAGACGTAAACAACGATCTTACATTAGGTGCAGCTAGTTTGGAATATTGCGATGGAAGGTTCGCCAGACAGGAACTTATCGATAGTCACAACTGGACCTTCTCCGGCGATGCCGTTAATTGTACCTTCGTATTGTGTACTGAGATTACCTCACCTTTGAATACGGATACCCAAGTTCCGGCTAACAGCGATATCCGATGGGCCCCTGCACCAAATGCTACAGGTTATAGGGTTACTTTGGAAGTAGAACGTGGTGGTGCAAGAAACTTTGTCATTTTCAACGGGGATGTGGCAGATAACCTAGATGTGGGCAACGTTGTAGGGTTAAGTTTTACCAACGAATTTCTTCCTGGGGATACCGTTTACGTCACGGTAGTTCCGTACAATTCTGACGGTCCAGTTACAGGAGGATGTGATGGAATCAGCTTTACCGTTGTTGAAAGTTGGGTCAATAGCCCCGACGCTTTTAAGATTACCATTGACACCAGAAATCTGGATACCAATTCAACAAATGCCAACCAATACCAACTTGAGTTGAATACTGGATTTCCAGATAACTTGGTCTATAATTTTTCTGTGGATTGGGGCGATGGTCAATATAATAACAACGTTAGTTCCAATATCACCCATACCTATTTAAATCCTGGTGTTTATACCATTGCTATTATCGGTGATTTCCCATCCTTCTATCATAATTCATCCAATAGGGATAACCTAAAATTAATTTCGATGGATCAATGGGGAACACAGGTTTGGCAAAGTATGAGAAGGGCCTTTTACTTCTGTGAAAATATGGAGTATAACGCTTCTGACACACCCAATCTTACCCAAGTTAGTAATATGGAGAGTATGTTCAGGAGAACCATTTTGTTCAATAGCGACATCAATAATTGGGACGTAGGTAATATAACGGATATGGGAAGTATGTTTTATCAAGCTACCATATACGACCAGCCTATGGATAATTGGGATGTGACCAATGTGACCAATATGAGAAGATTATTCAGTGCTTGTACTGCATTTAATCAAAACATCAACAATTGGAATGTGGCAAATGTTGAAACTATGGATTTCATGTTTGAAGGGGCATCTAACTTTGATCAACCATTGAATGGTTGGACCGTAGATAATGTAAATTCAATGCAATCCATGTTTCAGCAAGCTTCCGTGTTTGATCAACCTATCGGGAGTTGGAATGTGGCAAATGTCGAAAATATGCAAGACATGTTTTCATCCGCCGAACTATTCAATCAAAATATAGATGGTTGGAACGTGGGCAACGTAGAACTTATGAACGGCATGTTTCAGTTGGCCCGTGCCTTTAATCAGCCCTTAAATTCATGGGATGTTTCCAAGGTGAAGGAAATGCGTTCCATGTTTGCAAGTACCGCCAATTTTGACCAGCCTCTTAACGAATGGGAGGTCGATGAGGTAGTGGATATGAGTTCCATGTTTACTGGTGCCCAAGTATTCAATCAAAATATTGAAGAATGGAATGTGACCAATGTACTAACTATGCGTTCTATGTTCCAAAGTGCGAACCTCTTCAATCAGCCGTTAAACGATTGGGACGTGAATTCCGTAGTGAATATGCAAGGGATGTTTTCCAGTGCTGGTGCTTTCAATCAACCCATAAATAATTGGGAGGTAAGTGCAGTAGCCAACATGGCTTTTATGTTTAATAATGCTTTGGCTTTTGACCAACCCTTAGATAACTGGAATGTGAGCTCGGTTACTTTGATGCCAGGCATGTTTCAAGGAGCTTCGGTATTCAACCAAGATATCAATAGTTGGAACGTAGCGGTAGTAACCAATATGCAAGGCATGTTCAAAAATGCATTGGTTTTTGATAGTACACTGGACAATTGGGATACCGGTGAAGTACTCAATATGGCTGAAATGTTCAGTGGTGCCAGTGCCTTTGACCAACCCATTGAAAATTGGAATGTTTCCTTCGTTACCACTATGTTTGAAATGTTCAAAGATGCCACGAGCTACAACCAAGATATGGATTCATGGAATGTCGCATCGGTGAATACTATGCAAGGGATGTTTCAGGGGACAACTTCTTTTAATGGAGCAGTAGGAAACTGGAATGTTAGGCGCGTCACAACGATGCAAAACATGTTTTTTGGCGCATCAAATTTTAATCAAAATATAAATGATTGGAGGGTAAATGGTGTTGAAAATATGGATTCCATGTTTAGGGATGCCACCATGTACAATCAAAATATGGAGCAATGGAACCTCGGTTCTGTTAATATGAATTCCATGTTTAGGGATGCTGCCAGCTTTGACCAATTTCTTGGAGATTGGAATGTTGAAAATGTCAATAACATGCAAAACATGCTCGACAATACGGCATTGACCAGGGAAAATTATGACAATACCTTGATTGAGTGGTCAGAACAGACCCTGACCCCTGGCATAACCTTTGGGGCCTTGACCTTGCCCTATTGCGATGCAGAGACCGAACGACAATCCATCATAGACACCTATGGATGGAATATAACGGGTGATGTAAGGGATTGTCCTATTCCAGGGTGTACGCAATTGATCGCACCTGAAGTGAACGATACCGATGTCCCCGTAAATACCAATTTAATTTGGGAAGCCGCTCTTTATGCCACTGGCTATAAATTGACCATTGATGTGGATGGAACGATCACCAATATTACTTTGGGCGAAGTGACCACTTATGAATTCCCGACCGATTTTGTAGGTGGCGAAATCGTTAGTGTCACCATTACACCGTTCAACGGCGCGGGTGATGCAATTGGCTGTGACCCAGAAAGTTTTACGATTTCCAATGCCCCAGCTACTTTTCCAGATTGTACCGTGCTGACCGTTCCTGCAAATATAACCGATGTTCCAGTTGATACCGATTTAATGTGGGAACCCATCGCCAATGCTGATGGCTATCGCTTAACCGTCGGAACAACCAGTGGCGGTAACGATTTAGTGGATAATGAAGATGTGGGCAACGTTACTGAATATGATTTTGCAATGGATTTAGATGAGGATCAAGATATTTTTGTTACCATCATTCCTTACAATAATGAGGGAAGTCCTACGACCTGCCCAGAGCAGTCTTTTAAAACAGAAATTATTCCTGTGCCACCGACCTGCACCAATTTAACGGCTCCAGAAGATGGCGATACCGGTGTTCTTGTCGATACTGATATTAGTTGGCAACCAGTGGATAACGCAACCGGTTATCTAATTACCATCGGTACTACTTCAGGTGGTATTGAAGTCGCCAACAGTATTGATGTAGGAAATATGACCACTTATGATATTCCCATGGACCTGCAAGAAAATAGGATATATTTTGTAACCATAGTTCCATATAACGATGTCGGGGATGCCATAGGCTGTTCAGGTGCAGAAGAAAGTTTTAGAACGATTGATAGTTCAAGTAATCTACCAGATTGCACATCTTTAATTGCTCCTGAAAATGATGATACCGATGTTGCAATAAACCTTGCAGAAATTTCTTGGAACGCCGTTGCCGATGCCGATGGGTATCGAATTACGATTGATGGTAGTACCAGCGATGCCAACGATGTGACCGATTTGGTCGTCAATGGCACCTCGCATCCATTTGCCAATGATTTTGATAATGGGGAAATCGTAACCGTGACTATCATTCCTTTTAACGCCGATGGTGATGCCAGTGGATGTGCACCTCCTGAATCGTTTACCATCGTTTCGGCTACCGCTATGCCACCATTATGTACCACTTTGGTCGCTCCTGAAAATGATGATACCGATGTTGCAATAAACCTTGCGGCGATTTCTTGGAATGCCGTTGCCAATGCCGATGGGTATCGAATTACGATTGATGGCAGTACCAGCGATGCCAACGATGTGACCGATTTGGTCGTAAACGGCACCTCGCATCCATTTGCCAATGATTTTGATAATGGGGAAATCGTAACCGTGACTATCATTCCTTTTAACGCGGATGGTGATGCCAGTGGATGTGCACCTCCTGAATCGTTTACCATCGTTTCCGAAATGGGTAGCGTTCCCGAATGTACCTCTTTAAGTGCGGCACTGATCAATGCCACAACTGTTTCGGTCACCTCCAATCTAACATGGGATGCCATCAATGGAGCTGAAGGTTACCGATTGACAGTAGGCACTACATCTGGGGGAACCGACATACTTGACGACATTGACGTGGGTAACGTACTTACCTACGACCTAATCGATGACCTTCCCTATGAACAAGAAATCTTTGTAACCATCATACCTTATAATAGTCTTGGGGATGCCAATGGTTGTGCAGAACAAAGTTTTACGACGGTCGCGGAACCAACACCACCGGCATGCACCAATTTACTTACACCACTCAATTTAGATATTGACGTACCAATAGGTGTGACCCTAAGTTGGAATGCAGCCCCGGGTGCCAATGGGTACCGTTTAACCGTAGGCACGGAAACCGGTATCGGTGATATCATAAACAATCAAGATTTAGGCAATGTAACTTCTTTCAACTTGCCCAACGATTTGCCCGAAAACACCGAGATATTTGTGGCCTTAGTACCATATAATGGGGTGGGTGACGCCGAATTCTGTGAAGAAGAAAGTTTTATCACAGAAACCCTGGCCCCATTAGTGCCCCCTTGCACGACCATTACAATACCAGAGAACGGTAGTACGGATGTAAGTATAGCAACTGCTATTACTTGGAACGCCATTGGCGACGTTGATGGGTATATCATAAATATTGGAACAACATCTGGTGGAACCGATATTCTTGACAGCTTTGATGCAGGATTAACCACTTCTTATGACCTTTTAGAAGATTTACCTTTTGAACAAGAAATCTTTGTTTCAGTGCTTCCGTATAACGAGGTGGGTACTGCCATAGATTGCGAAATCCATTCATTTACCACAACCGTTGAACCCGAAATAGAATCACTTTTCGGATTTTCGCCCGACAACGATGGTATCAATGATTTCTGGGTCATTGAGGGTATCGAAAGCTATCCTGAAAATACCGTGGTCATTTTCAACCGCTGGGGCGATATGGTCTTTCAAATTGATGGCTATGACAATAATTCCAATGTTTTTAGGGGAGAGGCGAACCAGTTGACCGGCTTAGGTGCCGGGCAACTACCTGAAGGCACCTATTTCTTTCAACTCATTTTGCCCGAAGACCATAACTTAAAACAGACCAAAGGCTATTTGGTGCTAAAAAGATAATTATGAAAAAGTATACCTACCTTTTGGCATTGACCCTAATTTGGGGATTGCCTTTTTTGACCACAGCGCAACAAACGCCCGTATTCTCTGAATACAACTACAACCCATTTCTAATAAACGCTGCGTATGCTGGTGTTTCAAATGGTGCAGAGGCCACACTAAGCAACTCAGGGTTCAACAATGAGTTCGAAGGTACACCGCGAAATCTAGCTTTCACCTTCAATACTAGAATAAATGAAGGTAAAGTTGGTTTAGGTGCCGGAATTATAAATGATGAAATTGGGGTAACATCGGCAACCCAGGTTTTCGCCTCATATGCCTATAAAATTTATCTTAACGACAATGTCCATCCGTATTGGAAGGTATACGATCGTTCATTTTTATCGTTTGGTCTTACGGCGGGTGCGCTTTTATACAATGAAGAACTATTACAGCTGGGTATTCAGAATGACCCCAATTTCGCGGAAAATATAAACGCCACTTTACCCGCTGCGGGAGTGGGTATTCTTTTTGGCCATGCCAACTTTTTTGCTGGGGTATCCATGCCTAATGTTTTGGGCGATACGTTTGCCAATCAAGACAATCTCAATCTGACAAGACCGCTTTATGCCTATACCGGTTATCATTTTGCTACAAGCAAGTATGACCCTAATTTGATATTGAAACCAAGCTTTTTATTGAAGTATGAGAATGGGGCGCCGCTTCAGGTAGACGTGAACCTATCACTAAACTATAGAAATGCATTTGAGGTGGGTGCGGGTTATCGAACCAGTAGTTCGTTTAATGTGGTTGCCGGCTTTTACCTCTTTAAAAACTTCAGGGCACTGTACAACTATACCCAAAATGGAGGTAATGCCCCTATTGGAAACACACACGGTATTGTTTTGAGTTATCGTGCAGGGAATGGGTACGCGTTGAATTGATAATTGGAATACCCTTAGATTTCACGGTAAGTACGATACCATCAAACCCTGTGATATCCATATTGTTCCTACTTCTTACAACGACCTGCACTGGTTTTATGTTTTCTCAAAGACCATAATCAGATTTGTTATATGGTACTAAATGCCCTACTGATTATCAACATCTAGGTTAAACTTCCCTCTTTGCGATATGCATTTCGGCCAGGCGACCTGACAGGAAGATGTAGGGTAAAAATCCGCCAAGCGCTGTTCTTTGGCAGTATTTTATGGTATTCACTTAAAATCCATTACTGCGATGTGTGGTAGTATGGTTATCGAAACTTACGTTTTAAAACAAAATCCATGCTTTAGTCTAATAGGTATTCCTTCAGGCACCTCATTGTATCATCTTCAAATTGATTACCTCTTGTTGTGTCAAATTACGCCAATGACCCCGGGGTAAATCCTTTTTGGTCAATCCTGCAAAAACAACACGATCTAGCTTGACCACCTTGTATTCTAAATGCTCAAAAATGCGACGTACGATTCGGTTACGGCCCGAATGAATTTCAATACCAACCTCTTTTTTGCTTGTGCCATTGATATAAGAAACCTCATCTACCTGTACTGGACCATCTTCTAGCTCAAGACCTGCCTGAATTCTTTTCAAATCTGCAAGGGAAACATTTTTATCCAATACCACATGGTAAATTTTGCGAACCCCGAACTTAGGATGTGTCAATTTTTTGGTGATATCACCATCATTGGTGAACATTAGAAGTCCTGTGGTATTCCTATCTAATCGACCCACTGGAAACAACCTATTATTAGAAGAACTGGAAATTAATTCCATTACCGTTCTTCTTCCCTTTTCATCATTGGTCGTAGTGATAAACCCTTTTGGTTTGTTCAGCAAAATATACTCTTTTTTCTCCGGATTCAATCGCTGGCCATCATAACGGACATCATCTGTCAATTTCACTTTATAGCCCATTTCAGAAACCACCTTACCATTGACCGTTACATTACCTGCGGCGATATACGTATCCGCTTCCCTACGGGAACATATGCCGGCATTTGCGATATACTTATTCAGTCGCACCTCATCAGGATTGGTATTGGTCCTTGGGGGTGCTTTTCTTTTATTAGGTGGTGTACTTCTAGAAAAGTCCTTCTTTTTTTTGAACCCACCGGTGGGCCGTTTCTTATTACTATCAAATTTCGGCTTGCGATTGCCCTTATAGTCTGATTTCGCCATCAGTCATTTAATTTTTTGTAAAGGTAGGCTTTTAGGGTTGTCATTCCGAATCTTTTGATCATGGTCAAAATAGGCCTATACCTGAAATCCCAACGCCATAATTATCATCCAATTAACCCTATATTTATAGTGACTAATTTGAGCAAAATGATTCAAAAGATTTCCTTATTCCTACTCGTTCTTTTCCAAACTATAATATGGGCACAAAAAAAGGTTTTAGACCATGAAGATTACAAAATATGGAGCACCGTTCAAGATGAAGTGATTTCACCCGATGGTTCCCATATACTTTACAGTCTTGAACGCGGTGAAAAAGATAATTTCTTAAAGATACAGGATAGCAAAGGCAGCTTTGTGTTGGAACATGATAGGGCTGAAAAAGGTCATTTCACTTATGATTCAAAATACGCGGTATTTAGCATAAAAGCTTGGCAAGACAGTATTATCGCCATGAAAAAAAGAAAGGTGAAAAAGAAGGACCTTCCCAAAGACTCCCTAGGGATTTTCAATTTAAAAAACGAATCCCTAGTAAAAATAGGAAATATAAAATCGTACCAAATACCTGAAAAATGGTCAGGTTATATTGCTTATCAGTTAGAAGAAATCAATAAAGAGAAGAAAAAAGAAGAAGAAAAAGATTCTACCATTACTACGAAGAAGAAAGACAAGCCCAAAAAAGTAGGGAAGAAGAATGGGTATCATCTCGTCTTGACAAACCTTGATACCAAACAGCAGGATACCATCAAATTTGTAACGGCGTATACTTTTGCAAAAAGAGGAAAATACTTGGCGTACGCTACAACGGGAGCCACAAAAGATGATACTGCGGGTGCTTTCACAATAAATTTAGAAACTAATGTTACCACCACTTTGCATCAAGCTAAAAAGGCAGAATATTTTAACCTCAACTTTAGTGAGTCTGGTAAAAATCTTGGTTTCATCGTAGACACCGACACGACCAAAGTTCAACTTCGCCCTAATGAATTGTACCTATGGCAAGAAGGTAGATCATCTGCCGAAAAATTGATGGACAATGCGACGGCACCGAATGATTATGTGGTTTCGAAGTATGGTGGGGTTCACTTCTCAAAAGACGAGTCCAAATTATTTTTTGGGCTGGCCAAACCACCTATAGAAAAAGACACCTCATTATTGGATGAAGAAATTGTGAACGTAGAAGTATGGACTTATAATGAACCAAAATTATATACTGTGCAAGAGCTTCAACTCAAAAATGACACGGTACAATCGTTCGTTACGGCAATCCATTTAAATAACAAACAGGTAGTTCCCTTAGCAAATGCAACTTACATGAATGCAGAACTTGGTGATGAGGGCAATGCCAAATATGCCCTGGTGAACACCAGTATTCCGTATGAATTGCCAAGTCAATGGACCGCAAGACGTAACTACGACTATAAGGTTATCAATACCACCACCGGTGAAACACAATTAGAACTTAAAAAAGTACCACAAATACAATTGAGCCCAAAAGCAAAGTATGGGTATGGATATAACCGTGTTGACAGTACTTGGTTCACTTATAATTTAACCTCAGGAGCTTATAAAGCATTGACCAAAAACAGAAGTTTTTATAACGAGGAAAACGATTACCCCAATTTTCCGTGGGCCTATGGTATGGCAGGTTGGACCAAAGATGACAAGGCAATCGTAATTTATGACCGCTATGACCTTTGGACGTTTGATCCTGATTCCGGAGCAACTGAAAAGCTGACCGACGGAAGGCCTACGAAGACAGTGTATCGTTATCAAAATTTGGATGATGAAAAAAAATACCTCGACGATAATGAAAAATGGATTTTGAGTACTTTTAATGAAGTTACAAAAGATGCAGGTTACGCTGAATTCAACCCAAAAAACAATACCATAAAGCAACTTCTGAATGGTCCGTACCGCTATTCAAACCTTCAGAAAGCAAAAAGAAGTAATGCTTTACTATATTCGAAAGAGTCATTCGAGACCTTTCCTGATATACGATTGACAAGCCTTAGTTTTAACAAAGACATCAAACTAAGTGACGCAAATCCGCAACAGTCAGAATACAATTGGGGCAGCATTGAATTGGTCAAATGGACTTCTTTAGATGGTAAGGAGTTATCTGGAATGTTGGTCAAACCAGAGAATTTTGATCCAAATAAAAAGTATCCGTTGCTGGTTAATTTTTATGAAAAGAGCTCTGATGGTATTCACCGACATCGCTATCCGAAACCTGAACGTTCTACAATTAATTATAGCTTTTATACCAGTCGGGGATATGTAATTTTCAACCCTGATGTGGAATATCGAATTGGTTACCCTGGTGAGAGTGCCTATAACTGTGTAATCCCTGGCGTAACTTCTTTGATTGAAAAAGGCTTTATTGATAAAGCCAATATTGGCGTGCAGGGTCATAGCTGGGGCGGTTATCAAATTGCCTATTTGGTTACTAAAACCGATATCTTCAAAGCTGCGGAATCAGGCGCCCCCGTACCCAATATGATTAGCGCCTACGGTGGTATTCGCTGGTGGACGGGCCTAAGCCGACAATTTCAATATGAGCACACGCAAAGTAGAATTGGTGGTACGCCTTGGGAATATCCCGCTCGTTATATTGAGAACTCACCTATTTTCAATATTGACAAGATCAATACACCGCTGTTGATCATGCATAATGATGCTGATGGTCATGTACCTTGGTACCAAGGCATTGAGTTTTTTGTCAGTCTACGTCGATTGGGCAAACCCTCTTGGTTCTTGAATTATAATGGGGAACCGCATTGGCCGTTGAAATATCAAAATCGAACTGATTTTAGTATCCGTATGGCACAATTCTTCGACCACTATTTAAAGGGGCAACCTAAACCCATGTGGATGGAACGCGGGGTACCACCAATGGAAAAAGGAATAAAACAAGGGTATGAGTTGTTGGATGGGACTGGAACGAACTAATCTTTAAACTCAACGGTCGTTTGTCGCTCCCTATTAACACTTAGTTTCGTTACATCGGGCCTAGAATAGTGACCGACAGGATCAAAGTTTTGACGCTCTTGGTAAACCCGATTAAAATCTAAGGTGTGGTAAAGCAAGCCTTCTTTATTGACAACAGGCTCTAACAACCACTCCCCATCTGGCCCTGCGATACAAGAACCGCCATTTCCTAAAACCGATGGCATTTTTTCAATCATCTCATTCAAATGGGGCGTATCTGCCGGAAAATCAGTTTTTGTCATTATTGACGAAACTGAAATCACATAACTTCTGCTCTCCCTGGCTATGAATCGAGTGATATCTTTCGTATTGTTCAAATTACCGGGCCAAACGGCAACATGTAGGTTTTCTCCTTGCCCATACAATGCGGCTCTTGGTAAGGGCATCCAATTTTCCCAACAATTGAGGCCTCCAACGGTAAATTGCTTTAAAGGATGTACCTGCAGGCCATTTCCATCACCAGGAGCCCATGTCAGACGTTCATCGTAAGTAGGTTGTAATTTTCGGTGTACCGATTTAATCTTACCCTCCGCATCAATATAGACCAGTGAGCAATAAATACTATGCCCACCTCGGTCTTTGGCCCGTTCCATGATACCCAAATAAATTGCAATCGCATGTTCCTTAGCCAATTGACAAATCGTATCCAACTCGCCTGCCTCTATTTGAACGGCATTTTTGACGTAATGACCGTGTAATTCTTTATTTATGTTTAAATCCCAGGCCGCACCTTCGGTATAAGCCAACCAAAATGGATACCCAGGCAAGAGGGCTTCCCCGAAAATGATGAGTTCACTCTTGTTCTGAGCTGCCTCAATGATAGTATCTTCTATCTTTTCGATGGTCGAACTTTTAGCTAGCCATACCGGGGCAATTTGCGCCAAGGCAACGTTTAATAAATTTTCCATTATAAAATTCGATTTAGAACTAAATCCACATCAATTAACAAAATACTGAAAACACCTGCAATGATGATAAACTTTAAAATATTATGCAACCAAACGTAATGTGTTTTTCCTTTTGAGGCCCATAATAAAATTACGAACAGTAAGAGTAGTAAAAGCCCTCCTGCGAAATATAGGTACATGTAACCGACATCAAATACGGTGATGAGCAAATATCCCGGAATGGCGGTCAAAACAATCAAAAATGTAATCAGTGATTTTGAGACTATTGCTCCATACAATAAGGGTACTGTTTTGTAGTTTTGAGCAAGGTCGCCCGCCATATTTTCTAAATCTTTCACCATTTCTCGAGCTAAAATCAACAGAAACAAAAACAGGGCATGGACGAATATGACAGTCTCAAAGTTTTTATAATAGACAAAGACCACAAAAAAAGGAGCTATGGCCAAGGTTGCCGAAACCAAGTTACCAAGCAATGGAATGCGTTTTAGCTTATGGGAATACAACCATATTCCAAAAATATAAGCCGAGAAGAACAGTACGGCGCGAAAAGAAATATAACTGGCAGCAAAAACGGATAAAAAGTTTAAAATGAAGTACGTAGTTAATTTAAACCGCTGGCTCACCAAACGATCCAACATACTTTTTGTTGGCTTATTGATCAAGTCTTTTTCGGCGTCATAAAAGTTATTAATGATATAACCGGAAGCGATTACCAAGGCAGAGGCAGTAACGATCAAAAAAAGGTTAACATCTAAAATCACCTGCCTTAGTGGCAAATTGGGTGATAGTATGTAAATGGATGCGAGATACTGTGCCAAGGTTATCATCAGTATATTATAACCCCGTACCACAGAAAATAGACTCAATAACTTATAAAGTAAGAGTTTATTTTTTCGAGTAAGCATGTAGATTTTTTAGAAGTTGTAAACCACTTCTAAGTTATGGCCCTTCAACGATGTTCTCGCCTTTTGAATATCTTCGGTAAAACCCAAAATATAACCCCCACCACCTGAACCACAAAGTTTCAGATAATAGTCGTTGGTCTCTATACCTTTTTTCCAAAGTTCATGAAACTGCGCTGGTATCATTGGTTTAAAATGGTCCAAGACTACATGTGATAACTGTTTCACATGCCCGAACAAACCTTTTACGTCACCATTTAAAAAATGGTCTACACACGCATCGGTATGCTTTACAAATTTTTCTTTAAGCATACTACGAAATCCCTCATGTTTCATTTGCTCCATGAAAATCTGTACCATTGGTGCAGTTTCACCAGTTATACCGCTGTCCAGTAAAAATACGGCGCCTTTGCCTTCCTTATTTTGTGTTGGTAGGCTCGTAGACTCAATATTATCTTTTGAATTGATAAGAATAGGTAGGCTCAAATAGCTGTTCAAAGGATCTAAACCCGAAGATTTACCATGAAAAAAAGATTCCATTTGACCGAAAATAACCTTTAATTTCAACAGCTTCTCACGGGTCAAATTTTCTAAAACGGTAATCTTGTCTAAAGCATATTTATCGTAAATAGCGGCAACCAATGCACCACTACTGCCAACACCATAACCTTGTGGAATGGAACTGTCAAAATACATTCCGTTGGCTACGTCCGTTCTTAACGCCTGCATATCAAATTGAACCAATTCATCAGATGCAATACCAGCCAAATAGTCCGCAAATTTAGATAGGCTTTCGTTAGAATGTTTGGCTTCTTCCGATGGATTATCGTCCGTTTTTAAAGCTCCTTTAAAAAAATTATAGGGTATGGAGAGTCCTTTCGAATCTTTAATAATACCGTATTCCCCGAACAATAAAATCTTAGAATAAAATAATGGTCCTTTCATATCCCCTGTTTGTGAAAAACTATTTTGTTTAATCACTTATAGTATAAAGATAAACAAAGTGGCTTCCAAACCAAAAGTTTCTTTATTTGTTTGACTTATCATTAACAGCTAACGTTCGATACCATTGAAAATTATCCTATTGCTGTTGAAAGCTGTTTTGCCCCTTTTCCAATTCGATCACAAATATAGTGCCCGTTTTCACAGTACGCAACCAATTCATCTTGAATAAATTGAATCGCTTTTTCCTTAGCGCTCTCAGGGTATAGGACATGTACATTTGCCCCGGCATCCAACGTAAAACACATTGGTGTTTTCGTAGCATCACGAAATGCCCATATTCGATTGATTATTTCCAGTGTGTTTGGTTTCATCAGTATAAAATAGGGCAAACTTGTCATCATCATAGCATGTAACGTCAGTGCCTCACTCTCTACAATTTCCATGAAACTATTTAAATCCCCAGAAGCAAAAATACTTTTCAATTTATCCAGATTCTTGTGTGCTTGTGAAAATCTTTCTTTGGCGAAAGGATGTTCATGCATCAAATCATGCCCTACGGTGCTACTGACCGTTTTCTGGCCTTTATGCACCAATAAAATGGTATCATGAAAATTTCTAAAATTTCCATGTACTTCAAATGGGTAATGGATGCCAAATAAATCGGAACTATTCGGTATGTGTGGTGAACTACCCCACTGAATCAAATCACCTTCAATACTTCTGCAAGCACTCCCCGAACCCAACCTTGCCAAAAAAGAAGCCTTTTTATAGAAGAAATCATCTTTGATATCAGGTCTGATCTTCTTTTCAATGGACATTAAACAAAGTGCCAAGGCTGCCATACCACTGGCAGATGAAGCAATACCACTGCTATGGGGAAAAGAATTTGAGGTTTCAATGGTGAATTCATAATTCTTTAAAAATGGAAGGAACCTTTCCGTTCGTTTAAAGAAAGTATGGATCTTTGGTTTGAAATCTTCTTTGAGTTTACCCTCAAAGTACAATTCGAATTGAAAATCTGCCGCACTATTTTCAAGTCTCGTATATGTAATTGAAGTTGTTGTTGCACAAGCATCCAACGTAAAACTTATCGAAGGATTTGCTGGAATTTGGTTTTCTTTTTTGCCCCAGTACTTTACTAGGGCAATATTACTAGGGGCTTTCCAACATACTTTTCCAAGCATGGGGAGCGCCAACTTGCCTGTTAATACAAAATCATTCTCGGTCATTCAAAAAACCATTTAAAACAAATATAAATGAACTCTGAGGAAGGTAGTGCCCAATTCAAATTAATTAGTATTTTAGTAGGATTCGCACTACTATGAAAAGTAAAATTATAAAGATAGCCATAGCAGTCGTTATTTGTTTGCTGATAGGTTTTCTATCGAGTTTTGCAACACAGAGCTCTGTTAACGATTGGTATGTAACCCTTAACAAACCAAGCTTTAACCCACCCAATTGGTTATTTGCCCCCGTTTGGACCGTGCTCTATATTTTAATGGGTATCGCTGCCGGCATCGTTTGGGTAAAGGGATATTACCATGTTTGGGTTAAAACGGCATTATATCATTTCGGATTTCAACTTTTGCTCAACGCCTTGTGGAGCATTGTATTTTTTGGACTAAAAAATCCGTTGGCGGCCCTTTTTATCATTTTAGTATTGCTCACTATGATAGCACTTACCATTAAGTGGTTCAATGTGGTTAGTAAGAAAGCTGCACTTTTAATGGTCCCTTACTTTATATGGGTTCTTTTTGCGACAATTCTGAATTTTTCAATCTGGCAATTGAATTAAGTTCAAATACCGACCTATGAACGCGCCCAATATCATTGAAGCAATCTTAAGACGCCATTTCAAGCATTTTTCGCATGGTATTTAGATTTCGTGTCGTTGCGATTATGTGAAGCTTTTTTTCAATAAGATTGTTATTCAATTTCGCCTTACCGGCCCCTTTCTTACAATTTAGATAGACACAATTTGATGTTACCACAAAATCTTCATTTTGAAATTCTAGTTTGTTGAATGCATCTACTAAATCTTTGCCCGGACTTTCGAAGAATAAGGTAAAATAGAGGTTTTTTTCATCAAACTGTTGAAAAGGAATATTGTTTAAAACATGTTTTATCTCAGCAACGGTCAACGACAGCACAGGTACTTCAAAATCAAAGTTCTTTTTAATAATTTGCCCTACGCTATGCCCCACAGCTTCATCTTCGGATGTCAAAATAATATTACCACTTTGAATATAGGTTTGAACATCTTTAAAACCCCCTTTGATTAGCGCATGCCTCAAATCAGCCATTTTTATTTTCTTTTGGCCGCTGACATTGATGCCACGTAAAAAAAGTATCACTATTCCCATTGATAACGCTTATTATTAAAAAACGACTAAAACTACTCTAATTAATTTTAGTAATTTACGGTTTCAATAATCACTAAAATATGGACCAATATATTCTTGCTCTTGATCAAGGAACCACCAGTTCAAGGGCAGTTGTTTTTGATAAAAAAGGTGCAATCGTTTCTGTTGCCCAGAAAGAATTCACGCAGATTTTTCCTAAACCAGGTTGGGTCGAACACGATGCCACCGAAATTTGGTCTACGCAAGCAGGTATGGCAGCCGAGGCGATTAGCAAAAAAGGATTGGAAGGCGCTCAAATTGCAGCAATCGGTATTACCAATCAGCGCGAGACCGCTGTAGTTTGGGATCGTAAAACAGGAGAACCTATATACAATGCCATTGTTTGGCAAGATAAACGGACTTCTGATTACTGCGAAACACTGAAAGCAGCCGGAAAATCAGAGATGATACGTGAAAAAACAGGTTTGGTAATCGACTCTTATTTTTCTGCAACAAAAGTAAAATGGATTTTAGATAACGTTGAGGGGGCCAGGGAAAAAGCAGAAGCGGGCGAATTGGCCTGGGGTACTATTGACTCATGGTTAATTTGGAAAATGACCCAGGGAAAATTACATGTAACCGACGTCACCAATGCCTCCCGTTCTTTAGTCTTCAATATCAACACCATGCAATGGGATAAAGAACTTTTGCAATTGTTCACCATTCCTAAGAGTATGTTTCCTGAGGTAAAACAATCTAGTGAGGTATACGGGCATACTAGTCCGAACTTCTTCGCGAATAAGATTCCCATAGC
This sequence comes from uncultured Croceitalea sp., assembly GCA_947503285.1. Classification (GTDB taxonomy): domain Bacteria; phylum Bacteroidota; class Bacteroidia; order Flavobacteriales; family Flavobacteriaceae; genus Croceitalea. Next base: position 57,421 of record CANNDD010000010.1, read on the forward strand.
GGGTATTGCCGGTGACCAACAAGCTGCATTATTTGGTCAAATGTGCACCAATAAAGGCATGGTCAAAAATACCTATGGCACGGGCTGTTTTATGTTAATGAACATAGGGGATAAACCAATAGTTTCAAAAAACAACCTTTTAACCACCGTAGCTTGGAAAATCAATGGAAAAACCACCTACGCGCTTGAGGGTAGTATTTTTATTGCCGGTGCCGTTGTGCAATGGCTTCGCGATAGTCTAAAAATCATTGCGAAATCATCTGATGTTGAAGCCTTGGCCAGTTCTGTCGAAAATTCTGAAGGAGTATACTTGGTGCCTGCTTTTGCCGGTCTTGGTGCCCCACATTGGAACCAACAGGCCCAAGGAACCATCTTCGGTTTGACCAGGGGTAGTACTGATGCCCATATTGCCCGTGCTGCTTTAGAATCCATTGCCTATCAGACCATGGATATCTTAAAGGCAATGGAAGCTGATTCGGGTATTTCCATAAAAGAACTTCGCGTAGACGGAGGTGCTACGGTCAACAATATGTTAATGCAATTTCAAGCCGATGTATTAAATACAACCACCATACGACCCAAAATAGTAGAGACTACGGTAATGGGAGCTGCTTATCTAGCCGGACTCGCAGTTGGATTTTGGAAGAGTCCAGAAGAAATTCAAGATATCTGGCAGACAGATGTTCATTTCAAGCCAACCATCGAAAGGGAGATGGTTGAGGATGGAATTAAAGGTTGGTATAGGGCAATTAATGCTTTGGAATATTGGAGTAAGCAGTAGGCAGTAGGCAGTAGGCAGTAGGCAGTAGGCAGTAGGCAGTAGGCAGTAGGCAAAAGAACTCTTTTAACTTTTAACTTTTAACAAAAAAACATGACCCCTTTCATTGCTGAAATCGTCGGTACTTTTCTGTTAATCTTGTTAGGATGTGGGGTTAACGCAAATGTTTCGTTGAATAAGACTTATGGCAGTGGTTCAGGTTGGATCGTTATCACCACAGGGTGGGCCTTAGCGGTTTATACAGGTGTGGTAGTTGCCGGACCTTACAGCGGAGCACATATGAATCCCGCAGTGACCATTGGTTTGGCCTGGGCAGGTGAATTTTCAATCTACGACGTACCCACTTATATTATAGGACAGTTCATTGGGGCCATGTTAGGGGCCTTCTTTGTTTGGTTAATGAACAAGGATCATTTCAATATTACTGAAGATGGAGACACTAAAAGAGGGGTCTTTTGTAACGCCCCCGCCATACCCAATCTATTTACGAATATGTTGACTGAAGTACTTGGGACTTTCGTCTTGGTCTTTGCGGTTCTTTACTTTACCGATGCTACCATTTCGGAAAACAATACCATCATAGGCCTAGGTTCTCTCGGCGCCTTACCTGTAGCCTTTATCGTCTGGGGAATTGGACTTTCACTTGGCGGTACCACAGGATATGCCATCAACCCAGCACGCGATTTGGGCCCAAGGATAATTCATGCCCTGGTACCGATAAAAAATAAAGGCTCAAATGGCTGGGGATACTCTTGGGTGCCGGTCGTGGGACCCATAGCTGGCAGCATTCTAGCCGCTATTGTAGCAGGTTTCTTGCAATAAGAATCAACAATCCGTTGCGATTGCTTGGGCGGCAAGATAAGCCCCGGTCCAGGCATTTTGAAAATTGAAGCCCCCGGTTATGGCATCAACATTGATAACCTCCCCAGCAAAATAAACATTTGGTAGTTTCTTACTTTCAAATGTCTTGAAATCAATTTCTTTAAGATCAATACCACCTGCGGTAACGAATTCTTCCTTGAACGTACTTTTGCCTTGTACCCTAAACGAACATTTGGTCAGTTGTTCCGCCAAACTTTGAATTTTTTCTTTAGATACATCGGCCCATCTAATATCTGGCGCAATAGCTGCGGCTTTTACCAAATTATTCCATAAACGGCGAGGTATGTCAAACGCTTTTGTTTTGAAAACCGTCTTTTTTGCCTCTACCTGTTTAATTTCAAGTAATAGCCGCTCAGCAGAACCGGTGGTGTATTCAGGAAGCCAATTAATATGAACTCGAAAATTATACTTGAAATCATTCAGTAAATTGGCCCCCCAGGCCGATAATTTCAAAATTGCAGGTCCGCTCAAGCCCCAATGCGTTACCAAAACCGGCCCATCTGAAGTAAGTAAAGGCATTCGTTCTACTTTGCTCTTAAGTTTAATCGCTATTTTAGAATCGTAGTGTTTTTTCTGATATACTGCTGTCGTCACCTCGGTGCTGATCCCGGCAAGATTGTTGAGTCTGTCGTCATTGATATTGAAAGTAAACAATGAGGGTACTGGAGGTACGATCTGATGCCCAAGTTCTTCCAACTGTTTCCAAATTTTGGTACTACTACCCGTTGCTATCACTATTTTTTTGGAGTGATAGTATTTGTTCTTCGTAGTGACCATCCAACCATCAGCAACCTCATCGGACCTTGAAAACGATTTGACTTGATAGTTTTTCAACACTTTTATTCCTAATCTTTCCGTTTCCTTTAAAAAACAATCAATTATGCTTTGAGAGCTATTGGATATTGGAAAAACCCGCCCATCTTCTTCTACTTTTAGGGGTACACCCTTATCTTCAAAAAAAGTAATGACATCGGCCACACCATACCTGTGAAAAGGGCCCAAAAGCTCTTTTTTACCCCTAGGATAATTATTGGTCAATTCCTTAGGGTTAAATTCAGCATGGGTAACATTACATCGCCCACCACCAGAGACCTTCACCTTACCTAAAACGGTTTTGCCGCGTTCAAAAATCGCCACGGTCAATTTCGGATTTGCTTCGGCAATTTGAATGGCAGTATAAAAGCCTGCAGCGCCCCCACCAACGATTATGACATCAAAAATCACTTAATTCGATCGGGATAGTTAGTGAAAATACCGTCTACCCCAAACGCGACCATGCGCTTGATGTCATCAGGTTCGTTAACGGTATAGGTATAAACCTTAAAGCCAGCATCATGGATTTTCTTGATTTCATCTTGGGTCAGCGTTTTAAACCAAGGGTTTATGGCTATGGCATTCAATTCTTTGGCCATAGCTATAGCATCTTCCAATGGTTCATCTTCCATAAGTACCGCAATGGCAACATCCGCATTGCCCTTACGCACTTCTTTAAGTTCATTCCACTTAAAACTCGAAATGACAAAATTGTCGGAAGACCACCCCCTTTTCTTAATATAAAAGTCAGTTATAAAATTAACTCGACTTGCAGTTCCCGAACCTTTTAGTTCGATATTCAGGGGCACTTTATTGTCAATAAGCTTCAAAACATCTTGAAGTGTGGGTATGTTATGACCTCCATCTAAAACAACCTTCTTTAAATCAAAGAAATTGTACTCTTCAATCGAGCCGACTGCATTCGACAATCGGTCCAATCGGTCATCATGAAAAACAACGGTTTCGCCACTATCAATATTAAATACGTCGATTTCAATCATATCAACACCTAAATCAATTGCCTTTTGAATAGAAGCCAAGGTATTTTCGGTTTCGTAGCCCATTGCGCCCCTATGACCAATTACCAGTGGTTTCTTTTCTCCCATTTTACAAGATTTTAAGGCTAAACAACAAACTAGGCCCAACAAAAAAAACTGTTTCATTTTTCAATTGACTTATTTCAGGTTAAAAATATAAGATTGTAGTGGTTGCAGCGAAACTTTAAAACTTCCAACCCCTTCTTTATTTATAGTAAGCTTCGACTTAAAGGTTCCATAGAGCTCATCCTTCAAATCATACACTCCTTTTTCAAGGTTCCACTTTTCAACTATTTCAGGAGGTAATTTTAAGTCAAGATGATATGCTTTCTCGGTATCAAAGTTTGACAATACTATCAATTTTTCCCCTTCATCCCACCTTACGAATGAAAAGACCCTATGGTCATAAGTTTCCGTATTTTCTTTATTGTAATAATGAATTTCTTGATAGTCACCCATCAAGGCCGAACTTCCAATGGTAAAATTCAATAAGCGTTTGTAAAAGTCACGTAGGTCTTTTTCTTCGGAAGAAAGTTGGCCTCCATCAAACTTTTTATTATTGACCCATCTTTGAAAAGCCGGCACTCCTATGTAATCGAAAATCGATGTTCTGGTAGGGCTACCAAAACCAGCATTTTCAGAGCCATCTTCGCCAACTTCTTGCCCAAAATAAATCATGGTGGGGGCGGTGCTCAATGTTGCCGATACCACCATCGCGGGTTTCGCGATTTCAGCCTTGCCAACAAAATCAGGGCTTGCTATTCGCTGCTCGTCATGATTCTCTAAAAAGTGAAGCATATGATGTTCGATATCCTTCAATCCGTTTTGTACCGTTTGAATATGGTCTGTCCAACCATATCCTTTCATAATATGTTTGATACTGTCGTAAAGCTCGACCTTATCATAGAGATAATCCATCTTTCCTTTGTGGATATAATCGCGATATAATTGCGGATTGTAGACCTCGGCCAAAATAAAGGCATCTTGGCTTTTCATTTTAATGGAAGAATTCATAAAGCTCCAAAACTCCACCGGAACCATTTCTGCCATATCAAAGCGGAAGCCATCAACACCAAAATCAAGCCAGTACAGTGCAATATCACGAAACTTATACCACGAATCAGGCAAATCTTTAGATTGCCAAAATTCATAATGGGCCTTGTAGTCCATTTTTGTATAGACATCTGGTAATTCCTCAAAATCTTTAGTACCATCTGGGCGAACCCCGTAGTTGATTTTCACTGTTTCGTACCAATCATTGAAATGGGGTTGGGCCAATCGTGAGCCATTACCTGTCCATTTCGCTGGGTTTTCTTCAAATTCACTATCTGACAACAAATTCCCTCCCCCCCCTAAAGGACGATAACCTTCTTGCCATTCAGGCACTTTAAATTCGGTATCGGGGATGTAATAAAAATTATTATTGCGATGATACTCCAAAGATGTATCGTCTTTCGCACCAAAATCCAAAACCCCATCTGGGTTTGTTTTCCCTTCATATTTTCTGGCTACATGGTTTGGTACAATATCAATGATTACCTTCATGTCGAGTGCATGGGTGCGCTCTATAAGGGCCCTAAATTCTTCAAGCCGGTTTTTTGGATCTACGGCCAAGTCGGGGTTGACATTATAGTAATCTTTTACCGCATAAGGGGATCCCGCCCTACCTTTGACGATATCAGGATCGTCATTGGAAATACCGATACGGGTATAATCATTGATCACCGCGTGATGTGGCACCCCGGTATACCAAATATGGGTAATGCCCAAATTCTTAATTTCGGTAAGTGCTTTTTTATCAAAATCAGCAAACTTACCCACCCCATTCTCTTGAATGGTACCCCAAGGTTTATTGGTAGTGTTCGTATTTCCAAAAAGTCTTGTAAACACCTGGTACACTACCTTTTTTCTTTCTTTCATAGCTTTAGGTTCAATTTCTGCCGAACTTTGGTTGCAACCCAGAATGTAAAAGGAAAGGAGAAGGCTGAAAATCCAGACTATTTTCTTCATATGTCAACCCTTTTCCCTGGCTGTAACACAACACGTTCCCCATTTACGCGAATAGACATTTCTTCGCTACCACCTAGTTCAAACGATGTTCCCTTGGTCGAAACGGTAACCTTTATAATACGATTTCTGAAGTTTATTTTAAAAGAGTATGATTTCCACTGCTTCGGAATTTGTGGCGTAAAGCATAATTTATCATCTGCAACCCGCATCCCACCGAAACCTTCTACAATGCTCATCCAGGTACCTGCCATAGAGGTAATGTGCAAACCTTCTTCCACCTCCTTATTATAATCATCCAAATCAAGCCTGGACGTACGGAGATAGAAGGTATATGCCTGATCCATACGACCTAGTTTGGCGGCCTGTATGCTATGTACACAAGGGGATAACGAAGATTCATGAACCGTAAAAGGTTCGTAAAAATCAAAATGTTTTTCCAATTCATCAATAGTGAAATGGTCTTCAAATAAATAAAAGCCCTGTAGTACATCTGCCTGTTTGATATAAGGGGAGCGCAATATCCTGTCCCAACTCCATTTTTGATTGATGGGACGCTCTGTTTTTGAAAGGTCGTTTACCTTTATCAATTCCTTATCTAAAAATCCATCTTGTTGTAAAAACACTTCCAGCTTCTTGGAATAGGGAAAAAACATATTTGACGCCACTTCTCCCCATAGTTCCGTCTCTGCATCGGTTAGTTTGGTATGGGCAATGATGCGGTCATAATCTACTGGGTAACCTTCTTTGACCTTCACCAACTGCTCCAAGGCATATTCAATACACCATTTTGCGAGGTAATTGGTATACCAATTGTTATTCACGTTATTCTCGTACTCATTTGGCCCGGTGACCCCCAGAATGACGTATTTTTTCTTTTTTGGGGACAGGTTTGCCCTTTGATGCCAAAATCGCGCGATACCGATCAATACTTCAAGGCCCATTTCAGGAATGTAGCTATAATCGCCAGTAAAGCGATAATAGTTATAAATCGCAAATGCTATGGCTCCATTTCTGTGGATCTCTTCAAAAGTAATCTCCCATTCGTTATGGCATTCCTCACCGTTCATGGTAACCATTGGGTATAAGGCGGCACCATTCGTAAAGCCCAATTTCTGGGCATTTTCGATAGCTTTTTCCAAATGATTGAAACGATATTCCAGCAAACTCCAAGCAACGGTCTGATCTTTAGTGGCCATGTAAAAAGGCAGGCAATAGGCTTCGGTATCCCAATAGGTACTACCTCCGTATTTCTCCCCTGTGAATCCTTTCGGACCTATGTTGAGCCGTGAATCCTTGCCTAAATAAGTTTGGTTCAATTGAAAAATATTGAAACGGATTCCTTGCTGCGCCTTCACATCACCTTCAATGGTAATATCGCTCATTTCCCAAATTGCGGCCCAAGCTTTCTTTTGATCTTCCAACAGTCTTTCAAAACCAAGTTTGGAAGCCTTATCCAAAACGGCGTTGGCTTCAGCAACCAATCGCTCTTCAGGATGGTTTCTAGAAACAGTGTAACCCCCTAGTTTGACCAGCGAAATGGTTTCACCACCCTTTACCGTACTTTGAAATTTCACACCAACAAAGGTTTCGGTCTGTTCAAGAGGTTCTGGTTCTAAAGCACGCTCACCAACGGTGACATTCGCTTGCATAAAAGTACATGTGGCAAAATTTGTTTTCATGGTATGTGCCTCAATGAAAGCCCTATTCTTTTTTGAAGCGATACCGGTGGTATTCCAAAACTTATCATCCCAATTGCTGTCTTCATTGGTAATGCCAGAGTCCAAATACGGAATACATTCAATATCAGCATCTTTGCTCAAGGGTTTGATGTCATATTTGATTGCGCCCAGTTCGTCCAAATCCAAACTGAGAAAACGGGTCACCATAACATCAACCTCGACATCATTGGCCAATAAGGCCTTAAAGCTTCGTTTATACCAACCTTCTTGCATATTTAGTTCCCTTTTAAAAGCAGAGACCTTTTTACAAGAGTTCAAATCAAGTGTTTCACCATCAATGCGAATTCTTATACCAATCCAGTTCGGGGCATTTAAGACTTTTGCGAAATATTCTGGATACCCATTCTTCCACCAGCCTACCCTTGTTTTATCGGGATAATAAACCCCGGCTATATAACTGCCCTGAAAAGTCCCACCGGTGTAATCTTCTTCAAAATTCGCCCGTTGGCCCATTGCACCATTACCAATGCTAAAAAGACTTTCAGAAGACTTTATTCTTTCGCTATCAAAACCCTCTTCAATAAGTGACCAAGGATTTGGTTGGATATAATCTTGATTCATTTAAAACTTTAAAATTTTGGACAAAATTAATTAATTGTGGAGTCACGTTCAATCAGGGTTGGCTCTAAAATCTCCGTTTTGTAGCTTTCCTCCTCATTTTCACTTTCAATTTTCTCAATAAGCATCTGAGCTGAAATTTCACCCATTCTCTCACCATGTTGGGCAATTGCCGTCAAACTGGGGTTTGCGTATTTCGATAAAAGCCCATCTGTGAAGCCGATAAAACAAACATCTTCGGGTATCGTTACCCCCAATTGCTTGGCTATACGCATTGCTGAAATGGCAAATATTTCATTGACACATAGTACGGCATCAACTTTTGATTCTTGAAAAAAGCTTTTGAGCAAATCTTCGTCTGCGATGTTCATCGATGGCATTTTAAGGATGATATCCTCATTCACTGGCAGACCATTATCGGCAAGTGCCTTTAAATAACCTTCTGCCCTGGCCTTACTGACACTTAAATAATTTTTAGTGGTAATCAGGGCGATATGCCTTCTGCCTTGATCGATTAGTTTTTTAGTGGCCAAATACGCCCCCATTTTATCATCAATCACCACTTTGTCACACTCCACTTGATTGGTTATGCGATCAAACAATACCAATGGTATACCTTGCTCGGTAACTTCTTTAAGGTGATTGTAATCATTCTTTTCTTGGGTACCTGAAGATAATGACATGATGAAACCATCTATACTACCGTTTGCCAACATCTCCATATTGATGACCTCTTTATCGAACGATTCATCAGATAGGCATACAATAACGTTGTAACCTTTACTATTCGCAAATTTTTCGACACCGCGTATAACCGTTGTAAAAAAATGGTGGACAATATCAGGTATGATTACCCCTATATTCTTGGTACGCTTGTTTTTTAAACTTATGGCGATGTTATTCGGCTTGTAATTATAGAGTTTGGCAAAAGCCTGTATCTTCTCCTTAGTATCCCTGCTAATTTCCTCACTGTTCTTTAAGGCCTTGGATACGGTAGAGATGGATACATCCAACTCTTTTGCGATATGTTTTAAGGTTATTTTTTGTTTCAAGACAATACGCTAAATGTTAATTTTTTGAAATTAACCATTAAAAATGAATGTGAAAATTTAGACCTATATTTTAACAAAACCGATAAATCCTATTTCGAAACGTTCGAATTGCCAAAAATAAAAACCCGTATATTTGGCGGAAGTTCGGCATATTTCATATATTTCGCACGATTTTCTTGTGAATATGGAAATTAAAAGTGGCTGGAATTATTATGATGGCACTAACTCAAAGTTATTAACACGAAACCGTTTTCGTGAATGGCAAACTCCTGTTATCATAGCGTTTTAACACTTTTTTTGTATATGTTTAACTCTTGAATTTAAATTAACTAAACTTAAAATTAATTATTTATGAAGATTAGGCTGCTTAAAGGCTTACTATTGCTTGGGGCATTTATTTGCTTCGGAGCGATTCAAGCCCAGACGGTATCAGGTACTGTTTCTGATGCCAATGGACCATTACCAGGGGCTAGTGTCTTGGTAAAAGGTACCACTAATGGTACCCAAACAGACTTTGATGGTAATTACACTTTAAATGATGTCGGTAGTGATGCTACCCTTGTATTCAGTTACATTGGTTTCAAGACATTTGAAACTGCGGTAAATGGTAGAACGACTATCAATGTCACACTTGAAGAAGATGCCCAGGCATTAGATGAGGTGGTAATCATTGGATATGGTACAACTACCGTTAAAGATGCTACTGGTTCTGTTGCTTCAGTTACTTCGGAAGACTTTAACTCTGGGGTTATTGCATCACCTGAACAATTGATTCAGGGCAAAACTGCTGGGGTTAATATTGCTCAGACTAGCGGTGAACCCGGAGCCGCGATACAGGTTAATATCAGGGGTGCCAATTCTGTAAGAGCAAATAACAATCCACTGTTCGTTGTCGATGGAATACCTCTATTTGGAGAGAATACTGATGCTACTGGTACTTCAGGTATTGATGGTAGTTCTGCTACAGGTAATCCGCTTAATTTTATCAACCCTAATGATATTGAAAGTATTAGTATACTTAAAGATGCCTCTGCCACAGCTATTTATGGCTCGCGTGGAGCAAACGGTGTTGTAATAATAACCACTAAAACTGGTAAAGGTTCCACGGGTGGAACTTGGGAATTCTCATCCAGTTTAAGTGTAGCTACACCGGTTAGACCATATGATTTACTAAACGGTCCAGAATTTTTACAAGGAATCCAAGATCAAGGACGTGACCCATCCGGTGTAGATTTTGGCGCTAATACGGATTGGCAAGAGGTAATTCTTAGATCTGCGGCATCAACCAACCAAAACCTTTCTTACGCAAATAACTATGGCTCAGGAAATATCAGGGCAACCTTTGGTTATCAAAAACAATTTGGAGTTGTCGAAAGGTCAGAGTTTGAGAGAATAACTGGTAGAATTAACTGGAATCAACGATTTTTAGATGATAAGTTAAGGCTAGGAATTCAAGCCTCCATAGGACGAACTAACCAAAGTCAACCTCCATTGGAAGGTGGTGCAGGATTCCGAGGCGACATTTTAGGGGCTGCTTATTCAGCGAATCCTACCTTGCCGAACGATCCAAATAGAGATCCAGGTGGTGGTTTGCTGAACCCGGCAAATTACCTCCAAGAAACTTCAAATCTTACAAACACAAATCGATACCTTTTAAATGGGTCGATTGAATATCAATTCACACCTGAACTTTCAGCGAAAGTCAATCTAGGTCTTGATATTTCTGATAGTGAGAATACTTCTGTCTTATCATCCAATATCTTTAACATTAATGGTATTGCAGGTATTGGTGCTGGAACTTTTAATTCTTTAGAGAGGGAGAATGATCTTTTAGAAGCGACTGTTACCTACGCTAAACAGTTTGAGAATTCCAACATAGAAATTGTGGCCGGTTATGCTTACCAAGACTTCAGAACCTTCGGATTCAATACGGCTGCTAGGGGCTTTGGAACTACCGATTTAAATAAAATGGGCCGTGATTTACGATCAACTGTTGGTGAAGCCCAAGCATCTGTAACCGGCAGTTTTCAACAATTTTTCTATGCAACTGAAAACGGAAATTTAACTGTTAACAGATTATTTCCAGCACCAGAAACCGAAGAAGTACCTTTTCAATTTGGACGCGAAGTACTTGCATTGGTTTTTGACCAATTTGATAATACTGACGAACTACAATCTTTTTTTGGTAGGGTAAATTATGGTATTGCCGGTAAATATTTATTTACAGGAACATTTAGGGCGGATGGGTCTTCTCGTTTTGGACCGGAAAATCAATATGGCTATTTTCCCTCTGGCGCATTTGCATGGCAAATTGGAGAAGAAGATTTTATTGGTGAAAATGTTTCCACCCTTAAATTACGTTTAAGTGCTGGTCTTACAGGTAACCAAGACGGCCTTGGATTTGGTAACTTTGTGGTCCGCCAAAGATATAATGGTCTGGGACTAGGGAATATAGAAAATGACGCGAGTCGTATTAATGGAGCAGGGCTTGGAATTGTATCAGCCTTCAATCCTGAATTAAAATGGGAATCCACTTTAGACTTCAACTTAGGTCTTGATTTCGGGTTTAATAATGATCGTTTTTCCGGTAGTGTGGATGTTTACAGACGTGACACTAGAGATCTTTTACTTCAAACCCCGCCAGATTTCCCTTCAAATGCACCATTCCGATTTGAAAATGTTGATGCAAGTGTTATTAATCAAGGTATTGAATTGGCATTGAATTATGACTTTATCCAGACAGAGGATACCAATTTTAGCGTTGCCTTCAATATAGCATACAACGAAAACGAGATACAAGATTTTGCTGGCGGAATTGATTTAGGCCCAATCAATGGACCTGGACTTTCTGGACCCTCAGCCCAAAGATTCGAAGCAGGTCAATCCTTATTTTCATATTTCTTACCAGTTTTTGTAGGTTTCGAAAACGGCACGCCTTTATATGAGACTGAAGATGGGGGTACTTCAGCCATACCTTCATTTCAACAATTTGTTGGTGAAGATGCCCTACCAGATGTCACTTCTGGCCTATCGCTTAATTTTAGTCATAAAAATTGGGACGCCAGTGCATTTCTTAGTGGACAATTTGGTTTCTCGGTATATAACAATACGGCAAATGCCTTGTTCAATGCGGGTCAGCTAAATACCTCTAGAAACGTAACCACTGATGTACTTACCAGTGGTGAAGACCCAGGTGCTTCGACAGAAGCTTCCACTAGATTTTTAGAAAGTGGAGATTTTGTTCGCCTACAAAACGCAACCATTGGCTATAAAGTGCCTCTTAGTAGTGATTCATATTTAAAATCACTTAGATTTTCTCTAACAGGACAAAATTTATTCTTAATTACAGATTATAGTGGAATTGATCCAGAGGTTACGGTAAATACAGGACAGGTTAATGCAGCGGCATTGCCCAGTAGAGGTATAGATTGGACGTCGTTTCCTAATCCTCGTACTATAACATTTGGACTCAATGCCTCTTTTTAATTAAAAATTGTATTAATCATGAAAAGAAATCAATTTAAAATTTATGCTTCCGCTTTCCTTTTGGCTACCGGACTTACTTCCTGTACCGATTTGGAAATAGAAGAAACAGACTCTTTTATCTCAGCGGGATTTGAAGGGTTCGAAAATGCCGATGAGGCGTTAAACGGTTTTTATCAAACGGTTTACGGAAATTTAGGTGACCAAGCTAACACCTACGCATTAAGGGAAGTTACCACTGATGCCCTTCTTATACCTACTCGTGGTGCAGACTGGGGTGACAACGGACGTTGGAGGAAATTACACCAACATGAATGGGGATTGGAAGAAGTAGATATCATTACCCCATTTCAACAATGGACACAAGCGCAATTGGTCGGTTCTCAAATAATCGATGCTAGAAGTAATGCCTCAGAAGGAACTGTAGCGGAAGCCCGGTTTTTAAGAGCTTACTCTATGTGGTCAAGCTTAGAGTTTTATGGACAAGTTCCGTTTAGGGATACTTCTTTACCATCAACTGATTTACCTATTACGCTATCCGGTGCTGAAGCGGTTGATTTTATTATTGCTGACCTTGACGCAGCGATACCTAATTTGCCGACGGTTTCTGCCGGAAATACCGAATCTTTAAGTAGGGGATCTAAAGCGGCGGCCCGTTTTTTAAAGGCCAAAATCTTGCTGAACAGACACGTTTATGATAATCAATTGTCGGGCACTATAGGAACACCTGATCCAGCTAACATGTCTCAGGTGATAAGTTTGGTAGATGAAATTACTGCTGATGGTTATGCACTTGAATCAGGGTATTTCAATATTTTTAGGGATACTCCTGACAATGAAACAATTTGGTGGGCTGAAACTGCCGTTGGCAACAGAATCTTCAATGGTCTACACTACAATTCCACTAGTATTGGTGGTGGGGGCTGGAATGGTTTCAGTACACTAGCGGAGTATTATGATTTGTTTGAAGGAAATTCGACAAGCAATCGAGTTGAGCTAGATGAAACTGCACTTGACGGTCAAGAAGAACGTCGGGGTGGTGTTCCCCCATCGGGTCTGGCATTTACCGATCGACCCGGTACTGAAGATGAAGATGGATTTGAAGTCGGCTCAAATGTTGGTAATGGATTCTTGATTGGGCAACAATTTGCTTTAGACGGTACGCCATTAACGGACAGGCAAAATGCCCCATTGCAATTCTCGAGAGGATTTGTGGATGCTGAAGGTAATGCTAGTCTTATTAACAATAACGAACAAACTGGTATTCGTATGATTAAGTACAATCCTAGATTTGGCGGTTTTGTTAATCATAGTATTCAATTCAGATATGCTGATGCACACCTTATGAAAGCTGAAGCTATGTTAAGATTGGGTAATGACCCAACTGCAATGGTTAATGAATTGAGAACTATTAGGGGCGCCACACCACTCGGAGCTGTAAGTGAGCAAGAATTATTGGACGAAAGAGGTAGAGAGTTGTTTGGAGAAGGATGGAGAAGAAACGATATGATTCGTTTTAGCCAATTCTTAAGAGGTTGGGAATTTAAAAATGGTCCGGAAATTGGAAATGCAACCAGATTGTTGTTCCCGATTCCACTGCCACAATTATTGGCAAACCCTAACTTGACCCAGAACCCTGGATACTAATCAAGTTTGAGGATAAAATAAAAACCCTGACTTTAAAAAGTCAGGGTTTTTTTATGTTTCAAAATAGCATTGTAAATATCCTACGCAACCATTGGCCTTTAACACATCTTAATGTAGCATATTTGAACCATTGTAATTCTTTATACTTTTATTTAGATTACTTATATTGGCGCCCTATTTTGACGATGAGAACCATGCGACGGATTATCATACTGTTTGGCTTTTTAAGCCTTTTGTTTTCTTGTAGTTCCAAGTCCGAAAGAAAATTTGTCAAAGTACCATCCACACAAACCACCATTACCTTTTCGAACACCCTTATAGATTCGCCAGAACTCAACATACTCAATTACCTCTATTACTATAATGGTGCAGGTGTAGTTACAGCAGACTTTAACAACGATTCTTTAGTGGATATCTATTTCGTAGGTAATCAAACACCAAATCAACTCTATATAAACAAAGGCAATTTTCAATTCGTCAATGTTACCGCAGCTTCTGAATTGACGTTTTCTGATGGCTGGAACACCGGTGCTACCCAAGTTGATATCAATAATGACGGTTTGTTGGATATATACGTTTGTCAGGCTTCAGGATATCGCAATCTAAAGGGTCAAAACAAACTATATATCAATCAAGGTACAGACGCCAATGGAATACCCACCTTTAAAGAAAGTGCACGTGATTATGGATTGGACTTTGAAGGACTTTCCACGCAATCTGCCTTTTTTGATTTTGACCTTGATGGAGATCTCGATATGTACCTGCTCAATCACTCGGTACATCCAAATAGAAATTACGGTCGCGGGATTTTACGCAAACAAGTGGATTCCCTATCAGGTGACCGCATATACGAAAATGTAAACGGTTATTTCAATGATGTGAGTTCCCAAGCCGGAATCTATCAAGGTAAATCCGGTTATGGATTGGATTTATCCATCAGCGATTTAAATAACGACGGTTATCCAGATATTTATGTGGGAAACGATTTTTTTGAAAATGATTACCTCTACATCAACCAAAAAAATGGCACGTTTCGTGAAATTATCTCTGAAAATGATGAAAAACTAGGAAACACCACCCACTTTTCAATGGGAAATGACATTGCAGACATCAATAATGATGGACAAATGGACATTGTTTCACTTGACATGCTGCCAGAAAACCTAGAAACCTATAAAACCTCAGGGTTGGAATACCCTTACCCTATATATCGCCAATACCTTAATAAAGGTTTTGCACCACAGTACATGCAAAATACATTACACCTCAACTTAGGGGATGCCAATTTTGCCCAAATTGGCAATCTTAGCGGCATCGCTGCTACAGAATGGTCGTGGGGTGCACTCATAGCGGATTTTGACAATGACGGTTACAACGATGTTTACATTTCAAATGGGATCAAGGGAGCCACCAATGATATGGATTATATGAATTTCATCGCCAATGAAAATATCCAAAGGCGTATCGACTCTGGTATGACCTCAAGTGAAATGCCCTTGATAAATGAGCTTCCAATCAAAAAAGCACCTAATTATTTTTTCAGAAACAATGGAGACCTCACTTTTTCGGATACAAGTGAAGCATGGCTTGATAGTAATCCATCCTTTAGCAATGGTTGCACCTATTCAGACCTGGACAATGATGGCGATTTAGATATCATTGTAAACAACATAAACGAACCTGCTTATATTCTTGAGAATACATCAAATGAAAATTATTCACTTACCGTTATGCTTGAAGGCAAACAAAATAATCCCTTCGGTGTAGGTAGTAAACTGATAGCTTATCAAGACTCAAAACTACAGGTAAGGGAGCACTTTACAACGAAAGGATATCTCTCCGGCAAGGATAATAGAGTTTACTTCGGTTTAGGAAAAGATAGTATTTTGGATAGCCTTAAAATCATATGGCCAAATGGAACCTACCAAACCCTGACATCAGTTAAGGCAAATACCATATTAAAACTATCACAAAAAAATGCTATTGACGTAGAACAAGATGACAATTCAACACACTATACCCAATTTCAAAGAATTGATTCCGTATTGAACTTCGTCCATAAAGAGGCCGTCTCTTTAGATTTTGATAGACAACCTTTAATCCCCTTCGCCGCTTCCAACGAAGGTCCGGGAATAGCGATTGCCGATATCAACGATGACGGTCTCGATGATATTTTTATAAACGGGGCAAAAAGACAAGCTTCATCGCTATATATTCAAAGAGAAGGTGGGGACTTTTCTTTAAGCCAACAAGACCTTTTTAATGAAGATGCCATTAACGAAGATGTTGAAAGTCTTTTTTTTGATTCAGACAACGATGGTGATCTAGATTTGCTGGTGGTTAGTGGAGGAAATGAATTTCTAAACGGGAAACCGCTACAACCCCGATTTTATAAAAACGAGAGTGGAGTGCTATTTAGAAAAGACGGTATGTTTTCAGGAATTTCCTTAAATGCCTCTAAAGTTGTAGCCCTTGATTATGATAATGATAATGACAATGACATCATTATAACGGCAGACCAACAACCATCCAAATATGGCGTTACGCCAAAACAATTCATCTTTCAAAACAATGGAAAAGATGGGTTTTTGGATGTTACTAATCGCGTTGCCCCTGATTTTGAATATATTGGCAATGTCAAAGATATTGTGGTTGCAGATGTGGACCAAGATGGTTTGACAGATTTCATGGTCGTCGGGCATTGGATGCCAATCTCCATTTTCTTGAACAAAGGTTCCACCTTTGAGCTGCAAAACGGCCAAAGTCTTTCGAAGACCCACGGCTGGTGGAATAGCATTGCCGTAAATGATTATGACAATGATGGGGATTTGGATATTTTTTGCGGTAATTGGGGGCTGAATACAAAATTTAAAGCCAATAATGAATATCCTATTACCTTATATCTCGCAGATTTTGATCAAAATGGATCTGTAGAACCCCTGGTAACGTATTTTCATGACCAAACGGAAACACCATTTGCCTCAAAAGATGAATTGGTAAAACAAATGCCCTTCCTCAACAAAAAGTTTCTGTCTTACAAAAGCTTCGCAAAGGCATCCGTGCCAGAATTATTTGGTCAAAAAGAGCTTGATAACGCGCAACAAAAGAAAGTCTATCTTTTAGAGAGCAGTTACTTCGAAAATACTGGAGATGGAAAATTTGCTAAACACAACTTCCCAAGAATTGCCCAATCGTCAACGGTACGCGATATGCTATTTGATGACGTAAATTCAGATGGCTATAAAGACTTGTTAATTATTGGCAATGATTATGAAATAAGTACCCAGTTGGGTAGATTAGATGCGCTACGTGGAGTAATTTTGCAAAATGATAAAAATGGCGGGTTTTTCTGGCAGAAAAATCCATCGCTGCATATTGAAGGGGCCTCAAGAAACATACATAAAATCAAAATAAACGATCAAGAACGATATGTGATTGGAAGAAATAACAAAGCTCCTTTGTTTATAGCTAAAAAGAATCAAGACAAATGAAAATGAGATTATTGATTTTAGGATTGTTCCTTATTTTTCTAAGTGCCTGTAAAAAAGAGGTAGTGGAGAAAAAACCGGAAGTGGAAGCTACTTTATTCACCTTGCTAAAACCTACCGAGACCGGGGTGGATTTTGTCAATAAAGTGGAGAATCAGAAAAACTTCAATATTTTTAAATACCGAAATTTCTATAATGGTGGTGGAGTAGCCATAGGCGATATCAACAATGATGGCCTTTCCGACATTTACCTGACCGGTAATATGGAGCCTAATAAACTCTACCTCAACAAAGGGGATTTCAAGTTTGAGGACATATCGGAAAAAGCCGGCGTATCTGGTAACAAGCCGTGGTCGACAGGTGTGGTTATGGTTGATGTCAACGCCGATGGGTTATTGGATATTTATGTCAGTAACGCTGGTAATCTTGAAGGAAACAATCACGACAATGATCTATACATCAACAATGGGAATCTTACGTTTACTGAAAAGGCCAGTGAGTACAACCTTGCGAAAACAGGTTTTTCAACCCATGCTTCGTTCTTTGACTATGATAAAGATGGCGACCTCGATGCCTATATTCTAAATAACAGTAATATCCCTGTCAGTAGCCTTGGTTATGCGGAACAACGTGAGGTACGGGCCCAAGATTGGGAGGGGGTACCCCACATTTTTAGGGGCGTTGGTGATATGCTTTTACGTAATGATGATGGAAAATTTGTCGATGTAAGTGAAGATGCCGGTATCTATGGAAGCCTTATCGGTTTTGGCCTCGGCGTTTTAGTGACCGACATTAACAATGACCGATACCCAGACATTTATGTCTCCAACGACTTCTACGAGCGTGATTATTTATACATCAACCAAAAAGATGGTACTTTCACCGAAGAAATCAAAAACTACACTTCGCATCTAAGCCTCTCTGCCATGGGTATCGATATTGCCGACATCAATAACGATGGCCATAATGATATCTTTATAACCGATATGCTTCCTGAACCAGATGAAAGGGTGAAATCAGTTATGGAATTTGAGGGTTACAATGTTTTTGACCTAAAAAGGGAAAAGGATTTTTACCAACAATACATTCAAAATACCTTACAACTCAATAATGGCAACGGTACTTTTTCTGAAATCGCTTATTATAGCGGGGTTCACGCCACCGATTGGAGCTGGGCCGGACTCATGTTCGACATGGATAATGACGGACTGAAAGATATTTTCGTAACCAATGGCATCAACCATGACTTGACCGATTTAGACTTCGTTGATTTTTTCGCCAATGAGATCATCCAAAAAATGGCATTGACCGGTAGAAAAGAATCCATTGATTCCATAATCAATAAAATGCCCATAAAGCCCCAACATAATTATGCCTATAAAAACAATGGTGATATTACGTTTAAAAATGCCAATGTAGAATGGGGGTTTGACCTACCCACACGTTCAAATGGAGCAGCCTATGGGGATTTAGACAATGATGGGGATCTCGACTTGGTCATAAACAATGTAAATACCGAAACTTTTGTATACCGAAACAATACCAATGAGTTTGAAGAAAACAACTACATCAAAGTACAATTTAAGGGTAAGGATAAGAATCCTTTTGGTATCGGTGCATTGGTCAAATTCTATTTTGACGACAGCATCATTAACCAAGAACTCATACCTTCACGAGGGTTTCAATCTTCAATGGAATATGATATGACGGTGGGTTTAGGAAAAATCAAACAACTGGATTCCATTCGAGTCATTTGGCCTGACGACGCAACCCAAAAACTGGAAAATCTAAATACAAATCAGACCCTGACCTTAAATTGGGAGGATGCAAATGACATGTACACTGTGTCAAAACCGGGCGGCAACGAAGCGTATTTGAAAGAAGTAAACGCACCATCATTAATAGCCCATGATGAAAATAATTATAATGATTTCGATTACGAGGGCTTAATCTATAAAAAACTCTCACAAGAGGGGCCCTCATTGGCAATTGCAGATGTGAATGGTGATGGTCATGAGGATTTCTTCATTGGAGGTGCCGAGAACCAACCGGCAACATTATATACCCATAGCGGTAATGGTAGAGTGGCCCCGAAAACGATAAAAGCCTTTGAAAAAGATAAGTCTTTTGAAGATGTTGCCGCTGCTTTCTTTGATGCCGATCAAGATGGTGATCAAGACTTAATGGTTGCTTCGGGGGGGAACAATTATAATTTACAACGTACTTACAGCCCCCGACTTTATTTGAATGATGGTAAAGGAAATTTCACGAAATCACCAAACGAACTTCCCTCTACCTTTAAAAATATGGCTACCATAGCGGCCAATGATTTTGATGGCGACGGTGATGTGGATGTGTTTATTGGCTCAAGAAGCGTAGTTGGGGTATATGGCATCTCACCGGATCATTTACTATTGGAGAATCAAGGTGATGGTACCTTTACAAATGCTACGGAAAGATTAGGCTACGAACTCAAAGATGCCGGTATGGTCACACATTCCACTTGGGCCGATATTGACGGTGATGGCAAAGAAGATCTTATCATAACCGCCGAATGGGACACCCCGAAAATTTACAAAAACACAGGTCGTAGACTGACAAAATTGAAAACAAATTTAGACAGTCTACATGGGTGGTGGAACACCGTTGAGGCAGTTGATTTAGACAATGACGGTGATAAAGACCTTATTTTAGGAAATATGGGTTTGAATTTACACTACCAACCAAGAGAGGGCCATCCTATGAAAATGTACATCAATGATTTTGATGGCAATGGCACATTAGAACAAATTGTGACACAGAATTTTGAAGGGGGAGATTATCCCATACACCAAAAAAAGGAGCTAACGGAGCAAATTGTTTCGTTAAAGAAGGAAAATCTAAAAGCCTCTGATTATGCCCGCAGAACGATACATGAGCTTTTTTCAAAAGAGGCTATGGATAACGCCATAGTAAAAGAATCACGTATTTCAAAATCAGTAATAGCAATCAATGAAGGTGGTGGCAAATTCACAATTAAAGAATTGCCTTCTAGAGTGCAGCTCTCGTGTGTATGCGATATTACTTGTTCAGACATCAATGACGATGGTAATCTAGACTTGATCATGGCAGGTAACAATTTTGAGTTCAAACCCCAGTTCTCAAGGGTTGATGCCAGTTATGGCAATGTACTTTTAGGAGATGGAAAACTAGGTTTTGAGTGGCAAGATTATGATAAGAGTGGTTTTTCCATTAAAGAAGAAGTCAAGTATCTTAAACAGTTTAAAGACAAAAAAGGAAAAACCTTTATCATAGCTGCAATAAATGATGAGAAACCCAAGATTTTCACAGTAAATGAATAGACTTCTTTTCATTCTTTTCTTCGCATTTACCATAATGGGCTGCACGGATCAAAGTCGATTGTTCCATTCCATTGATAGTTCAAAAACCGGTATTGAATTCAATAACCTTGTCACTGAATCGGATGAACTCAATATACTGGATTACCTCTATTTTTATAATGGTGGTGGGGTGGCCATAGGCGATATCAACAATGATTCACTACCCGATATTTTCTTTACCGGAAATCAAGTAAAAAACAAACTATACCTGAATAAGGGCAATCTTCAGTTTGAGGACATATCGAGCACAGCAGGAATTGAAGGGCAAAGTACTTGGAACACGGGTACCACCATGGCCGATGTAAATGGGGATGGACTTTTAGATATTTATGTTTGTGCCGTTGTGGGCATCAACGGATTTAACGGATTCAATGAACTGTACATTAACAACGGTGATAATACCTTTACCGAAAGTGCAGCGAAATATGGATTGGATTTTGACTCTTACAGTTCAAATGCGGCCTTTTTTGATTATGATTTGGATGGTGACCTAGATCTGTACCTGCTCAATCATGCCGTACATACCCAAAACTCTTACGGTAAGGCTAGCTTAAGAAATGAGAGAACCTATGAGACCGGTGACAAACTACTTCGAAATGATGATGGAAAATTCATAGATGTGAGCGAATCTGCCGGTATTTATGGCGGTATCAATAGTTATGGACTAGGACTGGCAATTTCAGACTTCAATTTAGATGGGTATCCGGATTTATATATCGGAAATGACTTTCATGAAGACGATTACTACTATTTGAACAATGGCGATGGCACCTTCATCGAAAGTTCGAGAACCTACTTCGGGCATACCAGTCGTTTCTCGATGGGGAGTGACGTTGCTGATATCAACCATGACGGGCGTCCAGATTTAATATCCTTGGATATGCTACCTCAAGATGAGACCGTGTTAAAAGCCTCTGAAGGTGACGACAATGTTCAAATTCAAAAGCTACGTATTGAAGAGTTTGGGTACCATTATCAGTTCACGAGAAACATGCTGTACGTCAACCAGCCTGACGGTAAATATATGGAAACCGCCCTCTTAAGTGGTATCGCCGCAACTGATTGGAGCTGGAGTGCCTTATTTGCCGATTACGACCAAGATGGGGAACAAGACCTGTTTGTCGCAAACGGAATCAAAAAGAGGCCCAATGACCTCGACTTTGTGAAGTTTGTTTCCAATGAGCAAATCCAAAAAAAGATAGACAATACCAAATTAGTCGATCAAAAAGCCTTACAGTTAATGCCCTCGGGCAATACACACAATTATATTTTCAAGGGGGGACAAGATCTCATTTTTGAGGATATGTCCGGCAAATGGATACAAAAAGATACCATTCTCTCAGGGGCAAGTGCTTATGGGGATTTAGATGGGGATGGGGATCTTGACCTTGTGACCAATAACATGAACCAATTTGCCTCAATCCTTGAAAATAAAACTGATGACGCCACTAATTATTTAAAGATCGTTCTTGCCTTCAAAGGCAAGAACAGCTTTGGTATCGGCACCAAAGTATATTCATATGACAAGGGCAGATTGCAATTCAAAGAACTATTCCCTACGAGGGGTTTTCAAGCTTCATCAGAACCCATAATACATTTTGGCTATGCCCAAACGACCCAAATCGATTCTTTGAAGATTGTATGGCCCGATAAGACCTATCAGGTCTTGACCAACATCGATGTCAATCAAACATTGCGTATTTCACCAGATAACACACGACCCTATAGGTATTCGGGCAATAGCATGAACAAACCGCTATTTGTCTTAACAGAAGACAATCTTGGAATCGATTTTGCGCATAGGGAAGATAACTATACCGATTTTATCCGTGAAAAATTAATGCCTTATAAAGCATCCGATAGAGGTCCGGCAGTTGCGATTGGTGACTTGAATAATGATGGAAAAGAGGATGTCTTTTTCGGGGGTTCGAAATATATTCCGTCTGCGGTCTATTTACAAAAGGATTCCATTTTTGTCAAGCATAAACTTGCCACCTTGGCAAAAGATTCTATAAAAGAGGACATTTCCGCAGTAGTAGCGGATTTTAATGGTGATGCTAAAAATGATCTGTTTATCGCTTCTGGGGGAGCGGATTTTTTTGGCGATTCAAAACCATTATCAGACAGTTACTATATACAAAAAGACACCACACTGGTTTTAGCGAGTTTACCGGATTACTTTCAAAATGCGGCAATAATCAAACCTTTCGATTTCGATGAAGATGGTGATTTAGACATTTTTGTAGGCAATCATATCATAACCGGAAAATTTGGGGCAGCACCCAAGGCCTATTTGCTGAAAAATGAAAATGGTGTTTTCACCATAGTGAAAGATTTTGGGGCCTCAGAAACAGGTATGGTGACCGATGCGATTTGGGAAGATTTTGACAGCGATGGTAATACTGACCTTATTATCATCGGGGAATGGATGTCACCTAAATTCTTTAAAAATGATAAGGGGGCTTTCAAAGAAGCCCAAAAATTGGATTTAAACGGCCTATGGCAGACTATTCAACCCTTTGACATTGATGGTGATGGCGATACCGATTATCTTTTGGGCAATTGGGGTACCAACTCAAAATTCAAGGCCTCAAAAGAAAGACCGATGAAATTGTTATTTGGGGATTTTGATGCCAACGGACAAACGGAAACCATTACTACCATTGAAAAAAATGGAAAATACTACCCCATATCCGGATTGGATGATTTAAGTTCCCAAATGATTTTTTTACGAAAAAAATTCAATTCGTATCGCGCTTTTGCGGGTAAGTCCATTGATGAAATACTCGATCCTGAAAAAGTGTCAAACGCCGAAACCTTGACCGTTACTACCTTATCATCTGGGTATCTTAAAAATGACGCTGGAAAATTAAGTTTTATCCCTTTCTCCAATGAGCTACAGGTCTCTCCTATTATGGCATTTTTAGAACATGATTTTGATGGTGACGATTCCACCGAAATCTTAGTTGGCGGAAATTATTTTGGTGTTAAGCCGTACCAAGGTCGTTTTGACTCTTTTCCCGGTGCGATAATAAAAACTGAAAATGACGTAATTTTGGGCAATATTTTAGGTTTGGATTTCACCGGTAAATCCATTCGCCATTTAAATATAATATCCCTCAAGGACCAAGAATATCTTTTGGTCACGTTCAACAATGATAAGGCCCAAGTATATAAAATAAATGATTAAGATGAACCGAATAAAAGTAATAACCGTTCTATTTTTTATAGGTATACTTTTTAATGCCTGCAAAAAAGAAGTGAAGCCAATTATCGTAACCCCAAATGATTTTCATGCAGCTGTGGATAAGGTGACCGAGGTGATGATCCACGATATTTTTTCACCACCAGTGGCAAGTAGAATTTACGCATACCCCAACATTGCCGCATATGAGATCATGGCGAAAAACAATAATGACTACAGCTCATTATCAGGGCAGCTGCATGGCCTTTCCGAAATTCCAGAACCAAAGAACGACCAGCAAATAAACTATGACCTGGCTGCATTGATCGCCCATATGGATCTGAGTAAAAGACTTATATTTTCTGAGGATCGCATAGAGCGTTATAGGGATAGTCTATACGGCACGTGGAGAGACAGAAATGAAAGCGAATTCAATAGCGCAAAGGAATATGGCCTCTTAGTGGCCCAGCACG
Source organism: uncultured Croceitalea sp. (assembly GCA_947503285.1). Classification (GTDB taxonomy): domain Bacteria; phylum Bacteroidota; class Bacteroidia; order Flavobacteriales; family Flavobacteriaceae; genus Croceitalea. The sequence goes on from CANNDD010000010.1 coordinate 81,945, forward strand.
TCTCAGAATGGATGGACAAAGACAACTACAAACAAACAAGGACAATGCCAAAGTTCTCCGTAGATTCTGAAGATCCCTCTAGATGGCAACCTACCCCACCCGCTTATATGAGTGGTATAGAACCCCATTGGAATAAAATCAGGCCCTTCGTAATCGATTCCGCCAGCCAATTCAAACCCACACCCCCACCCGCGTTCTCGGTTGAAAAAGATTCGGACTTTTACAAAGAACTTAAAGAAGTCTACGACATTAGTAACGAAATAACCGCAAAAGGTGATACTTCAGAAGAAGTCGCCATTGCCCAATTTTGGGACTGCAACCCCTATGTATCGGTCACTAGGGGGCATTTGATGTTCGCTACCAAAAAAATAACGCCTGGGGCCCATTGGATCGGGATAACCAAAATAGCATCAAGAAAAAACAATGCTGATGTGATGGAAACCGTTCATGCCTATACTAAAACTTCCATCGCGATTGCCGATGCATTTATCAGTTGCTGGGATGAAAAATACCGTAGTAACCTCATACGACCAGAAACCTTGATCAACCAACATATCGACGACAGTTGGGAACCGGTTCTACAGACCCCCCCATTTCCAGAATATACCAGTGGTCATAGTGTAGTCTCCGGTGCCGCCGCTACCGCCCTGACCAGTATTTTTGGTGATGATTTTCATTTTGACGATGATACCGAAGTAGCATATGGACTACCTGTACGGTCTTTTGAATCATTTAATAAGGCAGCCGATGAGGCCGCTATCAGCCGAATGTACGGCGGTATCCACTATAGGGCTGCCGTAGAGATTGGCGTCAAACAAGGCCGTGACCTGGGTAGGTTCATTGTCGATAATCTAGAAACAAAAAAAGAGTAGTCGTAAACACGAACTCCTATGAAAAAAATACTTTATAGTATCCTTTTTATTGTTCTAATAGGGTTAGTCTGGTATCTCTTCATAAAATCATACGACTACACCGTTCGTTTCGAAACAAAAACATTTCCTGGTGCCATTAATCAAACCCTGAAATTATGGGATCAAACCTTGGATACAGTAGCTAAAATTCGCCAAGATGGTTCACTATATAGGCTGACACAAAAAGTTAAGTTCAACGACTCCATTCATACCTATCATTGGAAAATAAAGCCGATTACCGATTCTACATCTAAAGTTCAAGTGAACATCCATGATGAGAACCATAGTTTGATGAATAAGGTTCTGGTGCCTTTTACCGATACCGATTTTGAAAAACGTTCCCGTAAGACCGTTCTCGATTTTATGGAAAACTTACAAGACCATATCGGTAAGTTTAAAGTAACCATAATTGGCGAGGCCGAATTACCCTCAAAGTATGTGGCCTATATACCGCTTAAGACCACACAATTTCAAAAAGCCGGTGGCATGATGAAAAACTATTCATACATCGGTCAAACACTGCTGAAAAATCAAGTGGAATTCGATGGCCCCCCCATGGTTGAAATCACCAAATGGAACCGAAATAAAGACAGTTTGGCGTATAACTTCTGCTATCCCATAATTCGTTCAGATCGATTACCTATGGATACGGATATCGAATACAAACGCATTTTTGGGAAAAAGGCCCTTAAGGCAATGTACAATGGAAACTATATAACTTCTGACAGGGCATGGTATGCCCTCTTAGACTATGCGAAAAACAACGATATACCCGTAGAAGCAAAACCCCTTGAGATTTTCTACGACAATCCAAATACCGGTGGGGATGAAATCAATTGGAAAGCTGAAATTTACCTGCCCATCAAAGAAACATCGAATGACTAGACTTTGCTGTATTTCGCTCTTTGTGATGCTCCATGCCTGTGCCCAACAGACATGGCATGGTAATTTGAGTTATTTGGGTCGATTGCCATCAAACCTCAGCGAAGTTTCGGGAATCGTAAGTTATGACGGAAGCACGGCTTGGGTCATAGAGGACAATGGTAACAAAGATTACATTTACAAAATCAACTTAGAAGGCAAATTGATCAAGAAGTTCAAGGTGAAGAACGCCAAAAACAAAGACTGGGAAGACCTAACCAGGGATCAGAAAGGGAATCTATATATCGGTGATTTTGGCAATAATTATAATGATAGAAAAAACCTGACCATCTATAAGTTACCTAACCCCGAAGTTGAAAAAGGAGATAAAATCGAAGCAGAGGAAATAGGGTTCCGTTATCCGGAACAAAAAAAATTTCCTCCCAAAAAGAAAGGCTTACTTTACGATTCGGAAGCCTTTTTTCATTGGAAGAACCATTTATATATTTTCACAAAAGACCGTTCACGACCCTACTTGGGTAAAACGTTGATTTACAAAATTCCGGACGAGAAAGGGGACTACGATGCCGAACTATTGGGAAGCCTTACTCTTTGTTCAGATCAAAATCACTGTTCGATAACGGGTGCCGCCATATCAGATGATGGCAAAACCATTGCTTTGATAGGATATGGTTATCTGTATACGGCGACCAATGTTGATTTGAATCACCTTTCTGATACCCAATTCAAAACAACTGATTTGAACTATAATACCCAGATAGAATCCGTCTGCTTCATAAATGACTCTACCCTACTGATTGCGGACGAACAATCAAAGTCAAAAGGAAGAAACTTATATAGGTTCATTTTAAACTAACAATAATTTAGATTTGAGATAACTGCCGGTTTAAAAGGGAACAGATATCAAAGAAAACAGACCTTTGTCACCCCAAGCAAAGTCAGGGGCTTGAAAAAATAGGTATTAAAAAAGGTTTCGACTGCGCCTGTATACCGACAAGGCAGACCCTACCCCACATAACCCCCATGAATGGCTGGAAACCAAAAATGATAGGTTTCTTCTAAAAACCAAAGCCTACACCAAAAGCAAAGCGTAAGCCATCATCACTATTGAAAAGTCCAAAGTTTGCTGAAATCAGGTCAGAACCATTCATAAAAAAACCACCACCATATGAGGTATGCCAAATATTGGAATCCTCATCGGGTATCCAAACACGTCCATAGTCAAAACCACCATAAATACCGGGGGTTACCGGTAAGAGACCTGTACGCATCTTTCTAAAACTCAACCGTAAATCAGTATTTTGAAAATAGGCCGATCTACCTGTGAAACGTTGAAAACGAAATCCCCTAAGACCATTGTTTCCCCCGATACTGGCCCCTTGATAAAATTCAAAATCGTCACTAAAGTTAAAATGCCCTTTGAGTTTTGTGGCCAAAACCAAACTTCCACTCGATACCAATTTATAATCAAAAGAAAGACTTGGAATAAAAAAGGTGAATGCCCTACTAGAATCACCTAGATTGGTTCGATACCCCCCGTCTAGGGAAATCGCCATCCCGACTGTCGGAAAGGCCTCATTGTCGGCATTGGCATAACTGTACCCCACATCGATTCCGAAAAAGTCTTGTTGGGTGTCGCGCCCGGCATCGGTAAAAAAGCCTTCGATAAACCGGTCTTCGGTCTCTTCAACATCATAATTTTCATACGTCACACCAAGCTTTACCTTTGAGCCTAAATGACCGCGCCAAACTAAAGAAGGGGCAATCTTAATGGTTTCTATCTTCACTCTATTGAAATCAAACTCCAACGGATTTTCATCATCGGTATTAATGGTCTCGTTTCCTAATCCGAAGAAATTAATCGCAAAATTGGGACTCGTAAATTTTCCGGTCAGCTCTAGATTTACACCCTCGAAAATATTGGCAAACTCACCTGAATATCCTAAATCGAAACCGCTGGTGGCAAAATAAAAGGCAGCACTTACCGTATGTTGTTGTGTAAACGGGTTTTGCCGAAAACCATTGAAAGTATAGGTATTCATCAAGCCCAATCGAACCCCATCGTCAGGGTTAAAGCCTACTGCTGGCAACAATTGATTGTTACTCGCCTTGATTTTCAAGAATTGATAGGTATTGGTATCATAGTCATTGATTTTATGTAATCTGCCTCCAAAAGCCTCTTCATAGGTATTCTTTTTGGTCTTAAAATCATACGTATGAACCCCCTTGGCTTTTTCATGGATTTTGTAACTGTCGTTATTTTGGCCGCCCACTAAACGGACCTTGATTGCCCCATTGGTATTATTGACCTCAAAAACGTCATCATCATCTAAACCATAAATCCATACTTCCTTGGTGGTCTTGGGGTCATAAATCTTATCAAAAAACAAATCGGCCTTCTTTCCCCCTTTAATTCGAAACGCCTTAACATCGATTTTCCCATTGGGCAATGGATTTACTACAAAATAATCATCTTTGTCGGTGCCGGCAATAACACTATACTTGTTAATTACTTTAAAATAGGCCTGTGCAGTTGCTACTAGCTTTTGTTTTCTAAGCAACAGGGTCTTTTTGATTTTAGTAATGGTTTCATCACGAACTTCTTCGGGGAACTCTTCAAAAGCAACATCAATGGTGCTTTCCGTAAGGTTCTCCTGTATAAATTTGGCCTGACCTACCCAATCGTCGATGGTCGTTTCAGATAGTAAGGCCATATCTAAGGCAAAGGTCATAGGAGAAGAATTTAAACCTTTCACGCTACGAATTTCTTCGTTAAAGCCTTCGAATAATTTGAGCCCAGGTACTGTTTTAGAGGCAATGCCCAATAAGGCACCATCTGACATGATTGAAAATACCTGGTCACGGTCTCTCGGTATGGGTTTAAAAACCTTATCGCCCGAGGCGTCTTCAAATTGTGCCCATCGCCACTGATCTATATGGCGGTCCCAATCACCAATGAGCATGTCAAACAACCTAGCTCGGGCATAAGCTTTTGCATCTACCTTATATTCTTCGTCTTTCCGTAGCTTTTTGATGAGGTCATCGGTACTTTCAATTTTCTTTGTCTTACCAAAACTTGCAATATCATGACCTTCTGAAACATGCTCTTCGATCATGTAGAGCTCATCTCCAAAATCACTATTAAAATCACCCAACACACTTTGCTTGGGAATGTAATATAGCTTAGGATTGGTATGGTATAAATCAATGGCATCTGACAGTGCCCCGACGGTAAAAGGCGCATAAGGATGCGCCCCTGTATAAAAATCCTTTAAAATTATTTCGGGTAAGGTACCCTCAAGTTCGCCGGTAATATACTGTTCTTTGAACACCAATGATTGAAGGTATAATTCAGCACTCTTTCGAAGGGCACGCATCACGAATTGCCGACCGTCTTTATGTTCTAACCGTAACGACCTTGATTGATGCCCCCCACCTTTTCGAACCACCTTCAAGCCACCCATGAGTGTATCTAAATTTACCGTTGGCGCCTTGATTTTAGTAGCGTAATATTTTCGATAACGTTCGCCCCAAACTGCTTTGAAAAATCCCGTTTTATCAACTTCCTCCTCCGAGTAGACCGAAGCCTCTACAAAGGGAGGAAAATCATCCTTCATACCACCGGTGGAAAACGTCTTGTCTTTTGGCAATACTTCGGTACTGTAAAGTATCTTTTCCGTACCATCATCTTCGACACCGTAAAAATCGACTTGTGATGACCCATCCGTAAAGACATTCAAGATTGCGTATCCCCTTTGACCGGTAGAAAACCTACTTCCATTCAATAGTCGTGAAGCTCCCTTTTTAGCCCCTGAACCACTCACTATTTGCGGAGTGTTGTCCTCAACTATATATTGTAACGTATGCTCATGGCCAGATGTGAAAATCACTTTTTCAGAATACTGTGCAAGTGTTCTTATGCGATTTTTCAATTGGTTGTACTTTTTATTGGATTGGTCTTCTATACTTGCTCCCGACGTTTTTCGCAGCAAGTTTATGAAACTTCCTATAATAGGTAGGGGAACCGAAGTACCTTTAGGGAAAATATTCTTCTTAAATGAAAACTCACCTCCATGCGGACCATAGGTCATCAGGGGATGATGCATTGCCAAAATCGTCGTTTTATCGGCATTCTTTTTTATGATACCTTCTATTTCCTCAAAAAAACGATTCCTGTCCTTTATCTCACACTCATCGTTTATGGTTGGATGTTTATCCCAATTCACCAAATACCATTCCGTATCAATGGCAACCACAATAAGGTCATCATTGACCTCGATAGTTTCTATTGGACATCCATTTTCTGGAAAAAACACTTCCTTACTATCCAAAACCTCTTCAATATACCGCTCTTGTCGTTTAAGGCCTTGCAACCCCTCATTGTACCAATCATGGTTACCGGGTATGAATACCCTTCTACCCTTGAAATCAGCCAGCGTGGCCAGCTGGGCATCTATATGGCTTTTTGCCTCTATATACGCCTTTGTGGAATCTTTTTTATCTGGTAGGCCCGCGGGATAAATGTTATCCCCCAAAAAAATCGTTGTACTGTTCTTACTGGCTTTATCCAATCTTGCTTTAAATGCCTTTAGAACAGGGTTCATACCCCCAATGGGTGATTTTCCCGCATCACCGATTAGGTAAAGGGTATGTGAGACCTCTTTATCATGGGCTACGATTTTTCCATTAAAATCCTCACTATACTTTACTTTGTAGGTGGCGCAGCTCGAAACTAAAAACAGAACCAAGGCAGTTAGGTAAAATCTTTTCATAATAAAAGGGCTTCCATCCAAAATTTTGTATTTTGGGTTTTTCAATATACAAACTATGTCAGAGATTGTTCATAAAGCTGAAGAATTTGTTACCGAACTGCTCGAAAACAAACTTGACCCCAATTTTTTATACCACAATCTCAAACATACACAACGGGTCGTTAAAAGTACCAAAGAACTCTTAGCTAACCATGAACTTTCTGAAGGGGAAAATGAACAATTGTTGCTGGCGGCATGGTTTCATGATACGGGATATACCAAAGGGGTTCAAGACCACGAAAAAAGCAGCTTTCAAATTGCCGCTGATTTTTTAAGATCTACGGGATATAAAGAGGAGGGTATCAAAACGGTCGGCAATATCATTATGGCAACCAAGCGGTACCATGAACCTGCCAATCTTCATGAAGAAATAATACGCGATGCGGATGCCTCGCATTTTGCCCAAAAAAGCTATTGGGAAACCACTGATTTTCTAAAGGAGGAATTGGAAAAACTGGGGATCGCCAAATATTCGGATAAAGAATGGCGCAATGAGAACATCAAGATGTTCAGGAATGAACATCGTTTTTATACCGAATATGCCAAAGAAAACTGGAATGATAACAAAGAAAAAAACCTCAACACCCTTGTAAAGGATAAGAAAACCGAAAAAGAAATAGCCAAAAAAGAAGCCCTAAAGGCAAAGTACAAAAGTGAAAGCCCTGATCGCGGTATTCAGACCTTATTTAGGGTTACGCTTAAAAATCACTTGACCTTAAGTGACATAGCCGATACAAAGGCCAATATTTTGTTATCGGTAAATGCGATAGTGATTTCGGTGGCGCTATCCAACCTAATACCAAAACTGGATAATCCATCAAACGGATATTTGATCTACCCTACCTTAATCTTTATCACATTCAGTGTAATATCAATGATCTTGGCGGTGTTGGCTACAAGACCCAATGTTACCGAAGGTAAGTTTACGAAAGATGATGTCAGACAGCAAAAGGTAAACCTGCTGTTCTTTGGCAACTTTCATAAAATGAGCCTTGGTGAGTATGAATGGGCCATTCAAGAATTAGTGAAGGATAAAGAATATATATATTCTTCACTGACCAAGGATCTCTACTTTTTAGGGTTGGTATTGAATAGAAAATACAAGATACTCCGATTGACGTATACCATCTTTATCATTGGTATCGTGATTTCAGTTATTGCCTTCGGTATCGCGTTTCGATTCTTTGGTCCTGATAGAATGACCTTTTAGCAAACAAGCAGGATCAACTCTTTAATTCTTGCATTAAATCGTCGTAGGTATAGGTCTTTTCAGACTTTTCATCAGCCTTGTACAATATCTCGGCACGTATGGCTTTTAGTCCGGTAACACCCTGTAACCCTTCCAACTCCACAATTTCGATTTTGTTTGTGAAGTACCCTTTTGATTTTAAGAACTTCACGTAACGTAAATATTCTTTTTCATCCTTTTTCTGTGAATATACGATGGCTAATTTTCCTTTTTGGGTCAAACGTTCATTGGTACCTTTGATAAATGACTTATCTATTCGTTTTTTGATGACCTCATAGCGTGCGTTATAAGTGCCGTCAACGTCAAATTTCTTTTCATCCATCCTGAAACGTATGGCCAGGGGGGTACTATAAACAAGTAGAAGTGAGGCTACGTCTAAAGCAACTGGTAATTTTGGTTTGAGCGCATAATGCGTATTCTCCATTTCTACCATTACCTGTAGTTGCCATAACCTCAGGTTATTCAAGTACAGTTCGTTAAAATCCCTATCATTGGCAATGGCACTACCGATATACATGTTGTGTTCAATACCATCGGTCTTGTAGCGCTCAAAGTAATGTGGAAACATTTCTTGGGCCGCTTGTTGCTTTTTGTCTAAATGTGCGGCCAACTTCATATTGATTTCCATCACACTCTCATCATAATTACGTCTATGGTCGTAATACGATTCGGTGGTTTTATCTATTTGTTTCTCATACTGGGCTATAAATGCCTTGATAACCTCATCTTCCCTTTTCAAATGATGGAATACCGGGTTGATCTCTTCTTGTACAAAATCAAAAATACTCTGCTCACTATTGGTATATAGGGTGTCTTTGATTTCATCCAATAAGTTATTTACCCTAAACATCAATTCTTCATAGATAGGAAGTTTAAACTTACTCCAGGCCATTTGAAGAACCCCATTAATCTCAGAAAGCTGGATCATAAGGTCACGCTGTATCGCAATGTTTCGTTGTTTTGACGAGTCTTTGATATCAATTTGCCCATAAAGCGGAAACACATCCTTAAACACGATTTCATTGAAAGCTGGTTCTTCACCAATCAATTCTTGGGTCATAAAACGTTTCGCTTCCTCTTGAAACTTCCAATAAACCGAAGAATGAACCGTGGTACATTCATGTTGAATGATGGCATCGATCAGGTTTTGTTCCTCTTCTATCGAACGCAGTACGGAAGATACGATAAACGGCATCACATCTATCAATTTATTGGCATTGATACTATTCAATTCATTGACATTGCTTGACACCAACTCGAGTACCCCTAAAAGCTTACCATTATCGGCAATAGGTGCTAATATGGCACTTTTGATGCCTTGTTCGTGAAGGTTTTTATACGGCTGCCCACCACCACTTTTCTCGTAATATCTGGGAACATTGGAAATGGCATAATACGTAGTCTCGCGTAAAAGCTTACCATAAGAATAATCACAAAGCATGGCATCACAATACTCTACCTCTTTACCCTTTAAGATAAAACTTTCGATGCCCTTACCATGAATTTTCAAAAATCGATTCGTATTGGAATCATACCCTGCAAAACCAACGGAAATATTCTTGAGGTTGAACAGCGACCTAAACGTATCTTGAAAATCATCCATGAAATTCTCACTCCCCCTCTTGTTGTTGCCGATCAGGGTCGTTTTTATTTCCGATATGGAATGCTCGGCCGTCACATCGAACATGTTCGATATCACAAAACCTTTTGATATAAAACTATTCGGAGGTATCTTCTCTTTCCACAGTTGTAGGTCGTCAAAATTCTGCAGTAACTCGTCTAGATCTTCCTCATCCAAATCCTTTGCCTTGTCCGTCGGACTAATTTCCATAAAATCAGCGTTATATAAAATGCGATAATGTCGCATTACGCCATTGGCATCGGGAATATCGTAAAATAAAGGCCTTTTGAAATCTATTTTAAAACCGTAATAGAACCCAAGAATTACAGTACATTGCATGATATACTGAAGGTTTTCAGGCAGGTTTCTAATCTCAAGCTCAAAACCCTCACCTGCCTCGGCCAAGATTTTTTGAAACCTTTTGGAAGAATTAAATACCAAGTTTTCAAACGGAATGGAGGCCGTCTTGATTTCGTTTTCGGTCAATACCGACGAAAAAGTATCGGCCAATATGGTTTGAATAACATCTTTTCTCTTTTCAAGAATGCTCAAATCATCAAAGCCATCACGCAATTCAGGATACGGCGCTTGGGCATCAAGAACATGTTTTGCCCTTGAGGCCAGAGACGCATCTTTACTGTGAAGTTGCCCATCATAATGCTCTAAAAGCTTATTAAAGCTTACGAGCTGAATTAAAGGAGCCTCACTTGTGTAGTTGTTTTCCATACCCACCTTGGTCGTAAAATAATAGGTAAAGTTACAAAAAGAAGAAATAGGTCATTGTTAAGGTAATCATTATGGTTTTGACCGCTTTTTTTGGATATTTAAAAAAAATTAGAATCATGTCATCTTTTAAAAGACTGGATAGGGCTTATAAAAATGCAAAGACCATTTCTTTTGATGACACTTCAAAATTTGTTTTTTTTAGCGATTGCCATCGGGGAGACAACAGTTTTGCCGACGACTTCGCCAACAATCGCAATATTTATTTTCATGCATTGAACCATTATTATCGTGAAGGCTATCACTATTGTGAGCTGGGTGATGGTGATGAACTTTGGGAGAATATTAATTTTGAGTCCATTTTCGAAGCACATAAAAACGTGTTTCAACTATTGCGAAAATTCCACTTGGGGAATCGTTTGCACATGGTCTGGGGAAATCATGATATGGTATATCGTGATAAAACTTACGTTGACAGGCACCTTTCGAGTTATTTCGAACCCATAGATGGGGAAAGTAAGGCACTTTTTGAGGGCTTGGCCTATCACGAGGCCTTAGTTTTAAAACATAGCAATACGGCACAAGAAGTTTTCTGCACCCATGGCCATCAAGCCGATTGGTGGAACTATAATTTTTGGCGTGTGGGCCGATTTTTAGTCCGCGTTCTGTGGAAACCCCTTCAGGTGGTTGGTATTGCAGATCCAACTAGCCCGGCCAAAAACTATAAAGAATTGATTCGTATCGAACGACGCATCAAACGTTGGATCGTCAAAAATAAGTTAAGGATCACCATTGCCGGTCACACCCATAGACCTCGATTTCCAGAACCAGGCCAAATTCCTTTTTTCAATGACGGTAGTTGCGTGCATCCAAGGAGTATTACGGGCATTGAACTGGAAAACGACCATATTTCCCTTATCAAATGGCATATTGACACTAAAATAGATGGAACCCTACAGATTGTACGTGTTTTGTTAGAAGGCCCTGAAAAGTTGTCTGACTACGTTGCTGATTGATCATGGGGTCCATTCAACATATATTAAACCAGATACCCATACGGCACGACCTTGCATCACAATTGATGTTCTTAGGGGTTTTTCAAGGCTTTTTTTTAGGGACCTTAATATTAATAAGGGCCAAGAAAACCACTGCGATTGCCTTTTTGGGGTGGACTCTCTTATTTCAATCCCTTGTTTTTTTAGACACCTATCTTTGTTATACCGGATTGATCAAATACCTCATCCAATTCAATGATTCCACTGAGGCATTCGTATTGACCATAGCCCCTGCATTCTATTTTTTTCTGTACGCAGCCATCAAACGGAAATCGCCCACCTTAAAACAGCTTTGGCCACATTTGATACTACCCTGCGTTTATCTTTTAAGTCAAATTCCCTTCTATACCGCACCGATACAAGTCAAACTGAATGCGTATTTGGGTGCATACTACCAAAATATTCAAACGGCCCAGGTACCTGAATCTTTCGACTATGGCTATCATTGGTTGAAAGATAGATTTGATTGGTTGATCCTGATAAGCTTTCTGTCATACATCATACTCGGGTTTCAACTGGTATGGCATGAGCAACGGCGTATTCGTAAAATACCGCATCAAGCCAACTTGAATAAATATATTTTCACCAGAAACGCCTTGGTGCTCTTAGGTATACTATTCATCATCATTTTTATGGTTTTATACCGGTATGATGATGATAGCGGTGACCACTATATAGGCATACTACAAACCTTTATTGCTTTTAGCACTTCTTATGTCGTTTTAATGGAATCGAGATTCTTTGAAAAATCATGGTTTGCCGATAAGTATGAGACCTTTGCCTCGAGCACGGTCAGTTTTGAAAAAATAGAAACATTCTTACATGATACCGATTACTTTCTCTCTCAAGGGACATCCTTAAAAAATCTAGCCCAAAAACTAGAAACCAATTCCAATTCCATCTCTCAAGCCATCAACAAAAATACCGGCCTTAATTTTAATGATTATCTGAACAAAAAAAGGATTGGGGTCGTCAAAGAAAGACTCATCAGTATGGATTTTTCGCATCTGACCGTTGAGGCAATCGGTAATTCGGTGGGCTTCAAGTCCAAATCCGCCTTTTATACTTCATTCAAGAAACATGTTGGTATGTCTCCTTCCCAGTTTATAAAACAAAAAAAGCAGTGATTCCCTGTTTGTTCTCCAGAATTGTAATTCAGTACTTTTTCAGGTCATCAAATCTGTAGAATAAGATGAGTAGCGCCCATCTTTGGGTGAAACAATTTCATCATGGAGAAAACAATACGTCGTTATGATTTAGATTGGCTAAGGGTTATAGTGTTTACATTGCTCATATTTTATCATGTAGGCATGTTCTTTGTTCCATGGGGTTGGCATATCAAAAATAATGTGATCTATGATTGGCTTCGCTGGCCCATGCTATTTTTGAATCAGTGGCGCTTACCTATACTGTTCGTTATTTCTGGTATGGGCACCTATTACGCCCTATCAAAGCGCACGATTTGGCAATTTCTTTGGGAACGAAATTCAAGACTGGGAATTCCGTTGCTCTTTGGAATGTTGGTTATTGTACCTCCACAAGTCTACTTTGAAAGATTGGCGACCAATGCGTTCAGTGGTTCTTACTGGAAGTACTTTATCACTGTAGCACATTCAGGAATATACCCCGAAGGAAACTTCAGCTGGCACCATCTTTGGTTCTTACCCTACCTTTTGATTTTTTCGATTTTATTAAGTCCTGTTTTCATTTACCTAAAAAGAAATACCACACTACTGGTCGATTGGATTAAAAAACTATTGCAAAAACCGTTGCGATTGTATCTTTTTTGTATTCCCCTTTATTTATTGGAAGCCCTTATGGAACCCTTTTTTGATGTTACCCACGCACTCGTTGACGACTGGTTCAACTTTTGTTTTAGCATTGTACTGTTCTTTTATGGCTTTTTATTGATTTCAACAGGAGATGTTTTTTGGAAGAGCCTTGAGCTCCTTAAAAAGAAAGCACTTATTGCTGGTTGTATCTGCTTTTCAGGTCAGGTAGTGATTTGGCTATTCTTTGAAGATGGATACGTCGTGCATTTTACAGAGGCACTTTTGAAAGTAGTTAATATTTGGTCTTGGATTCTAGTGCTTTTTGCATTTTCGGCACAATACCTAAACAGGTCAAGTAAAAGTTTAGCCTATGCCAATAGGGCCGTTTATCCTTTTTATATTCTTCACCAGACCATTACCATTTGTATTGCCTATTATTTGATGGATTTGGATTGGGGTTTGATTCCAAAAGCAACTGTTTTGGTCGTTGGAACTTTCGGAGTTAGCTGGTTGCTTTATGATTTTATACTTCGTGTACCGATTCTGCATCCCTTGTTTGGTCTTAAAAAAAGCAGTTTGTCGAAAGAAAAATACATTTAACACCCCTTTACCAATGCTGTGGCAAGGTATTTGTTAATTTTAGTGTTCGTTTACGACATAAACCATAATGAAAAGACTATCGCCCTTTCTATTCTTTTTCCTGCTGGTCCAATTTGGATTCGCCCAAGGCGATATTCCTACAACCAAACCTTTGAAAGTTGGGGCGAAAAATAACCTCGACGTAAAATCGAGTAATCAAGGTACATCGTTGCGCGTACCATCGGTACTTGATGAAAATCTGATATCCAAAGGAAGGCAGATCAAAATGTTGCCAGATAGGGAGTTGGTCCAAGCTGGAACCGGAATGGTCATAGACCCTAAAGTTGGTGAGAAAGAAAAAAAAGGAGCGAAACAGCATTTCGGGAATCAATACCTAGGGGACTTTAAAACCTCATCAAGGTTTATAGGCATCGTCGCAAGGGATCACGAATACGTTGATGGTGATCGCGTCAAGGTATATGTCAACGGTCATGTCGTAGAACCTAATCTCTTGTTATCCGGAGCGTTTAAAGGTGTCAATGTTGATTTAAACGAAGGGTTTAACAAAATTGAATTTGAAGCCCTAAATCAAGGTTCGTCTGGTCCGAATACTGCACAAGTGATGGTTACCGATGCTAATGGCAAGATTATACATAACAACCGTTGGAACCTTTCTACAGGTTCTGTGGCCAGTATGGTCGTAGTCAAGCAGCCCGATATGACCAAAGGTGAAGACGGGCAAGAGGAGTAATCATATTTAAAAATTAACTCCTAACTCCTAACTCCTAACTCCTAACTCCTAACTCCTAACAAAACTAATTTCTTTCACCAGGATGGTATGTTTCTTCCGCCCTTTTCAAAACATCCTCCCTATAATAAGCAGCATCTTTCCATTGCACATCGGCATACATCCCGATTTGATCATCAAAATGTGGGGAATCTGGGTCACCGCTCTGCCCACCTGCCAAAATCGTTTTGGCTTTGACCTTTTCACCAAATTCAACAGCAGCTACGAAACTATTTCCGCGGGTACCGTACATCTTTTTGGTATTGTTATGATATCGGGCACCATAGGCTGCCAATGCACCCCAACGTCCGGAAGCAAAACCTATCGGAATACTAGGCTTCGCATCATCAAACGGTTGTCGTATGGCTCCGTTCAAACGCTGATAGCGGTTGACCTCACCCCACGGCATCTGCCAAGTACCGAAGTCGCTCGCAAGTTTGTTTATAGCTTCTTCGAACAGGGCTAGTTTTTCAGTATCGTCAGAGGTACTGCCCCAATAATTCACCAACTCCATGGCGTACATATCGCTGGGTCTTTTAGCCTGTCTATAACATTCAGTACCATAATAATGTGCCAAGGTCATTGCCACGGATCCTTTTGAAGTGGTAAAATCCCAGTTTCTTAATTGCTCGATCGGTTCCTTTAATTTTGAAATAGGTGCTTTATCATATGCCGAAATCAACCCAGGAATCAGGGCCTCAAAAGCGGGCAAATAGGGGTCATGGGCCAGCTCAATTAAACTATCAAGGGTATATCCTGTCCTATTTTTTAATAACCCGATGGCATGTACCCCCCTAAAATTTTCTTGGTCACGTGACATATAATAGGGATAGTCTTCTTTTTTCGGACTGAACTCCAACGCAGCGGTATATGGCGTCGAATTACAGTTTTGAATCCAACCGTTCTTAGGGTTTAAGACCAAAATATTCTCATCAACGGTATGCAAGCCTTGCCAATCCGTTTTCGGACTGCTACCATCGACCGGTTTTGAAAAATCGAAGATCGTATCCCTTTTAGGAACAAAATTACCGTGAAAATAAGCAATAGTACCGCCGGCATCGGCATATACCGTATTGTTGCTTGAGTTGGTGCGGATATCCATCATTTTTCGAAATCCGTCATATCCCTCTTGTTTGGTTCTGACATAAGATTGCTCTAAAGCCTTTATGGGTTCCCACATCATGGCTGAAGCGGTCCATTGCCCATCTACGGCATGGGTAATCGGCCCATGGTGGGTACGATACATTGAAAAAGTCTTTTCCGACATAATTTCACCATCCCTATATTTCAGTACCACCGAAGTGGAGTCTACAGGGCGTAGTTCTTCTCCATATTGATAAAAAAGTTTACCATTATTCTTTATAATGGTTTCCTTAAATTCATCCATAACATCGGTATACGTTGAAGTATGCATCCAACCTGTTTTTTCGTTAAATCCTTGATATACAAAAAATTGCCCCCAAGTAACCGCACCGTAAGCATTTAGGCCTTCTTCGGAAACCACATGGACCTCACCCCTAAAATAAAAGGACGTATGCGGATTGATCAACAACATGGCATTGCCTGATTGTGTGAGGTCACCTGAAATCGCAATACCATTAGATCCCTGAGGTTCTGCCATTTCAGCTTTTTTTTCCAACTCTATCAATTCCAGTTCAGGAAGTTCCATTCCCGATTCATAAAAAGCCTTGATCTTTCGGGTGGATATCCGTTCAATGTCACCCCCAATACTCCCCTCACTAAAATACATGGGCATCCAAGGTTCAAATCGAGTGAGTAATCTTGGTGTAACTTCAGGATGTGTATGTAGGTAATAATTGATGCCGTCTGCAAAGGCATCACATAACTTTTTCAACCATTCAGGACTTTTTTCATAGTTCGCTTTAGCCTCGGCTTCCGTCATAAATAACTTTGCCCTTAAATCACTGTATAGGGCATCTTCACCCTCAACCTCGGCCAAACGGCCGGTTGCCCAAATATAATTTTGTTCCACACGATTGAAATCATCTTCACATTGGGCATACAAAAGCCCAAATACGGCATCGGCATCAGTTTTTCCATAGATATGGGGAACGCCAAAATCATCACGGATTATTTCAATATTTTGTGCTTGGGCCTCCCATTGCTCAACTTCGGTCAAGGGTTTTTTATCGGCACATGAACTTAAGGTCGTCAAAAAAAGAATTAAGAAAAAACGATTCATCGGTACTATTTTTCAAAGGAAAGGTACGGCATATTACCCATTGTATAAAATCACCAACTACCACTGGCCCCACCACCGCCGGAACTGCCCCCACCACCTGAAAAACCACTAGAGCTGCTTGAGCTACCATATGAGGAGCCTGAACTTGACGAAAAGGAACCTGAGGAAGCGAAAGTCTTCTTCATAAAACTTGGACTACTTTTCCAATATGAGATTTTGAGGGGTTCTCTCTTGATGTACTTAAGATAGCTTAAAACAGCCAAAAAACTAAATACTGTAAATGCTACCAGTGCCCAAACAAACCATGAAAAATCATTTAGCATATAATCGGCAATAGGCCAATTCCAATCAAATAGTCCATAGCATATTGCGAGGCCCGGGGCCAATGCGAAACCAAGTCCCATAATACTTCCAAGCAGCGGTGGAAACAGGCCAAAAACACCTAAGACAACACTCATTTCGCCTTTCAGAACATACTCAAAGACCATAAGCAGGCTTTTGTAAGACTTATAAAAGAAAAAAGCTCCAGAGGTGAAAAATGCTAGAATGAATACCAATAAAAAAAGTGCTCCAACGCCTCGATTTTTGTTCTCATCCTTTTCAATAGCGGTCTTAAATTCAGCCAAGGCCTCTGGTTGGTTTAAAAATGTGATGATCTGACCTGTTGCGTCGTCAATACCCTCAAAATAATTACCCTTTTTAAAATTTGGCACCATGGTATTTCTAATGATACGCGAGGCCACGGCATCTGTGATATAAGCCTCCAAACCGTAACCCACTTCTATTCGAACCTGACGATCTAAGCGTGAAAAAACGATCAATATTCCATTATCCTCAGCTCTTTGTCCCAGCTCGTTCCTATTAAAAACACCATTGGCATAAGTTTCAATAGTCTTACCACCCAAGTTCTTGACCGTCAACACCACCAATTGGTGGGTCGTTTCAGTTTCAAAGTCGGTTAACTTTTCGGTGAGTGAGTCAAATTCGGCTGGCTTAAATATTTCAGCATCATCGGTCACAATAGCGGTTAACTTGACCTGTTCATATTGGGCGGATAACATAAAGCATCCCCATAACATGCAAACTAAGGTGACATACCTGTTCATAGACAAAATCGAATTCAACATTGATAAACTTGGCGATGGTTAACAATAATACTTGAAAAGATAACATAATTTGTAGAGATAACTCAAGTAGCATTTTATGCTTTATGATCATGACCTAACACCTCGCATGCATCGATAAAGCTTACTGTTCGAACATTTTTATGCATTTCATCGAAAAAAAGGTAGGGTTTATCGAGGCTTAGTTGTTTTCACGTTGTTAACCTAAATGCTATACCCGTGAAACCACTTAAAACCACCTACGACTTGCTATTGCATTTTTTTCGCAATGCCCTAGTATTAGTACTTTTTACCTCAATCTCCTTATCGGCACAAAACAATTGGTCAGATTCCTCATCATGGCCAAGTGGTAGTATCCCAAAAGCCAATGAAAATGTGATTATCCCAGAAGGGCAAACCGTGACCTTAGATACGAACACTCCAAATTTGGGTAGTTTGACCATTAACGGAAATTTATTGTTCAAAGACGCCAATATCTCTTTAACGGCCCGTTGGATCATGGTTCATGGGTTATTACAAATAGGGACCAAAGAGCAACCCTTTCAAAATAGAGCTACCATTACGTTGACCGGTCCGAAAGAGGACGTAAACACTATGGGAGGGCGATTTTTGGCCACTATGGGTGGTGGTTCGTTGCAATTACACAGTAGCAGTGCCAACAAGCTCAGTTGGGGACAACTTGACGGTTCTTTGGCTATCGGAGACACCAAACTCGTTCTGGACAAAGATCCACTCAACTGGAAAATAGGGGACAAAATTGCCATTGCGCCAAGTGGCTATGATCCCTATGAAGCAGAAGAAGTCACGATTACGGGTATTGCCGGGCGAACTATTTACTTTACCCCCGCCCTAAAATTTGAACATTTTGGGGAGCTTCAAGAATACGATGGCAAAATATTGGATGAACGTGCAGAAGTGGGTATGCTTACCCGAAACATCAAAATTCAAGGAGCGGAAGATTCCGTTGAACAACGTTTTGGGGCACATTTAATGGTCATGGTCGAATCAGGACCAATTCAAGTTGAGGGTGTGGAATTTACGAAAACCGGACAACCAGGCATAGAGGCCCGTTATAACTTTCATTGGCATTTAGCTGGTGATAGGGAGGGGGATTATATTCGAAACTCCAGCGTTCACCATGGGTTACAACGTGCCGTAGTGGTACACCAAACAGACAATGTACTCGTTGAGAACATGGTTGTATTCAATATTCAAAACCATGCGTTCGTGCCTGCTGAAGATGGCAATGAGGTTGACAATACCTTTAAGAACAACCTTGCCATACTCGTTCGTAAACCTGACAAGGGATTTTTTGCCTTTCCCAGAGACGGGGGCGGTGGAAGTTCTCAGGGCGAACAACGTGTTGGTGGCTTTTGGATGCGAAATCCGCACAACAACCTTATCGGAAACCATGTCGCAGGTTCAGAAAGGGGAACCGGATTTTTCTTTGATACAAGGGGAAGAAGCAGGGATTTTAAAGATTTTGACCTATTGCCAAGAGAAATTGTTTTTGATGGTAACGTTGCCCATTCTTGTTCGGTTCCTGGAAGTTTAGGTCATGAAGGTATTTCTAACACTGCACTATATGGGCAGGTTGGCCATGGTCACGGCTTTTTTATGACAAAATTCAGCAACGGGGATCTCATGTGGAAGTTCGGCAACTTTACAGGCTACAAAAACATGATGAGCGGGGTTTGGACTGAAATCACCAATGTCACCCTTGAAAATTTTATGCTTGCAGACAATTCCATAGGGCTACTCTCGTCAGAATCACATGTAAAGAATACTATTGTTATCGGTAAATCAAAGAATACGATCGGCGGTAAAAACCGACACCTCAGACATGGTGATCGTAGGGCCGGATATTATTCCATAGCACAAGGGGGAAGCAAAGAACCAAAACTTGATAACGTCACCTTTATCGATATCAATAAAGATGTTGAAGAAGGCAAAGTAGCCGCGGCAATTATTGGCCACGGCGGACATAAGGAAGAAAACTATTTTAAGAACATCAAATTGGTTGGGGAGACCGTGCCAATTTGGATGAGTACAAGGGGCAGTAAGGGTAAAAATGAGAATTCTTCCTTTTTGCTCGATGAAGATGGTAGTTTAAGTGGGTACGATCGCCCGGTAATCATCGCACATCCTTACTCTTCCTTTGAACAAGACGCCATCGCCTATCACGAAGAATGGCAGGCATATATTCTCGAAGCGGAACATACGATGCAATTGAAAATGAACCGGGTGGGATTTGATTTACCCCAAGAAGTATCCCTGATCAGGGATTTTGACAACCATCGCATCCCCAAAATGCAGCATGCGCACCAACGTTTTTTCAATTTTTTCGGACAACAAAACTATACGATTCTCGGACAATGGGATATTGACGATAAAGGCCAAAACTTGCAATTGCGCAGTGTTTTGGGCAAAGAAGGGGAATGGACCATATTTAAACATCCGATGCCGTTTACCGGAGTTGAAGTATTGGATCGCGAAGAGTTCCCCATTATTGAAGCACAAAGTTTAAAAGAACTGTACACGCAGCAAAAAACCTCGTATTACTTTGATCCAGTAGCTGGCGCGGTACATGTGAAAATGGTAACCGATGAAGAAGGTTATTCGTGGGTAAATTTGATACCTAAAGGAGAAAAAACAGGTAACAATTTTGGGGTTGAGAGTGGAAGCCCAGAACAATATTTTAGGGATATGGTCGTATATCCAAATCCACTGACCCCAGATTCTAAACTAGAATACACCTTGTATCAGAAAGAGTTGGTCTCCATAGAGGTATACGATGTCTTGGGAAGAAAAGTAAACCAAATTTTTCTTGGGGAACAAGATTCTGGAAATCAAAGCATTCCGCTGGGTAATATGGTCAACCAATCGGGTATATATGTACTAAATATACGTGTTGAGGATACTTCGGTACCCATAAAAGTAATCAAGAACTAACCCCACGACCAAAAAGAATCAAATGACACGTAAACTCTGTTTAGTGCTAGGGGTACTTTCCGTTTGTTTCAGTACCAATTCGATACATTCACAAAAGAACAAGGTATTGGTTATTGAAAAAGGGGAGGAATTCGTTTTAGGCAAAAAAAACCTCATTGCTGGGAAATTAATAGTGAAAGGGGATTTCAGGGTCTCAGAAAAAAACGACTGTCATGTACAACTCTCCGAATTAGTAATTGATGGGGGTACGTTTCGTGTAGGTACTACAAAAGAAGCATATCATAAAAACCTTACGATTACCATAGCCAAGGGAATCAATGTCAAAAACGGCGGAAGCATACGAGTTCATGGCAGTACTAAAAACAATTCCAATTTAAGGGATTATGGCACTATGGATAGCTTAGGTTCGAATACGGCCGATACGAATATCAAATTTGTGGCGGGCAACGAAAATCCTGCCAGTTTTTATGCTGAAAATGCAGGCGAATTGACCATTTCAGGGGCTGCTTTCATAGGTTTGGGTTCTTCTAATAACCCAGCTGTACATATAGTTGGTACAACCCTGAAAAGCAATTTTTTAAGAAATTGTGTGTTTCAAAAATCAGGAGGTATCGATTTACAGCTTGACAATACCGCAATGGTCATTGAAAACAATCTGTTCTTATCCTACAATGGCACCTCCGTTCATTGTTCAGGTTCTGGGTACGGTGCCAACAACATTTTTAGGGACAACACCATACACAACCATTCCGATAAAGACATTTTCGCCGTAGTATTCAACAACCCCTACCAAATTTTCATAAACAACAAGGTGTTCGTCAATGGCAAGGCCAATGGTATCGGTTTTTTGAGCCGTAGTTATGTCGGCCCAGGGAAGACGATGACCAAAAATGCGGATTTTGTTTTTGACGGAAATTCAGTCATCAATTATTCCCATACAGACAAAACAGCGACCAAGATCGGGGTACTCATCGAGGATTTTAGCGATATGAAAATTTGGAAAACCTCGCGTAACAGCATTAACGGTTTTGACATCGGGGCCAAGTTGAAAAAGAATAATTTGTTGATTTCCGATTATAGGTTCATTAATAATGTGATAGGATGTATCCCTGGTGCTGCCTATATTCAAGACTCCTCATTCGAATTTATAAAAAAAGAGCCCAAGGTGAATTCGCAAGCCCTACTCATATCAAGCGCCTATGGCAAGGCCGCGCCAAAAATAAATGGTGTCAAAATCAAAAATTATAGCACGGGCATTCATTTTAAAGGCAAGATATCATCCGATAACTACTTTGAGACTATTGATTTTGAAAATACCAATACCCTCTCTTTTGAAAAACTCCATAAAGAAAGTATCATCAATGATAAAGATGGTTCGCTGATTCATAAAAAAGATGGACAGGAGGCGGCACACCATCACCAAATGGGGCATGCCATGCCACATGGCCACCATGGGCCAGCGAAAACCACTAAAGGCTATTTGCTATATACCAAAGAATCGTTCTTGTTTACTGCCAATAGTACTCCAATACATACAGGGCATGATTCCATTTACAGCACGACCCAGGCCAATATAGGAAGTTTAACCATTTCAACAGGTTTTGGCCTTTCAGACCCAGTACATGAGCATGATGGCCAATTGAATACAATTAGCCTGTACCATCCCTTTAAAGCTAACCGATTGACCAAAAGAAAACCTGCGAACAGGCATCGATTTTTGCTTGCTGCAAATGAAACTTATGAGCTTGAACTCGGTAAAGAAGAAATGCAATTTTATGATATTGGTATAGAATGGGAAGCCGCTTCGAACAAACCCATTTTAATCAAAGTACCCTATCAGCACAATAGTGTCGCAGCAATCAGATCTTTTGGAAGTTTGATTCCCTCGTCAGATAATCTTCACGCACTTCATCAAAAGAACATTTCGAGCTATTTCTGGAACCAAGAAGAACAAATGGTATACCTAAAACTCGTTCCACAAAAGAATTTGGAAGAACTCGTCGTTTATAGCCCATCGGTGTTGACCGAAATTAAGGTCGGCCATGGAAAAGTACCCGTCTCCATAAGAACTGATGTAAACAAGAATACCATTGTCTTTAACTATCAGGTGCCCAATGGTCTTCCGTCGAAATTAGAGTTGTTGGATTATTATGGCAATACGGTGGAAACCCTATTTGAAGGATACTCCCAACCCAAGAATGAGGTCTATATCGACTTAAAAAAATATGATGTCAAAAATAGCGTGTTTCGATATGCCCTAACCGTGGATGAAAAAGTTCACCGAGGGCCCATCCATGCCTATTGAAGTCGAACTTGTCTTGGGATTATGGTTGTATTAAGGCATAAATGCCTTTATACTCTTTGAAAATATTTTTGGTTGCACAGCCTTTACAACGAGAGGGAAGCTCGTAAAATCAAAAGGTAAAATTTGAAGATACTTTAGCAACGTAAAACGAGTTCATTACATTTAATCGGGTTATGCTAAAACTATAAGCTAACTTTATGGCCATAAAACCAAGACTACTTATGGCAGCTAAAAAAGTAAGTATTTTAAAAGCCTTTAAGACCATTATATGGCCACGAAGAAATTTGGTCTTTTTGGGTCTTTTGTTAATAGTAATCAGCAAAGCGGCTAGTTTTGTTGCACCCATTTCATTGCGTTATTTTTTAGATGATATTGTTCCAAACAAAAACTATGACTTTCTTAAAATAGTAGTGGGTGTGGTCATTTTATCTTTTTTGGTTCAAGCCATCATGTCATTTCTTTTGACCAAGGTCTTGAGTATTCAAGCGCAATACATGATCTCTGAACTTAGGGCGCAGGTTCAAAAACAAGTACTTTCATTACCTATACGATTTTTTGACAACACCAAATCAGGTGCCTTGGTATCCCGTATTATGAGTGATGTGGAAGGGGTTCGTAATTTGATAGGAACCGGATTAGTACAGTTGGTTGGGGGTACGATTACCGCAGTGGTATCACTAGTTCTTTTACTAAGAATCAGCCCCGCAATGACACTTTTAACTTTCATACCCCTAATTCTATTCGCACTTATCGCTTTAAAGGCCTTTAAGATAATTCGGCCCGTTTTTAGGGAACGTGGAAAGATCAATGCAGAGGTCAAAGGCAGATTGACCGAAACACTGGGGGGCATTCGTGTCATTAAGGGATTTAATGCAGAAGTACAAGAGGCAAAGGTGTTTGAAACCGGGGTTGAGCGGTTATATCAAAATGTCAAAAAAAGTCTAACGGCGACCGCTGTCATGACGAGTTCATCTACATTTTTACTGGGGTTGGCCACTACAGGGATCATGATGGGTTATGGTGGGTACAAAATGATGCAAGGGGAACTCACCACTGGGGAATACTTTGAATTTACCTTTTTATTGGCCTTAATGGTAGCGCCTATTGTGCAAATGAGCAATATCGGCAGTCAATTGACCGAAGCGCTTGCAGGGTTGGATCGCACCGAAGAATTGATGAACCAAACGGCTGAGGCAAACGAAAAAAATCGGACGATACAATTGGCCAACTTAAAAGGGGATATGATTTTTAAAAATGTCTCTTTTGCCTATGAGGAAGATAAAGAAGTATTGCATAATATCAGTTTTGAGGCAAAATCAGGTGATGTCATTGCCCTTGTCGGAAGTTCTGGGTCTGGTAAATCGACTATTGCAGGTTTAGCGGCTACTTTCTTGAATCCTGACTCTGGGCAGATTACCATCGATGGCAACGATCTGGCCAAAGTGAACTTGACCAGTTTTAGGCAGCACTTGGGGGTTGTTTTACAAGATGATTTTCTTTTTGAGGGAACGATTCGAGAAAACATCCTTTTCCCTAGACCAGATGCCTCGGAGGAAGAATTGAAAGCCGCAGTAAAGGCAGCCTATGTAGATGAGTTTACAAATCGTTTTGAAGATGGGTTGGATACCTTGATCGGTGAACGTGGGGTAAAGCTCTCTGGTGGGCAACGGCAACGCATCGCTATAGCACGAGCCGTTTTGGCCAATCCGCGAATACTGATTTTAGATGAGGCCACGTCAAATTTAGATACCGAGAGTGAAGCCTTGATACAAAAGAGTTTGGCAGTACTCACCAAAGGCAGGACTACGTTTGTCATTGCCCACCGTTTGAGTACCATCCGCAAGGCAGACCAAATATTGGTCATTGAAAATGGGCATATCGCCGAACAGGGAACCCATGATGAATTAATTGCTACCGAAGGAAGGTATTATAATCTGTTTACCTATCAGGCGAGGATTTGAAATCACACCCAAATAGTTAATACATACGTTGCATTGCTTAGGCTCAAATACTTTATAGAAACAATAAAAAGTTCAAAACACGGTTATACAAAAGAACAGACCGAAACTATTTTTATCCCCCAATTTATGCGATCATTCCTCGTCCGTTTCTTTCAATTTGCACTACTATTGGTTTTATTCACGAACTGCAGTTCATCTGAATCTTCTGATGACCCCATATCAATGCCAGATGAGGAGGTTGAGGAAACTGTTGCCATAATTAATCTGGCTACAGAAGCAGGTACGACCCTAGACTTTGGGTCTATCGTACAAAACAACTCCAGTACCCAAAATTTGAAGGTGACCAATACAGGAAATTCCAATTTAGTGGTCTCCAGTATTCAGGTTCCCGACGGTTTGGAATTAGACTGGACCTCAGGTACCATACCGGCCAATTCTTCACAAGATATCACGGTAACCTTCAAACCAATAGCCGTTCAAGATTATCAGGGTGATATCGTTTTTACCAGCAATGCCTCAAGTGGCGCATCGGTAATCGGATTCACAGGGGTGGGAATAAGCACTATTTATGATGGTGATGTAACCTTGGAAAATCAGCAGGAAGTCGACGATTTTTCAAAATTGGGATACACCGAGATTACCGGAAGGCTTTTCATTGGTATTCAGGTAGTATCGTCAACATCTGATATTTCTGACCTTTCCGGTTTGGTCGGCTTGGTAAAAGTAGGCGCATTTCGGTTAATGAGCACCACTGATCTTACAGACCTTTCAGGATTGCAGAATATGCAGGTTAGCCAAAGTATCTCTATAAACTACACTGACGGTCTAGAGAACATTGATGCATTGGCCCTAAACACAGAGCTGACCGATCATCTCAACATAAGTTTCAATACATCCCTTAAAAATATCGATGGCCTTACCAACATGATACGTGTGGGCAAAAGCTTAATTATAGGTAAAAATAAGGTGTTGGAAAACTTAAACGGCCTTGTCAGCGTCATGTCTATTGGAGAAGATTTTGGAATTGATGAAAATCCGTTGATAACAACACTCAATGCATTATCCGTTACTACCGTTGGGGGCAATATTACCATAGCGAATAATGATGCCCTTTTCGACTTTTGCGGAATTAAAGCGGCATTATCAAATGGCTTTCAAGGAGTTTTTAAAGACCCTATCTTTAATCGCTATAACCCCACGGCCGATGAAATAGTAAATGGAATCTGTGGGCGTGAGGTTCCGGCAGATACCTATCATGGAACCCTGAGAATAGGTAATCAGTTCCGAGTGGATAGGTTGGCCTCTAAAGGATACCGAATCATTGAGGGCAGCCTACTTATTCAGGGCAACCCAGAGGGTAATGATGTAATCACTTCTTTTGATGGAATGAGCACGGTTGAAGAAATAACAGGAAGACTACAAATCATTCGTACTAGTATCGAAAACCTGGAAGGTTGGAACAATTTAACTAGAGTTGGAGACCGTTTTCAAGTCATAGACAATGCCCAACTGACCGATTTTTGTGGTGTTGTACCTTTGTTTCAAGCACCTAACGGTCTTTCCGACACTGTTTTTCCCACGGGTAATGGTTACAATCCCACACAGCAAGATTTAGAGGCAGGTATCTGCACGGAGTAGTTTATTGCAAGTGAAGAATCGAATAGGGGTTTAAACGTAAGTACTAGATTGGAAATAAAATGATTCCGTGGGCCTAATATCCTTATTTTCGTGCAACTCAATCCAATTCAATGATCAAGAAAACCTTTTTTATCCTATTACTATTTTTGACCAATTTCAGTTATTCCCAAATTACTTTTGAAGCAGGTTACTTCATTGATAGCACAGGTGAAAAAAAAAGACGTTTTAATAAAAAATATCGATTGGGATAGCAATCCTGAGGAATTTAGCTACAAGACCTCACAAAACGCAACGGAACAACTACATGATGTGACCAGCGTGAAGGAATTTGGTGTCTATAATGAATCACGGTATGTGAGTGCACTGGTCAATATAGACAGATCCAGTAATCAAAATAGCAAGCTAACGTCATATAGAAGGGCGGTATTTACCGAAGAAAGATTGTTCTTAAAAGAAGTACTGATAGGCGAGGCCAGTCTCTATCGCTACAAATCAGGTAACTTATTTCGTTATTTCTTTACCCTAGAAAATAACGAAGGTAATTATGAGCAATTGGTTTTTAAACGTTTCATACCTGAAGGAACTACGATAAAGGTAAATGAAAGGTATAAGCAACAACTAACGAACATACTGAAGTGTGAATCCGTATCGGCAACTGACATAAAGGCGGTCAAATATGAAAAAAATTCATTGGTTGCGCTATTTAAAAAATACAATACCTGCGTTGACCCCGAAAAGGTTTATGTCGAGGATAATAAAAGTAAGGTAGCGTTTCATATTTCACTTAGACCTGGTTTAAAATCCAGTTCCCTAGAGTTTATAGATAGTGGTATTTTCCGCGACATTAGCTTTGACTTTGGCAATATGCTAGGCGTTCGTTTTGGAGTCGAAGCAGAACTGGTACTACCCTTCAACAAGAACAAATGGGCATTTATTTTTGAACCCACCTATCAAAGCTTTCAGTCTGACGATGATACCTCAGAAAATACCGTAGACTACAAATCAATTGAGGTACCAATTGGGTTAAGGCATTACCTATTCCTTAAAAATTCAAAGTTTTATATCAATGGCGGTATGGTGCTGGACAACCCTATAAACTCATCCCTAAATGGGCGGGAGTCAACCTTTTCAAGTAATATCATGTACGGGGTCGGATTTGTATTCAACGAAAAATATGGTATTGAACTTAGAAGACAATCCCGAAGGGATATCATTAGTAGGTTTGTAGGTAGCAATGGTGATTACTTTGGCAATTTTGAAGTCATCTTAAGCATTCAGGTTTTCTGATTTCTTTAAAGTTCTTCTGGAGCCAACTCCACTTCCAGCCCATCCAACTCCGGAGTGATATGGATTTGGCACCCCAATCTACTAGTATCTTCAACATTAAAGGCTTCGGCCAACATGGCTTCCTCATCATCGGATTTTTCGGGGAGTTCATGATTGGATTTTACGTAACATTGGCATGAGGCGCACATGGCCATACCACCACAAATGCCTATGGTGCCTTCTGGTGCCAGTTCATAAGAACGTACGACCTCCATCAGGTTCATATTCATATCGGTCGGGGCATCCACTTCATGGAGGGTGCCTTCACGGTCAATAATCTTGATTTTTATATCAGACATACTTTAGAGTGGAATAGTGGATTAGTGTTACAGTGAAATTTAAGATTTTAGAATTTATTTGATATCAAATTAGCAACTAGATTACTCTTTATAGATTTATTTCATCGATTTAATGAATGCATATAACATTTTTGAAATTTCATTAGTCTCATTAATTAAATCTTTTGATTCACTTTTATCGATGTAGTTTAGCCTTTCTGACAGATAAAGCATAGATCTTAATTCGCTGTTGGAAGCAAGGGAGAAATAAAGAAAGCGTTTGAAATCTGCATTTGAACTTCGCTCAAAACCTTCGGCTATGTTATTTGAAATAGAGATGGAAGCTCTGGTAATCTGATCTCTAAAACCAAAATCTCTACTACCTGAAAAAGAAGCATAGATTCGTACAGCTAAATCTTGTGATTTTTGCCAAATTTTTAAGTCTTCAAAACGTTGTACGGTCATAACCGATATCCATTATTAAACTAACTCACTTTCTTACTATTTCACTAAGTACTAATCTATACTTTTTACAACAGCCTTCGGTGCTTCCTTTTTACTACCATCAAAACCGGTCACACCACCTACCGTGGTATATTTCATTACATATTTTTTATCAGGATGGATACGTTGATACGCACTTTGGCACATTAAGGTCGCTTCGTGAAACCCACAAAGAATCAGTTTTAGCTTACCAGGATAGGTATTCACATCACCAATGGCATATATACCGGGAATATTGGTTTGATAATCCAGCGTATTATCCACTTTGATGGCATTCTTTTCAATTTCCAACCCCCAATCCGCTATCGGGCCCAATTTGGGCGATAGCCCAAAAAGCGGGATAAAATCATCTATAGCTATCTCTATGGTTTCTTTTGTATCTGTTTTTTGAACGGTTACAGCGGTCAAATTCGCTTCCCCTTTTAGCTCAACCACCTCAGCGGGGGTAATTAAGTTGATTTTTCCGAGGTTCTTCAATTCTTGAACTTTCTCTACGGAATCTAAAGCTCCCCTAAACTCGTTTCTACGGTGCACTAAGGTTACCTCTGATGCTACATCGGTCAAAAAAATGGCCCAATCCAACGCAGAATCACCACCGCCGGCTATAAGAACCTTTTTGTCCCTAAAAACCTCAGGGTCACGTATAATATAAGCCACGCCCCTATCTTCAAAACGGTTGAGGTTATCCAATTGCGGCTTACGCGGTTCAAAGCTCCCCAATCCGCCTGCAATGGCCACAATAGGGGCCTTGTGCTCAGTGCCCTTGTTTGTGGTTACGATAAAAGAACCGTCATCTAATCTTTCTATACTATCTGCCCGTTCCCCTAAAGTAAAACCGGGCTGAAAGGGTTTGATCTGTTCCATGAGATTATGGACCAAATCACCCGCTAAAACTTCTGGAAAACCTGGAATGTCGTAAATGGGCTTCTTGGGGTAAATCTCAGAACATTGGCCACCCGCCTGCGGAAGGGCATCGATCAAATGGCATTTCAATTTTAAAAGACCAGCCTCAAAAACGGTAAAAAGCCCAGTTGGTCCAGCTCCAATTATCAGAATATCGGTAGTTACCATAAAAAGTTTTCAAAGGGGTAAAACTAAGTTTTGTGATAAGGAAAAGAAATCCAATTGTAGTCAGGTTAGCTTAAGTTGATGACTTCCTCTATTTGCGGGGCGTACTTTTTGATGGTCATTTCGACCCCGCTTTTAAGTGTCATTTGATTTACACTACAACCAATACAATTACCTTCTAAGCGAACTTTTACCGAAATATCATTATCGATTGAAATCAGTGAAATATCACCTCCATCACTTTGTAAAAAAGGACGGATCTCATCCAATGCTTTTTCTACGTTCCGCTTCACTTCTTCTGATGTCATGACGATTTACTTTTTAACTGCAGCACAACCTGCCATTGTTGTAATCTTAATTGCTTCTGTCGGGGGCAAATCCGTATTTCTATTGACCAATTCCTGTACCACATTCTTGGTCAGTGCTTCAAATGCCGCTTCGATTGGTGATGCCGCTTGCAATGCTGCCGGTCTACCAATATCCCCTGCCTCACGAATACTTTGCACCAAAGGTACTTCACCTAAAAAAGGCACCTTTAAATCAACGGCCAGGTGCTTCGCACCATCTTTACCAAAGATATGATATTTGTTGTCAGGCAGTTCAGCAGGGGTAAAATAGGCCATATTCTCAATAATGCCCAAAACGGGAACATTTATTGCCTCTTGCTGAAACATGGCGACCCCTTTACGGGCATCTGCCAATGCGATCTCTTGGGGCGTACTAACAACGACCGCTCCTGTTACGGGTAATGACTGCATGATACTTAAATGGATATCTCCCGTACCAGGGGGCAAATCCAACAAAAGAAAATCCAAATCACCCCAATGTGCGTCAAAAATCATTTGGTTCAATGCTTTTGAAGCCATTGGTCCGCGCCAAATCACCGCTTGGTTCGGTTGCGTAAAGAAGCCTATCGATAATAGTTTAACCCCATAATTTTCAACGGGCTTCATTTTATTCTTTCCATCAACATTGATAGAGAGGGGGCGTTCCATGGCCACATCGAACATTATGGGCATTGAAGGACCATAGATATCGGTATCCAACAGGCCAACATTAAATCCCATTTTTGCCAAGGTAACGGCCAAATTGGCGGTTACCGTAGATTTACCGACACCTCCTTTACCAGAGGCCACGGCGATAATATTTTGAATACCCGCAATCGGTTTTCCTTTGATTTCATTGACCTTTGGTTTTGCAGCTGCCTCGACTTTAAGATTCACTTTGATTTTAGCCTTTGCATATACCTTTTCATGGATGATTTTCAGTATCTCAACTTCGGTCTTCTTTCGTGCCTGCAAACTCGGATTCGCTATAGTGACGTCAACTTCGACTTCATCCCCAAAAATCTGTATGTTCTTTACCGCACCACTTTCAACCATGTTTTGGCCTTCACCTGGTACGGTGATAAATTCCAACGCCTTTAAAACTTCTTTTTTATCTAGCTTCATTCAGCCCTATTTATAGTGCAATCGTTTATATGAATTCCACACCTGCCCGCTTATGGTCGTTCAAATGGATTACAAAGATACGGTGTAGGGTTTAGATTTTGAAGTAGTTATATCGGAATTGGGAATGCCGCCATAAGGTTCCGTTATCTAAAGGATATTGTTGCTTCGACTGCGCTATTAGTTTAGCATTCTATATTTGAAGTAAGTTCAATCAAATTAAATTTCTGAAAAACCAGAGGG
>CANNDD010000011.1 GCA_947503285.1 uncultured Croceitalea sp.
CCATGCCGTCGTGCCATCGTCCACCGTAGTACCATCAGCCAAGTCCCCGAAATCCTCCCACCATACCACATCGGTATTGTCCTGATTTGATTCTACGGTCCAAGTAAAATTCGTGGTTAGGGGTAAAGATCCTGGTTTAGAAACGGTAACCACAACCGTGTATACACCATTTCCGTTTATCCCACCAGAGGAGGCTCCAATGTCAATAGTACCGAATATTAGTCCATTTGTAGGCTCTATACTTATTCCGCTGGGTTGACCTTCTATTACATAGTTAAAGTTAACTGCGGGATTGCCACCGGTGGCGGCAACCCCAAAACTACCCACAGTATCTTCCTCAAAGTTGAACTGATTTACAATAGGATCAACCTCAACCGGTGGAAATTGTGTACTATCACTATTAAGTTGTAACCATTGGGTAGTGGGAACCAAATCTGAAGTACCATTGATCCCACCGCCCGAAATAAAAAGTCTATTCCCAAAAGCTTGTGCTACGGCGGACTGTCTAGGGTTATGAAGGGTACAGATATCTGACCATTGGTTTGTCAACGGGTCATATTGGGTTATATCGTCACTGAAAACACCATTTTCTTCTTGTCCACCTACGATGATTATCCGCCCATCGAATACCGTAGTGCCCGATTCAAAATGGGAACGCACCACGGGAAGATCAGCGACAGGGGTCCATGTATCCGTTGCACTATCATAAGCTTCCACCGTGGTAACCGGTTCCCTAGGGTTTAAATGTCCAATCTGTCCTCCTATAGCATATACAATACCATTCACGGTCTCAGCGCTATGATGGTTCCTTGGCACCAACATAGGAGCCGCCGTAGCCCAACCTGCCCCAAGGTTTGTGACGTCCAATGTAAAATGATTTCCTATAACAGTTTCAACATCATCCTCTAAACCTCCAAAGAAATGAATGATGTTCCCATTAAGTGTTGCCTCTCCGGAAGCTACGGCCATAGGTAGGTCCGGCCCTAGACTCCAGGTATTGGTAGCAATATCATAGATATGCACTCTCTCTGATATAACGGTATTTGAGGAAAGGTTTCCCACGATACCGCCAATCAACCATATCTGATTTTCGGCAACAACACTACCCATATGGGTTAGTGGTTCCGGTAAATCGGCTCCAACTGTCCATGTATCATCGGAAATATCATAGATTTCAAGATGGTCATTGGCGTTAATGCCTGCTGACCATCCTCCCATAACATAAATCTTATCATCAAGAATCTCACTTCTGGCTTGAAAGCGGCTGAAATTCGCATCTGCCGCATTATTCAGCAAACAGAAAGCCCCCCCCGCTATCGCCCATGTAAAAGAAACCTCAACCGATAAAGACCCTGCTTTTGCAACCGTTACGGTGACGTTGTATATTCCATCTCCATTAGTTCCCCCAACGGAGGCTTCTGAATCAATGATACCAGATATTTCTCCCGTGACTGAATCAATTCCAATTCCCTCAGGTTGACCAGCAATACTAAAAATAAAATTTGCTGATGGATCTCCACCAGAGGCCATCGCTGTAAGCCCCGAGACGATACCACCTATCTCGTTGAATTGATTGGCTATTGGACCTGCGGTGATGATGGGAAAATCAGAAGGCGAACTGGTGTATAATTCCAAAGCGGATAGCTTGGGTTGGTCTACACCATCTGGGCCCAAGGCATCGAAATACAGATTCAGCTCCCCATCTGTGATCGAGACCAAAAAACTTCTAGTCACTTGGCTCTCTGCGCCTACCTCTGCAAAAATGTCATAATCATCCAAAATGAGGAATCCTTCAGCTGTAACATCAAAGATTCTGCTTCCCACACCGCCGGAACCACCTCCATTAGCACCAAAATAGATTTCGGCAAAATGGAGTACAACCTCATACTCTCCATTGGGCACTACAAAATCATAGGAAAACTCCTCCGGGGGATTGGAACTTCGTTCCGTTTGATAAAGTGGTGAGACACTTGCGTTGGTATTGGCAAACCCATTACCCCCTGTAAAGTTGGAGTCTGCAGAAAATACTATTCCATTTAGTGTTACTTGAGGGCCACCAGCATTGATCCTCAATAAAGGCTCTCTAGAAGGAGGGGATGATACTCCGTCAATAGTAAGGTCAATATTCAAGAAACCGGAATTGTTGTATTGAATCTGCAACGTGATCGGGCTGCTTGGAAGACCGTTGTATGAAACCGCTAATTCATGGGTTGATCCAGGAAGTAAAAGTTGATTGACTAAATTTCCATTCGGGAAACTAAAGTTCTCCGAACCCGTACCCAAAACCTGAACTGAATTTATGATAACCCCAGTGTTTCCATCAGCAACTTGTATGTTTATGGCCTCCTGCGAACCTGTTGCATTAAAATTCAAAGTACTCGGGCTTTGAACAACACTTGGAACCAAAGGGTCCCCTACAGGATTTGCCCCACCTAAACACTCCAAGTTATGCTGAAATCCTCCAGCGGGAGCCAAATCCGAACCGGCAGTTATAAAAACTCCGTCGCCAGAGACAATGGCTTGGGAAGCCCTTCTACCGAAATTAGTATCTTGTAATCGACGCCATGTTTCAGATACAGGATCAAACTCTTCAGATATAGTAGTAACCGCATCTTCTATAAATTCCCCGTCAACAATTTGATCTCTAACCGAACCACCTACAGCAATAATGCGATTATTGAACATAGCCAACATCGCTCCAATTCTTGGGGTCGGCATATTTTGGGCAGCATCTAAGGTCGACCATGTCTGCGTGGTAAAATTATACACATCAACCTGGGCGATTGCCGGGGCAAATATTTGAGTGCCTCCAGATTGACGCCCCCCCATGACATATAGATTATCATCCATAACAATTGCCT
The DNA here is from genome assembly GCA_947503285.1 of uncultured Croceitalea sp. Lineage (GTDB taxonomy): Bacteria > Bacteroidota > Bacteroidia > Flavobacteriales > Flavobacteriaceae > Croceitalea. The sequence goes on from CANNDD010000011.1 coordinate 2,862, forward strand.
GAAAATGATCCCTTGCAATAGGAGCATCCTCTAAAGGGGTCCATATTCCTGTTTGGGGATCATATTCATCAAACCACGGCACATACCCTCCATTATGACCATTTGTGTTCCCTCCTACAATATAGAATCTTCCATCATAAACCACCACGCCTGCTGCCCCTCTACGTCTATTTTCTGGGATTTCCGGGCCTTGAATCCATTCTTCATTGGCTGGGTCAAAAATCCAGATATGTTCCGTAGCGATATCATTTGGAAAATTATCCCCTGTCAAGGAAGCCAATATCCAAATCAAACCGTTGTACTCCACAGATTGAAAGTGGTTCAACAAAACTGGTGCGGATTCTGGCAAGGTACTCCATGAGTTTGTGGTGTAGTCATATATATCAACATTGGCACTTTCCCTTCCTCCTATGAGGTAAAATCGGTTTCCTGCCTGTACAAATCCGTTTTCATGTCGTGCCGAATAGTTTTCTTGGTCATCTTTGTCAACCCACGCCAAATTGGCGTTATCCGTTTCACCGGTATCTTCTAAATTCACATTCAAAAAATCCCAGGTACCTTCTACTTCCACCCCAGGAGCGTTTGAAGTCCCTATGAGTCCCACGGCTAAATCCAATGTGGTGTTTTGTAAGGCGGTAAGGATTGCACCTTCTGCCATAATCGTACCCAATGTTTGGCGGCCGTTACCATCCAGGTTATACTCCAAGATAATCTGGCCAGTTTGAGGATTCACCACAAAAAAGAACACGACATTACCTGTGGGACGTTCTCCTGCATCCATTGTAAGGCTAATCGGTGTCCTAGGCATATCACCTATCTCTTGTTGCGCAAAGATGCCGCTTGGTGTCAGTACGAACTTGATGTAATTGCTCTGCGTACCGTCCCCGATAAACAATCCCAATTCCCCATTTGGTGCCATGGAATTACCATACAATTGAAGCGGTTGATTAAAATTCCCAATGGAACCTGATACCGTAAATATTCCTGTACTACTATCGACTTGGATGCCGTATTGAAACCCTTTTTCTTGGGTGTTTGCCAATCCTAAGGCCGTACCTGAAGTCATTTGCATGGTCATCGCTCCGATAGCTCCACCCAAAATATCATTGGGATTAGGGTCATTCGTATCATCACGCCGGTCAAGATAATCCAACCAATTGGCTCCAGATGCACCATTATTCATAAGCCCCGTCATTCCTAAGCCTAAAAATCCGCCTAAATGGGTATCGGAGAAAAGGCTATTGAAAACGGGAAGAGTGAAGGCATCACTACCACTTGTAGTTGGGTCGCCCAACTGAAAAGGGTCTTCTGCATCAGGGATACCATCTGCATCGTCGTCAGGATCGTTAAAATCTGAAACCAATTGCCCGCCTACAGAAAAATCAAAGTCGTTGGGTCGTGCGCCCCCGTTACATATATCGGTACCATTATCCAACTCATCTTGATTTGTGTACCCATCATTATCATTGTCAGCATGTGGATCATAATCAACATCGCCTTGGACCAAACATTCCACGAAGTCTTGGGGTTCCAAAACGCTGATGGACCCACCGAGCATACCAACCCATATAGTGCCTGGAAAAATATCAGTATCGCTATTGCAACTTACCCCAAGGGCATTACCCCCTAGACCCGAAGCAAAATTTGGTGTAAATTCTGCTGACAGACCGTTCTCATCTAACTGTACCCGTCGTAGAAGACCATTGTTCACCCCTGCAATCAAGTCTCCCTGCATGGCACCGTTAAAATTAGAGGCTGTGTATTCATCTATCCCATTCGTATTGGTACCCCATATTACCACAGGTTTATCCGTCGGACCGTCTGGATTGGAAAGCCCCGGGCCTCGCCAGTCGCCCTCAATCGTGTTCGCAAGGGCTAATGGTACCGGAGGCCAATCTGCGGGGAGACCTATGTTTGGGTCCGTTGTCGACCCAAGAGTACTGCCATCTGGGTCGTACAATTGTGTACGGAATACGGCATTGGCAGTACCAAACTGGTCTGGTGCGGTAAAAAGACCTGCCCCAGAGGGATTGGCACGTATTGGATTAGGGTGGCCCGCATAAAAACTTCCAAACAGATAGTTTTGGATATCAGTGGTAATCAGTTCCAGATGGTCTTCATTATTTATCTGTTCACTACTTGAAGCTGATGCGCTACCAGGTTCTGAAGGGTCATAAAAATTTGTGGCATTACCGCTCCCTTCGTTGGTGGGAAACCCGCCCCAACCTCCATTGGCACCATTGTCGGTAACGTATACTGCCCCACTTTGGGTTACTACTAAATCATAGGCATTGCGATACCCCGGTGAAAAAATCCGTACAGGCCCCCCGATGACTAGCTTTGCTTGATTTAATCCATCATTGCCTCCCCAGGGGTCATTTATATCAATAGGGGAATAGTTCGCATCCTGTGGGTCTTCAGATGCAGGATTGCCCAAAATATCCATGTTGGGTCTTGTTGGGTCGTCCAAAGTGGGTAGGTCGTAAATATAAGCTCTACCATTGTCATTTAATATCGGCATTTCTTCCAATGCTGTCAAATCTATTGAAAGTACTGCAGCAGATAGGGCATACTCCGTTAAAAAAGCGAAATTTACCGAGGGTGCTCCAGCATTAGCATTACCTCCCTGTGCAACAATGAGATATTCCCTGCCGTTTATGGTTGTAAATTCCAATCCGTTGTTAGCATGATTTTCCTCAGAACGTGGAAGCCCCCTGACAATATCAACGGTATCCCAACCACTACCATTCCAAGTTAATCGTGTAATCACCCCAGAGTTGGTGTCTAAATTCACATCCCCGTTTCCACCATTGAATCCGCCACCGATTCTAAAGTCACTAGAGTTTACGTAGATAATGGGTTGTTCTGAAGTACCGGCTACCGTAAGCCCCGTAGTCTCGCGCTCCACGCCCGCAAAGGAAGTACCGTCATCGTTGTGGTTGGCAATCGACTGAATACCGTCCAGTACCTCGATAGCAGTTACCTCATAGTCCGTCGCACTGTTGCGTGTAACCGTCAAAATCTTGATCAAACCAGGGTATTCAGCGACATAAAGCCTTCCATCCGGACCAAACATCAAAGAGGTCACCCCGTTGGAAACATCCCCTAAACCGTTAAAATCAAGCTGGGTCTGTGTGAAACTTTGAGAAAATACCTTTGAAGAAAATAAAAGGATCAGTACCTGAAAAACTAAAATCCCCCAGAAGTAATTTTTTTTCATATCAATACTTTGTATAGGTTCTTTAGGGGATTTACGAAGATAAAATCCCCTGCAAGATTGTGAAACATAAGATAACTCTATTAGACAAATAGCCATTAAAATCGGTGAATGTCATGTTGCCTAACAATTCTTATAACCAATGACTTAGATACCTTGTTGCAAATAAAGATCTATTTTCACATCAGATTGTGAAGAGGTTTTTTTAGTCCTCTGGCGAAAATCTTTTTTCAAACCTTATTTTTATCCCAAATTTTTTTATGATAAGCTTTTTTTCAAAGAAAGGGTACCTTGCTGATATCCTGGCCGGACTTGTTGATATACACAATCATATATTGCCGGGAATCGATGATGGTGCCAAGACCCCTAATGATTCATTGGAACTTATAAAAGGGTTTGGTGAGTTTGGTGTCACAAATTTTTTATGTACACCTCACATTATGCATAATTACTACCCTAATACCCCTGGCACTATACAGAGCTCTTTCGAAATCTTGGAAAAAGCACTTGAAAAAAAAGACATAGGTGGTGTATCTATTTATCCTGCGGCAGAGCATATGATTGATGATAATTTCGAACAATTATTGCATAAAGATGAGGTTATGCCCCTTAAAATGTATCATCTGTTAATCGAAATGTCTTTTTTACAGCCCCCAATAAATTTTAAAATAGCGTTGGATAAAATTATTTCCAAAGGACTCTTTCCTATACTGGCACACCCTGAACGCTATATGTTTTTGAAGAGTAATTCAAGCCGGTTTTTAAGTTATAAGAAAAAAGGTGTCTTATTTCAGGTCAACCTTTTGTCATTGGCCAATTATTATGGAAAGGACGTAAAATTAAAAGCAATCAAGCTCATGGAGAACGATCTCATTGATTTTGTGGGAAGCGATGTACATAATATACAACAGCTTAATTTTCTTAAAGAGGCAACTGTCACAAAAAAGACGGCAAAAAGACTTGATATAATCATCAATAGAACCATTGAACAGTTCTATTAATAGATCTTAAGTAAGAATAGGGATAAAAAAAGGGAAAAATGTCCATTTTTCCCTTTCCCACCTTAAAAAATATTTTGGGTTTAATTCTTTACCAAAAGCTCAATGCCAATGGGGTCGCCTTGATTCATTTCTATTGTTATGTAGTAAAGTCCATCCCTCAGGCTTGATATTGGAATAGTATATTGTTCACCGTCGAAAATTTCAAGCGGATCAAATGAGCCTAAAAGCCTTCCCGTAGAGTCGTGCAGTTTGATGCCGATAGCCATGTTCTCGATTGGCAGGTTCACGACTTGAAGGTTTGCAAAATTTGATGCCGGATTGGGTGCGACAATAGCAGCCATTTCCACCCCTAATGTTGTATTATCCATTACTTCAATAGTTATTGATGCGGAATCTGACAATCCCTGTCCATCTTGAACGGTAAGTGTCACTTGATACGATCCCGAAACTTCAAAAGTGTAGGTCGGATTTGCCTCAGTAGATAAGTTACCGTCACCAAAATCCCATGAATAACTTACAATACCGACATCATCAGTTGAGCCAATACCTGTGAAAGTGACTTCTAATGGTGCGTTACCACTAATTGGTGTGGCTTCCACCATGGCAACAGGCGCTTGATTGCCACTCGATTCCGTAACCTGAATAGTTAATTCATCGGAATCAACAAGCCCTTCCCCGTCAGTAACCAGAAGTTCGACAGTATACATTCCCGGTGAATTGAAAATATGGGTAGGATCAGCCTCCGTGCTGGTTCCACCATCACCGAAATCCCATAAATAGCTTATTACACCAACATCGTCCGTCGAGTTACTTCCTGTGAAATTAACTTCTAATGGAGCATCTCCATTAATCGGCGTGGCCTCGGCCATAGCGACTGGGGCTTGATTGCCCCCCGGTTCAGTAACTTGAATGATTACCGTTGCCATATCCGTCAATCCTTCATTATCCGCCACCGTCAATATTACATTATACGTACCTACAGTGTCAAACGTATAAGTAGGATCGGCTTCGTCTGAGACACTGCCGTCGCCAAAATCCCATGCATAGGATATTACGGCAGAATCATCGGTTGAGTTGCTACCCATGAAGCTAACCTCTAATGGAGCATTCCCATTAAGTGGTGTAGCCTCAGCAATTGCGACAGGCGCTTCATTAGGCAGTGGTTCATCGACTATAATCGTAATGATATCGGTACCCATGAGCCCTTCTTCATCCACTACGGTCAAGGACACATTATAAACACCCGGAATTTCAAAAGTGTACACTGGGTTAATTTCTTCGGATGTTATGCCGTTCTGAAAATCCCAAAAATAGCTGACAAGACCCGAATCATCTGTTGAGCCAGTAGCATCAAAAATCACTGGTAATGGGGCTTCACCTTGGGTTGGGTTCGCAGTCGCAAAGGCCGTAGGAGGTTGATTTCCGGTACCTGACACCGTAATGGTAACGGTATCCATATCAGTCAAACCTTCTCCATCGGTAACTATCAATTGAACACTATAAACCCCTGGAGCATCGAAGATGTAAATAGGACTTTCTTCCGTAGACGTACCACCATCAGCAAAATTCCAAAAGTAAGATGCCACGGCAACATCATCCGTCGAGTTACTTCCTGTGAAGTTAACCTCAAGCGGTGAGTTACCGTTCAATGGTGTCGCTTCAGCGATGGCCATTGGGGGTAGATTGGGCTGATTTACCGTTATAGTCACTTCATCTGTATCTATAAGTCCTTCTTCATCGGTTACCGTCAGCGTTGCTATGTAAGTACCTGGTACCATATAAGTATACGTAAGATCTGCTTCGGTTGACGTACCTCCATCACCAAAGTTCCACATATACTCTAGAAAACCAACATCATCAGTAGAGTTACTTCCTGTAAAAGACACTTCTAAGGGTGCATCACCACTGATTGGTGTCGCTTCGGCAACAGCTACTGGAGGTAGATTGGAACTATTCACCGTTATGGTCACCACGTCTGTATTTACAAGTCCTTCGATATCAGTAACACTAAGAACCACATCGTAAATGCCAGGTTCACTAAAGATATAAGTAGGGCTGACTTCAGTCGATGTTCCTCCATCAATAAAATCCCAGGTATAACCCATAATCATAATGTCATCGGTAGAAGCATTACCATCAAAGACAACTTCAAGCGGGGCGGTTCCCTCGATAATATTGGCAGATGCCACAGCAGTTGGGGGTATGCCCGTCCCTTCTACAGTAATTGCGATACTCTTTGTATCTGAGTTGCCATCTATATCGCCTACGGTCAAATCGACATTGAAGGTACCGATCGTGTTGAAGGTATGACTTGGATCGGCATTGGTAGAAGTCGTTCCGTCTTTAAAATTCCATAGATAACTTGTGACCCCAACATCATCCAAAGAATTGCTTCCCGTAAAATCTACCGTCAATGGAACAACGCCATTTATAACATTGGCTTCAGGTACGGCTATTAAATCTCCTGGTTCGCCTACATACCACACAAAATCAATGGTCTCGTCATTTGGTGGGTCACCATCATCCGAAACCGTAATGGATACGTTGTACGGGCTATTTTCCGCCGCACCTGGTCCATTAGCATCTCCATTCCTCTGGGATTCGGCCGCATTCGTGAGATTATCGGTATTGTAATTGAACCCATAAGTATCTACTTTATACAACGCCAAGCGATCTATTGCGTGGCCCGAAGAACGTTCTGAAATCTCCATTGTATAGGTTCCCGGATTCACGAACCATACATATATGGAGTGTGGATCGAAATCACTAGTACGTGCCTGCCAATCATATACTTGGGAGTTTCCCCCACTCCTATATATTTTAAAAAAACCGTTCGAGCTACTGCCGATGGGTTCCGTACCTAAATCTTGATTTATAGGAGTATTCGACTGATTTAGTTCAGCAGTTTCCAAACCAATAGTTTCGCGCCCACTATCACCAGGGAATACTAAGTCTTTTGTATTATTGGACTGTAGTAAGTTAATGATATCCAATTCGTTACCTGGGTTGCCAAGACTTTCGTCAATTCCGAAAAACCAAACGTCGTCATTATTAGGAAATTTAAGCCAGTTATCATTTTCATCAGTGGAATTTGTTCCGCTATAAAAACTTCTCCAATTAACTCGGTACACCCCTGGTGTGCTTATTGTGATATCATAAGACAACGTGGTACCATTTTGACTTCCTAAGCTATTGGTATTTGCGATAATACCGGTTTCACCATTCAGATTTGTAATATTCCAGCCCGTCGTATCCGTTGACTCTGCTTCTATGATGACCAAACCGTTTTCTTCTTGAAAAGGTTCATCCATACCACCTTCAATGATTCCATCATCAATCACGCCAGATATGATACCGGTATTTGGATCAATTGAAAGATCGGGAGGTAAACCACTAGCACTGTAAGAGGTAACATTAGCACTGGTAGCCTCAATCTGCAACGATACTGAATCTCCCTCATAACTGTACTGGTCACCAGGATTGGAAACCCCAAATGTTACGTTAGGATTATTGGTGAGTGCAATGCTAACGGAGTTTGAGTTGTTGAAATTGATGGTTAAAATAGCCGTTTTGTCCGCTTCATTGCCCGTCAGGGAAACATTAAGGGTGTGCATTGAGCCAGCATTTAGCAAGCTATTGGTCAGCTCACCAGATTCGATGGAAAAATCATCAGCATCGGCCCCTGTCAATTCCATTGACCTAATAAAAATGCCCGTATTACCATCAGTAACATTGATATCGACATCCACTGCCGTATTATTATCAATAACCACCGTATTTGGCACAGCCAAAATACTTGCTACACTTGGGGTACCAAAAGGATTATCATCTCCTAAAAACTCCATGTTTTTTTGGTTACCACCACCTCTATTGTCTGCACCTGCCAGAATATGAATCCCAGGCCCCGAGACAATAGCCTGGGTACCATGACGCTCAAAATTCATATCGGGCAAACGCTCCCAAGACTGGGTCGTCGGATTATATTGTTCCGTAATTTTAAGGGCATCATCCGTATTGACCCCGTACACCAATTCATTTTGGACTTCCCCACCAATGACCACTAGTTTATCATCAAAATTAACAGCGGCTGCACCACCTCTAGGTGTAGGAATATTTTGATCAATGGGTAGCGTACTCCAACTTTCCGTACCAAAGTCATAAACGTCTACTTCGGCAATGGTAGGTTTCCAGACACCACCAGTACCACCTGATAGCCTACCCCCTGCCGCATATAGCTTGTTACCAATGAGCACGGCTGCAAAATGATCTCTGGCATTTGGGGCATCGGCCAATGGGGTCCAAATACCCGTTGCAGGGTCATACTCATCAAACCAATTAACAAAGCCACCATCATGGCCATTAGTGCTACCTGCAACTATATAGAATTTATCATTGTAAACTACCAATCCGGCAGAGCCTCTTTGCCTACTTACTGGAATTGCCGGTCCCTGAATCCACTCTTGGTTGGCAGGGTCGAACATCCAAATAAATTCCGCAGGGGTCTCTGATGGAAAATTATTGGTTTTCAACGCTCCGATTACCCATATCAGACCTTGATACTCCGTTGCCTGAAAATGGTTAAACTCAAAGGGGGCCGAATCGACCAATGACATCCAAGAATCTGATGTGTAATCGTAAACATCAATGGTCTGGGCATTCTCACGCCCCCCCATCAAATAAAATTTATCCCCAGCTTGTACGAAAGAATTCTCATGCCTCGCAGTGTAATCCTCATTTTCGTCTTTATCGGTCCATAAGAATTCTGAGGTTATGGTCCAAGTGAATGATTTAGTGGACGGTGCTGACATCGGTTTAAATGCCGTAACCACCACTGAATGAACCCCATCGTTATTCGATCCACCCGTCGCCGCAGTTATATCTATAGTTCCGGAAATTTGACCTGTAACCGCATCAATAGAGATGCCGTCGGGTTGACCAGTCATGTAATAGGTAATTTCATCAGTTGCATTTCCACCAATGGCCGATACCGCAAAGTCCAATACATTGTTTACTTCATTGGTCTGATCTTCGATATTATCGAGAACTAGTGGATTCGATGGATCGTCAACGAAGATTTCAATTGCATTGACCAAGGGATTTTCAATTTCGTGGGCAAAAGAAATGTTCAACTCACCATCAGCCACGGATACCGGGTACGAAAGCATACCTCCTATTTCATGACCAAATCGTTCAATTATATCCAAATCATTTTCTACGATGGCCCCTTCAAGCAAAATATCAAAAACACGATTTCCTATTTCATCGGCCCCGTCAAAGCTATTCCCTACATAGAGATGAACCATATAGTCGCCATTTTCCAACGGAACGACATATTCCATTTTAGGATCCGTGGCTTCATCATAACGTTCTTCCGCAAAAATAGTATCGAATGTGGCCGCATCGATATAAGCAGGTACCGAAATATGTCTGTTTTCAAAAATTATTCCACCAAAATCTTCTATCAATCCTGTATTGACTGAATAATTATTTCCTGATTCTGCACCTTCGAGGGCATTATCCTCCCAATTGGGCCCTGCATCCGATGTTAAAATAACACTACCACCTGCATTGATCCTGTAGGCAAAAGGCTCTACTACGTTCCATATGAAAGTGGTCGTCACTTGGTCACTCGTAAGCCCATCACTATCATCGACGGTGATGCTTACGGTGTAGGGGCTATCCGTAAAAGCGGATTCGTCAATGGTACCCCCGATTTGACCATTTGTGGGCTCAATAAATAACCCAAGAGGCAATCCAACCGCCGAAAACTGTAGATTTCCGTCACCACCTACTACCTGAACACCGAGGCTTCCATCCAATTGTTCCCCTGCATTATTAATCTGATTGGCCAAGGGATATACATATAACGGCGTTTCAGTATCAGGAGCATCCAAAATTTCTATACCATTCACTAACGGATTTTCGATAATACCATGTAAGAATTGAATGTCCAATGCGCCATCAGTGACGTTCAAAATATGCGAAATCACAGTACCGACATTATTTCCATAGGTGCCCGACAGATCAATATTGCTCAATAAGGGAAGGGTTAAGCCCTCTATATTGACATCGAAAATACGGTCACCGGCATTGGCTGTTCCCGAAAATCCGTTACCCATATAGAGGCGGATCTCATAATTACCTGGTCGTGGAACAGGAAACGAATATGAAATATTGGGATCGCCCGGTTCATTATCAAATCGCTCGGATTCAAAAATCAAAAATGGAGTTGTCGAAGTATCAACAGAACTATCCGTACTGGAAATATCCCCGGAAAAAGACAGGTTATTTCCCCCCGATGTAAGATATTGTGAGTTATTGCCTGTAGAGTCTTCTTCCCAAGGAATGTCCCCATCTATGGCAACGACCTCTCCCCCGCCAGAATTAACCCGGTATAAAACCAAAAAGCCATCAGTGACATCGACCGAAAACGTATCTTCGACAAAAAGTCCGTCTCCGTCAGTGGCCCTTATTGTAATCATTGTTGATTCAACGGTAGAAGGATATGTCAGTGTTAATAAATTACTTGTAATATTCGCTCCAATGGCCGTATTTGTATTACTTTCTACTGTGTAGGTCAAGTTTTCAACGCCATTATCGTCATTGAAATAATTGTTCAGGTCAATATCCTCATTTTGCGTACTGACTATTCGGGCTAAATCAGGAATCTCTTGTGCTACTATGGGCACTTCGCCCAAAACATTTAAAAAATCCCATGAACCCTCCAATTCTTTACCTGATGTATTGGAGGTGCCAATAAAACCAACCGCCAAGTCTAAACTACTGGTCTGAATGGCCTGTAACACCGTTCCGGTCGCATTCATAGACCCCATGGGTACCCGTGAATTCGCATCTAATTGATATTCCAACTCAACGACACCCGTGATAGGGTCTATTATAAAATAAAAGCGAATAGTAGCCGTTGGCCTATTGGCAACCGGAATATTTGCTTGAACAGGAATGCCCGGAACATCATTAATTTCCTGTAAGGCCGTAAAACCATCTGTAGTTACCACGAACTTAATGTAATTGCTTTGGGTTCCGTCGCCTATAAAAATGCCTAACTCACCATTGGTAACCCCATCTGTGTTTTCATATAAACGCAATGGTCCGGTAAAACCGTTCATACCCGCTATTACGGTAAATTTACCCGTTGTATTATCTACCTGTACACCATATTGATACCCTTTTTCTTGGCTATTGGCCGTACCAAGTGCCGTCCCCTCGGTCATGTATGAAGTCATAATACCTGGAGCTCCGCCAAGAACATCGTTCGGATAGGGACCAACATTCGGGACATCCAACCAATCCATCCAATTCCTACCCGTGTCCCCATTGTTCATAAGGCCGGTCATACCCAGACCAAATATACCCCCAAGACCTTGTTGGTTATTAAATAAATCATTGAAAATCGGTAAGGTAAAGGCATCGCTACCGCCATTTGTCGGATTACCTAGTTGAAACGGATCATTGGCATCAGGTATATTATCATTGTCATCGTCGTCGTCGTTTAAATCTGAGATTAAGGGTATTCCGCCAGCCGCCTTATCAAAATCACTGGGTTGGGAACCACCATTACAGACTCCGGTATCATTATCTTCCTCGTCTTGATTAAGATATCCGTCAGAATCACCATCAGCAGAAGAGTCATATCCTACATCACCTGGTTCCAAACATTCTAAAAAGTCTTGTGGTTCATATACCAAAATAGTTCCCCCTCCAGGATTTTGGGAACTCGTTCCGCCCAGCGTCCCAATCCAAATGGTACCAGCAAAGACTTCATCATCACCATTACAGGTTATGCCTAAGGCATCTCCACTTATACCACTTAAAAAGGTTTGGTCTAAAGATTGTAAAGTACCGTCATTTTCTAACTGAACCCTTCTAATATTACCGCCGTTATGCCCTGCCAATAAATCACCTTGCATGGCACCGCCAAAGTTGGACGCCGTATATTCATCAATACCATTGGTATTGGTTCCCCAAATAGCAATTGGATCGTCATCGGGACCATCAGGATTTGCAACTGTTGGTCCTCGCCAATCCCCCTCTACCGGATTGGCCATCTGAACAGGAGGCCAGTTGGCAGGGAGGCCAATTGCTGGATCCATTGTAGATCCAGGTATCGAACCGTCAGGATCATAAATCAGTGTCCTGAAAACCTGCGAAGTTCCATTATCGGTATACAAACCGGCACCTGTGGGATTTGCCCTAGTTGGGTTTGGATGCCCTCCATAATAAGAATTGAACGTATAGTTTTGGATATCCGTCGTAATCAATTGCAAATGATCTTTATTGTCAATTTGCTCACCATTGGACGGTGACTGACTTCCTGGTTCACTGGGTAAATAGTTATTGGTGGCAGAACCGCTACCTTCATTCTCAGGGAAACCACCCCATCCGCCATTAGCTCCATTATCCGTTACATATAGTGCGCCGCTTTCGGTCAAAACGAGGTCATATGCGTTTCTATATCCAGGTGATAGTATTTGCACTGGGCCGTTTGGATCGACTATGGCCTGGTTCAACCCATCGTTCCCCCCCCATGGGTCATTAACATCCACCCCGTTATAGCCTGGGGAGTCAGAATCCGTTATACCATTTACATTAGGTCTGGTAGGGTCATCCAATGTAGGTAGGTCGTAGATATAATTTCGTCCATTATCATTTTGAATGGGTAAGGCCTCAATTTCTGATAGGTTAATGGCCAAAACCGCACTGGAGAGCGCATATTCACAAGTAAATACAAAGTTGGTAGAAGGGCTTCCTGCATTGGTATGCCCCCCTTGGGCGACAATAAGATAATCATCACCTCCTATAGTAGTAAATTCAAGTCCATTGGTAGCATGGTTTTCCTCAGACCTTGGAAGTCCACGTACTATGTCCACTACATCCCATGAGCTGCCATTCCATGTAAAGCGGGTAATAACCCCAGAATTCGTATCCAAATTCACATCACCATTTCCCCCACCGGTGCCAGCACCAATACGAAAATCACTGGAAGCTACATAAACAACAGGGTTTGTAAGTGTACCCACTACGGTCATACCAGTGGTCTCCCTTTCTATACTAGAAAAGAAAGTACCATCATCATTATGGTCTGCCATGGTTTGGATACCATCAAGTTCTTCATAATTTGTTACGACGTAATCTGTGGGTCCATTTCGTTGAATGGTAAGAATCTTAATCAAACCTGGGTACTCTGCTACATATAACCTGCCATCTGGACCATACATTAATGAAGTAATTCCGTTTGAGACATCACCAAGCCCATCAAAATTCAACTCACTTTGGGCAAAATTCTGGGCAACTGTTTTGGAACAAATCATGAATACCAAAAATAGCGCGCATGACAGCAATCGATTGGGGTAATTTTTTTTCATAGTAACAAATAAGTTCAGCAATTTTTTGTACACCAAATGGAGCGGACGTACGCGCAAAAATACTTCAATGTGGGTTCAAGGGAATGGTCGGAAGCTTATTATTCGTTCAATTCAAATTCTTTATCGATAAAATACCAAGACCTAGGTAAAGTGGCCATATAGGCTCAAAAAACAAAGAATTCAACTACAAGATTTGAAGACTATTGAAAACAAAACCAACCTGTGCAATGTTATTTTGGGTTGTGGTGTTAAAATTCCCACCACTTTTTAACTACCTGACCATAGCCGTAACCATACTTGCCTCTATAGCCCAAATTGTTCAACTTCACGTTATTTACCACGAAGGATAGTCTTTTTATTTTACCCTCTTTATGTAATTTCATGGGGAATTCCAATGCCTTGATTTCGTTAACATTAGCGCGGGTAACATAGATAAATTGATCCGCATGTTCACTAATCAGAAGAGTGTCTGGAACTATTATTAATAGAAGTGTATCAACTAATATGAAGTCTTGTTATTTTCTAGCATGTACAAGCAATACATCAACACTTTGACCCATCAACTACCCGGTAGGATTCGGAGGCACCGTACTATCAAAAAATATATCAATTGGATTGTTCATCAAAAGCAAAAAAATCTCTTTAAGTTCAGGCTATCACCGAACAAAAAATAGGTCAACCCTTAATCAGCTTGGACTCAGTCAACTTATCCACATTTTTCGCTGTGCAAGGCTTAAATAATTCGGGGTTTCGAATACTGGTCCCTAAAGGAAATCCTTTTTTCAGTATTGGCATGTGTTCTCAGAAAAATCAATGAAACACGGGTCTTTACATCACCGGACAACAGAGATAATGAATATTGGTTTTGCCAAATATTACTTTAATTTTTAAGAAAACAGTTAAGATTGGTCTTCAATGTTTTTAAAGATTGAACCGATAAGGTATGTCAATCAATTTTAACAGAAGTATCTTCTTTTTTAAATTTTGGTCATTTTGCCAAAACAGGAATATCACCTCTTAACTTTACCGAATTAATCTTATTGCCGATTTAAGGTGCAAATAATTGGATTAAACTTATAAAAAACTGGAAATCATTCCTTGTAGGAATATTATCGAAATAGGAAGTACGCTAAAAATCCACAAAAAAAGGGTCGAACCCTAAAAAGTCCGACCCTTGGTTTTTTCAACTAATATATTTAGCCAGATAGTATCTTTAATTTAGTGAAAATCAACCTGATTCATATATTCTTCAATATTTTCATAACCATCACCATCAAAATCTCCCCGATAGCTTTGGTCTAAATTTCCAAATTGTTGTATTTCCCATGTATCGGACATACCATCGTTATCAGTATCATAATCAGCTGGTCGGGTATTGGATGGTATGCTCGGCAAGACCCAGTTTGAAGCCACTTTTGGATTGTAGTCCCTATTATCGCGCAGAATGGAAAGCATTTTCATATCAAAAGAATCTCGATATTCTTGAACTTCTCCGTCATCGTCAAGATACTTGTAAGCGCCAACATTCCCCTTAAGTACTAGCCTATTGAAAGCATCTTGTGCCGTAGTTTCAGTCCAAGGATTAGGTACTGTGGATGGGAATTGTGTAGCTGCTAAATGCACAGGGTCAGCAATCCTATCCCTATCTGGATTATCTATCCAAAGAATTGTATTGTCCTCCGAATCATTGCCTTTGAGATTAATTATCCCTGAATTGTATCCGTTTATTTTTATAGATCCATTATACACGTTTCTTCGTGTAAATACTTGTGGTACATCGTTGGATTCAAGACCTCCAATCCAAGAGTATACGCCATTGGTTCTTTGATAGTAATTACCCAGGTGGTTCAATCGAATATCATGGTAAACCCTACTGGATTTGAACTGACCATCGTGAAGCACGTTATTGACTACTTCCCCAAACCCATCAAAGGCCATATTGGGGGCACGTGATGTTGATATTAGTACGTTATTCAAGTAACTAATATTATCAATCAGTTTTTCGGGATTGTTCGGCCGGTCGGGATTTACTTCTGTGTAAAGCCCTGTATTTCCATCAGCAAAGAGCCCATATTGGAAGGTTTGTCCCTTATTGGTACAAGGGCAATTTGGAGCCGTGACGTGTTCTTGTCTAACCGCAGAACCTGCAATTTTATCTGGTGCAAAACTGCCAGAGACATGATCAAGCATCAAATCGTTGACTGCTGTGAAGTGAAATGCCCACGTCTTGCGATCGTCCTTTGTCGAGAGTACGCCATCTCTATTCAAAATAGGGCGTGACCTTAAATAACGTATAATAATATTGCCTTGATCGGGATTAAAGCCCCCTATTCTGAAAGTTCCTCCTGTCAATGTAATACCACCCCGAGGTGCAGATTGCCCAAAAACCGTTTTCCCACGAACATATATTCCCTGTCCATTTCCTTTGGGCCAATTACGAGTTCCTCCAACTCCAATATCAATATTTCCGCTCACATTGAATACAATATACCCTACATCATGAAGCGTTAAAGCATCTTGAAGACCGCCAGTATAATAGGCATCATTACCACTGCTTTCAGGATGTAATGTCGCAGCAACGGAGTCATCAAGGGTATCGACTATGTATAGAATTTTACCTCTTCCTCCCGTTGCATTGGAACCCCCACCAAAAGCCGTAGGAAATGCTTTCAATGGTCCAGAATTGGACGGTTCGTTTTCTTCATCTGTTGGCTCTGTGGGATCCTCAGAAACTTCGTCGCCATCCTCTACTTCACCCGAATCCGTTTGCTCCTCAATTACCTCTAAGAATAAATCAGAATCCTTGGCACATGATGTGGTCATTAATAATGATAGTATTAAGCAAAAAACCATAAATTTGAAAAAGAAGGGATTTTGGGGCACCATTTTTCTGTAGATTAAGATAAAAAAGATTTTACTAACATTTGGGATGTAAAATTAGAAAAATCCCAGGATAATCGTTTAAAACCTATATTTTTTCGATGAAATGCACTTCATTTGAAGATTTTTGGGTAATAGTGGCACGAATTACAGTCAAGAAGTTTTCTAAAGGTTGAGAATTTAGAAATGGTTCCGTAGTTTTTTCTGACCCGTGTATACTCAAGTCTAGAGTTGAAAATTACTTATTCAACATATAATAAAATGTATATAGCACGTTATTAATGAGGTAAAATGCAAAGCAAGTGGGTAATGCATTCGGTGGTATAAGAATTGATACAGTGTTAGGTTCAATTAATTAATACCATTGTTTAAAACCTGATATCAGGAATATAATATCGAGATAATTTTATGAAGGAAAGACAAACTATCATCTATATCATATCAAATCAACGATCAGGATCTACACTAATAGAGAATGTCCTTTCTAAGTCTTCCCAAATTGTTTCAGTTGGGGAAGCAGCTCTTTTGAGCGGCCATATTCATAAAACCGGACCGGGTAGTAATTGGGATTGGAATTGTTCTTGTGGTGAAAGTCTACTGGAATGTGATTTTTGGAATAGAGTTTATAAAAAAATGGGGATTTCAAATCCGCTAGAAATCTCCAATACCATGATTACGGCTCCTCGAGGACAAGATAAGCATACACAAAAATTAAAGAACGATAAGGTAAAATCCTTGATGAATAGGGTTTATAACGCTGTCTTTGAAACTTCAAACTGTAATGTCTTGGTTGATTCTTCTAAGTTTGCATTTCATGGCACTTCACTTTACAAAGATTCTCCTTTTAATTTTAAAATTATCTATTTGAGAAGGGATTTAAGGGCGGTATCAATTTCAAAACAGAAGTGGTGGAAAAGATACGGTGGGGAGGATAAAAGTCTTTTAAGGTTCCTATTGTCAAATTATTTACATAGAATGAGATATTCATCAATACTTCGAAGTGTAAAGAAAGAAGATGTTTATTTCATGAAGTACGAAGAATTTTTTGAGAATCCTCAGAAGATTTTGGACGAAATGTCAGGCTTTTTCGGCTTTGACGTATTTGAGATGCCCGAATATATGGAACTGAATAATGATCATACTATAGCGGGCACTCCTAACCGATTTGAGAAAAGAAAAATCAAATATGATGATAAATGGCGTAGTACCGCTAAAAAACACCCCCTATTCAATACTTTAGGTTACATACTTAACAAAGTCGGATGAGTCTTAGTGGCAAAATCAAGCACGCTGGTAAATGGCAATCATTTTCCGTATTGTCCTTAAGCGTTTTACAGATTCTTTACTTTTCCGTCATGACCAGGATTTTATTAAAAGAAGACTATGGTCTTATGGCTATTATAAATGCAATAATTGGCGTTGGGAACATTTTTATACAGGGCGGGATGGGTTCTGCCCTAATACAAAAAAAGGAAATAAATAACAGGCATATTAATGGCGCCTTGCAAACAAGCATGCTTTTAGCAGTCATATTGTATGCCATTTTTTATATTACGGCTCCATATATTGCTTCAGTTTACAATGACCTCAGATTAGATCATCTAATTAAAGTATCGTCCTTAAACATCATATTACTTGCGTTGAGTAATATTTCAGTCAATTTACTTTTTAAATATTATCACTTTAAAAACGCCGCGATTGTCCAGATAATCGCAAGTATAATCGGTTATGGCACTGGTGTTTATTTGGCTATGAATGATTATGGAGTATGGTCGCTTGTTATTGCTACCCTAATCACCTCCTTACTAAGTGCTATTGCCATGTTTTATTTGGCTCCTATAAAAATCAGTCTGAACGTACATTATAAAGAAGCCCGTGAGTTGTTTGGTTTTGGTTCAGGTATGATGTTATTGACATTTAGCAATTTTTTATCGAATAGGGGGCTTAATCTGATTTTCGGAAAAATCTTTGCACAGGATATATTAGGTATCTATGAAAGAACCTCTAGGGTAAAGGATATTCCCAGTCAATTTCTAGCAAAGATTATAAATCAGGTTATGTTTCCGGTAATGTCCGAAATTCAGGATGAAAAGGAACGGTCGATTAGAATTTACAAGTTTGGGTTGGGATTAAGTAATTCTATTATGATTCCCACAACGGTTTTACTCGTTTTTTTTTCAGCTGAAATTGTCCAAATTCTAATGGGGACAAAGTGGTCAGAGGCCGTAACACCTCTGCAAATTATGTTGCTAGTTTTGACTTTCAGTAATTCGGGAAAAATGACGGATACGGTTATTAGGGCCCAGGGTTTAATTTATAAAAACGTTACTCGCAAGTACATTTTCGTGGTAATCATACTAGTTCTTTCCGGTGCATTAGGTTATCTATACGGAATCAATGGAGCTGCCATCGGAATTGTTATCAGCCATTTTATAAACTATGTGATGATGATCGTTTTAGTTAAAAATGTTTTCAAGGGAACGATTAAGGAATATTTTTTCAAACCCTTTATAGCAGGCCTAAAGTTAGGCATCTATCTTGGGGTCTTGATTTTTGGATATAATCATTTATTCAACTTATGGGGTAAAACCGACGTCATTATGTTTATTGTATTTATGGCAGTTCTGTTGCTACTGTGTGCCATTTTGGTAAAGTCTAAACCAACTGTATTTGGGGAATATTTAGAAACGACAATCAGAAATACATTGAACATAAGGTAATACTGTTGTTTTAAATATAGTAGGGTTATAAATATTTTGAGTTTTAAATATGGAAGAGCAATCACCAATTAATTTCTGGGGCATAGGAGCTCAAAAAGCAGGAACTTCCTGGTTATATTACAATTTAACCAAAACACCGGGTTTCGTGATTCCCCCTGTAAAAGAAATGCATTATTTTGATAGAGATACGAAATATCCGTCGCCAAATACTCTATCCAAAACCCGGGCCAGAGATAGAATTACCAGTTTCGCGTACTTAAAAAAGGCCGCAAGGTCCATTACATCAACAATTGTTAAAGGGAAATTTAAGAATCTCCCTTTTACACTTAAATGGTTTTTCTCGGATTATAGCGATGAATGGTATATTTCAGTTTTTGCACCTTTAAAGGGAATAAAAGGTGAGATAACTCCCAGTTATTCAATGCTTAACAAGCAGGATATATCTAGAATGCATGCGATGGCTCCTGACGCAAAGTTAATTTTGATGCTCAGAAACCCTATTGATAGGGCATGGTCTCATTTTAGACATACTAAAAAAGGTATTAAAGGATTTAAACTTGAAAATGTCAATGAGGATGACATCATAGCTTTTATGCAAAGTGAAGGACAAGAACTAAGGTCGGATTATGTACGTACCATCAGCAACTTTACCAGTGTTTTTCCTAAAGAGAAGCTATTGATTGGTTTCTTTGATGCCATAATGGATTCTCCAGAGCAATTGCTTAAGGAAGTAGTACACTTCCTTTCATCCAAAAACGAATTTGAAGAAGAATTGAAAAAATCACGGAATACTAACGATTCGGCAATAAATAAGGTGGTGAACAAATCAATAGAACTTGATTGTCCCCCCACGGTTTTGACCTTTTTAAAGGAAAAGTATCATGATATGAGTTTAGACCTTGCCAACCTATATGGAGGCTATTTTAATAAATGGTATTTTGAAACCTACAATAAAACTTCTGAAAACGAAGACAATAGACTATTCCCAACTATTATCATTCCATAACAATTAGTCATGAGCAACTATGAATTAGCGATGTTATTGCATGAAATTTGGCCATCCCAATGACAACTAGGTATTTACAGAGATGTTATGATTTATTGATTTTAGTATTATAATACATCATAACATACAATAAAACTTTTCAAATTGGGCGATATTGTTTAAAAACGAGGTTACATTTTGTAATGTTGATTTAAAACCTGAAAGATTATCAGGGATTCAAGGCCATTTTGTTAGTCCAAAAATTTAATGACGACCATCGCTTTTGATGGACTCTTTTTTGGCATCCACATCTTGAATGCATTCAAAATAGGAGAAAAAATCCAATCAACTTCTTTATTTGTAAAGATAACCATCGATTTGTTTTCGCTAAAAACAACTCAGTCTAAAATTGGTACCATTTCTTCTTTTTACCACCGTAACCATACCCGTATTTTCCTCCGTAACCCAAATTGGAATACTTTACACCATTAACGATAAATGACAGCCCTTTTAATTTTCCTTCTTTTTGCAATTGGATTGGGAATTGAACAACATTTTCCTCTGTAATACCTGCTCTAGTGACATACAAGGTTTGATCGGCATTTTTACTAATTAGCAAAGTATCGGAAACCAGCATTAAGGGAGCCGTATCCACGATGATATAGTCATATTTTCGCTTCACATATTCGAAAAATTCATCTACTCTTTCATTCATTAACAATTCTGTAGGGTTTGGTGGGATTCTCCCAGCAAACGCAATGTCAATGATTTGATCATTAGCCAGAATTGATGTAATAATCTCCTTGGGAGTCAAATCGCTAGTAGAAAGAAATTCTGTTAACCCTTTATTCTTAGCATTCATTTGGGATTTAGCCAATTTATCTACATTCTTACCATTGTAAAACTCATACACTTTTGGATTCCTGATATCGGCGCCAACGAGAAGAACTTTCTTCTTGGCGTTGGCATAAATCATGGCTAAATTAAATGAAACCAAGGTCTTTCCTTCACCTGGAACACTTGAGGTGACAAAAATGGAATTGCCAAATTCCCTCCCATTTGATTTTAAAATATAATCCAAATTTGTTCGAAGAATTCTGAGGGATTCGGCCAATACGGTACGTTCATCCATTTTAATTAAGGTTTCTTCTTTTCTTGAAATCTTTGGCAGTTCAGCTAGAACAGGAACATCTCCGGTTAATTTTTCTAGATTGGTTTTATTGTGAATCTTATTATCAAATACCTCATTAACATAAATTATCGAAAATGGTAATAATAGTCCAAATACAATGGATGCCAATAAAACAATCTTTTTTTTTGGCGATACCGGGATTTTACTGACTAAATAAGCATCATCGATGATTTTAGATTTCGGTGATGCAGAAGCAAAGGTAATTTGTGACTCCTCCCTTTTTTGGAGCAGATATAAGTATAGGGATTCTGTAGTCTGTTGCTGCCTACTTATATCCCTGAGGGCACGCTCATTTTTCGGTGCAGAATAAATCTTCGAATTAATTCGTGAGAGTTGACCGCTAAGACTATTAACCCTAAGACTGAGATTGTTTTCCATACCATTTAAACTGGATAACATACTTTTCTTTAATCCATCCAGTTGCTGATCAAGATTAACAATTATAGGATTCTTTTCATTGGAACTCTCCAACAATCTCTTTCTCTCAAGGGCAAGATTATTGTATTGGGCGGTAGTACTTGAAATAGTAGCATCAGACAAACCAACATTCGCAGGAAGTAGTTCGTAGCCTTCTTCATTCTGCACTATGTCTTTCATTGATGACGCAATCTCTAATTGTACCGTTGCATTTTGTAATTCCTGCTGATTGGTAGCACCGATATTTAAATTTACATTGGTTTGTGCAGTAATATCGGCAATACCACGTCCTGATTTGAAGTCTTCTGCATTCTGATCTACCTCAGAAAGGTTTCCATAAATATCTGCAATGCGGTCATTAATAAAGTTAGCCGTACGGTCTGCAATAGCTTTTTTATCATTAACTGCATTTTGGTTGTATCGCTCAATTAACGAATTAATTATGTCTTTACCTCTTGACTTAATGGCATCCTCTAGGGAAATAGTTATAATGTTAGAAATATCCCCTGAATTCACTAAAGTAATCGCATTTTGATAAAATTCTGCCATAACGGAGGGAGAGATTACAGTGACTTTGTATTCCTTTTCATAGTTCTTTGGGAAATTATCTTGGGTTGGAGTTATTATGATTTCTCCAACTACAGAACTAATTTTCTCACCAAACGAATGGCTATTGCCATAATCCCCACTTTCGGTGCCATACAGAAACGATGTTTTATTGATTGGTTTCAAATAGAAACTCACATCATCCAAAGAATTTATTAAGGTATCAGGGGCTAAAAAATTAATATTAAAAGGTGGTTTATCATACAATTCCGAATCACGAATATTTCCTAGTGCCCTAATTTTAATATTTAAATCCAGTTTCTCAACAACACTTATCATATTCGAACGAGACAAAAAGACTTCCATTTCATCCATGACCTTTGCTTCTCCCGAACCGGATAAAATTCCTAGGTCTTTAAACGGGTTAAGAGAAGGGCCTGAAGACTCTTCGTCCAAAATTCTAATCTTAGCTTTAGTCGCATATTTAGGTACGGTATAACGAATATAAATTAGACCCAAACAAACACAGAGAAAAACACTTACAAAAAACCAGACCTTATTTTTGAGATATGGTTTCAACAACAGGTTAAAGTCAACCCCGGTATTAACGTAGCTTTTAACATCCATAGATATCGATAATGTTCTAAATTTAGGGCTAGTTTCTAGTTATGATTATCACAGTAGATGTTATCAGAACTGAGATCAGAGAAACGTATAATCCTGCCCTGGCATCGATTGAAGTTTCTTTTATTCCAGATTTATTGGGCTCTACATAAACCACGTCATTTTGGGTTAGATAATAAACTGGTGATTTAATCATATCTTTAGAAGTTAAATCAATTCGGGAATAGACCTTAGTACCATTAAAGTCCCGAATAACCAATACATTTTCGCGGACACCCCTAATGGTCAAATCACCGGCAAATCCTAAAGCCTCTAAGATGGTAACCTGTTCTCCACCAACCGGGTATGTACCAGGATTATTAACTGCACCCAGTATCGTAACCGTAAAATTTCTAAGTCTAATGTTTATAATTGGATCTTTTAAATATTCGGATAGTTGATTACGTAATAATTGGCGTAAATCTTCTGGAGACAGTCCCTCGACTTTTAGTTTACCGATAACAGGAAAGTCTATCTCCCCACCTTGATCGACCAAATAGTCCACTTGCTCTGCTTGAAAGCCCCCTTCCGCACGTCCTCTGAAAAGGTTGAACGGTTCACTTGCTTCAGGATTAAGGGAAGATACGTGAATTGATATTAAATCATCAACTTTAAACTTTGGGACAAAGGCGTTGTCATTGACTAAGGTTTCAAAATTTCCGGTGTCCTGAAAGTAAACTACCTCTTTTCTAGAAGCACATGAAGAGAGTAGAATCAATAAACATATGACCATCATCCTTTCGAATAGCATCAAATTATTTTTTTTCATGAAATAAGAGATGTTAAAAATTTAATTAAACGTGCTGTGGGCTTCACCTGCCGCAATTTTGCCTTCAAGTTCAAAAGTAGTGTTTTCTTTCTTATCCAATTTGCAAAACTCAGAGTTGTTCGATATAAATTCTGGAACAATATCCTTCATTAGCTGTACCGTATTGTTACCAAAAAACATATTAGCTACGCAAAGCTCGTCAACAAGAGATTTAAGTTTGTCATATTCCATTTCTCGAGCC
Organism: uncultured Croceitalea sp.; assembly: GCA_947503285.1. Taxonomy (GTDB): domain Bacteria; phylum Bacteroidota; class Bacteroidia; order Flavobacteriales; family Flavobacteriaceae; genus Croceitalea. The sequence continues at coordinate 26,876 of CANNDD010000011.1, forward strand.
TTACTAATTTTTATTTTTTTATGATAGGTAGGAAGTGTATTCTCTCCATTTGCCAATAACTCTTCGTACAATTTTTCTCCCGGTCTTAAACCTGTAATAACAATATCTATATCTTCTGGATAAAGCAGACCGGACAATTTTATCATATTTTTTGCCAAATCAAAAATCTTAACCGACTCACCCATATCAAAAATGAAAATTTCACCACCGACACCCATCGAACCTGCCTCTAGAACCAGTTGGGACGCTTCGGGAATGGTCATAAAATAGCGAGTAATATCCTTATGGGTAAGCGTAAGCGGTCCCCCGTTTTCGATTTGTCTTCTAAATAATGGGATAACCGATCCATTGGAACCCAGAACATTGCCAAATCTAGTAATAATGTAACGCGTAGCACTATGTTGCTGTAGGCAGCTCACATAAATCTCAGCTATTCGCTTACTAGCACCCATTATATTTGTTGGGTTTACCGCCTTATCAGTAGAAACCAATACAAATTTATCTACCTCATGTTCGGTTGATAAATCGGCAATGTTTTTTGTACCCACAATATTTATTCTAATTGCCTCATATGAATTTTGCTCCATTAATGGCACATGCTTATATGCCGCTGCATGGAACACCATATTTGGTTTGTATTCCTCAAAAAGAATATTCATTCTTTTTTTATCCCTGACATCCCCAACAATGGGGATAAAGTTGTGAAACCCCTTTTGTTTTAACTCTTGTTGCAGGTCATACAGGGCTGATTCGGCCTGGTCGATAATGATTAATGTCTTATACTTGAAATTGCATATTTGTCTAACCAATTCACTACCTATTGAACCCGCTCCTCCTGTTACCAAAACAGTTTTGTTATGCATTTCCTTTTCTATATTCAAATTATCAAGGTCAATAGGTGCTCGATTTAATAAATCCTCAATTTGAACATTCTTTATTTGTGAAACCTTGAATTCCCCATTGATCCAATCCTGAACCGGCGGCGCGATTTTAACTTGTACGGGTAGATCCACTAATCCTTCAACCAACTTTCTAAGTTCATTATTGTTGATTTTATGAATTGCAACAATGATTTCCGATATATTACATTTATCGATTAGGTATTCCGTTAAATCCTCTCTTGAATGCACGGGGAGCCCATTGATTCTCTTTCCCCTTTTTTTCTTGTCATCATCAATAAACCCAACAACTTTGAAGTTTGTGGCCGTATGATTGGTAAGGGCATTATACGTTATAATACCCGATTCCCCAGCGCCATATACAAGTACATTCTTAAAAACCTTGAACCTTGTGACCATACCGTGATACAGATTTTTAAAAATATATCTAGACGTTGTCAAACCGACAAAACTGATCAAACTATGGATAATAATTATTGAAAGCGGTATGGTAAACCCATTTAAATAAGAAAATTGCCTATTAAGGATAACAATGAAAATAACCAAAATACTTGAAATGCATATCGCATTGAAAATATTGTAAATGTCCTTAATTCCCGTATGTCTTATAAACCCCTTGTAGGATCCGGTAGTCACAAAAGCCAACATGGCCATCACAACAACCACGGGTAATTGCATCAAAAGTTTAGATACATCAAAATCAAAAGAGAGATTGAATCTAATAATGTATGAGAGTATAAAGGAAAATGCGATTACCAAGGTGTCAATGGCAAAAACCAACCACTTCGACGCATATCTATGTGAATTTCGCAAAATGTATTCTTTCAACATTGATTTAATGTTTTTAAGATTAAGGATGTTATTCTGTCTAAATCTTCCTCAAGTAAATTAGATCCACTAGGTAAACAAAGACCTCTAAGGAATAAATCGGATGAAGTTCCGTCGGTGTAAGACTTAAAGTTTTTAAAAACTGGTTGTTCATGCATAGGTTTCCACAGCGGGCGTGACTCTATATCTTCTAGCTGCAGTTCAAGCCTAATCTTTTCCCGTATCTTAAAAGAAGGAGTAAGGATACAGGTCAACCAACGATTACTTGAAAAGCCTTGAGGCTCGTCTAAAAAATTGACTGTGCTGAGTTCTCCTAATCGTTTTTTATAGTAGGCATAGTTGTACCTTCTAGCTGCCACCCTATCATTCAAAACTTCCATCTGACCACGGCCAATACCAGCAATTACATTACTCATTCTATAATTATGACCTACATGGGTATGCTCATAATGGGGCGCATCGTCTCGAGCCTGTGTTGCCAAGAAAACCGCCTTTTTCCTTATTTCAATGTCTTTAGTGAGAAGTGCCCCACCGCCGGAAGTCGTTATAATTTTATTTCCGTTGAAAGATAATATTCCTATATCACCCAAGCTCCCACATTTTTTTCCATTGACAGAACTCCCAAGGGCTTCGGCACTATCCTCAATCACTGGAATTCCATATTTATTAGAAATTTCAGCCACCTCTGCATGCTTATAGGGCATCCCATATAAATGAACCGCCACAATGGCTTTTGGTGGTTTTCCATTCTTGATGCCATTCAAAATAGCTTCCTCCAACAATTCGGGAGAGATATTCCAAGTATCCTTTTCACTATCAACAAAGACGGGATTAGCCCCTAAATATGTGATTGGATTTGCACTTGCAGAAAAGGTAAAACTCTGACAAATAACGTCATCACCATGTACAACTCCTAAAAGTTTTAATGCCAAATGAATGGCCGCAGTACCTGAACTGAGTGCCGCAGTGTGAACTGCACCTTCAAAATATCGTGATATTGCCTCTTCGAAGCCATCAACATTAGGGCCCAATGGAGCTATCCAATTGGTGTTGAACGCTTCATTTACGTATTCTTGTTCTGTTCCTCCCATATGGGGGGAAGACAACCATATTTTGGCCTTTGTAATCAAAGTCTTTGACAAAATTTAGATTATTCAGTGTTCAAATGTAATCATATCAAAGGCTGAGAAAGTTATATTTCGTTAAAGGAGTAAAATTATCGATTAAATGATGATTACAAGCATGAACTGTATGAACAAATTTAAACCGTGTGTCAATGAACGAAGTTAAGGTGTCGTACAGCTTTTTTTCAAGGCAATAATGCGTAGTTTTTAAAGTTATTATAACCTTTGCAAAAAGAAACCTAAATCCACAAATGAAAAAAATCCATAAAATTTGCTGTATTGGGGCAGGTTATGTAGGGGGGCCTACTATGGCCGTCATTGCCAGCCAATGTCCCGAAATCGACGTTACCGTAGTTGATATCAACCAATCAAGAATTGATGCTTGGAACCAACAAGACCTAGACAAATTGCCAGTTTACGAACCTGGACTCAAGGAAATCGTAGAGAAAACGCGTGGAAAAAATTTATTTTTCTCTACAGAAGTCGATGCAGCTATAGACGCTGCCGAGATGATCTTTATTTCGGTAAACACACCAACGAAAACGTACGGAAAAGGCAAAGGACAAGCGGCCGATTTAAAATATATAGAACTTTGCGCCAGAAATATTGCGAAAGTAGCGAAAACGGATAAAATCGTCGTAGAAAAGTCTACTTTGCCTGTAAGAACCGCAGAAGCGGTAAAAAGTATATTGGATAACACTGGAAATGGAGTGAATTTTGAAATATTATCCAATCCTGAATTCCTTGCGGAAGGGACCGCAATCGATGATTTGTTAAAAGCAGATCGTGTACTTATCGGTGGAGATGACACCCCTAGTGGATTGGAGGCCAAGGCGACCCTAAGTTGGGTGTATGAACATTGGTTAGAAAAAGACAGGATTTTACAAACCAATGTATGGTCTTCGGAACTATCTAAACTGGTTGCGAATGCTTTTTTAGCACAACGGGTTTCTTCCATAAATTCCATTTCTGCGCTTTGTGAAAAAACGGATGCAAATGTGGCCGAGGTTTCAAGGGCTATAGGAAAAGACTCTAGAATCGGGCCTAAATTCTTGAGTTCTTCAGTAGGTTTTGGGGGTTCTTGCTTTCAAAAAGACATTTTGAATTTGGTATATATTGCAAAATCCTTTGGTTTACCCGAAGTTGCAGACTATTGGGAGCAAGTAATCATCATGAATGATTACCAAAAAAGACGTTTTGCAGAAAATATCATTGCTACGCTATACAATACGGTGTCGGGTAAAAAAATCGCTTTCTACGGTTGGGCCTTTAAAAAGGATACCAATGATACGAGGGAATCGGCCGCAATCTATGTGGCAGACGCCTTATTGGATGAACAGGCCGAAATTGTGGTTTATGATCCCAAAGTATCCGCTGAAGTGATTTATAACGATCTAGATTATCTTAATACTAGAAGTCCTGAAGAAAACAGGCGCCTTTTGAAAGTAGTCAGCAATCCTATGGATGCTGCCAAAGACGCCCATGCCATTGCCATATTGACGGAATGGGAAGAATTCAAAACCTACGATTGGAAAAAGATACATGAGCATATGCTCAAACCCGCTTTTCTCTTTGATGGAAGAAGAATCTTGGATAAGCAGGAGATGGACGCATTTGGATTTAAATTTTATAAAATAGGAGAAGCGTGAAAGTTCTTATAACGGGTGCAGCCGGTTTCATAGGATATCATTTGAGCAAAAAGCTTATTGCCGAAGGGCATGAGGTTTTTGGCTTGGATAACATCAACGATTATTACGACCCAAAGCTGAAATTTGACAGACTTAAGGATTTGGGTATTTCCCAAGAAGATTCCCAAGAGTTTCATAGAACTGTCACCAGTGGCACCTACGGAAACAAGATGCGATTTGTTCGAATGGACCTTGAAGATAGGGAAGCACTGCCCCGTATTTTTCAAAAAGAAAAATTCGAGGTTGTTTGCAACCTTGCCGCACAGGCAGGAGTGCGCTACAGCCTTGAAAATCCTGAGTCCTATGTTGACAGCAATGTTGTAGGTTTCCTGAATATTCTGGAATGTTGCCGGCATCATGAGGTCAAACATTTGGTTTACGCCAGTAGTTCCAGTGTATACGGATTAAATGAAAAAGTTCCTTTTTCCGTTCAAGACAATGTGGACCAACCTATTAGCTTATATGCAGCAAGTAAAAAAAGTAATGAGCTTATGGCCCATACCTATAGTCATCTATACGGTTTTGCCACAACCGGATTACGCTTTTTTACGGTTTATGGCCCATGGGGTAGGCCAGATATGGCACTATTCCTATTTACCAAAGCCATTTTAAATGACCAACCTATCAATGTCTTTAACAATGGTGAACTAGAACGGGATTTCACCTATGTAGATGATATTGTTGAAGGGGTGTATCGGATTATTGATCAAAAGACCAACGAAGACAAGGCAAAATATCGCCTTTATAACATCGGTAACAATAATTCCGTGAAGCTCATGGATTTTATAGATGCCATTGAAGGCAGCTTGGGGATAGAAGCCAAAAAAAATATGTTGCCCATGCAACCAGGTGACGTAATTAGAACCTGGGCGGATGTGAATGATTTGATTACTGACTATGGTTACAGTCCAAATACTCCTGTAAAGGAAGGTATAGCAAATTTCATATATTGGTATAAAAATTATTATTCCAAAGCTTAAGGTTTAAGCTAGTTAAAGGTGAAAGTCAGTTTTAGTAACTTTTAAGCGGGTGAGGTTTTTATGCACTAAAAAATAGATTTTTTTAATTATACCTATCGCACGTGTTCGTTGAGGCTGTTATTATTTTATTTGGGATTAAATCAATTTGGTTTTATTTGGAACCTATCCTAATCTTTTATATCCCCGTTATTTTCCCTGTCACCTACAACCGAAATATTATATTTTGAGATGACCATTAAAAGATGATAAGACAGCTTCTGAAGTCCTTACCAAATAGCCTTTAAAAAAGACTTGGCAAAGTTCTGGTACTAAGAAAATATATTTAACTTTTACCATAAAAGGAAAAGTGATGGAAAACCGTTTAATTTTAGTGATTTTAAATCATATCACATTATGAAATTGAAATTCATAATTATTGCCATTTTATTGGCGGTTGATGGTGTCTTTATCCGATTTAAGATAGGTGGCATCAGTTATGATCGGCTACTGGAATTTATATTTTTCTTTATTTTATTCAAAGATTTCATTTTTGAATTAAAAATAAACGCATTTCTCAGAAAGTGGTGTAGAATAATACTTCTTTTGGCCTCTATTCAACTTTTGTTTAAGCTATATCTATCAATTATTGGGGAAATAGAATTTCAATTTGTCTATACTCCCTTAATAAAGAGTTTTTCTTTCATTGTTTTTTCGTTCTTATTTTTAATTCTAGCTAAAAAAGGAGTTAAGTACTTGAATATTATCGTTCTAATTCACTTTTTGATTCTCGCATTTGCATTTTTACAACATCCTTTTTCTCCAATCGCGGATCAAATGCTAGAGATAAAAAAATTACTTTATGTAAGTGCGGAATCAGATCGAATAGCCCAAGATTTGATAAGGGAAGAAGCCAAAATTACTGGCGGTTATGGTAACGCGTTTAGACTGGCAGGTCCATTTGCAAATACCATAAATTTTTCTTATTTCGCATTCAGCAGTTTTGCACTTAATTTATTTCTTTTTTTAAAATATAGGGGAAAGCCCTATTTATTTCTACTGATCTTATTGTTCATTGCCTCTATCCTCTCACAGACGCGCTCACTTTTACTAGCGGAAGTCTTTTTGGTTTTCGGATATCTGTTTTTTGCTCCACTTAAAAAACACTTTTTCTACAAGATTGGAATCGTAATCGGCGCAATTATAATGATATCAACGATTTATACTGCAGGTGATGCGCTTCTTAAAGGCAGTACCAGTAGAATAGCCAAAGCAAGTTCCGCTGGGCATTCCGATTCCAGACCATTATTATGGATTACGGCATTGTATGCAGTTTCCAGTAATCCTTTTGGTCTTACACAAGCCGATTATCAAACCGCGCGGCAAGAAATGTTCAGGGTATTTGGAAATTCAGATATACTTTATCTCTGGCCACATAACGGTATTATTAATATTGGTTTTCATTACACCTTTTTTGGTTATTTCATATTTGCCTTCTTGGTCGCCATGCTGCTAAAAACCATAAACAAAGTCAAAGAAAAGAAAATAGTATCATTTTTTCGACTTGTGCTTATTGCATACGTTATTCAAACCAGCTTTCATAATAACTTTATTCTTGAATCGGACTATGCGTTTTTAATGATTCTAATGCTAATTTCGTTAGAAGCCGGTAATGGAACATACAAGATGCAAACTGTACTAAAAGAGAAAGACTTACATTCAACTAGGATGGCAAAACTTACAACCACTAAATTCTAATACATTACATGATTCGAAAAAAGAATAAAATTCTCTTAGTCCTACCATCATTACGGGCGGGAGGTGCTGAAAGGGTTATTTCCTTTGTAGCACAAAAACTTGACCGAGACATGTTTGAAATAACCCTTCTTGTTATTGGCCATAATAAGGATTCTTCATTTACTCCAGAAAGTACCAACGTAGTTTTTTTAGAAAAAAATCGTGTATTATTTTCTTTCATTCCTATTTTTTCCTATCTCAAAAAACATAATCCTGATATCGTATTAAGTACTATTGGTCACGTAAACACTTTGATGGCTTTGCAATCGCTTTTTTTTAAGAAAATTATCTTTATCGGACGAGAGGTCAATGTCATAAGCGTTTTTTCAACAATACAACCATCAAAAAAATGGTATTCCATAATAAATACAACAAAATATTCATACAGACTTCTAGATATAATCCTATGTCAATCTAAAGATATGGCGCAAGATTTGCAATTGAATTTTAATATTCCCATAAAAAAAATAAGAATTATCAATAATCCGATTTCGAGTTCATTCTCCTCTAAATCACAGTACCCAAACAACGAAATCCCTAAATTCATTACAGTTGGAAGTCTAGTAGAAAGAAAAGGACATAAAAGAATTTTAGATGCCCTGTCAAAATACGATGGACCTTATCAGTATACCATTATTGGAGATGGTGACTTATCAAGCGAAATTTTACATTATGCAGATGAAAAAGGAATGAGGAGCAACATAAACCATATTCCATTCACCAAAAATGTATCGAATTACCTTAAGACGGCAAATGTATTTTTACAAGGTTCTTTTGTAGAAGGTTTTCCTAATGCTCTTCTCGAAAGTTGTGCATGTGGCACACCTGCTGTAGCTTTTAACGCTCCTGGAGGAATAAATGAAATAATTGAAAATGGAGTAAATGGTTTTATTGTCGAGAATGAAATCGAATTTGTAGATAAGCTCAATTTACTCTTAAAGAAAAAATTGAACCCAGAGGTGGTTAGTTCAACTGTGTTCAAAAAGTTTAATAGTCAGCAGATTATGAAAAATTACCAAAATTTATTTTTGGAAGTACTACAAAAAAAATTATGAAAGTATTACATTGTATAAATTCACTTTCCATGGGTGGTGCTGAACGATTAGTAGTCGATCTAGCTCTGTTCTTAAATAAAAAAAATATCGAAATAGATATTTTGATTTTAAAAGGTGGGGAATCACCTTTATTAGAAAAATTAAATCCAACTACAAATATTCAAGTTTTTTGCCTTACTCAGAAAGGCAGCGTTTATAACCCTATTCATATTTTTAGACTTAAAAAGTATTTTGAAAAATATGATATAGTACATGTGCATTTATTTCCTGCATTATACTGGTCAGCATTAACAAAACTCTTTGGTGGTAAAAAAAACAAATTGATTTTTACGGAACACAGCTCAAACAATACAAGAAGAAGGTATTGGCTGCTCAAATATATTGATAGAAAAATATATAAGCGGTTTGATGCGATCATCACTATTTCAAAAGCTGTGGATAAAAACTTAAAAAAACATTTAGGTAAAAAGTTCAAAAGTAGAATACATTTAATCTACAATGGTATAGATGTTAATACTATTCTAGATGCAGAAGGATATTCAAAAACAGAAATCGACAACTTACCAGAAGAAGCCAGAGTCATATTACAAGTATCAACCTTTAGGTATCCGAAAGATCAAAAAACAGTTATTTCAGCAATGAAATTGCTGCCCAAATATGTTTTTTTACTTCTTGTTGGAGATGGAAATTTGAAACAAGATTGCGAAAAACATGCGAAAGATTTGAAAGTCGACGACAGGGTGATATTTTTAGGTCTGCGAACCGATGTCCCGAAATTACTTAAGACATCAGACTTTATAGTGTTATCATCTTATTATGAAGGCTTATCCTTATCGAGTATCGAGGGTATGGCATCCGGTAGCCCTTTCTTAGCCACAAATGTCCCCGGTCTTACCGAAGTGGTCGAAAATGCAGGATTACTATTTCAACCAAAAGATCATCACGCGTTGGCAAAATTGATTATTTCATTACTTGAAGATCCTATTTTTTATGGAGAGACCGTGCATAAATGCATCAATAGAGCAAAAGAGTATGACATCGATTCAATGGCAGTAAAATATATAAACCTCTATAATACATTGTGAACAAGAACAATTTACAAGGAGTTGACCACTTGTGATAAAATCAGAGTACAATGAACAAGAACATACTACTATTAGCATCCCTAGCTAATTCCCTGTTGAACTTTAGGGGCGACTTTATTGTTGCTTTACTCAAAGAAGGTTACAACATATATGCAGCGGCACCTGAACTGCCTCAAGAGGTCGCTGATAAATTGACAAAATGGGGTGCAAAACCCTTGACTTTTAAATTGGATAGGGCCGGTTTAAATCCATTGAAAGATTTCAAGTCGATTCTTGAACTTAAAAAGTTGATATTGCATTACAACATTGATATGGTTTTTCCCTATACCATTAAACCCGTAATATACGGATCTATTGCAGCCAATCTTGCAAAAACACCGGTGATTTCTTTAATAACGGGATTGGGATATACCTTTAGTGGAGCCTCGGTCAAAGCCAAACTACTTCATCAGATAACGAAAAGAATGTATAAATTTTCATTAAGAAAGAACAGCTTGGTCATCTTTCAAAATGAGGATGATTTAATACTATTTAAAAAAAATGGTATTCTTTCTAAAAATCAAAGAGCGACCATAGTTAATGGTTCAGGCGTTAATTTGAAGAAATTTCCTTTCCGTGAAATAACAGTGACTTCACAAAATGTAAAATTTGTTATAGTGGCACGGTTAATCAAAGAAAAGGGTATTCAGCTTTTTATGGACACGGCGGAAGAACTCAAAAAGACGTATCCCCTAGCAGAATTTCACATCATAGGTGGTCAAGCAGAACCACCCTCTGGAATTAATATTGATGTCTTAAAGCGGTTACATGATGACGGTACGATTATTTTTCACGGACTTAAAGATGACGTACCAACATTTTTAAAGAACATGCATGTTTTCGTATTACCTACTTATTACAGGGAAGGTGTACCACGTTCAATCTTAGAAGCCTTATCTGTTGGCTTGCCGGTTATCACTACTAGAACCCCAGGTTGCAAAGAAACCGTCATCACAGGGAAAAATGGTTTTTTGATTCCGCCTAGAGATTTGAATGCATTGATAGATTCATGCCGTTACTTTCTTGACCACCCTGACGTGATTCAAGAAATGGGTCAACAAAGTAGACTTTTAGCAGAAACAAAATTTGATGTAACCATAATCAATACTTTCTTGATAGAGCATATCAATTCGGCCTTACATGTGAAAAGCATGTCTAAGCAGTTGTAAACGGTATACAAATTCAAAAAACTGATAGTACTATGAAAACGGTCATGATTTTAGGAGGTTCTAAGGGAGTAGGAAAAGAAATACTTTTATCCTGTATAAGTAAAGGGTACAATGTTGCATTCTGTGGTCGAAATTCCAATCTTGCCAAAGAAATCATTGCATCTACCAACGCAGAAAATCAACTGTATTTTCATAAACTAGACCTAAACAACATCGAAGGCATAGAACACTTCTATAAAGCAACCATAAAACGTTTTGAAAAAATAGATGCCTTGGTCTTATATGCAGGCATCACCCCTGTTGCATCCATACTTCAAACTGAAGAAGAAGTATACGATAGGGTGTTCAATATAAATCTGAAAGCGCCGTTCTTTTTGCTGAAACATGTATTGAAATCAATGATTGAACAACAATCTGGTTCTATCCTATTCTTTGGATCTGCACATATGGATTATGGCGAAATTGACCGGGCTCCATATGCCCTGACTAAAAGTACTTTGTATACGTTATCGACACATATAGCCCATCATTATGCAAAATATGGAATAAGATCTAATTATTTAGTTATGGGTTGGACCAATACTGAGGGTGAAATTAACCTTCGAAATAAGGAAGGTGTTAGCGAAGAAAAATTGATGGAGAAAGCATCTAAAATAATCCCAATGGGTAGAATGCTCAAGCCTACTGACCCTATACCAGCCGTTATGCATTTTATCTCAGATGAGTCGGCAATGACCACAGGCTCAATAATTAGGGTAACTGGAGGGGAATATATTTAAAGCACTATGAATCCGAAATTAATATTGCATTTTAACTCCGAATTACTTGAAGGTCCTGTTTTTGATAAAGCAAATAATCTGCTCTATTTTGTTTCCATATTGGATAATCTCGTTTATTGTTACAATCCTGAGACCAAGGAGGTTTTAAGTATATGTCTGGATTCTCCAGTCAGCTGTGTGTACATTTTGGACAAGAAAAAAATATTGGCCTCTTCCAAGGATGGCTTTTTTAAAATAGATTTTAATACGTTTCAAAAGAAATTCGCATTCCAAATCGGTATTGGGGATTCCGTGCGCTATAATGATGGTATACAAGATTCAAAAGGGCGTTTCATTATCGGCACAATGGGGTATCCTGAGGTAAGGAAAAATGCAGGTAACGTTTTTTCGTATTATAAGAGGCAATACAAAAAAGTCATAGAAAATACTACCATTTCCAATGGTATGGCATTTTCAAAAGATGGCACCATTCTCTACTTTATAGATACTCCTACCAAAAAGGTAGCCAAATATTCTTATGATATGGAAACAGGCGATGTTTTGTTTGATTCCTATGTAATCGAATTCACTGGGGAAGGAAGCCCGGATGGAATGTGCATGGATGCGGAAGGAATGCTCTGGGTCGCCGAATGGGGAGGCGCATGTGTTTCTAGATGGGATCCTTCAAATGGGCAAAAAATCGATGAACAAAAGTTACCCTGCACAAATGTTACTTCTTGTTGTTTTGATAATTATAACAACTTATATGTAACTACTGCAAAATCAACTTCTGAAAACAATATTTACGGCGGAGGTTTGTTTTATATTGAACTCAACAAACAATGAACCAATCGGATACAGTGGAAATAAGCGTTATTGTACCTATTTATCGTATTGAAAAATACTTATCAAAATGTATTGACAGTCTTCTTGATCAATCATTTACTGACTTTGAGCTGATATTGGTGGATGATGGCAGTCCGGATAATTGCCCAAAAATTTGCGATGATTATGCAAAAAAGGATGCAAGGGTAAAAGTTGTACACAAAGAAAATGGTGGACTTTTAAGTGCTAGAAAAGCTGGATTGAAAAATGCCCAAGGAAAATATATATCTTATGTTGATGGCGATGATTGGGTAGATAAATTTTATTTAGACACTTTGTACAGACTTGCTGAGGCCAATAATTCTGACCTTGTAGTCACTGGTCATTTTAGGGAGTTTGACGGGAAAATAGAAACGATAAAACCAAAATCGGCGGGCGTTTATGACCATCGAAAAGTACAGTCCTTAATTCTACCAAATGCCATATTCAATGGTAGTTTCTGTGAACATGGTATATCAACCTATGTTTGGAACAAACTGTTCAAAAAGTCACTTCTTATAGAAATCCTTTTTGATGTACCCAACGATATTATCATGGGTGAGGATGCCGCCATAACGTATGCCTATCTCGCCATTTCAAAAAAGGTTACCATAAGCCGTATCCCCACATACTACTATAGACAACGACATGATTCCATAGTAAAATCCATAGAGAATCCTCAAATCGAGTACTATAGACTAGGGTTATTGATGAATTTCCTGAAGTCAAAACTGAGTAAGGTGCTTGACAAAGAAAATCTTGACAAACAGATTACTTACTATCTGTACTCCCAAATTCTTGTTCGCTCGGGAGGATTAATTTTTAACAAGATCGGTGAATTGGTATTCAATCCCTTTTTGAAAGTAGAATCCAAATCCAAAGTAGTGGTCTATAGTTCTGGCTCTTTTGGACAGCACATCTTATCCACTAATGTCAAAGCCAATTTCTTTGAGGTGGTCAGATGGATAGATCTTGATCATCACCCATTGCATATTGGAAAAAATTATGTACAACCCATCAGTGCCGCCAGCAATGTTGAATTTGATTATTTGATCATAGCCACTATAAGCCCTACAAGCCATGATGCAATTAAAGAGGAGTTAGGACTTATGGGCATTGATAGAAACAAAATTGTAGAGATCAACACCAATGAGCAGGAAATCAAAAAATTGTTGACCACCCTAAAGTTTGATGATCAATTTAAATTTCAAGAAAAATTAAATGGAGTGCAATAAACCCCCACTTCAAACCCCAGTCTATTAAGGTCAAAAACAAACAGCATATGAAAAAAATTATAATATTAGGAGGAAATCCTGAAACAGGAGTTTTGGTGGATATTGCGGTTCGCATGGGTATATACACTATTGTGGTAGATCCAAATCCCAATGCCCCGGCAAAGAAAAATGCTTCCGAATCGTATGATATTGACGGTTTTGATGTAGATGGCATAGTTCAATTAGCAAAAGAACTCAAGGTAAATGCCATTTTGGTGGGTGTAGCGGATATTCTGGTAAAACCATATTATCAAATATGCGCAAAGCTCAATATACCTTGTTATGCAACTCCTGAAGCGGTTGAAGCCTTTTGTAGTAAGGACGGCTTTAAAAAATATTGTGAAGAATATGATATTCAAGATATTCCTGGGATATATCTAGACAAATCAAGTATCGATAAACCAGAAAATCTAGATTACCCATTGATGATCAAACCCGTTGACAGTGGTGGGGGTGTTGGGATGAAAATTTGCCGTGACGATGAAGATTATAAAGAATCAATCAATACTGCCCTAAAATTTTCAAAAAAAGGGGTTGTTCTGGTAGAAAAGTATATGGATTGTGATGATATGGCTGCCTATTATACTTTTAGAAATGGTGTTCCTTACATTTCAGCTATCTCAGATAGAATTACCACAAAAAGGCAAGGCGATGCGAGTCCTGTTTGTATTGGAGCAGTGTATCCTTCCAAACATTCAGATTTGTTTATAGAACAAGTACATCCAAGGTTATGTGAACTCTTTAAAGGGTTGGAAATCCAAAATGGAGTACTCAATATTCAATTTTTCGTTGAAAATGACGTAGTCTATGCCTATGACCCCGGCTTTAGATTGCAAGGGGAAGCGCCGCACATACATATCGCCCATATCAATGGATTCGATCACAGGGAAATGTTGGTGAATTATGCCTTTACTGGGGTCATGGGAGAAGATGATTTTGCCAGAAAAAATGATTACAAGTTCAAAGGAAAGATAGCCTGTACCATTTGGGTGCTACTAACGGACGGCGAGATTGGTTCCATTGAGGGCTTGGATGAAGTAAAGAACGATCCAAATACCATATTTGTATTGGAACGATTTAAAGAAAGGGACACCGTTCAAAAAGAATGGTTGGGAACTGAACGACAGGTCTACTCTAGAATATATGTAGTGGCCGAAACTATTGAGGAAATCAATTCTAAAATAAGTACTTTTAAAGAGGTTTTGAAAATCAACGATATCAATGGAGAGAATATGATTTTGGAGTGGTTGAAACCTTTTAGGGCATCTGACTATTCCTAATCAAATTGAAAACATCATTTTCGAATCGATTTTAAATATGGTGTTCTATCATTTGGAAATACCTGGTTAACGTGAGTTCGACTTCAGATTTGTACTTTAATAAGGATAAAGACCAATAAATTTAACAGCTGTCACCTCCAGCTCAGTCGAGAGGCCCTTAAAATCAAGAACAGTGTGGGGGTCTCGACTGCGCTCGACCTGACAATTAAACATAAACCATTAAAAGTTTATGTCGAATCCACGTCAGTTAGATTTGGGAACTTCTTCCCCGTTTAGCCGTTTATGGACTACAGGAAAATCAATGGTTTTTTGCACATTGTTTTTTCACAAAATACTACTTATGCTATGGAATGTTCTTGACTTAGTTAAGGGCACTATTGATCGATACCGTAAAAATTAGCGAAATTACCTTGAAACCATATGGTTTTAGTCCCTAAAAGCTATAACTACTTGTCCACAAGAATTCAAAATTTTCTCGTATTAAAATTCGGTTTCAGATGAAAAAGAATGCTAGGAATATTGTTTTAGAAATTTTCAAGGTTCTTAACAACCTACTTGATTAATAGCAAGTTCTTATGACAAAACAAGGTCTACTTAGAAATCACATAGTATCAAAATAAGTTTTAAAGGGGAGCAGTTGCTCCGCGCTGTTGATTCCGATTATTTTAGTGATAACGGAATCATGACTATCAACAAAATCAAGACACTGATGAATCTCTTTCGTACTATCACTAACATCTTTTGAAATCAATTTTCCCGCAAAAAAAGGTCTTATTGCTATAAAAGGAAGCTCATTTGCAAAAGTAGCGTATTCTAATTCTTCTTCATTTAGATATGAGATAATCCCATCAACTTCTTCAAATTCCATTACCTCCTTAGCAAAAACCACGGAATAAGGAAAACTGAAAATGGATTTCACCTTACCTTGTTTCTTGAGCTTTGATAGGCAAGATTTTATTTCCTGTTTTTGGTTCTCAAGAGTAGCTAGCCTATCTTCATCATTAATCGGTTTTGATCTCACAAGCCATTGTAATACATCTATTTGCCCAATATCCAGTGCTTTTAATTGATTTTCTACCCTTTGGACCAATTTTTTAGTTGAGAATCCGTCATCATCCTCAAAATGGGGAGATGCCAACTTTACGATATGTTTAATATCCGTTTTACGGGAAACCGTTTTTAGTGCACTTGTATATAGGCTGTATGAATTGTATTCAAAGGACGAATGATGGGTAGTTATCCCGATATCGAAACTACTTTCAATCAACTTTGTCACTTGTTTCGCAGTGAGTGACTTATCATGGAACCTCATAGTACCCAAAGAAATACTACTGAGATTTAGCTCTTTTATTAGTCCTTCCAATTAAAGCCCGTTTTCCATATAAATCGATCATTGGTCTTTTTTACATCATAGGAAGTCCTACCATGAAGTACTAAGTCATCCCACCAAAGTACGGCTTCACCTGGATTTAGTGTTACTTTTTCAGCCATATGGGAATGTGCCACATAACCTTGTAAAAAATCAAAAAACTCTTTGTTCAGTAATTTATGTTCTTCGGTTTCGTTTGGATCAATACAGTAGTAATTATAATTGAATTGGATTTTACCATCTTCCTTGATATCGATAATTCTTTCAGACCTATATTGTTCGGCCTTGCTATATTTAATTTTATCGGAAGTTTTTAATTTTTCCAATAGCTCAGGGGCATTTTCTTCCATATATTCAATAAGAACAGGACCATCTATAAATGTCGTTGCACCACCTTTAACGGCCTTATTGATACAGTAAAATATCATAATATCCGCAGCATTGTCATGACTATACGCTCCATCGGTATGCAAGGGTTGCGCATTTTTACTGTGTCTAAATGCAGCCATATCCGGCACATCCGCATCATATCTTATCTCCAACCATTTTTCCCCGGTGGTTACCCCCCCTTTGGTAAAATCTTCACCGATACTCAAAGGTTCTCCGACATTTTCCGTGAATAAATCATAGAAAGCCCTGAGATCCCCCAAATACCATTCAGGTATGACCTTTATTACTTTATATTTCTTAAGAGCTTCTCTAACTATCTTTGCAGCCTCAAGAGGGTCGTTGGTTCTTAATTTCACTTCCGTTATAAAATCCATATTATTAATTTTTTCCATTAAAAAATACCGCAGTGGCTTGACCATCCATATTTACATCCGAGAATTTAAAAATTTTAACCCCTGTTAAAAAGAGTATTTTCAAGTCCAGAAAAAAATTGGCATTGTCAACATACCAAACATCAAGTTCGAATTTTTTGGTCCAATTAAGGTTGTTTCTACCATTAATCTGCGCCCAACCAGTAATTCCTGGTTTTACATTATGTCTTTGCTTTTGAAAGTCATTGTAGGTACCAAGATACTCAGCAGTTAGGGGTCTAGGCCCAACCAAGCTCATATCACCTTTCAAAATATTAAATAATTGTGGTAGTTCATCAAAAGACATTTTCCTGACAAAACTACCCAGTTTAGACAAGCGTTCGCTATCTGGTAATAATTGCCCATTTACGTCTTTTTTATTGTTCATCGTCCTGAACTTAATAATATTGAAGACACTCTGTCTCTTACCGCCACGAGCTTGCACAAAAAATGGTCTTCCACCATTATTTACAAATAGAATCGTTGTTATAATTACGAAAAAGGGTAAAGAAATCAACAGAAGAAGTAATGCAAACAAATAATCGAAAAAAGGCTTAATCAAATGATGATACATGACTAACGAGTATGTTTAAAAATTTTATATCAACCATATCCACGGTTATTTTCAAATTTCCATTCGGACGTAAAATTACGCCAAAAAAAAAATCGCACAAGCAAAGTACTTTAAAATGTAGATTATTTCGGTAAACAGCTCTTCAATCAATAATTGATACTAATCAAGATTAAAACCCATGTGAAAAATACTAAGGGATGTTCATAATGTGTTGGGTTGGGTAACCAATATATCATTAACTCCAATAATTGGATAAAATGATTACTCGTCCTTTATTATAAATTGAATTGTTCTGACTAGTTCCAAGACCATTCCATGTTTACTTACATTTTTAAAAAATGGACCGGAGGCAGATTTATATGTAGGGTATTTCGAACTGTCCCCTGTTTTTCGAAAAATAACGTTCCTCTTTTTAGCACGAATTTTAAGTCCCATGGTCTGAAGTAGTTTAAACAAGCGCATATGAAAATCAAAAAAGGAACTCCTTGGAGCGACAAGTGTATGTTGAAATTAATTTTTGCAGTTCGCTTAATTGTGGAATTTAATCGAATAAAAATCTATTAAAAGCCGTAAATATCAAAATAGAAAACCTAATTTTATCATGATTAAGGCATTCTGGGAATCTGATAATAGGAGATGGCCTTTGCACCATTGAGTGGTACACAATTGAAAAGAGACAGTGTTTTCGGCAAAATGAAAAAACCCAGTGTTACGAAAAGTCATCAAGGTTGGTTTTAGGTTAAATATGCTTATGATTTTTTGTTAGCGCGTCAAGGGAATCAAAGTTTAGATTGATTGGGATTGCTTTTTTTAGTTCTTCATGAAACACAACAATAATGGGTCACAAATAACGTTTTTTTACCGTAAAGAGATTACTTTCCTATGCTGACATTTATTGTACCCCTTAGAAGTAAAACTGTGACTTCTGACTGGACTTCTGTCACACGTCTTTTGAACCGAACCTTAAATTCCGTTTGCAATCAGTCAAATAAAAATTTCAATGTCATCGTGGCATGTCATGAAATACCTGAAACGGAGTTTACCAGTAATTCAAGAGTAAAATTTTTACAGGTGGACTTTCAACCGCCTATATTGAAAAATGAGGCATCAGATAGGTGGGTAAAAGAAGCGGATAAGGGCAGAAAAATAAAATTTGCCGTTGATTATGCCAAAAGTAAAGGTGCGTCATATATAATGACGGTTGACTCTGATGATTGTATAAGTAATAAAATATGTGATTTTGTTGCTAAAAACACAAAAGCATCAACTGCCGGTTGGTATGTGAAAAAAGGATATCTATACCCCGAAGGCAAAAAATATACGTTTTTGAACTTAAAAAATTTCAACACGCTTTGTGGTTCTTGTGTAATCATAAAACCTCATCTTGTCGATTTTATGTATGGTGAAAACTTCTGGTTTGATCATGAAAGAACAATTTTTGATGGCAATCTATCCTTAATCCCACTTCCGTTTCCTGGTGCCCTATATAGTATGCTCAATGGGACAAATCATGTACTTGATCATGAGGAAATGAGAAAAAGAATAAGTATCAACGACTTTAGCAGGAAATCCATCCAGACATTCTTCAGAAGGCTAGGAAAATATGTATTAGTTCCAACTGCATTTATCAAAGACGAGTTTTCAATTCATTACAGTAATTGAGTTAAAACACTTCCAATATCCCTTTTGTAAATAATCGAAACCCAAAAAAAGTGATACCCCTCATAGAGAATTTTTTGCCATATCCCTCGTTCGTTAAATGACACTAATTGTGGCTTTCACGCACATTTAAAGCAATACGAAATTAAAGTAATTTAACACATCGTAATTTAATGTAAGAACCAAGACAAAGCATTTCTTTTCTATTTTAGAAAGAAAGATAGAAAGTATCTATTCTCGTTAGAACCCGTCTTTAAAAAATGCATCTACATTCTTCAACCTACAATAGTGTAATTATATCATCAGACTTTGATTACCATAAATGTATTGTATTATAGGCTAAGATTATACCACCATACCAGCTGCCACTGTTTCATTCGTATTTTCATCAATCAAAATAATACTTCCCGTTATCCTGTTATCCCTATAAGAATCTATCATCAGGGGTTTTACCGTTCTTATTTTTACTTTACAAATATCGTTCATCCGTAATTCTTTATCATCAAACTTACGTCCCAGTGAATTTATATCGATTTTATAAATTACTTCTTTGATTATTGCAGTCTGTTCATTTGTTGTATGCTTTACCGTATACTTTGTTCTAGGTTTAGCAGTTTCACTATTTAACCAACAGAGCATTACTTCCATTTCCTGAGATGGTTCAGGCATATTTTTTGACCTAACAATCATGTCCCCTCTTGCAATGTCAATATCATCTTCCAACGTAATAGACACCGACATAGGGGCAAATGCTTCCTCAATCTCCCCTGCAGGCCCTTCTATCGCTTTTATTGTAGAGGTAAACCCTGATGGAAGTACTGTTATGGGCTCTCCAGTTCTAAAAATCCCACTGGTTATACGTCCAGCATAACCGCGATAATCTATAAATCCGTCACGTTGGGGACGTAATACGGTCTGCACTGGAAATCGGGAATCCACTTTATTGATATCGCTACTGATATGAAGTGTTTCAAGGGTATGAAGGAGTGGTGCCCCTTTGTACCACGCCATATTTTCTGAACGATTGACCACATTATCCCCCAAAAGGGCACTTATAGGTATAAACCTAACATCTTTTACCAATAATTTCGTGGAAAAATCCTCAAATTGTTTTAAAACTTTATTGTATGCTTCTTCTTTAAAATCGACCAAGTCCATTTTATTAATACATACAATCAAGTGCGGGATTTGAAGCAATGAAGCTATGAAAACGTGCCTTTTTGTTTGCTCTATCACCCCATGCCGGGCATCAACCAAGATGATAGCTGCATTAGCCGTAGAAGCCCCAGTGACCATATTCCGTGTATATTGAATATGTCCTGGTGTATCGGCAATTATAAACTTTCGCTTTGGCGTGGTAAAATAACGGTAGGCAACATCAATGGTAATACCCTGTTCCCGTTCATCTCTCAATCCATCTGTAAAAAGTGCCAAATCCACACCTTCATGGCCTTTTTGTTTACTCGTATTTTCTATAGCTTCCAGTTGGTCTTCAAATATTGATTTTGAATCATAAAGCAGACGTCCAATAAGGGTGCTTTTACCATCATCAACACTTCCGGCAGTTGTAAATCTTAGTAATTGGTTATCGTGTATGCTCATAGTATTTATTTCAATTTTCTAAAAATAACCTTGTTTTTTGCGGTCCTCCATAGCTGTCTCCGATCTTTTGTCATCAGATCTATTGCCCCTTTCGGTTTGGCGCATTGCTGACACTTCTTCCACTACTTTTTCAAGGGTATCCGCGTCAGATTCAATACCTCCGGTAATGGTGATATCGCCAAGGGTCCTGAAACGTATTTTCTTGGTTTCGATTTTTTCATTATCCTCTAAAATCAGAAATTCGGATTTTGGTATCCAAGAGTCGTTTCTCCATACAACTTGGCGCTCATGGGCCAAATACAATGAAGGGACTTCTATTTTCTCTCTGAGTATGTAATTCCAAACATCCATTTCTGTCCAATTGCTAATGGGAAAGACCCTAAAATGTTCTCCTTCAAAATATTTTCCATTGAAGAGATTCCAAAGCTCAGGTCTTTGATTTTTTGGATCCCACTGGCCAAAATCATCTCGATGGGAGAAGAATCGTTCTTTAGCCCTCGCTTTTTCTTCATCCCGCCTTCCGCCTCCTATGGCACAATCTATTTTGTTAGATTCTATTGCATCAAGAAGTGTGGTAATCTGAAGAGCATTACGGGTTGCATTTTTACCTTTTTCTTCAGCAACCCTTCCTTGATCTATCGATTCTTGAACAGAACCTACAATTAAACGGGCACCCAATTCGTCAATAAGATCATCTCGAAACTTGATGGTTTCAGGAAAATTATGCCCGGTATCAACGTGCATTAATGCAAATGGAATCTTACATGGATGAAATGCTTTTTTTGCCAAATGGGTTACAACAATGGAATCTTTCCCTCCTGAAAAAAGAATAACAGGCTTTTGAAACTGCGCCCATACCTCTCGCAAAACGTATATTGCCTCTGATTCAAGCTCATCAATATAGTTCAATGAGTAATTGTACTCGTTCATATTTTTATTTTAAGTGTTTTTCAATCGCTTTGTATATCATTTCAACTGATTCTTCAATTGAGTTGTTCTCAGTAACTTCCACATGAGGACTTTTTGGGGTTTCATATGGAGCTGATATTCCAGTCATATTCGAAATCTCTCCTCGCCTTGCCTTGGCATATAGCCCTTTCACATCACGTCGCTCACACACTTCAAGACTTGTATTAACAAAAACCTCAACATAGTTCTCAGTTCCAACTACATGCCTTATGGCTTTTCTATCTTTTTCATACGGAGCCACGAATGCAGCCAAGACCACTAAGCCTGCATCTATGAACAACTTAGATATTTCAGAAATCCTCCTTATATTTTCAGTTCTATCTTCAGGGCTAAAAGAAAGGTTTTTATTAATACCACTTCTAATATTATCACCGTCTAAAGTGTAAGTATGAATACCATTATCATGTAATCTTTGTTCCACGGCATTTGCAATTGTTGATTTTCCAGATCCCGAAAGACCTGTAAAAAAAATTAAAAAAGAACTGTGCCCATGAAGTTTTTGTCTTTCGGTTCTCGATATTTTATAAGTATGGGGAATTATATTGTTACTCATGATCTAACTAATTTTAGGTCCAAAATTAGAAGTTTTAACTTGGTCATCCTTATCCTTTGATTTTATTTTTTGCTTTTTAAAGGTAGAGACGGTCTTTGACCTCATTTTTTTCAATCTCCTCTTGATAAGACCAAAATTCAATCGATACCAAATTCTTTCATGAACATAATAAAGAACCATTTTAGAAATAACCTCAAAACCACCTATTTTCAACCCTACCATCGGATTTCCTGAGATTAACCATGAAAGTAAAATGGTATCCATAGTGCCAATAAAACGCCATGAAAATGTTTTGGCCAAATGCCTTCTTTTACTTTCTGGTATGGGAATTCTTATCCAAAGGCGCTCATGAAAATAATAAAGTACCATTTTGGTAAAAACTTCAGCGGAACCAATTTTCAAACCTGTCAATGGATTACCGGTAATTATCCATGAAATAACAATGGTGTCCATTGTACCCAGAATTCGCCAGGTAATGGTTTTCGCAAGGTGTCTTTTGTACGAAATCTTAGCCATCAGTTACTAACCAGGAAATATGGGTTCAAAAGATTCTCTTTGTTGTATAACAGGGAACGGTTTGTGTCTTGGGCAATTACTTTAAGACCGACGGCACTACAAATCGCTTGACCCGCGGCAGTATCCCATTCCATGGTAGGTGCAAATCTCGGATAAATGTCTGCTTTACCCTCTGCCACTAGGCAAAATTTAAGTGAGCTTCCCTTTGATACAATTTCTACGTTCCCGTATTTTGACTTTAAATGATTTACAAAATTCGCCGTATCCTCATTCATATGAGATCGACTGCCCACAACCCTTATTGTACCGCCAACACCCATTGAAGGTGATATTTTATTTTTGATATCAAACAGTGCTCCTTTAATGTTATGATTTTCATCAAGTATCACTTTTGACGCCCCGTCCATTTTAGCATGCGAAAAGTAAAGTTCCCTAGAAACAGGAACATAAATCACTCCCAATATAGGGTTGCCATTCTCGACAAGTGCAATATTCACTGTAAACTCACCATTCTTCTTTATGAACTCCTTGGTACCATCTAGTGGATCTACCACCCAACATGTGCCCCAATCTTTTCTAGTTGAAAAATCAACTTCCTTGTTTTCCTCACTTATTATGTGAATTCCTGTATTATCAAGGAAACCCATGATAACTGAATTGGAGTTTAAATCAGCCTGTGTAAGTGGTGAATCATCCTTTTTGCCCTCAAAGCTTATCGTATCGTCCTCATATATTTTCAGGATTTCTTTACCGGCTTCTATTGACGCTAGAATGGCAATGTCCAGTAAATCAGACATTGATTTTGATTTTTTTGTATTGGTTTTCAAGTTGATCATCAAAGATTTGTTAACAATATAGTTAGTCTTGGGCCCAAATTACTCCGAATTCAGACCTTCTATTTCTACCATGTTTTTCTTCGGTACAATATACCCCATCATCACAATCGTTGGCCAATTCTTCTTCGCCTTTGGCTTCACCCTGTAACCGATTAACGGCCACCCCATTTGCCGTCAAATAATCTATAGTGCGTTTGACACGCCGCTCTGATAACCATAAATTGTATTTGTCAGATCCCCGGGCATCCGTATGCGAGGTAATTTTCAAAGTCAAAGAAGGGTTTTCATTCAAAATCTTGGTAAGTTTATCCAACAATACCTTATCCTGGGTATTTAAATATGAGGAATTCAAATCAAAATACACAAGACCCAATGCACTGATTTCTTTTTCGACCAAACTCCGTTTAGCCTCTTCTTCTTCAAGTCTTTTCTTTTCTAATTCGGCAAGTTTTGCAGCTTCTTGTTCCCTTTTTAAGCGATCTGCAAGCTCTTTTGCTTCTCGCTCTGCTCTAGCAACTTCCACTATGGAATCTTGTACTCGTTGTTGTTCTTTTTCAAGTTCTTCAAGCAAGGCAAGTTTTTCTTCTCCTTTACTGGATAAACCCTTCTCAATTCCAAATCGATATACCACACCAGCCGCATGTTGAATATGGTTGGTAGAGTTTTCTGAGTTCATCGTCCACTTACCCATAGAACTAAAATCCAGTCCCCATTTATCAGAGAACCATGTTCTGAAACCAATATTGGCATTGTATGTTCCGCGACCTTGGTTATTGGCATCGGTGTAGCCAATACCGACCCCTACATAGGGATCAAACCACCCCGTTTCTCCAATAATTTTGTTCAGGGCATAGTTTGCCCTGATATCAAGGGCATAATAATTAATATCTTCCATGAGAATATCCCCATCTACGATATTACCTTCTTGATAGCGGTTAAAGGCACCTATCGCTTCCAATCCCAAACCGCTTTTGAAATACCTACCGACACTTAATCGAGATGGGAAAGGGACTATATTCCAATTATCACTGAAATTGAATACATCGGAAAATTCAGAACCCGCATCATCAACGGCATTAAATCCAACTCCAAAAATCCAAGAACTTAAGACAATACTGTCTTTTTTAGTGATTTCCACATCTTGGGAGTGAATTAAGTGAGTTGCTAATAAAACAACGCCAAGCATCAAAAGCTTTTCTAACCTCATAATCGTGTAATTTGGGGATTACCGGAGCAAATGTAATGCAAAATGGCGTATTGGATGAAAATGTACTTTTAAAGGCAGGTATTCTCGATTAGTTGCCCAAAGAAAATAGGCCCCTATAGTTTAATAAAAGAAATGGACTTATCATTTTTCACCATTTTATATAAGCAAAATGGGTACGAAATAACAGTATTACTTGGTTCATTGGGCTCTGCCCTAACTGCAATTGTAATTGTATCCTCAGTTTCCCCTTCCTTAGTTAAAAATAATCTTTTAACGTTTTGATGTGCTCCTCCATAGGTAAGAACGACCACTTCTTTAGAAAAATCAACATTGGGAACTGGAATACCTGGTTTCCTTGTCTGGTTCACTTTCCTAAAAAAATCATTCAACGATTTAAAATCGGTGATGACCAAGGTCTGCAGACTATCAGGGGTGTAATAGGAATCTTCAACCAATAGTGCCAATACGATACCTTTTTCATTCGTTTTTTCCGTTTCATCCAACTTTTGGCTTTTACAACAAACAGCAAAGAGCACGAAAAGTAAAGAAAACAGTACCCAATTTTTAATAGGAAGTCTTATAACGCGACTTATAGGCTTTTTCATATACTTCTTCATATAGTGGAAGGATGTTCAGAATATCAAAATTCGATGCCACATGACGTGCATTCTGCTTGAACTCGTGTAAAAGCTTTTCATTGCTTAAAAGCTTGATCGCATTGTTCGACATGTCCTTGACGTCGCCTACTTCACTTAAAAATCCGGTTACCCCATGCTGGTTTACTTCTGGAATACCCCCTGTATTACTTGAAATTACAGCCACCCTGTTGATCATGGCCTCTAAAGCCGCTAAACCGAAACTTTCTGATTCCGATGGTAATAAGAACAAATCTGAAAAACATAAAATACGATCTATTTCATTACTATTACCCAGAAAAAGCACTTTATCCATTATACCTAGTTCTTCACATAGCAATTCGGCATGCTCTTTTTCAGGTCCCTCCCCGACCATAATAAGTTTCGAAGCCACCTTTTTTTGTACTTCAAAGAATATTTTCACGACATCCGGAATTCGTTTGACCTTTCTGAAATTGCTAATATGCGTTATTATCTTTTCATCTTCCCTTGCCATTAGCGAACGTTGGCAATCGGTATAGCCTGAACTGTATTTATTGCTATCGATAAAATTCGGTATCACCGAAATATCTTGTTCAACCTTAAAAATGTCAACCGTCTTGCGTTTTAAATCTTCAGAAACCGAGGTAACCACATCTGATTTATTAATGCTAAAAGTGACCGCAGGTTTGTAAAAAGGGTGATTGCCTACTAAAGTAATGTCAGTGCCATGAAGCGTTGTTATCATAGGAATGTATATCCCTTCTTCTTTCAACATTTTCTTGGCCATATAGCCCGCATAGGCATGGGGTATGGCATAATGTACATGCAATACTTCAATATTGTAAAGCTTAATGGTATCTACCAACTTGCTAGATAGCGCCAATTCGTAAGGTTGATACCTGAATAAGGGATATTCGGGTACATGGACCTCATGAAAGTGAATATTATTGCTTAAAAGCTCTAGCCTTACGGGTTGACGATAAGTGACAAAATGTATTTCATGTCCCCGTTCTGCCAGGGCAATACCTAATTCCGTTGCAACGACCCCGCTTCCACCAAAAGTTGGATAACAAACGATAGCTATTTTCATAAGGTTAAAATTAGGCTATTATTAATGGATTAATTGATAATGGAATCATAAATCACTTGTTGGATCCGTGTTCGAAGGCCGGATTTCACCAAGAGATTGTTGGTCATCGTAGGATAGGTGCGATTTGATAGGAAGACATAGACCAATTCTTCTTCGGGATCAGCCCAAGTATAGGTTCCGGTAAAGCCACTATGCCCAAAACTTTTAGGGGAAACACAACCACAGGTCGGTCCTTTGTCTTTCAGCTGGGGTTTATCAAAGCCCACCCCCCTTCGAACATCTTCATGACAGAAGTAACAAGTATTGAACTTTTTAATGGTTCTTGACTCTAAAAAGCGTTCGCCACCGTAGTAGCCGCCTTGCAGGTACATCTGCATTATTTTGGCCACATCATTGGCATTGCTGAAAAGTCCGGCGTGACCACCTACCCCACCCTGCATGGCCGCACCCATATCATGAACGTACCCTTGAACTGTTTGATACCTGAAATAATTATCTTCCTCAGTGGGGATTATCTCTGATTTCTTATACCTATTGATAGGATTATAGGTCGTTCTTGTGGCTCCGAGTGATTTATACAGAAAATCATTGGCCAGAACGTCCAAATCATTTTGATAGGTGTCTTCGATATACTTTTTAAACACATAATAGGCAACATCACTGTAACGATAACGGTTCGATTTCAACTCTTGTCGACCTATACGATTGTATATCGAGTCTTGGTATACATTCGTCAAATACATACCATCAAATACTTTTATGGAATACTCTTCAGTAGGAACATTTTTATAAAACTCTTGGGAGGGCCTTCTATCCTCATTTAGGGTGCTGACATAAAAAGCAATCCACGCGGGCAAGCGCCCATAATGCGATAAGGCTTTTAAAACAGTAACATTTTTAAGGTCAGAGTCTTTATATTCGGGTATTAAATCTTGAAAGGTATCATTCAACCTCAATTTGTTCTCCTCCTCCATTTTCATGATCAATGGAAGTGTTCCTAAAATTTTGGTCAATGAGGCCAAATCATACAAGTGTTCTTTGCTAACGCTATCTTTCGAATTGTATGTTGGTTTGCCAAAACTCTTGTTGTAAATGATTTTCCCCTTTTTGGCGACCAATACCTGTGCACCGGGAAACATCATGGAATCTATCCCCATTTGCACAAGACTATCCACTCCGGTCAATTTTTTGGAATCCAACCCAACACGTTCCGGAATACTGTAGCCCAATCTGGCTATCCCTTTGACATCCTCTCCCGAATTAACGGGAAAAATGGAATTTGCCGAAACCGGAAGTCTTCCGTTCACGGCAATGGCCCCAAAGATTGCCTGTGCCGTTTTCTCTTGGGCAACCCTACTATTTTGATAGCCAACGATAACGGCATCAATTTGATCAAAATTGATGACGTCCAACAAGGCGTAAGGTTTTGTGAACACGGCCAAAATGGTATTACTGGTTCGCATCCTAGAAATTTCTTGAAGCCAAAAAAGTTCATTTGCAGAAAACTTATGGACTTTCCAAGGGCTTTCATTACTCTTATGAAGCCCAATGATCACCAAATTAAACTGCTTCAATTTTTCTTTATACGAAGCAACATCCTTAGCCGAGATTTCGGTTACCTCACCATATCTTTTTAAGGTGTTCAAAAAATGTTCCCCTGATTCCTCCCCAAATCTTACGTATGCGATTTTCTTTTTTTCCAATTTTCGCATAGGCAGTAATGAAAACCGGTTTTTAACCACGGTAATGGCATTTTCAATGGCACTCTCGTAAACTAGATCATCTTTTACCGTATTCAAGTCATGGTAGAGACTATCTATTTTTATAGGTCTGTAATCATTCAAGCCGACCTTATATTTTGCCATCAAAATTTTCTTTACGGATTCCGATAGGCGTTCTTCAGTTATTCTTCCCTCTCGATATGCCTGTAATAGCTTATTCTTAGCATTCAACAGGTCTACCGGCATTAACAACATATCGTTTCCTGCGAGAAAGGCGGAAAGCTCCACTTCACCCTCAGGGGCGAATTCTGAAACCGCCTTCATATTCAAGGCATCAGTAAACACCAGACCTTCGAAACCCAATTCGTTCTTGAGTTTCTCCGTTATGATTGGTTTTGATAAGGAAGACGGAAAGCCTTCACGACTTTCTAAGCTCGGTATATTCAAATGGGCTACCATAACGCTGCTCAGTCCTGCCTTTATCAACCGGCGATAAGGATACATCTCAATACTATCCAAACGTTCTTTCGTAAAATCTAAATAAGGTAATGCATGATGTGAATCCGTAGCAGTGTCACCATGACCCGGAAAGTGTTTTCCTGATGACAAAACCCCAGCGCTTTCGAGTCCCTTCATAAACGCAATGCCCTTTCTGGTTACATTCTCTCGGTCTTCCCCAAAAGAACGATTGCCGATGATGGGATTTTTAGGATTGATATTGATGTCAACATCGGGAGCAAAATTGATATGAACCCCCAATCGCTTCGCGTGTTCTCCAATTCGACGCCCTACCTTTTCCACAATGCTATCGTTTTGAATTGCCCCCAAGGTCATATTCCATGGAAAAGCATATGTCGAATCTAATCGCATTGCCAACCCCCATTCGGCATCCATACCTATCAACAAGGGTGTTTTTGAGGTTTTTTGATAGGTATTGGTCAATTTTGCTTGACGTACGGGTCCGCCTGTTGAAAAAATGACACCTCCTATATGGTGTTCCTTTATCAGTTGCCCGACTTTTTCCGTTGCGGATTTATTTTGACTTGAAGCGACGCTTACCATAAAAAGTTGCCCGATACGTTCTTCCAATGACATGGTGGCGTACCTCGCATCTACCCAACTTTGTTGCGTCAAAGTATCCGCTGTGCACAAAGGGTTGACTTGTGCCAGGGCAATAAAAGGAATCAATAAGAAAAAGGCTAAGTAAAAATTTCTCCGCATACTAAATCGTCTAGGGAATCAACTTATTGCAGTTAAAAATATTGTATTTCATCGAAGAAATTCATAAAACAAAAGGAATATCAAGGTTTTTAGGATAAAATTCACATAAAGCGTGCATGCCAGCTTTCAGAGGCGGGTACCTCCCAATTCTCAAGGTACTCTTGTTTAGTAGCAACCAAGTTGTTAAAAACAATAGTGTTCTTTGAAACGGCCCTGTCTTTGGCCATTTTTTTGAAATCCTTTAAGTTTTTGTACGCTATGTACTCACCTTGCTTGTACGAAACGTTCATCTTATCTAAAAGGTCGACTTTGAATTTCTGCTCTAATGACTGAATGAAATGTACCGAGGCATCTATGGAACAACCAGATGCATTGGCCACGGATTGATCAAGCCCAATTATGATAAAACGATTATAGCGCACCTCATAAGCCGCTCTTAGATTGCTTCCATGTGCCGTCCATTCTTCTAAAAAACCGGATAGTCCATTTTTAATCTCAACGACTTCCTCATCAGAAAAAGTCCTATTGCATTGATAGATCCATATTCGGGATGTATCGGGTAACGATTGAAAATCAACTAACATTTAAATGGAGTTTGCAATTAATTCCGCTACATCCAAAACGGCGATACTAGCTTCTTTTTCATGGGCTTTAATACCATCGGTCATCATGGTATTGCAATAGGGACAACCGGTGGCTATGATATTGGGATTGGTCTCTAAAGCGTCTTTTGTTCGCAATACATTTATATCCATATCACCCTTTTCGGGCTCTTTAAACATTTGTGCACCTCCGGCACCACAACACAAGGCCGTTTTTTTATGCCTTTTCATTTCTACGATATCGGCATTGGTCTTTTTGAGTATTTCTCTGGGCGCATCATAAACGGCGTTTGCCCTACCTAAATAGCACGGGTCGTGAAACGTAATTCGTTTTTCCTTATAAACCTGTCCTTCCAATGACAAACGACCACTATCCAATAACTCTTTGATGTACTGGGTATGATGCACTACATCATACTTTCCACCTAAGCTTGGGTATTCATTTTTCAACGTATTGAAAGAATGTGGATCACAAGTAACGATACGCTTTATTTCATAGCCGTTCAACACTTCAATATTCATCATGGCCTGCATTTGAAATAAAAACTCATTACCGGCCCTTTTGGCAACATCACCGGTACAGCTTTCTTCCGATCCTAAAACCGCAAAGTCCACACTGGCCTTATTCAATATTTTTACAAATGCCCTTGAAATCTTCTTGGCCCTATCGTCGTAGCTCCCTGCAGAACCTACCCAAAATAATATTTCGGGTTGTTTGCCTTGGGCAACAAATTCTTCCATGGTTTTTACCACAAGTGCTTCACTCATAAGACTGTAATTATTCGTTTACCCAATTCAATCGATCCATTTGGTTATAAGGCCAAGGTGCCCCATTGTTTTCGATATTTGACATCATATTGTTTAATTCCGTTGGTGCTGCAGATTGTTCCATAACCAAATACCTGCGCATTTCAACAATGATGGATAAGGGGTCTATACTGACGGGACATGCCTGAACACAAGCATTACATGTGGTACATGCCCAAAGTTCTTCTTTCGTAATATAATCATCCAACAATTGTTTGCCATCTGGAACGAACTTACCTTGATTCGCATCTATGTTTTTACCCACTTCTTCCAATCGATCACGAGTATCCATCATTATCTTTCGGGGCGATAGTTTTTTACCTGTTTGGTTCGCGGGGCATTCTGAGGTACACCTGCCACATTCCGTGCATGTATATGCGTTTAAAAGCTGCACCCAATTCAAATCCATTACGTCAGACGCCCCGAACTTACCCGGTTCGGCAGCATCGTCAGCTGGCGCCGCAAAAGGATCTGCAGTGGGGTCTAACATCAATTTCACCTCATTGGTTACCGCCTCGACATTGCTGAACTTTCCTAGAGGACCTAATTTTCCGTAATAGGTATTTGGGAAAGCCAAAAGAATATGTAAGTGTTTCGAGTAATAGAGGTAATTCAAGAAAAATAAGATTCCGATAATATGTGCCCACCATGCGATACGTTCTATCAAAATCACGGTTGAAATCGACATACCGTCAAAAATAGGGAGCAAAAATTGACTCACAGGAAAAGCCCCAGCTTGTTCATAATGTGCCGCGCCTAGTTGCTGCAATTGAAAATCAGCAGCATTCATGGTCAAAAACAAGAACATCAATACCAATTCTATATAAAGAATTAGATTGCCATCTTTTTTAGGCCAACCTTCCATTTCCGGTTTTACAAAACGTTGTAATCGAATAACATTCCTGCGCAGCCAAAAAACCACTACGGCAATGATTACCAATAATGCCAATACCTCAAATGAACCGATCAGAAAATCGTATACTATACCTAAAGGGGCAAAAATTCGATGTGTGCCCAACAATCCATCTATGATGATTTCCAATACCTCGATATTGATAATGACAAAACCAACATAAACAATAATGTGCATCAATCCCGCGATTGGGCGAACAACCATTTTTGTCTGTCCCAAAGCAATCTTGAGCATATTTTTCCAACGTTGTGCTTTGTTATCATTCACATCCACATCGTTGCCAAGCTTGATGTTCCTTTGCAGTTTTTGAACGTTTCTCACAAAATAACCAACACCGGCGAATAGAATGACACCAAAGAGTATATTGGGAAGGTATTCCATAGATCAATTTTCTTTTTGGGCTGCTGGGTCGTTCTCAGGCAGCTCATATTCTTTTTGTTTCTTACCAAAAACCGATACGTTGACATATCGCTTGGGGTTCAACCTAAAATCTTGTAATAACAGATCAAGCTCCCTTGAGGCATTGGAAAGATTTTCGTACAGTGCATCATCATTTGCCAACTTACCTAAGGTACCTTCACCTTCTTCTATTTTGGTCAATACCTTATTTAGCTTGTTAACGGTTCCTTGTAGGTTCTTGAAAGTACCGACAATATCGGTTTGGGCCAATTCTTTGGAAAGTTTTGAAAAATTTGATGTAATGGTATTGATATTCTTCAATGAACTATCTAGCCCCGGTTTATTGGCCGATAAAACCGTATTCATGGTATTCGCACTGGATTGAAAGCTCGAGATCAATTTGTTCAACCCTGAGATACTTTGACGTAATTCCCTTCTTGTTTGGGCGTCTAGAACATCATTCACGTGCACTAATAACGAGTCAGCATTCGTAACCGCTCCCTCAACTTTCAATTGCAAGGGAGTAAGGTTTTCTTGAACCAAATCGGTAAGCCCTGGCTTTACACGTGATTTCAGCGTATCACCCGATACGGCCATAGGGCTATCATCAAAGACCGGTATAATCTGTACACCCTTACCCCCAATTATTCCGGTATCATAAATCTCGGCAATACTGTTGCTAGAAAAATCGAATCCTTTATCTACCGAAAAAGTAACTACCGATTTAAACTTATTGTTCTTGAACCTTATGCTTTGAACATTGCCGACGACAAGTCCATTGATTGTAACCTGCGTGCCCATTTGCAACCCCCCGACATTATCATACACTGCATGAAAAGTAGAGGAATTATCAAAAAGTGAAGAAGATTTTAAATACCCAAATCCAAAAATAACTGCAAGAATTCCGAACAACACTAAAATTCCAGTCTTAACTTCCCTAGATAACTTCAAAAGGTGTGATTTACGATTACTAACAAAATTAGGAATAAATTTAACAAAGCGTCAGGGTTGATCCATTCATTTTAAAGCCTCTTTTAAAGGAATGCGTTTACCCGACTTGTACGCTACGATATAGGAAGTAGTATAACCCTTCGCATCTGCATTAGATTTCAGCTCTTTAGCTTTGTCATATGTACTGGCATTGCCATACATATAGCGATACAAATCATTAAACGATTCTTTTGAGATCGTATCCAATCCTTTAAAGTTAGAGGGTTCCAATGCAATTGCCTTCGAACTGGCCATTATTTGAACCTTAAAAATTATTTCCGTATTGGCATCCTCATTAGGTTTTTCAACTATATCACTATCTTCTTTTTTGACATTTTCCCCTTTTACAATGTCAGCAACTTGCTTATTGGGCTCTTTAATTTCAGGTTCGGGTATTTCAACTTTTTCGGTAGCCTTCACTTCATTGGCAATGGGGTTACGCTTCGTAGTTTCAATGGGGGTAAGCTCGGCATTAACGCCATCTTTATAACTTAGTATGGCATTGGCAATCGAGACACCCATATCTTTCTGTCCTTTAGAGGAGTTCAGATAACTACCTTCAGCCTTATTGGTCAAAAAACCGGTCTCTATCAATACGCTCGGCATAAAGGTTTGGTGTAATACGATAAAACCTGCTTGCTTTACTTTGCGGTCTTTTCGTTTTAAGTCGGCCGTAAAATTCTTTTGTAACAACTTGGCCAATTCGATGCTTTGATCCAAAAATTCTTCTTGCATGATCGTCAACCCAATAACCGATTCAGGGGAATTGATATCATATTCCGCATATTTTTTTTCATAGTTATCCTCAAGGTATATCACCGAGTTCTCTTTCTTGGCGACCTCAAAGTTCTGTTTGTTCGCATGAAGCCCCAAAACGAAGGTACCGGCCCCATGTGCATCGGAGTTGTGTGAGTCACAATGCACCGAAACAAACAAATCGGCATTGGCCTGATTTGCTATTTCACCCCTTTTGAACAGGTCTACAAAGGTATCGTCGTCCCTAGTAAAGATCACCTCTATGTCTGGGTGCTTTTCCAAAATCCTGCCCACTTCCAAAACAATCGAAAGTGCAATGTCTTTTTCCAAATAGCCGTTCCCCAGGTTTCCGGGATCATGTCCCCCATGGCCTGCATCGAGAACTACGACAAACTTATCTTCGCTAGTCAGTTCGGTATTATTTTTGATAAAGGAAGAAAAAAGAAATACCAAAGTGGGTAAAAAGGCAAAAATGAACCGATTTTTAATCATAAGAACAGCTGATTTTTAGTGCTTCCCCAAGGTTAAATTTATGGTAATGTCGGATTAACAGAATAAAAAATATATGTAAGTTTGAGCTTCAAAAACTGAGCCAACCTACTACAAAAATAGGATTTATCACGTTGCAAGCAAACAAACATCGCTATCTTTTACCATTGCTACTGGTTTTTGTGACGCTCGGCATCAAGGCACAAGAAGACCCTATCGTACCGCTACCCATCAAGGCCGTAAAAGATTCCATAACGAGTACGTTACTTGTTGAAAGCCCCTTGGTCGATACAAAATCAAAAGATTCAACCGAGGTCGATTCCCTACCCAAGAAAAAGCCCCTTTTACTTGATAAAATAAAGTATAAGGCAAAAGATTACGTCAAGCTAAGCAAGAAAGACAACAAAATATACCTATACAACGAAGCGGAAATCTATTATCAAGATACCGAACTAAAAGCGGGTATTATCGTCATGGATTATGTAACCAACGAGGTATATGCCGGTAGAATAAAAGATTCGACCGGTGTCTATTCGCAGTTACCCAATTTTAAACAAGGTAGTCAAGTAGTGATTCCAGATTCCATTCGATTTAATTTTGATACCCAAAAAGCCCTCATTTGGAATTCACGCACAGAACAAGGTGCCAATGCCGGAGCTTTGGGTTCAGAGTCGATGAAAGTCTTGGCCGAAATGACCAAAAAAGAGAATGATTCCGTTTATTTTTTAAAAAATGGTAAACTTACGACCTCAAAAGATACCTTAGATCCCGACTATTACATCCGTATTCGAAAAGCGAAATTTGTACCTGGCAAAAAAATCATCGCTGGTTATAGTAACATGTACTTGGTTGACGTACCTACCCCTATTGCCTTACCATTCGCATATTTTCCGTTGACGACGGGGCGCACTGCCGGATTGATATTCCCGACATTTACGCAAGATCCCAATCGTGGTTTTGCAGTTCAAAATGGAGGGTATTATTTTCCAATCAATGACTACGTAGACCTTAGTATCATGGGCGATTATTTTACCAATGGCAGTTACGGGTTTAGGTTACGTTCTATTTATAAACAACGGTACCGTTTTCAGGGCAATATCAATTTTAGTTTTGAAAATCAGGTATTTAGTCAGAAGGGGTTTGATGATTTTTCACGAAATACGACCTACAACCTACAAGTAAGCCACTCGCAAGACGCAAAGGCCAATCCGAATTCGAGGTTTTCCGCGTCGGTCAATATTGCCAGTAGTGAATTTTTCACCAATTCGTTCAGTCAGATAAACGTTCAAAATACACAGAATAACAACCAGTCTTCTTCCATCTCGTATTCAAAGACATTTCCTGAATACCCATCGGTGAACCTAAGTTTGACTGCAACACATAACCAAAACAACCAAACTAGGGAGGTCAATCTTACCCTACCGACCTTACAGGCGAGTATGGAACGTATTTTCCCTTTCGCGAAAAGGGACGGGATAAAGAAAGGTATTATCCAAAATTTGAATTTTCAATATAACCTAAGGGCAGAAAATAGGATTCGTACCTCAGATTCTTTGCTATTTACCAATCGTGTTTTTGAGGATGCCAGGGTCGGGGCCCGTCATTCGTTACCGTTCAATACCAATTTTAAGGTGGCCAAATATTTCAGTATCTCCGTTGGGGGTAATTATGAAGATGTATGGTCCCTAAACACCTTTGAACGTGGCGTTGAGAGTGAAGAATCGAATCGTGAGGTGATTTTAGATACCTTGAACGGTTTCGCCCGATACAATGAGTATGGTTTAAACGCGAGTATTGGTACAACACTCTATGGTACCTTCAATTTTGGTGAGGATAAAAAAATACAGGCCATACGACATGTGATACGACCCCAGTTAGGTTGGGGCTATACGCCCTCATTCGAGCAGTTTTATGAGACCTATCTTGACAATGACAATCAAGAGGTACTTTACAGTCCTTTTGAGGGAACCTTAAATGGGGCTCCTAGCCTAAATAGTTCCAATTCCCTGTCGTTTACGGTTCAGAACACGCTAGAGGCTAAAGTGCGTGATAAAGATTCCACGGCCTTAGAACCAAAGAAGGTCACCATTTTGAACAACCTTAGTTTCAGTACGGCCTATAATTTTGAGGCAGACTCGTTGAAACTTGCCCCCATCGGGTTCACGGGTGGTACCACTATCCTCAACAATAAAATGAATATCAACTTCAATGGAACCTTAGATCCTTATGCCATTGATAATAATGGAACCCGCATCAACACCTTCAACATCAACAATGGGGGTAGCCTATTGCGTTTGACCAGGGCATCCTTCAACCTGTCGTATGGGTTTGGAAGTGATACCTTCAAAAGGGAAGGAAGGCAAAAAGATGAGGCTGAGGAAGTCAGTGATCAATACCGGGCGGCCAGCGGTGGAAGTACCGATGATCTTTTTGGCTTCGGATTCGATAATCGTGGGGGATCCACGAGAAATGACGACGATGTTGAAAACCCCTTATACACGAATAATATACCATGGGATATCAATATGCGGTTTGCACTCGGATATACCAACACCAATCGACAAAATGAAATTTCGAACGCTTCGTTGATGTTTTCGGGCAACGTGGCATTGACCCCGAAATGGGACGTTCGGGTCTCGTCAGGATATGACTTCGTCAATCAGGGGTTTAGCCAGACCCAATTGGGCTTTACCAGAAATTTAAAAAGTTTTGACCTCCGTTTCAACTGGGTGCCTTTTGGTAGAAATGAACGTTGGGACTTCTTTATTGGGATCAGTAGTTCTATTCTTAGCGACCTGAAATGGGAGAACAACAGCCAACGCGTCATCAGATAGCGACCTTTACTTTCTATTTACAGTTCTTCATCGTAAATTACGCCATCTAAGAAATCCATATGAAAACAATGATTACGACTTCGAAGGCCCCGGCACCTATTGGCCCCTACAATCAGGCAATTTTAGTCAAGGATACCCTTTATATTTCCGGGCAGACCCCTATTGACCCTGCAACTGGAAAGTTGGTGGAAGGTGATGTGAAAATAGAGGCGGAACGGTGCATGCAAAACCTAAAGGCCATTTTGGAAGAAGCCGGTATGACTTTTGAAAATGTGGTCAAAACTTCCATTTTTTTGAAAGATATGCACCAGTTTGCCCAGGTAAACGAGGTTTACGGAAGTTACTTCGACTCAGATACTGCACCAGCCAGGGAAACGGTTGAAGTCGCCAACCTACCCATGTTCGTCAATGTCGAGATTTCTATGATCGCCGTCAGATAGTACTCTTGTGAAAATCGACCAAGCCATCTATAGGCCTTTGTCTGATAACACCTAAGATCAAATCGTTTCGTTCAATGACGGTAGCCAATTCTTCCCTAAGAAAATGGGCAATACTACCTACGAAACTAACGGGAACCTTTGTGGCCAATTCAAATTGCATGATATAGTTATTGACGAACTGTTGAAAGCCTTTGTCGATAACCCCCCTGCAATACGGATGCTCCCTATTTTCGACGATAAAGCGCGCGAAGGTAGCTAGATAGGTATTCGGATTAGGTTGTTTGTATAGATTATCTTTAATGACATCGGCATCAAGTTCGTACTCTTTGGCGAACTTCATACCTAAATCTTGTGGCATTTTATGGAAGTAATAATCCCGTAACAACTTTCTTCCGAAAAAATTACCACTGCCATCGTCCATAAGGATATAACCTAAGGAAGTAACCTTTTGAAATAGCTGATGACCGTCGTAATAGCTACAATTTGAACCGGTTCCTAAAATACAGACAATGCCCTGATGGCCGATTTTAGTTGTTGCATAAATAGCTGCGTACGTATCTTCACGCACCGAGGCTTTCGCATTCGGAAAAAAGTCCTTAAAGATTTCCTTTAAAAACTTCTTCATGCGATCCGTACCACATCCTGCTCCATAAAAATAGAGTTGGGACACGGCTTCCTTATTTTTTGACAGTTCAAAATTATTGGCCAACCTGTCTTCAATCACCTCTCTTGTAAGTACCTCAGGGCTTAACCCTAGGGTCTGTGTCACAAAGAGCTGTTCCCCTTTGTCATCAAGCGCAATCCAATCAGACTTCGTAGCACCACTATCAACGATTAAAATCATATCCTTTAAAAATAAATATTCCTGAAAATAATGAAAGTAACACTATTTTCAGGAATATAGAATTATTACCGACTTATAAACTGGCTACGTGGGCAGCTAAATCCAGCATCTTATTTGAAAAGCCCGCTTCGTTATCGTACCATGAGATCAATTTAAAGAACTTGGAGTTCAACTCGATTCCGGCACCGGCATCAAAAATACTTGTATGCGGGTCAGATACGAAATCTTGGGAGACGACCGCATCTTCGGTGTAACCTAATATTCCGCTTAGTTCGCCCTCAGATGCTGACTTGAAGACTTTTTTGATTTCTTCATAAGAAGTTTCCTTTTCTAGACGAACAGTCAAATCAACTACTGATACATCAGCTGTCGGTACCCTGAATGCCATTCCGGTAAGTTTTCCCTCTAAGGATGGTATTACCTTGGTCACCGCCTTAGCTGCGCCTGTTGAGGCGGGAATTATATTCAACATGGCACTTCTACCACCCCTATAATCCTTTTTTGATGGTCCATCAACGGTCAGTTGCGTAGCCGTGGTGGCGTGGACCGTGGTCATTAGACCTTCTTCTATACCGAAGTTGTCGTTCAACACTTTTGCCAAAGGAGCCAAGCAATTTGTAGTACATGAGGCATTCGATACAATGGTGTCGCTCGCCTTGACATCCTTATGGTTTACCCCCATTACGAACATCGGCGCATCTTTTGAAGGCGCAGAGATCACCACTTTTTTGGCACCCCCGTCAATGTGGTATTGAGCTGTCTCAAGTGTAGTGAAAATACCGGTACATTCTGCTACTAAATCTGCACCAACTTCATCCCACTTCAGATTTTTGGGATCTCTTTCCGCTGTGATGCGAACCGTTTTTCCATTTACCACCAAGTGACCATCCTGAACCTCGACAGTTCCATCAAACCTACCGTGTACCGAATCATATTTAAGTAAGTAGGCAAGATGTTCCACATCCAACAAATCGTTTATGGCGACCACATCAACATTATCCCTTTTTATGGAAGCCCTGAAGACCAACCTTCCTATTCTTCCAAATCCATTAATACCAATTTTTACTTGTGCCATTTTATTGTTTTTAAAGTTTATTTTACGTTGTCATTATATCAGATACCCGTATCAACTCTTCGTCGACCGGGGTATGCGCTTTTATTGCCTCACTTATTGGGGTAAGTATCAGTTTATTATTACGAATACCTACCATATAATTCGTCTTGTCCTCCATCAAAGCCTCCACGGCCTTCACACCCATTCTACTGGCCAATACACGGTCAAAACAAGTTGGGTTGCCCCCTCTTTGCATATGCCCCAATACGGAGACCCTGACATCATAGATTGGAAGGTGTTCTTCTACATAATCTTTTAATTGGAAGACATTTTTACCTATTTTATCCCCTTCGGCCACAATGACGATGCTTGAGGATTTTCCGGATTTTTTGCTACGCTTCAAGGAATCAAGCAATCGATCCAAACCCAAATTTTGTTCGGGAATAAGTATTTCTTCCGCACCGGCACCTACACCTGCATTTAATGCTATATGCCCAACATCACGCCCCATTACCTCTACAAAGAAGAGACGGTTATGCGAACTTGCGGTATCCCTAATTTTGTCTATGACTTCGACTACCGTATTTATTGCCGTATCAAAACCGATGGTATACGAGGTACCCAAAATATCATTGTCGATGGTACCTGGAATGCCCATTACCGGAAAATTATACTCTTCATTAAACTTGAGCCCTCCGGCGAAACTTCCATTTCCCCCTATGACCACGAAAGCATCAATACCATTTTTCACCAATTGCCCGTATGCCTTTTTGCGTCCTTCAGGGGTTCTAAACTCCTCACATCGTGCAGATTTTAAAATGGTACCTCCTTTATTGATAATGTTATTTACGCTACGGGCATCCATTTCTTCGAAGTCTCCATCAATCATCCCTTGATAGCCACGATACACCGCAACGCACTTCAACTTCATGAAGGCACAGGTTCTTACAACGGAACGTATGGCGGCATTCATTCCTGGGGAATCACCCCCTGATGTGAGCACCGCTATTTTGTTGATTTTATGGGCCATTTTCAAATTTAAGAGATCAAAACTAGCAAACTTATTCTAATAAAAAAATGACCTTACTACTAATTTGGACGATACCGAGCACGCAAACGATTTCGTATCACGCTTCATCAAAAAAAATCACAATATCTTAGAAATTAATTCTTTGGGGCTGGAGCTTTACTATAAAAACGAATCAAACTATCTTTCCCCATAATGTTCGAATTTGATGGGAGGTCCCTTTCTTCTTTTTCCCTTCGCTTTTTATCGGAATTAAAGATTTTGGACATCAGTTCTTTGAAATTATTAAAGTCAACTTGATACGATAATCCGACCCCTTGGGTATAGCCTTGTCGTTCAGCCAAAAACTGCTGTATTTCGTTTTCCCTGTTGAAAATCTTTGCACTTAACGTTCCTTCCTCATTCAACAGCACCTGTACCTCTACATCGCCGGCAACTACGGTTTCAGAAACGCCGCCTACCGGAACCCCTACCCGACCATTGACCAAGATCCTGTCAGAAATCTGTGTGGAAACGGTTACCCCGATCCTATTTTCGGTTTCAATATCAGCATCGGTAAAGCCCTGTTCGTATGACAGCCCTAAATTGAATTTATCATTATTACCGCTCAACACTTGATTTAGAAGTCCTGATGCGGTCTGAATCAGGTTACCCGTTACGGCTTGCTGGTTAAATCCCGCACCATTATTGACGAATGTACCCTGCGCCAAAAGAAAAAAGGCATTGTTGCTTTCGATAGTGGGATCTTGTAGTTGGTATTCCAACTCAGATTTGACCACGGAGCTCGTACCAGGGAATTCGATATCAAAATCGATGGTTGGGCTTTCGAGCTCCCCATTCAAACGGACTACCACTTCGGTCGGTATGCGTCTCGTATACCCCGGATTGTCCAATAACAATGGTGCCGGGTTCGCATTCAAGGCATAGACGGCCGTTAAGTCCAATTGTGCTTTTAGGGGGTCACGCTCCCAAAGAATGGTACCACCGGGTCTAACGGTAAAGGTCTTATCGATCAAACCTGCCCTTCTAAACCTAAAATCACCGGTAACCACCACAAACTCTCCGTTCATCACGAATTTGCCGTTCGTATTGATCTCAATTAAAAGCAGGCCTGCCCCAGTGCCTTTCAATGTACTACCACTTTCTCGATCCACCACCACCTCGACCTCGGCATCGGGTGTCACGTTTAAATCAAACGAAAGCTCCAGACCCTGATAATCGTCTAAAACCCGTTCGCCCTCAAGAACACTTTTTTCATCTTTTTCTATGAAGTTGATGAAGGAATAATCGCCTACACT
Organism: uncultured Croceitalea sp.; assembly: GCA_947503285.1. Classification (GTDB taxonomy): domain Bacteria; phylum Bacteroidota; class Bacteroidia; order Flavobacteriales; family Flavobacteriaceae; genus Croceitalea. The sequence goes on from CANNDD010000011.1 coordinate 68,879, forward strand.
GGTAACATCACTTAACGGGATCTTCAATTGGGTCCCCCTTGCCGAAGAGCCTTCAAAATCAATATTCAAACCAGTGGTTGGCCCATAAATACTTCCATTACCGTTGACAAAACCAGTGCCATAATAAAGCTCATCTTCATCGTATTCGGTATTTAGGATCAAAAACCGGTCGTTATCGGTCACCAAATTCAAATTTAGGTTCCAATCATCGAAGGCCGTGTGACTTATCGTGCCATCTAAATTTGCTTGGGTGGCATAAGAATTGTCGGTCAAGGTTATATTCTCAAAATAGAAGGATTGATCAAACAACCTGACTTTTGATAATGGGCCAAAATCATAATCGACGTTTAAATAGGGAATACCAATTCCGGCCTGGTCCAAGGTCAAGGTACCATTGAATTCTGGATTGTTTACGTTGCCCGTTATACGCGTATTACCGCTGACCAAACCCCTGATATTTGAGATAATATCTTCTCCTAAAGGTGCAAAAGGCTCCAATTTAAACTCATTTAAAGAGGTCAAAAGGTCTAATGTGGTCTCGGTTTTAGTGTTATTTATCTTACCACTTAAACTGAACCGTTCTTGGCCATCTTCAGTAAGCCAGGTGTTTACCCCAAACTCAGAAAGGTCATTATTTCCAAAAATAACCACCTCCATATCACCCAATAACATCTTATTCACCGCAAAGTCTTTAATATCAAGGCTTGAAGAGGGTAAATATTTTCCGTCTTTCTGTAAGATGTTTAAGAAACCATTTACCTGCCCATCAAGCTGCAAACTATCGATGGCCGGGGTTATTTTATCCAAAGACACGATTTTGAACTGCAATTGTAAGTCTTTATAGGTCGAATCGGCCAATTCACCACGTAACCGAATTTGTTCGTCCAAACCATTGTCCATGACGATTTCCTTGATTTCAATGCTATCAAGTGTTCTGTTTACGATGACCTTATTCTGGCGATTTCCCAACTTATTGAGCACCCAGTTATTGCCCTTAAAGTTGACTTCTGATTTCTTTAAGCCTATGACCGATTTATTATCTTCATTGAAGGTATGGTAGAAGTTCAAATTGTAGCTGTCATTCAACTCACTACCTCCCTTGAACTCGGTTCTAAAAAACAAGGTGTCCTTCAAAGTAGTATTGATCAAATTAAAGTCTTTGAAATTATAGTAGACCGTTTGCATATTCCCAACCGATAAAAAGGTGTTGAAAAGCGGATTTTTATTGTCAATCTTTAGTTCGATATTTTCAAATTCATTCTTAAAAGCCTCTATATCAGGTGATTTAAAGGTTAGCTTAAAATCTCCCTCGTCAGCTACAATATTACCCCGTATAAAAGTCTCAGGACCAAAACTCACTTCTGGAAAAAAGATATTGACTATCTTATTGTAAATCTTGAAATTAAAAGACAGTGACTGGCCGTCTGATATCTGATAGGGTTTGTAATTCGTATAGATACTACCCAAAGAGTTTTGAAAAAGCTTACCAAGTTCCGCTACTTTAAAATTACCTTTCATATACCCTGTTATGATATCAGGCGATATGATTTGGATGTTTCTTAAAGAATCGTTTTCAAACGTTGATGAAATGGTAAAATCATCAAAATAATAGGTATCGTTTTTGTTTTCATACCGGGTATTCTCAAACTTTATTTCACCCGTAGTGTTGTCTAAGGAGTTTCCGGTGATATCCATTCTAACATTACCCTTAAAAATCGAAACGCTGTCGGTAATAAAATTCAATTTTTTAAAATCAGCATAATCCACATCGGCAATAAAATTGAATTCATTTTGTGCTGCACTAAAGTCAGCCAGTCCCTTGAAATTCAACTTTAAATTTTCGTCATTACTCAATAAGGTGCCATCAAAAAGTTCTTCTTTGAGCAGGCCTGAAATTTGGATGTTCCGATAAGTGTACTTGTTAAAAGTGATGCTGTAAATTTCGCCTATGGCCTCTGTATTGAGTTCTTCAGCAATAAAACCACGGCCTTCAACATTCACATCCAAGGTCGTTTTGCCCAATTGCGGGTTGTCAATGAACGCCCCTAAATCGAAATCTATCAATGATATAAAACCACGATAAGATACATCTTCAATATTATTGAAATTGGTCATCTGTAAATCGGAGTAACTACTGCCCAAAGCAGTTGTCAAGTTGACTTGGGCGTCAATCGAAGAGTCGGTCACCTCTGCATCACCCCTCACGGTAAACTGTCCGAATTTCTGAAATGAAGCTGGAATACTAGCTCCCAAAACCTTGGGCATCAGCCCTCTTAATTGGTAATAGCTTGAGGTAACCCTATCCATTTTGGCGGTCATGACGAAGGGTTCTTCTTCCCTAAACAAGTTTCTGAAATTGAAATCACCTCGTATGCCGGTGTTATCTGACAATAAAATGAGATCGGTAACCTCGAGGTTATTCAAGACACCGCCCACTTTGGTTGAAAACGTAGCCGTTTTGTCGATTCCGAATTCGTCGTAGTATGCATTTATCTCGTTAAAGGAGACTGTTGATTCCTCAAAATTCGCGGTAACTTTCACTTTATCAATGAAATCGGCAAAGTCTTCTCGATTATAATCAAAGACCAAATTACCCCTTAACTTAGATCCCTTCGTAACTAAGGATAAGGAATCAAATCGCATTTGCTGTTTTGTATATTTAAAACTAGTAGCCAGTTGGTCCACTTGAATATTACGCTTACTGCGCAGTGAAAGTTCCTTCACATCCGTAGTAACGTTAGGGCCAAGAATCTCAAAATCTTTGGCAACGATACCCAACTCCCTAAAATCAAGGATTTCTTTTGTCTCCAAATTATCATCCACCAATCTAAAGCGTCCGTCAGCTATGGTAATTTGTGATGAGGCCATAAAAAATGGGGGGGTTCCTGGTTGTCTTGGCTCACCATCATCCAATTTTTCTATGAATACATCCAAATTGGTGTCTTCTTCACCCTCATAAGTCTTTAAATTGAAGGAGAGTCCATCAATATCGATATCGCCAAATTCAAGCCTACCACCGACAATTTTTCTGAGACTCAAAATGGATGTGGACAACTTATTAATGAAAATCAAGGTATCATTTCGATAATCCTCTACATAAATATCCTTAATTGTAGTGCTCATCGAAAATGGGGAAAATTGCACCCTATCGATATTGATATTAGTCCCGAATTTTTCATTCAAACTTTTGGTAGCCCGTTTTGCGATATAGGTCTGAACCGGGGGGAGTGAAAAAAATATACTGGAAAGCACTAGTATCAGCAACAATACAAGTACAGACCTTAGCAGTATTTTCCGAAGTTTTTTGATAACGTTTTACCTTTTATCTTTGTCTGTCAACTTTTATTCCAAAATAGGTGAAAAGTCAAGAAAACTTTATTCTGGCCATAGAATCGTCTTGTGACGACACATCTGCCGCTGTACTCTGCAATGACACCGTACTGAGCAATGTTGTTGCCACACAACATATTCATGAGCAATATGGGGGTGTTGTACCCGAGTTGGCATCGAGGGCACATCAACAAAACATCGTACCGGTGGTACACCAAGCTTTGGCCAAGGCAAATATCGCTAAAAAACAACTATCGGCAATAGCTTTTACGAGAGGTCCGGGCCTTATGGGATCTTTATTGGTCGGCACCTCATTTGCAAAGTCAATGGCCTTGGGCCTGGGTATTCCCTTAATTGAGGTCAATCACATGCAAGCACATATCATGGCCCACTTCATAAAAGGGAATGAACAACAACCACCGAGCTTTCCGTTTTTGGCGATGACCATCAGTGGTGGCCATACACAGATCATTCTGGTCAAAGATCATTTTGACATGGAAGTCTTGGGCGAGACCCTTGATGATGCGGTCGGGGAAGCTTTTGACAAAAGTGCGAAACTCTTGGGATTACCCTACCCTGGTGGCCCTTTGATCGACGAGTATGCCAAAAAGGGTAATCCAAAAGCATTTGTTTTTCCAAAACCCAAGGTTGAAGGATTGAATTTTAGTTTCAGCGGACTGAAAACAAGCATATTGTATTTTATTCAAAAGCAACAAAAGGCAAATCCGGATTTTGTAAAAGAAAATCTTCACGACATTTGTGCCTCCATTCAATTCACTATCTTAGAAATTCTAATGGACAAATTGAAATTGGCAGTGAAGACGACCAAAATCAAACAAATAGCTATCGGGGGTGGTGTCGCTGCGAATTCTGGAATTCGATCTAGACTTAAAGCTGCGGAAACTGATTTAGGTTGGACCACCTATATTCCGAAGTTCGAATATTGTACGGATAATGCGGCGATGATCGGTATCGTAGGATATTACAAATACCTTCAACAAGACTTTGCATCACAAAATATCGCTGCAAAAGCGAGGTATATCCTGTAGACAATGGATTATAATGAGGACTTAACACGCAGGATACGGACAGCTTTGAAGATCTTCCCAGAAATTTTCGAAGAAAAAAAGATGTTCGGTGGCCTTGCATTTTTGTACAAAGGCAAAATGACGGTTGGCCCCATTAAGGCAAGGTTGATGGTTCGGGTTCGAGATACGAAGATGGCTAGTGAATTGGCCAAACCCTTTGTAGCACCTATGGATTTCACCGGTAGGCCAATGAAAGAATTTATTTATGTATTACCCGAAGGATATCGATCTGAAGAACAACTTCATTATTGGATAACGCTGGGACTAGAACATGCGAAACACAAATTAAACGAAAGTTGATGCAACTATTTTACGATCCATCCCTAGATAACAGTTTCAAACAATTTTTCTTTTCGCCGGAAGAAAGCAAACATATCGTAAAAGTGCTTCGTAAAAATGAAGGCGACGTTTTACACATAACCAATGGCCGGGGTTATTTATATGAAGCGAAGATAATCAGTGCCGATGCAAAAAAGTGCAAGGCACAGTTGATCAAGGAAGAACGTACCATACCGAGGTTGCACACGCTACACCTCGCCGTCGCCCCCACGAAAATGAACGATCGGTTCGAATGGTTTCTAGAAAAAGCCACCGAAATAGGCATTCATGAAATCACACCTATACTTTGTAAAAATTCTGAAAGAAAGGTCATTAAACCAGAGAGGCTTGAAAAAGTATTACAATCGGCCATGAAGCAATCGTTACAGACCTTCTTACCCAAATTGAACCCTATGGTCACTTATAAAGAGTTTGTGCAAAGCACCACAGCAGATCTTAAGTTCATCGCCCATTGTCAAAAAAGTGAAAAAGTGGAACTCAAACGTCGTCTACAGGCTGATAAGGACATCATTATCTTGATAGGTCCAGAAGGTGATTTTTCATCGGATGAAGTGAAACTGGCCTACGAAAATGATTTCTTGCCAATTTCCTTAGGAAGAAATCGTTTACGAACAGAAACCGCCGCAATTTATGCCTGTACGGTAGTGGCCGTCATCAACAATTAAACTTTCGATTTTACCGCACCGGTAATATCGGTTGCCTTGTTTTCCGTTACTAAAATCAGCGTTAAATCATCGGATGTACTGGCCAAACTGGGGATCGTCAGACTAGAGGTACCTCTTGCAGTATTCAACGGAATGTATTTTTCAGCAATCACGACATTGGCATTTTTAAGCACCCTACTTCGATTTTCACCTCGTTTTACCGCTGTGGTTCGCTCATCCAATACCAAGACTGCCCGTAATTGCTTATCGTTCAACGTTCCCTTTACCGTATAATCAAAACTGATGCTGCGGCCACTTTCCTTTATATTGGATAGCTGAATTTCGTTAACGGCCTTCCGTTTGCCATATTCTTGAATTTTAGTGTCCAATTTGTACCCATTCGAACCTACGAAATGCTCTTTACCGTTGACCACCAACTGTGGGGTATAGTTGCTTCTCGATTTAAATTTTTGATTGTAAGCCCTTTGCTTCTTGCTAAAGTTCGATTTGCTGAAAGGGTCTTCCCATCCGATATAATTCCAATAATCCACATGATAGGATAATGCGAAAACCTTTTCAGGAAAATCTTTTTTTGCCTTTTCCAATAAAACATCCGCCGGGGGACAACTAGAACATCCTTGTGAGGTAAAAAGCTCTAACACCACCACTGCGTCATACTCACCTAAAACTGGCTTTTCTTCCCGATTCTTTGCATTTTCCGCTTCATTGATCGTATAGAATGCCGTTGTTGTCAACCCAACGAATATTACTATTGGTATTATGATTTTTTTATACATTATATTCGGTATTTTTGATTTTATCGATTATTCGTGTTTTGATGAAACAACTTACTTTGGGGTATTGTTTTTTAACTTTTTTTGTGATTACAACAACACAATCACAAGAGGTCGCCATTCTAAAATATGGTGGCGGTGGCGATTGGTATTCGAACCCTACCGCATTGCCCAATTTGATTGAATTCTGTAATAAGAACATCAACACCCAAATAACGGAAAAGCCCCAAACCGTGGAGGTGGGTGACCCTACTATTTTTCAATACCCCTTCTTACATATGACGGGCCACGGCAATGTTTTCTTTTCTGACGAAGAGGCAGAAAATTTGCAGACCTATCTTTTGGCCGGTGGCTTTTTGCACATTGATGATAATTATGGCATGTACCCGTATTTAAAAAGGGAACTCAAAAAGGTGTTTCCTGATAAGGAGTTGGAAGAATTGGGTAGTGACCACCCTGTTTTCAGTCAAAAATTCCAATTCCCTGAAGGATTACCAAAAATTCATGAACATGATGGAAAACGACCACAAGCCTTGGGTATCTTTCACGAAGGTCGCTTGATACTGCTGTTCACATACGAAAGCGATTTGGGTGATGGATGGGAAGACCCCTCGGTACACAATGACCCTGAGGAAATTCGTTTGAAAGCCCTAAAAATGGGGGCCAATATCATAGCCTATGCCTTTAAAACCTAATCTATGAACTCCAAAATCATTGCAAACGGTATTCTTAGGGCAGTTTTTATCATAGCTGCAATCGTAATCACTTTCTATTTTTTGATTGAGATCCGATCGGTATTGGCCTACTTGGCCATTGCTGCCGTAATCGCCTTGTTGGGTAGGCCAATAGTACTATTCTTAAGGAGGAAATTGAAGTTTCCGAACACTTTGGCCGTGGTTCTGACCATGTTTTTGATGTTGGGGGTTTTCATTGGCATTTTGGCGCTTTTTATCCCGCTGGTGAATGAACAAAGTAGAAACCTTTCCCTGTTGGATATTGAGGCCTTAAAAGACAACCTAAACAATTTATATCTCGAGATTACCGATTACCTCGGCATTTCTACCGCCAACGTTGACGAAATCATAGAAGATTCTGATTTGAACAAGAACATACTCGAAGGGCTCGACCTGAATTTTATACCAGATTTCTTGAACTCATTTTTTAATGTGCTCAGCAATTTTAGTATTGGGCTCTTTTCGGTTCTTTTTATATCATTTTTCTTCTTGAAGGATAGTAAACTATTTCAAAACGGTGTCATGACCTTCGTACCGAGTACCAAAGAGGGTAGCATGATTAAATCGATTGACAAAATCAATAACCTGCTGTCTAGATACTTTGGGGGGATTTTACTCCAGCTTTTTATTTTATTCATTATTTACACCATCACCCTGCTTATCGTCGGGGTTGAAAATGCCATTGTAATCGCCTTTTTATGTTCCCTCTTTAACATCATTCCGTATGTGGGTCCGATTATCGGTGGGGTCATCATGATCACCCTTACAATGACCAGTTATTTAGGTGCTGATTTTAGTTCGGTAATCTTAGCAAAAACATTGTATGTACTTATCGGATTGTGCATTGGGCAACTCATCGATAATTTCTTTTCGCAACCCTTTATTTTTTCGAATTCCGTCAAGTCGCACCCGCTTGAAATCTTTTTGGTCATTATCATAGCGGGGTTACTTTTTGGAGTCGTGGGAATGGTCATCGCAGTACCTGGTTATACTGCGATAAAGGTAATTTTAAAGGAATTTTTGAGCGAAAACAGCATCGTAAAAAAGCTAACTAAAGACTTATAGCAGCAGTTTGAATGAATCTATTTTAAAATCTGGTGTACAGGATTTTATAAAAAATAATTGGGATACTGACATCGTGTCAGTATTGTTGAAAAAGTCTTTTTTTGACGGTGTTGGCCAAAAAGAATTGGTGGAGCAGCTAGAAGCCAAAAAAAAGTGCCGATATAAACTGCCCTCTTGGTTCAATACCCCCAAAATATACTATCCAAAAAAGTTGCATATTGAGCAGACAAGTTCAGAAGCGACTGCCGAATATAAAGCGGATTTGATACGTGGAAAATCACTGCTCGACATCACTGGGGGATTAGGGGTCGACAGCTATTTCTTTTCAAAGAAATTTGATGACATCATTCATTGTGAAATGAATGAAAAACTATCTGAAATCGCAGCCCATAATTTTAAGGTCTTAGAGGTAAAAAACACCGCTTTTAAAATCGGGGATGGTATCAAATTTTTAAAGAATTCAGACCTAAAATTTGACTGGGTTTTTGTGGATCCCTCGCGCAGGAATGAGGTGAAGGGTAAAGTATTTTTATTGCAGGATTGCCTTCCGAATATTCCTGACGAATTGGATGCCATTTTTCGGAAAACCAAAAATATCTTGGTAAAGACCTCTCCCCTCTTGGATATTTCGCAAGGAATCTCAGAATTGGAATTCGTAAAGGAAATTCATGTGGTTGCCGTTAAAAATGAGGTCAAGGAATTGCTATGGATTTTAGAAAAAGGCTATCAAGGTGAGGTAGCGATCAAAACGGTCAATCTTGTAAAAGATAAAGAACACCATTTTGATTTCACCCTTTCGACGGAAAAAGGGATTGTTGCAGAATTAGGATTGCCAGGTACCTATCTCTACGAACCCAATGCCGCCATTCTGAAATCAGGTGGTTTTAAATCTATCGGAAAAACCATGGGTGTAAAAAAATTGCATGAACATTCGCATTTGTATACCGCTGACAGATTGCTGGACTTTCCAGGACGTCGCTTCAAAATTCAGAATGTTTTGACTTACAACAAAAAGAAACTTCAACAGCTTGAGCTGACAAAGGTCAATATCACCACGCGTAATTTTCCAGAGTCTGTAGCTAGCCTTCGACAAAAGCTCAAACTGAAAGATGGAGGAGATACCTATCTGCTTTTTACAACTGATTTAAATAATCAACGTGTTGTAATAAAGTGTCAAAAGGTTTAAACCGAACTCGTATCTTTAAGTACCTATAAAAACAAACTAGTTTGTTTATACGTACGTTGTAGCCAATTTAAGAATCAAATGGAAGGACTTGAAATTTCAGTTTCTAAATTAATAGCAGGAATTGGTTTATTTATGGATTTGTGTGGTGTTTTAATCTTACTCTATATCGAGAGGACAAATCGAAAAGGGGATATTTTAACTGAAGCTAGCCTCAATAAACAATCGTTTATTAACCATTATAAAGCTGGATTGGAAGGAAAAGAATTAGAAAAGACCGAGGAACAAATTGAAATAGAAAAACTAAATGAAAAATTACCCTTAACAAAAGCTCAAAAACAATCTACAATTGCATTAGTTCTTTTAACTTTTGGATTTTTACTGCAAATAATAAGTCTCTTTATAACCTACTAATTCATTCGTCCTTGATAGAAAATTTAAAAGATATTTTTAGTAATCCAAATGACCCAAATTTTTGGAGTGCTATAAGTTTAATGGTTACAATATTGATAGCAACTGGAGGGTTTTTGGGTTGGACAGTATCAAAAGTGTCTAATAACAGCATTTCAAAAACAACAAGAATTCTAGTTCAAAGTACGGTCGAATTGTATCTAGATTGGGTAAAAGTCAGAAGCAAAGAACAAGTGGTCAATAATGAAACTATTAGAATTTGGATTTCTGAGAGTGGCGGTTCAATAATAACTGCACGCTCATATTTGGTCTTCAAAAAGTTTATTAAAGAATTAAAAAAGCAGGGATACAATGATATTCTTTTACCAGAAGAAAACACTTATAATATTTGGGTTACAAAATATGATGGCGGAACAAAATGGAGTAGAATTGAATGGTAGAACGTAATAAAACTGGCTACAACACAATCTATAAACAATACGGGCTTCGGTCTTAATCGCAGGGCTTGTGTATTTTTATGAAGTCCGCAAAATCTTTTGGATTTTGCTTTTTAACGGGACAAAGAAAAAAAGAAAACAAAAAGATTTCGCTATGTGCACGGCGGAAAGCGAACGTCAGTTTGCTCTAGTACTGTTCATAGGTCTACCGTTATCTGCGAGCTCAAATTACTCAATTCAAAATATGACCTTTGATAAATTAGTCCAGAAAAGGATGTTCTTATTAGCTATTTTCCTTTTATTGATTTCAATATATTTTGGAGGAAACGAACAAATAGGAATTAACAAAACGGTTAATTGGCAATGGGACATTTCAAACTGGATTTTCTTTATGAAAGGCTGGACTTATGTAATTCCTGTAATTGGTTATGGAATAATTGCAATTCTAAATTATTCGACAAATAAGTTACTTTCTATTCTTCATTTAGTTTCACTCAGTCTAGTATTTTTAGCCGAAGACTTACTATACATGGACTTGCGACTAATTGTTATGTTGAATATTATTTCAATTGTAGTATTTATTCTCAATGTTATATGGACAATAAAAAATCGCAATCATAACGCAGAAAAGCCAGCAGATAACAATACCTATAATTAATACGGACTTCGAGTTTTACGCCAAGGTCTGTGTATATTTATAATGTCGCAAAATCTTTGGGATTTTGCTTTGGACAAAAAAAGAAAAGACAAAACCAAAAGCTTTCTCTATGTCATAGTGGAAAGCAAACGCTAGTTTACTCCTGTACTATTCATAACTAACCGTTCACTCACACGCCCACTTAAAATCAGCTACCTTATCATTTGAGCCAGCAGAAAGATTATAGTGCCACCATTCCGTTCGTATGGACCAAAAGCCATGGGCCTCCATGGTCTCTTTTAGCAGTTTTCGGTTGTTCAAAATATTTTGGGGCAAATCCACATGGTCGTGATGTGCCCTTTTTCCGAAGAAATCAAAATCCGTACCCATATCCAGTTCATTACCCTCTAAATCAACCAAGGTAATATCTACTGCCCCACCCTTATTATGGATGGAACCTTTTACGGGATTTGCCACGTACTGCGGATTCGGCATTATAGCCCACATCTTATACTGAACCGAATTGGGGCGATAACAATCATAGAACTTGATTCGATATCCCTTTTCCATGAATTCCTTGTTGGCAGCTAGCAGTGCTTTTGCTGTTTTTACACGGGTATAGCATTCAGCACAATCATAGACTTTGGCCTTTAAAAAATTATTTTCCGTGGCATAACGCATATCATAAGCAAAATCGGTACTAAAATCCGCCAATCTAATAAACGTGGTGTCGGCTAGCCCTGTAAATGACTTTAATTGAAACTCGGCTACAATACTATCTTCCGGCGCTTCTGGAGCTAGTATGGTGTCTTTAGCTTCGGTCTTTTCAAAACCCACTTCTTTCGATTCCAATACGGGTAAAGATGACGATGAAGTACGTTTGCAGCCCACTAAGCAGACGAAAATGACCAAAAAGATTATCCTGCACATATCATTCCCGTTTTTGATCAGCAATCCATTCATATAGCCCATCAGTAGTATAGGCCCTGGTCCATGAATTGTGGCCTACACCCTCGTAACGGGTGTAATTGACATCATAGCCCATTTTTTTCAATCTGGCTACCATCTGATCTGATTCCGCAACCGGTATGGACGCATCCTCATCCCCATGGAATACCCAAATGGGCAAGTTTTTGTCTATCCAATGTGCATAGGGAATCGGAGTCATACCACACACTACGACCAAAGCGGCCCATTTATCGGGGTATTGCACCGCCATGTTCCATGCTGCCCCTCCCCCACGGCTCAATCCCGTTAAATAGATCCTTTTCGGGTCTACCCTATTTTCGGCAATGACGGAATCCAACAATTGGGTTATCGCCTCAACATTCCACCATTTTTTCTGGTGCGGATTCTGGGGGGCCAAGACCAAAAAAGGGAATTCCTTACCTTCTACGAGTAGTTTCGGAGGGCCATTCTTCTTTATTTCCTCTAAATCGCCTCCAGACTCGCCTCCTCCGTGTAAAAATAACAACAGTCCGAAATCTTTGTCCGCATTACTTTCATACGCTTGGGGATAATAAAGATAGTATTGCAGATTTTCCGTCGAGACGGTCTCCAGTTCCCCCTCAATAAGTCGGCTTTGTCCTGCACATCCCGTCATTAAGAGCGATACCACTACGACTAAAAAGTTTTTCATTTCAATAATCTTTCCCCAATTTCCAACCATGAATCCACTCTTTCAAAATCATTTGTTTCAGTATTATGGGGCGAAGTAAATAAAAGGGAGCGACCTTCAAAGTGCCTTAGATTATAACTTCTATCATCAATCAAGACGTCACCTTTTAAAATATGCTTATCCCCACATAAAATTCGATTTTGCCATGGAATAAATGGAAAAAAATCGTCTAGCCAATCTGATTTTTCACGAAGCGAATTCGGAAACTGCATTGCAGCTGAAGCAATGTAGACATGATGCAGCTTGCACAATTCCTTAAGCACGTCTTGGCTATGCTCAATAACCTTTAAGTCTCGAAAATAGCCTACCTGCCAGGCATGGTCCTTCACACGCTGTTGGTGTTGTTCAGGCACGCATTGCCAAAATTCCTTACCCTGACAATCCATTTTGGTGAAATTGCCCTCGTATTCTTCATTATAAATATCGATATGGGCTTGATATGAATCGGCAATTACCTCGTCCATATCTACAAAAATGGTCATTTCTTTTTTCAAAACAGTTCTTATTACTATGTTATCCCGTGAAATAGGAAAGTACTCCTATAACCACTACAATCAATACCAGCGACAAAATGATATCTACGGTCGATATACTTTGCTTGTTCAATTTGATATCCTCTTCGGTCAACGTTCCCAAAGAAAGCCCCCGAATAGCCACATAATCGGGTGGATTGGTCGCCAAGGTCACCGAAATACAAACAATCACTGAAAAAATGAACATAAAAATGGCCATATGCGCAAAATTGATAGTCGCAAACGATAGGAAAACCCCAGACAAATCAGCTTGATAAATCTCTGCCATAATTCGAAGTGCGGCCACTACCAAACCGGAAAACAAGGTTACGATTGCCGCTTTGGAATTGGTTCGTTTCCATAGAATGCCCAGTAAAAAAACAGCGGTTATGGGTGGTGCAATATACGATTGTACACTTTGTAAGTATTGATAAAGTACCCCGCCACCTATTTTTTCCATAATCGGAATCCAAATAATGCCCAAAACAACAACAATAGAGGTAGCTACCTTACCTATTCTAAGCAATTTCTTCTCGTCGGTCAGCGGTTTTAGCTTTTTATAGATATCAATCGTAAATATCGTGGAGCAAGAATTAAATACCGAGGCCAACGAACTCATTAGGGCTGCCATTAATCCCCCTGCTACCAGGCCTTTTAAACCAACAGGCAAAAGGGTCTTTACCAAAACCGGAAACACCTCATCACTTTTTTCGTAGGTCAATACACCTTGTTGGGCAAGGGCGAAGGCAATAATCCCAGGAATCAGGAAAATAAAAATGGGCAACAGTTTTAGATAGGCCCCAAAAATCGCCCCTCTTCTTCCTATTTTGATATTGTTAGCGGCCAAGGTCCGTTGTACGATATATTGATCGGTACACCAATACCAAATTCCTACGATGGTACCCCCTATCAGCATGCCCGTCCATGGAAAGTCGGGGTCATTTATAGGGCGCCACATATTGAAATGCTCGCTACCTGCCGCCAAACGTAATTCTTCCCAGCCACCTACTTTTTCGAGGCCTAGGTAGGTAATGATCAAAGAGCCTGCAATCAAAATCACGGTTTGCAAGGTTTCTGTATAAATGACGGCCTTCATACCGCCGATAATGGTGTAAGCTCCCGTAAATACAACAATACCAATGGCTCCATACCAGAATGGAATCCCCAATAATTCAGACACTACGATACCCCCGGCATAAATGGTTACTGAAACTTTGGTGATCACATAGCCCACCAGTGAAAAGACGGATAAAAACCATCGGGACCGGCTATCAAAACGTTTTTCTAAAAACTCGGGCATCGTAAACGCATTGCTGCGAAAATAGAAGGGCAGAAATAACCAGCCTAATAATAATACAATCCAAGCATGCAACTCATAGTGGGCCATGGGCATACCCGATTCAGCACCGGTACCTGCTAGGCCAACAACATGTTCCGATCCTATGTTCGAGGCAAAGATCGAGGCCCCGATTACGAACCAACCTACATTTCTACCGGCTAGAAAATAGTCTTCGGTATTCTTGTTTTTTTGTAGCACCACCCAAACGGCCACCCCTATCAAGGCAAAAAGATAGGCCCCTAATACCCACCAATCCGCGGTTTCCAATATCGATTCCATAGGCGAACTACTAACTGTATTGATTTAAAATATTCTCAAATAGCTCTTGTTTACCGCTTGTTTGTTTTGGTTCTCCGTTGGCACTTGCATGATCGTACAAATCGGTTAAGGAAAGTTTACCAGAAACAAACTCGGCCCCTTTTCCTGAAGCAAAAGATCCGTATCGTTTGCCCAACAAATCCTCATATGGAGAATTTTGAATGACGGCATCAGCAACCAACAAAGCACGGGCAAAGGTGTCTGCACCGCCTATGTGGGCCAAGAAAATATCATCCAAATCCGTTGAATTACGTCTGGTCTTGGCATCAAAGTTAACCCCTCCACCTTGTAATCCTCCGGATTTTAGAAATACCAACATGGCTTCTGCGGTCTCCATCACATTGTTAGGAAATTGGTCGGTATCCCATCCATTTTGATAATCACCCCGGTTGGCATCTATACTGCCCAACATGCCGGCATCTGCAGCAACTTGCAATTCATGCTGAAAGGTATGTTGGGCGAGGGTGGCGTGGTTCACTTCAATGTTCAATTTAAAATCATTTTCCAATCCATAGGCCCGAATCGTATTTATCGAAGTTGCCGCATCAAAATCATATTGATGTTTGGTCGGTTCCATAGGTTTTGGTTCAATAAAGAAGGTGCCTTTAAAGCCCTGGCTTCGGGCATAGTCCTTCGCCATATTCAAGAACCGTCCAATATTATCTTGTTCCAATTTCATATTGGTGTTCAAAAGCGACATGTAACCTTCTCGACCACCCCAAAAAACATAGTTCTCGCCGTTAAGGGCCATGGTAGCATCCAAGGCGATTTTCACTTGCGCCCCGGCCCGAGCCACAACATCAAAATCTGGGTTGCTGGCTGCACCATTCATATATCTTGGATTGGAAAAACAATTGGAGGTCCCCCAAAGCAACTTCACCCCTGAGACCTCTTGCTTATCTTTCAAATACGAAACAATGTGTTGAATTCTTTTTTCTGATTCAACAAGGGAACCCCCTTCATCGATTAGATCAAAATCATGAAAGCAATAGTAATCAAACCCCATTTTGGTAATGAACTCAAAAGCTGCATCTGCTTTATCCTCAGCTGCTTTTAAAGGGTCTGGGTGGGTAGACCAGGGAAATTGTTTGGTACCCGGGCCGAAAGGATCACCACCAGTACCACATAAGGTATGCCAATAGGCTACGGCAAATTTAAAATGATCGCGCATCGTCTTGCCTGCGACTACTTGATCCGGATTATAAAATTTGAAGGCCAACGGGTTATCAGACTCTTTTCCCTCGTATTTGATCTCACCGATTCCTTTAAAAAATTCTTTTTCTCCTAAGAGTGCCATTGTTATGAATATTAGTTAGTTAATTATTGATTCCAATTCGTGTTTCCACTTTTCATACGCCTTTTGATAGTCCGTTTTATCCCCAGTGGGATGATAGGTCTTGATATAATCATGCTGCATAAATGAGGAAAAGGTATCATATCCCCTTTCAGTAATGGCGCATGCCCTAGCGGCCCCTATTGCTCCTGTCGTATTGTAAATCTCAATATCCTGTCCTGTTAAGGTAGCAATCGCATTTGAAAACAGCGCTGAGCGAAATAAATTATCATTGCCCGCTTTCATAACGGTTGCTTTGATTCCATCTGATTTCATGATCTCAATACCATATACAAAGGCAAATGCGATACCTTCCAATGCCGCCCTGCATAAGTGTGCTTTAGAGTGCCGGTTCAAATTCAAATTCAAGATTCGGGTACCTACTTCTTTATTGTCAAGCATTCGTTCGGCCCCGTTACCAAAGGGAATTATTTGAACACCGTTTGCACCAATTTCAACAGTATCGGCCAAGGTGTTCATTTCATCATAAGAAGAAACCGATAAATTGTTCAACAGCCAGCGATACTGTATTCCTGCACCGTTTACGCACAACAACTTCCCAATGTTTTTTTGATTATTCTCACCGTAATTGACGTGGGCGAAATTATTTACCCGTGCCGTCTCCTTAACCGAAAGATTATCGGTAATCGCGTAGACCACTCCAGAGGTGCCACCAGTTGCGGCAATTTCGCCTACATTGAACACATTTAGGGCCAAGGCATTATTGGGCTGGTCGCCTGCGCGATATAGAATAGGAGTCCCCTCGGCCAATCCGCTTTGTTGGGCACCTAAGGTCGATACGGTGCTTTGCGTACCAAAAGTTGGTGCCAATTCAGGCACTACGGCCTCAGGTATATCGTAATAGGCTAAAACATCTTGCGATATGGAATCGGTCTTAAAATCCCAGAAAACCCCTTCTGACAAACCGGAAACCGTGGAATTGATAGTGTTCGAAAGGCGAAAGGCGATATAATCGCCTGGAAGCATAAACTTATCAACCTTGGCAAAGACATCGGGCTCATTACGCTTTACCCATGCCAATTTAGAAGCCGTGAAATTAGCTGGTGAATTCAATAAGTGTCCATCACATTTGGTTTCTCCGATGTCATGATAGGCTTTGCTACCAATGTCAACAGCACGACTGTCGCACCAAATTATGGATTTTCGTAACGGTTTTCCTTCCTTATCAACCACGACCAAGCCATGCATTTGATAGGCTATACCCACACCAATAATATCTTTTGCATCAATATTTTGGGTCGTCTTAATACGTTGGATCCCTTTACAGACATGGTTCCACCATATTTCGGGATCTTGCTCGGCCCAACCACTGTACTCCGCATACATCGACATTTCTTCTTCGGGCTCTTGCACTACGGTCACTTCTTCGCCCGTATCGCTTTTGACCAATGCCACTTTTATTGAAGAACTGCCCAAATCTATCCCTAGGTAATACATTCCCATTTTGTTTAACGTAAAGCTTTAAATTTAAGGAATGTTTTAATTTAAGGAATAAAAAAGATAAGGTTCTTTAGAAACTTACGCTATTAAAACAAAATTATTGGTAGATTAAATCCTATATATGGCTTTCAGAACCTTTAATATCGGTCAACATAGGTGAGCTATTTCGGTGAAAACAAATCAATACAACGTCATAATCATTAAATCTGAGTAACATGAAACTTAAAACTATCTTCCCCATTATCGCCGCCGCCTTATTTGTGGGCTGCCTGCAGATTAAAACCGATACCCCCAAAACCGAAAAAGGCATGGTCAAAGTGGCAATCCTATACCCAAGTAGTGAAGGAAAGACATTCGATATGGATTACTACACCGATAAACACATGCCGATGGTTGCCGATCTATTCGGTGACCCTTTAAAGCGCTACGCTATTGATAAAGGGGTGGCTGGTAGAACGCCTGAAGAGCCCTTGCCTTACGTAGCGGTCGGTTATTTTTATTTTAATACACTTTCTGATTACCAAAATGCTTTCACCGCCAATGCAGAAAAAATTTTAAGCGACATTCCCAATTATACGAACATTCAACCCGTTGTTCAAATTAGTGAGGTTGTGTATTGATTTAATAGGGTAATGGGGAGCGATAGTATTGGGGAAAGTTGTAGGTAACATTAATGAATACTGCTTAACTTTACTTCCTTTCAAAAATCGTTATGCTTTCATTCTTCCCCATAATGATATAGTTCGCTAAATCTAAAAAAAGGCCGGTTTCCACAACACCAGGTATTGCTAAAAGAGTATGATTGAGTTCATGTAGATCATCAATGTCAAAAGCATCCACGTCGATAATGACATTGTTTTCATCAGTTTCAAAAGGCACTTCATTTTTGATGCGCAAGGCAGGCTGCAACCCCATTTTTTCCAACTTTCGCAGTATACCATTTTTGGAAAAGGGAATGACCTCTATGGGCAACTTGAACTTTCCCAGCTTTTCAACCTGCTTTGATGAATCGGTAATGATCACATTTTGTTTTGAATTATAGGCTATGATCTTTTCCCTGAGCAGTGCACCACCGCCACCTTTTATCATCTGTAATTTTGAATCGAACTCGTCGGCCCCATCAATATTGATATCCAAAATAACCGCTTCATCAAGGGTGGTCAATGGTATACCACATTCCTTGGCCAAATCCGCTGTTCGTTGTGATGAGGGAACCCCGGTTATCGTCAAGCCATTCGTAACACGTTCTGCCAAAGCATGGATCATATAGGTCGCGGTAGAACCTGTTCCCAATCCCACGATCATACCATCCTCAACCAATTCAACGGCACGTTTAGCTGCAATCTTTTTCTCAATGCTCATAATGACGGATAATTAAAATTTGAAGAGATATAAATATAGCCATAAGTCCAGCGTATCTCAAATGATCAAAAAACACGGTTATTTTTTCAAACGATGTGACTTTATCCCCTTAGTCGGTGTCTTATGATAAGTTTAACAAATCCCCATAACCAAGAAAATGTCTGCTTTTCATCGATTAACCTTTGTTTGACAACAGCTTATCGACGAATGACAACATATCGAACCGTTAAATAAAATATAATATATATGTTTGATTATTCTTACATTTAATGTAATACAAAACACTAATCCATGATTTCTATAACCACCAAAAAAGGATTCCTATTAAGCTTCACGCTCTTCACATTGTTCAGCATGCAACAAGCATTCTCACAAAACTGCTCGGTAAATGCAGGAGTGGCGGAGACTATCTGTGAAAACGCTACATACAACCTTACTGGTTCGGCATCGGGCCTATTGGCCTCAACACCCATCTGGTCTCAGGTTGGGGGCCCTTCGGTCAGTATTGCCAACCCGACCGATTTGAACACGGCAATTTCAGGGTTGATTGGGGGTAATAGCTATACCTTCCGGCTTTCGGCCGATTGTACTGATGGGGCATCCGTCTTTCAAGATGTGGTCATAACCGTAGAACCCATAACCATAGCCGATGCGGGAAGCAATTTGGAGAGTTGCCCAGATTCGAGTGGGGCAATCGTGACATCGGCCAATGCACCACTAAATGCTGGTGAAACAGGGGTATGGAGTATCGATGGAAACAATAATGCCGGGGTCATTATAAATTTCCCTACTTCCCCCACGACGACCTTGACATTACCCGAAACTTCTGCCGGAACCACCACTTTACGCTGGACCATTACAGGTCCTAATTTTGCACCGGGACAATTCTGCGAGTCATTTGATACCATAACGGTAATCAATAGTGGAGGGGTAGAACCTGTAAGCGCGGGATCCGATCAAACTTTGGATAACTGTTACACCGTTTCCCAAAACACCAATCTGAATGGTTCTTTTGGGGGAAACAATGTCAACGGACAACAAGGCACGTGGTCCTTTGTAAGTGGGCCAAGTACTCCCACTATAGCCAATCCAAATAACAATCAAACCAATGTTTCCGAACTTATTGAAGGTACCTATACCTTTCGATGGACAGTAGCCGGGCCTTGTGCCAACGGTGTTGATACCATGACCATAACAGTTCCAGCTGCAACCCAAGATGTAACGAACAACAGTACGGCCTCGACCATCAGAATTTGTGACCCTACGGTAGACACGGTTACCTTGGTTGGTTCATCACCGGAGTTCACCAATGAAACTGTTGAATGGACGCAGATCAGTGGGCCTACCGCAGGGGTCACCATCGTTTCACCCAATGAGGTATCTACACGTGTTACCGGACTGGCTTCTCCCAGCACCTATGTCTTCCGATTGACCACTTTAAACTCGGTGACAGGCTGTGATGATATCGACCAAGTCACTATAAATTATTCCCCAGACCCTATATCAATTACCGCCAATGGTGGCGATGATATTGTCGCCCCTTGTGGATTCTTGAATGTCGACATCCCTTTCACAACAACGGGGGAAGGTTCAAATACATTTAGTATTGTAGACGGACCTTCAGGTTCTACATTGGTAAACCCGGGCAGTTTCTCCGCTACGGGAAGTAGCCCTTTAGACTTAAGTTTTGATGAAGAGGGAACTTATACCATTTTATTCAGAAGGTCGGTTGGCGGTGAACAACGCTTGGGCTGCACACAGGCCACTGATGAAATTCAGGTTACGGTGGCGCTCGTTCCCACAGCTGCTAATGCGGGCACGGACCAAACCTTGGCTTGTGATGTGACCTCGACTGCACTTGCGGGTAATGCACCCTCCATAGGATCGGGTATCTGGTCTCAGGTTGAAGGGCCTTCTACGGCAACTATTGATGACCCTTTTGCCACTAACATCAATGTATCCAACATGGTTCCAGGCACGTATCGATTTAGATATACGATCAGTGGCGGGGCACCATGTTCTCCACCTGCAGAAGATGATGTGCTAGTTTTCGTATCATCGTCTTCTGGGATCCCAACCGAAGCTGGTCCCGACCAAACGGTTTGTTTCGCTGGACCTGTTGTTTTGGATGCAGACCCTGTTCCCAATTCAACCTTGCTAGGTACATGGACCGTTGATAGTGCTCCGGGGGGTGCGATCATTACCTTTTCCGATGAAAATGACCCAAATACGACTGTTTTCGGATTGGACGATCCCAACGAAACTTACGTACTGCGGTGGTCCATTTCTAATCCTTCCGATCCGATTTGTCCCTCTACAGGTACTGATACGGTGACTATAAACACCAATGCAGTACAAGGTCCGTCCATAGCCAACGCTGGGCCGGATCAATGTTTGCCGACGGGAACGGTAGCAACGACCTTAAGCGGCAGTGCACCATTAGCCTCAGAAGAAGGGCTATGGACTGCAGTGCCCAACACAGGAATCGCATTTGCAGATGCCACCCAATTCAATACTTCGGTGTCTATCTCAATCGAACAAAGTTACACCTTGACCTGGACCATCAGCACATTGGATCCCTCGTGTCAAGACGCCACGGATAATGTTGAAATTACCGTAGGCGCTCCTGCCACCGCAGATGCCGGACCTGATCAAGAGCTATGTTCGACTACAGCCAACATGGCAGCCTCTGCTTCGACCGGAGCCACGGGGCTATGGACCCAATTGACCGGGCCTGGAGGGGTGACCATCAATGACGATACGAGTCCTTCAGCACAATTCACATTTGCCTTTTCTGGGGAATATACCTTTGAATGGACGGCTTCGAACGGCAGTTGTTCCTCAGCATCCGACCAAATTACTATAGTCGTTGGCATACCGCCTACAACGTCCGCAGCAGGATCAGATCAGGTCATTTGCAACGATTCACAAGCTACATTGGGCGCCAACGCCTTCAACGCAACGGTTGAGTCTGGTTTTTGGACGGTACAGCCCGGTGCACCAAGCACCCCCACGTTTTCAGATGTCAACGACCCCAATGCCACCATAACGGATTTGGTTACTGGCACGTATACCTTACAATGGAATATCGCTTCAGGTTTTCCTTGTCCGGCATCTACCGATATTGTTCAAATTCAGGTATTCTCGGCAGCAAATGCAGGACCCGATTTGACTTTTTGCGAAACCAACAACTTTACTTTGGAGGCAACTTTTGGTTCCCAAGGTATCTGGACACAGGTAGATGGACCTGGAGTATCGGGAAATCCCGGCACTCCTGCAGATATTGTGCAACAACCGGCTAATAGCTTTATTGCCAATGTGACGATTTTTTCCAGTGACTCGTACACCTTTGAGTTTACAACGGATTATGGCGGTACTTGTCCGGTAACTTCCGATCAGGTAGTGGTAAGTACGAGTTTACCACCATCAGTTGATCCTGACGCCGGGCCAAATCAAATTTTATGTATCGACGATTTGGTAGTGGCAGGCACCACTACCTTGGCTGGTAGTGCTCCACCTGGGGACGTGACCAATGCCGAATGGCGTTTTGCCAGCCAACCCTCAGGGAGTGTAGCGGTAATTGATACGCCAAATGACCCTAATACCACAGTTTCCGGATTGACTGTTCCAGGAGTTTATATTTTGGAATGGAACTTTGAAGTAAATTCTTGTTCAAATCGCGCCGATGTATTACGATTGGAGGTTTTTGAACCGCCATCCACGGCAGACGCGGGTGTCAGTCAAACTGCCGGGTGCCAACTGGATGCCCAGTTGGATGCCGTACCTCCAGCTGTAGGTATTGGAACTTGGTCTTTTGAAAACCCTGGTGATGATCCTTCTGGAGGTGCAGTCGTGATTGATAGTCCGAATTCGCCAACAACGACATTATCGAACATTACCACCTTAGGCACGTATACCCTAACATGGACCGTATCCAACGGCAATACGGTATTTCCAGATTCCCCTTCTTCGGCCTGCGACCCTTCGGTTGATACCGTGAGCATTACCTTTACCGATGATGTACCTTCTGACGCCGATGCAGGACCGGATCAAGAGCTTTGTGATGTCACCCAAACGAATCTTGATGCCGTACCTGTAGCCTCAGGAACAGGTACATGGTCTCAAACCAATGGTCCAGGCGTCAATGGAAATCCCGGTAATGCTGCAAATATTACGGCAGCCAACGATCCGCAGGCGCTCATTTTGGATTTAGGTGCAGGCACCTATGAATTCACTTGGACGACCTCAAATGGGGGCTGTGATTTTACGGATACTATGCAAGTGGTCATCCTGGAGCAACCGGCCAATGCCAATGCCGGACCCGACCAAAATATTGTCCAGTTTACACCAGTAGTATTAGACGCTTCAATACCCAATGCAGGTGGCGGGCAATGGACCCAGGTTTCAGGGCCGACCACCGCAATTTTTGATGATGATACCAATCCAAATACCGAAGTCTTTGGAACGGATGTTGGCATTTATGAATTTCAATGGACCGTCACCAATGGGATTTGTGCAAACTCATCCGACACCATGATCTTGGAAATTATCGGTATTGTTGATTTGAGTCTAAATAAAACGGTTAGCCCAGCAGTAGCTAATGTTGGGGAAACAGTGACTTTTACCTTGGAAGTGTCTAATGCAGGTCCCGCAGATGCCACTGGAGTTACTGTTCAAGACATTGTGCCTTCAGGATATACCATTGCAACGATTAATGACGGGGGGGTTCAATTTGGTAATGTCATTACTTGGTCGGGGCTTTCCGTGACCAATAGTGGTACTACCTCGGTGAGCTTTGAGGCCACAGTGAACATGCCTACCGGAGCCAATGGGGAATACACCAACACTGCACAGGTCACCGCAAGTGACCAGAGTGATATGGACAGTACTCCCGATAACGACGACGGCGACCAGAGCGAAGATGATGAGGACAGTGCCACGATCACCCTTGAACAAGTCGACCTTGAACTCGATATCACCAACAATACCGCAACGGGCAACGTGGGCGATACCGTAAACTATACCGTTTCCGTCTTCAACAACGATGCCGTTGAGACGGGGGATGCCACAGGTGTCGATATTGTGGTGGTCATACCACCGGGAATGGACATCGTCACGGGAAGCATTTCCAACGGGGGCGTCTTCAACCTCGGCAGCGGTACCATTACCTGGAGTGGGCTTGATATCACCAATGGTGCTACCCTTGACCTTGACTACCAAGTGACCATCAACGATAACGGAAACTATGATACGGTCGGTGAGATAACCGCATCGGACCTGCCGGACGTCGACAGTACACCGAACAACGATGATGGTGACCAGAGCGAGGACGATGAGGATCTACTAGCGTTCACATTGCAGTCCGCTGACCTTAGTTTAGATAAAACGGTGAGTCCTACCACCGCAAGTGTGGGCGATACGGTGACCTTTACCTTGGAAGTTTCCAATGCAGGGCCCGACGATGCCACCGGTGTGGCCATTGAAGATGTTGTTCCCATTGGATATACCGTAGGAACCATCAACGATGGTGGGGTACAATCGGGAAGCACCATTACTTGGTCGGGCCTTTCCGTCACGAACGGAGCCTCAACCTCGGTAAGCTTTACCGCAACGCTGAACGCTCCAACAGGGGCCTCAGGGGAATACCAAAACACTGCACAAATAACGGAAAGTGACCAAGGTGATCCAGATAGTGGAACCGACAACGATGATGGCGACCAGAGCGAAGATGATGAGGACAGTGCCACGATCACCCTTGAACAGGTCGACCTGGAACTCGATATCACCAACAGTACCGCAACGGGCAACGTGGGCGATACCGTAGACTATACCGTTTCCGTCTTCAACAACGATGCCGTTGAGACGGGGGATGCCACTGGCGTTGACATTGTGGTGGCTATACCACCGGGAATGGACATCGTAACGGGGAGCATTTCCAACGGGGGCATCTTTAACCCTGGTAGCGGCACCATTACCTGGAGCGGACTCGATATTGCCAACGGTGCCACCCTTGACCTTGACTATCAAGTGACAATAAACGATAACGGTAATTATGATACGACTGGCGAAATCACTGCATCGGACCTGCCGGACGTCGACAGTACACCTAACAACGATGACGGTGACCAGAGTGAGGACGATGAGGACATCGCAACCTT
>CANNDD010000012.1 GCA_947503285.1 uncultured Croceitalea sp.
CATAAACCATAAACCATAAACCATAAACCATAAACCATAAACCATAAACCATAAACCATAAACCATAAACCATAAACAAATAATGGAAATCTCCGTAGAACTTACCTTTTCCCCCTTACAAGATGATTTCGAGCAGCATATTATTAATTTCATCCAAAAACTCCGTGCCTCAGGGTTGACCCTGTTAGAGAACCCATTAAGCACCCAGGTTTTTGGGGAGTATTCGAAAGTAATGCAGGTATTGAATGATGAAATCAAGATTGCCTTTGAATTGATGGATAAGGGCTTACTTTACATGAAAATCGTAAAATCTGACCGAAGCGATTATGAACCACATTTTTGATTGGGTTTTTTCCCAGTATGAAGGGGTTTCGACCCATATCGTTGTTCTTGAATCGATCAGTGTTTTTTTTGCGTTATTGAGCGTTTGGTTCTCAAAACGTGAAAATATCTTGGTGTATCCTACGGGTATTATCGCCACTGCAATAGCAGTATATATATTACTTATATATGGCCTGTTGGGTGATATGATGATCAATGCCTACTATTTCGTCATGAGCATTTATGGATGGTACATTTGGACAAGAAAAGTTGATGCTACCCACTTTATTCCCATTACCCAGATGGATTCCATCGATAGAAAATGGGGGGTGCTACTTTTTATCGCAACTATAGTATTGGTCGTTTTTGTGTATTCGATTTTTGAACGATTTGATTCATGGACCGCTTATGTGGATACATTTACCACGGCCATCTTTTTTGTGGGAATGTGGTTGATGGCCAAAAAAAAATTGGAAAACTGGATTTTTTGGATTGTAGGCGATCTAATTTCCGTTCCATTGTATCTTTATAAAGGATTGGTTTTTTCATCATTTCAATACTTGTTGTTTACAATCATTGCCATTTATGGCTATCAAGCATGGAAGAAAAACTTAAACAAGAGCCCTCAAAACTTATTAAGGTAGTTTTATTTGGTCCTGAATCTACGGGCAAAACAACCCTGTCAAGACAATTGGCCAAATATTACAATACAATGTGGGTGCCCGAGTATGCCCGCGAGTACCTTCAAAAGAAATGGGATCGTGAACAAAAAACCTGTGAGCCCCATGATTTGTTGCCAATAGCTGAAGGACAAATGCGCTTAGAGAACGAATTAAGTAAAAGGGCTAAAGAAATTCTTTTTTGTGATACGGACCTGTTGGAAACAAAAGTATATTCGGAGGCGTATTATGTAGGCAATTGCGATCCTTTACTAGAGAAATATGCACTCCGGAATAGTTATGACCTCTATTTACTCACAAATATCGATACCCCTTGGGAAGCTGACGATTTAAGGGATAAACCTGACGAAAGGGAAGCAATGTTTGCTTATTTTAAGGCTACCCTAGAAAAATATGATAAGAATTTTATTACTTTAAGCGGGGATAAGGAAACAAGGCTCAAAATAGCTGTTGAACACATTGAAAAACTCAAAGCCAAGAGAATGGATTTTACTGAAAAAGATTTAGAACAACTCAATAAGAAAGGAATTTCAAAGGATAAGGTATTAGGACAAATAGAAACATTCAAAGAAGGAATCCCATTTGTGAATCTTGAAAAAGCAGCTGTGGTTAATGAAGGTATATCAAGGTTTTCATCAGAAGAACAAAAAGACCTAGTTCGCTATTTCGAAGCAAATAGTTCTTCCCTCTCCTTATTGAAGTTTGTTCCGGCATCGGGTGCGGCAAGCCGTATGTTTAAGGCAATGTTCAATTTTATCGACGCATACCACCCAAGTGCTGAAGGTTTTGATGATTATATCAAAAGAACCAATGACACTGCCGTAGCCCAGTTCGTTGCCGATATGGCGAAGCTGCCATTTTACGATTTGATTATGGCAAGAATACCATCAGAAGGAATGTCGACTGGGGAAAAAGCACACACCTTTGTGAAAGAGATGCTTCAAGAAGAAGGGCTTAATTATGGTTTTTATCCAAAAGGGTTATTGCCCTTTCATCAATATCAAACAGGTTCAGCCACCCCATTTGAAGAACACTTGAAAGAAGCCGCACTTTACGCCAAGGCAAATGGCAATGCGAACCTGCATTTTACCATTTCAGAACAGCATAATAGTATGTTCAAAGAAGAACAGCACAAAGCCTCGCCTAAAGTATCTAAGGCCACTGACACCAGCTTCTCGATTTCATATTCAAACCAAAAACCTTCTACGGATACTTTGGCCGTTACTATGGACAATAAACCTTTCAGAAACAGTGATGAAAGTATTCTTTTTAGACCGGGAGGTCACGGAGCGCTGATAGAAAATTTAAATGACCAAGATGCCGATATCATTTTTATCAAGAATATTGATAATGTTGTGATAGAAGAGAACTTGGAAGAAGTGGCAAACAGCAAAAAGATGTTGGCAGGGCTTCTTTTAAAAATTCAAGCGAAGGCTTTTGAGTTTGTAAAACTGTTGCAATCCGGTGAAATCAATAGCACTATAGTATCAGAGGCTAAAGAATTTTTAGAAACGGAATTGAATTCCAGCTTTTTATCGGATTATGACGATTTAGACGACGCCAAAAAAATTGAACTATTGAACGACAAACTAAATCGGCCCATTCGTATTTGTGGAATGGTGAAAAATGAAGGAGAACCAGGTGGGGGACCATTTTATATTAAAGATCAACAGGGCAATAGCTCCCTTCAGATAATTGAATCTGCCCAAATTGATATGGACAATGGACAACAAGTTTCCATACTCAAAAATGCAACACATTTTAATCCCGTTGATTTGGTCTGTGCGGTGAAGAACCATAAAGGTGAAAAATACG
Organism: uncultured Croceitalea sp.; assembly: GCA_947503285.1. Classification (GTDB taxonomy): domain Bacteria; phylum Bacteroidota; class Bacteroidia; order Flavobacteriales; family Flavobacteriaceae; genus Croceitalea. The sequence continues at coordinate 2,817 of CANNDD010000012.1, forward strand.
ATCTTTTACGATTTGTCGATGAAAAACAAGGTTTTATTACCGAAAAGACCAAAGAGGGCAAAGCGCTAAAAGCACTGGAGCTTCCCGGATTATGGAATGGGGCAATGGCACATTGGAATACCATTTTTGTTGAAGTGCCCTTGATGACCTTCAATCCCGTGAAAACGGTAAATGACCTTCTAAAACCAAGTCATCAGGCATAACTGCCTAAAAGTTGCATTAAGTGTGTAAAAAATATACAGTCCTACTAAATGGATAAACAATTTTACACAATGATGTATTTCCTCTTAAAAAATTAAAATACTAAAAATCAATTGCTTATATAAAATTTGAAGGCAATACATGTCATGGCACTATTTTCCCTTTAGGTTAATCAAATAAAAGTTTAATCTAAATAAAGAAAAATGAAAAAATTATTTTTTGCGACAGCATTGACCCTTGGTAGTTTATCAGTAGCAATAGCTTCAACCCCTATGGTATACGATGGAATTATGGATGAAGTACTCGTAAGTGACTTTAAGGAAATCGCCGTTGCAGATTTACCTTCTGCGGTAACGGACGCTTTAGAGGCCGACTATGCAGGTGCAACTGTCAATAAAGCTTATATGAATGATGAAAATATATACAAATTAGAGGTTACTGGATCAGATGGTACAACGGGCACGTTGTACGCCGATGCAGAAGGAAATTGGGTTAGTATGTAGTCGTAGTACTGGATTTTTGGGAAAAAGAGCTGTTTTACAGCTCTTTTTTTATGATAATTTTAGAACTATGGGGCCTCATTGTAAACGTATCTTTATAGTACGAAGCTATATTCATGGTCCCCAAAATCTTGATTATCGAAGATGACATTGCCTTTGGTAAAATGTTACAACGTTTTTTTGAAAAAAAAGGCTTTAAAACCTCTTTTTGCCCTAACGCCACCTCAGCTAGGGATAATTATAAGAAAATTGATTTTGACATCATCTTGTCAGACTTTCGACTACCTGATAGTAATGGGATTGACCTATTGCAAGAAATAAAGATTGCGAAGCCGGGCACCCCGGTAATTTTAATGACGGGACACGCTGAAGTTCGTATAGCTGTCGACGCCATGAAAAAGGGAGCAGACGATTACATCTCAAAACCATTTACACCCGACGAAATTCTAATGCTCATTGAACAATCATTGCAGGGCGCCAAGGAAAAACTTGCGAATAGAATAGTACCCAGTGCGGTCCGTATTGGGGATAAAGATGATTCAGATTCCGTGTTAACGGGAATCAATGAAAAATCAAAAAAGCTTCAAGAGTATATCCAATTAGTGGCCCCTACGGATATGTCGGTGTTGATTACCGGTGAGAGCGGCACAGGGAAGGAAGTAACTGCAAAAGCAATACATAGCAATAGTAACAGAAAAAATGAAAACTTCGTTGCGGTAGATTGTGGTGCAATACCAAAAGAATTGGCTACGAGTGAATTCTTTGGCCATGTGAAGGGTAGTTTTACCGGTGCCGTTAAAGATAAAGTAGGCCATTTTGAAGCGGCCAAGGGAGGCACGATTTTTTTAGATGAAATAGGGAACCTTAGTTATGGCAATCAGGTGCAACTGCTCAGGGCGATACAAGAAAGAAAAATCAAAAAAGTAGGGGGTACCGAAGAAATTTCGATTGATGTTCGAATCATAAGTGCAACCAATGAGAACTTACAAGAAGCTGTTCATGAAAATGGGTTTAGGGAAGATCTCTATCACAGACTGAATGAGTTTTCCATAGCGATACCACCCTTGCGGGAACGTTTTGAAGATTTGATGTTGTTTGCAGACCATTTTTTGAAAAAAGCAAACAATAATCTCAATAAAGAAATTAAGGGGTTTACAGACGAGACGATACTTCTTTTTCAAAAATACGATTGGCCGGGTAACTTGAGGGAACTCAAAAATGTAATAAAGCGGGCGGTATTACTTTCTTCGGGCGAATATATAGAGACAGGTGCCTTACCAAAAGAGGTAGTTGAAACCGTAACGTCCGAAAATGAAACCTTAAATCTATTTTCGAAATCGAACTATGAGAAACAACAGATCCTAAAAGCATTGAAAACGACCAATTTCAATAAATCCAAGGCTGCTGTATTATTAAAGATTACCAGAAAAACGTTGTATAATAAGATCAACCATTACAATCTCGATTTGTAGCGATTTCATCGGTCAAGGCATTATCCAATTCCATAACGGATTTCTCAAGTGAACTAAATACCTCCTGTATTTTTTTTGATTGCTTTTTTTGAATGGTCTCTAATTTTTCTAAATCATAGACAACATTGGATGCCTTCAATTGACGGAACATCGGTAACATACGATGGGCTATTTCGTTCACTTGTTCAATGTTTTCAGTGCTGACCGCATCTGAAAGTTGCTCCATGTTTTTTTTGGTATCCGCTAAGAATGTGGCGATTATTTCATGAAGTACCCCATAGTCATTATCTAAAAAAGATACTAAACCTTTTAAACAGAAAATAGGTTGTTCTGTAGCAAGCGACCTTGGTTCGGGTGAATCGGCATTTTTCTTTATCCCGCCATTAGCCGTGATACACGCTTGAATTTTTTCTAGAAAAAGCGCTTTAGAAAAGGGTTTTTTGAGTACATCGGCAAACCCTTTTAAAAGGTACTCGTTTTCGTCAATATTCGTCTGCCCGGTCATGGCAAGAATCGGTTGCCGCCTGTAATGCGTATAGTCTCCAGATTGTAATTTTTTCAACACCTTAAACCCGTCAGTCAAGGGCATTTGAATGTCGGTAAGCACTGCATGGTAATCAAGGGCTTTATTTTTTTTGATTTCTTTGAAATCTGAAAAAGTATGGGGTACTATCCCCTCGGTTTTGCACAACTCTTTCAATAGGCCCAATAAAGAGGGGTCATCATCAATGATAAGAAGTGAAATAGTTGTTGGGTCTAAGGTATTTTCACTCGCTATATGATTGCCCTCTGTAGCAAAGATCAAGGGTAGGTAGAGTTGAAAAGTACTTCCTTCACCCAATTTACTTTGTAGCACTATTTGGCCTTTCAAAAGTTCGCTCAGTTTTTTCGAGATGGTCAGACCAAGACCATGGCCACCATACTTTTTTCCAATAGTTTCCTCTGCTTGTGAAAACTCGTTGAAAATAAGCTCTTGTCTTTCTTTTGCGATTCCAATACCAGTATCGATTATGGAGACACAGATCTGATTTTCTTCGGTTACGGTTGCCTTAACAGTGACGGAGCCTTTCTCGGTAAATTTTAGGGCATTGCCGATGAGGTTGTTTAATATTTGTCTGACCCTTAGTGGATTGCCAATAATGGTCTTATGCAGTTTTTTTGAGATATCCAAATGAACCACCACTTCATCTTTGTTGTGAATTTTACCTAGGTGTTCGGTAATCTCGCGAATCAATTTGTCGATCCTGAAAGGTTTGCGGTCTAGGGTTATTTTACCAGCTTCTATTTCTGAAAAATCCAATAGGTCATTGACCAGAGCTTCCACATAAGTTGATGCGGATTTTATGGTATTCACATAGGTTCGTTGCGTTCCGTTTAAGGTTGTGGTAGCCATTAGTCCTGAATACCCTAAAATAGTGGTCAATGGGGTTTTAAGATCATGCCCTACCGTGGCAATCAAACGCTCCCTACTTTTTAATACCGATTCCGAAAATTTTTTCTCGGCTTCCAATTTCATTTTGTAGCTCTCGATTTTCCAAAAATCCTTATGGATTAAAAATGTAAACAAGATGACCACCAAAAATCCGATAAGGGCAGTAAAACCAGCTAAATATATACTTTTGGTAAGTGCTTCTTTTTTTTGTTTTTTGCTTTTTAATGTATTCGCTGTGATCTCGTTATCAATTGCAGAGATAATTCGCTGTAGCTTTTGTGACAGTTCAATATCAGCTTGATACAGCTCTCGCTCTTTTTTACTTAGATCATACTTTGTTTTCTCGCTTTGAATTTTTGCTTCGGATAAAATCGCCTTAGAGGCAGATAGGATGGAATCTATTTTTTTGGCATTGCTTCCGGGTTTCGATTGGTTGGGAATGTTCTTGTTAAGATAGGAAACATAATCCTTTAGCACTTCTTGACTTCTTTTTGGTAATTCATCGAAATTTGAAACAAAAGATTCAGGGGTGATTTGCCCTACGGATAGGGCTATTTTATTGAATTTTTGCAAAAGGGAATCTATAGAGCCACTCTTGTCGTTTTTCTGTCTTAGACTGCGAAGCTCTGAAACATTAGCCACTTTTTGTCGTAATAGCAGTCGAACACTGTCCAGTAATTGTTTTTGGACGGTATTTTGCGAATTAACTTTTAGCGTATCTATTTCTAAAAGAAGGGAGTCTATTTTTCGGGTATAATTTTTAAGACTTTTTCTACCGTAGTGCTGTTGCACCAGTTTTGAAAGATTTTCAGACTTATAGATCTCCGTTAAAAAAGAACTGGTTCGCAATAATTTTCCTTCGTTCTCCTCCAATATTTCAGATGAAGTATATTTCGTGATTTCGGTATAAATGAAAATACTTGCCAAAAGCGCTAAAAGTGCCAAAACGGAATAGCTTACGATTATTTTTACCGTGAACCTTTTTCTAGACTTGTCTTTCATAACCTACAGATTGGCACCCCACCATAGTAGTTACGTGTGATATCGAAAAGCGGATATAAAAAAACTGTTAATACCAATCTAAATACATAAAAAGTGTGATTTTCTAGGGGTCATGTGACTTTTTAAAAATACCTGTGTCATAATAGTGAAACAGGGAACAAATGAGTGACATGGTAAAATCGGGAATTTTTGGATTACTGACCCTAGTATTCTGGATGCTTGATGCCCATCTCACCAAGAATGTGGAACAAACGGATATGGAAAAATCCTTAAACATAAGAAAAGAGGTTACCGTTGATGATAAAATAGTAGACCCTGGGTTGAAAGGGGTAAAATATTTAGAGCGCAAAAACACTGGGGCGCATTTATAGCGGTCCAGTTTGGTTGGTTGATTGGTTGAAAGGGCCGCGTCGTTCAATTGCGGCCCTTTTTAAAAAAACAGGGATAATGCTATGCGACACTAACCATATATTATCCTAAGCCTGCTACATGGCAAATAATTTCAAATGAAGTTTGATGGAGTCGACCCCATGAAATTTAATGTAGAAAGGTTGATAAAGGCTGCAAACGCAGCCTTTTTTCTTAATAATTCATAAAAAACCAAGTAGGTAACATCCATGCAAAGCGAACGTCCGTATTTAATTACCTAAAAATGAAGGTATGAACAAGAATATCAGACGACAGGTTCTTTTTACCATGTTTGTGGCTATTACCATGACGGCAAGTGTAAATGCGAATGACTTTGAAATAGCGTTTCAAGTTGAACGCAGCATTGAAGATGATTTTAAAAAAGTAGATTCCAGTGAACTGACACCTAAGGTTGTTGAAGAGATTTTAAAACAATACCCTACTTCAAAATTAGCAGCGGTCTATAAAAATAATAAGAGTCAGTTTAAGTTGGTTATGGTGCTACAGAGTGGCACACGTAGAACGGTGTATATAGATGCCAATGGTATCTGGTTCAAGAAACCGTAGCCATTAAATTTAGCTTACCCATTTAGGGATGGTTTTGAACGTTTTCATACGTTCGAATATTTTCTTTTTTTACTATGAAAGAAGCTATCACTGTATTACATTTGCCTTATCTCAAAGGGGTGCTTGTAAAACAGGCTGAGATTATACCCAACGAACCTGGGCAGGTAATGCTGCCAAGGGAGGCGATAATCGCCATTCGGTACTTTTATAGTTGTCAAACTGGCCATTTAAAAAGCTAGAACAACAAAAATCAATTAACAACCAGAATAATAGCCCCTTTTATTCGTAAAATTTTACGAATGAAACCATCTATTTTCGCTTTTTTCCTTTTCGTGACATGGTCATTGTCATTAAGTGCACAGCAACAAACGGATTCTTTAAAAAACAAAAAAATCGACCTTGACGAAGTTGTGGTGTCCGCCTCTAGGGCCACTGATAAGGTACCTGTAACATTTACCAATTTAGACAAGACGGCAATTCAAAAAGTAAATCTTGGGCAAGATATCCCCGTGCTTTTAAACTATTTGCCATCGGTAGTCTCCACCACCTTTGACGGTACGGGTATTGGTTATACGGATTTTCGAATTCGCGGTGCTGATAATTCACGTATTAATGTCACCATTAACGGTATTCCCTATAACGATGCCGACAGTCAGACCACTTTTTTTGTGAACCTACAAGACTTTGCTTCCTCAATAGAGAATATTCAAGTGCAACGAGGCGTAGGTACTTCTACCAACGGTGCTGGGGCATTTGGTGCAAGTGTTAATATATTGACCGATAATTATTCTGAAGAGGCCTTTGCACAGATTTCAAATAGCTTTGGCAGTTTTAATTCAAGAAAACATACCGTGCGTTTTGGCACGGGACTTTTAAACGACCATTTTGCTTTTTCAGGAAGGCTTTCAAGAATAGAATCTGATGGCTACGTAGATCGTGCTTTTTCTGATTTGAGCTCCTATTTTTTAGATGGGGTCTATAAAGATGATAATACCCTTATCAAGGCCTTGGTATTTGGTGGGGAAGAAATTACGGGTCTAGCGTTTTTTGGCTTGAACGAGGCACGCTTGGCCGAAGACAGAAGGTTTAATGATGATGGCCTCTTTTTAGATAGTGATGGCAATGTACAGTTCTATGATCGGCAGACCGATAACTATAAACAAGATCACTATCAGCTTCACCTAACCCAAAGATTTGATGAGAACTGGGTCGGTAACATTTCTTTTCATTACACCTATGGTCGTGGATTTTTTGAGCAATATATCGAGTCAGACCCAAGCTTTTTCAATGGGGATTTGGCCTTTTATCGATTGCCCAGTTTTGAATCTAATGGCGAGACCATTGAACGTTCTGACCTCGTTACGGAACGATTTTTAAATAGTGATTTCTATGGTACCGTATTTAGCCTAAATTATACAGATACGAAATGGAATATAGTTTTGGGTGGGGGCTTCAATAGATATGATGGTGAGCAGTTTGGTAATGTTACTGTGGCTGAATTTGCCCAATTGCCAAGTATACCTTTTCGATTTTTCAGCAATGTGAGCGATAAAAAAGACTTTAATATCTACACGAAGGCAACTTACCAGCTAAATGATAAACTTTCATTGTTTGGTGATCTACAACTTCGCAACATTGATTATGAAGCCTCTGGCGAACTCTTTGACCCAAGCGGATTTTTGAATGTGGATGAAAACTATACCTTTTTCAATCCGAAAGCCGGTCTTACCTATCGCCCAAACAATAAAAACAACATTTATTTTTCATATGCCCGTGCAAATCGCGAACCCGCTCGTGTAGATTTCGAAACAGGCGACCCAGAGCCAGAGAGCTTGAATGATTTTGAATTGGGTTGGCGCTACGTTTCCCCTCAATTTCAATTGAATACCAATGTCTATTATCTTGATTTTGAAAACCAGTTGGTCTTGACCGGACAATTGGATGAGGTAGGTTTTCCAATTCGTCAGAACAGCGGTAATAGTTATCGCTTGGGATTGGAAATTGACGCTGCGATAACTTTGAACAAATGGCAACTTAGACCGAACCTTGCCATAAGCACCAATAAAAACAGTGACTTTTTAGTCGAAGATGACAATGGCGGATTCACAAATCTTGGTAATACCGATATCTCGTTCTCCCCTGGGTTGGTCGCAGGCAACGTAATTACGTTTAATGCCTCAGAGGCATTCAGTGCCAGTCTATTTTCTAAATATGTTGGAGAACAATTTATCACCAATACAAATTCAAATCCTATAGAGGCTTATTTCGTAAACGACATTAACGTCCAATACCGATTAAGCGATATCCCGATATTGAAATCCATTGTATTTACGGGTCAGGTAAACAATGTTTTTGATTTGGAGTATGAGAATAATGGCTATGTATTTTTTGGGGAATCGTTTTTCTATCCTCAGGCGGGGATAAACTTTTTAGTAGGGGCAACCTTAAACTTCTAGTGCCATGAAAAGAATGCGAATGGCTTTGGATTGGACGGCAAATACCAATCATAGTGGTTTTTATGTAGCTCAAAAGAAAGGCTTTTACGAAGAACAAGACCTTGAAGTGGAACTGCTTACGCCAGACATGGATGATTATGCCCTGACCCCGGCAAAAAAAGTAGAATTGGAAATGGCCGAATTGGCACTATGTCCGTTTGAGAGCATAATAAGCTATAATACCAAAATGCAAAAGTTTCATGCCGTGGCCATTGCATCGATTTTAGGGAGGATATTAGCGCGATAGTAGCATTGAAAGATTCTGGAATCAACTCCCCAAAAGATTTGGTTGGTAAGGTCTATGCGTCGTACAACGCCAGATATGAAGATGGGATTGTCAAGCAGATGATTAAGAATGATGGTGGTGTTGGGGCTTTAGAGCTGGTCAATCCTAAAAAATTGGGAATATGGGAAACCTTACTTAGCGGCAAATACGACGCCACTTGGATTTTTATGAATTGGGAAGGGGTACATGCCACGTCAAGGAAAATAGCACTCAATACGTTCAAAATGGCCGACTATGCCATCCCGTACGGATACTCTCCGGTTATCATGGCCGGTAAAAATAGCGTTCATAGCCATGAATCCATGTATCGGTCTTTTCTCAAGGCCACTAAAAAAGGTTTTTTATATGCCATGCATAATCCTGATTATGCGGTAGATAGCATCAAGCCTTTTTTGGCTAAAGGCGATAAGTATATCGACTTAATGGAAAGCCAAAAATTCTCAAATCGTTATTATGGTGATGAAACCAACTGGGGTATTTTAGATAAAGAAGAAGTAAAAGCCTTTTTAAACTGGCTGTACGAGACCAAGTTGGAAACTGCTCAATTGCAATACCAAGATTTGGTTTTTGAAGGTTTACTATGATTATTTCCATAATTTCACTTCATGTCAAAAAATTTAGGGGTATTACGTTGGGGAATTATTGGTTGTGGCAATGTTACCGAAGTCAAAAGTGGTCCTGCCTATAACTTGACCGAGGGTTTTGAGTTGCACGGGGTGATGCGTAGAAATCTTGAAAAGGCCCAAGATTATGCAAAAAGGCATCAGGTACCATTCTCTACCGATAATGCTTCTGAGATAATTGAAAACCCCAACATAGATGCCATTTATATTGCAACGCCACCAGATACCCATAAATTTTATGGACTTCAAGTTGCAAAAGCAGGCAAACCCTGCTGTATTGAAAAGCCAATGGCACCTAACTATAACGACAGTTTGGAAATTTACCAGGCATTCCAAAAAAAGAAGCTTCCGCTTTTTATCGCCTATTATCGAAGATCATTACCTAGGTTTTTAGAGGTCAAAGAATGGCTTGATAATGGATATATCGGTGCGGTACGCCATGTACGTTGGTACAAAAGCAGAAGTGCCAGCCCAATGGATCTGAGTGGCGAATACAACTGGCGCACGGACAAGCGTATTGCTGCTGGGGGCTACTTTGACGATTTGGCAAGTCATGGACTTGATCTATTTACATTTCTACTAGGTGCCATTAAAGATGCCAGTGGTTTTGCAATAAACCAACAGGGCTTGTATTCCGCTTACGATGCCATAACAGGTAGTTGGATACATGAAAATGGAACAACAGGTGAGGGCAGTTGGGTTTTTGGCGCACAAGAACGTGAAGATAAGGTAGAGCTATTTGGGTCTAAAGGAGTAATTCGATTTTCGGTTTTAGATGAACTTCCCATTGAACTGCAATCAGAAACAAAGAATGAGTCGTTGTCGATAGCACACCCAAAACACCTACATCAATACCACGTGGCCAATATGAAAAAACACTTGAATGGAGGGTTTGTACATCCTTCCACTGGGGCTTCTGGCTTGCATACCAGTTGGGTAATGGATAAAATATTGGGTACTATTTGATTTAATTGGAAATAATGATGGAATTTCCGCTTACCCTAGTATTGTAAAATAACAGGTCATAATAGCGATTACCGTCATCGGGGCGGTCCAATAATTGTCCGGTAAATAAGCTATACGTGAAGTCTTCACAAGAACAAACTACATTTTGTCCATCAATGGTCATGGTAGAACAAGCGTTGGGTACGTGATTTGGGCAACTCGCCTCAAAAGCAAAGAAAGAATCCAGGCTTGTTTTCATTACAAAAGCACCGCGGGTACCTACGTTGGCATTATCAATATAGACCGGGTTGCCAATATTGTTCAAATTGGTGTAAAGCGGTAAGTTCAAATTGACTTCAAAATTAAAACCTACCTCTTGTAAGAAGGGATTCCGATTTGTGGGGTCATTTTCGCAAGACAGGCATAACACCAAGAAAATCAATGATAACCGTAGCTTCATAAGTGGGAATTTCCTGTAAAAATCATTAAAAATTATATATCTTTGCGTTAAATCCTCGCTAAAACTATAACAGTATATAGGCTTAGCAGAGGATTTTTTCAATTAAAATAACAGTGTGACATCATGAAGATGCATTGCCCTTCAAACGTCATACTGCCCAAAATAGTATGACCATGAGTAAAGTATCTTATTATACCAAAGAAGGATTGAAAAACTTACGGGAAGAATTAGATCAATTAAGGGATGTAGAACGCCCCAAGGCCTCACAGGCAATTGCCGAGGCTCGTGATAAAGGCGACCTGTCTGAAAATGCAGAATACGATGCGGCCAAAGAAGCCCAAGGGCTGCTTGAAATGAAAATTTCCAAAATGGAGGAAACCCTTGCCAATGCCCGTTTAATAGACGAATCACAATTGGATACCACAAAGGTATTAGTGCTATCTACCGTTAAGTTAAAAAACCAGACCAATGGTATGGAAATGAAGTATACCCTGGTGGCAGAGAGCGAAGCGGACTTAAAGGCAGGTAAGATCTCAGTCAATTCCCCCATAGGTAAAGGGTTATTAGGAAAATCGGTGGGCGATGTAGCTGAGATTACGGTACCGAACGGCACCATGAAATTTGATATTTTAGAAATCACCAGATCATAGGATAGGCAAAAACAGTATATTTAATCCTGATTAAATTTTAATAAGGATCATCTAGGTCAACCAAGGGCAATGGCAAGTATTTTTACCAAAATCATTGATGGAGAAATTCCATGCTATAAGATTGCGGAAGACGCAGATTTCTTTGCTTTTTTGGACATCAATCCAAATGCTAAGGGGCATACACTATGTGTGCCAAAAAAAGAAGTGGATAAAATCTTCGATTTAGATGAGGCTACTTATACGGGTTTAATGGCCTTTAGCAGAAAAGTGGGCAAGGCAATTGAGGCTTCAATCGATTGTAAACGGGTGGGAATGACGGTTATTGGTCTCGAAGTGCCCCATGTACATGTACATTTGATACCGCTTCAATCGATGCAAGACGCGACATTTCAACATAAAGCAAGCCTTACAAAAGAAGAATTTGAAACCCTAGCGGAACGGATTAGGGCCCGACTTAAATGATGCCCTCAAGAAAAAGATAGGCTACCACCGCAGTGATGAGTACGATTACCATGAGAAGGATAAAAAATAGTGAGGTGAATTTGATTGTCGTTTTTGCCGGGGTCACTAATTTATTATAATACTCAAAAACACGTTCAATATCTGGGGTCCAGTTCACAGGATAAATCATTGAAAAGCATTTTTTGCACTTAATTTCATGGGTTACCTCATTTGTCGTCTTTTTGAATAAGGCGTTGTAGGTATGTTTTTGGTAGAACGATAATTTCAGTTCTTGATTAAAACATTCCGGACAATTGTTGGTAATATCCGCTTCTTTGATTACGACCATTTTTTGCTTTGCCATGTTAATCGACTGCTTTTAATGAAATTTGCATAATAGTGCCTTCTTTACTGGAAGTAAGAACTTTGATTTTCCCTTTATGGTATTCCTCAATTATCCTTTTAACCAAAGACAGGCCGAGCCCCCAACCTCTTTTCTTAGTTGTCACACCAGGGTTGAAAATGGTTTGGTAATCACTTTTTGAAATACCATGTCCGGTATCTGAAATAAGGATATGGACCAGGTTTCCGTTTTTTTCAATATGAATGGCAATGTTGCCTTTGCCTTTCATGGCATCGATACCATTTTTGACCAGATTTTCGATACTCCAATTGTATAACGCCGGGTTTAGCAAGACCGGTAGTTTTTCAATGTCAGAACCAAAGGTGAAATGGATGAGTTTCGAACTTCTTCGTTTCAGGTATTGATATGCCTTTTCAGTTTCTGATACAATGTCGTGCAAAGCAAGCTCAGGTACCGAACCCACTTTTGAAAAACGCTCTGTAATCGTTTGAAGACGGTCAATATCCTTTTCGATCTCTTTGGTGATTTCAGGACTGATTTTTTCTGACTTCAAAATTTCGTTCCAGCCCAATAAAGAAGTAAGGGGTGTGCCTATTTGGTGGGCAGTCTCCTTCGCCATACCGGCCCATAGCTTGTTCTGTTCAGAAGCCTTATTGGTTTTAAAGAAGAAGAATATAACGGCCCCAAATAAAAATATAATAAGTAATAGGGCAATGGGGTAATATTTCAATTTATTCAATACCTCGGAATTTCCGTAATACAACATCGCGAGTTCCTCACCCTTATAGGTCATTGGAATCGGTTCATTTTCGTTTTTGAATTTCTTGATCGTACGTTGCAGCTGCATAGAGTCTTGTATGCCATCTGGGGGAATGTTATGCGTTTTTACGGATCCATTCTTATTGACCAATATCATTGGGGTGGTCGTATTGTTCTGTAGAATTTGAACGGGTAGGTTGCCCAGTTCCTCATCTACAGGGGCGTTGTCGATCTCTGCTTGGGCCGCGGCCCAATTTTCAATTTTCAACCGTTCTTCCTGCTTGAATTTTTCAAAGAAGATATTTGTGTTCCAGAGGATTAGGCTGACAATGACAAAAGCCGAAATCAGTAGGATGATATTTGAAGTTCGCCTTTTAGGGTTGAATTTCATTAAAATACGTATTGCTATCAAAGATAACGTAAAAAGCAAGGATTTGTTGAAAACCCCATTCGTCAGACCGTTTGATTGGATGTGATTTTACGTATTTTTGCCTCTTATTAAATGAGAATATAATGGAAGTTCAGGGAAGAATAAAAATGATAGATGAAACCAAGACATATGGTAATAACGGTTTCAGAAAACGAGAGGTGGTTATAACGACGGAAGAGCAATATCCGCAGCATATTTTGGTCGAATTTGTTCAAGATAAATGTGATTTGCTCAACAGTTACAGTGAGGGCCAGATGGTGAAGGTAAGTATCAACCTTAGGGGGCGCGAATGGGTGAATCCCCAAGGTGAGACTAAGTATTTCAACTCCGTTCAAGGTTGGCGTATCGAGAATTTACAACAAGAAACGGCACCAGAGGGTATGCCCCCGGTTCCTCCGATGGAAGCTTTTGAGCCAGCTGATGATCTCAACGAAGAAGAGCATGACGATCTGCCATTCTAACGAATGCGCCTTACCAAGTTTATAGCGCATATTTTTAGAAGGTATTTGCCTTCGCCCTTCACTATTGCGGTACTTTTGACGCTCTTAACCTTTGTACTAGCGTTTTTCTTCACAAGCAGTTCGGTAGAACAAAACCATCTATTCGCCATATTTTCTTATTGGGAAAATGGTATTTGGAACAATGACCTATTGGTATTCGCTTACCAGATGATGCTGATTTTGGTATTAGGCCATGTATTGGTGCTTAGTAAGCCCATGAAAGGTGTTATCTCAAGCATTGTAAAGCATGTGAGGAATACTTCAAATGCTGCTGTTTTAGTAGTGGTATCGACCATGATGGTTTCTTTTTTCAATTGGGGATTGGGATTGATTTTTGGGGCGCTATTGGCCCGTAAGGTGGGAGAGTATGCACAAGGGAATGGAATACCTTTGAATTATCCACTTATAGGGGCTTGTGGTTACGCCGGGCTTATGGTTTGGCATGGCGGAATAAGTGGCTCAGCTCCCATAAAGGTTTCAGAGGATGGACACTTAAAAAGCCTAATGCAGTTTGTTTCAACTGATGAATGGCTAACGAAATTACCAGTATCAATTTCTACTTCGTCCACGGTATTCAGTCTTTCAAATATTCTAATTTTCACCGTAGTGCTGATCACCATCTCACTTTTGGTCTTTTATTTAGGTAAACGAACCGCGCCAACCAAAATGGATTTGGCCAAGTACGCTTTCAAAGCGAGGTCGAAAGAAGGACTTGTCGGTGCTGAGAAGTTGGATTTTTCGAGACCATTGGCGCTGACGTTCGGTGTTTTGATTCTACTGGTATTTTTAATTCAATACCTGCCGGCATTACGTAAGTTGAATATTACACCGAATATGCTTAATTTTTTTATGCTGGGGCTCGCCATCATACTTCATGGTAATTTTCAAAGTTTTTTGGCTGCTGTAGATAGTGCCATTAAAGACGTAGCTGGTATTTTAATTCAATTTCCACTTTATTTCGGGATTATGGGCATTATGGCCAACAGCGGAATGGTCGATCGGATTTCCAATTTTTTTGTGACAATAAGTACGGATGCTACCTTACCTATCTTCACATTTTTCAGTGCAGGCCTCGTAAATGTTTTCGTGCCCAGTGGGGGAGGGCAATGGGCGATTCAGGGCCCTCTGGTAATCCAGTCCGCTTTACAATTGAACGTACCGCTACCAAAAGCCGTAATGGCATTGGCCTACGGCGATCAGATTACGAATATGTTACAACCTTTCTGGGCACTTCCGCTATTGGCGATTACCAAGTTGCGTGCAAAGGAAATATTGCCGTATACCCTGTTGTTTATGTTGGTCGGAAGTATAATTTATATTGTAGGATTGCTACTATTTTAGTGAAAGATTGGCTAATTTTAGTCGAAAATTGCTGCGATGGAAAACAAGGGTAAGAATAAGCCATTGTTTTTTTTGAATGATAGGCTGTATTTTCCTCCGGTAACGGAGGCCAATGCCGAGGGTTTGTTGGCAGTGGGGGGCGACCTGTCTCCTGAAAGACTACTTCTTGCCTACCAAAACGGAATATTTCCTTGGTTTAATGAAGATGACCTTATCCTATGGTGGTCGCCGGATCCCAGAATGGTGCTTTATCCCCAAAAGCTCAAAGTATCGAAAAGCATGCAAAAAATCATGAACGGCAATCAATTTAGGTTGACCATGGACACTTGCTTTGATGAGGTAGTCGAACAATGTGCCCTATTGAAAAGAAAAGGACAAGAAGGTACTTGGATCACCCCTAAAATGAAGGAAGCCTATACGCAATTGCATGAAAAAGGTTTTGCAAGGTCTTATGAGGTTTGGCAAGATGATAAATTGGTCGGCGGGCTGTATGGTATAGACCTTGAAACTATTTTTTGCGGTGAAAGCATGTTTAGTTCGGTGTCAAACGCCTCTAAATTCGCCTTCATTAAGCTTGCGCAAGAGTTAGAAAAGAAAGCGTACCAACTTATCGACTGTCAAGTTTACACCAGACATTTAGAGAGTTTGGGTGCTGAAGAAATAGCAAGGGCTGATTTTATTGAAATCTTAAAGGGAAAAGTTTAGATTGGTCAATATAAAGAAGACGTTTTCGAGATTTTGGGCATAGTCTTCAAATCGATATTCAGAACCGATTTGAACTTTGGTCTTCTGACTTAATTTCCAACCGATGTGTGCCGTCAACCTCAAGTCATATTGGGGCTTTAACGATTTTGCCACACTAAGTAGGTTCTCTAGGTTTCCTACCAAATAGGGTTCTCCAATATCTAATTTTTCACCCTTTAAAGGGAAATCCAAACTAAAACGGTATCGAAACCGATGAACTGTGCGGATAGTTGAAATTCGTTGCTCTGATCGAAGCCGATGGCCATAACGAACGCTTAACGGCCTGTTTTGAATATTGTACTGTTGTGTTAATCGAAGTTCATTCGAACTATTTTCAAAAACGTCTCGAAATCGGTACAAAATTCCGAGCGCAATACTTTGATTTTCCCTAATGCGAAGATTTGAAAAATGAACGACATCCACTTGACGTGTGCTTAGCGTGGCAGTTTCATCTTCATAAATGAAATTACGGTTTTGAACTGAAAAGTTATGCGAATAGGTACTGGTCAAATCGTAGTTTACCGCTACGGAAGGTTGCCAAAATGCCGTAAAGTTTTCTTGTGAAAAACCGAGTGACGCATTTAAAAGGCACACCAAAGAAAAGAACCATTTACGGCATTCAGTATAGTACATGGTCATAATTTGGATCTACCAATTTTCGCGCACTTAAAAAATTTCCAGTGGCGTCGAATGTAATTTCATATGATACGTAACCACTTTTGGTTTTAGTGCTTACGATGAGCTCATAGTTGATGTCAGGTAACAGTAAATTTTGAAACGCCGCTTTCAATACCTGAAAAGTACTTCGATTTCCAAGGGGGTATTGTTGTTGTATTTTCTTGATTTTAGGGTTTTCGTAATTGGCCCCTAAATAGTGTTGAAGGGTAAGCCAGGTTTCGCTGGGGAGGTCTTTTTCCCTTATAATGAATTCTACGTCCTCCAGTTTACCCAACGAATCGAATTCTACACTATACTTCAACCTGTCTTTTTTGAATTTGGATTCATAACTGATTTTTTTTCCGTCAAACTCTTTATAGAATCGAATGCGTTTTGCATCGGTAAAGTAAGGTTGAAGGGATTTTAAGGCGATTTCTGGAAATTCATCCCCTTCAATTCGAAACTCTTGTTCCTTCTTTACTTGGGCCGTGAGGGCGAGGCAACCGATAAACAATAAAATGAACAGCTTAAACTTCATGGTATCTAAAACAATTGGTTTCATGATCGTTGACCATACCAATGGCCTGCATGGTAGCGTAAACTACTGTACTGCCTACAAATTTAAACCCCCTTTTCTTTAAATCTTTACTAAGCCTATCTGAAAGTTCGGTCTTTGCTGGGGCATCTTTATAGTTTTCAAAGCTGTTTTTAATCGGTTTTCCGTCAACAAACCCCCAAATATACCGGCTAAAACTCCCGAACTCTTTTTGTACTTCAATAAAGGCCTGGGCATTTGATACTGTAGCATTCACCTTGAGCTTATTTCGTATGATACCGGAATCTTGTAAAAGGGCAGCAATTTTTTCGTGATCGTATAATGCTATTTTTTGGTAGTCAAAGTTATCAAAGGCCCGTCTGAAGTTTTCGCGCTTTCTTAAAACCGTAATCCAACTTAAGCCGGCCTGAAATGTTTCCAATATCAAAAATTCGAACAGTTTATCGTCATCTTTTAGGGGTAGGCCCCATTCAACATCATGGTAAGCCTCGTAAAGCGTGTCACCCACGCACCATCCGCATCGGTATTTTTCCATCTTGTACTAGAAGTTTTGTACAATATACATATAAAGGGGCATGCCCAAGGTAATGTTGAATG
This sequence comes from uncultured Croceitalea sp., assembly GCA_947503285.1. Taxonomy (GTDB): domain Bacteria; phylum Bacteroidota; class Bacteroidia; order Flavobacteriales; family Flavobacteriaceae; genus Croceitalea. Next base: position 20,247 of record CANNDD010000012.1, read on the forward strand.
GAAAGGTTATGGCCAACGCCATGGGTAGGTATAGGCTGGGGTTCGCCTTGGGCGCTGCCAATCGCATTGCTGCCGGCACCGCAATATAAGATGCGCTTGCCGCAAGAATGGCAAAAAGAAAGCGATTACCCTCAGTACCTGTGATAAATTGACTGAACCACGCCACAAAGATGCCATTGATAATGGGTACGACAAGGGCGAATATAAGTGCAGAACTCCCCTTTTTTATAAAATCCTTGAGTTTTCGACCACTGGTAATTCCCATGTCTAAAAGAAATACGGCCAAAAACCCTTTGAAGATATCCGTGGTAAACGGTTTAATACCCTCGGCCTGTTGATCACTGGCCAAAAACCCTATGACCAAACTGCCTAATATCAAAAGCACCGAGCCATTGGTCAAGGCATGGTGCAATACTTTTTTAATGTCACCATTTTTAGGTTTTTCCTTTTTAAAGAAAGCCATCAAGAGCACCCCGACAATAATCGAGGGAGCTTCCATAAGGGCCATAACGGCAACCATATGTCCACCAAAATGAATTTGCTCCATCTCAAGAAAAGTAAGTGCGGTCACGAAGGTGACCGCACTTACTGAACCATAGGCCGCTGCAATTGCACCCGAGTTTTCCACCGAGAACTTTCTTCGCAGTATAAAATAGGCATAAATTGGTACTAAAACGGCGAGCACGATTCCGAAGATGAGTGACCAAATAATTTCCATATTCAGCTCGCTGTGCGAAAGCTCGATTCCCCCTTTGAAACCTATAGCAAAAAGCAGGTATAATGATATGAACTTTGATGAGTTTGGTGGTATTTCTAAATCACTTTTGAGCTGTACGGCCAGTATTCCCAAAAAGAAGAACAATAATGCCGGATTTGTCAAATTATCAACCAGTAGGTGTAGATCCATGTACTATTCTTCTAGCGAAATCTCAAGGGTACCGTTGATTCGTAACCTTTTGCCTTGATTTCTGACGCTTGCGATGAATTCTTTTGTAATTCTTTTTTCGTTTTCCAATTCTTGGATTCTTCCATCTGGGTAATTGGTATCCGCATCAGAACTACCTTCACACCATGAGATTCTTTGAAGCTTGTGGAAATTTATTTTTTCATCAAGCAGGGCAAGAATTACATCTGAAGCTTCAGAAGGAGTGAAACTGCCATCTACCAATTGAATTTTTTGATCTGTTTTCGTCATTGTTTCCATGTTTCGATTTTTTAATGTTCGTATTTTTTTGTTTGTTGGTTTCCAATCAAATGGATGGTCATTAAACCTAAGACTATTGCCATTGAACCGGCCAACCATCCGAAAAAGAGAAAACCATTTAGCGCTGATAACATTAAAACACCACCAAAAATGAGGCCCATGATAATGAAATAAACAGGATATAGCGCATCACTTGAAAGCAAGGCGTTGTTTCTTTCGGCACGTTTTTGTGAAATAGTAAGTTTGAACAGCATAATTAATTTTTTGACAAAGTTGAGTGAAATTATTTATATACAATTATTTATATTTATAATGAATTATATAAATAATATTTATGAATTACACTTTGAATCAACTGCGAATTTTCGTTAAAGTCGCTCAAAATCAAAGTATTACAAAGGCATCTGAGGGGCTGCATTTGACACAACCGGCGGTGTCAATTCAGTTGAAAAATTTTCAAGATCAGTTTCCGATTCCATTGACTGAAGTGGTTGGAAGAAGGTTGTTCTTGACGGAATTCGGAAAGGAGATTGCAATAGTAGCCGAAAAGGCATTGAGTGAAATCCACGCCATAAACTATAAGACATTGGAATATGGTGGAAAGCTGGCGGGGCAATTGAAAATTGCCGTAGTATCTACAGGAAAGTATGTGATGCCTTATTTCTTATCGGGTTTCATGGCAGAACATTCAGGGGTTGATCTAATTATGGATGTGACCAATAAGGCATCGGTTATTCAAAATTTGGAGAACAATGAAGTTGATTTTGCACTGGTCTCGGTATTGCCCAAACATTTGACCGTTGACAGGGTCGAACTTATGGAGAACATTCTTTATCTCGTGGGAAGCCATGACCTTGGTTTTGCAAGAGCAAAAATGGATATAAGTGCCTTGGCTAAAGCTCCGTTGATATTCAGGGAAAACGGTTCGGCAACACGTATGGCCATGGAAAACTATTTAAATTCAAAGAATATCACAGTGTCGAAAAAGATGGCACTTACTTCGAACGAAGCGGTAAAACAGGCTGTGGTAGCTGGTTTAGGGTATTCAATCATGCCGCTGATAGGGATCAAGAACGAATTAATGAACGATAGCTTGAAAATCTATAGCTTGCCCGGTTTGCCGATAAAGACCAATTGGAACCTTATATGGATGCCTTCGAAGCGGTTTTCACCTGTAGCAATGGCTTTTTTAAAGTACCTGGGTGAAGAAAAGAAAAACATTATAAAATCTAAATTCGACTGGTTTACCCAGTACACCGAAAGTCTTTGATTATAGAGGTTATGGTTTGAGCGTAACGGAAAGGTCGCTATTGATTTCAAGATGCTGTCCATTTTTTCGGGCATCCAGAATAAGGGCCGTCATTTGTTGCTTCACGATTTTGAGTTCCGCAATCCGTTGCTCTGACTGTTCGATTGCGGCCCTTTCGTGATCAGGTAGGTTTAAAAGTTGTACGGAATGAAATTTAATCTTGTAGTTGACCAATGAAAGAAGAACATCGGCCGCCTCCCCGGGTCCAAAAGTGCCCGATACCAATTGAAATATAGTGCTATTCCGTTTTGGGGATGAAGTATGAAAAGGGTTTAATTTTTTGAGGTCCATTATTCAGGATTGTCATGGTTCAATGATATGGGCGACACTCCCTTAAAAAAGCATCTGCCGAGATTTGACAGCTAGCGAATGCCAAAAAAAGACAAATGCTTTAGAGAACAAAACTATTTTGCCAATGAGTCTTTCTTACCGTTATGGGGAAATTTCAATTCCCCGTTGTTTATGGCTCCATTGAGATTGGCCTTCAGGGTTCGATACACCCTAAAAAACTTTCTGCCATTCGCTTTCTCAATGGTGATGGTAGGATTTTTCGAATCCGTTATTTTGGTGACGCGTACTATATTATTTTCTAAAGACGCCATATTGGCGATGCCCCCCCTTTTAATGATGAAATTCTTTCTCGGTACGTCAATGAACCGATAATCATTCGAAGATGGCTTTGAAATTATAAGTTCATCACCGACGTTAATGGAATCTTTGAAATTTTCTTGTGCGGTCAAACCGTTTAAAAAGAACAGTGCAAGTGCTAAAAAAAGTAATTTTTTCATGGCTTGTTTTAGTTAACGTTTATACTAGTATCCTCATCGATGTTGGTTACCAAAATAGCCTTTAAGGTAGGCCTGTAACCATAAAAATCCCGTCCGTCCTCACGACGTAATATGACCTGTTTGTTGCCATTTTCCAAGACATTCACTTGGTCTATCACAACCACGGTACCGTAATAATTAAATGAAGGCCCCAAGCCTGAATTTGATTTTAAATTTTGTTCAAGACGCACCATTTCCTGATGGGGAAGGGTCAAAATCAAACCACTTTCCATATTTCCACGACTTTCTTGGAAATGGTCGAATTTTTTGAGGATGGCCTCCTGTTGCCCGAAAGCGGTATTGGCTAAAAATGCAACATACACTAAAAAAGTAATTTTTCGCATAGGCTATAAAATTTTGCTGAACATAAATATAATGGATACTATTTTAAAAGTATGGTATACATTCGTTAAAAGTAAGTTAAACTATTATTTCATAGAAGTATTACTATTAAATTTGAGAAACCAAAATATGCTTGAATATGGAAAAGCTATTACAGACCGTAAAAATTGCCATAAATGCCAACATTTATTTGAAAGACCCTGAATCTTCAGAGCTGGGTCGAAGGATCATCGAACATAGTATTTTGATGATCGATGATATTGGTTTCGAAAGCTTCACTTTCAAAAAACTAGGGGCCGTCATTGGTTCAAATGAGAGTTCCATCTATCGCTATTTTGAGAATAAGCATAAACTATTGGTCTACTTGACGTCATGGTATTGGGGTTGGTTGGAGTATCAACTGGTGTTCTCGACCAACAGTATGGCAGATCCCAAAGAGAAACTAAAAAGGGCCATCGATATCGTAAGTCAGACCATCGTGGAAGATAGCACGTTCTCACATATCAACGAACCCCTCTTGAGTAAGATAGTTGTCAATGAATCTTCAAAATCCTTTTTGACAAAAGAGGTCGATATAGAAAATAAAGATGGGTATTTTACCATATATAAAAGAATGGTCAGCAGGTTTGAGGCGATGATCAGTGAAATCGCACCCCAATATGAATATCCTTCCAGTCTGGCAAGTACCGTATTGGAAGGTGTGCTTCATCAATATTTTTTAAAGGATCATTTTCCTACACTTACGAATTGTGATACTTCAAAAACACCAGGTCAATTTTTCACTGATTTGGTTTTCAAAACTTTAAAGTAAAAGTACAAATGGCTAAAAACATATTGACGGCGTGGCAACGCCTGGTCAACCTACTAAAACTTGACAAGAAAGATGTACGACAAGTATTCTATTACGCAATTTTCGCAGGTCTCGTTACACTTACCCTTCCATTGGGTATACAGGCCATCATTAATCTGATTCAAGGTGCCCAGGTAAGTACTTCTTGGATAATACTTGTAATTTTGGTCACTTTAGGAGTGGCATTTGGCGGGTTGCTACAATTAATGCAGATACGCATTATTGAAAACATTCAACAAAAGATTTTTACAAGAAGTTCTTTTGAATTCGCATATCGATTCCCGAAAATCAAAATGTCAGAGTTACGTGATTACTATCCCCCTGAGCTGGCCAACCGATTTTTTGATACTTTGAATATTCAAAAAGGGGTGTCGAAGTTATTGATTGACTTTCCAACGGCATTGTTACAGATTATATTTGGCTTACTCTTGTTGTCACTTTACCATCCCTTTTTTATCGCATATGGTATTCTTCTCTTGATACTGATATATGTCGTTTTCAAATATACCATCACGAGGGGACTAGAGACCAGCCTTAAAGAATCGAAACAAAAGTATAAAGTAGCCCATTGGATTCAAGAGGTGGCCAGAAGCATCGTGAGCTTTAAGCTTTCAGGGAAGACCAGCCATGCGCTTCAAAAGAATGACTACTTGGTAAATGGTTATTTAAAAGCCCGTGAAAACCATTTTAAAATTTTGGTGCTTCAATTTGTTCAAATGGTCGGCTTCAAGATTTTAGTTACAGGTGGCCTATTGCTAATAGGTGGCCTGTTGGTATTGAATCAAGAAATGAACATAGGTCAGTTTGTTGCTGCTGAGATTATCATTTTGTTGGTTATCAGTTCGGTAGAAAAATTAATCGTAGGTCTTGAATCATTTTATGACGTGCTCACGGCACTTGAAAAACTAGGTCAGGTAGTTGATAAGGAAGTGGAGATGAATCAAAAAGACTTAGACTTGTTCGACCAAGATGATTTTACAATGGAATTGGACAATCTGGTGTATGATGTACCAAACACCGATATCAACATCATCAATGGACTATCGCTGAACATAGGTAAAAAAGATAGAATTTTAATACAAGGAGGTAATGGTTCGGGCAAATCAACATTGTTGCACTTGATATCTGGTCTTATCGAACCTACGAAAGGTAATATTTATGTTAACGGGGTTCGGTTAAAATCGGAGAACTTAAGCCATTTCAGGTCTAAAATAGGACAATCACTGAAGCTGGAAACACCGTTTGAGGGAACCTTGCTTGAAAATATCACCTTTAATAGCGAGAGCATTACCAAAGAAGATGTTTTATGGGTACTTGAGGTAACCGGCCTAAATCATGTCGTTAAAAAGATGGAAGATGGTTTGGATACGATTATTTATCCTGAGGGGAAACAGATTTCGTACACTGTGGCAAAGAAAATAGTCTTGGCTAGAAGTCTGGTAAAAAGGCCTAAATTATTGGTGTTACGAGATCCTTTAGATCAATTTGATGCGGAAGAGGCCAAGCGTATCATGAGCTTTTTGACAAATCCTGAACGACCATGGAGTTTGGTCGTGGTCAGTGACGATAAGAATTGGATCAATAAGTGTGGGACAGTGGTAACCCTCGAAAACGGAAAATTAAAAAAAGGGTAAGATCATGTTGAATATATCTAAAAACGTACTTAATAGAACCGTCGATCTTTCGGAATATAAGGCTATAAAACGTGTGTCACATCGCAGGCATTACAAACACTTCAATCGCTTTTTGATTGTGTTCGCCATCGTTTTTGTCATCATCTTGTTCTTACCATGGACGCAAAATGTATCAGGAAACGGCTTTTTGACCACATTAACCCCAGACCAGCGACCTCAGACCATTCAATCGCCGATTCCGGGGCGTATCGAAAAATGGTTTGTTAGGGAGGGTGATTTTGTCGAAAAAGGAGACACTATTTTGTTTATCTCTGAAATCAAGAATGAATATTTTGATCCCAATCTCGTAGAACGTACCGGGCAGCAGATAAGGGCCAAAGAGATGTCAGTGACCTCTTATCAAGAAAAGGTAAAAGCCCTGAATACCCAAATAGGTGCCTTGACCAATGAGCGGGGCCTGAAACTACAACAAGCGAAAAATAAATTATTGCAGTCTAAGTTGAAGGTACAGAGCGATAGTATCGATCTCGAGGCTGCAAAGACCAATATCTTGATTGCACAACGGCAATACGATCGAGTAGTACAATTAGAATCAGAAGGATTAAAGGCCGTAACCGACCTTGAAGAAAAGCGGTTGAAATTGCAAGAGACACAGGCAAAATTGATTTCACAAAAGAACAAACTGTTGGCTAGCAAGAATGAGGTCATCAATGCCCGTGTTGAGATCAATCGCGTGCAAGCTGAGTATACCGATAAAATTTCAAAGGCCCAAAGTGATATGTTCACTGCGCAGTCAAATCAATTCGACTCTGAAGCGCAGGTTACAAAATTGGAAAATGAGTTTACCAACTACTCCATACGTAATGACCTGTATTATATTCGTGCCCCACAAAGTGGATACATCAATCGTGCGATACAAGGCGGCCTTGGAGAGACCTTTAAGGAAGGAGATCGATTGGTTGGAATCATGCCCTCTGAATACGATATGGCCGTAGAAACCTTCGTCGAGCCTATTGACCTGCCATTAATGCATCTAGGTGAAAAGGTGCGTATCGAATTCGATGGATGGCCTGCCATCATATTCAGCGGGTGGCCTAACGTATCGTATGGTACTTATGGGGGCACGGTAGTTGCCATCGAGACTTTCATCAGTGAAAATGGCAAGTATCGAATTCTTTTGGCACCAGACCCAGATGACCATCCTTGGCCTAAAGACCTTAGGGTGGGGTCTGGGGCGAATACCATCGCATTGTTGGAAGATGTGCCTATTTGGTTTGAACTCTGGCGCCAGTTGAACGGTTTCCCCCCAAACTATTATCAACCCCAAGACGGTATGGCAAAAGCCAAAAAGAAATGATGATGAGAAAGTTTCTTTTAGTATTTGGGCTGTTAACGCTTGTTATGGCCAATGCACAACAAGACACATTATTGCTTGGCTTCAATGAATATATGGGGTATGTTAAAAAGTACCACCCTATTGCCAAGCAGGCCCAATTGACGATTTCAATAGGCCAGGCGAATTTAATGAAGGCCCGTGGTGGTTTTGACCCAAAAATCGAGGCAGACTACGAAAAAAAGGAGTTCAAGGGAACCGACTACTGGGATCGTCTGAATGCCAGTTTTAAAATACCTACCTATTACGGACTTGAATTTAAGGCGGGCTTTGAACAAGCTGAAGGAACCTTTATCAACCAAGATGAGACCTTTCCAGATAATGGCTTGTATAGCGCAGGGGTTTCTGCCTCATTGGCCAGGGGGTTTTGGATCAACAAAAGAATGGCCACTTTGAAAAAGGCCAAATTTTTCAGGGAACAATCGAAAGCAGATCAAGATCTTCTGGTCAACCAAATATTGTTTGATGCGGCATTGGCCTATTTTGATTGGTTGCAGGCGTACAAAGACGCTGAGATATTCAAGAACTTTTTAGAGAATGCCCAAAGACGTTTTGAGGGCATAAAACAAAGTGCCTTGGCAGGTGATCGGGCGATTATAGATACGGTTGAGGCCAAAATAGCCGTTCAGAACCGGGCATTGGGTCTAGAGCAGACCAACGTGGCCTTCAGGAACAAGTCGTTGGAGCTTTCCAACTTTTTATGGATCAATGACGTGCCTGTAGAATTACAACCCAATGTAGTACCCGATGAAACTCCCGAAGGTGATATAGATACCACCTTGGAAATTATGGGGAAGCCTTTAGATAGTTTTACCTTAGAGAACCATCCAAAGCTGAGGTCCCTTGATTTTAAGATCGATGGGCTCAATGTCGATAGAAGGTTAAAGGCCAACAAGCTCTTGCCTAATATCGATGTGGAGTACAATTTCATCACAGGGACACCCGATTTGCTCAACTCTTTTAGTACCCAAGATTATAAAGGGGGGGTAAAGTTTTTCTTCCCTCTTTTCTTAAGAAAGGAACGGGGTGATTTGAAACTGGCCAAATTCAAGATTCAAGATGCCCAGTTCGAGCGTGATAACGCTGCAGTGGAAATAAAGAATAAGGTTTTTGCAATTTACAATGAACTAGACTCCTTTATCGAACAGAATAGACTGATAGACCGTATAGTCACCGACTACAATACCCTATTGAGTGCCGAAGAGCGAAAACTTAGCTTCGGCGAAAGTTCGCTATTCTTGATCAATTCACGTGAGAGTAAGTTGATTGATGCCGAGTTAAAGCAAAATGAGGTCCAGAATAAGTTTTTTAAGGCCAAGGCCAAATTGTTCAAAAGTCTGGCCATCAATCCTGAAAACCTTTGATTCCCTAACTATGCCAAACCAACACGGTATGTTGCAAATGCGAAGGTTATTAAAGTTTGGTACATCAAGTTTTAAGGCAAGTACTACCATAAAAGATACCTTATTTATCGTTTGCGGTATCTTTTCGGCAGCTTTCGGACTCGAAAGTTTCTTACTTCCCAATCGGTTTATTGATGGTGGTGCGACCGGTATTTCATTATTGGTTACTGAAGTGACTGAAATTCCATTGTCGTTGCTGATCGTGGTCGTGAACATCCCTTTTTTGGTGATGGGGTATCGGGTGATAGGCAAGCAATTTGCGATGAAGGCTACACTGGCCATTTTGGGCTTGGCCCTAGTTTTAGTCGCGATACACTTTCCTGAGGTCACTCAAGATAAATTATTGGTAGCGGTTTTTGGTGGATTTTTTCTAGGGGCCGGCATCGGCCTGTCAATACGGGGTGGTGGCGTATTGGATGGCACTGAGGTACTGGCCATATTCTTAAGCCGAAAGCTTGGGGTAAAAATAGGGGATGTAATCATTATCATCAATATCGTCATTTTCTTGGCGGCAGCCTATCTTTTATCGATTGAGGCGGCATTGTACTCAATGCTCACCTATTTGGCCGCGTCCAAAACCCTCGATTTTGTGGTGGACGGTATCGAAGAATATACAGGGGTCACGATCATATCGTCAAAAAGTGAGGAAGTTCGGCTGATGGTCACCGAAAAGCTGGGACGGGGACTGACCTTATACAAAGCCACAGGGGGTTATGGAAAACAAGGTGAGCACAACGAATATGATGTGGTTTATACTGTTATAACAAGGCTTGAGATTCGAAAACTGACGATTGAACTTGAAAAAATAGACCCCAAAGCGTTTGTGGTCATGAGCAGCATCAATGATACCCGAGGCGGGATGATCAAAAAAAGAAATTATAAATGATAGTAAAACTATTGATTTAACAATGTTTAACTATTGATTAACTATGTAATACTTTTGAAATCTATTTTTCATCCTTAAATTTGTCCAAAATAAAAAGGATGGGTAGAAAATCGGCAAAAAACAGAAAAGAACGTCCCGTTTTATTTCCTCAAGATAATCAAGTGAATAAAGAAAGTCCCAAGGAATTGTTTCTCGGTGCTTTGGTCAAAATCGGAAGACCGTCGAACAGATACTTTCAATATATCTTCAGTTCATTGGATTTTTTGAATATCAAAATGGATGACTTGGCCTTACTATCCGAATTAGAAGGACTGAGTGCTAGGGTAACGGGTGTGATTCAAATGGTGAATGGAGATGAACTTGCCATTATCAGTAAAAAGGATGGACAACCTTTTATAAATGATTTTAACAGGCTCTATGTTGATGGAAAGAAAGCCTTGTCCTTAGGTGAAATTGCAATAATTGAATAAATAATCATAACAATTAAATTAATACCCATGAGAAAAATAAATACACTTTGCTTATCCTTAGTAAGTTTAACAGGATTCATACTCAATGCGAACCAATACCATGACAATGATTCGTTAAAAGGTGATGCCCATGAAGAGAAAATGATGTCATCTATTGAATTTGTTGATTTAGACGAGGAAATCGAACTAGGAATCGAACTACTTCAATACTTGCCAGAGGACTTTGATCCTTATAAAGGGATGGTTATAGACCCCTCTGAAATAAATTTTGAGGAAATCGGTAAACCCGAGGGTATTGATTTTGAGACTAAATCGTACCTGCCCAAAAATTTCAATCCATATTTAGGGCAATAAACGGATAGCGTTAAATAGCCATATTATTGGCTTACTCTTTTAAATCGAATGCTCACCTAACTTTAGTGTAGGTGGGCATTTGCTATATGATGTAACCCCTTTTTGGAATCTGATCCAACTGATGATTGGAACTTAAGTCAAATTCAGATGTAATTGAAAGGAGTGCGACTCAAGAGGTATCCTTCAATAGCCATAAAGCCCAGTAAATTCGATAGGGGTCCTTAAAATCGAGAACGAAATAGGGTTATGATTGCCTGTTCGCCAATAGGGCAGGCGCTACATGACGGTAAAGTATAAACGATTAAAAGGCTACATCGAACCCACTGTAATTCCATCATATAAAATAATCAATGTCAGGTTTATGGTAGCATTACGACTTTACCTTTACCAATCGTAAAATTGATAGTTATGCATACCTTGACCGAAAATCCCGTAAAATCAATTTCAAAGATGATACAGAATGCGATTAGCAAGGCAATGACCTATGCCGAGTACCGCGGGCTTGTCGCTGAACTTGCAGCTATAAATTCAAGCACCGGTAATGAGCAGACCGAGGCTTTGGCGAACTATACCCAATTGAATGATAGACGAATGAGGCGTTGGGATAAGACCCTGAAGATTTCTGAAGCGATAGAAGGTAAATTGAAAGGGTCGGATAAAAGAACTACATGGCTGGTTCTGACCGAAAGTTGGTGTGGTGATGCGTCGCCAAGTCTGCCGGTAATGAACAAGCTTGCCGAATTACTACCAAATCTTGATTTAAAAATAGTTCTAAGGGACGAAAATCCGGAACTGATGGATTTGTTTTTGACCAATGGGGCCCGGTCGATACCGAAATTGATCGCTTTGGAGTCAGACACCAACAAAGTACTGGGCGAATGGGGCCCACGCTCTACTTTGGCCACAAAGATGGTAGAAAACTATAAAGCCCAACACGGTAAACTTTCACCTGAGTTCAAACAAGAGCTTCAAGTTTGGTACAATAAAGACAAAGGACAGGATATTTTGGCAGATTTGGTCAAGCTACTTACTCTGGAATAAATAAGTGATAGTGCCTTTTTGTTGTGCCTTTGTTGCTGAATTGAACTGGGCCTTTAAAGCATAGGTAATGGCGTTTTGAATCAAACAATAATCCGTGGTATTGGAACTTTTCTCATTTAAATTGGCATCAATGACACTACCATTGGAATCTACCCTGATATTAACAACGACTTTTCCGCCCCGTAAACAGGTATATATGGGTGGTGGCAGGTCGTAATGCGTCCTATCTACCAAAGAATATGATATGGAGGTCCTTTTATCTTTAAGGGTATTGGTAAATTCTTTTTTATCCGCCTCTTTCTCACCCAATTGCTCTTTTCGCTCTTTTCTTTTTTTTGCAAGTTCTTTTAGGTTGGCCGTATAACCGGCATCGCTACTTAGAAAATCCTTACTACTGCTATTCATCTCACGCTCTTGCATGATTTCTTCTAAGGTCTTAAGGGGTTCAGGATTACCGACACTGGGTTTCGCAGTTTCATTGAGCGCCATATGGCTTTTAATGGGATCGGCATTAGCTGCAAGTTCTTCTAAACGCTTGTCTTCTTCTTTGAGCAACTCTTCTATTTCTTCATCTGCAAGGGCCAGTTCAATCGCGTATTCTTCCTCTTGTTGCCCGCCCAAATGCACATTGTACAATAGCAATAGCATGATGGCCATCGAAAAGACGGTGATCAATAATGACAGTTGCTTTCTATTGAGATTCATAGTGATACTATAACCGCGATTTTACAAAAATATTTTATCCTTTTGGTTCTTGATTGATGGTAGCTTAGCGCCCAAACTTAGATTTCCATCCCCAGCTTTTTTTTGAACGCATCAGGTGTCAGGGCTTTATTTACGTTAAAATCACCGATTTTGGTTCTTTTTAAGGTCGATAAATGCGCCCCAGAGCCTAAGGCATTACCGAAATCATGGGCTACAGAACGAATATAGGTGCCTTTACTACAGACAATCCTAAAATCAACATGGGGTACATTGATTTTGGTGATCTCAAATTCTTGAATGGTTACCTGTCGTTTATTGATCGCTACCGCTTTTCCTTCACGGGCAAATTCATATAAGCGTTTTCCATCTTTTTTTAATGCTGAAAAAATAGGGGGCCTTTGATCGATTGTACCTAAAAAATGTTTGGTGGTACTATGTATAAGTTGGTTGTCAATATGTTCAATGGCATAGTGATGGTCAATTTCCGTTTCTAGATCGTATGAGGGTGTCGTTGCCCCTAGGGTTATGGTACCTGTGTATTCTTTGACCTGCCCCTGTAGCTCAGGAATTTTCTTGGTATACCTGCCGGTACAGATAATCAAAAGTCCCGTTGCTAGGGGGTCTAAGGTTCCGGCATGTCCGATTTTGATTTTTTTAAGATTGAATTTTTTTCGAATGGCCCATTTTAAGGCATTAACGGCTTGAAAAGAACTCCAGCCCAAGGGTTTGTCAATCAGTAGGATCTGGCCATTTAAAAAGTCTTCTTGGGTCATTACACCACCGTTAACGGTCGAACAAAATAATGAATCAGTAATATGGCCACCCCAACAATAATACGGTAATATCCAAAAATCTTAAAACCGTTCTTACTTAAAAAGGTAATAAAGGTCTTGATGGCCAACAGGGCAACCAAGAAACCGACCACATTTCCAATAATCAAAAGCTTTACTTGTTCATCAGAAAGTACCAAACCGGCATTGTAGTAGTCATAGCTTTTTTTCAAGGTAGCACCAAGCATGGTCGGCACCGCCAAAAAGAATGAAAATTCGGCAGCTGCGGTCCGCGATAATTTTTGTGACATGCCCCCAACGATACTTGCCCCACTTCGTGAGACCCCGGGTATCATGGCCAAGCATTGAAAAAGACCGATTTTGAATGCCGTAGCATAAGAAATATCGGTTTCTTCGGCATTACCGAACCAATCGTCTACTTTTAAGAGCACGAACCCACCAAGTAACAATGAAATCGCAACGGTAATAGGGTTTTCTAGTAGGCTATCGATAACATCGCTAAAAAGAAGCCCTAGAATTACAGCCGGAATAAAGGCAACGAACAGTTTATAGTAAAAATCAATACTTTGAAAAAAGCGTTTAAAGTAGAGCACCACAACCGATAGAATAGTACCCAATTGAATGACTATGGTAAAAAGCTTGGTGAAATCTTCTTGTGCGATTCCGAAAATGGAAGAGACGATGATCATATGCCCTGTAGAAGAAACTGGTAAATATTCGGTAAGGCCCTCAACAATGGCAAGAATAATAGCTTGAAATGTATCCAAATGTTAGTTCTTTTTCTGGTTAGGATTCAATAAGATGGCATAAATCTGAATGCCCAGACCAATTAAAATCAGGGTAGGTGCCAATCGAATTCTTCTAAAACTATAGATTTCAGGATTAAAGACATTGGGATCGTCACTGCCACCACCTGCCATTAAAATGAACCCTAAAGCAATCAATGCCAGTCCGATAAATAGAAAAGTATAGTTTTTCTTCTGAAATATAAATTCCATCTTAGGTTTTTGCTCTGTCTTATTTTTCTTACTCATAACGTAAAATTTACAAACTTGTTTTAATAATAGAGATCATCCGTTCTCAAGTTAAGGAATCGTTGGGTGGCAAAATACGTGCTGACATAAGAAATCAACATACCCAAAGTAAATACCCCGACAAAGAGAACAAGCAGCACTGTAGTATCTTGAAATAAGTTCAATTCAGGGAAATTGGTATTTACATAATATAAAACCATAGCCAAGGCCAAGAGCGCCACTACGGAGCCCAACAAGCCCAATTTTAGGTTGGTCGCGATAAATGGTTTTCTGATAAACTTTTTTGTTGCCCCGACCATTTGCATCGTTTTGATGATAAACCGTTTGGAATAAATGGAAAGCCTTATCGAACTATTGATCAACAATACCGCGATAACCGTAAAAACGGCACTGGCGACCAAGATCCATAACCCCAATCGCCTCACGTTATCCGTTAATAATGAAATCAAGGGTTTGTCGTAGCTGACCTCATCAACATAGGTTTTGGTAGAAAGCGAAGAGGCTATTTCCTCTATTTGTTCCGGAGATACGAAATCAGCCTTTAAGTTGACATCTACCGAATTTTTGAGTGGATTATACCCTAAAAACTCTTGAAAATTCTCCCCAATATCCTCGCTGTACTGTTCCGCGGCATCTTCTTTAGAAACAAAGATCGCGGATTTGGTGTAATCTGCCAAGGTTAAGCTCTTTTGTAGTTGATCTATCTCAACAGGTTTGGCATTATCTTTCAAGAACACCGATATCGTGATTTTTTCTTTAAAATGGTCGCCCAATTTCTTGGTATTGAGCACCAACATGCCCAAAATCCCCAATAAAAAAAGAACTAGCGCAATGCTCAAGACCACCGAGAAATACGATGAGATCAATCTTCTTCTTTGATATCGTTCAATATATTGCGCCATAATGCAAAATCGATGTGTAAAAATAGAAAAGTAAATCGGTTTTAAAGGGATTACCCCTATTTTTGCGCATTAGAAAAACCACGTTGTGGTCGATGCAAGTTGGGTCTGGGAATGAGGGAACAACTGCTATCTTGTTTAAGATTAGATAAAAAAAGCAAGCTTCTATGAACTACGATTTTAAGGAAATCGAAAAAAAATGGCAAGGGTACTGGGCAAAGCATGAAACCTTTAAAGCCCATAATGATTCCGATAAGCCAAAATACTACACACTTTCCATGTTTCCTTACCCTTCTGGGGCCGGTTTGCACGTCGGGCATCCGTTGGGGTATATTGCCGGGGATATCTACGCCCGATATAAAAGGCACAAGGGTTTTAATGTATTGCACCCGATGGGCTATGATTCGTTCGGATTACCGGCTGAGCAGTACGCGATCCAGACCGGGCAGCATCCTGCCATTACCACTGAAACCAATATCAATCGTTATCGAGAGCAATTGGATAGGTTGGGTTTTTCATTTGATTGGAGTAGGGAGGTACGTACTTCTGACCCTAAATACTACAAATGGACCCAATGGGTTTTTATCCAACTCTTTAATTCTTGGTATAATACCGATACCGATAAAGCAGAAGGAATCAATACTTTGACGGCCATTTTTGAAAATGAGGGTAACTTGACGGTGAATGCGGTATGTGATGATGATACGCCTGGGTTTTCTGCGGATGATTGGAAGCAATTCTCTAAAACCGAACAAGAAAAAATCCTTTTAAAATACCGATTGACCTATTTGGCCGCTGCTGAGGTGAACTGGTGCCCAGCTTTGGGCACGGTCTTGGCCAATGACGAAATCGTGAATGGGGTCTCTGAACGTGGGGGGCATCCGGTTATCCGTAAAAAAATGACCCAATGGATGATGCGGATTACAGCTTACGCACAACGACTATTGGATGGGTTGGATACCATTGATTGGCCACAACCTCTGAAAGACTCACAAACCAATTGGATCGGGCGCTCTGAGGGGGCTTCCGTTATCTTTAAAGTCCTCTCCCCAACCCCCTCCGAGGGAGGGGGAGTTTATTCTCGACTAACTGGGGATTCCTCTATGATTGGGGTTTTGTTGGAGCGCGCCAAAGAAATGCGCAAGAATCCAACGCCGGCTGAAGATAGCCTATGGCAGGCTTTGCGAAACAAAAACTTGGATGTTAAGTTCAGAAGACAACATCCAATACATAAATATATCGTTGACTTTGTTTCTTTAGAAAAGAATCTGATTATTGAGGTAGATGGTGAAATCCACCAATATCAGCTAAACGAAGATGCCGAACGCCAATTATTATTGGAGCAGAAAAAAGGTTTTAAGGTGATTCGTTTTACCAATAACGAAGTATTGGAAAACATTGAGGGTGTCATCTCAAAAATTAAAGGGCATTTAGACTCCCCCTCCTTAGGAGGGGGTTGGGGGGAGGACCCTTCACAAAGTGAAATCGAAGTATTCACCACCCGCCCCGATACCATCTTCGGAGTGTCGTTCATGACCTTGGCTCCCGAGCATGAGTTGGTGGCTAAAATTACTACCGCAGAACAAAAAGCTGAGGTTGAAGCGTATATTGAGGCCACGGCAAAACGTTCAGAACGTGATCGTATGGCCGATGTCAAGACCATCTCAGGGGCCTTTACCGGGGCCTATGCCGAGCATCCTTTTTCCAAAGCGCCCATTCCAATCTGGATTGGGGATTATGTGTTGGCCGGTTATGGCACCGGAGCAGTGATGTCGGTACCCTGTGGCGATCAGCGCGACTATGATTTTGCAAAACATTTCGACATCGATATTCCCAATATTTTTGAAGGGGTCGATATTTCAGAGGAAGCTTTTGCAGACAAGGAAAAAACGATTATCGCCAATTCAGATTTCTTGAATGGATTATCGTATAACAAGGCAGTAAAACGCGCTATTTTCGAGTTGGAACAATTGGGCCAAGGTAAGGGCAAGGTGAACTATCGCCTTCGCGATGCAGTATTTAGTCGCCAACGGTATTGGGGGGAACCTTTTCCCGTCTATTACGATGCGAACGGAATGCCCCAGATGATAGCGGATGAACATTTACCCATTGAGCTTCCCGAAGTCGAAAAATACCTTCCGACTGAAACGGGGGAACCCCCTTTGGGTAATGCCACGAATTGGGCTTGGGATACTAATACGAACAAAGTGGTCTCCAACGATTTGGTCACCCCGAGCGCAGTCGAAGGGTCAAACAACGGAATCTACCCCTTGGAATTGAACACCATGCCGGGTTGGGCGGGAAGCTCACAGTACTTTAACCGCTATATGGATCCCCATAATGATAAGGCTATTTATTCAGAGGAGGCCGTCAATTATTGGGAAGATGTAGACCTGTACATTGGTGGTAGCGAACATGCCACAGGGCACTTATTATACAGCCGTTTTTGGCAAAAGTTCTTGTTTGACCGGGGTATTGCACCAAAAGAGGAGTTTGCCAGAAAATTAATCAATCAGGGGATGATTACAGGGACCAGTGCCTTTGCAAATCAGGGATATGTAACGGGTTATAAAACTGAGAACGGTTTTGAGGGAAAGAGAGCATCTAATGTCATTTTTCTATTGAAGCAGAATGAAAATGGCAAAAAGGATAAGTTCCAGTATTCCAACAACGATGTCAAATATGTTTTTTTTAGTTCTGATTATGAATATATTGAGGAATATAAAAAAGGGGAGTTTGCTGCCCCATTTAATCAGGTAATTCCTCATCGTTTTGATGTTGGTTTTGTAGAAAATAATATCTTAAATATCGAGGGATATGCTTCGAACCATGATTCGTTCAAAGATTCATTATTTGTTGTTCCTGGAGGGTTTTGGTTAAATGGTAAGTTTACTGAACTTTTTGAGGGCAAGTCAAGAGTATTTGTTACACGACCTGAAGTCGAAAAAATGTCCAAATCCAAATACAATGTGGTGAATCCCGATGCGATTTGTGATGAATATGGGGCCGATAGTCTGCGACTTTATGAAATGTTCTTGGGCCCGTTAGAGCAGTCTAAACCTTGGAACACCGCAGGTATCACGGGAGTACATTCGTTTTTGAAAAAACTATGGCGTTTGTACCATTCCGGCTCGAACGGGGCATTCCACGTAGCAGACTCCCCTTCTTTGGAGGGGTTGGGGGAGGCTTTCAAGACCTTACATAAGACCATCAAAAAAGTAGAGGAAGATATTGAGAACTTCAGTTTTAATACTTCGGTATCTACTTTTATGATTTGTGTCAATGAACTGACGGCCCAAAAATGTACCAGCAAGGCCATTCTAGAACCTTTGGCCATTTTGGTTTCACCGTACGCACCGCATATTGCCGAAGAACTTTGGGAAAAGATGGGGCATCAAACCTCTATTGCCGAAGCCCCTTTTCCTAAATTTGAAGCAAAGTACCTCGTGGAAAGCAGTAAAGAATACCCTATTTCCTTTAATGGTAAAATGCGATTTACCCTAGAACTATCGTTAGATTTAAATAAAGATGAACTAGAGGCTGCCGTAATGGCCCATGAAAAAACACAGGCGCAATTAGCTGGCCGTACGCCCAAAAAGATAATTGTCGTACCTGGGAAAATCGTAAATATCGTAGGGTAGTGATAAACCGCCCTATCTACTATTTTAATTTGGGTTCGATGTAATGGTAAGTCTAAAAGGAAACAAATGTCAGCAAAAATAGACAGTTGTCACCCTGAACGCACGCCTACCTATAAGGCGGGCTCAATCGATATTGGTTTATAAATCGCTTTAAGCCAAATTAATGATGGGTTTCTTAGGTAGAACTTATCTTATTTAACCGAATTTGCTGAACTAGCTTCGGCAAACCTTAACCTTATAACTATGGAGAAAATCGAGATTTTGGGTTTGATTGCCGCGGCATTGACCACTTCTGCTTTTGTTCCTCAAGTCTATAAAGCTTGGCGGCATAAATCCACCAAAGATATTTCCTTAACAATGTACCTTGTTTTTCTAATCGGTATCGTGTTGTGGTTAATATATGGCATCGCCATCAACAGTTTGAGCGTTGCGGTTGCCAATGGGGTGACGATTGTGCTTGCCTTGGCGATAGTCATTGCAAAAATTAAATTTAAATAGCATCTCTCATTGAGGGGTATAAATAATTTTTTTATAAAATTTAATTCAACACCCCTATTTTTTAGGGGGTATATTAATATAAAATGATATTATTTTTAATTTTACCCCTAAAATTATATGCACTATCCCATAAGATTCCTATTTTTGTCACATATGTAAATTATAATTCAATACCACAAAGATGATTGTAGGGGTACCTAAAGAAATTAAGAACAACGAAAGTCGGGTCGGTATGACACCTGCCGGAGTTTTCGAATTGGTAAAAAACGGCCATACCGTATACGTACAATCAGGTGCTGGTGAAGGTAGCGGCTTTTTCAATAGCGATTACCAACAAGTAGGTGCTACCATTTTAGATACCATCGGTCAGGTTTACGCGTTAAGCGAAATGATAGTTAAGGTCAAAGAACCTATAGCAGAAGAGTATGAATTAATACAAGAGGGTCAAATTGTGTTTACCTACTTTCATTTTGCCTCGAGTGAAGCTTTGACGAGGGCCATGATGAGACAAAAAGGAATTTGTATCGCTTATGAAACGGTAGAAGACGAAGACGGCACATTGCCTTTATTGACCCCGATGTCTGAGGTTGCGGGGCGTATGGCTATACAACAAGGCGCCAAATATCTCGAAAAACCCAAAAAAGGAAAAGGGGTACTGCTAGGCGGTGTACCGGGTGTCGCGCCAGGTAAGGTATTGGTTTTAGGGGCTGGTACCGTTGGTATTCAAGCCGCAAAAATGGCAGCAGGTTTAGGGGCCCATGTCACTATTATGGATATTAATATGAAACGTTTGCGCCATGTGAACGATATAATGCCCCCTCACGTAGTAACCGAATTTTCGAACGAATTCAACATTAGAAAGCATATTAAAACGCACGATTTGATTATCGGTGGCGTACTATTGAAAGGCGCAAAGGCCCCGAACCTTATTACGCGCGATATGTTGAAAGAGATGCATCCTGGGGTGGTTATTGTAGATGTCGCCGTAGATCAAGGAGGTTGTGTAGAAACGACCAAGGCCACTACCCACGAAGATCCTATCTATATTATCGATGATGTAGTGCATTATTGTGTAGCGAATATGCCTGGTGCAGTACCCTATACGTCAACGGTCGCCTTGACCAATGTCACCTTGCCCTATGTATTGAAATTGGCCAATAACGGTTGGCAAAGTGCTTGCAGAATGGACAAATCATTGGAAAAAGGCCTGAACATCATTGAAGGTAACATCGTTTATAAAGAAATTGCAGAGAGTTTTGACTTAACCCCATCGGTCATGGTGTAACGTACATTTTGTCAGTTCATAAAACCTTGTCAGTCCTGAAACGCCTAATTCAGGTATTTGGCGGGGTTTTTGCTTTTTAAAAAGAAAGTTTGAGCGCTATTGCGTAGGCCTTAAGGTTTGCAAGCACTTTCTTTTTTATCTTTAATAAACTAAAAGTATAAAACTATGATGGGATATTATATATTGATCGGGGCGATAGCATTGGTCAGTTGGTTGGTGAGCAGTCGTTTGAAGAGCAAGTTCAAGCACTATTCGAAAGTACATTTGCAAAATGGAATGAGCGGTGCTGAAATCGCACAGAAAATGTTGGACGATCACGGTATTAGGGATGTGAAGGTCATTTCAACCCCCGGAATGTTGACAGATCATTACAATCCTAAAAATAAGACGGTTAATTTAAGTGAAGGGGTCTATAACCAACGAAATGCCGCTGCCGCAGCTGTTGCCGCACACGAGGTAGGGCATGCCGTGCAACATGCACAAGCCTACGAATGGTTGACGATGCGCTCAAGATTGGTGCCCATTGTCAGTGTCACTTCGGGCATGTCTACATGGGTAGTATTTGGTGGTTTGGCCCTAGGTGCCGCGGCGGGAGTCGGTTTTGGCTATTGGGTGGCCGTTGCTGGTTTGGTCATGATGGCTTTTGCCACGCTGTTCAGTTTTATTACACTTCCTGTAGAGTATGACGCCAGTAATCGTGCCTTGGCTTGGCTAAAACAAAAAAATGTGGTTACCCAGCAAGAATATAAAGGTTCTGAAGATGCTTTAAAGTGGGCAGCAAGAACCTATCTGGTAGCTGCGATTGGCTCTTTGGCAACTTTGGTCTATTGGGGGCTTCAGGTTTTCGGGGGAAGGGATTAACTTCCGTCATCCTTAATAAACAAAAGATATCATATGACCCATTTGAATTTATTCAAATGGGTTTTTTACTTTTAAAATAAAATACGGCGCTGTTGGAACAATACAAAAGCATATTAGGGAATATTGGAAAATACGTAACCCTTAACCAAGAGGAGACGAAGAAGTTGCTTGCGATTATCAGGACGACCAAAGTCAAAAAGCGCCAATTTATAGACCAACCGAATTACATCTGTCAATATCGAAACTATGTGGTGAAAGGTTCATTTCGTTCTTACTTCATCGATGGGGACGGAAAAGAACATACGGTACAGATTGCAATTGAAGATTGGTTCGTTAGCGATTTTTACAGCTATATCACACAAACCCCTGCTACACTTTTTGTTGAGGCTTTGGAAGATTCCGTCATATTGCAGATGACTTATAGCGATATTGAAGGACTTTGCCGGGAAATTCACGGGTTGAGTGAATATTTCAGGATAACTACGGAAAGGGCATTTGCCTTTTCAAGAAAAAGGGCACTTTCCAATCTAAGTATGAGTGCAGAAGAACGGTATTTAGAACTGTTGCAACGGTACCCTGATATTGTCAAACGTGTACCGCAAAAGGTAATCGCATCCTATCTAGGTTTTACACCTGAGTTTCTGTCCAAAATCAGAAAGAACCTTACTTCAAATACTTAATCTAGTTCAAGGGTATTTCCTAAACCAGTTCATTTTTAGTGCTAGCATATCGCCACACCTTTGTAGGGTCAATAGTGACTTTATCCAAAACAAAGTAAAATGAACACAGAAACAAACTCGTACCGAGATAACCTGAAAGAACTGCGTACCAATTTGGGTACAATGCTTCCTAAAGAAGCGCTTGACGTTTTCGACAAAGACGCCGAAGATCTGCAACTAAGGCATGAATCGATTCTACCATTGCAAGTTGGCGACAAGGCACCGGATTTTTCGCTTTCAAATGCAACCGGCAAAACCGTTAGGCTCTACGACCTATTGAAAATGAGCAGCGTAGTATTAACTTTTTACAGAGGTTCTTGGTGTCCGTATTGCAACCTTCAACTGGCCCTTTATCAAAAGTCACTGTATGAAATCCATGCTTTAGATGCAACATTGGTTGCGATCTCGCCACAAACCCCTGATGAATCTTTGACCATAGCAGAAAAGAATAAACTCAATTTCGAGGTATTGAGCGATAATGGAAATACCGTCGCTAGAATGTATACGACCGTATTTAAAAATGCGGATGCCCCGGTCAATACGATGACGGCACTTGGGTTTGATTTTGATGCACATTATTCAGACGATTCTAGGGAACTACCAATACCCGCGGTATTCGTAATCGAAAAAGACGGCACGGTTTCTTTTGCAAAGGCAGAAGGTGGTGATTATAGAAATCGTGTGGAGGTTTCAGAAATTATTAATGCTTTAAAGTAAGAATCCGATGAGAAATAAAATTCAAAATAGCACAAATTGGCTATTGGCAATCTTAATGGTCATTTTTGGACTTAATAAGTTTCTTGGTTTTATTCCGGTAGAGCCGCCGGCTGATCCAACGGCACAAAGTTTTATGGGGGCAATGTTTACGTCTTATTTATTCATAGTGGTGGCAATCGCAGAAATTCTTGGGGGAATTTTAATAGCTATACCAAAAACAAGATTTTTAGGTTGGCTTTTGCTTCTTCCGATTGTTTTCAACATCGTGGCTTTCCACGTAGCACATGACTTTATCGGCAATGGAATATGGTTGTTGCCAACTATCTTGTTTGCCATAGCCACCTATTTTCAATTTAAGACGATCAAAACGGCCATAAATTTTGGGCATGTATAGGGCAATAGTCATGACATTGCTTTTCGTTCTGATTTCAGCTATTGGCAAGGCACAAACCTTTAAAAAGGCTGCGGTCTCGAACAGTATCGAAATGAACACAAGAAGAAACGAAGTATGGACAGTACTATCTAATCTTACAAACTTAGACGTATTGGTGCAAGAAATTATCTCCAAAACCGAAACAGTAGGAAGTGGCAAGGGGGCACTAGTTACGTTGACCTTAAAATCGAATGGCTTGAAAGTAGTTGAGCATGTAATTGAATTAGACAATGATAAGCATACCCTTGTTTATGAAATGATTGAAACTCCAATGCCAATTTCAGGGTACAAGGCAACAATTAAAATAATCCCCACTAATTCAAATGACTATAAAATTCGCTTTGATGCCGTTTTTAAGGTTCAAGAAGAAAACAGGGAAACAATGGTGACTACCATTGGCAATTTTCAAAAAATACTTTTATCAAATATTAAAAAAACATACAGTGATGAAGAATAGAATATGGTTGATTACAGGAATATCAAGTGGTTTGGGTAAAGCTTTGGCAAGAACGGTAATGGACTCGGGAGATTATGTTATCGGCACATTTAGAAATGAAGGGCAAATGGTGCAATTTAATGAGGCCCATGCAGGCAAGGGGCATGCCGTGCTTTTGGATGTCACAAGTCACGAACAAATTGAACAGGTAATTGCCAATCTTGATACGATTGACGTTTTGGTCAATAATGCAGGTATCGGATTCGTGGGGGCCATAGAAGAAACAAGTATCGAAGAGACCAGAAGGGTGTTTGAGGCTAACTTTTTTAGTGCTTTGAAAGTAACGCAAGAGGTACTCCCTAAAATGCGGTTACAAGGTAATGGCCATATCGTTCAGATTTCTTCGCACGGCGGCGTAAAGGCTTTTGCGGGTTTCGGAATATATAACGCAAGCAAGTTTGCCCTAGAGGGTTTCTCAGAGGCCTTGGCACAAGAAGTTGAGCCATTGGGGATAAAGTTGACCTTGGTAGAGCCAGGTCCGTTTCGAACTAAATTCGCTTCTAAGGGATTGCCTGAAGCAAAAAAAGTAATTTACGATTATGCCGATACGGCTGGGGCTTTTCGCTCTAAACTTAAAGGAGTAGACGGCAAACAAGAAGGGGATCCCGTAAAAGCGGCGTTGGCCATCATTGATTTGGTAAACGCAGAGAAACCCACACTACGTTTACCATTGGGCAAAGTACCTTTAATGACCATTAAAATGAAGCTGGATAGTGTTGCGGCAGATCTACAACAAAATGCTGAAATTGCAGCGAGTACCATTTTTAAATGAAGCGGGTTCGAAGTAAGGTTTTTAATCCCATAAATGGGATAGAGGCAAATAAAGATAGGTAGCTATCACCTCTAATACTTCGCTTCGCCGAGTATAAATTACTATAGAGAGGTCTTAAGATTTAAAATGTCGACTGCGCCCTTCTACCGACAAGACAGGCTTGACCTGACACCGAAACATAAATTGTTGAAAATCAAAATAAGTATCGGAAGTTTAAATCTGGCATCGGTTAAATAGAAATCTGCCTATCGATTTGTTGGTTGAGTGATATAAACGTTTCAGTACGTGATACCCCTTCAATTTGTTGGATTTCTTTATTGAGTAATTGCATTAAATGCTCATTGTCTTGGCATAATACTTTTATCAAAATGGACCAGTTACCCGTGGTGTAGTGGCATTCCAGTACTTCAGGAATTTTTTTTAGGGCGGCCACTGCCCTCGGGTTTGACATGGCTTTGTCTAAAAAAATACCAATATATGCCATGGTAGTATATCCCAAGACTTTAGGGTTGATTACAAATTTGGATCCTGCTAGTAGTCCTGAAGCTTCCAGCTTTCGAAGGCGTTGGTGTATGGCGGCGCCGGAAATTCCGATGTTTCGAGCGATTTCAAGTACCGGTCGTCTCGCATCTTCCATCAAGTATCTAAGAATTTTTTTGTCAATACCATCTATTTTAACAGAAGTGTTAGCTTTTTTCATAATTCGCTAAAAATTAGAAATCCAAAGATATTGAAAGTGTTTTAATTTTTAACTGGCCACGGAATCGGGGTTGTAGCCCAGATAAGGTACTTGAAATTCATTGAAAGTGATTCCGAATGTTTTTAATTCGTCAAGAATAGGGGCATATACCTCTTTTGAAATGGGTATTTGCACTCCAGGCGTGGTAATCTTTTGGTTTAGAATTTGTAAAGTGGCTATGGCAACGGGTAAACCCACCGTTTTTGCCATCGCAGTGTAGGTTCTATTTTCACCGATAACGACCATATTGGCGTCCAATTGTTTCTTTTTGCCTTCCAATTCATAGCCGAACTTGTGGTACATGACGATCATATCTTTTTCGTTGTCCTTCAAAGTCCAGCTCTCCTCCAAAATCTGCTGTAAGCCTTGTGCGGGTGTTGCGTTTTTTCTGGTGATTTTTTTATGGGCATCAAAAAGGTTGAGTTCCAACAACTTTCCCCACATTATATCGTCTTGATCGATTTTGAGGTAGTGACGAAGCTTCAGTTCCACGGAGTCTGTTGGGGAGTACGGTAAAAAAAGGTTTACAAAATCGCGATACGACATACCCTCTGAATTTTCAATGGTATAACTGTCATCGGTCATACCTAACTGAACAAACATGTTCCAGGCCTTTGAAAAACCGATACGTCGCATCGTACCGCGATAAAGGGTCAATACATTTTCGAGTCCGTACGCTTCACGATACCATAAAGAATCACGATTGGCATAGGCTTCGAACTTTCCATATCCCTCGATATCCAAAAATTCGGTACGTCTGAACAGTTTATGGTAAGGAATGTATTTATAAGTGCCCTCTTGTATGAATTTGGCCGCACCGCCTTGACCGGCCAACACCACATTTCTCGGGTTCCAGGTGAATTTATAGTTCCAAAGGTTGTCGTCGCTTTCAGGTGCCACCAAACCCCCGGTGAACGATTCAAAAAGTAACATTTTACCGCCATTGTGCCTTATCCTGTCAATAACCTCCATGGCACTCATGTGGTCAATGCCCGGGTCAAGGCCAATTTCGTTCATAAAAACCAATCCCTTTGAAGTTACGGCATTGTTCAATTCTTTGATTTCATCGCTGACATAAGATGCGGTGACCAAATGCTTTCCGTAGGTCAAACAGTTTTGGGCAACCTTTATATGGAACCGTGCGGGTAGCATTGAAACTACGATGGTTGCTGCTGAAACCTGTTTTTTGAGGGCCTCTTCATCAAAAATATCAAGCGTAACGGCCTCACAGTTTGGGTGATTTCTGATTTTGGTGGCGATAGCTTCGGGATTAAGGTCGGCTATGATCAGTGATAGGTTTTCACTAGTGGATTTATCTAAAAAGTAATCAATTAGAAAGGATGTGGATTTACCGGCACCTAGAACTAAAATTTTTCGAGACATAAGGATTGACTTACTTTTGCGTATAACGCCTACTAAGGTATCAAAATGTTATATTTTTAAGTAATTTGTCTATTTGAGTTATGAACAAAACAATTTCGATCAGCAAAATTATCTATGGTTTTGTGACAATAGGTTTGAAGGCTTAGAAGCACAAAGCAATAAAAGTTTGTAAGGGCTAATACCATATTTGTTGATTCATGTTATTCTTCCAATATGTTCGTTTTTAAATACAAAATACTTATTGGAGATTTTCGAGAAGACATCTCTGTATAGCAATACGATTTCCATCACTTATTAGAGAGAAAGCGTCCTTTTTTCGCTAAAGTTGTCTTTTGTGCGCTGTAAGATGAAAAAAACAATAATACCTTTCGTATAGATCAAAAATACTGGTCTCTAAATGGTGGAGTGTCTGCCGTCGTTGAATCGAGAATATCTGGATTTAGGCCAAAACAATTAAATTGAAAGTATTTACTTATATTTAAAAGAGGTAAACACTTAACATTTTAGATAAGCCAAATCCCCTCAATTGATAGAAGGTTATTATACTATACATGGGTTTGTATAAGGATTCGATTTTAAGCGGCCTATGTTATTTCCATTGCCTTTTAATTGGATTGATTGCGTTTTGGACGAAATATATTTCTGTTTGAAATGTCATAATCACGAAACGGGATGTCCGAGAATTATAAAGACCGCTTAAAAGAAATATGGCCGCATTATTTATTGGAGGATCTTGACAATTCCTTGGCGTATTTGAAAAGACAATGTAGGGGCATGGAAGAAAGTTCTCAAAGCCCCATTTTTATTCTGTCTGCCGGGTGGAGGACGGGTTCAACTTTGATTCAACGTTTGATAAATTCCAACTCAAATGTTGCACTTTTCGGTGAGGCCTTTGAACATCACTTTTTATGGCATCAACTTGCCAATCAATTGAAGAATTTTAGCGCTCTGGAAAAAAAGTATGCCTGTTATATACCAGAAAACTATGGAGTGGTTTTACCGGAAGAGTTGAACGAGATGTTGACTAAGGCGTTTACGGCTACTTTAGCTCCTCCCATATCCCACCTAATAAAAGCACATCGGTCATTTATTGAGATTTTACTTAAAGAGCCAGTGGAAAAGGTAGGCAGGGAAATATGGGGACTAAAACTTGTAAGGTCAAATATTGATGTCGCCAAGTATTTACAGTTTTTATACCCAAGGGCTCGCTTTATTTTTTTGGTACGCAACCCATATGATGCGTGCAATTCGTGTTTGAATATCATTAAAGGAGATGCAAAGGCTTTTCCATTAATGGTAGATTCTCATTACATTTCCAATGCCACGGATTATGCCATTCATTGGAAGCATTGTGTCTCAGGTTTTCTTGAACATTATAACAAGCTAAACGCAATGATCATTAAATATGAAGAATTAAGGACAGGGAAAGCGACCGAATCAATCAGTAATTTCCTTGACCTTACATTGGATGAGGATGTATTATTGAACAAGGTAAGTGTTACCAAGATTCACGAGCGATTAACTGTAGAAAACCGAATGATCATAAAAAATATTGCAGGGGAGCAAATAAAGGCTTTGGGTTATTGATATACGGATGTAAAATCGTTCGGCCAAAACAACGTACATGTACTTTAAACGAAATAGAAGAATAGCTTATTGAAATGAATGGAACTAGGGTAAAGTGATTTTGATGGGATTAAAATAGTTAAAAAAGTAATGAAGCTTTTTTTAACTTGAAAAAAGCTTCATTATCTACTTATAGAAGTATGTGTTTTATGTTGTAATTAGCACTACAACAAGTCTTAGCAACCGCATTGAGTAGGATACCCAGTACCGCCGCCGCCGCAACCGCGGGTTCTTCCACCACCACCGCAACAATTGCTGGCGTAAGCGCTTCCTGTTCCACCTTTGAGCATGTTTTGTATTGCACTGTTAAGTTCACTCACTCTTTTTTTGTTTAAACTTAAACCGTTTAATTTCTTTTTTTTCATGATTCTTAGATTTGAAGTTAAATTAATAAATACTATTCTTCTATCAAGTTAAGATAATTCTTACTTTTATAGTATGCAATTGTCATAAATTATTGTTAATTAACAAGTTATGATTTAGTTCTGAGAGTAGCGCAATTTGTTAAATTAATGGAATATGAAAATCGTCCATAGTTTTTGGTCAAGACCGGCACTCGCATCTAGTGATGTGGTTGGTCGAGCAAATGGAGGTTGGCGGTATAATAAGTATCAGTTTATGAGCTGGGCCTTAAGCTGCCTGAGCTTTAAAAAACAATATGGTAAGATTGAATTGGTAACGGATTTAGAAGGCCAGAAGGTATTAATCGACCAGTTGAACTTGCCCTACACTAGTGTTCGTTTAGATTTGGAGCAATTAAACAGCTATCCAAAAGAGCTTTGGGCCATTGGAAAACTATATGCATATTCTATACAGGATGAGCCTTTTTTACATGTTGATGGAGACGTTTACATTTGGGAAAAATTTAGTGCTGCCCTTGAAAAGGCCCAATTGATCGGACAGCATGTAGATACTGATGAAGGACACTATGATTTTGGAATACAACAATTGGTGCGTCGTAACATAGCAATACCCTTCGAGATGAAAAGGGACTTTGCAACCCATAAAAAATTCAAGGCTACCAATGCAGGTATTTTAGGGGGTACCAATCTTGACTTTTTTAAGGAATATGTGGATAGGGCATTTTGGTTTATTAACAAGAATTTGAAAAAAGTAGATTCAGACATGATAGGATCATCATATGCACTAATCTACGAACAATACCTTTTTAGCGTAATGGCAAGACAACAAGGTTTGATTGTAAAACATTATATTGATGATGAGAGGGAAGAGTTGTTGGGTTTAAGTAATTTTAGAAAGAGATACGGTTCTAAAAAGTATGTTCACCTTTTAGGTGAAGCCAAGTTTGCTTTTGAATCTTGTAGGGAGTTAGAATTAAATCTATTGCTTGATTTTCCCGAATATCACGAAAGAATAATCAAGATTTTCACATGAATGCAAAGGACAATTGGAAAATTCATTATAGAAGAACGTTGGCCTTTATGGAATTTTTAAAGCTAGATGGTCAAAGAGCCAAACCTTCTGTCGACGGTACAGTTGATATATATCTTTTACTAATCCAGTTTTTCCAGGATCAGTCTCATTTGAACAATGATTTGTTGGATAGATTGAATGAGATTTGTGCGATTGAGAATGAAAAGTTGATGCTATCGAACTCCAAAGAGGAGATTGACACTATTTTAGAATCGGAAATTGGTTACTGCAAATCTAGACACATCATCTTGGGGAATCCTATTTCTAAAATTCTAAATTCAAAGTTCATCCTTAGTCCTTTTGTGAAAACTTTTGAATCTTATTGGGACTGGTTTTCGTCGACACCTAACGATACTTCTTTGAGCTTTAAAGACATTTTGAACCGGTCAGCGGGGGATTATTATTTTTTGTTTCAACAAACCGGAACCTATGATTCTTTGATGGGTGGCAACATACTCGAATCACCCTTGACGGAATACCAATATTTTCTTCTTTCAATATTTGAAAGCCCATCAACCATTAAATCTGTTATGGAAAGATTTGAGCAAGAATTTGATTATTCAACATCTCAGGAAAAACTTCAATTAAGAATCAACACTCAAGCACTCATTCGTGATTTTATATTTAAAATGTTCATTGTAGAAGTGTAGCCATACCTTTTTATATCCTCACTTTTTTTGGTAAAATATTACATTAGCTTCTTTGATTTTCCATTTCAATATAAAGGGAAGGAAGTGAAGGCTTCCCTGTTTTTCGTACAGTTTAAAAATCAATTATTTTTAGCTTATGAAGAAAAGCAGGTTCACAGAGACACAGATCGTTGCGATGTTGCAACAGTACGATTCAGGGATGAAAGTGACCGACATCTGTCGGGACAAGGGCATCACCACGGCCACCTTTTATAGTTGGAAGCGCAAATATGGGGGCATGGACGCCCAGCAACTCAAGGAACTAAAGTCCTTACAGGAAGAGAACCGTAGGCTCAAGGCCATGTACGCCGATCTTAGCCTGGACCACCGCATCTTAAAGGACATCATTGAAAAAAAGCTCTGAGGCCCTGTGAGCGGAGGGAGCTTGCACAGTATATCGTGGAACGGGAAGGTCTTAGCATACAGCGTGCGTGCTTGATCGTGCGCCTTTGCCGTTCGATGTGGTACTATCGCAGCCAAAGGGATGACAGCGAGGTGATCGACAAGCTCACCGAGCTGGCCGAGGCCAAGCCGAACCGTGGCTTCGACTGGCTCTACAACCGTATCCGCAACCAGGGCCACAAATGGAACAGAAAGCGTGTCTTAAGGGTTTACCGGCTGCTCAACCTGTCCTTGCGCAGGAAGACCAAGAAAAGGTTGCCCAAACGGATAAGGGAACCTTTGGAGGTCCCCGATGCACCAAGGGTGGTATGGAGCGCCGATTTCATGTCCGACAGTCTGATAACCGGACGGAGCTTCAGAGTGTTCAACCTAATGGACGACTTCAACAGGGAGGCACTGTGCATGAAGGGCAACTTCTCCATGCCTGGGGTACGGGGTGGTGGAATACGTAAAAGAGGCCATAGAGATATACGGTAAACCCTTGGCGATAAGGGTGGACAATGGCCCGGAGTTCCTCTCAAGGGTCTTTGTCAACTACTGTGAGGTCGAGGATATCGAAATCAAGTACATCCAACCCGGCAGACCGAGCCAGAACGGGTATATAGAAAGGTTCAACCGTACCTATAGGGAAGATGTACTGGATGCACACCTGTTCAGGGACATTGAGGAAGTCAACTCGGAGACCGAAAGGTTCAGGGATGAGTATAACAGTTTCCACCCCCACAAATCCCTGGGCAGGAAAAGCCCATTGAAATATTTACAGGAATTTTCAAAGGGGCATGCCCCTTTGAAACACCATTTTGTTTAATTTACCGCTGTACGAAAAGGGGTAAGTCTTCAGAAGCAGCGGTTAAGGAACAAACTTTTTTTACGCATTGCGAAGGTACGTTAGTGATTGTAGGACCAACGGTATACTCGTTATAGTATTCAAAATTCAAGATTGGAGCCTGTCTTGTAAAACTAAGTTAGAAAAATGACCACATGGATATCGGCAATACCTATTGCCTTTAACTAATTAATAGACATTCGTCCCACGTATTGGATTCTTTTGATAGGGCATCAATGATTACAAGACCTATACCTGAAATTCCCTCTAATAAATTTAGTTCTGGCATCCATTCTTTATGGAAAGCGCTCCATTGTTTGTATCCCGCATATCCATCACTATAAGTTGCCCTTTTGATACCATCCGCTATCCAATAATGAAACATTTGCTCAAATGATCTATTCTTTTCGTTTTTTGCCAGTTTTTGATAAATGAGGGCATTTCCATAAGATCCGTGGCATATACCGGCGTCAATAACTAAAGTTTCATCATCTGTTTTTCTATTGGCCGAATGGCTTAAAATTTCTAAAGCTTGTTGCCGTAGCTTGTTGTCATTAAGTACTTTTCCAGCCCTTAATAAGGATATTCCAATGCCTAAATGCCCATAACACCATGCAATCCGGCTTTTATAAGTAGGTGCGACGTTAGCCTCAACATTATTTGGAAACAAGGATAGATCTTTATGATTTACGTCTTCGAGACTCAGAATGTAATCCGTACTTCCTAGGATAAGCCTGAGGGTATATTCTTTAAATTCATTGAAACAATATAGTCGGGATAAAAAGTTTAAAATACTTGGAATTCCATGTGATAGGCCTAAATTAAAACCCCTGGTACCTTTATCCATATCTAAAACCGATTCCCATTTTAAGGTAGCTCC
The DNA here is from genome assembly GCA_947503285.1 of uncultured Croceitalea sp. Classification (GTDB taxonomy): domain Bacteria; phylum Bacteroidota; class Bacteroidia; order Flavobacteriales; family Flavobacteriaceae; genus Croceitalea. The sequence goes on from CANNDD010000012.1 coordinate 52,790, forward strand.
CTCTGCAACGGATAGTTCTTCCAAATAGGTTACTAATTTCAGAATATACGATTTGTATGTAGTTTTTAAATTGACATTTTCAGTGTTTTCGTAACGCGACAAAAAATAAAATCCATATCCTAATGCGCCATGCAGAAAATCGTAGTTACCCACTTTTAAATTAATAATCATTTGATTGAAGAGATAATCATCAAATGGTAAAAGCAAACTATCACAATCTATTTCAATAAAGTCTTTTGTTTTCAAATGCTGAATTGTCCAACCTAAACCAGATATGCCATCACAGAAAGTAGGAAATGAATAACCGTTGTTTATTTTTTCTATACAATAGAAAATTATTTCTGTTCCGATATCCGCATATTTGTCAATATTCAAATATTTAGCATAATAAAATTGAAACAATGCACTACCTGAGATTCCCCCAATGGCACCCACATGTGTCATATTTTTATATTTTTTGCACAAAAGGTCACTTATAATAGCTAATTTTTCATTCAAGATGGATGAGTGCTGCATGTGTAGTTTTAAAAGGATTTTTATTTCATGTGTATTAAAATGAAAAAGTACATCAAAAAATGAAGAATTTACTTATAATATTTATTAAGAATTATCCTATATATTAAAAAAGTAATGGATGGTTAAGAAATACATACTGTAAAGAATGTACTACTATTTGGAAAGTAAAAAAAGGACACGGATATTTGTCCCGTACAAAAGAAAATATGGAGGACTAAGTATAGATACTTAAATAACAAACGGAAATCAGGCGATTATTCAGTTTACTTATTCTTAAATAGCGCAGGGCTATCAAACTTATAGTAGCAAATAATCCCAGGTAACTACAAGCATCTAAATAGCAACTCCTCAAAAGGTACCAATTTGTACCATCAATCAATACATTAATCACCAAGGAACATGAACAAAACAATTTTAGCAACAGGACTGGTTTTAGGAATTTTAGCGGTTATTCTTGGTGCTTTTGGTGCCCACGGTTTGAAAAAGAGTATTGGCCCAGAAGATATCAACACGTTTGAGACCGGAATCAAATATCAAATGTACCATGCCTTCTTTTTGATGGTTTTAAGCTTATTGCCATCGGTATCAAATGGCACGAAAACAACGGTATTCTATTTGACCCTATTTGGTGTAGTATTATTCTCTGGCTCTATTTATGTCTTGGCTACCAATACCTTAACATCATTCGACTTTAGAAAGATCGGTTTTGTAACCCCGATAGGGGGAACAATGCTAATCGCGGCATGGGGAGTGTTGTTATATGCGATTTTAACCAAAAAATAATGGAATAGGACTTTATTTTATGAGTGTAAGGATTATATTTTTTTAGCTTTGCACCAATTTTAAAACAACTTTATGGCAACAAATGCCCAATCTACGAAATCGATTTCGTTGGCCTCTTACGGAATAACGCATTCAAACGTGCATTATCAATTATCATCCAATGAATTGCATCAAATAACCATTGAAAAGGGTATGGGTGTTGAATCTTCCCTAGGTGCTTTAGCAGTCAATACCGGTGAATTTACAGGAAGGTCGCCAAAAGACCGTTTCATTGTAAAAGATGCGATAACGAAAGATAGGGTTTGGTGGGGTGATATCAATATTCCCTTTGACCCAGATAAGTTCGAAAAGCTTTACAAGAAGGTAATTACTTATTTAGGCGAAAAAGAATTATTCGTTCGTGATGCCTATGCCTGTGCAGAAAACGATTATCGAACGAATATTAGGGTCATTAATGAATACCCCTGGTCGAATATGTTCGCATACAATATGTTCTTGCGCCCTAAAGCGGATGAGTTGCATGATTTTGTTCCGGAGTGGACGGTAATCAATGCGCCGGGTTTTATGGCCGATGCGTCAGTTGATGGAACGAGACAACACAACTTTGCCATACTTGATTTTACGAAAAAGATTGCCCTGATCGGTGGAACCGGATACACGGGGGAAATCAAGAAGGGAATCTTTTCAGCTTTGAATTTTATCCTTCCCGTTTATAAAAACACCTTGCCGATGCATTGCTCTGCAAATGTAGGTGAAGGTGGCGATACTGCTATATTTTTTGGATTGTCGGGCACGGGAAAAACAACCCTTTCCACCGACCCAAATCGAAGGCTGATCGGTGATGACGAACATGGTTGGACGGCCGATAACAAGGTGTTCAATTTTGAGGGAGGGTGTTATGCAAAGGTCATTAACCTTTCGCAAGAGAATGAGCCTGAAATCTATGGGGCCATAAAAAAAGGGGCCATACTAGAGAATGTCGTCATGGATACCAACGGGGCCGTTGATTTTGAAGATACTACCATTACCCAAAATACTAGGGTAAGTTACCCTATTTACCATATTGATAATATTCAACAACCTTCAATAGGCAAGAATGTCAAAAATGTTTTCTTTTTGACTGCTGACGCCTTTGGGGTACTGCCTCCGATATCGAAGCTTACCCCAGCCCAGGCGGCCTATCATTTCATGTCGGGCTATACGGCCAAAGTGGCGGGAACTGAAGCTGGTGTGGTAGAACCGCAGCCCTCGTTCTCTGCCTGTTTCGGGGCACCTTTCATGCCTCTGCACCCTGCAAAATACGGTGAGATGTTGAGCAAGAAAATGGTAGATTCAGGTGTTGATGTCTGGTTGGTGAATACTGGTTGGACCGGTGGGCCCTATGGTATTGGTACCCGTATGAAACTAAAATATACCAGGGCAATGATCAGTGCGGCGATAAGCGGAAAACTGGGGTTATATACGTATGACAACTACCATATACATTCGGTGTTCGGTGTGGCACAGCCGAGGGAATGCCCAGGTGTACCCACTAAGGTATTGAGTCCGAGGGCGACATGGAATGATGATGAGGCCTATTACCAAACGGCATTTAAGCTATCCAATGCATTTCGTGAGAACTTCAAAAAATTTGAGGCACATGCCAATGAAGAGATAAGGCGTGGTGGCCCACAACGCTATGCTTTCTAAAAATAAAAAACCCTCGGTCGACCGAGGGTTTTTTATTTTTTTTAAATAGATTACTTACGCTTTGTTAACGTCGGTAATGTATTTTTGAAGTGCCATGGTCATTGATGGTGTCTCTGGTGTCGGCGCTTTGATATCAATGCGTAACCCGGCATCGGTAGCTGCGGTTACGGTACTGTTTCCGAAAACGGCGATTCTTGTATCATTTTGCTCAAAATCAGGAAAATTCTTTAAAAGGGACTCAATTCCTGAAGGGCTAAAAAATACCAAAACATCATAATAGACCTCTTTCAAATCAGAAAGGTCACTGACCACGGTCTTGTAGAAAATACCACGTTTCCAATCGAGTTTTAGACCATCAAGAACCTTCGGTACCTGAGGCTTTAAAGTATCGGATGATGGTAGTAAGAACTTCTCGTCCTTATATTTTTTAAACATCGGGGTCAGGTCACTGAAAAGACGCTTCCCAACATAAATCTTTCTTTTTCTGTAAACCACATACTTTTGCAAATAATAGGCCACGGCCTCTGATTGACAGAAATATTTCATGGAATCAGGCACCTTAAAGCGCATCTCTTCAGCAATTCTGAAAAAATGATCGACTGCATTTCTACTGGTTAATACAATTGCGGTGTAATCGTTCAAGTCGATTTTTTGTTGTCTTACACTTTTCGCCTCAACACCCTCAACATGTATAAAGGGCCTAAAATCTACCTTGACCTTTGCTTTTTCAATTAGGCGAGAGTACGGGGAGTTTTCCATTTTTGGCTCCGGTTGCGACACCAAAATCGTTTTTACTTTCATAAGAATCAATCTTTTAGATAGCTTACGATAATCACCAAGGGTGAAATTTCGAGTGTGCAAAGGTACAAAATAAAATATATAAAGTTTGTAACAATCAACTTTTGATGGTTTCTCAATACTTTGATAAATCCGATAAGATTAATTAGGATTACACCAGTTGTTATTACGTATACCAAGGTTTTGGAGTCTGGTAGCACATATACCAATAAAATGCACCCAACAAAGGCCAACAGTGCGCTATAATTGAAATAGGTCAGCTTTTCAAAAACAAGATTGGCCATGGTCTGTACATTTTGAAAGAAGTAACCATTGCCGAATTGTAAGATTACCTTTAAACAAACGAAAGCTACTAGGGAGAAAAGGAGTATCCAGTACAATATGGGATAGAAATCAATACGTTGCCCCTTCAAAATGTTATTTGATAGAAAGACGAATAGGGATAGTACCATGATTTGAAAAACCGTCAGCACTACATGAAACCAATTAAACAATTTACCTTTTTTTCTTGAGGTTTTTAAATACTTATCATTGAAGGGTAGTATTAAGAACATTCGAAAATTTACCGAGAAAAAATACTTGCTTACACTGAGCAATACCAAGGCAATGAACAAGACAATTGCGACCCAATCTAAAGTAAATATGGTTCTGTAGGTTGGATTCATTCCCTTAGTTTTATGCTTGTACTATTAATGCCTGGGGGTAGCTCATTTTCAGAGACGGAAAACCTGACATATTTCGGTTCAACCAACTTCGTTTCGGGCAAGTTAAAGCGAAACAGCGTAGTATCTTTAGCTTGAAGTGATTTTATACCCACAGATACGGGTTCATAGTTCAAGGCTTTAAGTTCTTTAAGCTGCTTATAGGCGTTTAAAAATCCAACCCTAATATCAATTTTATCGAGCTCAATCTCTTGATTATAGGGATTATAAATTTTTAATAGCTGATTCTTCTGTTGTGTTGATACAGTATCTCCTTGAACATAGCATCTAATTTTTCGAAACGACCGCAAACTATCGATGTAGTTTAAAAAAACCGTGTCCCCCCCCGGATTTTCATAACTGAAATCCCCAGAATTCGTATACTTCGAAAGATAGGCTATCCTTTTACCCTGAATTCGTGATTCAGAGCTATCGATTGAATATTGGTTTCGACGGTAAAACGCATTGTTCATTGAGAATGATGGCTCACCCGAATAAAAGTGGTACATCGATGATTCTCGATAACTATTCTCAAAAACCACGGGTGTGTCCCCAGTAAAATCATGTAGTTGTGAAACCCATTCCTTGTTTCCGTGCGTTTCGAATACTTTAGGAAGCAAAGGTTGGTATACAAGCCAAATTCGGGCATAAAGTAAGATGAAAATACTGACTATTGAAAGTCGGTACATCCATTTTCGAGCCTTTACGTTTTGAAGTAAAAACCCATAACAAATAATTGCCATTGGTAGGCAGATCACAATGACCCATTGCGCTTGTGTTCTTCGATGAAAACTTGAAAGAAAGAAAAAAATAATGACCCCATAGGTCAAGAATAAAAGGGCCCTTTTAAAAGTGTCTTTTGGTTTTGCCTTGAACAGGGCATAATAAAACCATGGAAAGAGCAAACCAAAATTTACGATCAAATTAAGGATGTAGCCAAGGGTAAAACCGGCAAAACTATAAGGCTGGTTCGGTCTTTCTGAAATATGGTAATCAATGGATACAAAGTCGTTTTCGAAAAGCCAGAGAAAATGCGGTAGGTAGCATAGCAAAGAAATTATGACCGCTAACCAAGCCCACTTATTTTTCAATAAGCGCAAATTGGATAGCAGTACAAAAATGATGACCAATACCGCGTGATACTTGCTGTACATAAGGCAAGCCATTACAAGGCCCATGAATATCGAATTTATGATGGTGGGTTTAGCTAGAAAGTGTTTATACACCAATAAGAACAGGGCTGTAAAAAACAATAAAGGAGTATCCGGTAAAGTGAAAAACCCGTAAGCGTTGAACAATGCCATCGAAAAGAGTAACAAGAAAAAATGTGAAACAAACTTTCTTTTAGTGTTGTCGTCTATTAGCAGCCAAAGTATAACGACGGTTCCTGCACTCATTAGGCAACTCATAAAACGAACACCGAGCTCCCCATCAAAGAAAAGTCCACTTACCCAAATCAATAAGGCCACCATGGGCGGGTGATCAAAATAACCCCAGCTTAGGTTCTGTGCGTAGTACCAATAATAAGCTTCGTCATAGAGAAGCTGAGTAGAGGCACCCTGTATCAGGTTAAGGAGTAAAAAAGCCGTTAAAAAAAGAAGAAAGGGTTTGGTAAACTGTTTCGACATTTACGTTTTACTTACAGCGGGCAAAGTTACAAATAATGCGAACAAGGTTTTGGTTTTGCCGAAGGCCTGTTTTAAAGTTCGTAAAGCACATAAAAACCTTATTTTTGCCAACAAAATTAGAGTTTGTGGCAGAACGATTGGTCATTATACCAACATTTAATGAAATCGAGAACATAGAGGCTATCATACGAACGGTCTTCGACCTGAAAAAAAGCTTTCATGTTCTGGTGGTGGATGATAATTCGCCTGATGGCACGGCTGCAAATGTTCGAAAACTTCAGCAAGAATTTTCCGATAACCTGTTTCTTGAGGTCAGGGAAGAAAAGTCAGGTTTGGGAACTGCTTATATCTATGGGTTCAAATGGGCCTTAAAACAAGGGTATGAGTATATTTTTGAAATGGATGCTGATTTTTCGCATAAACCTAGTGACCTTTTACGGTTGCATAGAGCGTGTTTGAATGGGGCCGATGTTGCTGTTGGCTCACGCTATAAAAAAGGGGTCAATGTGGTAAATTGGCCGTTGAGTCGAATACTACTTTCATACGGGGCTTCTTTCTATGTGAAATTGATTACCGGTATGAGGGTGCACGATCCCACGGCGGGATTCGTTTGTTACAAACGGAAAGTGCTAGAGGCCATAGATCTTGATGCGGTTCGCTTTATCGGATATGCCTTTCAGATAGAAATGAAATACCGGGCCTATTTAAAGAAGTTTAGCATTCAAGAAGTATCAATAGTCTTTACAGATAGGATTAACGGGCAGTCAAAGATGAATTCCGCTATTATCAGAGAGGCCATACTAGGGGTTATTAGTATGAAATTAAGAAGTGTTTTTAAGCGAAAAACCTTTTAAAAGAAATGCTATGGCAACGAATTTTACTGTTTTTATCATTTGTGATAACCATCGCCCATTATCTATAAAAAACGCTAAATGAAACCGATTTTACTCAAAAATACGTTAACCGTCAACGAAGGGGATACGTTCGAAACCGATGTTTTGATTCGTGGGGAATATATAGAACGGATTGATAAGAATATTTCGTCAAGTAATGCCCAAATAATTGACTTTAAAGGGAATCTGTTATTGCCCGGTGTAATAGATGACCAAGTACATTTTAGGGAGCCTGGTCTTACCCATAAGGGAAATATAGCAACAGAAAGCAGGGCTGCGATTGCCGGTGGCATTACTTCGTTTATGGAGCAACCAAATACGAATCCGCAGACGACCACCATCAAAAAATTGGAGGATAAATTTGAACTGGCGAAGTCATCTTCGTTTGCCAATTATTCTTTTTTATTCGGGGGTACCAATGACAATTTGGAAGAACTGAAGAAGCTCGATAAAAAAAGTTGCTCGGGGGTCAAGTTATTTTTGGGTTCCTCTACCGGCAATATGCTGGTAGATGACGAAAAAGTATTGGAACAGATTTTTTTGAATACCGACATGGTCATATCGACCCATTGTGAGGATGAAGGTACCATAAGGGCGAACTTGGCAAAATATCAACAGGAGTTCGGTGATGCCATTCCTATAAAATACCATCCGATTATACGTAGTGAAGAGGCATGTTACCTTTCGTCTTCAAAAGCAATTGCCCTAGCCAAAAAAACGGGTGCCCGATTGCATGTCTTTCACCTTTCAACTGGCAAGGAAACCAATCTGTTTCGAAATGACATTCCCCTAAGAGAGAAAAAAATAACCGCTGAAGTCTGTATTCACCATCTTTGGTTTTCAGATATCGATTATGAAGAAAAGGGAACATTGATCAAATGGAATCCTGCTGTGAAAACGGCCAGCGATAAAGACCAATTGTGGCAGGCGTTGCTTGATAACCGTATAGATGTTATCGCCACGGACCACGCACCCCATACCATCTATGAAAAAATGAACGACTATGTAAATGCTCCTTCCGGCGGACCGTTGGTACAACACGCACTTCCTGCGATGTTGCAAAAAAATGCCCAAGGCCTTATCCCACTAGAAAAGATAGTCCAAAAAATGTGTCATAGTCCGGCTATACTGTTTGATATTGAAAAAAGGGGGTTTGTCAAAGAAGGTTATTTTGCTGATTTGGTACAGGTTTCGCAAGACTCTAAATGGCAGGTTAAAAAAGATAATATTTTCTATAAATGTGGGTGGTCACCATTTGAAGGTGTTACTTTTGATTCTGAAGTCAAACGAACCTTTGTCAATGGGCATTTGGCTTTTGATAACGGTGTTCTTTCCAAGGAAAGAAATGCGAAAAGACTCACTTTTGATAGGTAGACCGATGCGAAAAATCCTTTTTTTTATAGCAATGACCAGCTTGATATCCTGTGCTGAAAAGGTTGTTGAGCCTCCCGCGGATCTGATTCCGAAGAACAAAATGATTGATGTCCTATATGATTTGGCGTTGTTGAATTCAGCGAGTTCAACAAACCCTCAAGCCTTAAATGACAGGGAAATTGAGGTAATGCCCTATTTATTTGAAAAGCATGGTATCGATAGCTTGCAGTTTGTAGAAAGTGATTTTTATTATGCTTCCGTACCTTTAGAGTATGAAGATATGTACATGAAGATCAAGGCCAGGCTTGAGGATAAGGTAAAAGAGATTGATGAAGCTAGAAAACAGAAGAATGAAAGTGTTCGCGAAAAGTCTAAAAAGCGAAAGGACAGTATGAAGAATGTGTCTGGGAAAATCAAGAAGCCCGTTCTTTTGAAAAAGCAGTAGCATATTCCCCTATTTTTTTCTTTAGATTTTGGTATTCGAAAGCAGGCAGGCTCTTTTTAAGCTTTGTGGTGTCATAGTATTCCCTCTTTTCGAAAACCTTTGCCGTCGCTTTCGATAGTCTTCGTTTTTTACCGAATAATTTTGAACGTACCCAATCGAGTCTCCAAAATAAATCAAGCATCCAAAGCTTTATTTCCTTTTTAGGAGGATTCTTGCCCAATCCTTCTGCGATAATTTCAGAAAGCAATTTATAAGTCCAATTTTCACTAACCAAAATAAAACGTTCATTTTTGATTTCAGAATCCATGACCAGCAGCATTGCCGCAACCACGTCTTCGACGGAAACAAAACCTGTTCCGCTCGGTAAATAGTATTTTGGGGCCTTACTTGCGGCATAAAAAAACTTTCCGCTACCGCTGTACCAATGACCCGCCCCTAAAATGATCCCTGGGTTTACAATTGCTACTGGCACCCCTTCTTGAGAGGCCCGCCAAACCTCCATTTCCGCAAGATGTTTTGATAAGGCGTATCCGTTACCGGTGGTCTCGGTCCAGTCGTTTGATTCTTTGATAGGTTCATTTGCAACGCTGGGTCCAATGGCAGCTATCGAGCTAACATAACATAGTTTTTTAACCCCATGGGCAATACATAGGTTCGCTACGTTGGCCGTGCCACCAACATTGACTTTCAAAAGCGTTTTATCATCTGTCGGGTCAAAAGAGATCAAGGCCGCGGCATGGTATACTTCAGAGATTTCGTCAAATGCGGTTTCCAGTTTCGGAACATCAAGAATATCGCACTGAACCCATTCGATGGATGAGAAAAGTAGTTCATGGTCGTCAACATAATAAGAAAACACCTTTTTCGTGACTTCAATACGGTCTTTATGACGATAAATGGCCCTTGGCTTTCGCCCCAGCCTCACCAATTCCAAAAGTAGATGTGACCCTACCAGTCCTGTTCCCCCTGTAACCAAAATCATTTTCAAATGTACCTAATTGATGGTAATTTCCATGTTTAGAATCGCGCAAGATCCTATATTTGCAGCTAATTTGTTATTTGCTGGTTATGTCTAAAAATTTTGTTGCCGAATTAGCTTGGCGGGGTATGCTACATGATGCCATGCCGGGTACCGAAGATCATTTACTTTCTGGTATGCAATCGGCTTACGTGGGTATAGACCCAACTGCGGATTCGTTACATATTGGTCATTTGGTAGGTGTTATGATGTTACGCCATTTTCAACTTGCCGGCCATAAGCCGTTCGCATTGATCGGTGGTGCAACGGGTATGATCGGTGATCCCTCAGGAAAATCGGCTGAGCGAAATTTATTGGATGAAAAGACCTTGCGACATAACCAAGAAGCTTTGAAGGAACAACTTTCCCGGTTTTTGGATTTTGAGGGCAACAGTAAAAATGCGGCGGTTTTGGTCAATAATTACGATTGGATGAAAGATTTCAGTTTTCTGGAATTCATTCGTGATGTAGGCAAACACATCACCGTAAATTATATGATGGCTAAAGATTCTGTAAAGAAACGTTTGTCAGCTGAGGCAAAAGAAGGGATGTCCTTTACCGAATTTACGTATCAATTGGTTCAGGGTTATGATTTTTTGCATCTGTTCAGGGCCCATAACTGTACCCTTCAAATGGGGGGCAGTGATCAATGGGGCAATATTACCACAGGTACCGAACTTATCAGAAGAATAGGCGGGGGTAAGGGCTATGCATTGACCTGCCCGTTGATTACCAAAGCGGATGGCACCAAATTTGGAAAGACCGAAAGTGGCAACGTTTGGTTGGATGCCAATAGAACCTCACCTTATCGCTTTTATCAATATTGGTTAAACACCTCAGATGAGGACGCGGAAAAATATATCAAGATATTCACGTTTTTGACCAAGGAGGCGATTGAAAATTTGGTAGCAACCCATAAAGAGGCACCCCATCAAAGGGCCTTACAACGAAAATTGGCCGAAGAGATAACCACAATGGTGCATTCTCAAGAAGATTTGGATAATGCCATGAAAGCAAGCACTATTTTATTTGGAAAATCAACTTCTGACGATTTGAAGCAATTGGATGAAAAGACTTTTTTAGATGTTTTTGAAGGCGTGCCGCAAGCAGAACTTCCCAGATCTGAGATAACCAAAGGATTGGATATGATTGGGGCCCTCGCTGCAAAAACCAACTTTTTGGGCTCTAATGGGGAGGCGCGACGCGAACTAAAACAAAATTCGATCTCGGTAAATAAAGAAAAGGTCAAAGAAGACTACACTATTACTGAAAGCGACCTTATCAACGGTAAATACATATTGCTGCAAAAGGGAAAAAGGAACAATTATTTGTTGATTGTAAAGTGAGGTTATAAAACCATCAAATTACAGCCCCTGACTTCGGCATTGTCAAAACGGCCCAAAATTTCAAAAGAACCATCGGCATAGCTTTTGCCGAGATCTTGGGTCGCGATGAACGAACACGAATTGTAATTGGCCAGGTCGATAATATTGATTCCCCCGGTTTTTTCGAATTGTTGTGGGGTCAATGGGTCTTCAGTATCGCGTGTTGAAACACGCATCCACGGTGGACAATGGAATCTTCCATCACCTAATGAATAGGCCTGCGATAATAATTCGGTCATACCGTATTCTGAATGTATTTCAGAAACGCCCAAGCCTTTTTTTAATAGTTTATGAAGTTCCGTTCGAATAATTTCCTTTCGCCTGCCCTTCATACCCCCTGTCTCCATTACAATGGTATTGCCCAGGTTCAAAGTATGGTTTTCGGCCAAATCCAATAGTGCGAACGATACACCTAGTAAAATTGTTGGGGTATTGGCTGCTTCTAATCTTTTTAAGGTAAGGATCAGCTTATCGAGGTCGTTCAAATAGAAGCCACTTTTTTTATTCCCCGATTTCTTGATAAGATCATTAGCCATATAAATCAACGATGACCCTTCACGCTCTAAATAAGAAGGCAATAAGGCCAAAATGCAGTAATCCTTAATGTCGCCGTAAAAGCGTTCAAATGCCCTTAAGTAACTTTTTTCATAGAGTGACAGGTCGCTCACATAGTGTTTGCTGGTCGAAGCACCTGTAGTTCCGCTACTGGTAAAGATGGCTTTTGGTGCTTCGGTTGTCGAAACGACTTTCTTCGTTTTAAAAAACGATATCGGTAAATATGGGATCGCTTTTAGTGTTCTCACCTGTTGCGGGCTTACCCGTAAATGATTACAAAACGATCGGTAAATTTGGTTGTGCCGGTACTGATGGTTGAAAACCAGTAATGCGGCGGTCTCAAACCCCGAATCGTTGGTAATCGAGAAAATGGAATCTGAAGTAAGGCCCATGCTAACAAAAATACCTAAAATAAAAGCCCCAATACGAGTATTGGGGCTTTCATGTTGTTAGTTTGGGTAGTTATTTTATTACCAGCTTTCTGGTCATTGTTTTTTTGTTTTCCGATACCTGTAAAACATATACACCGGGTACAAGTTTTGAAATATTCAAAGTATTGGTGGCAATCCGTTTGTGAAGCACAATTTCACCAAAGACGTCAAAGATTTGAATTTCCTTACTGCCATTGGAGGCCGTGGTAATATAGACTTCATCACCATAAGCGGGATTCGGGTACATTTTAAAACCTTTAACCTCGATAGGTTCGATATGGTTGACACTGACCAATTCTTGACCGAATGTAAATAGGGGTAACGCCATAAGAACGATTAAGTAGATTTTCTTCATGTAAGTGCGATTTGGGATAATTGCACTACAAATGTAGCTGCCACCAACGAAGAAAGCCATTAAATGTTGTGAAACGCAAAACTTTGTAGGTCAGTACGATGAACTACATGAATTATACCTAAAATGATACTGAAGAATCGGTATTACTTGATAATGAGCTTTCTGGTCGCTACTTTATCTTTTTCGAAAACCCTTAAAATATAAACCCCTTTATCAAGTGTAGAGACATTGAGTTCTTTACCGAGAATGGTAGCCTCAAATACTTGGGTACCCAATACATCAAAAATATGTACCGTCTTAGGCGCGTTTTGGGCAGTGTTGATGAAAATCTTTCCGTTAATCGTGGGATTGGGGTATAATTTGAAGCCCTCTATATCACTATTAACCTTGGATTCTTGTGAAAATCCTAAAGTGCAGACCATAAAAAAGAACACGAGGTAAAGTTGCTTCATAAAGTATTGATAACAAACGATATGCCACAAATATAAAAAAATTGAAAGGGTGTGAAGACTTTGTTAAGGAAAAAAGCTACACTTTTCGATGAAGTGCAAAAAAAGGCCCCGCAATTAGCGGGGCCTTTTTAACTATGAAACTAAATTAACTAATTAATGCCCACGGTCCATCCGGCACCCCATGTAGCAATATCAGTGCCTGTTCCGTTGCCTTCACCAAAAATAAAGTCTGCTTCTGTAAAGGTAAAGCCCGTGTCGTTTCTTAATCTTGTAGTCACATTATTAAAAGTAACATCCGTAACGTTCAATAAGCCATCGATAACCCCTTGTCCGGTTGGGTTGTCACCGGCATCACCATCCAAATCAAATGCTTCATCAAAATCGGTTATAACAACATTATTAAATAATCCTTGCGTACCTGCTCTTAAACGAATTGCTTCGCTTGCATCATTTGCTCCTATTACGGTAACATTGGTCACATTTGGTGCGGAGAAGGCTCCAGATGCATTACTGAAATCCGTATTGTACCCATCACATTCAAAAGCTTTGTCGTGACTTGTGCCATGTTGAACGTAGACATCCGTCAAATTACCCGTAAAACCTTCGGTCCAATCAATGGAATCATCCTCAGAATTTACAACGACCAAGTGACTTGCATTCACGGTTCCGCCAAAGAATTCAAAACCGTCGTCAGAGCCTTCGTAGACTTGAACAAAATCGATAGTGGTACCACTACCCACGGCATAAGCAGATAAACCATTTAATTCTGCGTTTCCATCAATGGCACCCCCAGCAAATTCGATGCGCACATATTGTAGGATACCTGAATTGTCAGCAGGGGTATTGCCACCGTAAGAGAGTCCACCAACTTCTGAAGTTGCCGTATCGGTAGATCCATCTGCAGTTGAGTTGATAGGCGCTCGACCACAAATTACCAAACCACCCCAATCACCCGAAGAAGGATTGCTTGCGTTTGAAGTAAGCACAATGGGCTCACTTGCCGTACCCATGGCATTGATTTGGGCACCTTGTTGAATAGCGATATACGCATTTACACCAACAGGTTGAGCCCGAACCGTCATACCTGCAGGAATGGTCAATGTAGTACCATCTGCCATCAAAACCGGACCGGTAATAGTATATTCGATATTTGGATCCAATGTGAGATCTTCAGTGAATACCCCACTAAGATTTACTGCGGTTACATTTGGATCCGGTTCTTCGCCATTGTTATTATTGATAACACTGTTATCGTTAATTATAATATCAGCGGTATCGTCGCTTTCGCATGCAATGAACAATGCAGCGGCTATACCTAAAAATAAAAACTTGTTTTTCATTGTTTTGAGTTTAAAAAAATAATTAAAATTTATATTTAAGGGTTAGCCCTACGTTAACCCCAAGATTGAATTCACGAATTACGATATCACCGATTCCAGTATTTTCTCGAACAAAAGAAATGTCTGGATTCAATAGGTTCTTGGCACTCAAATTAGCTTCGAAATGTTCTCCAAATGAGTTTTTCCAGATGAAGTTTAGAGAGGGTACCGATCTTTCTACAATGTTCCCTAAGCTACCTGCACCCAGGGAAAAGATACGATCGGAGAAATATGAAAATGCCAATGTAGCTTTTGGTTTATAGTCACCAAATACAGGACTGTAGTTCAAGTCGGCGTTTACAATAAAAGGAGAAGCGCCCTCAAGTTTATCAGAATCGCGCTCAAAAGACGTCCCAAAGGTATTGTCAGCACCCCCTGGTATATCCTTTAAATCTTGACTGGTATCCGTATAGGCAGCATTTAACCCGATAGAAACTAATGCATTTTCATCAGCATCGGTAAGCAAGTTCTTGCGAGCCTCAACTTCCACTCCAAAAACATCAGCTTGTTCACCAGTTCTAAAATAACGTTGTGTACCAGTAGCATCGGCAGCTACTACCCTGTTAACTGGGTCTTTGATAGTTTTGGCGAAAGCGGCAATTGATATGATTTCACCGCGTTCTAAGAACAACTCGTATTTTAAATCATAATTATATACATCAGAGTAGGTTGCCCCAACACCATCTAAACCACCCAATAAGTCAGGGTTACCACCTACCCGTTGGGTAACACCTTCATAAACAAAGGGTGCTACTTCTTTGAATTCAGGAAATGAAGCCGTCTTACTTGCTGCCAAACGAAGGTTTGAGTTTTCATTGATGGCGTATTTTACGTTTACGCTGGGTAGATAGATGTTCTCGTAAACATCTCTGAAGCCTGGGTCATCGGGGCGAATGTTGATTACATCATATGCTACCTTTTGATCAAAAGATTCAATACGGAACCCCGGAATAACGGTCCATTTTTCATTTAATGCCCATTCAGTGGATACGTATGCAGCATGCACGTTTAAATTTCCGGTATAGGTATTCTCAGGCAAGCCAGGTCTATTCGTATTTCCAATTTCATTGTTGATGGGGTTCAATACAATCAAATCATAAATACCGCTGCCATCAGGAATGTTGATATTGGCGACATCAAAAATGCTATTAAAATCATTGACATCCGTTACTGGGGTCCCATCTCGATCCTGAATTTCGTAACCATATCGAATACTATTGAAATTACGCTCTTTTCTTCTGCCGTTATAACCAAAATTCAATTTTACCTTTTCAGAAACTTGGTAATCAAGATTCAAGAAACTGTTTAGTTCATCATCTTCAATACTTTGAAAAAAACGTTGATTGTCAAAGGGAATATTGGTATAGAATACGGGGTTGGTATTCGGGTCGTCATCCAAAGAAAATTGAAAATTCTCAAGGGTAATACGCTTTCTATCCGGCTCATCAGAGAAAACTTTGTTAAAGCCCGTGCCCCAATCCAAAGACAACTTTTCATTAAAGATAT
The DNA here is from genome assembly GCA_947503285.1 of uncultured Croceitalea sp. Taxonomy (GTDB): domain Bacteria; phylum Bacteroidota; class Bacteroidia; order Flavobacteriales; family Flavobacteriaceae; genus Croceitalea. The sequence continues at coordinate 68,698 of CANNDD010000012.1, forward strand.
GTTGACCGGTCAATTGGTTTACAAAGATCATATCTTGATTGAACTGAACATTGGTTACATGAAACCCTTCATCAGTGTTTAGAATAGCATCTCTGTTGGTGCCTAGTCCGTTTACACCAAAATAGCTAACTGCATCATTAGAGCTATTGATGAAAAGGGAACTGTATTTAACCTTGTGCTCATTGTTGATTTTATAAGTCAGATTAGCAAGTAAAGTAGTAGTAGTACCATAAGAGTACTCTTGAACATTTGGAAAATCAATTTTTAAAACATTGGTGAAATCTCGAGCAGGGCCTTCCCTAAATTCATAACTGCTATTGAAACTTGCAGAACCAAAAAAGCTCAAACGGGATTCGTTCTCGAAGCTCCATGAATAACCGCCATCCACCGAGGCGGAAAGATTGATTGGGCTCCAGGCACTTTGAGGGTCGACCCCATGTGATAATACCACCGCAAAAGGATCATTATCATATCTATTATAAAAACCAAAGTCACTCGGGCCTTCACTTCGTACAAAATCTTCACCACTGGCATTGGAGTTTAGCCCGCTTCCTATTGAAATGTCGATAAAACCATCACCCGTATATTCTTTAGAGTCAATATTGACGTTTCCGGCAGCAAAATCGCCATAAAACCCTGAAGAATAGGCTTTTCTTACCGAAACATTTTCGATGATGCTTGATGAGAATAAATTGAGGTCTATGTTCTTTTTGTTCACATCATTAGAGGGTAATGACAACCCATTCATAGTCGTATTTTGGTAGCGGTCACCTAACCCACGTACATAAACATTACTTGACCCTTGTTGTTTTGAAATGCCAGAAATTTGGGCAACTGCAGAAGCTGCATCATCAATACCTTTTAAGGTTAGGGCCTCTGCGCTAATGGCTTCTTGAAGAACCAAGGCATTCTTTTGTTCCAACAACAAAGCAATTTCCGAGTCTTTTCGGGCACTGGTCGTAATCACGACCTCATCTAAGGCAAAACCTTGTGAGGCACTCATAGGTACATTGATGGTAGTCACTTTGTCTACAATAACTTCTACATTAGGTATTTCAACGGTTTCATAGCCTAAGTAACTGAATTGAATGGTATATACTCCGGGTTCAAGACTAGAAAGCTCATAGAGCCCGTCAAAATCTGATGTTGTACCTATAGTGGTTCCTTTAATAAGCACATTTGCAAAAGCCAAAGGCTCATCGTTCAGTTCTTTGTCGGTCAACTTTCCGACTATGGAACCCGTTTGCTGAGAGAAGCTTAGCAAGGTGAATAAAAGAGTTGTCAATAACAGTGTATATTTCATTACTCGATTTGTTGGTTTTAACTCGGCGCAAAGAAAGCCAGTGGTTGTAAAGGCCATGTTACCCATATGTTAAAGGTTTATTTCAAAAGGGTTACGATAAGGTTATGAGATTAAATCAATGTTAAGTGGTAAAGGGGTAATTGTATTATCTTTACATTTGGGTGAAAAGGAAGTAAAATAGTCGCTATTCCGAGATGGTTTAAAAGCCTCATAATTAATGGTTTAAAAAAATTAGCTTTCTAACTGTAGCTAACCAAAAACAGAAATACGAATACGATGAAAACAACGAATATTAAGATACTTTTAGTGGATGATGAACCAGATATTCTTGAAATCGTAAGTTATAACCTATCTTCTGAGGGTTATGAGGTTATTACTGCTAAAAATGGCGTGGAAGGGGTAGCAAAAGCTAAGAAAAAGCAACCGCACCTTGTTATCTTGGATGTCATGATGCCTGAAATGGATGGCATTGAGGCATGCGAGATCATGCGCCGCACCCCCGGCCTTGAAAATACCATCATTACCTTTTTGACGGCGAGAGGTGAAGATTATTCGCAAGTAGCCGGTTTTGATGCCGGGGCCGATGATTATATCACCAAGCCAATCAAGCCCAAGGTTTTGATCAGTAAGGTGAAGGCCCTTCTAAGAAGGTTGAAAGAAGATAAGTCAGAAGTAGAGGATATTGTTAAAGTTGGCAATATCGTCATCAATCGCGAAGAATATAAAATAGTCAATAATGGCAAAGAAATCATATTGCCAAGAAAAGAGTTTGAGTTATTGGCCTTGTTGACCTCAAAGCCAAGTAAGGTTTTTAAGCGAGAAGTCATACTCGATAAGGTATGGGGCAACGAAGTTGTCGTTGGTGGAAGGACTATTGACGTGCATATCAGAAAATTGCGTGAAAAAATAGGTGACCATCATTTTAAAACTGTTAAAGGGGTGGGTTATAAGTTTGTGTTATAATGGCGATTGCCCTAAAAAAGTCATACCGTTTTGCACTTCGTTCGTCATTTTATATTTGTTTGGTAGCTACCTTGGTGCTCTGCGTCATTTTATTTTTAATCGACCAATTACATTGGCGGCTCCCGAGTATATTCTTACCGTTTTGTTTTGTAGCCTCCTTTCTTATTATCCAATCACGGGTCGAACGCTTTATTTACCGCAGGGTCAAAAAAATATATGATGATGTTTCGTTATTGGAATCCTCATCATTCTCCTCAAAACCCGTCACTACCGATATGAAGACCTTGACGGAGGAAATTGGCAAGTTTGCCCAAGATAAAAAGGTCGAGATCGATACCCTAAAAATTAGGGAAGAGTACCGTAAGGATTTTTTGGGTAACGTTTCGCACGAATTGAAAACACCCCTGTTTACCGTTCAAGGTTATATTCTAACATTGCTTGATGGAGCCATGAAAGACCCTAAGGTAAATGAGAAGTATTTAAAGCGGGCCAGCAAGGGGGTAGAACGTCTTATCTATATTGTGAAGGACCTCGATTTGATCACCAAGTTGGAAGCTGGGGATCTGCGCCTTCAGAAAGAGGAATTTGACGTTATTGAGATGATTCAAAACGTGTTTGATCTTCTTGAAATGAAAGCCGCAAAAAAAGAGATCAGCCTGACCTTTGACATGAAATATACGGCACCTATCCATGTATTGGCCGATGCTGAAAAAATACAACAAGTACTTACCAACCTCTTGGTAAACTCCATAAAGTATGGCCATACCAACGGAACGACTGAGGTGAGTGTAGAAAACTTGATCAAGAATAAGGTCATCGTTCGGGTTACCGATAATGGCGAGGGTATTCCTGAACAGCACATTCCCAGGCTTTTTGAACGTTTTTATCGTGTGGATCAAAGTGGCAGTAGAAAAGAAGGTGGTTCTGGGTTAGGCCTTTCTATAGTAAAACATATCATTGAGGCACATGGCGAAAAAATTTATGTCGAAAGTGAAGTAGAGGTAGGTTCAGAATTTTCTTTTACCCTTGAAAAAACCCCAAATAGTGTTTCATAATCAATATTGGCCCCAAAGTTGGTCAATCCTGAATAGTCTTTAATCGCTGTCAAGTCGGTTAAGGTAAAATTTGATTGTGAAGTACTTGGTGCAATGCCTTTTTTATCGAGCTGTTCGGCAAGGTATTCTTGTTCGTACTGGCCCGGAGTGGGAATGAAGAACACTTTTTTTTCTAACTTGGCCAAATCCATTATCGTTGTGTATCCTGAACGGCAAAGGATTTCTTTGCTTGAATTTATTGCATTTTCAAGTCCTTCTGAGGTCATAAAATTATACAGTTCGATATGACCGTTCGGTAAAGAAATCCGTTGAATTTTTTGTTCTTCTTGAATCTTCCCTTCCACAAAAAGAAGCCTTCCTTTAAATTCCCTCAGTTCATGGAGCAGTTTTTCTTGTAATAGCGTACGTTGTGGTTCCGGCCCCGAAAGTAAGACCATTAAATCGTATAAAATTGTAGTCTCGATTTTTTCAAACCTACTCAATGGCCCCAAATAGGTAATGTTGAGTTTTGAGTTTTTCAGATGGCCGAGCCTGCCTGTCAAATTTGGTTTTTTTGAAGTATCCGGCACCCAACAACCGACAAATTTCTTAATAATCCTCTGATGGATTTTCGAACTGAACCAAGTAGTATTCCCCGAGAGGACGTTAAGTTGATGGGTGATAAAAACACAGGGTACTTTTTTTGAATAAACCCCTAAACGGTTATCAGAGATGATTCCATCAAGACGGTATAGTTTTACCAATCGTTTGATTTGTTTTTTCTCTTTGGCTATGGCCTTGAGTACTTTAGGGGAATCCCAGACCATTTTCAATTTGAAGTTCTTTCCTTTTTCCGCATACTTAATTTGATATGATGATAGTTCAAAGGAAGGGAGTTCGGGGAATTCTTTTTGCAAAAGGGCCAACGCTACACCATCAGAGGCAATAAAAGGGTGGTGCCCGTGGGCCAAGAGCGCATTAATAATGGGGATACACCTTGTGGCGTGCCCAAGCCCCCAGTTCAAGGGTGCTACTAAAATTCGTTTTGAGTTGGCCATAATTGTAAAGAAACCGAACTGCTTTAAGTTTTGGATTTCCTTAGTTTTGTCAAAACATTAAATTTTTGTTTTGGGTAGTAAGAACAAGCTAAAACGTTTTAAAGAGAACGAGACTTTTGACAACGTTATTCAACCAACACGCGATGCCGTTACCAATGGATTTGATTTAAAGGGGAAATGGAATACTTTTTTCAAGAACGACAATCCCATTGTGTTAGAGCTGGGCTGTGGTAAAGGCGAGTATACGGTCGGTTTGGCGCGAATGAATCCTAATAAGAATTATATTGGTATTGATATCAAGGGAGCGCGATTTTGGCGTGGGGCCAAGACGGCTTTAGAAGAAGGCCTGGAAAATGTTGCTTTTTTAAGAACCCAGATTGAACTGGTTGATGCGCTTTTTGAAGAAAACGAGGTTTCTGAAATCTGGATTACTTTTCCAGATCCCCAAATAAAATACAAGCGTACCAAACATCGAATGACCAATTCGGTTTTCTTGGAAAAATACAGAACGATCTTACAATCAAATGGGTTTGTTCATTTAAAGACCGATAGTGAATTCATGCATGGATATACTTTAGGGTTGCTTCATGGACAGGGGCATGAGGTCATTTATGCCAACCATGATGTGTATAAGAACGAAGGAAGCCCTGATGAGGTTCTTATGATTCAGACTTTCTATGAAAATCAGTATCTTGAAAAAGGAAAACCAATTACCTATATCCAATTTCGGATAGCTGACTAGATGACACACCTTTTAATTTTATTTCTAGCGACTTTTGGCGCTGCGTTTTTGGCATCGGCCCCCCCCGGCCTGCTAAATGTAAATGCAGCGAAAACAAGTGTTGAAAAGGGAAAGTCAAATGGGGTGATTTTTGGTATGGGAGTGGCGGTCATGGTCATGCTTCAGACGTATATATCGGTGAGAATCGCCAAATATCTTTCACGAAACCCTGAAGTGGTCGATGGGTTGATGCAATTCGCCATAGTAGTGTTCACCTTTTTGATGGTATTTTTCTTTTTAAAGGCTCGAAATACCAAAGTGAAGGGGGTGACTGCCGAAAAGGGTGCGAAAAGAAATAGTTTTACCAAAGGTCTTTTTTTAGCAGCCATCAATATATTGACCATACCCTACTACAGCGGCCTTAACTCTTTATTTCATGCCCAGGGCTTTATGAATTATGAGATTGTCGATGAGATGGTCTTTATTTTATCTGCGGGCACCGGTACTTTTTTGGTGATGTACCTCTATGTTTTCTATTTTAACAGAAAGAGTTCAAAAAGAGGACGGTTCGCAAAGAACTCAAATTATATCTTGAGCGCCTTAATGCTGGTTTTATTGACCATTACATTGATTCGAATAGCCTATACATAAAAAGATGCAAGAGCCTAATTTTTTTGATAAAGTCTATGAGGTTGCCAAGTTGATACCTTACGGTCGGGTAACCTCTTATGGCGCCATAGCAAAATACCTGGGTGCTGCCCGAAGTGCAAGAATGGTCGGTTGGGCGATGAACAATTCGTTGGCAAAAGATGTGCCGGCCCATCGTGTGGTAAATCGGGTCGGGGTGTTAACGGGTAAGCACCATTTTGATGGTACCAATCTGATGCAACAACTGTTAGAGAACGAGGGACTTAAAATTGAGGACAATCAAATCGTAGATTTTCAAAAATACTTTTGGGATCCGGCGGCGGAGTTAGGGGAGTAAGCGGTCAAAATCATCCCCTTTCCAATAGTTCGATGCTTTTTTATTGAGGGCGATTTTTTTCATAAAACCTATCTCGACCAATTCTTCCAAATCGGTTCTCGCGGTTTGGTTTGTTGTTGAAAAAATAGTTTCTATTTCCTTTACCGTAAAGAATCGATTGGAATCCTTTTCCAGCCAAAATAGCACTTGTGCTTGTCGCTCATTGATACCGTTGATTTTAAAGAACTTTGATAAATCTTTCCGCTGTTCTTTTTTCTTGGCGATATAATCTTTTAGATCTTCAAAAGCCTTGGTCAATACCTTTACTTGATAGTGGATAAAATAAGTAACATCCATATCATCAATCTCCGTGTAGATATAGGCTTTTTCATACTGGGTCTTGGTTTCCATAATTACCCTTGAAATGGAAAGATATTCAGTTAACCAATAACCATTTTTTAACAAATACCAATAAAACAGGGCTCTAGCGGTTCTTCCATTGCCATCGTAAAAAGGATGGATATATCCTACCAAAAAATGAAGAATGGAGGCTTTTACGATTGGGTGAATAAAGTTCTCTTTCGGATTTGAATTAAAGAATTCACAAAAAGATTGCATCAATTCATCCAACTCTTCATAGGGCCGAGGCGTATGCACAATTTCCCCAGTAATTTCATTCATTATATGAACATCATCCGTGGATCTTAAAACCCCAACATGTCTATTCTCTAGCGTGTTTTTGGTAACTATTTGATGGATTTCAAAAAGCTTTGCTAACGAGATTTCTGAATCTTGATTTTCACTAATATATTGAATAGCTTGATAGTTATTCAATATCATTTGCTCTGATTTGTTACGCGGTGTGGCCTTTTTACGTAACATCTCTTTTGCCTTAATGCGGGTCGTTGTCGCGCCCTCTATCATGGAAGAGAAAATGGATTCTTCCATTAGGGCATTGTTCAAGTATTGTGCTTTATCTAAATCGGAAAGTAATTTTTCTTTTTGAATACCTGCACCAAAGTTGAAATCTAGATAATGGAGTTTTTGTTGCAAGGATTTATTGACAAAATATTTGTATTCAACCCTATACTTATTTGGAAATCCAGATTTATCAAACTTAGCTAGTATATAATTTCCTAAATTAATGGACCTTCTTGTTTTTATAAGTTGCCAAATTTCTTTAGCATAGTCCTCTGGATTGTCCATTTTTATGGAGTTAGGCTTCTTGATATACTTTATTTTATCCCAGTATAAATAATCTTTTTCTATCTTTTTAAGTTGTGGAATAATGAGTTTGACATAAGCATCTTCATGTTTGAAGTCACTTATTAGTTTTATGCTGTGGACATCTAAATTAGGAGCTTTTTCAATCATGAAAATTCACTATTTCCTAATTTTTAAAAAATTAGGACAAGTTATTATATTTCAAATATATGTAATTATTTGTAAATTTTACAAAAATTAGGACAAATCACTTATTTCGTTGAATGCCCAAGTACCAAAAATGTCATGCTGAGCATTCTAAGTTAAAAACAAATATTCAATGGGATAATTTCACAAAGGGTTCCTTTCTTTTTGCCACTGCAAAG
>CANNDD010000013.1 GCA_947503285.1 uncultured Croceitalea sp.
CCAACGGGTACAACGGGCGAATACACCAACACTGCACAGGTTACTGCCAGTGACCAAGTGGACCCCGACAGTACCCCTGACAATGATGATGGCGACCAAAGTGAGGACGATGAGAGCGTCGCGGGCATAACACTGGAACAGGTCGACCTTCAACTCGACATATCGAACGCGCCCACATCGGGCAATGCAGGGGACACCGTCACCTATACCGTGGACCTAATCAACGATGATACCGTACAGACCGGTGACGCCACGGGTGTCGACGTAGTCGTAACGGTACCCTCAGGGTTTACCATCGTAACGGGGTCCATCAGCAATGGCGGGGTCTACAACCCCGGTAGCGGTACCATCACCTGGTCGGGCGTCTCCGTCGCCAATGGCGATACGGAGAGCTTCACGTATGACGTGACCGTGAACCCAAGCGGAAACTATGATACGGTCGGGGAGATCACCGCATCAGACCTGCCGGACGTCGACAGTACACCTAACAACGATGACGGTGACCAGAGTGAGGACGATGAGGACATCGCAACCTTTACCATTCAGTCTGCCGACCTTAGTTTGGTGAAAGACATAAGTGGGGCATCAAGTGCTACCCCTAATGTGGGTGATACCGTGACCTTTGAGTTAACATTGACCAATGCCGGCCCTGATACCGCGACCAATATAGAAATAGAAGATGAGCTACCCCGTGGCTATACATTGACTGCCATTAACAATGGTGGAACGGCCATTGGTGGAACCTTCTTAAGTTGGAACATTGCCAGCCTTCCTGTAGGTTCCACAACGGTTTCCTATTCCGTTACGGTGAACGCCCCATCAGGTGATATAGATGAATATCTGAACATCGCGGAAGTAACGGCAAGTGATCAATTTGACCCAGACAGTGAGCCTTTGAATGATGACGGAGATCAGGATGAAGATGATGAAGACTTCTTCGAGGTGGTACCCCAAACCGCAGATTTAGAACTTACTAAAACGGTAAGTTCAAGTACCCCAAATGTTGGCGAGGTCGTAACCTTTACCATAACAATAAATAATCTTGGCACGACCGCTGCAACGAATGTAGCCATTGAAGATACCTTGCCACTCGGTTTTGCCAATATTGCCAACATCAGCAATAGCGGTTCTTTTGGCGCCGGTGTGGTAAGCTGGAGTGGCTTAAATGTACCTGTAGGCACCACAAATCTTACATTTGATGCTGAAGTACAGGCTCCCACGGGGGCTGCGGACCAATATCTAAACGTTGTTCAGCTTACGGGATCGGACCAATTTGATCCCGATAGCACACCAAATAATGATAACGGTGACCAAAGTGAAGACGATGAGGCCAATGTCTCGGTTTCACCGCAAGTGGCCGATCTCAGTATTTCAAAAACAGCTAATACTGCAGCACCTAACGTAGGTGATACCGTCATCTTCACCCTTACTGTGAACAACCTGGGACCAAATAGTGCAACGGGCGTAGCTTTACAAGACATACTCCCTGTTGGCTATACGCTTACCACGGTCAATAATGGTGGAAGCCAAGCAGGAAATATTGCTACCTGGACGGGCCTAAGTGTTTTGGCCAACGGAGGTTCTATTTCAGTAACCTATGAAGCGGTCGTAACCCCCCCGACGGGAGCTGTGGACGAATATCTAAATCAGGCTAGCATTACCGCTTCAGATCAGTTCGATCCAGACAGTGATCCCACAACGGATAACACCGTCGACGAAGATGGCAATGGCCAACCTGATGACGATGATGAAGATGCCTTGAACCTGCCCCCTAGCATTGCAGACCTTTCATTGACCAAAATCGTGGTTGATGGCGATACCAGTCCGCAAGTTGGAACGGAGATCAGTTTTGAGATTACGGTATTCAACGATGGACCAAGCGATGCCGACGGTGTTGTTGTAACCGATTTGCTTCCCTCAGGCTTTGATTTTGTGCTCTACAGCGCAACAGCAGGAATCTATACTGAAAGTACTGGTACCTGGTTAGTGGGTGACATTTCAAGTGGAGGTACCGAAACCTTGGTTATTGATGTGTTGGTGAATGCAACAGGTAACTATACGAATGTAGCAGAAGTGACCGTTTCTGACGTTTTCGATAGCGATTCTACACCCAATAACGATATTCTGGCCGAAGATGACCAAGATGAGGTAACGGTTACCCCAATCAATACTATCGATATTGCTTTGGATAAGAGCGTGAGCGATGAAACACCAGACGTAAATACCAATATTACGTTCACCATTATGGTAACGAACGAAGGACCAAGCGAGGCTACCAACCTTCAGGTGTTAGATCTATTGCCATCGGGATATACTTACGTATCGGATGATGCGTCTGGAGCATATAATGATGCTTCGGGGAATTGGAATATCGGGAATTTGGCCAGTGGGGCATCCACAGCATTGAATATTGTCGCCAATGTGAATACAACGGGGGACTATGTCAATGTTGCCGAGGTTATTTCGCATACCGAATTGGATATTGATTCCACACCTAACAATGATATCCTCGATGAGGATGATCAAGATGAGGTCATTGTCGTTCCAAGACCTTTGGTAGACATATCCGTAACCAAAGTTGCTGACACCATGACCCCGAATATTGGTGGGGAAATTGCATTCACGGTCACTGTTACCAACGATGGCCCGAGTGATGCAACCAATATCGTGGTGACCGATCTATTGGAATCCGGTTATGAATTTGTGAGCGCCTCCGCTACAAACGGTGTTTATGAAGCACTTAATGGTTCATGGACCATTGGGAATTTGGATAACGGAACCACGGAGACCATTGTCATTACCGCCACTGTTTTGGCAAACGGAACGTATACGAATACTGCTGAATTGACAGATCTGAATGAGTTTGACATCGACTCTGAGCCGTCTAATAACGATGATACCGAAGATGACCAAGAGACCATTGAACCGTCGCCGATCTTGGTCTCTGATCTAGAGCTGACCAAGACGGTTAGTGCCACATCACCATTAGTAGGTGATGAAGTAATTTTTACGCTCAGTCTTACCAATAATGGCCCTAGTACTGCTAGTGGTGTCACTGTGGTCGATTTGTTGCCGAGTGGATACACTTACATTTCAAACAATAGTACGGCCGGAGTTTATAACGAAGGTACAGGTCTATGGTCATTGAATGGTACAATCCCCGTCGGAACAACGGAAACCCTGAACATTGTAGTTCTTGTAAACCCTGCGGGGGACTATGCCAATACAGCAGAAATCACTACATCCGATACGATAGACGTAGATTCTGTTCCTGCAAATGGTGATGCATCGGAAGATGATCAAGATAGCGCAACGACAAACCCCATTCCATTGGCAGACCTGTCTTTACTAAAAACCGTGGATAATGAGTTTCCCGATGTTTCAGATACGGTAACCTTTACGCTAACGCTGAATAATGCAGGACCTAGTGCTGCCACGGGAATTCAGGTAAGTGATGCACTTCCCTCTGGTTATAGCTATATTTCAGATGATGGTAGTGGGACCTATGATCCCAATACCGGAATTTGGGACATTGCCAGCCTTGGGGCCGATGCTACGGCAGTACTTAATATCACCGTTGGTATCAATACGACGGGGAATTATACCAATAGTGCCGAATTGATAGCAGTTAATGAACTAGATCCAAACTCGGTTCCCGGTAACAACGATAGTAATGAAGATGATCAAGACGAGCAGGCTACCTTACCCAGGGTGATTACCGATATATCGGTGGTTAAGACCGTAGATAACCTCAACCCTTCGGTTGGGTCTCAAATCATGTTTACCATAACGGTGACCAATGATGGGCCAAGCGATGCCACAGGGCTTGTCGTAGAGGATATATTGGCATCAGGATATGATTTTGTGAGCGCCACACCATCGGCTGGAACTTATGATGAGGTCATTGGTTCTTGGGATATTGCAACATTGCCAAACGGAACCTCGGAAACTTTGGATATCGTTGCCACGGTATTGACCAATGGAGATTATTCCAATACGGCTGAACTCATTGCCCTTGATACCTTTGATCCTGATTCATCGCCGGACAACAATTTGAATTCTGAAGATGATCAAGATACGGTGAATCCGACACCGACAGGTTTGGCTGACCTTTCCATAACGAAGACCGTAGATGAGCTTAATCCGAATGTAGGTGACATCATTGAATTTACCATCAACCTTACCAATAGTGGTGATAGTAATGCCACGGGGGTAATCGTATTAGAAGTATTGCCAAGCGGTTTCCTTTATCAGGCCCATACGGCTACTGCCGGTGTCTATGATGAAATTACCGGTATTTGGAACACCAATGGCGTCATTCCCAATGGTACTACCGAGACCTTGATCATCTTGGCACAGGTCAATGCCCCATCTGGAACCCCAGGTGAATTTACCAATCAAGTCCAGATAACGGCCAGCGATCAATCAGATCCCGATAGTAACCCGAATGACGATTTTGATAGTGATGATCTTGGTGATGGCCTAGCGGATGATGATGAGGCAATCGTCGTTGTGGTGCCCCAACAAGTGGATATTGCCGTTCAAAAAGTAGTTGACAATGCGCGACCGAATATCGGTGACGAAATTAGCTTCACCATCACGATTACCAATAACGGCATGCTTATGGCCACCAATATTGGTATTGAAGAGCAGCTGCCCAATGGATACCGATTTATTTCGGCCAATACCACCGATGGTAGCTATGATGCTTCCGAAGGCTTTTGGGAGCTCGACAACCTTGGCCCTAATGCAACAGCCACTTTGACATTGCTGGTTGAAGTACTCGACTTTGAAGATTACGAAAATATTGCCAATCTGGCTTTTGTCGATCAATTTGACAGTAATGACACCAATGATTCAGACTCGGCAACCATCGAACCCACTTGTCTCGTCTTCTATAATGAATTTTCACCCAATGGTGATGGGGTCAATGAGACCTTCGTTATCGACTGTATTTCGAGGTACCCGAACAACACCCTACAGATTTACAACAGATGGGGAAATATCGTCTTTGAGGCCCAGGGCTATAACAACGAGTTTGATGGAACATCGAACGGACGTGCGGTAGTACAACAAGAAGAATTTCTTCCGGTCGGCACCTACTACTACATCTTGAATTTAGGTGATGGATCGGCGCCTATTGCAGACTGGTTATACATTAACAGATAAAATGATTTCAGCAGCCATAAATACAGCACAAATGAATACGATAGTTACCAAAGGAATTTTAATCTTGCTAATGCTGGTTTCATTACAGATCAGCGCACAACAAGACCCTCAGTTTACACAATATATGTACAATACCCTAACGGTAAACCCGGGATATGCCGGGTCGCGGGGACATCTCTCCATTCTAGGGATGCATCGCTCACAATGGGTCGGTATCAACGGGGCACCTACCTCACAGGTATTGGCCATTGATGGCCCTGTCGCCGAGAAGGTCGGGCTGGGCGTTGTAGCCACCTATGATGAGTTAGGACCCTCTAACGAATTGTTCTTGGATGCTAATTTTGCCTATACCCTACCCGTGGGAAGAAACAACGAAAGACTATCGTTGGGACTAAAGGCCGGCGGACGTTTATTCAATGTTGATTTTTCTGAGGGACTGTTTCAAAATCCGGATGTTGCCTTTCAAAACAATATCGAAAACCGATTTTTCCCGACCATTGGTGCGGGGGCCTATTACCATACGGAACGGGCCTATTTGGGTTTCGCCATCCCAAACTTCTTTTCAGAAGACCATTATGATGGGGAGACACAAGAGATTGCCACGGAAAGGCTTCACTATTTTTTGATAGGGGGCTTGATTCGCGACCTAACCGCCGATATTAAATTTAAGCCGGCATTTTTTGTGAAATGGGTTCCGGGAGCACCGATAATTGCAGATCTATCAGCAAATTTCATGATTCGGGAGACCGTGACCGCCGGTATCGCCTACCGTTGGGATGATTCTTTTTCAGGTCTTGTCGGCCTACAAATTTCACCAAACTTGAATATCGGCTACGCCTATGATCGCACGACTACCGATTTAAGAAATTTCAATAGCGGTACCCATGAAGTCTTCTTGAGATTTGAGTTGATTTCCCGAGAAAACCGATTAAAATCCCCAAGATTCTATTAAGCCAATTTTTATGAAAACTATTCTATTTTTTCTCTTAACGATCATACCAATAACTTTCGGATTGGCCCAAGAATCCAAATCAAGGGCACAGAAGGATTTTGAAGATTTTTATTATATCGATGCAGCAAAGGAGTACGAGCGTAAGGTTCGAAAAGGTGATGATTCGCAAGAAACTTTGCAGCGATTGGGCGACACGTACTATAACAATAGTGATATGGAGAATGCTGTAAAATGGTACGGACAATTGTTCTCAAAATATGAACGCACCCTATCCCCCGAATATATTTTCAAATATATACATAGTATAAAAGGGATTGGCAATTATGAATTGGCCAAAGCCCTGATGAAGATTTATGCCGTAAAATTTGAGGCAACTGAATTTGATGTCGGTCAATTCAATGATAACGATCTGGCCTTGGATAACATTCGAAACCTTCAGCCCCAATTTGTGGTAACCCACTTATCCTTAAATTCCCCTTTTGCCGATTTCGGGCCTATGTTCTATAAAGACAAAATAATCTTTGCGAGTAGCAGGGACACTATGAATCTTCATACCAGGTTGTACCAATGGAACCAACAGCCTTATTTGAATCTCTATGAGGCGGATACCATGGAATTGGGAAGTGATTTGGTCAGTGTTCGCCCTTTTGGAACGGGCATCAACACTAAATATCATGAAGCGGTGACCACCTTTAATACAGAAGGAACCGTTATCTATTTTACCCGTAATAACTATACGAACAAAAATCTTGAACGGGATACTTTAGGTACGAATCACCTAAAAATGTATCGCAGTGAGCTCCAAGGTGGTTATTGGACCAACCCTGAAGAGGTGCCTTTTAACAGCGGGGAATACTCCGTAGGGCAGCCCGCCTTAAGCCCCGATGGGAAACGATTGTTTTTTGTTTCAGACATGCCAGGCGGTTTAGGGGAAACGGATATTTACTACGTGCGTCTTCAGGAAGATGGGGAATATTCTGAACCTATTAATCTTGGACCGACCATCAATACCAGTGGCAAGGAAATGTTCCCTTTCTTGACCGAAGGGAAATTATACTTTGCTTCAGACGGACATCTTGGCCTGGGAGGATTGGATATTTTTGAAAGTGAACTAAAGGATACCCTCTCAGAACCACAAAACTTAGGTCCTATTTTAAACTCCCGTTTTGATGATTTTGGATTTATCGTGGACGAATCGGCGAATCGGGGCTATTTCTCTTCCAATAGGGAAGGTGGCACTGGGGATGATGATATTTATTCTTTTCAACGCCTTATACCCAAATGTGAACAGACCGTAAAAGGTACGGTACTGAGAAAAGCGAACGACCGAGCCGTGGTCAATGCCAACGTGCAATTGGTTTCCGCCAACGGTAGTGTTCTTGCTGATACCCTAACGGATGCCTATGGTGCTTTTAGTTTTGATACTATTTTAGATTGTGAAGCAACTTATAGAGTTGAAGTGGTCAAAGAAGGGTACGATTCAGTATCCAAAAACTTTACGACCACCGACCAATCGGGCAAAACGAATACCGTTCCCCTGATCATGACCAAAGAACTCAACAAATTAATCGTGATTGAAAATGGAGTAATGAAAATTAAAATCGATGACATCTATTTTGATTTGAACAAAGCCGATATTCGACCAGATGCCGCCCAAGAATTGAACAAGATTGTTGAGGTGATGAAAGAATACCCTAAAATGGTCATTAAAATTGAATCACATACCGATTCTAGGGGAAGCGATAAATACAACGAACGCTTATCAGATCGAAGGGCAAAATCTACAGGAGACTACATTGTCTCACAAGGGATTGAAGGCAATCGTATTGAGAGTGCCATAGGATATGGGGAAAGGCAATTATTGAACCGATGTGCCAATGGAATAAAATGTTCCAACGAAGAACATGACATCAACCGTCGTTCTGAGTTTATTATCGTAAAAATGGAATGACTACCCAAATAATGGGGTTTTACCCAGAACTATTTAGTGGGCTTTTCTAAACTGTTCCATAGGTAATATGCGTGGTTTAAAATAAGGGTAGCTTCCTTTTCCAGCTTTATTTGGTCCACTAAGAATCGCCTATCGAGTTATCTTTTGAAAGGAAACCATAGTATGAAAAAAACCTACCAGAACTTATTTTATTCAATCAATCGTCATACATTCCTTTTTAAAGAATCGTAGTGTTTTTGAAGTACCAAAAGCTTAAAATCACCCTTAGGCCCACTCAAACATCATAGACTATGTTTAAGTTGCATTGAAAGCTTTTCAGGTTGATCGATCCAGGGTAAATGACCGGTGTTTTCAATACTTATGAAGTTGGCCCGGGGTACCTCTTCAGTCCATTTTCGAGTAATATGGTTTCCCATATCTAAAAAATCTTGCGCACCAATGATAACGGAAATTGGATAAGACCGTTTTTTGAATTCTTCGATGAAGTTCCATCCTTTTTCAGGGTATGTTCGCTCTGTCAACCCGTACACATTGCCTTTATACAATGCCTTGCCATTATTGAGTTGATGCCATTTACCCACATCGTAAAGCATTCTTGTGGCAAAATCAATTCTGTTTTTTATAGTCTCTTCTTTTGACGAAAGCTTGCGGCCCTCCGTTAACAGACCTAATTTCTCGAGCTCTTGTTTTACACTTGGGCGTTCACTGAATTTCCCAAATTCGCTTTGAGAGCTTTTTAATAGGTCCATATCTTCTTCCGGAAATGGGTTTTTAAGGTAAGCGGGGCTCACCAACACCAATTTCTCTATATGTTCTGGATATTTTTTGGCATAGGCACTTGCCAATACGGCACCCATGGAATGCCCCAAAAGTGTAAGTTTTTCGACCCTCAATTCTTTTCGCAACAGTTCTACATCTTCAATATGATGGTCGTAGGTGATCAACGAATCTGGAAAGGGGGAACGTAAAGACCCGCGCTGTTCATGCACAAAGAACTTGTATTTTGACCCTAGATCGGCAACCATGTCGACCATGCCACTATGTTCTGCCCCCCAACCCCCGTGAAGCATCAGTACGGTATCGGTTCCGGTTCCAAATTCCCTTACATAGATTTGCGGGTCGGTCTGCCAGGCTCCGGTAGAGAGGAACCAACTCTTCATTTCGCAGACCTCATCTTGGTTTTCGGAATTGGATTTTTGATTGATTTCTTCGGGATTATCGGTACATGCTATAATCGTAAAAAAAGATACCCAGGCGTATTTAAAAATAAAGTTTTTCATAATGGTCTTAATTTATTTAGAAGCATAATCTTTTTTGCCTTCTATTAAAAACAGCGCCAAATCGTCTGCAAGGAAATTGCCGGTATTGGAATTTGTGAAGACTACAAATCCCATTCCCAAATCCTCGTACATTCGGAACAGGCATTTGAAATCCCCACTATTTCCACTATGATAGAATAGTCTTCCAAATTCAGATTTGGAAAGGGCTATACCCAAGCCCATACCCTCCTCAGGATGATTTGTTTCCCTTCTATCGTCAGGAAACGGGGAATGTATCGTCATCATACTTTGATAGGTCTCTGGTTTTAGGCCCTTTCGCCCTAACAACGTGAACATAAAATCAGTATATGCCAAGGCCTCAGTATGCAGGCTAAAGGCCATTTGCGCTTTTTTTGGGATCATACGTATGCTTGGGGTACCATCCATATGTCCCCTAGAAAACACCTTTCTGAGTTCGGGACTATCACTAAAATCCATACGCCCGATTTTTTGCGGTGTGATAAGCTCTTCCTTCAAAAGGGTTTCGATATCCTTATTCGTTAATTTTTCCATTACACGTTTCAGATATTCAAATGCCTCACCAGAATATCCGTAAGACTTTCCAGGTTCCCTGACCATATACATTCCCCAATTGGGCATTCCAGATTTATGGGTCAATACGTGCCAAGCCGTCATGCTTTTATATTCAGGGTATTCCACCTCCAATTCATCAAATTTCAGGTATTCATGAAGTGGCCTGTGCAAATTGATTACCTCACTTTCAGCAAGACGGTTCACTACAAATGAAAAAATAGGTTTGGTCATTGACGCGCCCTCGAAAAGGGTTTTCTCCGTAATCTTCTCACCGGTCATTAAATTTTGCACCCCATAGGTTTCGTAGTGCACGACCATTTTATCTTTGATAACGGCCAATGATACCCCGGGTATTTTGTAGAATTCCATATAGGCATTTACAAATCGGTTCACTTTTATAACAATATCAGAGCCCGATTCGAACAGTTTTCCTTTATTCGAAATCAATTGCGGTGGCTCCATGACCTTTAGGCTAGCTGGGTTTTTCAATCGCCGTGGTTTCCCTTTTTCGAGAAGGATCGTATCTTTTCTGTTCGGTTCATATCGATAAACCTCAACCGGGCTTTTCCAATGGAATCCCTCGGAAACAAGTACTTCATATGGCCCTTTAGGTAGATTGACCGAAAAATTTCCTAACGAATCCATTTCAACGTCGATTCTGAATGAATGGTCCTCGTTTGATTGAAAACGCACTGAAGAAGATAGCTCAATGGTTTTCTTATCCGTAATTTGACCGGAAACCTTTGACAATTTCCCATCTTTTGGCAATAACAACACATCACCCAAACATGCCGTACATTCGAACTTCAATGTTGCACTTTTTCCCCAAGTGAGCATTGTCGGGTATGCATTGACGTTATCTTTATCAAAGACCGCATAGTCAAAACCAAGTACCCTGCCTTCTTGTATAAAGCCCTCTAAATTGATTTTCCATTCATAAACCGTTACATTTCCCTCCCTTGATATTCCCAGTTCCACCGTGTCCCAGGTAGCGTTCAAGACCATCGGATCCCAGTTGCGTTCCTTCTCAACAAGCTTGCGTACATACTTATTGGCTTCATATGCTAAAACACCGGTAGGTTCAGGTTCATGTTTCGGGTCTATATAAAGTACCTGCATATCGTGGTTAAACCATTGGGGGTCTGCCCTATTTTCAAGATAGACATCATCTATTATAGTGGTTGCAAGGTATAATGCCTGTTCCTTTACATTATATCCTATCACAAAAGAACCACTTAAATCCGCAATTCCCTCAAAGACAAAATCTTTCGGGTAGACGTTTAAATCATACTTAACGATGTCTTGGGGCCAATCCGTTAAAATACCATCTATTTTGATATTAGCGATTGGGTGGGCAATCGCAACTTTACCATTATCTGCATTTGCGAACAACGTACAAGCCAAAAATGGAACTAAAAACAAAAGTGTTTTTCTCATGATGACAGTATTGATTACGGTTCAACTCTTGCTATAAAACCCCAATTCGTATGTTGGTGCCTGCCCAAGTACTTAAAACCCTTACCAAAGAAAGCAGCGTCTCCTTCTGTAATGACAACAAGCTCATTCTTACCTTTTTTCAAAGGAAGCCCGATAGAAAAAGTACCATCAAAGACCCGTTCGAACCTTATTTTTTTATATGCAAAGACAGCATTACCGTTTAAAATTATCTTAACGCGGCCCACGAAATCAAAATGTAGGTTTTTGACGGATTCATACTCGGCTTCTATAGTGGTCTTAGCGACTAAGATTCCTTTCGGGTGTTCAAAGTATTGGGAGAAATTCACGTAGGCGTCTGGGGGTGTATTAATGGCTTTCCATTCATTTTGGGCGTCCGCTAATTTTAAGATAGCATCATAATGCCCAACTATGGTATCCCTATTGAATTGCTTTGAAATTTGCCATTTCGTTAAAAAGCCTTCTTCGGATAGGGGCTTTGCCTCAATTTCAGCTTCCGATAAGGGTAGGTACGTTATGTTCGCAAAATAGGATGGACCGAATAAACTTCTGAGCAAAAGCTTTCCACCATCAATTGGATTATCTAAAATGGAAATATCCATTTTTGGTTCGGGGTCATTATTGACAAAGACCTTCAAGTTTTTTCCCCTGACTTCAAAAGCAGCATGAAACCATTCTAGGGACTGTATGGCCGCAGTGGTCTCATACACTGGATAATTATAAAAAACCCAGCTTAGTGCACCATTATAAACAGGAATATATTGGATAGCCTCTTTGGTATTACCCATTTGTGGCCTGAAGTATATGAACTGATAGTTAAGTCCATCTTTGGCATGAAATCCCAGTCCTGACATCACCTTTCCGGCAATATCCATTTCCACCCTAAAATTTTTGATTTTCAAGTCATTCAACAAGGCCATCGAACGGCCTGCACCATCCAATTTCAAAGCCTGCTTTCCTTTGAAAAGGGTATCACTTACGACCACTTTTTCATTGTCATCCGAATAGACGGCATATGATCCTGGGTCGAAAATTGATTGTTGGGCATTGCCAAATAGTATTGACAACGATGCAATAAATAGTAACTTAGTGTAACGGATTCTCATTTTGATTGTCTTTGTTCATATGAAATCGAAGCTATCAATACTTTGGTTTTGGACAGGGTCATTTTCAAACCATTTTCCGTTCATTTTTGGCCCACCACGACAAAACACTGAAAATCAACAGAATGACGCAATCCGATAAGGCACTTTTAGCAGAAATCAAAAAAAAAATCGCTAGGGATGCCAGGCTACAGGACGCTGCGATTTGGTCTCAAAAAGACTTTGATTTTCTATCTTTTTTCATTGAGGAGAAAACAGCCTGTAGGTTAAGCATATCAACCTTAAAAAGGATTTGGTCGAATGACCACCAACGTCTTCCGCATATATCGACTTTGGATGCCCTATCAAAAACCGCGTTCGATAAAAATTGGAAGCACCTTAAAGCAGCCTCTCTACCACATCTTGTTACCGAGAAAGACGATACGGCCAAAAACACCATTTCGGGGCAAGAAAAAAAGGCGAAAAAAATAGTAATAGCATTACTATTGGCAATCCCCATTACCTTGATTTTAATTGGGGGGACCAAAACACTTCAAAAAAAACAGCAGAACGGGCAAGAAATGCCCGATATCATCTTTAAGCATAGAAAGACACTTGAAAATAAATTACCGAATACCGTTGTTTTTGACTATGACATTGAACAAATCGACGCCGATCGCTTTTTTTTACAACAGAGTTGGGATACGTCTAGAAAGGTTGAGATCTTCAAGGGAACCAAACAACGAACTGATATCTACTATGTACCCGGTTATTTTACGGCAAAACTCTTTGCCGACGATGAAATCGTCAAAGAAATCCCAGTTCATGTCGTTTATGAAGATTGGTTCATGGCGGCAAGACAGCCAATGTCAACGATTATAACGTTTGATCAACATCTTTGGTTAAACAAGAACCATTTAGGTATAGCAACTGAAACACTTGAAACTAAAGGTATTGACCTCAATAAAGAATTTCAGTTGGCATATTATTATGTCAAGGACTTTGAGGTCGATGGGGACAACCTTTTTTATAAGACCTCGTTTCATATGAATGCCCTCGAAAGTGTGGATTGCCCAATGGCAAACTTCCATCTTCAGGGTACAACAGGTTATTATTGGATCATGATCGGAAACCAAGGCTGCGGAAGTGAGGTTTATCTTCGAACCGGGGATACCTCACACAACGGAAAAACCCAAGATCTAACCAATCTCACGACCAATATATACGAATGGAACGAATTGGAAATTCGTACCTCAGATAAGAAAGTTCAACTGCTATTGAATGGAACGGAAGTATTTTCTACATCGTATGAAGACCCCATTGGAAAAATCATGGAAATCAGTTATTTCTTTAACGGACCGGGAATGATAGACGATGTCGAACTAAAAAATGAACTAGGTGAAATCAAGTTCTTTGACGACCTGGAAAACGATTTAAATGAAAGAACGCTCCAGTAAACTTGACGTTTTTTGTAGGGAAACCACTCCGTTCTCATTGCGGCAGGATTTATGAACGTTGTATACTACCCAAATCTACTTGAAGTCCCTCCCCAATAATATTCTTTATAATTACAATCAGCAATCCATAGCGGTGATTTTAGATTAAATATTGTTGGCCAAAGTGAATATCAAAAAGTTTCATATGAACAGACTTGTATTTAAAACCTTCGTTTCTTGAAACTCTTGAGCTAAATGTTGTAAAAGATGGTAGTCGATTGATTTTGTATTTGAATAATAGTAGATCGGGATGGGTTCGCAATTATATGGACATTAAGCTTACTACAATTTATTATTTATAGCACTTCAATAACTTAAACCATATCCAAACGGGTATAACGGATTTTCGGAATCATAAGGTACATCTTCCAACTGGTTTTCAACGGCTTTCATTGAAGAGGGAATCTCAATAGGAAGTTTTCCATTCGGGTTGAATTTCCCTAAGATCAAATCCATAATGATCTCTTCCGAAGAAAAGAAATCTGCGATTACCGCTTGGCTTGCCTTATTGATTTCAGGTACCACAGGAGGGCGGTCTATGGTCAATACCGTAATGGTAGGTTTCAAGGCGATTAGCTTTAAGAGATTATCCTTCTCTTCTTTAGGAAAGTCTAAACGTCCCTGTTTGAAAAAACGCTCTAAAATGGCACCATCACTCGGCTCAAAAGGTGTGTTTAGTTTCAATACAATACAATCAGCGTATTCAGGATTTTTTACACGCTCGATATCGAAATACTCAAAATCATCACTAAATCCTTGTAAGTAAACTTTACTCTTTTTATTCAGGGGAAGAATACCGCTATTGTTCTTTAGCAAGGTTAGGGAACTTCGTTGCGCTTCCTTTCCTTTATTAATAAAACTTTTTTGTCGTAGAAGACGAGCGTTGCCTTCATCAAGATAGGGGTTATCGAACAATCCCAAATTGAATTTATCCCTCAATATCCGCCGGACGGATACATCCAATCTTCTTTCCGGAATTTTACCTTCCTCGACCAACTCAACAACCGATTCAGGCAGCGATTCGCCTCCGAACATATCACAACCGGCATTCAGCACTTTGGCTATTTTTTCTTTTGGAGTCGTGTTTTCCATACCCCAGTCTGAAGCGGGTTTTACAAACATATCGCTAATAATTCCCCAGTCAGTGCACACCACTCCATCGTAGCCATATTCATTCCTGAGTAATTCCGTAATAATCTCTTTGTTGAACCCGAACGCCACTTCTTCTGAGGTTTGCCCGACAGGTATTCCGTAATAGGGCATTATTTGAGCGGTTTTGGCCTTTATGGCCGATTCAAAAGGAATTAAGTGATATTTAAAATTATTTCCGGGATAAACCTGTTGTTTCCCATTTTCAAAATGTGCGTCCCAACCATCTTTTTGGGGTCCACCGCCAGAAAAATGCTTTGTCATACAGGCCACACTTTCATGATTTAAACTATCTCCCTGAAACCCTTCAATATAGGCTGCCGTCATTTGGGCACTCAAGAAAGCATCTTCACCAAAAGTATGGCTAATACGCGCCCATCTAGGTTCAGTTGCCAAGTCTGCCGTAGGGTGCAGCGCCAAACGGATACCCATCGCACGGTATTCTTGATTTGCAATTTTGGCGAATTCCCGTACCAAATTGAAATCACGTGTTGCTGCCAGACCAAGCGGGGAAGGCCACTCCGAAAAAAGATTTGATTCGATTCCTGCGCCAGGATTGTCACGTACTCCATGCCTAGGATCGGAAGCAATAGTTACCGGTATGCCGAGCCTAGTTCGTTCCGCAAGCTTTTGAATGTTGTTGTTCCATCGTATTAAAACCTGAGGGTCATCTGGTGATTGAATAATATTGAAGTGGTTCATTTTTTTTGCCGCTACATAGGTCGAGTTGGCTTCAAAGGCAAATGTTATGGGGTCTTTGAAACTAGGGGTTTCACTTAATGCACCATCGGGATTCATCGCAATCATGTTGATAAACATGAGCCCAGCTTTTTCATCTAAGGTCATTTGTGATAAGAGATTATCGATTCTATCTTCAACGGTTTGCCTTTTATCTTCATAAATATCAAGTTTCCCATTTTTGTTTAAATCCCTATACCTAAAAGTGTCCGCGGTCAATTCCAGTGCCGGATTTCCAAGACGTTCCATATTGCTATTGGAGACGGCGTTCCATTTGATATAATATCCACCAAGAACAATACCACCTAATAAAATAATCCCTAGAATGATATATCCGAAAATCTTTCCAATTTGCTTTGATTTTTTCATCTGTTCAAATTTTATTGTTTTTAATCGGTCAGATGTAATTCGCCATTGAAAATTTCGGTGGGTATCCAAAATTGTTATGGCTCATTTCATAACCTAAAAGTTTATCAAATCTTGCAACCTCCCTAAAGTGTTATACTTTTCAAGAATAGCCCCCCAGAATTGTATTCTCTTTTGAAAAAGTTCACTACTGGTCTTTTGTACCAATAGTTCTTGTTCATTAAGTTCATAAGCGTTGGCTTTGCCGTTGGATAGCCGGGCCTGATAAAGGGATACGTTCTCTTTTTGTAAAGCTAGGTTCTGTTCAAGGAAATCCATTTCCTTTTGCAACGACTCTAAAGTAAGGTCAAGTCGTTTGTTTTCAAAACGAGTGGTGTTCATCTCTTCGAGCAACTGTTGTTCTTTTATACGTTGTTCTCCCCGTAGTCTAGCCACCTTACTTGATGCCCCATCAGCGCTCAATATGGGTAGCTTCATTGAAATACCTAGAAAACTATTTCCGAACCAGGTGTTCGGTTCAAAAGGGCTTAAGTTTTGACTGAATTGATTGGCGCCGTAGAAAGCATCAAAAGAAATCTTTGGAAGGCGTGCGGTTTTTAGGGTTTTTATTTGTTGCCCAAGCAGTTTGTTCTCGTTTTTTAGTATTTCGATTTCGGTGGTTTCCTTATCAGAAGGAATCTCCTTTTCTTTCTCCGCAAAAAGCTGATTTATTTCCCGATACTGGTTCCCAGCAATATTGGGAAGGTGATCTGACCCCATTAAAAAAGCTAGATTGTAACGCTCCGTATTGGCTCGATCAACTATAGTAGTCAACACGGACTTCGTATTGTTGTGATTTATTCTTGCGGTGTTAAAGTCCATCTTCAATATTCGGCCCTTTTCATATCCGTTCAAAATTAGTTTCAAAGAATTGTAGGTTCGGAGTGTATCCAATATGGCCGATTTCACTTCATACTCACGCTGAGACAGCAGAATATAAGACTCCGTTACTTTATACAGCACCTCTTCTTTCGAACTTTCTTCCTCGAGCGCATAAATATTTTGATTGATACGGCTTTCCTTTATTTTAGAGCTGGCCTTTAAGTCGAACAATGGCTGCTCTAGGGTTATCCCCAAGTCTTGTTGCCATTCGGTGCCGAACTGCAATTCGAGAAAGTCTCCGCCATTGTCCATGGCACCTATTCCCCCTAGTTCTCTGGGTACCAATGAAGTCGGTATAATTGCATTGTATCTATAGGCATATGAAACCCCTATTTTAGGACCATATGCTGATTTCGCGGCCATAATATCAAAGACCCCATTCTCGCTCTTTAGCTTGGCAGCCTTGTAAGTTGGTCTTTCATTTAAGGCAATCTCAATACATTCCTGTAAAGAGAGTCCTGATTGCTGAGCACTGCCGATTCCAGTTATGAATAAAAAAAGTAAGGGTAGTATCGATTTCATTTTTTGCAGGTTTTGAATTAACGAAAAACAGAAGCAGGTTCGACCCCTTTGATTCTTTTAAGGGCAAATGCCGAACTTCCCATGGAAATCGCAATTATTACGGCGAACATTCCCAGTACGGTTAATGGTGATAGGGTGAAAATGAGCCCTGTATTGGCAACCCCTTTTCTGAACAGTTCCAATAAGATAAAGGCAATGACAAAACCTACCACAGCAAATAGAAATGCCTGTGTAAGAATTAGTTTTCTGATATGACTATTTTTTGCTCCAATCGCTTTCAACGTTCCATAATCTCGTAACCGGTCCAATGCGCTAGAGTAAAGCGTTAACCCAATTATAAAAAAGCCAGAAATCAGGGCGAAAACAATCAAGGAGCCGGTGCTGACGGCGATACCACTGGAAGACAATACGGTTGAAATCGTACTCTCTTTCAAATCCTCGACAGGCCATGCCCTTACTCCCGAAAGTGTTCCGTTGATGTTGTCCACCACCTGTTTTACCGTAAAATCATTGGTGACATTTACCAAAATGCCGTTAATGCTAGTTGATGGGATATTGCCATAAAATCGTGCCCTTTCTATGGTGGTATAGGCAATAGGCGCACCAAATCCCCTTACCCCATTGGTCTGTACGGTGATTTTGGCCTGTTTCCCATTGATTTCGAGGGGTGTTCCTGGTTCTGTAGTTCCGCCAAGGGTCTCCGAATCAAAGAAATCTGAACTTATGGCCAAATCTTGTTGTAAATCAGCTTGGTTTCCCTGTTTTATATTCTCCATTTTAGGACCAGCTGGAAAATTGGGTCCCTCACTCCCAATCAATAATAAGCTCGCCGTGGACCCACTTGGGTAGGTGGCGCTTCCACCTGCAAGTACTATGGGATGTGCTTCTTTCACTCCTACAATACTGCGAACCTCGTTCAACTTTCGTATATCTAACCTACCCAATTGATTGATATCCGTAGAACTTTCATCAATGACCCAAATCTGTGCGTTCGAATTTTTAGCCGTAGTAACCATTAGTCCCGTCAAAAAATTCAAGATGCCCAATTGTTGCCCAATCAAGAAGGTACTGATAATGATGCCTATGGTAACACCTATGCTTTTGGCTTTGTCAAAGCGGATAAATCGAATGGCCGTGGATAGTATGAACATAGCTTTTGGTACTTTACTTATTCAAGGATGATTTCGCATTGCACCCTCCTGTTGATGAGCATTTCCGATTGTTTGTCGAGCCCTATCTCAACAGTACGAACCCTTCTATCTTCAGCTTCTGCGGCATTATCACCGAAAATGGACTTGCGTTTAAGAAAGCTGGAGAGGAAAATAATTTCTCCTTCACTGATAACTTTATCTCCAGCTTGATTACGAATTATAGCTCGTTGTCCTAAGTGTAACCGGTTGGCCAACAGTTCATCAATCTCGCAGATAGCAATAAACTTTCCCTCGGGTAGAAATTGGGCAACAGTTGTGGTCACCTGTGCACCTTCACCCGGTGTGATTTTCCACTCTAGTATCTTGCCATTAAAAGGTGCTCGAATATTTTTTTGATTTTGTTTGGCCCTGGCAGCATCCAATTGGGCGTATAGTTCTTGAATTTCAATTTCTGTAACTGATTTCTGGAAAAGGGATTTTGTCAGGTTGGATTTCTCGACCTTGTACTTTAGGTTTTCCTCATCTAGAACCTCTTGCGTTTCTGCTCCCAGATCAAAAAGTTGTTTGGTTCTCTCATACGACTCCAAGGCCTTCATGGTTTTGAATTCGCCTTTTTTCACCTCTTCCTCATCAATGTTATTTTGAGCTTTTAAGCTTGAAATATTTTGAAGAATTCTATTGACTTCCGCTTCTTCAGCAGCGCTTTGAAAAATCGCAATCACCTCCCCCTTGGGCACCATGGCATTTTCATTTTTTAAGATGCTATCTAAAATTCCTGTTGATGGACTGGCGAGCTGTACTAGGGGAAACTCGGTTTCAATTCGGCCATTTCCAAATACACTGGCTATGGTTTCGGAAATATCAGTTCTTTTGGTCATGTTGACTTCGGCAGTATCGCTTTCCGCTTTATTCGAACAAGAGCATGTTAACAAGGTCGCCACAAGAAGGATTTTATTGAATGATTGTCGCATAATCAATTTATTTGAAAATTAGATTTATCGGTTTTTTTCACATTCCCGTTGTCCACTTCATAAATTCGATCAGCATAGGGAACCAGTCTCATATCGTGGGTTACGATTACTATGGTTCTTCCATCGTAGGCCAACTTCCTGAAACGATCCATGATATAGACTACACTTTTTGGATCTAGGGAAGCCGTAGGCTCATCACATAAAATCAATGATGGATTGTTGACCAGTGCCCTAGCGATAGCAACTCGCTGCTGTTGTCCTCCACTTAGTTTTCTAGGGGTGTTGCGCATGCGATCTTCCATGCCCACCAAGGTTAAGGCTTCAATTGCCTGTTCACGTGACTCGCCCCTACCCTTACCTCGGAGTTGAAGGGGTAGCATCACATTTTCCAATGCTGAAAGGGGACTTACCAGATTATAATTCTGGAAAACAAAACCGATTTCCCGTAGTCGCATATCACATAATTCCTTGTCAGTCAGTTCATTTATGGATTGGTTCGATAGAAAAACCTCACCTTCAGAAGCATAGATAACACAGCCCAACAGAGACAATAGCGTAGTTTTCCCGCTACCAGAAGGTCCCAAGAGCAAAACCAGTTCGCCTTTATTTATGGTAATGGAAGTTGTCTTTAACGCCAAGATTACCGTATCTCCTGATTTGTAGGTCTTTGAGGCATTTTTGGTTTCTGCTATAGGGGTTATCGTCATAATTAAGTACGTTTTCGTTTCAAATATATAATGTTTTCGTATTATTAAAAAATGTTTTCGTTCTTTTTTGTAATTTCACCCCCAGTAACATCAAGAAAATAATGAAGAACACATCCTATATTCCGCTCATTAATCAATGGGAGGCTTTTCTAAAAACTGAGCAAGGCACAGGTGTTGAGGATTTTGCAAGATATATCCTTAATAGGGCGGAAAAAACAGATGAAATCAATGCGAATAAAATAGATGGTCTACCCCCAAAATCAGAAGATTATCCTTACCTCACTGCTGAAGCCGGTCAAGCTATATTCAGGTTGTATAAATTCGCTAGAATGTATTCTCGACCAATAATGGCTGATGTGGGACTCAACTCCTTCGATGAATTTTCAATCATGACCACACTTTTGAATGAACAGGAAACTGCAAAGAAATACCTGATTGAAAAAAACCTTATTGAGTTTACTACGGGAATGGACATGCTAAAAAGAATGTTCAAGCAAAAGTTGATTCAAGAACGGGTAAATCCGGATGATAAAAGGGAAAAACTAGTTTCCTTAAGTGAACATGGCCGTAGAGTATTGTTCAAAATTCTAGAAGGTTTCCAAACTATGGAAGATGTGCTTGGCGATTTGAACAAGAAGGAAAGGGAAGAAACAATCCATTATCTAGAACGTCTCGATAGGTATCACTCTTTGCTGAATAAATAATAGATAAATAGTATCAAGGCTAATCCTTGGTCTTTTAAAAACAACTATTTATTGGTTTTGTTTTCCAGAGTAGAGAACCATAAATAAGAAAGTACCATTCTTAGTTTTTTTAGCAGCTTCTATAATAGCCCATTTCGGCACATTTTACCGTCAATAAATTTATAGCGCAAAGAAATAGGTAACGAAACGGAGTCTTGTGCCGTAAATCCCAAGTTCCTCTAGATTAGCCTCGGAATAAAAACCAATGGCTCTATTGTTGAAAAACGAATGAACTTATAGGCTTTGCTATAAAAGCTTCTTGAATCTATCTTCAGATTGAGATAAGATAGACTTCTAGTGAGGCATCCATATGAATTAGCTTCAATTGGTTCTAAAAGTGCTGAACTTTGTTGAATTTAAAAGTGTTTGCAAATAAAAAAGTCTCAGAGGTAATAGAACTTCTGAGACCCTTTATTTGTTAGTGATCGCGGCAGGATTCGAACCTGCGACCGTCTGCTTAGAAGGCAGATATTAAAATTAATGTAATTAATTGATTATAAAGATATTAAATGTTACTTTTTTGAAGTTCATGCGTAAAATATGCATGATTAACAATATTTCAATTTCCATTCGTATTTCAAGGGCTTCTACTTTTCTGGCCTTTATGGTTGAATGGCACTTATCAATCAAAAAATGCTACTTTATAAACCTGGGGGAGCCTCTTTTTGAGTTCAAAGAACCAATCCATTTCATCCCATTTACCACTATCAACTTTTTTGCATAATGAAATCATACCCATATCGTCCGCACCTTCTATTTTACTGGAATTGATAGCCTCGACGGTCTTAACATACTTTAAAAATAATTTTACCTCCCAAACCCTCATGCTTGCAAGATACAAAAGACTTTAATTTTTACAAATAGGACATATTCTATATTTTTGGATTATGTCCAAAATTGTTTTTAGAAATTACAACACAAAACCCATAAAGGAAATACTTCGGCTAATCGGCAAAGAGGATTATAGGAAAGCTTTGGTGGCAAATCGACTAACGGAACAACCACCGATTTCCATGGAAGGTTTTTATCTGGAATTTGACGTGACCTCGAAAAGCATTGATATATGGTATAGGTATTCAGGAGGAACGAAACATAAATTGTTGCCAGCGGCAGGTTATTGGGAGGTTCCTAATAATGGTTGGGAAATGGTCTGGACTGACATTGGCCAATAATTATTTTCTTTTTGGCAAATACCTTGATACAACCAATAAAGCAATAATGATTATGATCAAAACCAATGCCCAATTCAAACCTTTCCAATTAAAACCATCCCTTTCGACCTGTACGATTTCTGATGATTCCTCGGATTCAATTTTTGAATTGTCTTTTTTTTCGTTGGAAATCACCTGAGTTGTGGTAGCTGTTGAATCAGTTGTTTCCTTATTTAAATCAATTTTTGAATTTTTACTCTTGAAATCAATAGTGTCTTTACCCCTGATAAACCTAGCTTCATTTGGTCGTTGTGGGTCTATAGGTTCTATTGATAGTTCTAAAATCGTATTTCGATAACTTATTTCATGTATAAGGGAATCAACCTTTTTATTAAAGATATCGTTCTGAATCTTAATTAAGCGGTCTTTTTTTTTAACCTCTCTTTTTCTGACACCGCAGCCTGCAGCTAAAGCAAAAACAAAGATCAACGCAAATAATTTCCAGTTCATATCTTGTCTCTTTGAAAATGAGGGGTGTCTATAAAACCATCTTCAATATCATTTTTATTGAAGTCGCCACCCCAAGTGTTCAACGGGTCCAAAGACTCCCAATAATCTCCGAGTGGCTTTATCGTATCAAAAGCGTAGGTCAACCGACCACCAATAAAAAAATTGAAGTCTATTGCCAACCTATCGGCATGTAAGCTTCTCAGGGTTTTACTGAGCCTTCTATGTTTGACCAGTTTTATACCCAAAACACCACCCTTGACCACCTTGTAACCAGAGTAGTTCAAGAGCATTTGGCTGTTGGTTCTATGGGCCTCGCCAAAGGTCATCTCAATACCATAAAAATCATAAGCGTAATGTATAAGGCATGCCACGTCATAGGTGAATTTTCGTTGTTGTTCGCTCAGTTTCATAACACAATCCTTTCTTTTACAAAGCGTTTGAAATTTCGCAGTTCTTGCCTTAGAAAAGGATAATCTTGTTTCGGGTCGACCTTATCAAAATCAAAGCTGACAAAAAACAGGTTCTTGCCGTTGTTACCTACGTACATCGCCTTAACGGCCTTTAGCCCCCTTACGTTTACGTGCCTTCTCAGTTTACCTTGATAGAATAGTGGGTCTTTGGTAACATCTGGTATGTATAGCAGGCCCTCATTTTTAACTTTGTTACCAAAGTAGATAAGGCCATCCCATATTTTTTGGTTGGTGTCGGTAGTATCTTCGTCAAAATCCATCAAAAGTTCCTCATCACTGCTCTCATTGACGTCAAGCTCCCAATTATTATCGATTTTCAGTTCGGCACCCCCATTATGAATAGACCAAAACGAAACCGTTATACAATTGGGTATGAGTTGCTGCAATCTACGACACTCTTGTTTTATCTCATACCGACCCTTGAAGGCCAATTCGGTCTTTCGCTTCATCTCTGCCTTTTGAAGACTGTCAATATAGCTGGCCAGCTTCACGCGTTCCTCTTTTTTTTCCTCAAAGGTCTGGTAGTTGAAAAATGCCTTAGAGCTTTGGGTCACCACCTCTACCATTTCTTTACCGGCAAACTTGGCCAAAAGACCAAGACCGGTAAGCATTATAAAAAAGGTACGCCAATTGCGGTGCATGGTGTTGAAGTTCTTTACCAGAGCCGAAATTACGGATATGTACCAGGGCCTTTGGTTCTGTGACATTACACTCCAAATTTCTTTTTGGCAATTGCCCTAATCAACTCTACCGCAAAGACCACAACGACACATCCGCCCAGCAAATAATATTCGTAACTTTCCATAGGAAAAGATTCTCCTTTTGATTTCGCTTTGAGAAAAAGCACTGCATAAGTCACAAGGATTCCATAGCCAAGAACACGGCCAGCAATACGGAAGACCTTGTTCTCGATTCTAGTAGCACCATCCTCTATCTTTACCGTTTTCTTTATTTCCTCTATTTTCATAAATATTGCAGTTGATTCAGTTCATTATAAAAAATATAATAGGTAGCTCACCTTCCAATTTGATGGGCGGTTCTTGTGTTGTGGTTTCACCAGCTGTGTTCTGGTATATAAACTCCTCTAGATTCGTCCAACCATCACCATCAGAATCACCATTATATGTCTGGCTTAAATCCCCATACACCCTAACCTCCCAATCGTCAGCCATTCCATCATTATCCGTGTCATAACCTGTACTTCGTGTGTTAGTGGGTAAAGGCGGTAAAACCCAGTTTCCCACATTTCTAAAGCTATATGAGCCTAGTGTACCATTTTGCGCCCTATTCAACATTTCAGTGTCAAAATCATCCCTGTATTCCTGAAGTTCCCCGTTATCATCCATATAAAGGTGCGCCCCTGCCTTTTGATTGGCTATCAACTCGGCAAATGCCTCTTGTGGTGTTAGCTCAGGCCAAGGGTTCGGAAAATTATGGTTGAACTGTGCACTTGCCAGGTTTTCCGAACTGGCCTGTGCGTTCCTGGCTTGGTTTATAAATAGGATATTATTGTCCTCTTGGGTATCGCCAGTGAGGTTGATATTTCCTGAGCTATAACCGTTAATGTTAATGCTCTCGTTTTGCAGATAGTTTCTTCTAGCATAAACTTGTGGAACATCTTGACCGTTGCTTTCGTTAGTTCCTATCCAGTTATACGAGAAACCATCCAGGTAATTCCCAATGTAGTTTAAATCGACATCATGATAGATTCTGCTATTTTTATTTGGAACGTTCAAAACGATGGTATTTATCTGTTCGGCATCACCGTCATGGGCGTGGTTTGCTGTTCTGTTCGTGCCTATCATTACCGAACCGTATATCCCGATATTATCTACCAATTCCTCTGGGTCATTCGGTCTATTTGGGTTCACCTCAAGATAAAACATGGTGTGTGAGTCGGCACCTAGCATATATTGCATTGTGTAATCTTGTAAAGGGCAAGGACAGTCGCCGTTTGTAACATGCTCCTGTCTTACTGAACCGCCAAATGTCTTGTCATGTGCAAAGCTGCCGGAGACGTTCGTTACCATTATCGAGGATCCACCCCTAAAGCGCAATGCCCAGGTCGTTCTATCATCAGTTGCCGTAACGTTGCCGTCTTCGTTGAGGCGTGGCCTACTTCTTATATGTTGTATAATCATGTTCCCCTGATCGGAATTATAACCACCAAAGTCAAATGTACCCCCGGTAATCGTGATGCCTCCCCTTGGTGCTGATTGGCCATAGATAGTTTTGTTCTTGGAGTATATTCCCAACGTAGTTCCTTCGGGCCAATTACGAGTGCCCACTTGGCCGATATCGATGTAGCCTGACACCTCAAATACAATTGGGCCGACATCATGGGTGACCAAGGCGTCTTGCAGCCCACCCCTATAATAAGCCGCATCGTTACCGCTGGCCGGCGTAAATACGGCAGGTGTCTCATCGTTCAATGTATCCACTATATAGAGGATGCCGTTTCTTCCACCAGTAGCGATAGAGCCAGGTCCATAGCAGGTAGGGCAGGCTTTTAAAATACTTGATACCTGACTAAAGGCCATTATAGGCAATAGAAGGAATAAAATTGTTTTTCTCATCATTGCACGGTGAATCTCACGTTATCGAAATAAACGGCGGTGACGCCCGTAACCGAGCTACTCGCTTGTACTTGTATTTCAGGGGTGTCCTGTGTTGCAGTTGCGGTCTGACTAATGGAAACCCATTGATTTCGTTCCCCATCACCTAGATTATATTGCTGCTGAACGTCCCAGCCTTGGGCATCGTTCAGTCTTATGAATATGTTACCGCTGCCAGCACCTTCTACATAAATATCATATTCTAACAATATAGTCTGACCGTTGGTTATGCCGGCCCCATCAAACCTTATCTGAAAGCTTGACGGCGTATTTACCGTAACTTCCACTGATTCCGTTCCATTTGTGAACAATGTTGAATCAGTACCGTTCAGGGTAACGTTGTTGGTGGCCGTAAAGCCTGCATCGCTGCCCGTGGTTTCATTTGTATTGGCAGCGTTTGCGGAAGTGTAGGCATTACCACCGGAAACGTTGTTGGTCACGGATGTACTACCGCCGGCCAATGAATTACCTGCATCGTCGGTAATCGTATTACTTCCATTATAAACTAAGTTACCAGAGTCTCCGTTGGCTACATTACCGGAAAGATTCAGCCCTATCATGTCCTCCAACGAATAAGCGATACTTGAAACGCTTAAGCCTGATAGGTCGCCATCTAGGGAAAGCCCTGTGACATCTACCACATTCACAGGTTCATCAAACAGTACCACTATTAGGTCGGGGTCATTATTTTCAACTGTTGCGCTTATGATCGTAGGGGGTGTTGAGTCTTGTGATGTAATGGAACCTGAAGCACTTAAAACGTACTGATTGTTGGCGATTCTTGTAAAGTACACATGACTTCCTTTGGAGTCAACCAAAACCTGGTCAGCGCTCTGACCATCCCCAGCACCTTCAAAAATAACATCTACGCCAGATGAGGCTTTAAAGTTTAAAGAGCTTGCGTCACTGGAAACGAAATACATGTACTTTCGGCCTAGCGCATGACTGTTGTCCAACTGAACCTCTAGGGCTTGTGATGCTTGCACATACCCAACTCTTTGCCTTCGTTCACCATTCAAATCAGAATAGGGGTTTTGTGTGCCATCTTCATTGCCTGTCATTAAATCATACCAAGAGCCGTATAAACCTTCTAATTGGTCTTCTTGAACAGAGGTAAGGGAACCCCCACCGCCTAATTGCGGTGCTATTTCCGCGAGAATTCCTTCAACATCCGTGGCCGTGTAATTATCTCCAGAGTCGGCAACTGGAACTTCATCTGCCGTCTGGTCATCTGTTTGTCCGGTAATATAACCCGCATCATTTGTAAAGTCGGAAACATTGCCACCAGAAACGGCAAGATTGGCATCTGCCACTATAGCATTTAATTCGTTGTAAGTGTCTATTTCGCGATTTCGCAGTACGCTAAAAACACCTCTTGTGCCTGAATCTCTTGTAAAATGATATGAGCTACTACTGTTTGTGTCGCTCAATATGGGAACGCCCCCGAAAATGGTCAATTGACTGGTTACCGTTCCATCTGTGAAAACGATATTGTTTTCGAATGTAGTTGTAGCTGTATAAGTCTTTGGCCCCAAAATCGATTGCTGCGTATTTAAATCAACATAGTTCGAGAAATCAACGTCCTGTGCAAAAGCCGAAAGGTCCAACGAATAGCCCGATTGATTTGGTACGGTGAAATTTACCGTCTCACCCGTAAGCGAGGCACTTGTTGTGAAATCATTGGTGTTGGCCTCAAAGTCATCACCATCGGCTATATCAGCAGGTATTCCTGTTAGACTGGAAAAAACACCGTCAAAGTCATCGCTGGAATCTTTGTCCCATCCATCAAATGCGGGTTCGTTGCCGGTTACTGTGCTTGAAGTGCTGACCATAGAAATCCATTGAACTCCATTGTAATAGTATATGCCATCATCAATATTGGAAACGTATATCTTACCCTTGGGCGGGTTCGATGGCGCACCCTGCGGCTCTAATGTCAGCTCATTGAATATGGGTTTTTGAGCATGAGCCATGAGGGCCCCGAACAAAACTATTAGAAGACTAATCTTCAACTTTGTAAATTGTTTCACCTTTTTCATTTTTAATTTTGTTTCCTTTTATTTTTCCATTGGTAAAGACCTTGTAATACAGGTATGCTACCGCAATGACGAGCATTACTTCGATAATCGTTATTTTCATATAGTTTGTGTTTCAGATTGGTAAAGGAGTTCAAAGTCAGCATCTTCACTGGGGTTATCGACCAAGGCCCTGATATGTACATACCGGCCGTTGTAGTACGCCCCTATTCCCTTCAATACATCGCCTGCCTGAACGATGTCATCATTGACATTGTTCTCACCAGGGAATATTCGATAACCCTCATAACCGGCAACAAATTTTAAAATACCCCTAAAGAGTCCTTTCAATGTTCCTCTAAATGATTCGCCATCTCGAATGATATAGATGACATCGTTGCCCCGCAATGGGTAGCTAATCTCTTCTTTTTCACTTACCTTGCTCATTATTCAAATTCTAATGGTATTCCTGATTCATCTAAGATGGTCCCTCCATCTTCGAACTGCATATAATCTACCGCAGGTACCCCTGATGGTAGTGGTATGTACAAAAGCCTTTTTGCAGACCAGGCAGATTTGTTGCCCGCTATATCGATTGCCCTAACGTTCACACTGAAATAAACGAAATATCGAAGCCAAAAAAGCTTATACTCATTGACGTTACCAACGTCGATTAAGATATCTTCACCAGAAGACTCTGAGATTCGCAATTCATAGCTCGACAAAGCGTTGGTGTCGAAGGATTCCGTCCACGTTAAATCAGCTGAAAGTTCGAAGGCATCTATGTTGTTTATACTCAATATTGGCCTTGTGGGTGGGTCTACATCGCTTAAATCCAACGGTGCGCCATAGACTTGTATACTACCCTCATAAGTCATGACATCACCCACATCGGCAGTCTCACCCAATGAGGCCAAATGACCGCGCCCTGCATCTATAAAAGCCTCACCATCAGCCTGTAACTTCCAATCAAAAAGCGTTCGGGCATTCTTTATTTTTTTCAATTCTTTGTACCCCACTTTACCTACCACATCATTATCTTGAAAAATAATTGCCGAAAAGCTAATCGTATCACCAATGGAAACGGGGCGTTGGGTCTTATGCCCTTTATTCGCCCTAGTGGTGGTAGGTAAAAAATCAACCGTTGATTGCCAACTGTTCACCCTTAGGTGCGCCACCCTTCGCCAGTCTTGACCGGCCGTCTTGATGTATAGAATTCTGAATTTGCCCCGTATCGCTGCCATAGTCAGGTTTTAATGGTTGGTTTTGATACGTTTTTAAAGACCCTTTTCACACTCATTTCATAAGGCGGTTCATCTAGGTACAATTGTTGTATGGTCAGAGTGGCCGTATTGCGCTTCAAATCACATGATTCGTTGCTTACCAGACATAAGGGAATAGCACCGACAATGAACTTTGGGCCAAAATCTTCATAGTTATACACGTCACCCGAGAATACCTTGTTGGTATCACTGAAAAATGTGATGAACTCACGCGCAATATGTTCGGCGCTACTCATTGACCTGCCATGGTCATCAAGACTAGCAATAGCCACGCCTTGGGCATCTACAAAGGTGTTGTTTAATATATTTCTTTCGACCGTATTGAAAGGCACTTCATAGACCTTAGGCACTTGGCCTATTGTCAAATCGGTTCGCGCAGCCGTAAATATCTCTGATTCAATCGGCTTTTCTTCAGCTTTTATAATGACCGACCGTAATATCGTTTTGCTAGTGGAAGCGTTATAGTCATTTCCAAAAATGCCCGTGTACGCCTTAAAGAGCAAATTGCCGTTTTCAGGCAATGGTGCCATTTTAACGGTATGTACGTATTCTTGTTCAGATGGCGAAAACCGTAACCGTGTCTCTACTTGAGAACCTACAGGAAGGGCCACCCAATTGTTCAAGGAAAAATCTTCAGAATCTTCACCCGACTGATAGGTACGATAACTATAGACCGTGCCGCTATCGGTGTCTTGCAACAGCACTTCATACTCTTGCTCGGTGGGGTTGTCTTGATAACCCGCCGAAATCTCGATAATCATTACGTCATCTTGCCTGAGCGCTACAGCTGATGAAGTGGCCGCGAGCGTAATTTGTGATACCAATTGCCTACCCGCTATTTCTATACTATCGCCCACAACCGCGGCATCAGTACCAAGCACCCAATCTGGCATTAGGCCCGAACTGGCTATTAGTTCACCGTTCCGTAATACTTGTTCTGCGTAATCGAACTTATGTTGGACCCGAAAGGCGTTGTACAATTTCTTATTGGTAATCGTTTGGTTCTCATTGATATGGTAAGTAGGTGAGTTACCAATATCATTACCTATGACCTGTTGCGGCCCAAAATTCTCGAAGGATAGGCTTATCTGAAAGTTACCGTCACTGGTATATTTTCTATAGGATATCGGCCTAGCTATCATATTTACCCAGTTCTTGACGGAAATAATCACAAAATTCAACCTATATTGGAATACGAAACAACCAAGGCTTTTTAAGATATCTTGAAGAATGGTCTTACAATCTTTGGCCTCACCATCTTCATCATAAAACTGCGATTGGTCAAGATACAGGGTCTCGAATAAATCAGCCCCGCTATTGGTCAAATGGTGGGCGGTCAACACACCAAAAACCCCATCTATGGCATTAAAGCCTTTATCAAGGCACCTTTTCATGATAGTCAATAATGAAGAACGACCCTCAAAGGGCTGTTGGGCGTTATCGTAATAGCCAATATTCTCTAAATAATGGAGGTGGCCCAAAGCCTCAAAACTCAAATCAAAAATGTAGGCGTTGAAAGGCTGCTGCATATCTTCAGTGGATACATAGCCCTGAAAAATACCCGTGCCATTTTTTTTAAGATGGAAAAGCCAGTACCTATCTACCTCATTATAAATATCTTCTAACTGGTGTTCTTCGGTAGCATGTAGGGTGATATCACATGCTTTGACCTGAAGGGGCTGGTATACATTGTTACCGGTATCCCTGCGGATGACGGCAGAACCTTCAAGGGTCACGGTCGCACCTGTATAACCGGCATTGGAAATCTCACCGCTATACTCGGTGCCCTCATTATCAGTAAACCAAAACCTATACCTAACCATTTTGAATACCTAAATCCCTACCCAACCTATTGCTCGCCGATTGGTTCGCGTCATATACCAAGACCACGTCGCGACCAATGATGCGACCAATTATCTGGCCGTTGTTCAGTGATTGCGATGATGAAAAGGTCGTTGCTACGTTATTGTTATCGGTGGGGCCGCCAAAGCTACCCGAACCGCTTGATGAACCAAAATTATTACCCAACCTTGAGGCACCGGCCTTAAAAACAGTGCCCAGTGCAATCAACCCAACACCTGCTGCAATAGCTAGCCCTCCATTTAACCCAATCAAGGATTTTTTTATTGCAACTATAGCCTTACCCATTCCAATGGCTAATTGCCCTAATTGAACTGCAACATTGCCCAAACTTGAAAGTAAAACACTACCTAGTTGATTTGCGAAATTTGTACCATTGACCAATGAGCTTCCAATAGCAACACCTATGCCCGCAAAAGTGTTTGATATTTCATCATTAATAATTTGCGAAGCCGCCTCATTAAAATCATTAAGAGCCGTCAAAGTGCCGTTCAAGAGTTCATTTACCTCGAAGGAAGGCACTATATTATCTATATTGTCCGATATGCCACTGGTATCTATAGGGGCCAGACAAGGTGTTTCAAGATTTAATGCTGATTGCTGCGCCCTACCAGTTGCCAAGCCCTTGGCAACGGCCTCTGCGGTCTTTTTCTGTACATCACTTACATCTACGTTCTCATCGAGCAGCTTGTATTTTCTATCACCCAAGGCCCTGCCAACGCCTTCGGTAATATTGTTCGATATGGCATCTTTCAGGTCAATGAAATCACTTTCGATACCATTGACAAAGTCTTTGAAATTACCTACACTCTGATTTAGGTTATCTTTAAGAATATTGGGGATTTCATCGAGATTACCTGTAAGTACCGCCTTTATCAAATCGCCTATATTCGTGAAATTCACTTTTATCTGATTGGCCACTGCCGCTATTATCTCACCCAGAACGGCAAAGACAAATTTGCCCGTTTCAAGAAGGTTGTTAAAAGTGGTTCGTATGCCCTCAACGACCACCCGAAATATTCGTGCCTCATTATAGAGGTCTATAAAGTAGTTTGCGATATCGACCAAAAGCCCTCTTATAGGTTCCCAATATCGAGCAATGACCACACCTATGGCAGTAAGCCCGGCAACTACCAAGCCTATAGGGCCGGTCAATAAGGCAAGGCCCGACAATATAGCGGGCAATACCGTGCCGGCCAACGCCAATAATGGCCCAATAGCGGCGGCCACACCCCCCAAAATGACGATGAAACGTTTGGTCTCTGGTTGCAATGCCGCAAATCGTTTCACCAAGTCGCGAGCAAGGGCGACGGCGGGCTTTAAGGTCTCGGCCAATATACCCCCAATCTCCCCCAGGGAATTTGCAACCGTAGTCCTGAACTGTAAATAGATTTCTTTAAGGGTAAGGGCGTCTTTACCCATACCCTGTAATTCTTTTCTCGCTATTCTACCCACTGCTGCGGTCACATCACCTATACTCGAGGCTGCGACCGATGCCCCACCCAGTTCATCTTTTAGGGCCGTTGCCGAGATACCCAAATTATCCAATATCAATGGGGACTTTCGGCCGATACCACTTACTATGGAGTTGGCCAAGAAATCAACGTTCTCACCTGTCTCTTTCGCACGTCTGCGCGCAAAGTCGAGAAGGGTACTCAGTTCTTGCAGCGGAATCTTGAAATTGTTGGCCTGAACGGCCCTTTTCATGAGCTCTAAGTTGCTTACCGTGCCTTTTGTTGCCTCTTGAAGTCGGTTCAACAACGCCGGGTCGTTCAATCGCTCAAAGCCCTGCTGTACGCCTTCAAGTTCTGATACCGCCTGTATTGATGCCGCGGCTATACCGACCAGTGGCAGCGTGACCCCGGCCGTTAGGTTGCCACCGACACTTTTAAGGTCTTTGCTAACGCGGTCAAGGTCTTTTTTAGCGTTCTGTATCTGACTACGGAATTGTCTCAGGTCTGCCCCGAACCTTATTGATATGTCTGCGAATGATGCGCTTCAGCGATTGGGTTTTAGTTCAACATTTAGTTTTATGTTCCCTCGACTGCGCTCAGGATTACATTTTTTTGTAGCGATGACCGGATTCGAACCGGCGACCTTCCGAAAAGCATTCGGACGAGCTACCTACTGCTCTACATCGCGGTTTTTGTTATTGTCCAACTCGGCCCACTGTTCGTTTGCCTCTTTTCTTGCCTGGTCGGCCTGTGCCCTAAACATATCAAATTCAGATTGGCCCTCTTCACCTTCCCAAGTAAAGGGCATGAACCTTTCCATCGACATCAGGGTCTTGCCCGATGGGTCGGCAGGGTCAATGGGCGAAAATGCATAATAACATTGTAGGCGCGTACGTCGCCACTCTTCACGTTTTGCCCTTTGATGGCCCTCTATTTTATTGAACAATGAACGTGGTGAAATTTTGTTCAACTCAAAGATGTCCATACCCATTTCACCAAGGGTGAGTACATCTAAATCATCCCAACTTATGGGGTTTTCTTCTTGCTTTTTTTTTCACCGACTTCACCTACCACCTCTTTTGATACCGGAAACGATTTAATGAACTCTTTAAAAATCGGAACCATTTGCCCTACATCTTGCAATACCGCCTCAACCAATTTATCTGAACTGAAATCATGGTCTTCAACAATACCTACCGATACGAGATGGCCAATTACATCCAACGTTTTGAATGGCAGGTTGCCAGCGTTCTCTTTGTTGTTGTCCAACTCTTGCAACGCATCAACCACCAGCATTACCGTACCATCATAGGTATCGTCGCCCAAGGTGGCGCCCAACGCCCTTACCGAACCGTAACCGAATTCAAGCGCATAGGGCTTGCCTTTAATCTTTATGGTCGCTCTTTTTCCCATATTAACTACCTGGTGCCGTTACGGCCTTGTCGACCGGTGTTATCACTGAACCAACCGCCGATAAGGTAACCGTTGATGTTTCTGAATAATTGAATACCCCTTCTAATTGGGTTATGATGCAATCGCCCTCATAGTACCATTGGTAGTCAGCTTCAGACGGCACGAACTCTACATGTACATCTGCATCGGAGTCATCATTGAACAAATCGACCAAGTCTTTGAAGTTGTGGCCACCATTACCGTCACCTGCATATACGCCAAGGCCGTTAAACCCGACCGTAAAACTTTTATCACCTTTTTTCGGTTTGCCCGCAGCGGTATCTTTGGTGCCTGGGGTCGTCGTGGTCTCGCGTGCCAGCGATAGCGTTGCACCAATCGCATCAAAGATTGGACTGCCATTGGCGTGCAACCTTAGATTGCCACTTATCGTTTTTTCATTTGCCATTATTATATATTTTTTAGATTAAAATTCAGTTCCATCACCGCTTCTCGGTACTCGTCGTCTGATATGCCACCCTGGCCATTTATAAAATCATGCCCAGCGTTTTGCATTACCGCCTTTACGGCTTCATATACATCACTGGCCTCATCCATGTTCTTACCAAAACACCTGATATTGGCCGCAAAGCCCCTTCGGTCTTTACTCATGCCCTTGGTCTCTTCTATACCGAAAAGCACAAACGGCGTTCTCACATTCTCACCTGCCAGCCCCCAATTCACCTTGTCGGCTACCAAGTCAGCTACAAGGGCATCGTTCACAAGAACCTGGGCGATATGTTGCGCGATTATTTTCATTTCTACATTTTAACCGCATCACCTGCCTTTATCGCTTTTTCGGCAATAGCGGCATCAATACGTACCGTCTGGTTTCGCCTATGGGGCAAACCATATTTGCGCAAGGGGTTGACCACCTTGACCATTATTTTTTTATTGTCGCCCGTTTTTAAAACGGGATCCTCTTTTTGTTCTTTTTCTTTTGCCATCGCACTATATTATGTTGTACTCAATCTGTCTATCTGTTTTTGCACCAAATCGGCAGCCGCCTTTTCGGATTTTGACACTGTTTGCGCCTCTACATTCTGCAAGGCCCTGTTGCGGGCGGTTGGCGTGACCGTATTGATGCCTTTACGGGTGCCACGGCCACGACCCCTCAATTTTACCCCTTTAGGCACCACCATGTAACGGTAATACCCATCATTTCTACCACTTTTACCAGGGGCCACCGCGATTGCCGGATTGCCATTGGTACGGCGGCCAGGTATCGTGCGAACCGCTACCGAACGGGCCAGCCTACCTTTGTCTTTTGGCAACTGGCTTCGATAAGCCAAAACTATAGGCCGCGCCAAGCGCCGCATCAACTTCAATACCTCAGTGCGTTTTACGCGGTCAGAAAGTTGCTTTAATTTTCTGTTCAATTGGTCAAAACCCTCTATTTGGGTTACATTAAGTCTAGCCACGTTGGGTGCATTTTATTTCCATATATCGCCTACGGCCCGTCATAACCTTTGGGCTACCTATGACTTGGTATTCACCGTCAAAATCCTTGACCGTTAGGTCACCGCCCCTGTCAAATAGTTCGGCAGCAAAGCGCATTTGATAACGTATCTCTGAAACATCCAGCACCCGACCATCTTCTTCTGCCTTTGGGTTGCCATCTATCCGCTTTGCGGGGAAAACGCCCAACGAAACCGGCTCATCGGCCCTAACCAAGGTGCCACTGGCACTTTTGACCACTGTTTTTTCAAAGAACTCTATTCGGCTGGTCATTTCACCCGCCATTGGCCATTTTTCTACCCCCATCTTTTATACGGTCTTAGCGCAGCTTGAAAACTGCGTTTGTAACTTGTGGGCAGGGCACCATCTTCACGAAACCTTTCTTTGTGCGAAAATCGGAGCAACACCGCCGACTGAATGCCCGGTGGCATTTTATCGTTATCGTAGCCCGCAGTACAGGTTATCGTAATCGGAAAATCATTATCGCCCTGCAAACCAGGGACTGATTGCCAACCAAACTTCAGCTTATTGGCCCGGTCAACTTCATAGAGCAAATAATCACCGTCCGCAACGGTCTGCAAAACACCATCAGCGTCCACATATTGAACCTGTTCAATACTTTGAACGGGATATATCGGTAACTCAAACACTTTGGGCCATTCACTTAACTGAATGGTCACCGACCGTTTTAGTATTGTGGATTCGATATAATTTTCAGCATCTTCGACAGCGGCAATCAACAAAAGGGCATAAAGGTCATCAGACTCCGTTTCGGGTATATTGCTATTGGCCTTTGCCATTGCAATGGAAACAACCTGACTACCTTGTGCCATATCGCCGTAGATGATGTTGTAGTGCATTAAATTAAGATTACACCAACTTGCCATAACCAT
Source organism: uncultured Croceitalea sp. (assembly GCA_947503285.1). Lineage (GTDB taxonomy): Bacteria > Bacteroidota > Bacteroidia > Flavobacteriales > Flavobacteriaceae > Croceitalea. The sequence continues at coordinate 36,385 of CANNDD010000013.1, forward strand.
CTTCACAGATGGTATCGGCCTGTTTCGTTTCAAGGTTTACAAATTCACCAACTGTATGGCTTAGCAGATAACGACCTGATAGGGATTTCAAGACCTTGATGGTCTTTTCCCCTTTTTTGGCCTTCTTCTTGACCTTGTTGATTTCTACGGATTCAGCTTTGGCAGCAGCCTCTTCATCCAACACTTCTTGACTTTTTTCAACTTCTTGCATACTACTGATTTTAAGGGTTTAGTAAAGGTCACTGACATAGTCAGTGACCTTAAACAACCAACTAATTACACATGAACTACTTTATGCGATTGTAATCTTTTTGTTTGCCGCAAAGGCCTTCGGATTGCTCGCCATGATATCACGATGCACGTTAACAATTAACCTTACCTCATTACTATCGGCCCTTGTATTTTCATCTGCCTTTATATTGATGCCTCCCCAAAAAGCAGCTTCAACAGACTTAAAGTCACCGTAAATTATTGGATATTCGACACCACCATTTAATACGGGCATCAAAGACGTCTTCTTGGCTACACCACCGTACAATTCATTTTCTTTGCTCATCAGGAACAGACCACTACCTTCATCGATAGGAATCTCTTTTGCTATAGAGGCTAGCTTTTTATGCATGAGGTACAACAGCCCATCTTCTGTAGCATCTTCTTCATCAACTTCACCCTCTAGCTGTAAAATCTTAGTGCGCGTTAAACCCCCTGCCGCACCGGCAAAATCAAATGCCAGGGCATCGTTTAAAAGTCCTAAAGTATTTGGCGCAACACCATCACCGTTAATAAGGTCAAGCATCAATCGCCTACTCAATGCCTGAGTGGTTCTAGTACCGAGAACACCCATGATATTAATCGAGGACTGCGCCAACAACTGGTTAGATATGTACACCATCATGCCAGTACGTTTTGGCTTAAGGACACGTTTGGCCATTGCGACTTTTTGAGCGGTCAAACCCTCGGTTTCATCAACGTTCTCAAAAGTGAAGTCAGCCACAGAGTGTAAAGGGTAGTCACCAACAACATCATACATTGGGGTAATACCCAAATCTTCGATACTCAATCTATCGACAAAGGCAGGTAACACTTTGCCTGCTTCTTCTTGCACCGTGCTACCGCCAAACCCGCCACCATCTTCAGTGACCGTTTGTGCATCGGCCCTGGTAACACCCTTGGCCCCTCTAAAAGACATTGATGCAGGAATGTTAAACCCTTTTGTATTAGCATTGACAACGCCAGAGTTTCTTAGTTCTTCAATGGCAATCTCATTGATTTCTTTTTCGGCACCGTCCACTGCATTGCGGTCAACTACTATGCCCATCATTCGCTTAACGTCAAAACGTTGTTGGATGCTACGCTTTTCTTCTTCTTCACCATTACCCAAAGTGGTATCAACAGGTGTCGCAGACGCCTGTGCGGCGGCCCGTTGGTTTTCTTCATAAGCAACGGCCATCTTTAACTCACTGCGTAAATTTTCGATTTTTTCTTGTGATGCATTGAATAAAGTTGTCTCTTGTTCGTTCAACGAACGCGCTACACCTTTATCATCTTTTGCGCCTTCTACGATTGCCTTTTGAGCGGTCAACTCGGATTGAAGGTCTTGTCTAATTTGAATCGACTTTCTCATTTTTCTATTAAGTTTTTATTTAAAATGTATTGAGCTTCAAACCTGCTCAGGGTCTTGTTTTTAGCGTATACGCCTTTTGAACCGTTGTCCGGTGTGCGTTGCCCGGTATTGGCTTTAGTGTTCTTAGCGACGGCCGTACGGATGACCTCTAAATTTTTTGTGTTTCGTGCCACTGCATCGGGGTTTGATGGAACGGTCACTATGGACCATGCAAGCAAATCCATTCTAGTGAAATACAATACATCAGGATTTTCACCTTTATCAAAATCACCCCAGTGGTATTCTTTTACATCTGCACGGATTGAAGCCCCACGAAGAATGCCGTCACGTACTTTTCGAAATACTTTTTCAGCCAAAGGGTTGTCTTCACCATTTTGAAATGTCACCACGGCAACCAATTCGTTATTTTCTGACCGAACTTCTGATGTGCCCAATACTTGGTCAGGGTCACCACTCCAATCGTTATGCTGATAAGTCACTATTGGGTTTTTTTGGTAACGCTCCAAGCCCCAACCACCAGGCACAAAAACAGTATCATAGGTATCAACTGCTTCAGAAGAAATTACAAATACAGCTGTTCTTTTTTCGACATCGACGCTATCTGCCCTAAATTGACCAAACCTTATCTGCTCTCTACTCTCCATCTGTAAGTTGTTTTTTTAATTGTAATTCGCTCAACATGTTGGCTGGTTGTAAAAAGTCGTCACCACCTTCATAGGGTTCCATATCTTCGAGCTTTCGAATTTCATTGGAGTTAATGGCCCTGATGAACCAAAGGTCTTTGTAGTATTGCGCCCTTGCCTTTGGGTCGGCCTCGAGCAATTTTCTGTAGTTGATAAAAACCACATTGCCCTGTGCCTTTTCGGCGGGGCTCAATAGTTTGCGCTCGATTTCTTCCTTTATCCGCTCAGCCAATGGCATTACGGCGGTTTGCAAGTATTCAATGGACATTTGCACCAAAAAATTATAACCACCTTCACCTTTGGCGTGCAACTTGTGCAACGGTATTTTTAACCATCGGGCAATATCTTCAACACCCTGGGCCTTTGCTTCTATAAACTGGGCCTCTTGTGGTGACAGTGCAATACGCTTGTACTTCATGCCTTCATCCAATACGCTGACACGGTGCTTATCACTGGAATCCAATTGATGGCTGAACACCTTTTGAAGTGCTTTTTTGCCTTGACCGGTGATACCCGTAGTATCGGTTTCTATAACCCCATACGAAACTCCCCGGTCTCCATAGGCGTCGGCGGCATAAATATCAGCTTCAAGGGATATACTCATGCTATCTGCGGCATATTGAACAACACCTATGCCCTTCACGCCATCCCAACTGAAACCTGTTACATGAAATATCTCATCTGAAAACAGGTATGTTTTTTCACCCCTGACCTTGTACCACAAGACGTTTTCTTTTCGGTAGACCGTAACATCTTCGGGGTGCAACAAAATCAATTCCAACACCTCACCGGCACTGTTACGGACTATTCGGGCAAAAGCCTTTCCTTTTACAATGGCGCAAACTGAAAACGTGAACCAAAAATTGAATGCGGTCATGCATTTATTAGGTTCTTTGTGGATTAAATAGCCTACCGGGTGCCCGGACAAAAGCCTTTTTTTATTGCCATCTTCATTGTGTATGTGCTTTGGCAATAATGCTATGGAATCGGCAATGGTATTCACACCACACCAAAACGCGGATATCTTCAAACTTGAATTTGGGTTGATTTTTTTACCCGCTTTAGTAGAAGCCCCACTACCCATTAAAGAGAAAAGCGGCCACAGAGTACCATTGGCACCTACTGACCGCTTTTGATTTGCAAAATTTGATATGGACCGATTAAAGAGATTCACCCAAGCTTGTTTAGCGTTGGGTAAATTTATAGAGTGGTTTTACTTGAAAAGGTAGACATTGTCGCGTTTTTGTCTAATTCAAAATATGTTCTGAATTTTTCTCCGTCAAGAGTTGTGCATTTACTAATGATTTGGACAATTTCATCAACAGAAAAATACTTAGCACCGGTTAATATTTTATGTTTCATTATTTTAGGCTGTTTTTGCTTTGGTCATAAACATTATGGCTCCTATCACTAAGACGAGGGCCATCAATAACAATACCAATGCCTGTCTTGACCAATGCGCTAGAAACCAAGGTAACGTCAAAAGGGCACTCAGAGCAAAACAGATTGCGAATGTTGTTATGATTATCAAAAGAAATACTAAGGTTGTTCTCATATTACATTGGTATGGGTAATCTTTGAATTACCTTAGTGCTTATTCTTAAATAAACCATTGTGGTCTTTACCGAGCTATGCCCTAAAAACCTTGATATGGTTGCAATGTCGACACCTTTTTCATGCAAATGGGTTGCGCAAGTATGTCGTAATGTATGTATGCTGGCATCAGGGTGAAGGTGTTTTTTAACCAATTTATTACAACTGCTAGATGTGTATTTTATGGTTTTTTGACCATTAAAGAGGTAATCTACGGGTTTGTATTTTCTATAATATTGCTCAAGCAATCGAAGGGTGTTCAGGTTTATCGGTATGATGCGGTCTTTCGAACCCTTACCTAGATTGATTTTGATGACCATTCGATTACGGTCGATGTCTTTTAGTTTTAAATTCAATAATTCGCTTATTCTTAATGCTCCTGAATAACTAATAGTCAAAATGCACCGATGTTTTAAATTCTTGATTGCCTTTATCTTCTTTTCCGTTTCGACCCCATCTAAGACCAAAGGCAATTTTTTTGCCCGTTTAGGGCGTTCAATTTTATCTATATGGATATTACTACGGTTGAGCATATATTTTGCATAAAGTTTTAAAGACCCTATAATTTGATTTTGCTGAGATGTACTTGTATAGCTTTGGTCGAGAAGATATTTCGTGATTTCAGCAAAAGTTATATGGGATGGGCTTTTATTCTGACTTTTCAAAAACCTTGACAAATAAAAAACATAGGTTTTAATTGTTCTGGCAGAATAGTTTCTATTATTTAATTTTTTTTTAAAAACTTCTAAGGTGTTCATGCTTCAAGTATTAATATTGTTGGTGTTGGTGTCGAGTGTTGTTTATATGGGAGTTGGTGGGGAATGACCACAAGGGTCGTATTGCTTCCGCTATAAAAAATTAAATAGTCATAATTCCATAAATCCTTTTGTACTTCCAGTTTTCTATAAAGTAATCAAGTGCTTCTTGAATATGGTTAAAGTCCTCCATTGTTACAGCATAATAACCATAGTCGTGATGTTCATAAAATATTTTGTACTCGTTCATATATTTAATTTTTTAGACTCTCGCAACACTCATTCCCCACCAACGGCTCGGGAAGAACTACGCATCACATTAAGTCAGTTAGCATTTGTTTAATTCATTATTACCTTATGGCAACTCACCACAACAAAGGATAAGACCTATAGATGCGTAGCCCAAGTCCTTTACGTGTATGCTACGCATCCACAGGACTTAATCCCGAGCCGTTACCTGCAATTATTATTAAAAGAAAAAGCCACCCAACTGTACGGCATATCTATACGTTCCATATTAGTTCGCTTTCTTCTTTATCTATAATGTATTTACCTGCTTCAAAATCACTTCTTACCCATTTAGCAAGAAAATCTACTTTACCTTTTCGCTCAACTCGATAAACCATTCCTTCAGGCATTTCAATAGAGCATATTCCTTCTGTGCCTGTGTTTAAAGTTGGTAATAGTTCTCTTGTCGCTATTGCCTGTCCTCTATGCAACATTCTTGGCAACTGTAAACCGTACATTATTGCAAGTTCACCTAAATAATCAAATTGGCTTCTTTTGTTTTCAGTATTAAAATGGTCAAAGAAAACTATCGGTTCAACATCAATATTGTATTTTAATCCGTGTGCTTGCGCTAACCATTCGCCTGTAATTCTTTCGCCATTTTCTAATATATCCATCCATTTCATTACATTTTTATAAACCCAATCACTAAATAAATGATGTTGTTTATAGGGGCTTGTTTTTGCAGTATAACCATTTCGAGTTAAAGCGACTATTCTATTGTCAATTTTACCAATCCCAACATTTGAACCATCGTATTTTTCAAAAACTAATACTTCATCGTGTCTATCTCTAACTTTTTCAGTCAGTATTCTTTCTTGTCCTTTTTCTATAAAATGGTCGCCAGCTCCTAATTTACTATTTGATAGGTGTGGTATCGAGCCATAGTTTTTTCTATTAAGTGGTTTCATAAGTTTTATTTTTTGCAAAAATAATTTGCCATCGCTTTTTTTTTTTTAATAATAACAGTTCACTTCGTCAGGTAACAACATAGGTCATTCTACCAAGAGCGTACCTAAACGCCATGAATAATATGTGTTCGTCAAGTTTCATAAATCTTTAATTATTAAGTTATTTCAATCTCAATGTTCGTGATAATAAACCGCACAGGTCATAGCCAAACCGTTGTGCATAATACTACATTCGTTCTCCGTAAAGATTAATTTTGTATTTATCGCACATTTTATTTAAGTGGTAGTAATATTCTTTTCCACTTCCTTGTAGGTGGTATTTTAGTTCGCACATTATTTTATGATACCACCAACCAATAGGTTTTCTAAATTTTGTTTTCACTTTACTCCAAGCCATTTCATTAAGTTTTAATTATTAAATCCGCACTATGCACAACACGGTATATCATGCATTCTTATTTAAGCGGCGTCTAAAACTATTCCACCCACTATACCTATATTCACCGACCAGATCAAAATATCTTTCATTCAACTCATTAAAACATTCTACATAGGTGCGATGATTTGGCAACTCTTTAAAATAGAGTTTAAAAAATCCCTGTCTAGTTACCGCCAGTTTTAGAAAATCGAAATCTGATTGCATTTCATGAAGTTGGTCGGTGCTCATTACTTGTTCTGGTTTTTTAAATATTCGTCAACATCTAAGGTGTTGTATTTGCTTTCTGATGGCTTTTCTTCTGTTAAACTACCACCTAGAGCCATAATAGTTGCTATAATACCATCTACTCTTTTAGGCCCTGAATGGCTGCGACCTTTGTGCACCTTAATATTGTCGTTAGGGTCCCTATAAAGTTGGCATCCGGTCAACATCCATTTCAAAATCGGATTACCGTCATGTAATATTTTACCATCATAAACCAATTTTTCAAACTGCTTCGTAGGAAAACTTATATTTGAAATAGCTTGTGAGAATTCCGCAACTTCGAAGCCTTTTTCCATTAAGGTGTTCATTACTTGGCTAGCGTTCCATTTATCAAATTCAATTACTTTTGTGTTAAGTTCATAATATTGCGATGATATATTATCAATCAGTACATCGTAATCAACTGTGTTGCCAGGAGTTGCTGTCAAATAGCCAGCATCTCGCCAAGCCCTGTACGGCACCCTATCTTCTTTACTTCTAGCTTCAATGGTATCTTTGGGGCAAAAGAAGAATGGTAATATGTACCTACAATCATTTTCATCAGGTTCGCTCAAATGTATTTCAGCTGTTAAGTCTGTTGTTGTACTTAAATCTACAGCTGCAATACTGCCATGTTCTTTGAATTTACCAAGAGGTATTTCGGATACTTGATTTTTATTCCAAACCTCTAAAGGAATCCAAACTTCAGGAGCATCTACCCACATATTCAAATGTTTCGTCTTGAAATTTGCCGCCTTGCTTGGCTGGTTTATGGCTTTTATGAATTCTTTTCTAATATTATCAATCGAAAGGCCCTGACCTAACAATGGATTGGCCTTTTGCCAAACGGATTCATCTTCCCAATCGTCACCTTCATCTAAATCGTGTATCATTGCAAATAGATGGTCATCTTTTTTGATGCCTTCTAAAATTTCTTTAACCGTATCTTCATATGCCTTACATACACTTGAAATATTGGTACCCGCCGTAGTTATGTGATAGGTGATCGGTTGTGTTCTTTGAACGGATGATGATTCTAAGTTTTCTTTAACACTGTCGTCGCGATGGGCGTGATATTCATCTATAATGCTAACATGGCTGTTTATACCGTCTTGGGTTTTTGAATCTCCACCCAACGGCTTCATAGTACTACCCTTAAAAATTATTTCACGCTGCTTAGCTCGAAAACCTAATGCTTTCAAAATTGGGTTAGCCACTGGACTATCAATAAAGTTTTTAGCTTGTGTCCAACAAATTTTTGCCTGTTCTTCTTTTGTGGCACCCACATATATTTCCGCCTCACTTTCTTTGTCGATAGCCATGCACGCAAGACCAAGGCCTGCCATTTCAGCTGATTTGCCATTTTTTTTAGCCCGCTTATCGTATACCGTATTGATTCTTCGTTTACCTTCAGAATCTAACCACCCAAAAATGTTGTAGATACTAAATTGCTGAAACGGTGTAAGAACAAATGGCTTACCTGCCATTTTACCTTTCGTATGGTTTAATGCTGCCGAATAGAAGTTAACAAACTTCATAGCCCTTTTGTGATTCAAGTGAAAACCATCCGCTTCGGCGGATTCAATCCAATCAAAGAAACGCTGACAAGCAAGTTTCACATACTTACCTGTTACAATTTCACCATTCAAAACGCTTTCAGCGTATCGAAATGGAGTACTGTTCAGCATTTCTTTGGTTACAGTCATTTCAGGTATTTAGAGATTTTTCAAAGCGACTAAATAAGCTGGTTTGGTTTGGGTCAATTTCTGATTTTAGTTTCTTTTCAGAGGCAGGATCAAGACCAAATTGTCTGAATATTTCATCAAGTCTCTTGCTAGCAGCAGTCATTTGATTAACCCAAGTACTATTTTGCGTTACCGTACCATTCTTAAATGTTTGGAAATATCCGCTACCATATTCGTTTTGGTCAGCTTCTCTAATTTTCCTACAAGCGAATTCAAAGATTGCCCTAAACGATGCATAGCTTTCTAAAGCTGGTAAATGAATTTCCTTTAAGCGCTTGACTTTAATCAATTCTTTGGCCATATGCTTGTAATGTACTTTTGCACTATCGGTTAAGTAAACCGGAGGCTTCGGTATTTCACTTAAAAAGTCACTTCCTTGATTGATACTAACTACTTCCATTTCATATTCTCTTTACCCCCCCCTGCCTAAATTAACGTTTAGTAAAATTCTGATTAGGTGGCGATGTTATACTTATTTCTTTTTAGGTGTTTTACCCCCATACCTATCCTTCCACAATTCTAATGCACTTATAAAATCTTGATGAATCAAATTATATTCATCGGGGTTAGTCTTTGGATTTGTTGAATAATAATCTTTGTTATCAAAAAAAGAATGCCACAAATCAATGGTTTTAATTTCACAACCAATCTTCATATTTGTTTCCCCAAAACCTACTCTCCATTTTCCTTTATGGTTAATAAAAATGAATCCGCCCACCGATAGGTTATCGGGGAGTACGCTCACCTGTGTTCCCTCGAGGTCGAGGTGGCCGCCCACCGATAGGTTATCGGGGAGTACGCTCACCTGTGTTCCCTCGAGGTCGAGGTGGCCGCCCACCGATAGGTTATCGGGGAGTACGCTCACCTGTGTTCCCCTTAGGTCGAGGTGGCCGCCCACCGATAGGTT
>CANNDD010000014.1 GCA_947503285.1 uncultured Croceitalea sp.
CCACTAACCACTAACCACTAACCACTAACCACTAACCACTAACCACTAACCACTAACCACTAACCACTAACCACTAACCACTAACCACTAACCACTAACCTGTCACCTTGTCAGATTTTTAGTCATGGCATGATCATTGTCTTTCTAAGGACGAGTATGAAAAAAGAATATTAAAGCATAACTATATAAACATGAGTAAAATAATCGGAATTGATTTAGGGACAACCAACTCTTGCGTTTCCGTCATGGAAGGTAATGAGCCAGTGGTAATACCGAATGCTGAAGGAAAGCGAACGACTCCTTCCGTAATTGCATTTGTAGAAGGTGGAGAAATAAAAGTGGGTGATCCTGCAAAACGACAGGCAGTGACCAATCCGCATAAAACCATTTATTCCATCAAAAGGTTTATGGGAAACAAATTCTCAGAATCTTCAAAAGAGGCAAATAGGGTTCCTTATAAAGTGGTTAAGGGTGACAATGATACACCAAGGGTCGATATTGATGGCCGTATGTATTCCCCACAAGAATTGTCGGCAATGATCCTTCAGAAAATGAAGAAAACCGCAGAAGACTATTTGGGTCAAGACGTGAGTAGGGCAGTGGTTACCGTACCGGCTTACTTCAACGATTCGCAACGTCAGGCAACCAAAGAAGCTGGTGAGATTGCAGGTTTGACCGTAGAACGGATCATCAACGAACCGACTGCCGCCTCTTTGGCCTATGGATTGGATAAAAAAGATACCGATCAAAAAATCGTTGTTTTTGACTTTGGTGGTGGTACACATGATGTATCTATCTTAGAGTTGGGTGACGGTGTTTTTGAAGTATTGGCCACAGATGGTGATACACATCTTGGTGGTGATGATGTAGACCAAAAAATCATTGATTGGTTGGCTGAGGAATTCAAGAAAGACGAGAGTATGGATCTGCGTGACGATGCCATGGCCCTACAGCGTTTGCGTGAGGCTGCTGAAAAAGCAAAAATAGAATTATCGTCTTCTGCACAGACAGAAATCAATTTACCTTACGTAACTGCTACTGCATCAGGACCTAAACACTTGGTGCGTACATTGACCCGTTCAAAGTTTGAGCAATTGATCGCTGATTTGGTAGCTCGAACCATTGAACCCTGTGAGACAGCCTTGAAATCTGCGGGACTTTCGAAAAGTGATATCGATGAGATCATATTGGTAGGTGGTTCTACAAGAATACCCGCTGTACAAGAAGCCGTTGAAAAATTCTTCGGGAAGAAACCTTCTAAAGGGGTAAATCCTGATGAAGTGGTAGCCGTTGGTGCTGCAATCCAAGGAGGTGTGTTGACCGGTGATGTAAAAGATGTATTGTTGTTGGATGTAACACCACTTTCACTTGGTATTGAAACCATGGGTAGTGTTGCGACAAAATTGATTGAAGCGAATACTACGATTCCTACCAAGAAATCGCAGGTATTTTCAACGGCAGCTGATAATCAACCCTCGGTTGAGATCCACGTTTTGCAAGGTGAACGCCCAATGGCCGCTGATAACAAAACGATAGGTAGATTCCATTTAGATGGAATTCCACCTGCGCCAAGAGGTACACCTCAAATTGAAGTGACCTTTGACATTGATGCCAACGGTATTATTAAGGTATCGGCAACGGATAAGGCTACTGGTAAATCGCAAGATATCCGTATTGAGGCTTCATCTGGATTAACCGAAGAAGAAATACAGAAAATGAAGGCAGAAGCTGAGGCCAATGCTGAAGCGGATAGACAAGCTAAAGAAACTGCCGATAAATTAAATGAGGCAGATGGAATGATCTTTCAGACAGAAAAGCAATTGAAAGAATTTGGGGATAAATTATCGGATGATAAGAAAAAACCAATTGAAGATGCTTTGGAAGAGCTGAAGAAAGCTTATGAAACGAAAGATTTGGCCGTTATCACTCCTGCCCTAGATAAAATCAATGAAGCATGGAAGGTGGCTTCTGAAGAAATGTATAAGGCCCAAGCTGAGGCACAACAGGCTGGGGGAGACCCAACAGCAAGTGCTGGTGCTGATGGTGCTGGTAATGGAGCTACCGAAGGCGATAACGTTGAAGATGTAGATTTCGAAGAAGTGAAGTAATCTTGTAACAACGACTGTCGTTGTGTACTAGTAACTTGATAATAAATCATTAATAAAAAAAGCCCTGATGTATTTCATCAGGGCTTTTTTGTTACCAATTGGAGAAAACCATTTGAAATGCAAAAGTTGGTCACAAAACCTTGAAAACAAACAGAAACACTGTAGTATTACTTTGAATTAGGGTATTATAGTTACCCTTTTAAAGATTCTCCAGGCCTAAGTGCTTGTGTTTGGTTAGGTAGTGTCACCGTAATGTTTTGCCCATTATCGTCATCACTGGTTACCGTGATGGAATTTTTTGCAATGCTAATATGCAACAAACACTGTTTGACCAATAGTTTGAATTCTAAACCGTCCCAAGATTGGGGTAGGGCAGGATTGAACTTTACGCCATTGTCGGTAACTTCAAATCCGGCAAACCCCTTAACGATGATCAACCATACGCCCCCAGCGGCGGCGGTATGTATGCCCCCCAAAAACGAGCCTCCACTCATTACCTTTTTACTGGCATTATATAAATCTATCGTAGAAGACTCCATAAAGTATCGATACGCTTCTCCATGATGGTTGGCCTTACAGGCTACCAAGGCATGTACGCTAGGGCTTAGTGAAGAACCATGTTCCGTTCTTGGTTCATAGTAGTCATAATTTGCGGTAAGCACATCATTCGTAAAACCGTCTAACAGCGCGAGTAATTGTATTACATCGGCCTGTTTTAAAACTTGGGTATTTACGGCAATTCCGTTGGGCCAACCCCAGTATTCTCCTGGATCTATCAACCTTTTACGTAACTCGGCCGGACTAATGTCCTCTAATTTAAAATAGCCGTCAAACTGTTCAATGACCTTTGTTTCTGAATCTGGTTGTGGAAGGTAGATGAGTTCAGCGATTTCTTTCCAGTTGGCAAGGGCAGTTTCATTGATTCCCATCGCCTCCAGTATAGCGGATAGACGCTCTTGATCATCCTTTTTCATGGTTTCAAAGACCCAACAGGCCTTTTCCATGGCATACTTCGTCAAATAATTGGTGTAAGCATTATTGTCTACATTTTCATGGTACTCATCGGGGCCCAATAAGCGAATTAGCTCAAATTGATTTTTATCCTTTTTAAAATGTACCCTGGAAACTAAAAATTGGGCTACTTCAAAAATGACTTCAGCGCCATACTGCAACATAAAGTCCCAGTTAAGTGTAGCTTCGTAATACGACCAGATACCGTATACTACATCTGGAGAAATATGGATTTGCCAACAGTTGAAATGATTGCGGATCCTTCTTCCTGTTAGCACATCGGAAAAAAAGTAATCTGGAAACAATTCGTCGCCGGTCTTTCCACTGGTCCATGCATAAAAAGCACCATAATACCCTAGTCTTTTCGCTTTTCGCTTTGCACCGGGCAGGGTATCATGGCGATAAGTAACCAGGTTTTTTGCAATTTCAGGATGCGTGTAGTTATACATGGGTAAGTTAAAGGTCTCTTGATCCCAAAAAGCGGCCCCTTGGTATACTTGACATGAAAGTCCACGTGCGCCTATTGGCAGGTTGTCGTGGGTCGGTGTGGCAATATAGGCCTGATAAATATTGAACCGTGCCAACACTTGGGCCTCAAGGTTACCTAAAATCTGGATATCTGAGCGTTCCCAAAAACGCTTCCAATGGTCTTGGTGGTCTTCTTTTAAATTCTCATATCCTAGTTTTAATCCTTCTTCTACCTCCGCAAAGGCTGTTTTTATGGGATTTTCCATCTCATTACTATGGGTAATGGACACCACTTTCTGAAGTGTGATTTCATCGCCAGCTTCTAGCTTGAATTCCAATTCCCGCAGTAAGCATTTATCCTCTTTTCGAATTTTCGAGCTTTCAGGTTTTACACCAGAGAGCGCTATTCCTTCGACAACCGCAATTTCGGTATTCAATTCACTAGTATGAAGTTCTAGGCCTATAAGGTCATGTTCTTGTAACGACTTATAAGATTGGAAATGCTCTCCATTTATGCTCCAGACCGCGCCGTCAATACCGGTAACCAGTCGGTAATTGCCCTTCTCTTGGGCCTTGAAGCAATAGTTCATTACGAGTAGGTGGTGGTTTGCATGACTCGCAAACTTTTCAACTTCGAGTACTACGGATCCCCCTTTGGCATGTTGCCAGGTCATTTTTCGTTGATTGAGACCTTGGTACATATCTAGGGCCCGAAAATAATTTGAAATTTGACCGTCAAAAGCGGATACCATTCGTCCGTCAACAAATAGTTGGGTAAATAATCCGTTGGGTACGTTACAAAGCTCACTCCATCTGCTGCCCTCGGCTTGATCCCAAGTATCCGTGACTACACAAGCTACAAATTCTTTGGCACCCCATTCTTCAAAAGTACCTCGGTAACCCATATAGCCATTACCTATCATAAAGTTGCTACCTGTAGTAACCAACTGCTCTGGGTCAAATGAGTTTTCGATTATTTCCCAGCCTGTTGCGGTACGAAGATTGTTTTGAAGGTTCATAGTTGATTTTCAAGAATTTATTTATAAATGAATCTCATGCATAAAAAGTGGCCAAAATAATAATAAATTATGAATGCAAATAAAAATATACGTGCTGAATAACCTGGATCCTAGACTGGTTTTTACCTTTTCATTTTGAAGCTTTTGACAAGCAAGTTACATACTTCCATAGTACAACACCCCAACTTTCGTTGCATTAAGAACAAGGCCTTGTGCCATATTGATTCAATCAAATTGACTAAACCATTAGTTGAATTCGCTTTTTCGGGTCTTTAAAAGGGAATAGGTGTTATGTAATTAAGGTGCAAACGTAATAGAAGCGCAACCGAGATAGGGAAACTGAATTTCTCGATTGCGCTCTAAGGGCACAGAACAATAAGCCTTTCAAGTTATTTTGGGTATTAGGCATATTTGCGCTGATTCGTATCAAGTAGCCTCAATTTTTCCAAGGCCTCTGATTTCGAGTTTACATTAAGTTTGAGATAAATGTTCTGAATATGAAAGTTCACGGTACTTGTAGTCACGAATAGTTTTTCGGCAATGCTCTTATAGGTGGCACCTTGACTTAGATAATCGACAATTTGATTTTCACGCTTGGATAAAAGCATGTACCGTTTTTTCTGAAATGTGGATATCAGTTTTTTTGCCACATCATAGCTTAAGGCAGCGCCATCTTGTTTGACGGAATTCAAGGCATGAAATAGACGTGCTCTGGTTATTGGTTTGGTCAAATAACCATTTGCCCCATTTTTAAAGGCTTTTTTAACGAGATCAAAATCACTTTTGGTACTTATCATGATGATTTTGACCGAAGCATCTTTCTTTCGCAGCTGTTCGATGCCGAGAATTCCTGAGATCCCTGGTAATGAGACCTCTGAAAGTATAATATCGGGAGTCCGTTTTCTGTAGTGAAGCAGGGTTTCGCCTATAGAGTCATAAATACCGAGAAGTTCATATTCTTCTGAATCGAAAAAAAATCCTTGGTATTTAGCGTGCATGTTTTTGTCATCATCTATTACGATGACCTTTAGGGGTAACGTTTTCATAACGAGTTAGATTTGGGGTTGAAATTCTTTGAGTTTAGACATGAGAACCTCTAGGCATTGCCATTTTGTGTTCATGCCAAATACCAAAGGTATAGTCGAAACTATTCCATAGGGGATTTGGTAACATAAAATAGATGCTAAACCAAAAGGTAAAAAGGTTCTTCAAATTTGTGATTCACCTAAAGGGAATCAGTTAAAAGCTAAAAGTGGAATGAAGGGGGTTTGCTTTTAAAATAATACCGATGTACGAGTACCGATTTTTTGTAGGTTTTGTGAGTTTTCATAATTCGGGGTTTTCGGGGTTTGAAAAATAGATTTGAGTTATTTTCAAGATTCAATATAAATTTTTTGTTGAGTCAACAAAAATAATTGTAGGTATTTTCGTCCAACGACACTCATTTTTAAAGAATCCGTAATAGACCAAACAAAAGGGACTGCCCATTTAGGCAGTCCCTTGTCAAAAGCATTCGGCACATTATGAAACTAATGACCCTAAAAATCAACCCCGATTTCCGTTAGCTTTTGGTAATATTTTAAGCATGCATCTATTCAAAGGTAATTTCAGCAGTTGCTATCGGATTATAGACTTCCATTATCCATTTATCATCTTCGTATGCTCCGTCTAAATGATTGACGTTGGCAATTGAAGCGTCGTTTTTAGATTTGAAATCGGCCAGATAAACATAATGTAATCCATTCTCTTTGTTATAAAACTGCTTGGCATCCAAGCCTCGCTGTTGTAGGTCTTTCATAAAAGATTTGAGATATTTCTGATTTTTGAACACATTGGCAATTATATAATAACCTGTTTCTACGCCTAGAACATCTGACCGATTTTTTGCTTTTATCATAGAATCATCAAATAATTCCTTTCTATAATCCGATTTGGTATCCGTACCGGTTTTTTCTTCTGAATTTGCCGCGATACCCGTTTGTGCGTATCGACTTCTCTTTATCCGCTCTTTGGGTAATGTCTGTCTTTCTTGACGCATTTCATGGCGTAAGAGCCTTACCATGGTCTCAAACCTTCTCTCGAGCATACGGTCTCTAGATCGTTCAATGGAATCTTGGCGTAAGATCAATTCATCAATAACCAATCTGTTCTGATAGGCAATGCTATTCACGTTTTCGGGTATTATCGGTTCTTTGTTCAGTTCTTCGCGCAATGCCAGTATCTGCTCTTCGTAGTTGCGTACAATCTCATCAACACGCTCATCTTCTGAACTGGCAATATTTACATCGATGCCCAAACCACGTAGATCATCATTAAATGAATAGCCCAAAGATAATTCATGGTTCCACCCCAGATTATCGCCTGTAGTAGTGATATTTTTTTCCATCAGATAACCAAGGGAAAGCTTTTTACTCAAATTGAAGCCTATTCCAGACGAGAAACCATACGTATTGTCAAATGTTGTTTGTAACCAACCGAACTTTGGTAAATCCATTAAAAGTGAACCCGTGTATAGCATTTCTTGGTTTTCATCCATACCAACCTGAATAAGCGGCATCAATCTACCGTCTTTGAAAATACCGCCTGCATGCTTGAACTTGTGCGTATACTGAACTGTGGAATGCAAGCTTTGGGTATTGAAATTGGTAATAAGCTCGTTCGATGTTTGATTATATGAGACCAAATCTTTGAAGTGTACACCAAAATCAAAACTGCCCAAGGTCAAGTTCAATCCGGGTTCAATTGAAATTTTGTTTTCTTTACGGGTATCTTCGATCAAAGGGTCATTTTGACTTATGATGATCCTGTTTTTATCCAACCCTTGACTTAAATAGCCAATATTTGCCCCAAAGGCGAGTGCACTTTTTTCACCTAGTTTGACCGCGGTGGCATAGTTGGCGTTGAAGCCAAATTCTTGTACAACACCTGACCAGTGGCCATAGACACCAAGACCTAACGCCGTATTCTTGTCGAGTTTATTGCTAAAACCAAGAAAATAGTTTTGATTGTTATCATCAAATGCTGAAGCCTGGTTTCTCATAAGCACGTTCAAATACGATTTATTTTCCCTTACCAAAGAATAGGTGGGGTTGATAAGAAACCGGTTAAAGAACAATTGGTTGTGAAAAGGACTCGCAACACGAAATTGATTGTTGGATTCTTGACCGTTCAAAGCTACTGGAACTATGGTAAGAGCAACTAATAGTAGCAGGCAAATTTTACACTTATGTAGGTTTAAATAGTTCATCTTTTCGGGGTTTTGGGGATTTGTAATCTTTTTAATCGATATCAAGTAGTTTGATAGTGGAAAAGAGATCGGTATTAATTTTCAAACAAGGTGCTAGAGTAGTCCGTCTCACTATTGTCATTCAATAACTTGAATAGCTGCGCTTCATCCTTGGTCTCCTTATCATTACCATTACCTCTGATATAGCTTACCGCAACTTGACTTAACTGATTCTTTTTTCCTCGGTTGGTCATGACATAACCCATACCTTTTTCAGGTATAAGGGCCAGTGAAAAGTCATCTTTATCACTATTGATCGAACTTCCTAAGTTTATGGATTCACCAAGCCTTTTCTTAGACATTTGAACTGCAAATAAATCTAACCCACCATAACCTTTTCGACCATCGGAAGCATATAGAAGTAAGGAATCATCCGCTAGGGTAGGGTAAAGGTCGTTCTTTTTGGTATTTACCTTCGGGCCAAGGTTTTTGGCAATACCTACACCACCATTTGACTTGATTTCAGAGACATAAATATCATACTTACCATAAGAACCGGGCATATTTGATGCAAAAAACAAACGTTTACCATCAGCTGAAACGGTAGGGTGTTTTGCAGAGTAATACTTTGGACAAACTGCGACCCTTTGGATATTTTTCCATTTTCCGTTTACTTTCTCGGCCTTGTAGATTTCATGTACGACCTCTTTTTTTGAAAAAATACCATATTCCGGCTTTTTCTTTACGGCCTGACTGAAAAATGCCACTTTTCCGTCTTTTGTCATACTCATTGAGGGTGTGAAGGTCTTTTTGGAATCTTGCGCCAGTTTTCCTGAAGCACCATGTTCACTCTCTAAAGTATAATCTGCCTTAATGGAAGCTTTCCAGTCTTTAGCATTGGTTTTAACAGGGCTTTGGGCATTCAAACTGTTCATTGCAAAATCATAGCGTTCTTGGTAGCTATCACTAATGGTTTCTTTGTCTACCGCGTTGAAGAGTTTTTCATACCAGAATGCGGCAGCGTCGTAATTTTCGGTTAGAAAATTGACATTGCCCAAGTCTTGAAATATTTCAACTTCTGTATAACCAAGTTGTAATAGTTCGAGATAGTCATCAATTCTTTTGTTTGTTTCGTTATCATTTTTTACCTGTGCATTTACATTGGTACTAATGATAAACGTAAAGCAGACAAAAGACATCTTGTAGATTAAATTACGTATCATAATTCGGGATTTAGGACGTTAATACCATACAAATATCTACAAAGGTTTAGAACAAATACTTATGAATTTTTCATAGGTTTTGCATTTTAACCTTAAAAAAATGCTCTACAACGATACTTTTTGGTAAAATAGCGAACAGACTTGTCTATATATCTGTTGAAAAAATAGGAAGTCTACTTTAGTTATGTGTTTTCGACGAACCTGAAACCAACCTATTGATCTCGTTTAGTTCTTCATGGGTTAAATACCTCCATTTTCCGACCGGAACATCTAAATTCACATTCATGATGCGAACCCGTTTTAGTTTTTTCACACGATAATCAAGATACTCGCACATACGGCGTATTTGACGGTTCAGACCTTGTGTGAGGATTATGGTAAACTGCTTTTCGCCAATTTGCTCTACATGACATTTTCTGGTGACCGTATCAAGAATTGGCACTCCACCACGCATTTGTTTCAAGAAATTGGCCGTAATGGGTTTGTTGACCGTAACGACATATTCTTTTTCATGATTATTGCGTGCCCTTAAAATTTTATTGACGATATCTCCGTCGTTGGTCAGAAAAATTAGCCCTTCGCTTGGTTTATCCAACCTACCTATGGGAAAGATACGTTTTGGATAATTGATATAATCAATAATATTATCTTTCTCAACTTGGGTATCCGTAGTACAAACAATGCCAATAGGTTTATTGAAAGCCAGATAAACTGATTTTTCCTTGGGTTCAATTATTGGTTCCCCGTCAACTTTTACCACGTCCCCCTCAACAATCTTGGTTCCCATTTCGGGTACCATGCCATTAATGGTTACGCGGCCTTGCTGAATTAACTTGTCGGCAGCCCTTCTTGAGCAATACCCTGCCTCACTAAGGTATTTATTGACTCTTGTTTCCTTCATTTACCGCAAATCGTTTAAGCTGCGTAAACTTCTTTAAAAAAAACAGATAAAAAAAGCCCACTTTTCATAAAGTAGGCTTCTTGAATCGTATTTCAATGAGATCAATCATTGGAAAGAATACTCAAAATATACCAAAATAAAAGCATCAATGAAGCAAACAACCCTAATGAAGCGGCTACATGCTGATTTTCATGATACTTGTGAATCATGTTCGAAGTTTGATATAAAATAGATCCTGAGGCCAATACCACCATGCCGACACTGAACCAAAGGCCTAGGTCAAAACCAAATAGGGTACCTGCGATGATTAGGCCTAGCGCAATAAAAAAGCCAATCGTGAGTGCCGATTTAAGAAATGAGAAATCTTTTTTAGTAATGAAAACGATGGCCGAGAGTCCGGTAAATAGTGATATCGTTAAAATAGCGGCTTGGTATAGAATATTAAAGGCACCGCCATCGGCAATCATTACCGCCATAAAAATAAGGGGTATAAAAATAAATGCCTCAGCTACCACATATAACACCAGGCCAGCATAGTGGGCTTGTATGTTATCGCTTTTTAAAGCCAGCTTTTCGGCATAGTTCGTCACGAGCATAAACCCCCCAACTAATAGCAACCAGCTAATACCGCCTGTAAGCGATATGGCAAGTTCTACAATTGCCGGAATTTGAAAGAATAGGGTTTCCACTAAGATAAAGAGCAATACCGCTCCCGCTAAATGGGCATAGGTTTTTTTGTAAAAAGCGACCCTGGTCTGGTCATCAAGTTGACTGATTACTGGAGGTAAGTGTGGAATTTCTTGGTTTTCCATGAATTGGGATTTAGAGGTTAGGTTGTTTTAACGGTGCTTCTGTATCACTAAGTATTTTAAACCGGTCTTATTCGATGAGTGGTCTTTATATGAGGATTACATACCATATGTGAATTCTATGATCTTGTCCAAGAAATTAAAAGTCCAGTAACGGCTGATGACTTCCATAATGGCATTTTTAAAACGAAATTTTTATTTTCTTAATAAGGGAATCCATGAAAAGCAAGGCAGCAAGAGTGACGACACTTACCCAAAATACTGGCGGTATGATGAATAAATCTTGAAACCACGCTATTTTCAACCAGGTTTTTTCTGATACTTGAATGGTATTGAAGAATAATCCATCGAGCAATAAACAAATGTAGATTATGCTCATGATGCTGATGAGAACAGTGTTCGCTTTTGTTGAAGATAAGGGTTCAAGAGTAGGTTTTTCAACTTTGTCTCTCAGCGCTTTCATAGTTTTATGAGTAAAATCGACTGATACATCATGAAGAATTTCCTTTTTGAAATTGTACTGATGAATGAAATCGTTCTCTTTAAGCAGTGTTTGCCCTTCTTTGAGATAGTCCATCACATTTTCAGTAAAATCAGGGCTTGGTTTATCAGATGGAACCGATTTGATAAGTTGAATGAGAAGTTTGTCTTTTTGTTTCATCTTATAGTATTGAATTTGATTCTCCCCTTAGCAAGACATCAAGTCTTTTCTTTAGCTTCTTTCTTGCCCTAAATAATTTCACTTTTATATTCGTGGCAGATAAGTCGGTAATAGTACTTATTTCTTCAATGGTGTTTTCATCGATATAATATAGTGTTATAAGAAGCCGCTCTATAGGTCTTAAAGAATCAATGGCCAATTTTATAAACCTTTGTTGTTCTTCAATCTTAAAATTTTCAAGTTGTGCATTGGCAGTAGCTAGAAACGCTTCATCATCTTGCTCTTGTAGATTTCGAGTGCTGATTTTATTCTTTCGTTTATAGTAAAGGGCCGACCTATATGTTATGGTATACAACCAGGTAGAAAATTTGGCTTCTTTTTTAAACGCATCGATGTTCTCATAGGCCTTTATAAAACTTTCTTGTGCAATATCTTCGGCATCGTCAGCATTTTCTAGAATTTTTAAAGCTACTGCATATACCATTTCCTTATATTTTTCAACTAGATGTGAAAACGCCTCAAGGTCTCCTTCCCTAACCTTGTCTATATATTTCAAGTCGTTTTTAAAGCCCATCTTAGTATTAAGATGCAAGTTCTTCCCTTTACGTTACAGTTTTCGCGTGGTTTACTGAAAAATAATTTCTTCCGATTTTGTGTAACCTCAATCACGATTCTTGCATCACATCCATAACAACAAAAACAATCGTGATGAACGGGGATATTATCGTACCAATAACATTTATAACTTCCATATTCGGAATTATTTACTTCTACCTAAAATCGAGACATCGAGAGCGAAGCGCCATGATTGAAAAAGGCATAGACGCGAGTTCCATCGAGAACAAAACCAAAACAATTGCAACTACTTTAAAAATAGGAATGCTGTGTGTCGGTATCGGTATGGGAATTTTGATGGGCTATCTGGTCAATACCTTTTTTGGCATACAGGACAGTCCCGTATTCTATTTTGCATTTACCTTCCTTTTTGGTGGCTTGGGCCTTATTCTAAATTATAAGATTGAAAAAAGCAGTACAGATGGGTACTAAGACACTCGTTATATCCGCGATGCTGTTCTCATTCTATCTCAATGCCCAAACTAAATTCGAAAGTTTAGCGGATAGAAAAGAAATAATGGAACTCTTACAAAAGTATAAGGTACCTGCTATGGGCCTGGGCGTTATCGAAAATGGAAAGCTCGTAACCGTAAATGCCTATGGTAAAATCAAAGAGGGTATTACCGCTCCATATAATACCATTTTTGATGTCGCTTCGTTGACAAAATCGGTTGTTACCATGACTACCCTTCAATTGGTCGAAAATGGGGATTGGAATTTAGACAAGCCGTTATATTCCTATTGGGTTGACCCCGATATTATAAATGATTCCCTTCATAAGAAATTAACGACCAGGCATGTATTGACCCATACTAGTGGATTTAATAATTGGCGTTGGATGGATGCTACCGGTAAACTTCAATTTCATTTTGAGCCAGGGAAGAAATTCAAATATTCAGGGGAAGGCTTCGAGTACCTGAGAAAAGCACTGGAAAGTAAATTTAAAATATCGTTACAGCGTTTATCGGATTCTTTACTCTTTCGACCCTTGGGTATGAAAGACTCGAGACATGCTTGGGATGAAAATGTTGATGAAAGCAGGTTTGCCATAGGACATGATACCCTTAAAAACAGCTATGAACTGCCTAAGGAAAATAAGCCAAATGGCGCTGATAATGTATTGACCACCATCGAGGATTTTGGAATTTTCGGAATCAATGTTTTTGAAAAACTAAATACTACCAAGGGTGCTTATCAAGAAATGGTAAAACCACAGGTTATGGTTCGGGAAAAAATAGCAATGGGCCTTGGTTGGTTCATTTTTCCAGATTTACCCAATGATGAATATGCCCTATATAATGTAGGGGGTGATCCAGGAGTTCATACGGTCATAGTGTTACTGCCAAAGTCACAAAAGGGGGTCATCATATTTACCAATGGGGACAAAGGGTATTTACTCTATAAAGAACTACTGCCAAAGTTATTGGAGGTAGGCGCCGAAATAATCAGTAGAATCTAAATCAAATCAAATGAAAAACAACCAATTTATCCAGTCCATTGCAATCGTACTCTTTGTGATACAATCGGTAATGCTACATGCCCAAGACAAAAACGATAGTGCAATTAATATCGATACCGAACAGCAAATAAATAATCTCTTTGAAACTTGGAATACGAATAAAACCCCCGGTGCCGCAGTGGCTATTATAAAAGATGGTAAGATCCTCTTTAAAAAGGCCTATGGTTTGGCCAATCTTGAGTTTGGTATAAAAAATAGCCCATCGACGCTGTTCAATATTGCTTCTAATTCAAAGCAGTTTACCGCGTATGCCTTATTGCATTTAGTTGAAGAAGGGAAAGTGGATTTAGGGGATGACATTAGAAAATACATTCCTGAACTGCCTGATTTTGGCGAAACTATTAAAGTGAAGACCCTAATGCAGCATACACACGGAATACGGGGTATAACATATCTTTTAGGAATGGCCGGTTGGAATATCGAAGATGTTATCTCAAGAGAGGTTGTTTTAAAAATTTTAAGCCAACAAAAAGAATTGAATTTTTCACCTGAAACCGATTTCTCTTATAACAACTCTGGTTATATGTTACTTGCAGAACTTATTGAACGGGTATCGGAAAAACCCTTTCATCGGTATTTGGATGAAATCATTTTTACGCCCTTAGAAATGAAAAGTACGGTCTTGTTTGAAGACTATCAGAAGGTCATACCTGACCTTGCCAATCCCTATTTCTTTGATGGTATGGGTTACAAAAAGGGCATACGTAATTCAAAAGATATTGTCGGTAATACAGGTATACGAACGAATATTGAGGATTTAAGCAAATGGATCATCAACTTTGATAAGGAAAAAGTCGGTAATCAGGCGTTGTTCAATACGTTGGCCAAGCCCGGTATTTTAAAAAATGGGGATACCATCGGTTATTCCTGTGGTCAAATAGTTTCTATGCACAAGGGAAGACAGGTCGTAAGTCACGGAGGCGCCGATGCCGGGTATAGAAGTCAGATTTTGAGGTTCCCTGATGATAAGGTTGCAGTAATTGTGCTTACGAATGATGGGTCACTTAATGCTCATGAAAAAGCATATGCCATAGCCGATATCTTTTTCGATGGTATAAAGATGGCCGATCCAGTAAAAACCAATGACTCAAAACCGACTAAAATAGTGGTCAAAGGGACCTTAAAAAGGTACGAGGGAAAATTTGAACTTCAACCAGGTTTTATCATGGAATTTAACGAGAAAGAAGAAAACCTATATATTACGGCTACGGGCCAAGGGACCTTTCCGTTGGAGACGCTTAATGAGAAGCAATTTCAAATAAGAAGGATTAGTGCGATCATTACTTTTATTGAAGGTGATAATGGAAATTTTGATACTTTGACCTTTACCCATAACGGACAAAATACGCTAGGCAAAAGAATACAGTATAAATTGGATAGTGCTACACTTGAAAAATATACCGGCATTTATTACAGTCCCGAGTTGCATACATCTTATGAGTTGAGTGTTGAGAACGGGGTGCTGCTTGCCAAACATCAACGCCAAGAAAGCACAAGATTATCACCTTTAGGTAAAAATAGGTTTTCAGGTAATACTTGGTTTTTCGGGACATTTGAATTCGAGCTGCAAGAAGATATGGTAAAAGGCTTCAGGGTAAGTGCGGATAGGGTCCGGAACTTAAGATTCAATAAGGTAGCGGAGACCTATTCCTATTGATGTTACAACACCATTTTTTCACGTATTGTAATTCGATGGCATGAAAACATTTGATCAGTGTCGTAACCTTACCTGTGGGCACTGCCATATTTGAGTATTACGAAAATTTAAGAACGGCATCCTTTTGAATGGAAAATACTACCTATTTCCTTTATATAAATAATTGGACACGTATTCAGGTGGAAGGAACGGCCATGGAAAAAACAAAAAAAGAAAGACGGCGGTAACAAAATGTCAAAAATTGACTCTTTATAGGTAAAGGCTAAAATTTATACCCTTGCGATAAGATGAAAATATTGACAAAAGGAAAATATTACGGCAGTAAGGATTTAGAGGTTTCCTATAACGGAATTCTGCTTTCGCAGTATAATTACAATACCAAACGAAAAACGGATTGGCACTATCATGAAAACCCCTATTTTATGTATGTTCTACAGGGTAATATGATGGACTGCAATAAGAAAGTGAAATCATTGTGCCCCGCTGGTAGTTTGATGTTCAATAATTGGCAAGAGGCGCATTATGGCTCTAAGCATTCTGAAGATGCCAGTGGTTTCCATCTCGAATTTGAGCGGGAATGGCTATTAAAAAATGAAATACCCCTGAATTTATTGGAAGGGAGTCAACTCATCGAAAACCCAAAATTACATTTGCTTTTCGCAAAGTTATATCACGAATTTTTGATTTCAGATGATTATAGTGATGTTTCCGTTGAAGTCTTATTACTTCAAATATGTGATGCTTTGGGCAATTTAAAACATACGAATGCCCAAAAGAATCCAAGCTGGGTAGCTAGCTTGAAAGAATTGCTACACTATGATTCCACTACACTTAGTCTTGAATATTTATCCCAAGAGCTAAAATTACATCCTGTGCATATTTCTAGGGCGGCATCAAAGCACCTTTCAATGAGTCTTGGCGAATATATACGACAGCATAAACTTAGAAAGGCCATTTCGCTACTTCTAAATTCAAATGATTCCTTAACTGAAATAGCCTATCAAACGGGTTTTTCTGACCAAAGTCATTTCAATCGGGTATTCAAATCGATTTTTAATAGCAGTCCAAGTGCTTATAGAAAAACGATCCATAAACATCTGTAATGTTAATTTCATCCTATTTTCAGAATAGGGGAACAGCTACTTTTGATTTTTCATTACAATCATGAAAGCTATGAAGCATTACTTTTTCCCCTTTTTCTATTTCTTTTTGACCAATATTTCAGCACAAATTGATTTTGACAAGGTCAATACCGTTGGTGCCCCGTTATTTCAAAAAATGGACAGTACGATAAATTCAGGGAAATATGAAAAAATCACAAGTGTATTGGTTGCCCATAACGGAAAGGTTTTATTTGAAAAGTACTACAACGAAAATGATGTTAACTCTAAACACAACACACGTTCTGTCACTAAAACCATGGCAACTTTATTAACGGGCATCGCCATAGATCAAGGGTATATTACCTCTGAAAATGATAAGATTTTCGACTATTTGCAGCACAAACTCCCTGTAAGAAATCCTGATAAACGTAAAGAAGAAATTACTATCGAAGATCTCTTGACCATGAGTTCTACTCTAGAATGTAGTGACTGGAATCATTACTCTAGAGGCAATGAAAATCGTATGTATCTTATAGAAGATTGGGCTAAATTTTATTTGGACCTTCCTATTTTTTCATATCCTTATGGGCCTAAACCAGAGGAACAGCTTTATGGTCGGGCATTTACCTATTGCACTGCTGGAGCTGCTTTAATGGCAGAAATTTTACAAAATGCCATTAAAGATGATTTGGTAGAATTTGCGAAAAAGCATCTTTTTGAACCACTGGCAATTGAAGACTATACCTTGCATTATACACCTCTTGAAATATTAAATACCGCTGGAGGTAGTGAATATAGAAGTAGGGATTTTTTGAAATTAATTCAACTATGTTTGAACAAGGGGCAATGGAATGGAAAACAAATTATTGCATCATCATGGATTGAAAAGGCATCGTCACCAAAAGCAAATGTCAGAAAGGGTACTGATTATGGGTATTTACTTTGGCTTAAAAGTTTTGGTAAAGACAAGAAGTATAAATCTTTTTATATGTCTGGTAATGGTGGTAATAAAGTTCTGGCATGTCCTGAATTACAGATGTCCGTTGTTATCACTACAACAAACTACGGCAATAGTGAAGGGCATTGGTACACTGATGATATTATGAATGAATTTATTGTTCCTGCAGTTGAAAAACTTGCAAATTAGATATATCAATTGTTTAAAAACCTAATTCACATAGTATCCTAAAAGGTTTAAAGAAATAGTATTCATCAAATCAAAAATTAGAATTATGAAATCGAATCTTTTAATAGTACTTGTTACATGCCTATTGGTATCTTGTAGAGGTTTTGGTCAGCCAAAGGCGAATGATATCAATGCAGACGAGATTGGAAGTTTATATTTTTCAAAAGTAGACTTTACAGAAGCAAAGATTTCTTCAGCCCCATATTCAAAAAGTCTCAACCTACATGACGACAATTACCTTAGTATTGTTTTTACCTTAAGTAAACCACTCATAAAAGAACTTCAAGAATTGGCACCTGACCTGTCTGAAGAGGAACTGTTACGGAAGGGAAATTTTCAATTTTCATATCTAATAGACGACGAAAAAATCTATGTTGAGAATTTAAACACGGGTGCAGGGCCGAAAACCCGTAAGACCGAAGCACTTCGACAGGTCATACCCTTAATAACACCGGAGCGAATAAATTTTTGGGGTTGGTTTATGTGGCAACGATTTATGAAAATGGGGGGTGGGGTAGATTCATTTACCCAAGGCGATCACACCCTAAGCATAGAGGTAAGGTCTTACTTAGAAACCGATACTTTAAAAGTTGGACCCCTTTTGGCCACAGGAAATATCGCTGTCACCGTTCCTAAAATAGAGATAGATGAAAGCATGGTTCCCGTTCAAAAAATACAACCCAATAGCGGGTGGAAAATTTCTAAAGCCAACTATGACCGCGACAAAATTGAAGCACTCAATAGAAAAATTGCCGAAGGTAGATTTAAGGATATCAATGGAATCGTGGTATTAAAACATGGCGAACTCTTAATTGAGGAATATTTTAATGGTGCATCCAGAAGCAGTTTGCACGACACCAGATCTGTAGGCAAATCATTCGCCTCTACTATTATGGGCATAGCTGTCGAAGATGGGTTTATAAAAAATGAAGATACCTTCTTGAAAGAATTTTACGATTTAAAATCCTACAAAAACCATAGTGCCAAAAAAGATTCCGTAACCTTAAAATCGCTCTTGACCATGAGTTCCGGATTTTTAGGTGATGACGAGGACGATGAAAGTCCGGGCACTGAAGACAAAATGCAAGCTACCGATAACTGGGTGAAGTTCACTTTAGATTTACCGATGCATAAAGACAAAGTAATAGGTAGGGATTATAATTATTTCACCGCAGGTACGGGCTTGTTAGGGGATATCATACATAAATCAGTTCCTGATGGGCTCGTTTCGTATGCCGATAAAAAATTATTCACCCCTTTAGGGATTACTGATTATAAATGGATCTACACCCCGCAACGTGTTGCATATACAGGTGGCGGAATACGTCTTAGGGCTATTGATTTTGCCAAATACGGACAGCTGTATAAAAACAAGGGACATTGGAATGGCAAACAAATCTTAACTCAAGAATGGGTAGAAAAAAGTTTGGCCAAGCAGGTATCTCAAGACTATGGGGGCATAAAAGGGTTTCACTATGGGTATCTCTTTTGGAACATGGTGTATACCATCAATGACAAAGACTATGAGGTTTCTTTTTCCAATGGAAATGGAGGTAATAAGATCTTTGTTTTTAAAGACATTCCTTTTGTAGTAGTAATCACTGCCTCAGCATATGGAAAACTGGATGCTCATACCAATGTTGACAAAATGATGGTGGACTATATTTTGCCCGCAATACTGGCTAGACAATAATCGTATGGACTATGTATCAAAACAAGGATTACTTACCTCAAAATTCAATACAAGCCATGTTTAAAAAACTACTGATTTTCGTGTTGGTATCCCTGTCATTTACCATATGCCAAGCCCAAGAAACCATGGCAGCCTATATTGGCGAGTGGCAAGGAAAAACTGAAAATGCAAATGCCCTTAACTTAGATGTGACCATTAAAAGGCTTAAGGGTAAAAATTCCCAGTTCACCCTTTCCAATACTAAAGAGATCGTATCGCATGACTTCCAATTTGATAAGGAAATCAATCTTGTTCTGGACACTAATTTTGTTTTTAGCGGTATCGTTAACGATGCTCGATCAGAAATAAAGGGTTTCATTAAAAATAAGGGAAACTTATACCCCACCACCCTTTATAAAAGCGGAGATGCTTATAAAGGAAAATGGGATTTATCGATAGTCCATTACCTACAGCCACAATCTTTGCGCTTGACCATAAAAGAAAGTAACATACCGAATGACGAATATCGTGGGTATCCCATTTTAGGAGGGCTATGGTGCAACAACTTTAAAAAGGAAAACACCACCATTTCGTTTGTGGATAATAATACAAACCTTGAATTTGAAGGGCAATTGAAGGGTTCTGAAATTGTATTGAATATAGGGCTATTGGGAAATTTCATTACAAAAGCATCATTTAGGAGAATAGTAAGGTCTAAAGTGGACACGAGAACAAATAAATATGCACAAATACGTGACGGTTGGGAGATAGCAACCAAGGGAATGACACTACGGAAAATGGAGGAAGATATTCGAAATGACACTCTAGTTGGTATAGAAGGGGTACTTGTTGCCCAAAAGGGCAAGATTGTTTATGAAAACTATTTTGCGGGTTTCAACGCCAATATTCCGCATAGTATGCGTTCCGCCTCAAAGAGCATCTCTTCAGCAATGATCGGTATTGCCATTGATGACCAAATTATAGGGGATGTTGATGAAAAATTATATGATTTTATCCCTCAAGAATATCAGTATACCAAAGATGCCTTAAAATCTAAAATAACGATTAAAGACTTATTGACGATGAGTTCAGGACTGGATGTAAATAATAAGGCATACGAAGATAATTATCAAGAATCGGATAATTGGTTAAAAACGGTTTTAGAAGCACCCATGGTAAAAGAACCAGGGACTTATACTGATTATGGGTCGGCAAACCCATTTTTACTTGGTGTTTATTTAAGTAATCGTTTAAAGGTACCCTTGGAATCATATATGGTGGATAAGCTCTTCTCGCCTTTGGGAATTACAAACTACATCATGAATACTGACGACACAAAAGCGATACCTTATTTTGGGGGCGGCTTTCGATTGACCCCAAGGGATATGCTTAAATTTGGACAACTCTATTTAAATGGTGGTGTTTGGAACGGGCAACAAATTATTTCAAAACATTGGGTTGAAGCGTCGTTTAAAAGACATGTTCAACTGCAGGATAGGAATAAAATCGAATATGGCTATCAATGGTGGCATGGCGGCTATAATATTGCTGGACAATCAATTGAAACCTTAGAAGCAAGGGGCGCTGGAGGGCAACGCATTATTGTTGTTCCTGCTTTAGAAGCTGTCGTAGTGGTAACGGCAGGTAATTATCGAAATAGGAAAAGTTATTTGTCCCAAGTACTATTTGAGACACATATACTCCCCAAACTTGTGAATTAAAATAAAAATACCAATGATAAAATTGAATATGGAAACACTCTTTGTGATGTTAAGCCTATTGTTCTTTGTAAACGTATTTGGACAAACGGAGCCTAATGAAAAACTAAAATATCTAGGTCAAAAACCACCTAACACGACCCCAGAGGTTTTTGCTCCAAATTTTATTTCCAAAAAAGGGGAGTATGAGTTCGGATCTGTCTTGAATAAAGATGCTACTGAATTCTTTTATGGGGTTAATGTCAATGGAAAAGAAGAGATTCGGTATACCAAGTTAGTTAAAAACGTTTGGAGTCAACCCAGAACTATTCTATCCCATAAAGCTTATGGTTACAATGACCCTTTTCTTTCGCCTGATGAAAATCGATTATATTTTATTTCCAAAAGGGCCTTAAATGGGTTGAACAGCAAGGAGGATTATGACATTTGGTATGTTGAAAAATCGAAAGATGGATGGTCACAACCTTTTAATGCCGGGCCGAACATTAATACCAAGGGCAATGAATATTACATTTCATTTACCAAGAATGGCACCATGTATTTTTCATCAAATAAAAATGGGGGGAACTTTGATATATACTCCTCAAAAGCAGTTAATGGGGAATTTCAAAAGGCAGAACCGATGGGTAACGCCATAAATACACCTAATTACGAGGCGGATGTTTTTATTGATCCAAATGAGTCTTACGTCATTTTTTGTGCAACGAGACCAGATGGCCTTGGTAGGGGCGATTTGTATATTAGTTTTAAAAATTCGGATGGTGTATGGGGAAATGCCAAGAACATGGGTACATTGATCAACAGTAGAGGCCATGAACTCTGTCCGTTTGTGAGTAAAGATGGAAAATACTTTTTCTACACCAGTAACCAAGATATTTATTGGGTCGATGCTAGAATCCTTGAGCATTATCGAGATTAATTTAAAGTGGAATCTGGATTTCTTTTTAGGTCATGTTTCTTACCAAACACCGAAACCCTAAAAACAGAAAAACCACTCAAGTAAACTTGGTGGTTTTTTCATTTCAAGCTTAGTGCTTGTTTGCGGAGAAAGAGGGACTATCCAAAATCTTGTTTTTTGAGGTTTTATAGGGCTTAAAACACCCTTAAATTTACTGAAACCGAATTAGCCCCTTTTTAACAAATGTTTAAGAGTTTTGTAATGTTTCGGGTTCAAATTCTTGTTAATGAGTTTAAGCAAAATTCTTATTGACAGATTATAGTAAACTTTCGAGTAAAGTAGCAATATTTAATACTTTTCTCGAAAGTTTACTTCAAATGAATCATACTATCCAAAACAATTGAAGCCTATTGCTTATTTAAAGTATTTGCTAGTTTTTCCTTCGGAAAGAAGTCGCTGTCTTACGTTTCTAAAAACCTTTATCATTGTTTAGCGTTGTACTTTCGTTATTTGAGTCTAATTCGTTTGATAGTAATTCCAAAACACGTTTAATATATGAATCAATATTTTCTTCATTAATAAAAACAAAATATTGATTCACATAATGGTCATAAATAACTCCATCTACTTCAAGTGAGGTTATAAATTCTGCATAGTTCTCATCGGGAACTGTAATAGGACTTATTTGCATATGCCTTTGATAATCTGGCCGCTCTTGGGTAGCATCTGAATTTCTTGCTGGAATATGTCTCCTAATCACTGGCAAAAGATAATTTAAGAAATGTTCTCGTCTCACTATAACGTCTTCTTTTAAATCATTAAGCTCACCTGACCACCGACTAAGATGGATTTTAAGCGAATCGCTTTGGATTAAATCCAACTTTCCAGCACTTATTGCCTGATTGATGTATCCAATACTTGGGTCAAAGGTTGCATACATACTTAATCGCCCTATTATACTATCTATTTGCTTAGGTGTTTTCGTATGCAGGTCAGTTTCTAAAAAATAATGCGAAGCTTCTAATGTTCCAAGATTGATTTTATGGTCAGAATGAAGTTCATTTAAATTTTTGGTAAACTCTTGCTGTAAGTTATGCAGTAGTATTTGTTCTTCCTCTCTATCGTCTTGATCGTTTTTCCAATTATTGAGACTTAGTGCAATCAATATCCCGATGACGACAAGGATAATTTCGCCAATAGCGTATTTAAAGTACTTACCCATTTTGTTTTCTTTGATTAGTGATTTACGGATATGTCTGAAGAATTTTATCATTCTTCTATTCCCATTTTTTGCCTTTGTCCAATGCCATACTCAATAAATGAACCATCAAAATACTTTTTAAATGGATGTTTAAGTAGTGCCCCAAAACCGCCTGAAAGTACGATGCCGTCCATCAATGCTTTTCTTGATAGCCAATGTTTTTCACTCAACATTTTATTTTCATATTGTAGAAACAAGTTTTCAACGTGCCGTACTTCTGCACCAAATAAATAAAAGCCGTGATTTTGCGCTTCCTCTGTTAAAGCATCTGGGTTTTCCCGAAGCGTTGAGACTAATTGCGCTAATTCTTTTGTGTTACCAAAATTGAGTAGCAGGTTTATATCCAATTCTGCAATAGCTTGAAAGGTTGAGGCTTGAGTTGCCTTGGTATTTCTTTTAATTTGAATACCGACAAATATTAGTGATATGATAATGGCTAATCCCGATATAATTTCGGCTACTAAAGCGTATTCCTGTAGTAATTCGTTCATTTTATTTAGGTTAGAAGGTTTTAATGTTTGCTTTTTTCTTTTTATTGAAGCTAATCATATCAATTACAATAGTTTGACAATTTGTTAAACAACTCTTCAGAAGATACTTTGATATCCTGCAACAGTTGTTGTTCTCTTGAACAAAGAATTACAGTCATATTCATATGGTCTTTAAGATGCTTAAAAAGTACGTTATCTGGGTCTTGCTGCCATTCAGTACTTTTTAATAAAGCGCTAAGTTCTGGTCCATATTCATCTTTGTACAAAGGCACCTCATTAATTCCAAAATCTGTAAAATTGTTGTAGCTAAAAATTTTCTGAAATATTTCGTTATCATTCGCTTCAATTACTTTAAGCGCATAATCTTGCTCTGAATAATGATTGAGAATTTCATTTTTTAATGCACTATTTTTCAGGTTTTCCAATTTCCCAGAAGAAGTGATATCTACAAGGGCTGCTTTGGTTGGTATATAGTCATAAGCTCGAATAGCACCCAAATAATCTTGCAATAGAACAGACTTATCTTCATGTACATTTAATAAATTAATAAGTAATCGCTTTGCGATAATTTTTCGTTCTTTTAGAGAGACTAGCGTACGATTAATGTTCTTAATATCTGTTTTTATGTCTTCACTTATTTTACAATAATACGTTTGCTCTTGTTGTTTGAGTTTGCGTTGGTCATTCCAGTTATTAATCTGCAGTGCAATGAGAATTCCTATGACCACGAGGATGATTTCGCCTATGGCGTATTTAAAATACTTGCCCATTTTATTTTGTTCTAAAAGAGATTTTCGAATATGTCTAAAAAATTTAATCATTACTATTTTTACATTTAGAATTGAGTACCTTAATCATTGCAACTATTTCTTTTTCAAGTCTCGTTAATAGTTGTCTGTGTCTTGAGGTTATGGCTAAATAAAAAAGAGCATCATTGAGCATATTTTTTCTGATTTCATTATTAAAATTAATTTTTGATTTGAGCGATTCATACTTGACTTTTGTGGTATCAATTGTATTGAAATCCTCTATTAATTTTATCCAGCCAGAACTTATTAAATCTTTACTCTCAAAAAAACGTTTATCTGTGGTAGCTTTCCCACTACTTTCAATAACAGTACTTGTATTTGCTAATGTTTTGTAATAGCTAGCTAATTTGTTTTTGATAGATAAATCCTTAATTATATTTAAGTTTCCACTCGATTTAATATCATCAAAAGCATCAGTTGTAGCACTTGTACTTCTTATAGAATATTTTATAGATTTTAGAACAAGTGGTGCAATGCTATCTAAAGGCATTGAGTCGTCTAATAGCCTTTGTATTAGTGTGTTATTTGCGTCTATCTTTTCGTTGAGTAAAGCAACATAATTTTTATAGTTTGTGAAGTCCTGATTAACATCCTCTAATAACCTACAATAATATTGCTGTTCTAATTTTTGGTCTTTTTTATTCTGATTCCAGTCGTTTATTTGAAGTGCGATTAAAATACCGATTACCACGAGGATAATTTCGCCTATGGCATACAGCAAATACTTATTGAAACGATTTTCAGCGAGTAGTTTTCTCCTGATATTTCTAAAGAATTTAATCATTGGTTAGTTATAATGAAGTACATATGGCATTGAACTTTTGTTATTTTTTATAATTCTTTCAAACGGACGTCAATTAACTCCAGTATGAGTTCTATTTCCTCTTCTAATGGCTTGTAATACTGTATATTGGTTAGGTTCGAGCTAGCTTGATAGACTATAATTTTGTTTAAAAACGGTAAGTAATTGCTCAGTGCTTTATTTGTGGTTTTAAAATTGGTGTCGATATAGTTTTCCCTCACACCAATATCTACATAACCCTTTTCCATATTTCCGTTTTGTAATATGTCTTTAATAGCCATCGCTCTGTAATCATAAACTTCTAGTTCTTGTTGTTCAATGGCATCCACCTTGCTATTAAAACCAGCTAATTTGTGCTTTAGTTCACTGTTTAAAATGAGTTTAAGTTGCCCTGAACTCAATATTTCGGTAAGAACACCATTTTCAGGTGAAAAATTTATTTCGGTTCCTAGTGTTTTGCTAGAAAATTGCGCCATTGTTTTCCCAGTAAGAGTGTCCAGTACTTTAGCATTATAGCTTTGCACCAATTTTTCTGCCCAAACAATATTTTCATCATTTATCCGAATAACTTCTTGTAGTGCAGCTTTGTTTTGTGAATACTCCTGCATAAGGGCTAAAAGATTGTCTTTCTCTACTTTTCGGTCTTGTTGGTCAAGATTCCAGTTGTTAATTTGTAATGCGATAAGAATCCCGATAACTACTAGTATGATTTCGCCAATGGCGTACTTGAAGTATCTTCCGGTTTTATTTTCACTCATAAGCTTGTAGCGTATTTTTCTAAAAAATTTTATCATTGGTTAGCGGTTTCTTATAATGAATCACAACGGCTTTTATTTTTAATTCCCATTCAACTGTTTTTCATATACTTCCGCATCGTACGTTCCGATTGATTTTTGGACGAGTCCTTGGTCATTCATAGTCCATTCTTCAAATCCGCTGAAATCAACTTTATTTCCAGTTCCGTTTGGTCCAGAATTAGTTCCTTTAAAAGTCCAGTAATATCGATAATTACCATTTTCTTTAGTAAGACTGTCCATCGTTAATTCCAAATCAGGAAATGCATCCATATAGGATTTAGCAGTTTCCGCCAATTGTTTTCTTCCAACTGCTGTTGTTCCTTTATTTACGGTTAGAGTTCCATCCTCTGCATAAAATGAAGCCATTTTTTCAGGCACTTTACTGTTCCAGGCATCGGTATATTTTTGTCCGAATTCGACCATTTTATCCAGTTCGGACTTATCAGATTTACATCCAGTCATATTGATTAATAGTGTTAAAAATGTTATTAAAAATGTGCGATTATTTTTCATAAAATGCTGTTTTATAAAATGGTTATAACGGTAAGCTAGGATGGGTTGAAAACCATTACTCATACTCAATCTTGGCATTCGTATTTTTTTTTCTCAATATTTTGTACATCCTCTATCAATCTTTGAGAACCCAAAGCTGTTTTAGCTTTGCCATACATAAATGAGTCATTTTCTTTGTCCGTTTATTACGTAATTGGTAACCTCACAAACCATTCTGCAATTGAATCCCACAACGGAAAGCTTACTTGAAAGAAAATGAGATAGTGAAATATCATAAACAGAACTAAAAGAAGAGGGAAAACCCACCGTCCGCTAGTTTGTTTTCTTTCAATAATGATGAGCGATATAATCAGTATATACATTATGGCAACCGTAATACCCAATCCTAGCATGAAATCAGGCTCCGGTAATATGGTTAGAATAATAAATCGCCCCAAAGTTGGCTCTATAAATACAATTCCAGTAGCAATCATGGCACGTGCATGAACTTGCATATTTTTTGTGTTCATCATGGCTATCGCAAACATGAGCCCGATAATAACCAAATCCTTTAACTGCAACCATAAACTAGCCCCTAAGCCTGCGGTTACTACACCTCCAATATTATGATGCTTTAATAAAATTACCGACACAAAGAACAAGGGTAAAATGATAAAACTGAATTTTCCAGTTTGCTTATGGATTGAGAATTTCTTATTTCTGATAAGTATCGGCTGTAAAATCAATAGTGCAATCCATAGTGATGCCATTGCAAAATGGAAATGAAAATAATTATTGAAGTCAGCTGTACCATCAAAGAATTTTGAAAAATAGGTAGGCCAAAAACCTAAAAATGCCAGAACAATTAATCCTATGGCAAAATATCCGGCTTTATCGAAATTAATTTTTTTTGTGATAGTTTCTTTCATTTTTATTGAACTTTTATTGGTTAATTATTGCTCTATTTGGTTTTTAGCTTTCCCATTATTCTTTGCATTATTTTTTTTCTCAATATTTTGTACATCCTCTATCAATCTTTGGGAACCCAAAGCTCTTTTAGCTTTACCATACATAAATGAGTTATTTTCTTTGTCCAATAAAAGGTCAGCTGCTATTAATCCATAAGCTAAAGACCCTTTAGCTCCAATACCCGACATTCCTCCTACGAGCACGAAACTAGAATCAATCTCAGTTCCATTTTTTAAGACGTGAGTTACGTAGGGTATTTCAGATTCGGTTAAAGAATAGACGCAAGAATAGCCTTGGTCAAATTCCAAATCAGAGAAAGTTATGGGTATATCGAGTTTAGCCAGATAATCTACCGTATTCTCTTTGCTCCACTGAATTTCTTGCTCGGTTAATTGCATTGCCCACACGGTATCTAAATCCTTAATTTCTGTTCTTAAAAAATGTCCTCCAACTTTTAATAAAGGCCTTTGGTCACTATCGAACTTCTCAATCATTGAATAAAATATTTCAGAATTTAAATACGCCACAGGATAAGAGGAAATAAGTCTATTTTTCTGTTCAATAGACAACATATCATAGCGGTCAGGTTTTATTTTTAAAAATGAAAGAAATAAACGCTTTGGGCTAATCAAGTCTTTAAAATAGGGTGCTATATCTTTTACTAAAGTCCCATTATAGGGGCCAGCGGCAGCCACTACCTTCTTGCTCAATACTATTTTAGTTTTTCCAGTTTTAGTATCTGTAATTTCAATTTTATATATCCCGTCCTCTTTTATGAGACTGGTTACTTTTTGGTTGTAGCGTACGCTATTTCCAGATTTTCTTATGGCTTGATGCAGTTTGGTGATTAACACTTTCGGGTTGAGCGTGCCCGTGTACTCATTATATTCACGAATAACAAGCGTGGTATCTGAAATCTTCATTCCAAATTTCTCATCTGCTTCTTCTCTAGTTGATGCATATTCATAGGTGTCTAATTGCCCATCTAACAATGCTTCAACTTCATTTAATTGCGATGTCGAGTAGATGTAAGTTACAGGGGAAGTTCTATAAATATCTTCCATAGAATGAAGCCGGTTGGTTTCTCCTTCATTCAAGTAAGCTATCAAACCTTCGGTCTCTTCTACAGAGGTTTGCTGTAGAAATGAGAAAAGATCTTCTTTTGGACCTAAACTTCTTGAAATTCTTGCTTCTCCAAAACTAGAGCCATAAGTGTAAACGGAATCTTGCTGCTCAAGCAATAACACATTCTGTCCATATTTAGAAAGCTCCCAAGCCGTCGAACTTCCCATAAGTCCACCACCAATGACCACAATATCCTCAATCTTTTCAGATGTTTGACAGGATATTACATTCAATACAATGACTGATATTAAGAGTAGGTTTCTCATTGTTTATATACAATTCCACCTTTCATTACAAACACTACGTTTTCTAAACTTTTTACGTCTTCGATTGGGTTGGTTTCAATAGCAATGATATCTGCCAGTAGCCCTGGCTTGATTTCACCTCTATCTTTAAGATTGAGCATTTCGGCGGGAATTATGGTGGCTGATTTAATAGCTTCCAAAGGTTTCATTCCACGTTCTACCATTGCAGACAGCTCCTTTGCGTTCATACCGTGCGGAATAAGCGGAGCATCGGTGCCCAGGGCAATTTTAACTCCTGCTTTTACTGCTTTTTCGTGACTTTTTATGGCGATAGGAATGATATATTTTGCTTTTTTCACAAGTTGCGGGTGCATTTTTTCATAACCCTTGGGAATCACATCAAACAATCCCGTTGTAGGCACTAGGTAGGTTCCCTTTTCTTTCATTAGTTGTATGGCTTCATCATCTAATATCGAACCGTGCTCAATAGACGTTACACCCGCATTTATGGCGGCGATTATTCCCTCTGTTCCGTGTGCGTGTGCACCTACTGTGATGTGGTGTCTTTGCGCCTCATCTACAATCGTTTTCATTTCTTCATCGGTAAGTTGTTGGGCTCCTAGGGATTCTTCTAATGAGAGAACACCCGCTGTAGCCATAATCTTTATTGCTTTTGCACCATACTTTATTTGATGTCTTACCGCTCGTAAAACCTCATCTTTTCCATCTGCTACGCCATATTCAGGTTTCGTGTCCAAAATTCCATCGGCATAACCCGCAATCATCGCTAAATCGGCGTGTCCGCCTGTGATGCCTATCATATGTCCACAGGGAATGATTCTAGGGGCTTCAATCCACCCGTTTTTCTCAGCTTCTGAAAGCGCAACATCAATAAGTTCAATAGTAGGGTGTGTCTGGCCAATGTTTCTTATCGTCGTAAAACCAGATAAAAGGGTTTTTCTAGCGTTTCTTGCTGCCCTCAATGTTTGTTTGCTTCCACTTTCTGTGACCAATAGATATTCGTAATTCTCTACAAAATCTAAGTCTAAATGAACGTGCATATCCATTAACCCGGGCATTAGAATCTTTCCCGTAAGGTCTATTACTTCAACATTTTCTGGAATGGAAGTCGGGTTGATGGATTGTATGAATTCACCCTCAAC
Source organism: uncultured Croceitalea sp. (assembly GCA_947503285.1). Lineage (GTDB taxonomy): Bacteria > Bacteroidota > Bacteroidia > Flavobacteriales > Flavobacteriaceae > Croceitalea. The sequence goes on from CANNDD010000014.1 coordinate 29,949, forward strand.
AAGAATATTTGCTGGTTGAATTAATTTTCCCGTGCTTACGTCTAAGTAGGCTTCCGCTTTGATAAGCTTTGTCTGCGCGTTGATTGAAAATGTGAATGAGCACAAGGCAATAAAGAAGAATAGATTTTTCATTTTTTAAGTTTGTTTTGGTTAGTAAAATCAGCGATTAATGGTCTTTCGTTATTTGCAATTTTTATCTTTTTATAATTTTATGGGTTCTTGTAAGGTATATGGCTTATTGTTTTAAACATTAGTAAAATTTAAATAGTCTTCGATTACCTTTTTTATAAGTTGGGCCTTTTCAATGGCTTCTTTGTACAGTAGTTGTTGATTCTTTAATTGGTAATATCTCGCAAATATTAGCGTCGACATTTTATTGTCATTTTTTATTTTTTCTATATCAAGTTCAATAGGTTTTCTTCTGTCATCCTTGTAATAATCACTAATAATAGGATGCTTATTACTGCCTTTTCTGTGATACATGCTGTAACTATCAAAATAATAGGGCTCTAAGTCTTTCTTTATAAATGTATTGGAAATTTCTTCGCGTTCCTTAACTCGGTTTAATAGGTTGTAATAAAGGGTAATTTCACTTTGTAAAGTTTTTGGTAAAATTGAGAATTCACCACTTTGATTTAGCTTATCGAAAGCTGTTGTATTAGTGTAAAAATTTCGTTCAAATAAATTATCTATAATGTGACTTGTGGTTAAAGAATCAAACGGTTTTATGAGTTGAAATTGTTCTGATAGTCTTTGACACGATACTAAATTGGTTAAGGTATTATCATTGAGTGTGCGCAACAAAATGAGGTCGTCCGCAACGTATTGGTACAATTGGCTTAGTTGTATCTCAGCCGACCTTTTTGATTTAGATTGTGCATTCCAATTATTAATCTGTAATGCTAAAAGAATACCAATCATAACTAAGATGATTTCGCCTATGGCATATTTGAAGTAGCGGCCGGTTTTATTTCCTGCCCGTACCGAACGGTTACGTTCGGGCGGGTCACTCATAAGCTTATATCGTATGTTTCGGATGAGTTTTATCATATTTCATTTCCCGAGAAATCGGGAATCTTTTGATTATGCTTAGGTGCTTTTTTATTTTTCATCTATATACTGCATCAAACGTTCCCTTAATGCTATTCCTTCTTGAAGTAATTCGCTGTGCATTGAATATAATGGCACCATTAGCGCTTGTTTAAAGGTCGATTTATTTGCAAACTCTTTTACTCTATCAGACTGTGTAGATTCATAAAAAAATGAATTATCAAAGGCGTTCACTTCCATTTTTGCGTAATCTGGTAAACGGTTTTGTAGCACTGAATTGATATTAAAAAATGGTATCAGGTCAATGCCAGCACTATATATTAAATTAAGGTTAGTATCCTGAAAGTCGAGTACGTATGAAACATTATCATAATAAGATTGAATGCTGTTTTTAATGGAATCGTTTAAAATATAATTCAACTTACCTGAAAATTGTATTTGATTAAAAATGATTTGATTAGGTACGAAACTGGACGAAAATGAGCCTTCATAAATTTTTTGTTTTAGCAAGGGTTTATTCCGCCTAATCGAATCATTCTTCAATGCGCTCAATAGTATTCTGTTGGCATCTATGAAAGTGCTATCTATTTTTTTCACAAATGTTAGACTATTAATATCCTCTTCAATATTTCGTATCAAACCAGCAATGAGTATTTTTTCCTCAGTTTTTATCTTCTCATTTTCACTCCAAGTATTGATTTGAAGCGCGATTAAAATCCCTAAGACCACAAGGATGATTTCACCAATGGCATAGACTAGGTACTTTGAGAATCGGTCTTCGTCAAGTAGTTTTTGACGGATTTTCCAGAAGAATTTTATCATTGGTTAGTAGTTTCTGATAAGATGCGCAACGCATATTATACTAAGGATAAACAAATCAGCCACAATCTATAGATAGACAATGAAGCCAAGCATTATGGTTTTAGAAGGTTTCAGAAGCTTTTATGCTCTATTCCAACTGATAAATATTTCGGCTATCAACAAAGGAATTGCAAAAGAAACCCATATCGTTGTTGGACCAGTTTCAATAAAATCACCTAAGTTTTCTACAAATGGCAATCCGTCTAAAAACCGAAATGTTACAAAACCAAAAGTCACTACATAACTTCTTATCATCCAGTCTTTGTGTTGTTGTATTCGTTTCCGTCTTACCGAGATATATGCCATAGATGCAGTAACTATCCAAGCAAATGCTAGAGCTTGCAAGGCGACTGCCCAAGTCCAATGTATTTTTAAAGCACTTGTCCAAGCTAAATAGGTTGAAGATCCTGTTGCTACTACAATGGCCATTAGATATATCTTACCAAGCCATCTATGTGTTGTTAAATAGTTGTTTCTAAAGGCTTTCCACAATTGAAAAGGCCCAATTACCAAAGCTAAAAGCCCTCCTGAAATGTGCCCTATTAGAGACCATTTGTAGTTCCACCACCTACCCAAAACTTCTTTGTTAAATCCAAAATAGGGCAAAGCATCATTTATGATGAATTTTCCAGCTAATACTATCAAGAATAACCAGCCTACTACATATAAATAGGATTTGGGTTTGGAAAGCTTAAAAGTGCTCGATTCTTTCATTTTTATCGGTTTTTATTGTTGATAATGGTCTAGTGCGACCGTACTTTTATTCAGCTTTATGGACTTCAAGCTCAATTTCTACCATAAACTCTGGCAATGCCAATCCTTTTACTTCCAGCCAAGAACCTGTGGGAAATCCGTTTTTGTAAATCTCAGCACGGTAGCCAGAAACTTCCAGCATTTTTGGCATATTGGTAGTAAAAATGTCTTCCTTTACTACATCATCAAAAGTGCAACCGTAGTGGGTGAGTATTTTTTGTAAATCGGTATAACAGTTTTTCATCTGTTGTTCCATATCACCAACAGCGGTTGGATTTCCTTCATCGTCCATACTTACTGCTCCAGAAATTTTAATGGTGTTGCCAATTTTTACGGCGTGTGAGTAGCCGTAGGCTTTTTCTACTTCGGGACGGAGTAGGAAGTATTCGGGTTTTATAACTAAAGTTGTTTCGTCTTCAATTTCGGTTTCCTTCTCGGATATTTGGTTGCAGCTTGATAGCAAGAATATGGATACCATAAAAACAAGCATTTGTTCCAATGAAATAAAAATTGAATTTTTCATAATAATTGGTAATGAGACACGTAACCTCAAGTATAAATGAACCTCTGCAATTTAAAATGAAGAACTTGATGGGTCAACCACATCTTAATGTGAAATTTGGAGCTATTATTCTGTATATTTAGACATTACAACCAATTTAGCCAGTCCTTTTGAGTACTATTATTAGACATTTACCAACTCTTCTAGGCTTTGTTATATGGTTTTTTATTGGAAATGCGCTTGCTCAAAATCCTTCACAAATTGATGTACTGAACACAGACCACGGTCTTCTATTTCGAGACGTGTCTAATATTGCGCAAGACAGTACTGGTTTAATGTATTTTGGTACGACCCAAGGTCTTAATCGTTACGATGGTACGAATTTTAAGGCCTATACAAGCGATACCAATAATCCTTTTTACGTTAAAGAAGACTTCATCAAAGCCAATATGGTTTATGAGCCCACCGAGAATGCCTTATGGTTTATGGCCAATGATGAGTTATTTCAATTGCTGCTAACTGAAGATTCCATTATAAACTACACCAGAAAACACAACTTAAAAGATAGGGTTCTGGATGTCTTTAAAACAAAAGACAATGCTATATGGGTAGTTACCGATGATTTTTGGGAAGTAAAAAAGGATAGCTCAAAATTATACCTTCAAAAGTTTGAAAACAATGCCTTTCACGTTATGGCACAGATTAATCGTTATAAACGTGTTTTCAACCAAGTGGCCATAGATGCTGATGGTTTTATATGGTGGACAACCACCCGGGGAACCAACAAATATAGTCTTAAAGGCGAGTTGTTAGAGCACATAAAATTAGACACCCATAATTGGTCAGGTGATGTGATACACTATGTACCTTCCTTTTTCGATAGTAATAATACCCACTATTATTTTCCAAACTCTACAGGTGGTATTGCCATTTTCGATACTAAAACCAAGACTCACAAAACCATACTAAAATCAAATGAAATTTTCAGGCATGCCGTAGAAGACCAGAATAATAATATATGGTTTTCGAGTGATTCCAGTGTATATAAGATGGATGCTCAGGGCAATTTTACCAATTATGGCAACCTATTAAAAAGCACTTTTGATTTTTCTGTAATCAGTTCTTTATTTGTTGATAAAACTGGCTTACTATGGGGAAGTACCGATAATGGCCTCTTCAAAATAAAGACCGAAGAACAACTTTTTAGAACGCTCTTTAAATCTGAAAAGGAAGGTTGGGGAAACTCCATGCGCGGTATTTTTGAAGCTTTTGAAGGTCGTATATTTTCCTTGTGTGAAAATCAGCATAAACTCTGGTACACTACAAAAACGGGAATAACCGACACCTTGCCCTTAAAAAATGCTTTAGGAAAGCCTATATCCCTCTTATATGATGCCAATTTCTTGGTAACCGACGAAACTAAAACCAAAGCCTATACTACAGCAAATGGTTTAAGCGAAATAGATTTAAAAACAGGGCTTACTACAACGTACAATGCCTTTACATCAAACAACAATGTTAATGGACCTAATAGTTTACTTCGGTTAGACAACGGTAAATTGCTCTTTGGCTATACCTTTGAACACTTAACGTTATTTGACCCCAAGTCTAAAAAAAGCAAACCTATTTTCAGCACAAAGTCGCTTGATTCTAATATCAGGGATATTCGGGTTTTTGAAAAAAGTCGTGACCAAGACCAAGTTTGGTTGGGCACCCGCAATGATGGCGTCATAAAAATTGACCTTAAAGGCCAAATAGTCACCTCTTACAATCAAAGTACCCTACCAGAGTTCGGTAATTATCAAATTTTGTCCCTACTGGAAGATGATGATGGGAGTTTATGGGTTGGTACTTATGGTGGTGGCCTAAAACATATTTCTGGGGATGGTGAACTTTTAGCACATTATTCAACGGACAATGGTTTACCAAACAACAATGTGGTAGGTGTTTTAAAAACAGAAAACAATACGTTATTAATAAGTACCTACGATGGCTTGTCTGTTATGGATATGTCGTCTGGGGAATTTCAAAACTTTTACGCTGAAGACGGTCTTTCGCATAATGAATTCAATTATTCCTCTTTTTTTAAAAGCAATAACGGTTTGTTTTATTTCGGGGGAATGAATGGTGTGAACGTGTTTGACCCTAAGGAGCTTGAACAGCCTGTTGAACCACCAGACATACAGTTTTTAGGAATTTCAGGTTATAATAGCAAGACCAAAGACTATTTTGAAACCGATTACGCCCAAACCGAATTTTCGGAGCTCGAGATTTCGCCTTATGACCAGTATTTTGAAGTAAATTGGTCACTGCCCAGCTATTTTCAGAATAACAAAAATACCTTTAGCACCCAGTTGGAGGGCTTTGAAGACCGATGGTTTTATCAGGGCAACGCCACATCTATCCGATACAACCAGCTACCGGCAGGCAACTATGTGTTAAAGGTGAAGGGCACCGATTCTAGCGGCAAAGAGAGTGCTTCGGTGCTGTCTATACCCATTACCGTAAGGCAAATATTTTACAAGCGTTGGTGGTTCATTGGGTTGGTCTTATTGGCTCTTTCAGGCATTGTTTATAGTGTTTTTAGGTATCGGCTGCAACAAATATTGGCTATAGAACGGTTACGTACCCAAATATCCAGCGACCTGCACGATGATGTGGGCTCGATGCTATCGGGCTTGGCGATGCAAACCGAACTTTTAGAGGCAACTGCCAGCGAAAAAGACAAAAAGCGTTTGCATAAAATCGGGAATATCAGTCGAAATGCCGTTTCACAAATGCGGGATTTGGTATGGAGCATAGACAGCCGTCGTGAGACCATTGCCCACTTGATTGAACGTATGCAAGAACTAGCCGAAGAACTCCTGTTATCTAAAGGCATCACTTTCAACATTAATAGCAAGGGCATCAAAAATCTGGACAAAAAATTGCCCGCCCAAACCAAGCAGGACATTTTCTTGATTTACAAAGAAGCCATTAACAATGTGGTACGGCACTCTGATGCCACGCAGGTACAAATAAAGATTGTCAATAGCCTCAAGGGTTGCTCGTTTACCATACAGGATAATGGTAGCAACAAAGAAACCTATAAATCCACTGGTTTTGGCCTTTCAAATATGAAAATGCGTGCTAGGAAATTGAAGGGAACCCTGAATTTTCATACCGAAAATGGCTTTAGTGTACACCTGGACTTGCCTTTTCAAATGTAATTCTTTCACATTGTTATGTGGTTTGCGGAGGGGAGCTAAAATTGTAACTTTATCTATATGATTTCCCTAGCCCTCATTGAAGACGATTTGTTGATTCAGGAAAGTTTACGCGACTTTTTTAGGGCACAAGAGGGTATTGCTGAACTGCAAACGGCTACTTCGGTAGAATGTTTTCTTTCTGATTTTGCAAAAGTGGAAAATCGGTTAGAGCCAGAAATCATTTTATTAGATATCAATTTATTGGGCATTTCGGGTATTGAGGGCATTCCCTTGTTGTTGGATGCATTTTCCAAGGTAGATATTATTATGTTGACCACGTTTGAGGACAATGACAAGATTTTCAAAGCGCTTTCGGCTGGGGCTTGTTCGTATTTGTCCAAAAAGACGCCCCTTGCAAAAATACTGGAAGCGGTAGAAGTGGTTTATGCCGGGGGCTCGTATATGTCGCCCAGCATCGCCCGTAAGGTGGTCAACCGTTTTGCGCCCAGCAAAAAAGTGTCGCAAAAACTCACCAAACGCCAACAAGAAATTGTTGATGGTATTGTGGCTGGTAAGAGCTATAAAATGATTGCTGACGATTTGTTTGTGTCTTTAGATACCGTACGCAGCCACATAAAAAACATCTACAAGGCCTTGAACATTAACAGTAAGGCGGAATTAATCAGGAAATCTTATGACAATGAGATTTGATTTATACCATTAAAATTCATAGGTCGTAAAATATGTTGTGCGTTTCTAATTTAGTTAAAGGTTTTACATCAAAATAAAATCCCTCAAAATAGGAATCCAATAATAACACTTTTAGGTCGATAGATTAATTTACTCAGTAATTAAAAGCCGTTCCACCCCATTCGCTACATTTCTTAAAAAGAGGTTCATTAAAATAATCTTGAACACAGTAGCTGAAAAAGCGACAGTGTTCGCTTTCAAGACCATCACCATACATTTCTTCAGAAAGGTCGAAATTTTCTTGGAACAGACGGCATAATCGGTCATAGCTTCCCTTTTTAAAGTCCTTGCCCAATCAAAATTTTAGGGTGGTTACCGAAAAGGTAACAGCTATGGCGTTATGGGAAGTAAGCGAAAGGAGAAAGAGACGGACTCTGGTTTTACAGTGCTACAAAGTCTATCATATAAGATTAAATACAATCAAACATCATTAAATGAAAAGGAAAATGCCCAAGATATAACAAGTAAGCGTTATTAAATGGAATACGATACCAAATAGCATCAAATCAACCATGGAGAGTTGAACGGATACCGAATGAATTTAATCGATGTGGTGAAAAATGATTAAGAAAGCTATGCTTTCCGTCTACAGAAAACCAAAAAAGCTCCACCTTACGGTGAAGCTTTTTGATGCGGAGAAAGAGGGATTCGAACCCCCGGAGGTGTGACCCTCAACAGTTTTCAAGACTGCCGCATTCGACCACTCTGCCATTTCTCCTAATGCGGGTGCAAATATAATAACCTTTTTTATTCTATGGAACATAAATTTATGTTCTATAGCTGCTTTTTTTAAAACAAGCTAGAGATTAAGCCACTGTTTGAATTCTGAGGCCCTATTCTTGCTGATGATGATATCTACTTCTGAATTGGGGTTTACCAAGATTTTAAGTTGGTTATTGCCATACTTGACTATTTTCTCTATTGCTGAAATGGCAATGATGAATTGTCTGTTGGCCCTAAAAAAATAGGTGCTGTCCAAATTGGAAAAAAGTTCATCCAAACTTGAATTGGATGTTGAACGTTTTGAATCGATACAGACCACATACGTAATGGTACTTTCCGTGTAAATGTAGGCAATATCGGTAGTAGGCACCGGCCGTAGTTCATTTCTACGATAGGTAAGTATGCGCCTTTTGGTCGCAACGTCATCTTCAAGGTTTACCTCTGATTTTTCCTCTACTTTCTGCTGGTAGGCATTGACGGCACTATTTAACTTTGCCAAGTTTACTACCTCATTGGAGAGTTTTAGGTTTTTCGTCTCCAATCTTTTTTCATAAGTACTTCCGATTAGCCTAACCGCAACTACCGAAGAAACGATCATAACTAGCCCCATGATGATTAAAATGGTATAAAACTTACTTCTTAAATCACCGATTTGGGCCATGACCATTTGAGTATTGGCATGTGCGGCAATAATCCAGTCAGAATTCTTGACCGGAAAAAGATATACGACTTCCGATTCTTGTAGTCCATCCTCAAAATCTCGAATGCCCCCAACCTCTTCCTTATCCTGCAATAGGTTATAGAAGTCTTTTGAAGTGAGGTTATCGGATACCGAAGAGACAAAAGACTGTTCAGGGCTAATGGTCTCTCCAATAATCTTAACATCAGGATGACAAACAATTTTGCCCGACCAATCAAACATACTTACAAAGCCGGTCGTCTGGTCAGTATTCTCAATACTTTCTTGCAAAGAAACGATTACGGTGTCTTTAAGAATGCCATTGGCCAATTGTGCACCCAATAATGAAGCTACCTCCCTGGCTTCCCTTTTACTGAACTCTAATTGTGTCTCTAGTACTTTATCTGCACTGAATTTTACGAAATAGCCAACGGCAACGCTTGATATGATTAAAAATATCAAAGTAACCGATAAAAATGTCAACAGATAAAGACGGTCTTTTCGCATGATGCTTTGTTAAATGCTAAAATAAGAATCTTTAAAAAATATAGTAGGTATGAACGTGCTTTACTCAACTTAAATGGTAAAAGCTTGAAATTTTCAAGGTCAAATATTCCTTATTAAGCCTAAAAATTCCCTTTCACAAAAGTTAATAGGTTGTATCCCAGACGATATGGGTTCATTTGAATTGTAATTAACATAAACATTTAAAACAGAAAAAAATGAAGAGAACTAAGTTGATCATGCTTTTTTTATGCTTCCTGGTCGTCTGTAGCTGTACAAACGACAGCGAAGATGATTTGATTGGGCTTGACCAAGAACAAGGTAGTGATGATGAAACCGACGATGTTGAAGCAACCGGAATCACCTATGAAAACACGGTAAAGGCCATTATCCAAGGTAGTTGTATCGGCTGTCATGACAATCCACCTAGAAACGGAGCCCCGTTTGCACTTGTAAATTTTCAGCAAGTCAGTCAACGGGCCAATAGTATCCTTAGTGCGATGGCGAGGCAAAATGGTGCGGCCGGTGCGATGCCACCTGCTGGGCGATTACCCGAAAATACCATTGATCAGATCCAAGAGTGGATTGACAACGGGACTCCAGAAAATTAAATTCCAATCCTAATCCAATAAAATCAAAAAATGAAAAATAATAGAACACTTCTTCTAGCACTCGTATTACTTATTATCAACGTATTGGTCTACAGTTTACAAGCACAAACGAAATATATCGATAAATCAGGGAACATAAAATTTGAGGCTTCCGAGAAACTCTTTGAACCTGTCGAAGCTGTGAATAATGCGGTTACCGCTGTTTTGAATGCCGATAATGGTGAATTTGCCTCCTTGGCATTAGTTACGGCATTCCGTTTTAAGAACTCGCTCATGGAAGAGCATTTCAATGAAAACTATATGGAATCCGAAACATACCCCAAAGCAATATTCAAGGGTGAATTACGAGATTTTGACCTCTCCAATTTGTCTGAAACTCCAAAGGAATTTGAAGTAGATGGGAAATTAGAATTGCATGGAAAAGAGAAGGAGGTCAAAACAGTGGTTCGCTTACATCAATTGAATGGAGCCATAGTCATGAAGGGTGGCTTTGCGGTCGCCCCTTCTGACTTTGATATTGAGATCCCTTCAATCGTTCGAGGTAAAATTGCAAAGCAAGTAAATGTATCCGTCAATTTTAAGCTACAGCCATGAGTAAAAAAAGAATTGGATATATCGTCATGGCCATTTTAGTAGTAGGGCTTATTACAGGTTTTGTGGTCTATAAAAAGGTCATCAATCCTGAACAACGGCAAATATCCAAAGAAGTTACGGAATTCACAATGGATGCCGAAGACCTACAATTTCACTTTCTAAATGATCCAGAGGCCGCCACTTTTAAATATATCGATAAAGTCGTGGAGACCTATGGCACTGTCACCGAAGTGGGGCCAAATTTCATTGTAATGGAAGGTAAGGTTCAGGCAAACCTTCTACAAGAAAACAAGCAACCCGTCAAAGTCGGTGATATCGTAAAGACCAAAGGCAGATGCATCGGTTTTGATGAATTTCTGCTATTGGTAAAAATAGATCAAGTAACCATTATTAAAAACAACCAATGAAAACTAAGATAGTATTAAGCATATTCCTTTTTGCAATATTGGGTAGCAATGCCCAAGAGGATCTGCTTGCTGAATTTGATTCCGTGCAACCCAGTTCGTTTAAGACCGCCGCATTTAAAGGATTGAAAATCGTAAATTTTGAATCAACGAAGATGATCTCAAAAGGTGAGCTGTATTTTGTGGTATCACATCGCTTTGGATCGGTAAAAACGGGTTTTGAAGATTTTTTCGGCTTGGATCAAGCGGTTACGCGACTCAATTTTTTGTATGGGATTACGGATGGAATCAATATCGGTGTTTCAAGAAGCTCATTTCAAAAGATTTATGAATCTTCTTTAAAGGTAAGGTTGATACGAGAGAAAAAGGATGGTTTTCCCTTCACGATCGTAAGTTCGAACAACATTCTTATCAATACTGCATTGGACCGGCAATTTTTGCCAGGTCTAGAATTTGATAATAGATTGGGATATACGGCACAAATGCTGATTTCAAAAAAATTCAATAAAAACTTTTCCCTTCAGTTGATACCGACTTTTTTTCATGACAATTTGGTAGCCATTGATGAACAAGACAACTCACAATACGTACTTGGCTTTGGTGGTAGACATAAGTTGACAAAACGATTTTCACTCAATTTTGATTATGGCCTGCATTTGAACAGGGCGTCTAGCTCACCATTTGTAAATCCACTTTCCATCGGTGTCGATATAGAAACAGGCGGGCATGTGTTTCAATTGCATTTTACCAACGCCCAACCAATGAACACCAATGGTTTTTTAGGGCAGGCAACCGGAGATTGGGGAGATGGTGATTTTTTCTTTGGTTTTAATCTTTCAAGGGTCTTTAATTGATACATAAAATGGAAATACAATTAGCAAGAATTCAGGTGCAGAATAGATTCTGTACAAGTTGTAAAAGCGCAATAAAGGCGCGATTGGCCGAAATAAAATCCATTTCAAATATCGAATTATATGTAAGTGAGTCTTTAGTAGTCTTTAATTTTTTAAGGGCAAATGAGCTATGCGATGTCTTAAATGTATTATCTGAAATAGGTCACCCCGAAATTGGGGAGCGATTCACAAACCCCAATGAAGCGGTATCGAAAATATGTTTGTGTTAGTTTAAGTAGTTTTTAGAAGCCTCCCAATTGAGGGAGGCTTTTAATTTTGAATTACTGATGTTATATAAAGTCCGTTATAAAGTAGTAGTTTTAATTATGGTTAGTACAAGTTGGATATGATAAGGCATTTTTCATTTTTATATCGTATTGTCTTTGGTTGTTTTGCCTTATTCGTTATCAGTTGTAAATATGCAACGAATCAAGATATTAGTGCCATCGCGCCTAAAATGTCGTATGATGCGGGCAATTTGATTGCTACCTTGCAAACCACAAAAGAGTACGATAGCGAGACCGTCATCGCGGTTACAGGGATTGTGCATGAAGTCAACACTATCAATAACAGGGTAACTATTTTGTTAAAAGGAAATGACGAACAAGAAAACTATATTATATGCGATATGGATTCCAATCAAACCCATAAGATAAAGACCATACAAAAAGGGGATTCTTTGGTAATCAAAGGCCTTTTAAAGGGAATGTTGAAAGATGTCATTATGTTGAATTGTATAATTGTCAAGAGCGAATAGCATGATAAGGATTTTAGTCATTTTTCTTTTGATGGTCACTAATGCGAAACCACCCAAAGCCACGGAAAAGGTAATTGCAAGACAAGGGAAGGTTTCTTTTTTTTCATATACTTCAGTTGAAGATATAAAAGCCGAAAACAATCAGGTTCTAAGTGTAATCGATATAGATAAAAAGGAGATTGCGGTTCGTATGCTAATGAACGCTTTTATTTTTGAAAAGGCGTTGATGCGAGAGCACTTTAATGAAAGTTATTTAGAGTCGGATATCTATCCAAAGGCCATTTTTGAAGGTGAAATCGTAGATTTTGATCCTACTATCGATGGCGAGCAGACCCGTATTGTTAAAGGTGTTTTTACCATGCATGGCAAATCCAAAGCGTTGGAAATAAAGACAAAAATTGTAAAACAAGATAATAATTACATGGTTTCCGGTGTTTTTGAAACTTTTGTAAAAGACTATGATATCAATATTCCGCCATTACTTGCAGGAAATATAGCCAAAAGTATTTCAGTAGAATTTAGATTTGAATATCAGCCTTATGAAGATTAGAATTGCGTTTACTACGGCCATGGTGCTGCTTACGGTGAGCAGGTCATTTTCTCAAGATTTGTTGGAAATTTTGGAGTCTGAAACTTCTAAAGCAACCCAATTCATTCCTGCCACTTTTAAAATGACCCGAATTACCATAGGCCATTCAACTGAAGTTAGAAGCAAGGGTATTCTTGAGGTGTTTGTCGCAAATCGTTTCTGGAACCTGCCAGTTGAAAGGTCGCAGAGCTTTATCGCCGATAGAATGAGTAGTCGAATAGCCTTGGAATATGGTATTTCCGACAATCTCACCTTCGGTGGCGGGGCTACGACCTTTGATGGCCTTTTTGATGCTCACCTCAAGTATAGGATACCAACCAAAAATGCAGGTGTACTTCCTTTTCGGGTGACGTTGTTCCAAAATTTCAGTTACGACAGTAGTCCAATCGCAAACCAGGCTATCGCCGATGATTTTTCAGATAGATTGGCATTCACATCCCAGGTATTGCTTTCTAAAAAGGTAACGAAAGACTTTTCGTTTCAATTGGCACCAACATATGTTCATAAATCATTGGGAACACAGCCAAATGACCCGACCAATTTTTTTGCTTTGGGTGTAGGGGCCCGCTATAAATTAGGAAGCCATTTGAGCTTAGTTTCCGAATATTATCATACGGTGAATCCCATTGAATCGTTCGAGACCCATGACCCATTTGCCATTGGGGTCAATTGGGAACTTGGGGATGTGCTTTTGCAATTTATGTTGACAAATGCAGTGAACATGGTAGAAGATACCTTTATTACCCAGACCAGGAATAACTTCAATTTTCGTAATCCCAACCTGAATTTTGGCTTTAACGCCACTTATGTAATCCACTTTAAGAATAAGCTTAAGAAGTAAACAAGATTTTTGGGGAAATACGAAGTAAACCCATAACGGTACACAAGAAGTTGTGGAACAAAATTTAGGGGGAAACATGTTGGCATACCACCTTCGGCCGCAGTACTTTTACAAAATGTACGAGTGGTACCATTTTATTTTATTGGTTGTTGTGGGCTTTGTGGTCGGTTTTATAAATACCATTGCAGGTGGGGCTTCTCTAATTTCATTGCCAATACTTATTTTTTTGGGTCTACCACCCGCGGTTGCAAACGGTACAAATAGGGTGGCGATTATCGTCCAGACCGCTATGGCTACCGCCGGTTTTAAAAGTAAGGGCATAAACACATATCCTTTTAATGTGTATTTAGGTATTTCTGCCCTCTTTGGGGCAATTATCGGTGCTAGAATTGCAGTTGACGTTGATGGGGAGGCTTTTAATAGGATTCTAGCGATAGTCATGATCGCAGTGGTGCTGATCATCATTTTCAAACCAAAGATTAAAACAACCGATTTAAAGGAAAGACTTACGGGCAAGCACTTATGGATTGGAATCATAGTGTTCTTTTTCTTCGGAATTTATGGTGGATTCATTAACGCAGGGCTGGGCTTTCTCATGTTACTTTTTCTACATTTCATAAATAAAATGACTTTGGTTCGTGCGAACGCTACGAAAGTAGTAGTGGTATTTATCTATATGTTATCCGCCCTTGCCGTATTTGCCTTTAATGACAAGGTAGAATGGCTGATAGGCCTCGTCTTGGCTATCGGTAATGGAACAGGGGCTTGGGTAGCCAGCCGATTTTCGGTCAAGAAGGGAGATGGATTTATAAAGTCTTTTCTGATCGTTATGGTGATTGCAATGGCAATTAAATTATGGTTTTTTACCTAATCAGGAGTTAGGAGTTAGGAGTTAGGAGTTAGGAGTTAGGAGTTAGGAGTTAGGAGTCAATGGAGCCTAAATAGTTAACAGTATAGGGTTATAGTTGGTATCCAAATTATATTTTTGCATAAACCATAAACCATAAACCATAAACCATAAACCATAAACCATAAACCATAAACCATAAACCATAAACCATAAAC
>CANNDD010000015.1 GCA_947503285.1 uncultured Croceitalea sp.
GGGGCTCCATCACCATTGTCAAAGGTGAAGGTCCCATTTCCATTATCCGTAAGGTCGGACTTGTTTATCGTCTGGGGGGTCCCGTCCTCGTTCGTATAGGTGATGGTACCGTCATTGTTGTCAATCAGGTTCGTTACCGTCTCCGTAATCGCGGCCAAATCGGCTATCGCCTCTTGCACCGTCGTCTCGTCGTTGCCGTCTCCGTCAACGTCCAACACCCCGTTCAGGGCAACTTCGGTGGCATCCTGGTCATCGGTGCCGACAAAGGTGATCGGGGCTCCATCACCATTGTCAAAGGTGAAGGTCCCATTTCCATTATCCGTAAGGTCGGACTTGTTTATCGTCTGGGGAGTCCCGTCCTCGTTCGTATAGGTGATGGTACCGTCATTGTTGTCAATCAGGTTCGTTACCGTCTCCGTAATCGCGGCCAAATCGGCTATCGCCTCTTGCACCGTCGTCTCGTCGTTGCCGTCTCCGTCAACGTCCAACACCCCGTTCAGGGCAACCTCGGTGGCGTCTTGATTATCGGTATTCACTATGGCAGCAATAGCCGCCAATGCCACAGAAAATGTATTTGTATCGCTATCCGTAATGACCAAACTATTGGTTGCTGAATCAATATCAAAAGAAGTGATTGTCGTATTCGTATCTGAAAAGGTATCGCTTAAGCTATTCAAATCTACACTTACACTACCACCATTCTCTAGGTCTAATGTCAATTGATTTATGGCATCATCGAAAGTAAACCCTGTCAATTGTTGGTCATCGGTTGCTGTCAACTCCCAAGAATCACCATCCCAATAAAAAATAGTTCCGTTGGTCGTATTGACGTAAATATCCCCTGTATCAGCACCTGTTGGTGTTGTAGTGCCTGGTGCAGAGACATCCGTTCCCCTTAAAACCTCGCAATTACATTGGTCTTGTAAGGTTACAGTAGTTTGTGAGAACCCCATTAGGGTCGTAAAAAGAAAAAGTAATAAGCTTAAACTTTTTCCCATGGTTAGTTTTTTATTAAACATCGTAGGCATATGCTTTGAGTTTGAATTTTGCAAACTTTGATTCAATCGATTAATTTCAATTTTATGTATATCTACACCCTACAAAATTAGTCTTATGACCAGCGGAGTAAAATAATTGTTGTGTATGCTTCTAATCACAAGGTATAGTTCTATAAAAATGAGGTGAGTTCATGTTGTTGGAATGTATTTTATCGATGAAATCAGTAATACCAACTGCTTTGCTTTATTTAAAAAGATATGGTAAGTAAGGTTTAATCTAGTCAGGTATGCTAATCCTTATTGACCCGATAGGTAATTCTACGATTGGTTATTACGGTATTGACCCTTAAGGTCAATAGTACGGCATCGGAATTTATGGGACTGCAGGAAACGGTTGTAGAATTTGAAAGCAATACCCTGAACAAATATCCATTCTTATCCACATCCGGGGCTATCACGGTCAAAGATGATGTTTGGGTACCACTGTATTCAGTACCATCAACTATATCTGAATAATTGACACCGTTATCCGTACTTACCTGCCATTGATAGGTATCGGCATTAATCCCATTCACATTAAAGCTACCATTATTACCAACAAATACCGTTTGGGCGGTAGGCTGGGTAGCTATTTGTACCGAAGATACCGTTATCGTTTGTGTGACATTGATACTGTTGCCAGATCCGTCCGTTACACTATATGTCCTGGTAATGATTTCAGGATTAGAACCCCCATCACTTACATCACTTATAAAACTTACTGTTGGGGTAAGATCACAATTATCGGTCTCATCCGTAACTACTAAAGGGTCGGGTGTTGGTATATCCGAGGTACAGAAAACTGAAATTGGTGATGGATTACTTGCCGTAGGAGCTTGGTTGTCTTCAACGGTAACATCGAAACTACAGCTGACCATATTGCCCAAGGCATCGGTAACCTCATAGGTATTTGTGGTAACTCCAAAGGGGAAACTTGAACCGGAAGCAAGGCCAGAAACTTGTAAAATGGATGGATTTATAACCGTAGAACAGCTACTGGATGCCAAATACAGTCCTGGAAGATAGAGATTGTCTACATATGCCCTTCTATTGTTGTTGCCGTTGGACTTAAAATCAAATCGCAACCTATAATTTCCACTAAAGTTAATAGGAATGCTGATCTTCTGTACATTGGCGTCAACATACGTATAGTTATAGAAATCAGGTGTTATTACCGTACCGGATTCGTCTATCAAATTAATTGAAAGTCGATGATCGTTCGCAAAAGCAGTAAGCCTATGGTCAAATTTAAGTTCACCTGAACCATAGAAATAAATTAAAGGTGTGGTCAGTTGATTTGTCGCAGTATTTGTAATGACCCCTGTACGCATAGCACCTGAACCTGATATCGCTCCGGAACCTGTTACTACGGTACCGGCAAAAATCCAGCACTCTCCCTGCAACACGCTTCTGTTGGCCACATCAAAGTCTTCAAATATGGGACAATCATCCGTAGCTTCCACGATGGGATAATTTACTATTGCCGTGCACGTTCCTGCATCAGCACTTACGGTTACATCAGCAGGGCAGTTTGTAATCACGGGTGCATTCGTATCTGCAACCGTCAGTGTGGTCACTGCAGATGCAATTGCACCACAAACAAAACTCGAATTGGATACTATAACACGATATTGATTTCCATTTTCTGAAATGGGCACCCTAGACAACTGCAAGGTATTCGTGGCCGTACCAGAATAGATTCCGGTATCACCTAAATCCGCCCAAGTGGAACCATTGAAAAGCTGCCATTGGTAATCATCTACATTGGAAGCTGTTACACTAAACGAAACATCACTGTTAGGACAAATGGATTCGGACTGTGGTTGGGTCGTAATAACTGGTGAGACACCAATCTCCAGAAAATCCGCCGTACCACTGAAATCTTGATCTACGGGTATTTGATATGATGCTGCCGAGACTGTTCCATTAGTGTTAACAGCTGGGTTTCCTGTTCCGTACCGACCATTGTTATCTAAATCCGTATTCGCGTCGCCATAGGCCTCATCGGCATCACTACAACCATCGCCATCACTATCGGTATCCAAACAATCAATGATACCATCTTTATCGGTATCCCTTTGGGCCGTCCAGACTATTGCATTCACTAGAAGGTCTTCACCTGCACTATTGAAGCCTCTGGTATTGGGCACAATAACCCTTCTACCAAGTGCAACTCCCGTCTCAAGTGCATCGCCAACATCCCATATCGTTATTGCCGCTTCGTTATTATTCGGATTGGTCCCTAAGGTCGTTCCTGAAGTGATTCCATTTCCATGAAAATCAGCATCACTAATATCGTAATTCCCTAATGTAAGCCCACTTGTGATGGGATGTGTATTGTCGGTTATATTGACGAATGAAGTCCCTGAGTTACCACCGGTCACCCCTCCTAGAATTTCGTCGTGTAACGCATTTTCACTGGTGATGACACCCATAGTCGTCGTCGCGATATTGGCGATATTCGAAAAAGCAGTATTGCTATTTACCCTTTCAAAAAGAAAGGTAGCCGCATAATTATTGGCGTCTTGACCGCTTGCACCATCATCAACAACTGTTACTGTGTATCCCAAAGCCGTTAATTTATCAATAGTATTTTGCTCTTCAGTGTTCGGTGTGTTTTGGGTCACCCATAAAATGGACATCCCGTTGGGGCATTCCACTGAATCCAATATCCCATCATTATCATCATCCAAGTCAACACTATCGAATACACTATCGCCATCAGAATCCGGTTGTGCGGAAACCGTAACAAAAACAGTTCCTATATCCTGACCTGAAGAAAAGGAACATATGGGGTTATCGCCTAGCGTGTAGGTGAAGGAAGTGGTACCCACGAAATTACCTGGATTATAGGTAACGGTGCCATCAGCGTTCAACACGGCACTACCATTCGCCGGTTGGGTAATTGCAATGACCTCTAAAGTACCGTTTTCGGGATCGGTATCCACACCATTGCCATTATCTACCAAAGGGTCAAAAGTCGTACTTACCATTTGACTGGTGCTGATGATATCATCTTGTGCAATGGGGTCAAGATTGGTTACATCTGGAAGTATATCGATTAGATTTATGCTTCCATTATTAAAATCTGAAGGGGTAAGCTGCGAACGTACCACAATCCTACCCGATGACGTTCTCGGAAAACCAACCTCAAGCACTATCGGGGTGTTGGGACCTCCTGGCAAGCCAAAATGAATTATTCCCGATTCTTGGGTACCGTGACCAAAGCCACCATTCACTTCACGGGTACCAGAAATGACATTACCGCCACAATCCAGAATTTTAACGGTTGCCCCAATACCAAAACGCTCTTCGGCACCGGTCAATCCAAAACTATCCCTATCTTCCTTAATATCTATAAACAAATGGTTCGCCCTTGCAGTGGCACCGAGATTGTTAATGTACAATGCATTAGTTCCATTTCTATTCTGATATAGATCTAAATCCCCATCATTATCAATATCGATAAAGGTGCTGCCTTCCCCTCTGTTATTAAAAGATAGGCCAGAATCCGTAAAATTCAAGCCACTACCATTATTCAGGTATAACCCGCTGACATTGTTACCTGTCAGGAAGATATCCAAATCACCATCATTGTCCACATCGCCGAAGGCAAGGCCTTCAATTTGGCCACTAAAACTTAAGGGGATGCCCGTAGCACTTCCCATAGGCGTCCAAGTTCCGTCGCCATTGTTCCTATGAATTTGATTATCCCCATTTTCCGTCCAGAACAAATCAAAATCGCCATCATTGTCCAAATCCCCAAAAGCCACAGCTCCTTTATTTCCGTTATTGGCATCGTCTATATCGGTTCCATCTTGAAAGGTCCCCCCAATATTGGTAAATAAATCTACCTGATTGCGTTTCCGAACCACGATATCTACCCATCCATCATCATTAAAGTCAGTAGCTGAACCGTAATCCCCGTCCGTTGCATCCTGTACCAAACCCAACGGCCATGTCGTCGCATCGTTAACATCATATGGTGGATTGGGACTGTCGGCTTTACGGGTGACATGTGTGAAAAAACCGTTCCCATCATTTTGAAGAATATCAATTCCGAAATTATGATTGTCAATAAAAATATCCAAGTCCCCATCCCCATCATAATCCAAAGCTCCGGCACCTTCGGCATTTAAGCCATCCGTCAATGATGTAAAACGTTGACTGGGTACCGTGCCGCCCATACCATCACCAAATCTATTTGTCCCGGGGTCTTGCAAGAAAATTCGAATATCATTGTTGTCATTTCTAAAAATATCAGGATACCCATCATTATTGAAATCTACAAAAAGTGCGGTTCTTTCCAAATCCCCTCCGCTAAAGTCAGGTGCTAAAGTGCTTGTCACATCAGTAAAGGTTCCACCATCATTACGCATTAGATATCCGCTGCCGTTCGTGTTGATGACCAAATCAAAATCGCCATCCAAGTCATAATCGGCCCAAGCATGACCACCATCTTTGTTACCGCCAATATTCAAGTTATACGCCGCGGCACTTTCGGTAAATGTGGTTTGCGAGAACACGGCATTGGGTAGAACACATACCAATGTCGTTATTAAGGGATAAAGAATTTTTCGTTTTGGAAACAAAACCTTGCTTTTAAGAAAGTGATTTTAACTGCAAGGTTATACAGTGTAATGCAATACCAAAGTATTTGTTGTGAAGTGACTTTTGACCGCTATAAATACCCAAAAATCAGTGGTCAAAAAGTATTTCAAATATTATAATTATTTGATTTTTAATTTGTTACCTACTGTTATTTTCATATTTCCATTGGTAATT
The DNA here is from genome assembly GCA_947503285.1 of uncultured Croceitalea sp. Taxonomy (GTDB): domain Bacteria; phylum Bacteroidota; class Bacteroidia; order Flavobacteriales; family Flavobacteriaceae; genus Croceitalea. The sequence goes on from CANNDD010000015.1 coordinate 5,823, forward strand.
CAGCGATTTAAATTGTTATACTTTCATGACAAACCCTTGAATGAAAGCCTTTCTGAAGTAGTATGAACGCTTCTATTCAAGGATAATGAATTCTGAACGTCGATTCAACTGATGTTTTTCTTTTGAACAGGATACCCCATTACCACACTCGTTGAGCAATCTTTCTTCACCAAAGCCCTCACCGGCCAGTCGTTCAGCCGAAATGCCTTTGGCTATCATATACTGAACCGTGGCCTCTGCCCTTTTCTGAGAGAGCCAAAGATTGTAGGCATCATTGCCCCTGCTATCCGTATGAGCGTTTATTTTTATTTTTAAACTCGGATATTTTTCCATCGCCACAATCACTTTTTGAATTTCAAGTTCAGCGTCTGGCCTAATATCGTATTTATTCAAATCAAAATAAATCGTACTCAACTGTAATAGTTTGGCCAAATCATCACCAAAACCACCGCTTACCACATCACGTTCTAGATAGAAGTCGACTATTTGTGGTTTGCCGTAAGATTTTGCCAAGTATTCTTCTGAAGGTACGTAGCCTTCCATCAAAGCACGAACAAAATTACCTTTGTTGCAATCTAAATTCAACCTATATTCCCCCTTTGCATCCGTGATGGTCGAAGAAACTTCTTGATTCCCTTCATCAATTATCTTGACCGTCGCCCCTACCAAAATCTCGTTGGAAATCCTATCCCTTACCGTGCCCGTGACATCCTGCAAACAATCGAGATTAATAGGTTCTTTTTCCAAAAAACCATAAATATCATCTTCTCCCATGCCATCCAAGCGATTTGAAGCAAAATATCCCGTTGCGCTTTTTTCGTCCATTATAAATGAAAAATCATCGTATGCCGTATTGATAGGCCTACCTACATTGACAATAGGTTGATCGTATTCATCAAAAGCGATTTTAGTGGCAAAAACATCAAGACCACCAAGACCTGGGTGTCCATCTGAAGAAAAATAGAGTACATCGGAATCCGTTACAAAAGGAAATGTTTCCCTAGCCGCGGTGTTTATTGTTTTCCCTAAGTTAACAGGGGCACTAAAGGTGCCATCCCCGATAATCTGGACTTTAAAAATATCGGATTCCCCCAAAGTTCCGGGCATATCAGATGCAAAATACAATACCTTTTCATCTGGACTTAGTGCTGGATGCGCTACTGAATAGCTGTCACTATTAAATGGTAATTCAATGATGTTCGTCCATTCCCCGTCAATCCATGTGGCTTGATATATTTTTAGGCGAATCGTGCCATTTTCATCTTTGTATTTTTTTCCATCTAAAAAGTTATTTCTGGTGAAATACATGGTACTACCATCATTGGTAACAATCGATGTGGATTCATGCAGTCTCGTATTCACGTCGCCTTGAATTTTCAGAACTGGGTTTTCAATAGTAGTATCGTTCTTGACCGAGAATAAATCCAAAAAGTCCTTTGCATTCCAGGTGTGTCGGTATCTTGCGAAATTTCCGGTGTCCCTATCCGATGAAAAAATTAGGCCATCTTCATAAAAAGCTGGGGCAAAATCAGAGTATCTTGAATTATAAGGAAACTGCTCTAGGTCATATCTACCTGAGTTCTCTTCAATCTGTTTTAAGTAATCCACCACTTGAAGTCCATTATCCGCGGTCATTTCTGAGAACCGTTTCATAATCTCATCGGAATTCTCGTACTCGCCCAATGTTTTTAATGTCTGAGCGTATCTGAATAAATAATCTGGGGTAATAACGGAGTCATACTTCTCAATAAGTGCTTTATATATAGGTGCTGCTTCTTTATACTCTGCATTGTAATAATAAGAATTACCCAATCGTTTCAATAAATCAGCCGACTCAAACCCTTTTTCATAAACTTTCTTATAAATATCTATTGCAGGTTTAAAAGAGTATTCCTCATATTTTTTGTTAGCTCTTTCTAAAATGCGTTCTTGCGAGAAAGACGAACCATACATTCCGAAGATCAATGCAGAAAAGAGAAGTGTTTTTTTGAACATTACTTATTTTTTTAGAAAAAACGAGGTGATACGGTACGTTGGAACCTTCTAAGAAGTTCAAATCTTAAGAAAACCTCAAATGAACCATCATTAAATTGGGTTGCGCCCAGTTCCGTAATTTCCCTATCATATGCAATACCCATCATGAATTGGTCGGTCAACTGAAACCCTGCCAATGCGCTTACGGCAGCATCCCATCGGTAAGCGGCCCCAAAACTAAATTTGTCGTTAAACAAGAAATTTGCGGATAAATCTACTTGTAATGGAGCTCCGTTAACAGCTTTGGTCAAAATCGCAGGTTTAAACTTAAAATTTGCATTTAAATCAAAAACATAACCCGCGATCAGAAAGTAGTTCACACGTTCGACGGATAACAAGTTCTGACCGTTATTATCAAAGGCTTCGTTGTTGATCAAATCAGGCGCTGATAGGCCCAAGTAAAATTTATCGGTGTGATAATATAGGCCTACTCCAAAATTAGGGTTGAATTCACTGATGTTTGGTTGATCTGCGATAGGCTGATTCTGTCCTTCTTCATTAAAATTACGTAGGTTATTGAAGTCTAAATTTAAAAAGCTTCCACTGACATTCAAACCAAAGGACAATTTTGCTTCACGGGCCACATTGACAGTATATGAAACCGTTCCATCCAATGCTGTTTCTTGCACAACGCCGTCACCTATATTATCATTAATCAGTGATATACCATAGCCTACCCTACTTTCACGTATAGGGGAATGCACATTTACCGTTAAAGTTTGAGGAGCCCCTGGGAGCCCTATCCACTGAGATCGATACAAACTTGCAGCGGTAAATTGCCCCCTTGAGCCAGCATATGCCGGATTAACACTAATCGTGTTAAACATATATTGGGTAAACTGTGCTTCTTGCTGGCCAGTTACCGATACGCAACAAAAAAATAACAATATTGAATAAACCCTAATATCAAAATAGTGTAATCGCATTTTTTTTTATTTGCTATTGATGTAAAAATAATCACTATCCGTAATCATGTTACCTTGTTCGTTCTCATATTCAAAGATATAATAATATACTCCTGCAGGTAGAAAATCATTTACCGCTAAAGTTGAACGACCGGTAGACCTTCCATTAAAGACATTGTTTATATTATTATAGTTTTCCCCTTCATAGACCAAAACCCCCCATCTATTATATATTCTCATTCTGTTATTTGGAACGCGCTCTACATTGAGAATAAACAAAAAGGTATTGGTGGTACCGTTAAGATCGATATACTGATTAACTATAATCTCATCGGTATCTGGATTTTGATCTGGATCTAGGTAATCGGGCGTACCGTCATCGTCGGTATCGTCGTTGGTGGGGTCGCCGTCACCGTTATCGTCCTCATCGGGCGTGTCGATACC
>CANNDD010000016.1 GCA_947503285.1 uncultured Croceitalea sp.
TAACACCTAACACCTAACACCTAACACCTAACACCTAACACCTAACACCTAACACCTAACACCTAACACCTAACACCCATCACTATATCCCTTCTATCTTATCACGAAGTGCCTTTAAGGCCAAATGCATACGTTTTTCAATGGCTTTGATACTTACACCTTCCATTTCAGCGATTTCGGCATATTTTTTTCCATCAATCCTATTGAGAAGAAACGTGGTACGCTGGTTTTCTGGCAAGGCATTGATCGCTTCGTCCAATCTCTTTTGAAATTCTTTTTCTTCCAAAACGAATTCCGGGGACTCATTTGAGACGGTATTCGAATGTCTGTCCGCATGCTTTAACCTTACTTTTTCAGCTTTCAGTACATTGAGGTACAGGTTGTTCGCAACGGTATACAAATACGATTTTGCTTTTTCAGGGGTTACCTTGGCACAGTTCTCCCAAAGTTTGACAAACGCTTCTTGAACGGCATCATGCGCTTTTTCTTCATTTCCATATTTATAATATATGTAATTGAAGATCGTTTTTGAATTGGACTCAAAAACGGAACTGAAGGTTTTCTCTTCACAAACATTATTCATGTATGCTTATTTCCTTGGTTGCCCTAAAGATATTTTAAAAAAAATTAAAAATCAGGTAGGGTTTTACTGCGACCGATTGTTTTAGGGTTGAATAAACAAAAAATCCAAATCGTTATGAAAAATTTTAAAAATATAGTTTATATGGGCCTTGTCCTTTTCGGATTAGTGCTCAACTCATGTCAAGAAGAGTTTGAAGAAGTAGGCGGTGCTGAGGAGCAACAGACCTTTATGGCAGGTTCAAGTACTTCTGAACTGATAGTAAAGACCTCTTTAAACGATGGTTCTTTTGATAATATCGTTGATGGTGCCAGTTGTATCGCGGTGCAATTTCCATATACGGTTGATGTTGCCGGAATTCAAATAACCATAGATAGTATTGAAGATTTAGAATTGATCGAAGAAATCTATGATGAGTTTGATGACGATGAAGACATTCTTGATTTTGTTTTTCCAATCACGATTATTCTGGCCGATTTCACTGAAGTGGTCATCGAGAACAAAGAAGCGCTTCGAGAACTTGCCGCCGAATGTACCGAAGGTGGTGACGACGATGATATTGAGTGTATTGATTTCGTATACCCCATAACCTTGTTCACTTTTGATATTAATGAGCAAGAAACTGGAAATTTTAGGATCAATAGTGATCGTGAGTTGAGGCTTTTCTTCAAAGATTTGGATGATGATGATTTGATAAGTATTGATTTTCCGGTAACCCTTGTAAAAGCTGACGGAACTGAAATCGTTGTCAATAATAACGCAGAGTTGGCCACTGCCATAGAAATGGCAAAAGATGAATGCGATGAGGATGATGATGATGACTTCAATGATGACGATTTCTCGAAAGAGCGATTGGATGCCTATTTAGTCGAATGTCCATGGGAAGTAAGGGAGGTAAAGCGCGATGGTATGGATCAGACCGATCAATATTTAGAATACCTAATGACCTTCACCGAAGATGGTGCCGTTAGCGTAAAGGATAGAATGGGCAACATGTTGACTGGTGAGTGGTCAACAAGGGTTTCAGATCGTGGTGTTCTTCTTACGCTAGAGTTTGATGTTTTGGTTGATTTTAATTTAGAGTGGGTAGTCTATGAAATTGATGAGCACAAGATAAAGCTATATGCTGATGATGGTAACAAGATTATCTTAAGACAGCACTGCCCTGACGGCGACGGTGGAGATGATGACGGCGGAGATGACAATGGTATCATCAGTATTGAGACCTTGATCAATACCTTGACCGAATGTGAGTGGATTATCAAAGACCTCGAAGTTCAGAACGAAGAAGTACTTAGGCTATTGGGTTATGAATTCATTTTCAATGAAGATGGTAGCGTTACTTTAGGAGACGGCATCACAACCTTTGATGGTGTTTGGGAAGTAGGTTCGAATGAAGCTGGGGACCGAACATTACTTATAGAGATCATGATGGAGACTTTAGTGAGTTTAGAATGGCCACTAGTTGATATTGAAGGTTCAAGTATTGTGGACACGACCCGAATTACGTTAAAAGACGAGCAGATCGGATATAAGATGGTATTGCAAAAGGTTTGCGATGACAATGCAGGTGACGGAGATGTTTCTGAAATTAGAAACATTATGTTAGGTGGGCTTTGGAACGTAGCCTTATTTGAAGACGAAGGCGTTGATGAAACTGATGATTATGCAGGGATGGATTTCGGATTCTCGATGTTCAACCAAGTTGAGGTTTCGATTAATGACGATCCTATCACAGCCGGAGTATGGAGAGTGTTGAGGGATACTGATGGCAACCTTAAGTTCTTTTTAAACCTTGGTGACGATGAAACCTTTAGCGACCTTACCGAAGCATGGTATATTGGTGAGGTAACAGCTGATCGAATAGAATTGATTTACGAAGATGAAAATGTCAACTTTGACAAATTGGTCTTCGAGAAAAAAATGTAACCCTTTTTTGCCCCACATTTTTGAAAAGGACAGCTTGCCCCAAAGCTGTCCTTTTTTTGTTTGTGAAATGAAATCTTTCAAATGCTGATTTTATGTTTTCCCGCAACATGTGAATCCATAGGTATTTCTTAAATTTGTGCTTCTTCATAAATGATGGTTGCCCATGTTTGATAATTTAAGTGAAAAACTCGATAAGGCCTTACATGTACTGAAAGGTCATGGTCAGATTACAGAGATCAATGTTGCTGAAACTTTAAAGGAAGTTAGGCGTGCCTTACTTGATGCCGATGTCAACTTTAAAATAGCCAAAGAGTTTACCAATACGGTAAAAGAAAAGGCTTTGGGTCAAAATGTATTGACCAACCTACAACCTGGCCAATTGATGGTGAAGATTGTCAAAGATGAGTTGACTACCCTAATGGGTGGCGATGCCGAAGAACTTAATTTGACCGGTGACCCATCCGTAATCTTAATGTCTGGTCTTCAGGGTTCTGGTAAAACCACTTTTTCTGGTAAACTGGCCAATTTCTTAAAAAATAAGAAGACTAAAAAAGCGCTTTTGGTAGCTTGTGACGTATATCGTCCTGCTGCAATTGACCAGTTGCACGTAGTTGGTGAACAAATAGGGGTCGAGGTATACTCTGATAGGGATAACAATGATCCTGTGGCCATTGCAAAAGCGGGGGTCGCCCATGCCAAAACAATCGGAGCCAATGTAGTCATTGTTGATACTGCGGGTCGTTTGGCCGTAGACGAACAGATGATGACCGAAATTTCGAATATCCATAAAGCTATTGCTCCTCAAGAAACACTGTTTGTTGTCGATTCAATGACGGGTCAAGATGCCGTAAATACTGCGAAAGCCTTTAACGATGTGTTGAATTTTGATGGGGTTATCCTTACCAAATTGGATGGTGATACACGCGGGGGTGCTGCAATATCTATAAAATCTGTTGTAGACAAACCTATAAAGTTTATAGGTACGGGTGAAAAGATGGAAGCTATTGATGTTTTCTATCCCTCTCGTATGGCCGACCGTATTTTGGGTATGGGCGACGTGGTGTCTTTGGTTGAACGTGCACAAGAGCAGTTTGATGAAGAGCAAGCCCGAAAAATACAAAAGAAGATTGCCAAGAATAAGTTCGGATTTGATGATTTTCTGAGCCAGATCCAACAAATCAAGAAGATGGGCAATATGAAAGATCTGATGGGGATGATACCCGGTATGGGGAAGGCCTTAAAAGGATTGGATATTGATGATGATGCCTTTAAGCATATCGAGGCCATTATCCATTCAATGACCCCTGATGAACGTTCGAATCCCTCGAAGTTGAACTCTAGTAGAAAAAAACGTATCGCAAAGGGGAGCGGACGAACCATTCAAGATGTGAACCAACTCTTGAAACAGTTTGAGCAAATGAGCAAAATGATGAAAATGATGCAAGGCGGTGGCGGTAAGAGAATGATGCAGATGATGCAGAATATGCGTTGATTTTAGGAGTTAGGAGTTAGGAGTTAGGAGTTAGGAGTTAGGAGTTAGTAATAGTTTTAGGTTATGGAAATTTTAGACGGGAAGAAAATATCGAACGATATCAAAGATGAAATAGCCGTTCAGGTTTCCGAAATGAAGGAACGGGGCGAGAAAGTCCCACATTTAGCGGCTGTTCTGGTCGGCAACGACGGGGCAAGTTTAACTTATGTTGGCAGCAAGGTAAGGTCCTGTAAAAAAATAGGTTTTGAGTCGACTTTGATCCATCTTCCTGAAGAAACCACCGAAGAAGAGTTGTTGGCACAAGTCGTCTCCCTGAACATGAATTCAGATATTGATGGGTATATCGTACAATTGCCATTGCCCAAGCATATAGATGAACAAAAGGTATTGATGGCCGTGGACCCCGATAAGGATGTAGACGGCTTCCATCCAACCAATTTTGGTAAAATGGCCTTGGATATGGATTCTTTCATACCAGCGACCCCCTTTGGCATCATGGAACTATTACGACGCTATAATGTGGATACGGAAGGGAAACATACCGTAGTGATCGGCAGGAGCCATATAGTAGGGCGACCCATTAGTATTTTAATGAGCCAAAAGGGAAAAGCGGCGAACTCCACCGTTACGTTGACCCATAGCAGAACAAAAGACCTGACCTCTTTTACCAAAGACGCCGATATCGTGGTATCGGCACTTGGTGTGCCCGACTTTTTGAAAGCAGCTATGGTGAAAGAAGGAGTCGTTATCATCGATGTCGGTATTACACGGGTTGCAGATGAAACAAAAGCCAAAGGATATTACATCACCGGCGATGTTGATTTTGATGAAGTAAGTCAGAAGGCTTCTTACATCACCCCAGTACCCGGCGGGGTTGGTCCCATGACCATTGCCATGTTGCTCAAGAATACCCTGATTGCCAGAGAGCGGCATAGGGCAGGGAATTAGACCTAATCTTCTTTTTGGGTTTCCTCTTCTGGGGTCAAGATTTCCACATCTTGGTCTCCCTCATCATTCGTGCAGCTCGACATGGCCATAGAAGAAAAAAGGAGCGCTATAAGTAGTAGTAGTGTTTTCATTCCAGATTATTTTAGAATCGTTTTTTTGGGACTATAATGGATATAACGCTTAACTTCAATGTCTTATTATATCATTTGGCAAAGGTAAATTGACTATCTTTTTGGTTCAAATATGTAACCAATCATGAGAATTCCATTTTTAATTTGTTCGTTAACAGTGGCTTTATTGTTTTCCTGTGAGCCAGTCATCAAAAGAAGTACTACGTTTAACGTTTCCTTTTCAAAAGATGCCAGTTCAAAAACACTGGATGGCCGTTTGCTCTTAATGTTGGCTACCAATGATGAAAAAGAACCACGATTTCAGATTAATTCAGGCTTGACGACCCAATTGATTTTTGGCATGGACGTGGAAGCAATGAAACCTGGCGATGAAATGGTGTTTGATGACACCGTATTCGGGTTCCCCTATTCCAGTTTGGCTGACGTGCCGCCGGGAGATTATTATGTTCAAGCCTTGTTACACACCTATGAGACCTTTGATTTGGCTACAGGGCATACCGTAAAACTGCCCATGGATAATGGTGAGGGACAACAATGGAATCGCTCACCTGGCAATTTGTATAGTGAGCCGTTTAAGATTACTATTAATGAAAATGGGGCAAATGACATTGCGGTTTCCATGGATACTATGATTCCGCCCATTGAAGAGCCTGAAGATACCCAATGGATCAAACACATCAAGATCAAGTCAGAAAAACTATCCGAATTCTGGGGAAGGGATATGTACCTCGGTGCCCATGTACTCTTGCCAAAAGGTTTTGAAGACCATCCAGAGGCCAAATACCCCCTAATGATCTTTCATGGTCATTTTCCAGATGATTTTGGGGGATTTCGAACAACGCCACCCGACCCCGGTACCAAACCCGAATATTCGGCCCGTTTTGACGTGGAGGGCTACAATATCATACAACAGCAAGAAGCCCATGATTTTTATAAGCGATGGAACGACCCTGACTTTCCGCGGTTCTTGATTGTTCAAATTCAGCATCCCACACCTTATTATGACGACTCTTATGCCGTAAACTCAGCGAGTCAAGGGCCTTATGGAGATGCCATCACTTATGAATTGATTCCTCATATCGAAAAACAGTTTCGAGGTATGGGTGAGGGCTGGTCACGCTTTTTGTACGGTGGTTCGACCGGGGGTTGGGAAGCTCTGGCCGTTCAAGTGAAATATCCTGAGGAATACAATGGTTGTTTTGCCGCCTGCCCCGATCCCATTGACTTTAGGGCCTATTGTTTGACGAATATTTACGAGGATAAGAACGCCTACTATTATGATAGTGGGCATAAACAGCTAGAAGTGCCTGCGCACCGTGATTATTTGGGTGATATTACGGCAACCATTAAAGATGAAAACCATTTGGAACTGGTGCTTGGCACAAAATCAAGGTCTGGACAACAATGGGATATATGGGAAGCAACCTATTCCCCGCAAAACTCCGAAGGGTATCCGGAGCGTATCTGGGATAAAAGCACTGGCGATATCAATGCTGAGGTCGCCAATTACTGGAAAGAGAACTTTGATCTACGACATATTTTAGAACGGGATTGGGATAAGTTGGGTGCTAACCTAAAAGGTAAGATCCATATCTACTGCGGTGATATGGACAATTATTACTTGAATAATGCCGTATACCTTATGGAAGATTTTTTGGAAAGTACTACAAACCCTTATTATGATGGCGAAGTGTTGTACGGTGACCGTGCCGAACATTGTTGGAACGGTGACCCTGACCAACCCAACCATATTTCAAGGTTGCGGTACAATAGCATGTACGTGCCCAAAATCATGAAGCGCATTGCAGAAAGTGCTCCTATAGAAGCTGATGTAACCAGTTGGAGGTATCGATAAGCTATTTTGTTACCATGTCACACTGAGCACAGTCGAAGTGTTTTAATGCAGCACTGGAAATTTATGGAATGTCGGCTATCGAATCGCAAGATCACTAAACCATCTTTGGAAATTGTTATGAAAAACGCCCATGTCACACATTGGGGTTATCGATAATCAGTTTTATAATCATGTCACACTGGGCGCGGTCGAAGTGTTTTAATGCATCATCACTGGAAATTTAAGGAATGTCGGCTACCAAATCGCAAGATTACGAAACCGTCCGTGGAAATTGTTATGAAAGCCGCCCGTGTCACCAATTGGGGTTATCGATAATCAATTTATAATCATGTCACACTGAGCATTCTAAGTTAAAAACAAATATTCAATGGGATAATTTCACAAAGGGTTCCTTTCTTTTTGCCACTGCAAAG
>CANNDD010000017.1:2500-5263 GCA_947503285.1 uncultured Croceitalea sp.
CTATCACCGTCTATGGCCGCTCTTTCCAAAGCGTTCTAGTTCATTATGGTCCGAATATCGTGGTCCTACAACCCCAAGGTTGCCGGAACAACCTTGGTTTGGGCTAATCCGCGTTCGCTCGCCACTACTAACGGAATCACTTTTGTTTTCTCTTCCTCCGCCTACTTAGATGTTTCAGTTCAGCGGGTTCGCCTCCTTGCGGATACTATGCCTTCAACATAGTGGGTTGCCCCATTCGGATATCCACGGATCAACACTCGTGTGCAGTTCCCCGTGGCTTTTCGCAGCTTATCACGTCCTTCTTCGCCTCTGAGAGCCTAGGCATTCCCCATACGCCCTTATTTTGCTTGTCGCACCGTACCTCGCGGTACAGGTGCCCTCTCGTAATCCTTAATATTACTTATACTTATGTATTCTATTCTACTACTTAAGTTTCTTCTTTTAACTTATTATAAATGACTCGTGTCTTTATAATATGTCCCAATATGTCAATGAACGTTAAAGCCCCTCTCAATCTCCCCAATGGGGAGAAGATTTTCCCTCTCGGTGATATTCCTCCCCAATTGGGGGAACCGGAAGGGGCCCTGGTGGAGAATATCGGAGTCGAACCGATGACCTCCTGCGTGCAAGGCAGGCGCTCTAGCCAGCTGAGCTAATCCCCCAAATAAAAGTTCTGAGTTATTAGTTTTGAGTTTTTAGTTGTGCGTGCCGTTATTCAAAAACCGGCACTCAACACTTAAAACTAAGCTTCTCAACCTCTAAAATTTCCTCTTCAATATTTCAATTAAATGAACGTCGTACCTCCAACTTTCGCCTTCGTACTCAATAAGTAGTCTCAGGCAGACTCGAACTGCCGACCTCTACATTATCAGTGTAGCGCTCTAACCAGCTGAGCTATGAGACTGTCTTGGCCTGTTTCTTAACAGTACAATATCTTAACAACATATCGATAGACAACATAAAAGGACAAAAACCATCCCTCGACCAAAGAACGGGGCCGATAAGGCGCATCGTCTCTAGAAAGGAGGTGTTCCAGCCGCACCTTCCGGTACGGCTACCTTGTTACGACTTAGCCCTAGTTACCGATTTTGCCCTAGGCCGCTCCTCTCGGTGACGGACTTCAGGCACCCCCAGCTTCCATGGCTTGACGGGCGGTGTGTACAAGGCCCGGGAACGTATTCACCGGATCATGGCTGATATCCGATTACTAGCGATTCCAGCTTCACGGGGTCGAGTTGCAGACCCCGATCCGAACTGTGACCGGTTTTATAGATCCGCGCCCACTTGCGTGGTGGCTTCCCTCTGTACCGGCCATTGTAGCACGTGTGTAGCCCAGGACGTAAGGGCCGTGATGATTTGACGTCGTCCCCACCTTCCTCACGGTTTGCACCGGCAGTCCCGTTAGAGTCCCCATCTTTACATGCTGGCAACTAACGGTAGGGGTTGCGCTCGTTATAGGACTTAACCTGACACCTCACGGCACGAGCTGACGACAACCATGCAGCACCTTGTAAGTGGTCCGAAGAAAGGGGCGTCTCTGCCCCATGCAACTTACATTTAAGCCCTGGTAAGGTTCCTCGCGTATCATCGAATTAAACCACATGCTCCACCGCTTGTGCGGGCCCCCGTCAATTCCTTTGAGTTTCATTCTTGCGAACGTACTCCCCAGGTGGGATACTTATCACTTTCGCTTGGCCGCCGAGACCGAAGTCCCGACAGCTAGTATCCATCGTTTACGGCGTGGACTACCGGGGTATCTAATCCCGTTCGCTCCCCACGCTTTCGTCCATCAGCGTCAGTATATAGTTGGTCACCTGCCTTCGCGATCGGTGTTCTATGTGATATCTATGCATTTCACCGCTACACCACATGTTCCGGCAACCCCACTATAACTCAAGACGTACAGTATCAAAGGCAGTTCTACAGTTGAGCTGCAGACTTTCACCACTGACTTATACGCCCGCCTACGGACCCTTTAAACCCAATGATTCCGGATAACGCTCGGACCCTCCGTATTACCGCGGCTGCTGGCACGGAGTTAGCCGGTCCTTATTCTTACGGTACCGTCAGCCGCCTTCACGAAGGCGGGTTTCTTCCCGTATAAAAGCAGTTTACAACCCGTAGGGCCGTCATCCTGCACGCGGCATGGCTGGATCAGGCTCCCGCCCATTGTCCAATATTCCTCACTGCTGCCTCCCGTAGGAGTCTGGTCCGTGTCTCAGTACCAGTGTGGGGGATCCCCCTCTCAGGGCCCCTAACCATCGTTGCCTTGGTAAGCCGTTACCTTACCAACCAGCTAATGGTACGCATGGCCATCTTCGTCCGATGAATCTTTAAACACCTGATCATGCGATCTAATGTTACCATGGGGCATTAATCCAAATTTCTCTGGGCTATTCCCCTGACAAAGGTAGGTTCCATACGCGTTCCGCACCCGTGCGCCGGTCGTCATCTGGTGCAAGCACCAATGTTACCCCTCGACTTGCATGTGTTAGGCCTGCCGCTAGCGTTCATCCTGAGCCAGGATCAAACTCTTCATTGTTGATCGTTAAATATCTCGCGATACCTTCATCAACCCCTCTAAGTTCCTTGACTTCAAAATGGTTCTTGTTTATTCTCTTTTACGCTGTCTATTTCAATATGTATATGAACTTCTTTCTTCTTAAGGACAATCCGAAAAAAAAGAACCCCCTACGGGCCCCCAATCCCCTCATTTATCCTTCGCTTATCTCCCAAAGCGGGTGCAAATATAAAACTCTTTTT
>CANNDD010000018.1 GCA_947503285.1 uncultured Croceitalea sp.
ACGGATAATGGAAATGGGACCTTCACCTTTGACAATGGTGATGGAGCCCCGATCACCTTTGTCGGCACCGATGACCAAGACGCCACCGGAGTTGACTTCACTGCAACTGGCAATACGACCAGCACGAATGTACAAGACGCCATAGAGGAACTACAGACGGAACTCGATGGTGTCGATGGCACCGATGACCAGGACTTGGGTATTGGTACCAACGGAGTTGCGAACGAAAGTGTGGAGGTCACCATTACCGATGGTGCCGCCGCATTGATTGATATCCGTGACGGGGATGCTGACGCAGCAAATGAAATTAATACAGCATTTGCCGTAGTTGGTACGAATTTAAGAATAACCGATTCTGGAGGATCTTTACAAGTACCGTTAACTTCGCTTGGTTCCGACAACCAAGATTTAAGCCATACGGTCTTGGTACCAGAAGAACAGGTCAGAATTGAAATTACGGATGGTAATAATACAACGATAAGTATTGAAGATGCCGACGCTGATATCACCAATGAGCTTACGACTAGTGGTACTGGTGCACCCTCTGGTGCCCCGGCCAACAATAATACTGGTGTCACCTACGTAGACACTGCTGCTGGACAATTATATATGTGGGACGGTACCACATGGAACATAGTGGGCGGTAGCGCGACCCCAGGGGATGCAAGTGATACGAATGAACTTATTACGGCTTTTGGAATAAATGGTACGGACCTCCGAATTACCGAGGCAGGGAACAACTTTGACGTTCCTTTGAGCAGTCTGGGCAGTGATGACCAGACGGCCACTGAGGTAGCTGTAACGGATGCCGGCGACAACTTCACGGTGGACACCGTAGAGGCGGCATTGGCCGAACTTGCGGGAAGGACCGATAACGACACACAATACACTGCTGGCAACGGGTTGAACCTAGACGGCAGCAACGAGTTCACGGCGGTGGCTAGTCCCGATGCGAACAACGCACTGGACGTACGCGCCAACGGGATCTATGCCATGGACACGGATGACCAGACGGCCACGGAGGTAGCTGTAACGGATGCCGGCGACAACTTCACGGTGGACACGGTAGAGGCGGCATTGGCCGAACTCGCGGGAAGGACCGATAACGACACACAATACACCGCGGGCAACGGATTGAACCTAGACGGCAGCAACGAGTTCACGGCGGTGGCGAGCCCCGATGCGAACAACGCATTGGACGTACGCGCCAACGGTATCTATGCCACGGACGACCAAAATGCAGGGGAGGTAACGGTAGCTGACGCCGGTGACAACTTCACGGTGGATACCGTAGAGGCGGCATTGGCCGAACTCGCGGGAAGGACCGACAACGACACACAATACACCGCTGGGAATGGATTGAACCTAGACGGCAGCAACGAGTTCACGGCGGTGGCGAGCCCCGACGCGAACAACGCATTGGACGTACGTGCCAACGGTATCTATGCGACCGATGATCAAGACCTGGGTATAGGTACCAACGGAGTTGCGAACGAAAGTGTGGAGGTCACCATTACCAATGGTACCGCTGCATTGATAGACATCCGTGACGGTGACAGTGACGATACCAACGAACTTACATTAAGGGGTACCGGTGGACCTACCGGAACACCTGCTGAGGGAACCACCTATGTGGATACTGCGAGTGGTCAGTTATATGTTTTCGACTCCGGTGCATGGGCGCCTGTTGGCGGTAGCGCAACCCCAGGGGATGCAAGTGACACGAATGAACTTATTACGGCTTTTGGAATAAATGGTACGGACCTCCGAATTACCGAGGCAGGGAACAACTTTGACGTTCCCTTGAGCAGTCTGGGCAGTGATGACCAAACGGCCACGGAGGTAACGGTAGCGGATGCCGGCGACAACTTCACGGTGGACACGGTAGAGGCGGCATTGGCCGAACTCGCGGGAAGAACCGACAACGACACACAATACACTGCTGGGAATGGATTGAACCTAGACGGCAGCAACGAGTTCACGGCGGTGGCGAGCCCCGATGCGAACAACGCACTGGACGTACGCGCCAACGGTATCTATGCCACGGACACGGATGACCAGACGGCCACTGAGGTAGCTGTAACGGATGCCGGGGACAACTTCACGGTGGACACGGTAGAGGCGGCATTGGCCGAACTCGCGGGAAGGACCGATAACGACACACAATACAC
>CANNDD010000019.1 GCA_947503285.1 uncultured Croceitalea sp.
CTGAGCATTCTAAGTTAAAAACAAATATTCAATGGGATAATTTCACAAAGGGTTCCTTTCTTTTTGCCACTGCAAAGATTCTAAGGACAAGTTTATTTGCTACGGCATTGATGACACTCATATGGTGTTTTCCTTCGGCCATTTTACGATTGTAGTATTTTTTGAGCTGGATGTCATGTTGAATTGCGGTTACGGCCCCTTTTGTAAGTATCGCTTTAAGGGATTTATCCCTGAGATAATGTGTTTTGGTTTTTCCTCTGATACTGGTTCCGGACTTGTATTCAAAAGGCGCCAGTCCACAATGGCAGCTGAACTTCCTGGCATTGTCAAACTTAGAGAAATTAGCGGTCTCTACGATGCATTTGGTTGCGATTATGGGCCCTATGCCCACTACCTTGGTTATTTTCTCATAGGTTGTTTTGAGTTCAATGTTTTGGGCAACGACTTTTTTTATTTCGGTCTCTACCTTCCTGATGCTCTTGATGATCGCTTGGTGGAGTTTTCTTTCTTCTGAGACAAGGAACTTCACATCAATTGATTTGTCCAATATTTCATTGGCCTTGACCGCATTCTGCAACTGCACGGATATCTTTACATACCGTTCCCTTGCCGTTAGTAGGGCCTTTAGCTTTTTCAGGGATCTGGAGGGCAATTGGTGGTATTTGAGTTTATGCTGGTTGACAATGGCATATTCCGCGATTCGATAGGCATCTTTGGCATCTGTCTTTCCTCTGTGGATACCCAAGGATTTTTTTAGTTCCAAGGGGTTGATAAGGTAAAGGTCAAACCCATGTTCATTTATACATTCGATTAAAAGCGCCCCATAATGTCCTGTATGTTCCAGTGCAAAAACGGTATACCTATCAAAGCACTTGATCCATTTTTCAATGGCACTCCTTTGATTGGGGGTCGCACCTCTGCCGGTTACGTTCATGGTAGTTGGTTCCAACTGGCAAAAATCTAAGTTGTCTTTAGAGATATCAATCCCTATAACCTTGTTTTTCATAATTTTGAATTTGTGATTAAAGACCTGAAGAACCAATAAGGTCCGTGTACTAAAGCTATTAATAAGCCTTTACGCTTAACATTCTAAATGGTACCGAAACCTTAGAGGGAAAAGGACTGATGCTCAGTATGGAACCTACAGTTCCAACAGTCGAAATAGTTCACCTTTTCCCTCTGGTTTTTCAGAAATTTAATTTGATTGAACTTACTTCAAATATAGAATGCTAAACTAATAGCGCAGTCGAAG
>CANNDD010000020.1 GCA_947503285.1 uncultured Croceitalea sp.
TCCTGCGCTGTACCCGCATCACCAAGCACCCTTACATTGTCCACCCGGTATATCTCGTTGTTCCCACTGACCTGGCCCTCAAGGACGATCTGGACCGTGCTGCCCGTAATCAAGGGTGAACTGAGCTCCACGGCCGACTCAAGATCGTCGGCAACAGCCCCGAACCCTATCTGCACGCCACCGTCCAAAATATAGTACGCACGAACAAAATCCGCCCGTTCCTTGTTCGAGTCCATATCGTCAACATCGACCGATACCCTGACCGGGCCACCGATCGGTATCACCTCGGAGGTCCATACACCGGGAGCGGGACTGCCCCCGCGCACCTCAAAAGCACCGTCCTGAACGTCGAAGAAACCGCCCGTGCGGACGGCGCTCCATGCCGTCGTGCCATCGTCCACCGTCGTACCATCGGCCAAGTCCCCGAAATCCTCCCACCATACCACATCGGTATCGCCCGTGGAAATATCGCGGTAGGTAGCCGTCAACGTCACGTTCGATGACGGCATCGTAAGGGTCGTCGTGGCCAAGCCCGTATCGGCAAGGCCCGAAACATCACCCGTCCAGATGTCGAACTCCTGCCCCGAGGGTGCGGAATCCGCCATCACCGTTACCTCAGTACCCGCCAAGAAACTGCCGTCACCAGTACCATCGTTGACCGTCAAACTGAATTCCTGCGCTGTACCCGCATCACCAAGCACCCTTACATTGTCCACCCGGTATATCTCGTTGTTCCCACTGACCTGGCCCTCAAGAACGATCTGGACCGTGCTGCCCGTAATCAAGGGTGAACTGAGCTCCACGGCCGACTCAAGATCGTCGGCAACAGCCCCGAACCCTATCTGCACGCCACCGTCCAAAATATAGTACGCACGAACAAAATCCGCCCGTTCCTTGTTCGAGTCCATATCGTCAACATCGACCGATACCCTGACCGGGCCACCGATCGGTATCACCTCGGAGGTCCATACACCGGGAGCGGGACTGCCCCCGCGCACCTCAAAAGCACCGTCCTGAACGTCGAAGAAACCGCCCGTGCGGACGGCGCTCCATGCCGTCGTGCCATCGTCCACCGTAGTACCATCAGCCAAGTCCCCGAAATCCTCCCACCATACCACATCGGTAT
>CANNDD010000021.1 GCA_947503285.1 uncultured Croceitalea sp.
GGAACACCTGCTGAGGGAACCACCTATGTGGATACTGCGAGTGGTCAGTTATATGTTTTCGACTCCGGTGCATGGGCACCTGTTGGCGGTAGCGCGACCCCAGGGGATGCAAGTGACACGAATGAACTTATTACGGCTTTTGGGATAAATGGCACGGACCTCCGAATTACCGAGGCAGGGAACAACTTTGACGTTCCCTTGAGCAGTCTGGGCAGTGATGACCAAAATGCCGGGGAGGTAACGGTAGCGGATGCCGGCGACAACTTCACGGTGGACACGGTAGAGGCGGCATTGGCCGAACTTGCGGGAAGAACCGATAACGACACACAATACACTGCTGGGAATGGATTGAACCTTGACGGCAGCAACGAGTTCACGGCGGTGGCGAGTCCCGATGCCGACAACGCATTGGACGTACGTACCAACGGTATCTATGCCACGGACGACCAAAATGCTGGGGAGGTAACGGTAGCTGAC
>CANNDD010000022.1 GCA_947503285.1 uncultured Croceitalea sp.
GTGTATTGTGTGTCGTTATCGGTTCTTCCCGCGAGTTCGGCCAATGCCGCCTCTACCGTGTCCACCGTGAAGTTGTCACCGGCATCAGCTACAGCTACCTCAGTGGCCGTCTGGTCATCCGTGTCGGTGGCATAGATACCGTTGGCACGTACGTCCAGTGCGTTGTTCGCATCGGGGCTAGCAACAGCAGTGAACTCGTTGCTGCCGTCGAGGTTCAACCCGTTGCCCGCAGTGTATTGTGTGTCGTTATCGGTTCTTCCCGCGAGTTCGGCCAATGCCGCCTCAACGGTGTCCACCGTGAAGTTGTCACCGGCATCAGCTACCGTTACCTCAGTGGCCGTCTGGTCATCCGTGTCCGTGGCATAGATACCGTTGGCGCGTACGTCCAATGC
>CANNDD010000023.1 GCA_947503285.1 uncultured Croceitalea sp.
GGGGTACTGTCGGGGTCCACTTGGTCACTGGCAGTAACCTGTGCAGTGTTGGTGTATTCGCCCGTTGTACCCGTTGGCATGTTCACTGTGGCCTCAAAGGATACCGATGTGGAACCTCCGTTGGTGACGGAAAGGCCCGTCCATGTAATTTCGTTCCCTATACGTGTGCCGCCATCGTTGATGGTACCGATGGTATAGCCATCGGGCACGAGGTCGGCGATGGATACCCCTGTGGCATTATCTGGCCCCGCATTGGAGACCTCCAAGGTAAAGGTGACGGTCTGGCCGACGCTCGCCGATGTTGGCGTAACGCTCTTGGCAAGGCTGAGGTCGGCGGACTGAATGGTAAAGGTTGCGATGTCCTCATCGTCCTCACTCTGGTCACC
>CANNDD010000024.1 GCA_947503285.1 uncultured Croceitalea sp.
CCCGTTACGATGGTAAACCCTGAGGGTACCGTTACGACTACGTCGACACCCGTGGCGTCACCGGTCTGTACGGTATCGTCGTTGAGTAGGTCCACGGTATAGGTTACGGTGTCCCCTGCATTGCCCGATGTAGGCGCGTTCGATATGTCGAGTTGAAGGTCGACCTGTTCCAGTGTTATGCCCGCGACGCTCTCATCGTCCTCACTCTGGTCGCCATCATCATTGTCCGGGGTACTGTCGGGGTCCACTTGGTCACTGGCAGTAACCTGTGCAGTGTTGGTGTATTCGCCCGTTGTACCCGTTGG
>CANNDD010000025.1 GCA_947503285.1 uncultured Croceitalea sp.
GTGGACACGGTAGAGGCGGCATTGGCCGAACTCGCGGGAAGAACCGATAACGACACACAATACACTGCGGGCAACGGATTGAACCTTGACGGTAGTAACGAGTTCACTGCTGTTGCTAGCCCCGATGCGAACAACGCACTGGACGTACGCGCCAACGGGATCTATGCCACGGACGACCAAAATGCTGGGGAGGTAACTGTAGCGGACGCCGGTGACAACTTCACGGTGGACACGGTAGAGGCGGCATTGGCCGAACTCGCGGGAAGGACCGATAACGACACACAATACAC
>CANNDD010000026.1 GCA_947503285.1 uncultured Croceitalea sp.
CCGTCGTTGTCCGTATCGTCGTTGGTAGGGTCACCGTCACCATTGACATCCTCATCAGCCGTATCGATGCCATCGCCATCATCGTCCGGGTCCAAGTAATCCGGTATGCCGTCACCATCGGTATCATCGTTGTTGGGATCACCGTCACCGTCAAGATCTTCATCGCTATCGTTGATGCCATCCCCATCGGAATCCATATCACTATCATCGGTAGGGTCAAGATAATCGGGTATCCCGTCGTTGTCCGTATCGTC
>CANNDD010000027.1 GCA_947503285.1 uncultured Croceitalea sp.
ACCAGATCGTTGTCACTGTCATCGTCAAGGTAGTCGTCGGTACCGTCGCCATCCGTGTCCTCGGGGTCAATGCCCTCGTCGCCGTTATCGCCCTCATAGGCGTCGTCAAGGCCGTCACCGTCACTGTCATCACCAGTTGGAGGCACATAGCCATCGGTAGGCTGCCCCTCCACGTTGTCGGGGATGCCGTCATCGTCGGAATCGATGTCAAGGTGGTCGG
>CANNDD010000028.1 GCA_947503285.1 uncultured Croceitalea sp.
ATACCGTCGTTGTCGTCATCGATATCCGTGACGTCGGGTACACCGTCGCCGTCCGTATCGGGACCCTCGTCGTTGTCAGGGTCCAGGTAATCCGGCGTACCGTCATCGTCGGTATCGTCGTTGGTGGGGTCGCCGTCACCGTCATCGTCCTCATCGGGCGTGTCGATACCGTCGCCGTCATCGTCAAGGTCCCTATAGTTGACGTCCTCGGTACCGTCCG
>CANNDD010000029.1 GCA_947503285.1 uncultured Croceitalea sp.
GTGGCCGTCTGGTCATCCGTGTCCGTGGCATAGATACCGTTGGCGCGTACGTCCAATGCGTTGTTCGCATCGGGGCTGGCAACAGCAGTGAACTCGTTACTGCCGTCTAGGTTCAATCCGTTGCCTGCGGTGTATTGTGTGTCGTTATCGGTCCTTCCCGCGAGTTCGGCCAATGCCGCCTCTACCGTGTCCACCGTGAAGTT